>CAWGRU010000007.1:0-187224 GCA_963825065.1 uncultured Gemmatimonadales bacterium
GGAAGTCCACCTTGCCGAGCCGAGTGCGGGGCAACTCCTTCCGGAATTCCACATCGCGGGGGCAGGACCACTTGATCAGCCGGCTGCGGCAGTGTGCCAGGATCTCCTCGGCGAGCGCCGGACTCGGCGGGTGTCCGGCCGCGGCACCACGAACGCCTTCACCCGCTCTCCCTGGGCCGGATCGGGGATGCCCACCACGCAGACCTCCGCCACGGCGGGGTGCTGGCCGATCACCTGCTCCACCTCCGACGGGTACACGTTGAAGCCGGAGGACTTGATCATCCGCTTGAGCCGGCCGCGAAAATAGAAGAACCCGTCCGCGTCCCGGTGCCCGAGGTCGCCGGTGTGCAGCCAGGTTCGTCCGTCGTGGTGCTGCCGCAGTGACTCGGCGGTCGCCGACGGATTGTCGAGATACCCCAGCATGACCGCCGGGCCGTGGACGCAGATCTCGCCATCCTCACCCGCCGGGAGTTCCTCCTCGGTACCCGGCCGGCAGATCGTGACCAGCATGTCGGGGAGCGGCACCCCGACACTCCCCTCGCGCACCGCGTGCAGCGGCATCACCATGACGCCGGTGACCGACTCGGTGAGCCCGTATCCCTCGAGCAGCTTCACCGAGCCGCCGCGCTCCACGACCGTCCGCTCGAAGCGTTCCTTCACCGCTGCGGGCAGCGCGTCGCCGCCGGAGAAGGCCGCCTTGAGGCAGGCGAGATCGGCCCGACGGAAGTTGGGGTCGCGGGTCATCGCCTCGTACACCGTCGGGACCCCGGCGATCATGTTCGGCTGCTTCGTCCGCACCAGCTTCGCGACGATGGCCGCGCTGAACCGCGGCACCAGGATCACCCGGCAGCCATGCATGAACCCGGCGTTCACCAGGGCGCCGAGACCGAAGCCATGGAAGAGCGGCAGGGCGGCAAGGATCCGGTCCCCGTCCTGCAATCCCACCCAGGCGGCGAGCTGCATCCCGTCGGCGATGAAGTTCCGGTGGGAGAGCATGATCCCCTTGGGGGTGCCGAGGGTGCCACCGGAGTAGAGAATGCCGGCCATCGCGTGGGTGTCGAGCGTGGGTCGCGGCGCCGGGGAGATAGGGTGCCGTTCGTCAGCTCCTTCCACCAGCGGACCGGCGCGTCGCGGGGCACGGCGGGAATCTTCCGCCCCTGCACCAGCCAGAAGCCGAGCTTCCGCGCCGGGGTGAGTGCATCGGAGACTCGGGTGAGGATCAGGGTCTCGAGGGGAGTCCGGCCGAGCGCGTCACGGAACCGGTCGTACAACGCGTCGAGGGTGAGCGCGAATCGGGAGCGGCTGAGGGTGACGAGGCGTTCCACCTCGGCCGCGGTGGAGAGGGGATGGATCATCGCGGCGATGGCGCCGAGCCGATTGGCGGCGTAGAAGGCGATCACTCCCTGGGGGGAGGTGGGGAGCGCGATGGTGATCCGGTCTCCCGGGCCCAGGCCGAGCGACGAAAAGGCGTCGGCGACCTGGTCGATCTGCCGGCCGAATTCCCGGTAGCTGGCCGTGGTCCCGAGAAAGTCGTAGGCCACGGCATCCGGCAGGCGCCGGACCGTGGCCATGATCGTCGTCGTACAGCGAGCACTCTGGATAGGCGAGGTGGTGGGGTACCTCGCCGTATGCAGTCAGCCAGCGTGGGGGGTCTTCCATGGGGGGCTCGTGGTACAATGGCACCGACGCCGGGCAACGTATGGCACCACACCGGGCGGCACAAGCGGGAGTTGCACCGCCACCTTACTATGGCCGATGCCGCTCGCCCCGGTTCACGGAGAGCGCCGCCGGGACAGATTGGGACGCGGCGCCGGAGCCGGATCGTCGGCTTGGATCGAGTTCTCTGTCGTTGCACCCGATACGGCGATCCACCTTGCGAACAGGGCATCGTACCGGTGGAGCGGATGGTCGAGGCGCAGCGCTTGTGGGTGCAGGGGGAGGGCAGGACGCATGTGGCGGAATCCTGCCGACCCGATGTACCGTAGGCCACAACGGCCGGGCCTCCACCCTTCTCCCCTCCTCATACGGAGCATCCGCATGCCGCTCTTCGGCTCCTCTGCCAGGACGTTTCTGGCCGCATCAATCGTCCTCGCCGCGCCGCACGCCCTCGCCGGCCAGGCGTCCGGACACTGGCCGCCGGACTCGCTGGTCAACACCAAGGTGATTCCCCACAACACCCCGGTGATGCAGGTCGTCGGCACCATGCGCAACTTCGCCGGCGACCTCGGCGTGCGTTGCGTCTTCTGTCATGTCGGCGAGGAGGGGCAGCCGCTGGAGCGCTACGACTTTCCCAAGGACGACAAGCAGCCCAAACTCATCGCCCGGCAGATGATGCGCATGGTCGAGGAGATCAACCATCGGCTCGACACCATTCCGGGCCGGGTGAAGGACGGCCTGCAGGTGAGCTGCCGGACCTGCCACCGGGGGGTGAGCCGTCCGGTGCCGCTATCGGCGCTGCTGGTCGATACCGCGACGGCGGCGGGCGCCGACTCCGCGCTCCGGACCTACCGGGCGCTCAGGGAACGGTACTTCGGGCGCGACGCCTACGACTTCGGCGAGTCGACCCTCAACATTGCCGCGTTTCGTCTGGCGCGCGCCGGCAAGTTCGGCGACGCCCTTGCGCTACTCCAGTACAACGCCGGATTCTTCCCGGCGTCATCGGGGATGCAGGTCTTCCGCGGCAATATCAACCTCATGCGCGGTGACACTATGGCGGCCGCCGCCGCGTTCCGCGAGGCGCTCCGCCGCGATTCCACCAACAACGAGGCCCGCGGACGGCTGCGCGACATCGGCCAGGCGCCTTGAGCCCGCCGGCGGCCGCAATCTTCCGTTGCGGGGGATGACATGATGACCAGATCGACACTGGCTGGTGCCGCGCTCCTGCTGGCGGTCGTGGTCGCCGCACCCGCCGCGGCGCAGCAGGCCTTCACCGTCCACAAGTACGACATCGGCGGTGACGGTGGCACGGATTATCTGACCGCCGAGCCGGGCACCGGGCGGGTGTTCATCTCCCGCGGTAGCCATGTCATGGTCGTCGATGGTCGCACCGGCAAGGTGCTGGGTGACATTCCCGACACCCCGCGCACCCACGGCATCGCGCTGGCCCCCCGGTCGAATCACGGCTTCACGACCAATGGTGGCGACTCCACCGTCTCGATGTTCGATCTCACGACCCTGGCGGTCATCCGCAAGATCCGGGTGCCCACCGGCGGTCTCGACGGGATCATGTACGACGACTACTCGAACCGGATCATCCTCACCAATCACAGCCACCCGGCGGGGACCGTGGTCGCCATCGACCCGGCCACCGGGGCGATCGTCGGCACGGCCGAGCTCGAGGACGACGCGCCGGAAGGAGCGGCGAGCGATGGCCGGGGCAGGATCTTCGTCAACAACGAGGGGAAGAACACCATCCAGGTGCTCGATGTCGGCACGATGAAGGTGCTGGCGTCGTGGCCGATCGCCCCGTGCGACGGCCCGACCGGCATCGCCTATGACCGTCGTGCCGAACGGATCTTCTCCGGCTGCGGCGGGACCTCCGTGGTGATCGACCCTGCCTCCGGCAAGGTGGTGGCGACGATCCCCAACGGCGAAGGGGTCGATGCGCTGGGCTGGGATCCGTCGGAGGCGCTGATCTACATCCCGGGCGGGCGCGACAGCAGTGTCACCGTGGTGCACGAGGACTCGCCGGATCGCTACGCCGTCGTGGCTACCGTCCCCACCCGGCCCGGCGCCAAGACGATTACCGTGGATACCCTGAGCCACATGGTCTACCTCTTTCAGCCGGAGTACGGCCCGCTTCCCCCGGGCACCCCGCCGCCGGCTCCCGGCACCCGCGCGCCCCGTGGTCCGGTCGTCGCCGCCTGGTTCTTCGCGATCAGTCACTGATCCCGGCGCAACCGCACCGGGCGGCTTGCTGCGGCGTGCGGCGCAGGCCAGCTTTCGGCGAGGGGAGTGCCCCCCTCGCCGTTTCCTTGCCCTCACTTCCGGCTCCGTCATGTCCCTGTACGATCTCAAGGCCAAGTCGATCGATGGCCGGAACCACTCCCTCGAACGCTATCGGGGGAAGACGCTGCTCATCGTGAATGTGGCCAGCAAGTGCGGCTTCACGCCGCAGTATCACGGCCTCGAGGAGCTCTACCGCCGCCACAAGGACGATGGGCTGGTCGTGCTGGGATTCCCCTGCGATCAGTTCGGGCATCAGGAGCCGGGAGACGAGGCAGAGATCCAGTCGTTCTGCTCCCTCAACTACGACGTCACCTTTCCGATGTATGCGAAGGTGGAGGTCAATGGTCCCGGGACCCACCCCCTGTTCGCCTACCTCAAGTCGGAACAGCCCGGAATCCTCGGCTCCGAGGCAATCAAGTGGAATTTCACCAAGTTCCTGGTCTCCGCGGATGGGAAGGTCCTCCACCGGTATGCGCCGACCGATACCCCCGAAGCGATCGAGAAGGACCTGCTGCCCCTGCTCGAATAGCGTGACGCGCGCGGCCACTCCCGGAGGTGCATCACGCGGTTCCCGATCTGCTCCACCCATCACTACCTCTTCGTCTCCAACCGCGATCTGGTCGAGCGCGCGATGCGGTCGTTTCTTGCAGCCAACTGAGGCCCGGGCCATCCTTCCCCGCGCCGAATTCACCGGGAGCAGACAGATGACTCGTGCATGGTCGGGGTTCCTGCCGTTGCTGGGCGTCCTCGCGGTCGCCGCGCCGGCCTCCGCGCAGGTCGCGCCCACCCCACAATATCCGGCCCTGCCGAGCGAGACGCCGGCGGTGCTGGTGCCCCGCACCGAGGGCTTCGAGTATGCCCGGCGCGAGGTCATGATCCCCATGCGGGACGGCGTGAAGCTGCACACGGTGATCCTGGTGCCGAATGGGGCGAAGCGCGCCCCCATTCTGCTGACCCGCACACCCTACGACGCCAACAGTCTGACGAGTCACGCGGCGAGTTCCCATCTTGGCCCGATCCTGAACGGCTACGACAACGCCACCGACGTGATCGTGGAGGGTGGCTACATCCGGGTCGTCCAGGACGTTCGCGGGAAGTACGGCTCCGAAGGGGATTACGTGATGAACCGGCCGCCGCATGGGCCGCAGAATCCGACGCCCGTGGATCACGCGACCGACACCTGGGACACGATCGACTGGCTGGTGAAGAACCTCCCCGAGAGCAACGGCCGAGTCGGCATCCTCGGCATCTCCTACGACGGCTTCCTGCCCCTCATGGCGCTGATCAATCCGCACCCCGCCCTCAAGGTGGCAGTCCCGATGAATCCCATGGTCGATGGCTGGATGGGCGACGACTGGTTCCACAACGGCGCCTTCCGCCAGCAGAATATGCCCTACATCTACGAGCAGGTGGTGACCCGCGACAATTCGGCGCGGTGGTGGACCACCAACTTCGACGACTACGACATGTACATGGAGGCGGGATCGGCCGGCGAACTGGGCCGCCGCCGCGGCCTGGAGCAGAGCGGGTTCTGGCGGAAGGTGCTCGCGCACCCGACCTACGACGCCTTCTGGCGGGATCAGGCGGTGGACAAGATCCTCGCCACCCAGCCGCTCAAGGTGCCGGTGATGCTGGTGCACGGCCTCTGGGACCAGGAGGATATCTACGGCGCCACGGCGGTCTACCGCGCGATCAAGCCGAAGGACACCGCCAACAACATGGTCTACCTCGTCCTCGGCCCCTGGTATCACGGCCAGCAGATCGATGAGGGCAGCTCGCTCGGTGCGCTACGCTTCAACAGCAACACCGCGCTCTACTTCCGGCAGCAGATTCTGCGTCCCTTCCTCGATCAGTACCTGAAGGACGGCGCGCCCAGGGCTGACGTCGCCCCGGTCACCGCCTTCGAGACCGGGACCAACACCTGGCGCCGGCTTCCCGCATGGCCCGCCGGGTGTGCCACCGGCTGCACCACCCGCCCGACGCCGCTCTATCTCCGCAGCGGACTGGAAGTCTCCTTCACCGCGCCGCCCGCCGGCGGCGCGGCCTACGCCGAATACATCTCCGACCCCGCCAAGCCGGTCCCCTTCCGTGCGCGCCCCATTCAGCCGACCGGGTACGGCGGCGACTTCACCTGGGAGTACTGGCTGGTGGACGACCAGCGGGAAGCTTCGGGCCGTCCCGACGTGCTGGCGTTCAGCTCGGAGGTACTGACCGCGCCGGTGAAGATCAGCGGGCAACCGATCGCCCACCTGATCGCCGCGACCGATGGCACCGACGCGGACTGGGTGGTGAAGCTGATCGACGTCTACCCCGACGAAGTCGCGGACCAGCCGAAGCTGGGTGGTTATCAGCTCATGGTGGCGGCCGACATCTTCCGCGGCCGCTACCGCGAGAGCTTCGAGACCCCCAAGCCGATCACGCCGAACCAGCCGCTGCTCTACCAGTTCGCGCTCCCGAACGCGAACCACGTCTTCCTGCCGGGACACCGGATCATGGTCCAGGTGCAGTCGAGCTGGTTCCCGCTCTACGACAGGAATCCGCAGACCTTCGTGCCGAACATCTTCTGGGCCAAGCCGGCCGATTACCGCAAGGCGACCCAGCGGATCTACCACGCCCCGGGGCAGGCGAGTTTCGTCGAGCTGCCGGTGGTCACCACGCCATGAGGCCCCGGAGCCCGCGGTGACCCGGGCGCAGCCCGGCCGAGATGATCGGAGCGCCATGCCCCATCTGACCCTGGAGTATTCGGACAATCTGCCGTCCGGTCTGGATGTGCAGGTGATTCTTGCGCGGCTGCACCGGGTCGTTGCGCAGGAGGATGCCTTTGCGCTGCCCGAGATCAAGAGCCGCGCCATTCCGCACCGGCTTTTCCTCATCGGCGCGGGGGCTCCCGATGCGGTCTTCGTGCACGTCACAGTCGCCATCCTGGACGGGAGGGAGCTCGAGCTCCGGCAGCGGCTCAGCCGGCAACTGCTCGGCGCGTTGCGGGAGGAGTTCTCCCTGGCATACGCGGAGCGACCCTGTGATCTCACGGTGGAGATTCGCGAGATGGAGCGCGCCAGTTACGCCAAGGCGATGAACGTCCGGTCGACCCCACCACAGGAGCGTTCGCCGTGATCATCATGCCCGAAGAGCTGTCGCCGAACCACCAGGCCTTCTGGCTGCACCTGGGGACCGCGCTTCTCTGTGGCGGAGCGATCGGCCTGGAACGCCAACTCCGCGGCAAGGCCTCGGGCGCCCGGACCAGCATTCTCATCTGCCTCGGGACCTCCCTCTTCGTCACCCTCGGGGCCACCGCCTCGCCCGAGCGAACCGACCCCACCCGCGTCCTCGGCCAGGTGGTCACCGGCATCGGGTTTCTCGGTGCCGGCGTGATCCTCACCCGGGAAGGCCGGATCCTCGGCGTCACCACCGCCGCCGTGATCTGGGTCCTCGCAGCGATCGGCTGCCTGATTGGCGTGGGGTACCTGGCATCGGCGATCGTGGTCACCCTGGTGACGCTCGGCGTGCTGCTGGGGGTCGAGGCGTTCGAAGAGCTGCTCGAACGCCGCCGGCATCCGCGGGCCTCGCGCGAGATGGAAAGCGCGGATCCGGAGCGGCGCAAATCGGCACGCGGCCGCAGGAGCGGAGACATACATTCCATGCCCCCGGACATTCCCGACCGCACCTGAGCCGGTCGATGCGGTGGCCGGTGCTACGATCCATCGCCACGCTACTGTCCACGGGAACCGCCGGCGCTAGATTTCCGCCGCCATGCGCCCCCCCCTCCTGCTGCTGCTTTCTGCGACCCTGCTCGGCGCCACCCATGCCAAGGCTCCGGAGCCCGCGGTGCAGCTGCTGCTCGAGACCGGGCGCCATCCCGACCTCCGCTGGCCCGTTCTCTCCGATGTCCAGGGGGCACTGGCTGAACTCTACGCCAGCAGGGACTGGGCCCCGGTCTGGTTCCGGGACGATACGCTCACCACACCCGCGCGGGCGATCCTGCGGTCACTCGCCGAGGCGCCGACTCGCGGTCTGAACCCGGCGGACTACGACGTGGAGTGGCTGAGTCTCCAGGCGGCGCAAGCGGACACCGCCATGGAGGCGCGGACCGACCTCGCCCTCTCCGTCGCGGTGGCCCGATTCGCAACGGCGCTCCGACGGGGGCGCGTCAGCCCGACCGCGGTGCATTCGACCCTGCATCTCCCCGCCGACTCCTTCGACCTCGCCGGCACGGTGCGGGTGCTGGCGACCGCCGACCAGCCCAACGATCTGCTCCGCACGCTCGAGCCGCCCTTCATCCAGTACTGGCTGCTGATGAGCGCACTGGGGCGGTATCGCCAGCTCTGGCAGGACTCCTCGCTGGTGGCGCTCCCGCCGATGAAGCAGCGGCTCCGGCCCGGCGAGGTGTATCAGGGAGTCAGTGCCCTCCGCCACCTGCTCTGGGTGCTCGGCGACTTCCGCGACACCCTGCCGTTGCCGTACCTCGATTCGATGTATACCGGTCCGCTGGTCGCCGCGGTGCAGCGATTCCAGATGCGCCAGGGATTCACGCCCGACGGCGTAATCGGCGAGGCCACCCGGGAACGACTGAGCCATCCCTTCGACCAGCGGATCCGGCAGCTGGAGCTCACGCTCGAGCGCTGGCGCTGGATGCCGAGGAAGTTTCCCGCGCCGCCGATCATCGTGAATATCCCCGCCTTCAGGCTCGAGGCCTTTCGCACGACGGACCTCGACGAACAGACCAGCCTCGCGATGAATGTCGTCGTCGGCACGGCCTTCAAGACCGAGACGCCGGTGTTCTCGGATCAGCTCGAGTATCTGATCTTCGCTCCCTACTGGGACGTGACGACGACGATCGCTATCAACGAGATCAAGCCGACGGCACTCAAGAACCCGCAGTTCCTCACCCGCAACCAGTACGAGCTGGTGGAGAACGGGGCACCGGTGCAGCCCTGGTCGGAGAACATCGCGCGGATCGGGGCCGGCGTACGGGTCCGCCAGACGCCGGGCCCCCACAACGCGCTCGGCCTGGTGAAGTTCATCATGCCGAACGATTACCAGATCTACCTCCACGACACACCCGCCAAGGCCCTGTTCGAGCGGACCCGGCGCGACGCGAGCCACGGCTGCATCCGGGTCGGGGACGCGCTGGCCCTCACGAAATTCCTGCTGCGCGACCAGCCCGACTGGACACCCGAGCACATCCGCACCGCGATGAACGCACCCGAGCCGACGCCGGTGCGCCTTACCGCGCCGGTGCCCGTCTACATCACCTACGCCACGGCCGTGGCCCGTGGCAACGGAGATGTCTTCTTCTATTCGGACATCTACCATCACGACCAGACCCTGGATCAGCTGCTCCGCAAGGGCTACCCATATCCCCCGTAGAATGAAGACCTCTTCAGTGGGTGCCGCGGCCCGGGACCTGCTACTAGGTTTCCCGCTCTTGTGAACCGAGGATAAGAGGGATGAGACGATTGCTGAAGATCGTGAGCCGAGGGCTTGCCCTTACCGGGGTGGCGACGCTGGTGACGGCGGGGCTCGTCAGTGTGCTCGCCATGGCGGCGCCCATGAACGAGCCGGCTGAGCACACCCTGGTGCGCCCTGGTGCGGACAGCGTGGGGCACGGCCTCGCCCGCCTGCTCGGCATCAGCGGCCATCTGCGGGCCATCACTTTTGTCCCGAGTGCGCCTCCTGTGGCACCCGCGTCGGCGCCGGATGGCGCCCCGATCAACCTGCTCCCGCTGGTCCCGCTCAGCGCCAAGCTGGGGGCCACCTGGCGGGGCTATCGGGTGGGCTTCTGGCCCGGTGAGCGGGCGACCCGCGGCCGGGCGCGGTACTCCCTGCCGGTCGGGTTCCTCGAGGTCACCCCCGACAACGAGGACACCCCGCTCTCGACGCACTTCCGGGTGCGCGACTTCCTCACTCACGATCAGCAGGCGACCTGGCCCAAGGTGCTGGTGATTCAGCTCCCGTTGCTCGACAAGCTGGAGCTGATCGCGAGCGCGCTGGCCTCCGTCGGCAAGACGCCTGCGCTGCACGTCATGTCCGGCTTCCGCACCCCGCAATACAACGCGCTCGGCGTGGGGCCCCTGGGCGGACGGGCGCGCGACAGCCGTCACATGTATGGCGACGCGGCCGACATCTTCGTGGATGCCAACGGCGACGGGGAGATGGACGACCTCAACGGCGATGGCCGGGTCGACATCAACGACGCGCGCTGGCTCGCGGGAGTCGCCAACGAAGTCGAAGCCGAGCATCCCGAAGTGACCGGCGGCATCGGGATCTACCGGGCCAACGGCGTCCACGGCCCCTTCGTCCACGTGGACACGCGAGGCTCCCGGGCGCGCTGGTAGGGCTGGTGCCGGGGCGGACCTCACGGTCCGCCCCGGCCCGCTTCATCCCCTCAGATCATTTCCGGTACGCGCAGTTGCGCCGTCGTGAACTCGCCCATCATTCCGTAGTCGCTTCCCTGGTGACGAGCTGCGGTACCGGTTCCTCGACCGGGCGCCGCAGCTCCCACTCCTTCCACAGCGAATAGGCTGCCGGGATCACCAGCAGCGTCAACAGCGTACTGCTGAGCATGCCCCCGACCATGGGTGCGGCGATGCGCTTCATCACGCTGGCGCCCGCGCCGTTCCCCCACAGGATCGGGAGCAGCCCGGCGATGATCGCAGTCACGGTCATCATCTTCGGCCGCACCCGCTCGACGGCCCCTTCGACGATCGCCTCGGCAAGGTCGGCGGGGCTCCGCCCCGGCCGGGCGGCCCACGCCTGGTCCAGGTAGATCAGCATGATGACGCCGGTCTCGGCCGCGACCCCCGCGAGGGCGATGAAGCCGACGGCGACGGCGACCGACCAGTTGTAGTGCAGGGCGTAGATGAACCAGATCCCCCCGACCAGCGCGAACGGAAGCGACAGCATCACCAGCAGGCTGGCGCCGGTGCTGCGGAAGTTGAGGTAGAGGAGCAGGAAGATGATCGCCAGGGTGGTGGGCACCACCAGCCGGAGGCGGGCGGCGGCCCGCTGCATGTACTCGTACTGGCCGCTCCAGGTGATGGTGTAGCCCGAAGGCAGCTCCACCATGCCGTCGACCATCTTCCGCGCCTCGGCGACGTAGCTCGCGATGTCCCGGCCGGAGACGTCGACGTAGACCCAGGCGGTGGGAATCGCGCCTTCGGTGCGTACCACCATCGGCCCGGCGGCCTCCCGAATGGTGGCCACCTGTCCCAGTGGCACATAGGCGATCGCGCCGGGCGCGGCCGCCGGGGCCGCGGCTCCGGGCATGCCCATGCCGCCGTCGTCGCGGGGGGCCCCGTGGGCGGCGGGAATCAGGACGTCGAGCAGCCGCTCGGGGTTGTCGCGCAGCTCGTGGGGATAGCGGATGCGCACCCCATAGCGCTCCCGGCCCTCGACGGTCTGGGTGATCGTCATGCCGCCGATCGCGGTCGCGATCACGGTCTGCACGTCGCCCACGTTCAGGCCGTGGCGCGCCGCCGCGGCGCGGTCGATGTCGATATCGAGGTAGTAGCCCGACTGGGCCCGCTCCGCGAAGGCGCTGCGGGTGCCGGGAACCATCCGCAACGCGTCTTCGACCTCCCGGCCGAGCCGTTCCAGCTCGGCCAGATCGGGGCCGAAGATCTTCACGCCGACCGGGGTGCGAATCCCGGTCGCCAGCATGTCGATGCGGCCCTTGATCGGCATGGTCCAGGCATTGGTGACCCCCGGCAGCCGGACCGCCGAGTCCATCAGCGCGACCAGTCGTTCGGTCGTCATGCCCGGCCGCCAGGTGGCCTCGGGCTTCAGGGTGATCGTGGTCTCGAACATGTCGAGACCGGCCGGGTCGGTGGCGGTCTCGGCCCGCCCCGCCTTGCCCCACACCGTGGCCACTTCGGGGATGCTCTTGAGGATGCCGTCCTGGATGCGCAGGATCTCCCGCGCGCGCGCCACGCTCGCGCCGGGGAGGGTCGTGGGCATGAAGAGGATGGTGCCTTCATCGAGCGGAGGCATGAACTCCCCGCCGATCCGCCGCCAGGGAATCCAGGTGAGGATCACCGCCGAGGCTGCCACGGCGAGGACCGTCCACCGGTGACGGAGCACCACGCCGATGACCGGCCGGTACAGCCGGATCAGGGCGCGGTTGATCGGATTGGCGTGCTCGCGGAAGATGCGCCCGCGGATGAACAGGCCCATCGCCACCGGCACCAGCGTCACCGACAGCAGGCTGGCCGCCGCCATCGCGAAGGTCTTGGTGAAGGCCAGCGGCTTGAACAGGCGCCCCTCCTGGCCCTCCAGCGCGAACACCGGCAGGAACGACACCGTAATGATCAGCAGCGAGAAGAACAGCGCCGGCCCGACCTCGCGGGCCGCGCGGGTGACGATGACCCAGCGCTCCCCGGTGGTGAGCACGCTGGTATGGAAGGAGGCCGCGTCCGGGTCGCCGCCCTTGAGCACGATCGCCCGTTCGAGATGCTTGTGCATGTTCTCGATCATGACGATCGCCGCGTCGATCATCGCCCCGATGGCGATGGCGATGCCGCCCAGCGACATGAGGTCGGCGTTCACCCCGATCCAGCGCATGGCCAGAAAGGCGAGCAGGATGCCGACCGGGAGCGTGAGGATCGCGACCAGCGCCGAGCGGGCGTGGACCAGGAAGACCAGGCAGACGATGGCGACGATGACACTCTCCTCGAGCAGCTTGCCGCGGAGGTTGTCGATCGCCCGGCGGATGAGGTCGCTCCGGTCGTAGACCGGACGGATCACCACGCCGTGGGGCAGCCCCTGCTCGATCTCGGTCAGCCGCGCCTTGATGCCGTCGATGGTCTTGAGGGCGTTCTCGCCGAAGCGCATGACCACGATGCCGCCCACCGCGTCGCCCCGGCCATCGAGGTCGGCGATGCCACGGCGCACCGCCGGTCCCACCGTGACCCGGCCCAGCTCGGCCAGCCGGATGGGGGTGCCGCCCGCCGTGGCACCCACGACCACGTTTTCGATGTCGCCGATGGACTTGAGATACCCGAGCCCGCGTACCATGTGCTCCCGCTCGGCCAGCTCCACGACCATCGCGCCCACGTCGGAGTTGGCGTTCTGGATCGCGGCCATCACCCGGGTGATCGGGATCCCGTACGCCTGCAGCCGCGACGGATCGAGGTCCACCTGGTACTGCTTCACGAACCCGCCGATCGAGGCCACCTCCGACACCCCGGGCACCGCGGTCAGCGAGTAGCGCAGGTACCAGTCCTGCAATCCACGCAGCTGAGCGAGGTCCATGCGGCCCGTGGTGTCCTCGAGCACGTACTGGAACACCCAGCCGAGACCGGTGGCATCGGGTCCCAGCGTCGGGGTGACCGGAGCCGGCAGCTTGCCCTTGATGCCGTTCAGGTACTCGAGCACCCGGCTCCGGGCCCAGTAGAGGTCGGTGCCGTCCTCGAAGATCACGTAGACGAACGACACCCCGAAGAACGAGTACCCGCGCACCGTGCGCGCGCCGGGGACCTTGAGCATCTCCGCGGCGATCGGATAGGTGACCTGGTCCTCCACGATCCGCGGCGCCTGCTCGCCGTATTCGGCCTGCACGATCACCTGTACGTCGCTGAGATCGGGGAGCGCCTCCAGCGGGGTATGCATCACCGCCCAGATTCCTCCCGCAATCGCCCCCGCCGTGCCCAGCAGGACCAGCAGCCGGTTGCCAGTCGCCCAACTGATGATGCGCGCGAGCATGGCTACTCCTTGTGGGGGACGGGGGCCGCGGGGGTCGACATGTCCATCCCCGGCATGTCGCCCATCGCGCCCGGTGCCGGCACCGGCTTGGCCGGTGTCGCCGGCTTCGCCGGCGCCTCGGGGGCGGTCATGTCCATCCCCGGCATGTCGCCCATGCCGCCGAGCAGGGTGCCGAGATTCGACTCGGCATCCACCAGGAAGGTGGCCGACGCGACCACCGTGTCACCCTCGGAGAGACCCCGCAGGACCTCCAGCCGGTCGCCGGTCTGCGCACCCAGGACCACGTCGGTCGGGGTGAACATGCCGTCTGGGCGCTTGAGGAAGACCAGGCTCCGCGCTCCCGTGGCGAGCACCGCCGAGCGGGGCACGCTGAGCACCGCGCGGGTGATCGGTGCCGTGAGCCGGATCGTGGCGAACATGCCGGGCTTGAGCGCGAGCCCCGGATTGGCGAGCGCCACCCGCACCCGGGCGGTGCGGGTCTCCGGACTCAGCGTCGGCGCGACGAAGCTGATCCGGCCCGTCCGCGACTCGCCCGGCAGCGCCTGGAATTCGGCCGACACCGGCTGGCCGACCCGGACCACCGCGAGGTCCTGCTCGAAGACATCGCCCTCGAGCCAGACCACGCCGAGATCGGCGATGCGGTAGAGCGGGTCGCCCTCCATCACCCGCTGGCCGGCCAGCACGCTCTTCTCGATGACCACTCCGTTCGTGGGCGCCCGCAGGGTGATGGTGTGCGGCACCGTGCCCGAGGTCTCGATCGCGCGGATTTCGCTTTCCGGCACCTGCCAGAGCGTCAGCCGCTGCCGCGCCGACGCCACCAGCCGCTCGGCGTTGTCGCGGGCCTCCGGCGTGCTGCCCGCCAGATCGCCGACGAGCCGCCGGGCCAGCAGCAGCTCTTCGCCGGTCGTCTCGACCATCGGCGAGTGGATCGCGAGCAGCGCCTCCCCGGCGCGCACCGGGCTGCCGGTGAAGTCCACATACAACCGCTCCACCCAGCCCTCGAACCTCGGAGACACGGTGCGAATCCGGGTCTCGTCGTAACTGACCTGGGCCACGATCCGCACCTCGCGGTCGAGCACCCCGCGCAGCACCGGGGCGAAGGTGACGCCGATGCGGCGCTGGTCCTGCCCGCTCAGGTGCACCGGCCGGGCGCTGTCGGCGGCCGGCGCCGCACCGTGCTGATGTCCGGTGACCTGCGCCGGCGTCTCGCTCGGCGACCGGGTGAACCACCAGGCCGCGGCCAGCGCGGCGACAATCAGGGCCACTCGCGCCAGGCGGGCGATCATGGGGCACCTCCGGGGATATCCGCCGTGGACGCCGGGTCCAGCAGCTCGGTCGCGGTCAGCATTTCCAGTTCGGCGAATGCCTTGCCCGTCTCGGCGTCGAAGCGGAAGAGCTCCTGGGTCGCGCGGAGCACGTTCATCTGGCTATCGAGGAGCGTCATGAAGTCGACCGCGCCGCTGCGGTAGCCGCTGAGCGCCGCGGCCGACGCCGCGCGGATCTGGGGGAGCAGGGTGGTGTGGTAGAGCGCCGAAAGGGTCCGGGCCCGCGTCAGGTCGGCGTGCAGTTCCCCGATGCGGCCGCGGGTCTCGTTGCGCATGTCGTCGAGATCGGCGATCGCCATCGAGTTCATGGCCTTCGCCTCCGCTTCCATCTGACGCTGGCGGCTCCCGGCGCTCAGCGGGAGCGTGAATCCCAGCATGAAGCTGCCCATGCGGTCGGTGCCGCCGTCCGGCATCGGCCGCTGGCCGTAGATCACGCCCAGCGTCAGATCGGGCCAGATCTCCCGCCCGGCCCGGCGGGCCATCGCGTCGGAGGCCTCGATGCGCGCGGCGCCGGCGGCGAGCATCGGTCGCTCACTGAGCGCGCGGGCCTCGAGCTGCTTCCCGCGCCGGAAGCGAGTCGGGAAACCGGGGCAGGGCGGGAGTCGCCACCGGCGATTCGGCCGGAAGCCCCCGGATGCTGTTGAGCCGGGCGGCCATCCCTTCCCGCATCGCACGCATGCGGATGATCTCCTCGTCCATCCGCGCCAGGTCCACTTGGCCCCGCAGCACATCGGCCTGGCGCCCCTGTCCCGCGGCGTACATGGTGCCGGCGGTGGCCACGATCTCCTGCAGCAGCCGCCGGCTCTCGGTCATCGTCTGCAGCGACCGATCCGCCTGGTAGATGTCGTAGAAGCTCATCGCGGCGCGGGCCCGCACCTCCCACGACACCTCGCGCGCCCGGGCCGCTTCGGCGTCGGCATCGGCGCGCGCGGCCTTGACCGCCAGGCCGACCTTCCCCGCCACCGGCACCATCTGCATGACCTGGATCTGGTTCATGCCTAACGGATCCTGCAGGCCGAGTCCCGGCAGGTTGCGGTTCATCAGCGAGAGCTGGATGCTGGGGTCCGGCCAGCGGGAGGCGGGGCCGATCCGGGCGCGGGCGGCCAGCACCTGGGCGTTGGCGGCCGCGATGCGCGGACTGCCGCCGGCCAGCGAGCCGTACACCTCCGCGAGCGTGAGGCGCGGGGCCTCCTGGGCGTGGAGCGTGCCGGCAGCGAGCACCCACGCGAGCACCATCGATGTCCGTTGCATGACTTCCATTCCAGGGCAAAGCCTCGAGGTCTCGCCCGCCGGAGAATCCGGCCAGGTGCCGCTCGAGCGTGACGGGCATGCGTCACGACGAGCGGAGATGCTGTCGGGCTCAGACCCGGGGAGGGGGTGGTTCGGGCGATGCGGAGGGTGTGGGTGGCAGCAGCATTGCGGCCGGCCACACCGTGATGGGGTGGACTGCGGGGATGAGCGGAACCCGGGTTGGCTCGCTGACTGCCGCGACATGGCACGCAACCATCATCGCGCATGCGGCGGGCTGGCAGGGCAGGTGATGGCCGCCGTCAGGCGCCTGGTGATGTTGGCCGCCCTGGGAGTGCTGCGTGGCGGCGGGCGTCATGCCCGCGCCGCAGCCCTGATCGAGCCCGGACTTCGGGAGCACCAGGAGGACGGCCAGGGCCAGCGCGACGATACGGGTCAGTGGGCGCATAGTACGTGAGGGAAAGTCGGTATTCGGGCGTGAGCCCTTGCTGAGCCCAACATGAACGCTCCTTAATGTCGCGAGCAGGGCTCTCGCCCTGGCTTCATCGCGCCTTCACCACGAGCCCGCCACCATTGGTGCGGCGGCGGGGGAATCCCTTCCCGCGCCGCGTGGCACTTCCGGG
The DNA here is from genome assembly GCA_963825065.1 of uncultured Gemmatimonadales bacterium. Classification (GTDB taxonomy): domain Bacteria; phylum Gemmatimonadota; class Gemmatimonadetes; order Gemmatimonadales; family GWC2-71-9; genus JADJOM01. Next base: position 16,844 of record CAWGRU010000007.1, read on the forward strand.
GAAGCGGCGTACGCGCCACTTCATCCCGAACTCCGTCCGGAGATTCCCATGTCGTCAAGACTGCTTCCCATCAATGAGCACCCCATCGAACGCGCCGTGCGGGTCCTGCTGGGCCTCGGGCTGCTCGCCATCGTCTTCATCGGTCCGAAGACCCCGTGGGGCCTCATCGGCATCCTCCCGCTCGCGACCGGGCTGCTCGGCAGTTGCCCGCTCTACACCCTGCTCGGCTGGAACACCTGCCCGCAGGCGAATCGCTGAAGTCGTACGACGCCGAGGGCGCCCTGCGGTCGGCGCTGCTCGCGGCTTGGCGCGGGGCCGATCGCCGGATTCTCAAGGAGCCGTAACCTGCGGCTCACGCGCCGTTTTCGCGTCGGGTGCGGGTTGAATGTTCAACGTTCGCTAAGGTGTGCCTCAGGACCATCTCAGCCCCCCGGACCCAGATTGATCGCGAAGGTTGGCTCGACGACTCAACCAGACCGCGATCAGCCGAGCTGCTGATCAAGTCCCGAGGAGGATCCCATGACCGCCCGCACCGTACTTGGACTCACCGCCGCCCTGCTGCTCACCTCCACTGCTGCGGCGCGCGCCGACTGGCCCGGTGCCCCAGGCCTTCCGGAGCTTCAAGCCGTACCAGGTGGTGGAGCAGATCATGGCGCAGAAGGAGGTCCTGAGCCTGACCGAGCAGCAGTTCGCCCGGCTGGACGAGCTGAGCATCGCCATCCGGACCGAGAAGCACAGCTTCACCCATCAGGGCGGCAAGCCGCACAACACCCAGCACGTGCCGATGGTTTCCCGGCAACAGGCCTACGATCGGGCGCTCGCCATCCTTACCCCGGAGCAACAGGTCCGGCTCGAGGGTGTCTATCAGATCCCGGCGACCACCGTGCGCGCCCCGCGCGAGCTGATTACGCCCCACGGCAAGCCGTGACGTCCACCCACCGGCCAACGCACCGATCCCCCGCGCTCCACTGGGAGCCCGGGGGATCGATGTTCGAACCGAGCCGTCCTTCCCGGCTCACATCGGCGCCGTGGGCTGCTTGCTGCCTTCCAGGAGCTTGGGGTTCACCACCGGCCACGCCACATTGCGCGCCGCCATCCAGGCCTGGAAGAGGTGCGGCTCCTTCCGGAACCGGCTCCGATTGATTCCATCCAGCCGCTTGATCGACCCCATCAACCGCCGGCTCAGCAACCTGAGCTCCGCCCGCGCCTGCACATGGAACTGCCGGCTGTTGTTCGCCGCCGTCGCCGCGGCGGCGTAGTCGTCCAGCGTCTTGCCCAGGTCCTGGATGAAGCTCTCGGGCATCCCGTCGCTGACGAACATCGCCTTGTGCTCCCCGGCCAGCGCGAGGATCGAGCGGGCGGTCCCCATGTAGACAGACTTGTCGGCGCTTCGGATCGGCGCCCGGAACCGCCTGGCGAGGCCCGGATCGAACGCCGAGTTCCCGCGGGCGATCGCCGCGAGGGGCAGCAGGAACTCAGCGTGGATCACGCCCTGCAGCCGGTCCTTCTCCCGATTGGCGGCGTCGACCTCGCGTTTGGCGCTCTCGAACTGCGAGAGCACCACGTCCATCCGGTCCACCGTCGTGTTCAGCTCGGCGGCGGTGGTCACGTACCCCTCGAGCTCCGAGGGGTGCTGGTTGAGGAAGTCGCGAGCCGACCTCCCCACGTACACCTTGTTGCGGATGCGGTCTTCCATACCTGACTCCTTTCCAGATCACCTCCTGACCGAGCGCCGGAACGGGGCGGTGCCGGTTGCACAACAGGGAGCTGGAACCGGCGGATGCCCCGACCATGCCACCGGCGGGCACCGCTCATTGCCAGTGATGTGCCACACCAGGCCACGCGCGGGCCGGGTGACTGCATCGCGCCGGGGGACCCACGCGCAAGTTGTGGAATGACCAAGAGTTAACGCCACCTCCAGGAAGGAGTAAGGACCGGTCCGTTAGGCGCCTGAGCCCGGTCTGTCAGGCACTCGCTGTCCCCCAATGAGGACACCGGATGTCCCCGCGAGGACAGCGGACCCGCGCCCGCGGCGGTGGGAGCGCCCGCCAACGGGCCGGCGCCAGGGTGCAAGGAGTCCGCGCGACAGTAACAGAGGCTGCGGATGACAGTAACAAGACACCGGGAGCGTCGCGCAACGGGAGAAGGTCACCGATCGGGCCCCGGGAGCGACTACGCCGGCCGTCGGCGGGTGTGGTGCGGCGCTGGTGGAGCGGGGTGCGACGTGTCCGGAGTCCCCGGTCGTCCGATCGGGCGCTCCCGCGGTGGGTTCGGAGCCGTGACCGGCGAGTGAGGAGCCGTCCGACCGGCTTGAAGGCGAGTCCGCGGGCCGGTCACTGTCGCCTTACGGATGCTTCGGCAGCGTCCGCAGTCGCCTCGAGGCGGTCGGCGGCCGGTTCAGGTCCGCCGGCCGGTCGGCCGGACCAGCGGCTCGGCGGGCCGCGCGTAGTCGGACGGCTCATCCGGCCGGAAGGTGAGGTCCACGGCGATGAACAGCGTCTTGGAAAAGGGAAAGAAAAAGACCGGGAGCAGCAGCATCAGCCCCATCCCGCCCCAGGTCAGCAACTCCCAGGGGGGCGAGGGCCAGGTGGCGATCAGCGTCCCCAGAAAGCTGGCGCCGAAGGTCACCTCGGTCGCGAAGAGGTTGATGGTGTTCGAGCCGACCCAGTAGCCGCCCTCCGGCTCGCGGTCGAAGTTGATGCCGCAGCTCGGGCAGCTCGGGCACATCTTCAGCCAGGTGACGAATACCGGCCCCCCGCCACAGGAGGGACAGCGCAGCCGCAGGGCGCGCCGGAACAGGTCACGTCGCCGCGGCATGGTGGCCTCCCGTGCTGGCCTTGCGCCGTCCCGCCAGAATCAGCATCGCGGCTTCCGCGGCCGGGCCGCCCCGGCCGGAGATCCGCTGCAGCGTCTCGTCATCCTGCCGGGCCAGTTGCGCGGCGATCACCACGATCATCGCCTGGCCGCTCTCCCGCTCCCGGTCGGCGATGGCCTGGGCCCGCGCCTTCGCGCCCAGCCAGAGAGTGAGGATGGTCGAGGCACCGAACAGCCAGAGTGCCGCGGCCACCGTCTCACGGGGCAGCCATCCCTTGGCGCCGGCGAAGGCGACCGCCAGGAGCACCACTCCCAGGCCGACGATCGCCCACATCGTCAGGCGCAGCGACCGGGCCTGTTCGCTCAGCGGCGCGCGGCCTCCCCGCTCAGACATCATCCTCGCCGCCGAGTTCGTACTGTTCGTCCACGATGGCGCCCAGCCGGCCGAGCGCGGCGCGGATCGCGGGGAGCGCGGGGTCGCCGCTCTTGGCCCACACGACCACGTCCCACGGGTCGTCGGCGAAGGCATCGGGGGGCATCGCCTCTTCCGCCGCGAGGAAGAGCAGCTCATCGAGCGAAGCCTCGGCATCGGCCCAGATCCCGATGGCCTCGTCCTCCTTCTCGGCATGCGCGGTCTCGGCGGCGGCCTCATCGACGATGACGGCCGCGGCCTCCGCGGCGCTGCCGCCCAGCACCAGGCCGAGGCCGCCGTGCTCGATCAGCGAGAGGGCGAATTCCTGGTTGAGCTCCCGGGCCGCGGGCGTGTCCGCTTCGAGCCACAGGACCGCGATGAAGACCCGATCCGGATAGGAGCCCTGGGCGGGTGGCAGGTTGAGGGAGGGGATCGTCGAAAGGAAGATCCGCTTGTCTTCGTGATCGGGGAACCGGGTGAGGGGCATGGAAGGTTCAGAGTTCCGAGTTCCGAGTTCCGAGTACCGAGCCTTCGGGAACAGGTTACCTCATAGCGGGAAGTCGTCGCGGACGAGCGCCAGGATCGCGGCGAGGGGGACGACGAGGTATTTCTTCTCCTCGAAGGTGATCTCCACCGCGGCCTTGCGGAAGAAGATCGCGTGATCGCCGATCCGCGCCTGCATCGGGCGCCAGCGCAGCTGCTTCTCGCCGACCTTCCAGGGCTCCTCGTCGATGGCCGCCGACAGATCGGGGGCGGGCTCCCCTGGCCCGACGGCGATCACCAGTCCGCTCTGCACCTGCTGGGCATCCAGCGCGGAGGCGGGGAGATACAGGCCGACCCGGGTGCGCTCCTCCCCCTCTTCGGGCGCGATCAGCACCCGGTCCCCGACCAGAATGAGCTGCTTCTTCGGGAACTCCATCTCAACCCTGCGCGATCTCGAGCACCCGGAGCCGGCGCTGCCCGCGGGGCAGCCGCAGCTCGATCTCGTCGCCGACCTTGTGCCCCTTGAGCGCCCGGCCCAGCGGGGACGCGAGCGAAATATGCCCGGAGTCGAGGTCCATCATCTCGGCGAGCACCAGCATGAAGTCCTCGTTCTCCTCGGTGTCGAGGTCGAGGACCTTCACCCGGGAACCCAGCCCCACCTGGTCGGCCGGCACCTCGCTGGTCGAAAGCTGACTCACCTGCGCCAGCCGCTGGTGCAGTTGCCCGAGCCGGGCCTGCACGAACTGCTGCCGCTCCAGGGCCGCCTTGTATTCGGAGTTCTCCCGCAGGTCGCCCAGCTCGACCGCCTGGGCGATGGCCTGGGGGATGACCACATTGAGTTCGTGGCTAAGCTGCTGGATTTCCTTCCCCAGCTTGGCCCGCATTTCTTGCAGCATTGAGGAGCTCGCAAAAAAGGAAACGGCCCGGGCTTCGAGTACGACCCACCCGGGGCGTTCAGAGATTCTATCTGCTTCTATTATAGCGCCGAAGCCCGGGGGCGGCCATAGACATGATCTTAACCCCATGCCGATATTAGACTTATCACCGAACCAGGGGGCCACCCGGCCGGCCATGGTCTCGATTCACCCCAGCCTGAGCAGGTCTTCATGCGGCGCAGTCTGACCGGCACCGGTGTCGCGCTTCTGCTGGCGGTCTGGAGCACGCCGGGCGGGGCGCAGTCGGTGGGGGAGGCGGCGCCGCCCATCGCGCCCGACTCGGTGGCGAACCGGATGCTGGCCGACGTCCGGAGCTTCGATACCACGATCGTGGTCGAGGCCCGGTATGCCACCCCGAGCAACTTCACCGAGGCGGTGCTTCCGGGATACGAGGCGAACAGGGCCTACCTCCGGCGGGAGGCAGCGGAGGCGCTGGGCCGAGTGCAGCGGCGCCTCGCGAGCGGGGGGATGGGGCTCAAGGTGTTCGACGGCTACCGCCCGGTGCGGGCGACGCGGGCGATGGTGGCGTGGGCGGAGCGGACGGGCCAGCGACATCTGATCGACGACGGGTACATCGCGAGCCACAGCCGGCACAACCTCGGACTCGCGGTCGATCTGACCCTGGTGGACTGGTCGGTCGGCGGCCGCGAAGTCGACATGGGCACGCCGTTCGACACCTTTTCAGAGGCCGCGCACTACGCCAGCGCCACCGGCCGCACCCTGCGCTACCGCCAGTTGCTGCGCCGGGTGATGGAGGAGGAGGGCTTCCATCAGTACGAGCAGGAGTGGTGGCACTACAGCTTCAGCGTACCGGGGGATCCGGTGGCGTTCGATGTGCCGGTGAAGTGAAGTGGGGAAGGGGGAAAGGGGAAAAGGGAGTGGAGCAATCGGAGGTTCCCCAGCGTTTGGCGCGGGCCTCAAGGGATCCCTCGCTGCGCTCGGGATGACATGCCTGTCCCTTTCCCCTCCCCCTTTCCCCTTCCCCTCTTACTTCTTCTCCCACGCCTCGAGATTTCTGCGCGATCTGCCGGGCATGGACCTCCAGGTGGTCGGCATAGGTCTCGAGCCACTTCTCCGCACCGTAACTCGGATGCTCGGTGTGCCGGCCGGTCTTCGCCCACTGGGCCTCGGTCATCCGCATGAGCAGCGGGACGGTGTTGGCGCGGACGGCCCGGACGGTCGCGAGGGCGGGCTCGAGAGGATGCTCGTGATAGAGCATGTCGATGGCCCAATAGTCCTGGTCGTAGCCGATGATGAGCGGGTTGGGGTCCGACACCAGGTAGCGGATGCGCATGTGCGCGTTGGCCTCGCTGTCGGCGCAGTGGACGATGACCTCGTGCACTGACCACTTTCCGGGCGCGGGGCGCCATTTCCTGGCCGGTTCGGGCACCTTGGCGAGCGCCTGCTCGAGGAGGTCCGGGCCGGCGGCGAAGCGGTGGATGAGAGTGGCGCGGTCGGCGGGCGTCATGGCTGCTCCTGGTGAAGGCACGGGGTAGCGTCCCGAGGGGTTGACATGTTCATTGTACCAAAAGCGACGGAGGACCTCATGATTTTCGTTCCCGGAATTTCTTGACTCTGACTGCGCCCATGCGTATTCTCGGTGCGGCATTTCTATGCCTTTCTGTACCCCCCGCGAATGACAGGACACGCACCTTGATGCCCCACCCGACTGGCCGGAGGCTTGCTCATTGGGCTCCGGCCCTGACGCTGGCTGCGCTCGTGCTGGTGCTGGCGGCCTGCTCTCCCAGCAGTTACCCCCAGACCACGCTCCTCCCCCGCGCCGACACCGCCCATGCGGAAGACGACATCCTGCGTCTGACGCTCAAGCTGGCGACCGCGGTCTTCGTGCTGGTCGAGGGTGCGCTCCTCCTGGCCTTGTGGAAGTTCCGCAACCGCCCCGGGGCCGCCGACCCGGTGCAGACTCACGGCAACACCACGCTCGAGATCGTGTGGACGATCATCCCCGCCTTCATCCTCGCGATGATCGCGGTGCCGACGGTCCGCACCATCTTCAAGACGGCGACCAAGCCCGGGCCCGATGCGCTGCAGGTGGAGGTCATCGGCCACCAGTGGTGGTGGGAGTTCCGCTACCCGCAGCTCGGGATCACCACGGCGGGGGAGCTCAAGGTCCCCTCCGGCCGGACGGTCAATCTGGAAATGACCACGGCGGACGTGCTCCACAGCTTCTGGCTCCCCCAGTTCGCGGGCAAGCGGGACGTCTTCCCCAATCGCTACAACAATCTCTGGTTCAAGGCCGAGGTCGAGGGGAACTTCCCGGCGCAGTGCGTCGAGTTCTGCGGCATTCAGCACGGCCGGATGGCGTACCGGATCGTGTCGATGAAGCCGGAGGAGTTCGATGCGTGGGCGGCGAACTTCAATCAGCCGCCCAGGGACTACTCGGCCGACTCGACGGCGAACCCGCTGGTGAAGCAGGGTCAGGCGCTGTTCGCGGCGAAGGGCTGCGTGGGCTGTCACTCGATGTATCCCGCTCTGCCGCTGGTCGGCCCCAATCTGCACCACGTCGGCAGCCGCAGCTACGTCGGCGCCGGTACGCTCCAGAATACCGACGAAAATCTCGCCAAGTGGATTCAGAATCCCCAGGCGTGGAAGCAGGGGGTCCTGATGCCGAACCTCGGCCTCAAGGACGACGAGGTCCACGCGCTGGTGGCCTACCTGCGCGCCAATCAGTAGGCCGTCATTCGGGACGTATGGGCGGCCCACCGGGCCGCCCCAACAGGAGCTGGACGGGAGAATCATGGCGACAACCGCACTCGAACACGCGCCGGCGCACACCGATGAAGCCAGGGGGCTGTGGAGCTGGATCACCACGGTCGACCACAAGCGGATCGGTATCCTCTACGGGGCGACCGCGTTCTTCTTCTTCCTGATGGGCGGGATCGAGGCGCTGCTGATCCGCTGGCAGCTGGCCGAGCCGGGACGGACCTTTGTCGGGCCGGATACCTACAACCAGCTGTTCACGATGCACGGCACCACGATGATCTTCCTCGGGGTGATGCCGCTGTCGGCGATGTACTTCAATTTCATGATCCCGCTGCAGCTGGGCGCCCGCGACGTCGCGTTCCCCCGGCTCAACGCGTTCAGCTACTGGGTCTTCCTCTTCGGCGGCCTGCTGATCAACGTGAGCTGGCTGTTCGGCGCGGCGCCCAACGGCGGCTGGTTCGGCTACGCCAACCTGACCACCCGGCAGTTCTCGCCGGGGCTGAACATCGACTTCTGGACCGTGGGCCTGCAGATCCTGGGCGTGGCCTCGCTGGCGGCGGCGGTCAACTTCTTCGTGACGGTGGTGAATCTCCGCGCCCCGGGCATGAAGATGATGCAGATGCCGATGTTCGTCTGGATGAGCTTCATCACCCAGGTCCTGCTGCTGCTCTCCTTCCCGATCATCACGGTCGCGCTGATCCTGCTGATGATCGACCGGACCTTCGGGACCCATTTCTTCGTCCCCTCCGGCGGCGGTGACCCGATCCTCTGGCAGCACCTCTTCTGGCTGTTCGGCCATCCCGAGGTGTACATCCTGATCCTGCCCGCCTTCGGCATCGTGTCGGAGATCCTGCCGGTCTTCTCGAAGAAGCCGCTCTTCGGGTACGCGGCGATGGTCTTCTCGGGGGTGTTCATCGCCTTCGTCGGCTTCGGGGTGTGGGCGCACCACATGTTCGCCACCGGCATGGGGCCCTTCGCCGACGCCTTCTTCTCGCTGGCCACGATGATCATCGCCATCCCGACCGGGGTGAAGATCTTCAACTGGATCGGCACGATGTGGGGCGGCAAGCTCGAGTTCAAGACGCCGATGCTCTTCGCCATCGGCTTCATCGCGATGTTCATCATGGGCGGGCTCTCGGGCGTCATGCACGCCTCGCCGCCGGCCGACCTGCAGCAGACCGACACCTACTTCATCGTCGCGCACTTCCACTACGTGCTCTTCGGCGGGTCGATCTTCGCCCTGACCGGCGGCGCCTACTACTGGTGGCCGAAGATGGCCGGCCGGATGCTCGACGAGGGCCTCGGCAAGCTGCACTTCTGGCTGATGCTGATCGGCTTCAACCTGACCTTCTTCCCGATGCACATCCTCGGCCTCAACGGGATGCCGCGCCGGGTCTATACCTATTCCGAGGAGTCGAACTTCAAGCTCCTCAACCAGATCGAGACCCTCGGCTCGTTCATCCTGGCGCTCGGGTTCCTGGTCTTCATGTACAACATCTGGAAGACCTCGCGCACCAAGGCCAACGCGCCGGCCGATCCGTGGAACGGCGCCACGCTCGAGTGGTCGATCCCCTCGCCCCCGCAGGTGTTCAACTTCCCCACGGTGCCGCAGGTGCACACCCGCGACGCGCTGTGGGAGATGAAGCGGGTCGCGGGCGGCACCGTGCCGGAGCCGCAGCGGGTGAGCGGCAAGGGGATCCACATGCCGAACCCGTCGTTCTACCCGCTCGTCGCCGCCCTGGGCGTGGCGGTGACGCTGGGCGGCTTCATCGGCGGATCGCATCTCCCGACGCACCTGGTCGGCCTGGCGCTGCTGTTCTTCGGCGTGTACTCCTGGGCCTTCCAGCCCGCGAGCTGACGCGGCACCAACTCGATATGGGCGGGCGACCCCGAAGGGTCGCCCCTACCAACTGACGATCGGAGAGGCACCTTGGATCACGCACACGCGGACGACCACAACTACACCGCCACCGGGATCGACAACCGGAAGCTGGCGATCTGGACCTTCATCGGGTCCGAATGCATGTTCTTCGCCTCGCTGATCGGGACCTACCTGGTGTACAAGGGCCGGGACGTCGCCGGGCCGAAGCCCCACGCCGAATGGCTGCTGAACGGGGCGCCGCAGGAGCAGATGCTGGAGATTCCGCTGGTCACCTTCGGCACCGCGCTGCTGCTGTTCAGCTCGTTCTTCATCGTGCTCGCGCTGAGCGGCGCCCAGAAGGGCAACCGCAAGCAGCTGGTCGGCTGGCTCTGCGCCACGATCTTCTGCGGCATGTTCTTCGTCGGCATGCAGGTGTTCGAGTTCACCCACTTCGTCCACCGGGGCATGGGGTACACGACCAACCTGTTCTCGTCGACGTTCTTCACCCTGACCGGCTTCCACGGCACCCACGTGACCCTGGGACTGGTGTGGCTGATCTCGGTCCTGGTCGTGGCGCTCCGCGGCAAGCTGCCGCCGGAGAAGTCGCTCAACCTCGAGATGGCCGCGCTGTACTGGCACTTCGTGGACGTGGTCTGGATCGTGATCTTCCCCGTCGTCTACCTCATCCGCTGAGCCGACCGTCATGGACGCTTCCGCCACGCACGCCGGGGCCGAGACGCACGAGCACGCGCACCCGACCTGGCAGACCTACACCAAGATCGCGCTCATCCTGTTCGCCCTGACCGCGCTCGAGGTCTGGAGCTACGACATCGTGCACCGGCACAGCCCCGCGGCACTGGCCACGGTGCTCGAGCCGGTCGTGGTGGAGGTACTGCTGGTGCTCTCCGCGGCCAAGTTCGCCCTGGTGGCGATGTTCTACATGCACCTGAAGAGCGACGGCAAGCTGCTGAGCAGCATCTTCTCGCTTCTCACTGCTGCTGGCCGCGGTGATCGTCTCTGGGCTCATGATCATCTTCAGCTACCTGTACCACGTGCATCCGACGGCGAATCCGCTGAAATAGCCGGCTCGGCGACTCGCGGACCCGCGCAGGCACAAAGGGCGCTCTCCAAGGTGGAGGGCGCCCTTTCGACGTTCCTGATCTGCGAAATCCGCGGACTACCAGGTGTCTCCGCCCGTCGCCGGCGGCCAGGCGCCGAAGGCGCGGCGGAGCAGGGCGATCTGGCCAGTGTGATAGCTGTTGTGGGCCATCATCTGCCAGAGGACATCCTGCACCGTCTCCTTCTTGGCCGGGTGCACCAGCCGCGCCCCGAACCCCTCCGACGCCGACTGTCGCGCCACTTCGGTGAGCCGGTCGACCTGACGGCGGAACCTGAGAGCTTCCTGCTCCCATTCGGCCACGCTCGCCGGGGCCGACCCGGCGGGCCAGCTCTCGGTGGCGTGGGCGGGATAGGTGGCCTCGGGCCCGGCGATGGACTGCAGCTCGAACTCCATCCAGTAGTTCATGTGCCAGACCAGCTGCCAGATGGTGTGCTGGGCGCCCGCGAGTCGCCGTCCGGCGAGCTCCACGCTCAAGCCCTCGACGCAGGCGACCGGGTCCGCGTGGGCTCCGCGGCCGTGCAGCAGATCGAGCAGGATGCGATTCGGCATGGTCAGGCGGCCGCGATTGCGGCGATGGTGGTTTCGAAGCCGAGTTCGCCCGGCGTCCCGAACAGTTCGAGCGCCGCCGCCTCGAGGCAGGCCGTCTCGGTGGTCTCCAGCGCCTCGAGGTCGAAGAGCTGGGGGTCGAGCGCCGCGTAGGCCGGAAACTGCTCCTGGATCGGGCAGGCGTTCTCCAGGACGAGCCCGTCCGCGGTCATCATCGGCAGCCCCATCACCCGACAGACCAGCGGCCGGTAGGCGTACACGGTGCACCGGCCGTCGCCATCGAGGAGCGGGCACGGTTCGCTCGCCAGCGCGTCGGCGAGCTCGTCGAAGCGGTCGGTGTCGATCTCCCGCAGGTCCCAGGGCGGGCCCCACCCCGGTTCCAGCTTGCGAAACTTGTCGAGCAGCGTCCGGCCGCGGACCCGCACGGCCGCGCGGGTCGCTTCCGGCAGGGTGGCCAGTCCCTCGCGGAGCAGCAGGGCGTCCGCGGCGGAGACATCGAACGGTCCGTGACAGCAGTCGGAGCAGCCCGGCCGGCAGGGGATGACTCCCGGATGGTTCGTGGCCGCGGCCTCGAACCAGCGGTCGAGCTTCTGCAGCTCCTCCTGCCAGGCTTCCGCGGCCGGATGCATCGGCTCAGCGCGGCCGCAGGGCCAGGGCGAGCATCAGCCACCCGGCCAGGAAGGCCACCCCGCCGATGGGCGTGATCGCGCCGAGCCCGCGGATGCCTGACAGGGCGAGGGCATAGAGGCTGCCGGAGAAGAGGAGCGTGCCGGCCAGGAAGCACCATCCCGCGCGGGTGGCCCAGGGCGCGGCACCCTGGCTGGTGAGCCAGGCGATGACCAGCAGCGGGATGACGTGGTACATCTGGTAGCGCGCGGCCGTCTCCCAGATCTGCAGCGAGTCGGGCGAGAGTCGCGCCTTGAGGGCGTGCGCCCCGAAGGCGCCGCAGGCGACGGCGATGAATCCGGAGATGGCGCCCATGACGCCGAAGAGGCGATCCATGTCGGACTCAGAAATAGAGGAAGGAGGGGGGCGCCATGCCGTGGGCGCGGAAGTTTCCGACGATCTGTCCGGCGGTCCAGATGGTGTGCTGGTTGAGTTCATCCCAGACCATCCACTTCGGCATCTTCTGACCGAAATACCAGATGGTGGACTGCCGATCCTCCGGCGACTGGGCCTTGAGCACGGCGATGCTGAATTCATAGGTCCGGGTGACGAACTCCCGGAGCCCTGCGCGCGAATTGAAGCTCGCGGCGGTGTCCGGATGCACCGGCAGCGAGTCCCAGCCGAGGATGTAGTGGGCGACGATGTACTGATCGGCGTTGGCGGCGTGGTGGATCTGCTGCGCGAAGTCCCGCTGGCCCTCGGCGGCGGCGGTACGGAAGAACCGTTCCGGCATCGAGTCCACCATCGAGAGCAGCAGACTGCGCTGGGTCTCCTGGGCTCGAAGCTGGATGTCGCGATACTCGGGAGGCATCGGGAAGGCCTGCCGGATCGGCGGCGCCTGCTGGGAGATCAGGGGAAGGGGGAGGAGGGGCAGCAGCAGGAGGGGAACGGGGAATAGGGAAAGGGGGAAGGGAAGGGTGAGGACGAGGAGTCCGCGGCGCAGCGCTGCCAGCGACCTCGATCCTGTCCGCCTGCCGATGGGTCCCGCTGCCTGCCGTTGCTGCATCTCCCTGTCCCCTTTCCCGGTTCCGGCCTTGCTCTTCTCTCTCCCCCTCTGGCGTTCCCCTCCTGCTCGTCCCTTTCCCCTCTCCCCTTTTCCCTCTTCCCCCTACCTCTTTTCCCCTTTCCCTAACTCCCCAACGACGTCGGATCCACCGCCATGCCCATCGCGTGGTAGCCGTTGTCGACGTAGACGGTGGAGCCGGTAATGGCGCGGGCCAGCGGGCTGGCGAGGAATGCCGCCGTCGCGCCGACCTCCTCCGCCTCGAGATCGCGGGGGAGCGGGGAGTTGGCGCGGGAATACTTGATCATGGTGTCGATGAAGCCGATCGCGCTGGCGGCGCGGGACGCGTACGGCCCCGCCGAGATGGTGTTGATCCGTACTCCGTGCCGCCGTCCGGCCTCGTAGGCCAGGGTGCGGGTGTCCGCCTCGAGGGCGGCCTTGGCGCTCGACATCCCTCCGCCGTACCCCGGAATCACCCGCTCCCCCGCCATGAAGGTCAGCGACAGGAACGAGCCGCCGGGCCGCATCATCGGGGCGAAGGTGCGGACCATCGAGACCAGCGAAAAGGCGCTGGCGCTCAGCGCGGCGAGGTAACCGCCCCGGGTGGTGTCGAGCAGGGGCTTCTTCACTTCGGGGCCGTTGGCCAGGCTGTGCACGACGATGTCGAGCGGCTGCGGGCCGAAGTCGGCGGCCATCGTGGCGGCGACGCCGGCGATGCTGTAGTCGCCTCGCTCCTTGTAGCGCTTGCTCTCCCGGATCTCCTCCGGCGCATCGGCCAGGGTGTCGAAGGTGGCGTCGAGGGGATAGATCTTCTCGAAGCTCATCTTCCGTCCGTCGCGCAGGGTCAGGGAGTCATCCATCTTTCCCCGCTCGAGCAGATTGAGGAAGATGGTGAGCGCGGGCGGCCAGGTGCCCACACAGACGCTTGCCCCCGCCTCGGCCATGGCCTTGGCGATGGCGAACCCGAAGCCACCGTCATCGGCGACACCGGCGACGAACGCGCGCTTACCTGAGAGATCGATCGGGAGCATGGTGAAGTCGGTTAGAGTCGGGACCGGGGCTACCGGGCCTGTTCCTGCGCCGTCTGAATGTAGGCGGCCAGCAGCGCCACCCGGAAATCCCCGGTGGGCCGGCGGCTGAGCGGAGCCAGCGCCTCGAAGGCCCGGCGGGCCCCCTCGATGTCCCGGGTCATGAGCCGGGCCACCACCGTCCCCTCACGCAATTCGTCGGGGGGCATCCAGCTCTTCCGATCGAGCGCCGCCGCGATCAGCGGCTCCGCCGCGCGCACCGCGCGGGGGAAGTCCCAGCCGCTGATGCCGTGGCGGAACTCCACCACCGCCCGCACCGAGGGGGGCGCCTTGGCGCGATCGAGGAAGCGGCCGATGTCGGCATAGAACGCCTCGTCGGCGTAGCCGGTGGTCCCGCCGTAGCGGTCGCGGTCGATGTCCGCCATCCGCTGTATCCAGACCCGCCAGTCGCCCGGCGTCTGCCCGCCCGCGAGCTCGGTGCGCCAGGCGCGCTCGCGGTAGAGCGCCGAACTCTTCTTGTCATCGTCCGGAATGGTATCGCTGGGGAGGTACGCCTTCGGGTCCCGCAGCGTCGCGCCCATCGAGAGGTTGTACAGCCGCGGGATGTCGGGTGCCGGGGCCAGGGTGAAGCTCGCGGGCGGGATGCGGCGGCCGATGAAGGGCGCGGTCACGTCGAACCGCTCGTAGGACAGCCCGAAGATCCCCGAGGCCTGCTGGCCCATGTAGCGGGTCCGCTCGGCGCCGTTGTCGAGATGGGGGAAGAAGTCCGAATTGGCCTGCTGGAACTTCGCGACCAGCGGGCCGAGGGTGCGGCGGTTGCCGAGCCAGGTGGCGTCCATCGCTTCGGGTGTGAAGGGGATCTGGTGGCAGAAGTCCTTCGCGATGTCCGGATACTGGAAGATGCCCCAGTCGGGCCGGGGCACCTCGGTGCCGTTGGTGGCGATCACCAGCATGTCGGACGCCGCCGGCATGTAGACCTCGTAGTGATCGAACTTCTGGTGCAGCGCGGCCAGCACCGTCATCACCAGCCGGTCGTTGATGTCGTAGATGTGGATCCACTGCGCGAAGACGCCGTCGGGTTTGAGGTACTGCTTCACCCGGTCGTAGAACTCCAGGGTGAACAGGCCGGAGACGCCGCTCACCCAGGGGTGGGACGGCTCGGAGAAGATGAAGTCGTACTTCCGGCCCGCGGCGGCAAAGTAGCTCTTGGCGTCGTCCACCACGTAGTGGGAGCGGGGGTCATCGAAGTCGCGCCGGTTTGCGGGGTAGAAGGCGTGCGACGCCTTGATCATCTCCGGCTCGATCTCGATGGTATAGAGATTCTTGAGGTTGGGGTTGCCGAGCAGCAGGTGGCTCGACATGCCGGTCCCCTGGCCGATGACCGCGCCGGTCTCGGCGTGGGGAGAGTGCGCCAGGGTGATCAGCGCCGCGAGGGCGAGCGTCGCCGCGTCGCCCCGGAGCGGGTACCTCGGCTTGGTGTCGTCGCAGGCCTCGAACCAGTAGGGCGAGAGGGCGCCGTCCGACTTGCCGTTGGTGGCGATGAAGATCTCGCCGGTCTGCAGGATCTTCTCCGCGGAGACGGTCGCGGTGCGGCCGTCGTGATAGGAGATGATCTCGCGGCTCCCCTTCGCCGGCACGGTGCCGAAGCGGTAGACGCCGGAGAGGAGCAGGTTGCGGTCGAAGGCGGGGCTCAGCGCGGCGGCGAGGCCGGCGATCACCAGCACGGCCAGCGCGCCGACGGCGAAGCGGCGGGCCTGCGGCGCCCCATTGGCGATGACGAAGAGGATCACCACGCCGACGCCCATATCGACCAGCGCACCGCTGGTGAGCAGCGCCTTGAGCCCGATCAGCGGCATCAGCACCAGCGCGGCGATGCTGACCCCGACGATCGAGCCGAAGGTGTTCCAGCTGTACACCTGGCCGATCGCCTTTTCACCGACCCCACCCAGCACCAGCGTGCGGGTGATGAGCGGCAGGGTGATGCCGGCGCAGAAGGTGGCGGGGAGCATCACCAGCAGGCAGATGGCGTAGCGCGCGATGTTGAACCCGACGTAGCCGGGTTCGCTGCGGGCGAAGGTCTGGATGAACGTCCCCATCCAGCTGAAGGCCTGGAAATAGACCGGCAGGGTGGCGAGGGCGAGCAGGCCCATGCAGATCTGCACCACGCCCAGGGTGCGCAGCGGATTGGTGAAGCGGTCCGCCCGGCTCCGCACCCAGAAGGAGCCGAGCGCCAGGCCGAGGATGAAGGCCGAGAGCATCAGCTCGAACGAGTGGGTGGCGCTGGAGAGGACCAGGGACAGCATCCGGATCCAGGCGATCTCGTAGACGAACGAGGCGACCGCGGTGCCGAGCGCCGTCCAGAGGAGCAGCCGCTGCAGCAGCTTGCCGGCGACTGGCAGGGGGCGACTCTCCGGATCGTCCTTCCGCCGCGTCGGGGTGCCCGGGGAGGACACCGCCCGCGATTCGTCCGGGGTGTACTTCATCGCCACCATGGCGCCGAGGGCCACGATGAAGTTGAGGATGGACGCGGCGAGGATGGTCCCCGGCAGCCCGGAGATTTCCACGAGGTAGAAGCCGGCGATCAGCACCCCCACCGCGGCACCGAAGCTGTTGGCGAAGTAGAGCACCGCGAGGGTGCGGCCCGGCTCGCGCTTGAGGCGGCGGAGCGCTCCGGCGGACATGAGCGGGAAGGTGGCCCCCAGCAGGATCGACTGCGGCAGGATCAGCAGCGCCGCGATGGCCCACTTGCTGATCGTGAGCATCCCCGACCCGGCCGTCGAGGGAAAGACCGAGGTGTAGGCCCAGTTGGTGACCGCGATATAGATGTCGTGGAAGAACAGGCCGACCAGCCCCACCGCGAACTCGATCATCGCGTAGCCGAAGAGCGGCTCCTTGATCCGTTCGGTGATCCGGCCGACGATCATCGCGCCGATGGCCATGCCGCCGAGGAAGATGACCAGGACGATCACCTGGGCGTAGGCGTTGTGCCCGACGAACAGCCCGAGATAGCGCGACCAGACCGATTCGTAGAACAGGCCGGCGGCGCCGGACAAGATGAACAGCAGGGTCAGGACGACCAGCATGCGTGTCCTCGGATTGTGATGGGGGTGCTCAGTGCAGCCGGGTGAAGAGTAAGGAGGGGGGAACCCCGAATGTAGGGGCGTGGGCCGCCTTCCGGTGGGGCGGCCCTCCCGCCAATTTGTCTCCGTCCCGATCGTTCCGGAGCCCATGGCCGTCAATCCCGCCTATCAGATCCTCGCCGCCTGGGGCTCCCTCTTCGTCGTGAGTCTCGGCCGCAACATCATCGAGGGATTCATGGGCCGGCTGTTCGGCGGCCGGCCGCTGCAGGCGGTGGGGTTCGTGGTGGTGGTGGTCACGGTGGTGGTGCTGGGCGGGGACTGGCTGCTGCAGCGATTCGGGCGAACCTCGCCGGCGAGCGTTCGCGGCAAGCAGGACGCCGTCGAGGTGCAGCGCGACGGCTCCTGGACTCGCGCCATGAGTGTTGAAGCCACCTACACGCCGCGCGGCTGGTCTCTCCCCGCCCGGGTCTACATTCCCGTCGGCGCCGCGGTCTACGACCTGGTGCAGCGGGGCCAGACCATTCCGATCCGATGTGTCCCTCTCGCCCCGACCTTCTGCCTGCTCAAGTACGACTCGCTCAAGGATTGGGGGCTGCGCACCGCCGAGGAGGCGCTGGACCGGGGGCAGGCGCTGTTCGTGCTCGGATTGCCGATCGTGATCTTCTGGCTCGGCATCGCCGAATGGTCGCCGGCTCGGCCGGCCCGGCGGTGGATCAGCCGGCTGCTGTTCGCGGGATGGGCCCTCGCGCTGCTCCATCAGGTGGCGGTGCCCGAACGCGAGGGAGCGGCCGGCCCGCCCGTGGAGGTCACGGCCAGGGTCCGCGATGTCCACTTCGTGTCCGATTACGGCCTCCTCAACCCGCTCGTCCGGATCCCGCTGGCCCACCCCTACGCCGTGGTGCAACTGGCCCTCAGTCCTGCCGGCCGGAAGGATACGGTGGTCGCGGTGGACCAGGTGGACAGCATCACCGCGATTCAGCTCCGGCCCCTCGGCGCGTTTCGGGTGAGCTATCCCGCCTCGGATCCGCGCGCCGCCGGACTGCTCGGCGCGCGGCGGGCATTTCGATCGGGCAACGTCGTCAACAACGTGCTGCTGACACTCGCCCTGCTGCTGCTGCTCGTCGTGCCGGTTGTGGTGCTGGAGACGGTCCGCGGGACAGCACCGCGCATGCCGCTGCCGGCTCCGACACCGTAGGGACTACGGCGGCGGGTCGACCCTACTCGGTGCGCAGCACCTCCAGGGCCGATTGCCGGAAGAGCGACACGCTGGTCCACAGCCCGGTCACCACCGTGATGGTGACCAGCACCAGCGACAGCAGGCCGAACGCCGCCCACGGGACCGTGAACGGCACCTCGAACACCCACTTCATCAGCCCCCACCCGCCCAGCGCGGCGAGGCCCGTCGCCACGATGGCGGCAAGGAGACCCAGGGCGGCATACTCGGTGACCATGACCCGGACCACCTGGCTGCGGGTGGCGCCGAGTGTCTTGAGCAGCGCCGATTCGCGGATCCGCTGGAAGCGGCTGGTGGCCAGCGCGCCCACCAGCACCACCACACCGGTGGATACGCTGAAGAGCGCCATGAACTGGATCGCGAGGACCACGCTCGCCACGATCTTCTCGATGGTCTGCTGGATCGAGGTCAGGTCGATGGAGGTGACGTTGGGGTACTTCACGACCACGGCGCGCTGCAGCCGGCCCATCACCGCCGGGTCGTCGACCCGGGTGAGCAGGACGAACATCTGCGGCGCGTCGTCGAGCGGCCCGTCGGGGAAGACCACGAAGAAGTTGGGCTCGAAGCGGGCCCAGTTCACGTCGCGAAGATTCTTGATGACGCTCACCACCGGCACACCCTGGATATCCCAGGTCAGGGTGTCACGGATGGTGACGTTCAGGTCGGACGCGACCCCGGTCTCCATCGAGATCGGGACGGGGAGCGGCGGAGCGTTGGCCCCGCTCCCGCCCGCGGCGATGCCTTTCGTCCACCAGTCGCCTACGACGAGCTTCTCCGACGCCACCGAGGTGTCGCGATAGGTCGAGCGGTACTCCCGGCGCAGCGCCCATCCCGCCGGCGCGCCCTCCTCCCGCTGCCCCTCGCCGCGGCGCGGACGTTCCCGCTCCCTCGCCCGGACGGTGTCGGCGGCGATGAGCGACGCCACCGACTTGCCGTTGATGGCCGAGAGCCGCATGGGGACGATCGGAACGGCGGGCTGCACCTTGAGCCCCTGTCCCCGGATCAGCGCCTCGACCTCTTCCTTCTGGTCGGGCTGGATGTCGAAGAACACCAGGTTGGGTCGGCCCAGCCCGCCGTCGAGGCGCAGTTGACGCAGCAGATTGTGCTGCATCACGGCGAGCGCGCCCAGCAGGAACGCGCCGAATCCGAGCGCGAGCACCACCGCCACGGTCTGGTTGGCGGGGCGGTACAGGTTGGCGAGGCCCTGGCGGTAGACGTACCCGAGCCGGTGGGGAAACCAGCGCCGGAGCGCCCGGGTGAGTCCCATCGCCGCGCCCCACAGCACCAGCAGCGCCGCCCCCACCGCGGCGGCGAAGATCAGCCCCTGCAGCGCGCTCGCCACCTGCAGGCCGGCCAGCGCCACGACGCTCAGGGCCAGCGCGAGCCGCGCGGCCCAGATCCACCGGTCGGCCCGGGGCGAAGCGCTCGCGTCCACGTCCCGGCGCAGCACGGCGAGCGGCGGGACGCTCCGCACGGCGAGCAGGGGGAGCAGTGCGAAGACCAGCGCGACCCAGACGCCGACGCCGAGCCCGGTGAGAATGGCGGAGAGCGATGGCCTGACCTGCACGTCGAGCGGCAGGAAGGCTCCGAAGACGTTCGGGAGGGCCAGTTGCAGCAGCAGTCCGAGCACCACGCCGAGCGCGCTGCCGACGAAGCCCATCACCACCGCCTGCACCAGGTAGATGCCGAAGACCTGCCCGCTGGTTGCGCCGAGGCAGCGGAGCACCGCGATCGCATCGCGCTTGCGGCGGATGAAGACCTGCACGGCGCTCCCCACGCCGATGCCGCCGAGCAGCAGCGCGATCAGCGCCACCAGGCCGAGGTAGCGGCCCAGCTGGTCCAGGAACTCCTTGAGGTTCTCCTCCGACTCCACCGCCGTGCGGATCCCGGCCTGCTTGACGCGCAGCTTCTGCCGCCACTCCTTGGCGAGCGCCCGGGTGTCGGTGCTGGCGGGCGTGCGGAGGTACCACTGATACTCCGCCCGGCTCCCGAAGGTGAGCAATCGGGTCTCGTCGAGATACCGGGCTGGAATGAACACCCGGGGGCCGAAGGCGCTGCGGATGCCGACGTCGCCGGGGAAGCTGGTGACCGTCCCGACGATGACGAAGCGGCTCTCGCCGAGCGACATCGTGTCCCCGATGCTGGCGCCGAGCGCGGTCAGGAACGACGGGTCGACCAGCGTCACCCGCCCCTCCGTGAGGCGCGCCCAGGCGCCCGCCGGCTGGGTGCGCACCTGGCCATAGAACGGATAGCCGCCGCCGATGCCACTCACCTGCACCAGCCGGGTGCCGCTGGTCCGCGCCACGTAGGCCATGCCGGCGAAGTTGGTGACGGCCGCGCGGTCCTTGAGTGTGTCGCTGCCGGCCGCGGCGGTCACCGAATCGAGCAGCGCCTTGAGTCCCGGGTTGGGGACCCCCCGGGCGGAGAGGGAGATGTCGCCGCCCATGAGCCCGCGGGACTGGCCCTCGACGGCGGTGCGCAGATTGTCGGTGAAGGACTCGATGGCCACCAGCGCGCCGACGCCGATGGAGATCGCCGCGGTGAGCAGCAGCAGCCGGCGTCCCGAGGCGCGCGCCTCCCGCCAGGCCATGCGGGCGACGAAGCGGAGCGCGGTCATGCGGACGGGCTGTCCCCGACCAGCGCGCCGTCCGCCAGGCGGAGGATGCGCCGGGTCTTCCGGGCGAGTTCGAGATCGTGGGTCACCAGCACCGTGGTGGTGCCCAGCTCGCGATTCAGTTCGAGCAGGATGTCCACCACCCTGGCGCCGGTCGCGGTGTCCAGATTGCCCGTCGGCTCGTCGGCGAACAGGATCCGGGGCCGGTTGCTGAAGGCGCGGGCCAGGGCCACCCGCTGCTGCTCTCCCCCGGAGAGCTGCGCGGGGTAGTGGTGTTCTCGACCGGCGAGCCCCACCCGCGCCAGCAGCTCGTCGGCGCGGCTCACCGCCTCCTCGCCGCGCAACTCGAGGGGGACCTGCACATTCTCGCGCGCGGTGAGGGTCGGGATGAGGTGGAACGACTGGAAGACGAATCCGACCCGCTCGGCCCGGAACCGTGCCAGCCCGTCCTCCGTCAGGCGGGTCAGGTCTTCGCCGTCGACTACCACCCGGCCGCTCGAGGGACGGTCCAGCCCGGCGAGCAGACCGAGCAGCGTGGTCTTGCCGCTGCCGGAGGGGCCGACGATGGCCACCAGCTCGCCCGCGGCGATCTCGAACGTGATATCCTTCAGCACCGCGAGCGGCTGGCCGCCCGAGAGGTACTCCTTGGTCAGACGCTCTGAGCGGATCATCAACCCTGGACAGTGAGCGGTGAGCGGGCATGGGGTCGCGAACAGCTACAATCATAGTCGCGGCAACGTTGGCACTGCTCCCCGCCTGCCGTCCGGGCGGGAGCGCCGGCGGACGGTCCCAAGGGGCGGACTCGGCCGGACCAGGATCGGTGCTCGCCGATTCCAGCGTCGCCATCAAGCAGGCGCACGGCGCCGTTCCCGCCGCCTCGCGGACGATCGTCTTCCTGGGCACCAGCCTCACCGCCGGACTCGGCCTCGACCCCGACAGCGCCTTCAGCGCGCTCATCCAGCGCAGACTGGACTCGGCGGGGCTGGGGTACACCGTGGTCAACGCCGGGGTGAGCGGCGAGAGCTCCGCCGGGGCGCTGCGGCGCATCGATTGGGTGCTGCGACAGTCCCCGGCCTTTCTGGTGATCGAGACCGGGGCCAACGACGGACTGCGCGGCCAGACGCCGGATTCGGTGCGCGCCAACATCCAGGCGATGATCGACCGGGTGCGGGCCGCCTCGCCATCGACCCGCATCGTGCTCGCCGGCATGGAGGCGCTGCCCAACCTCGGTACCGAGTACGTGCGCCGCTTCCGCGCCATCTTTCCCGAACTCGCCCGCGCCAACGACCTGCCGCTGATTCCCTTTCTGCTCGCCGGGGTGGCGGGAGTCGATTCGCTCAATCAGCAGGATGGCATTCACCCGAACGCGGCCGGCGAGCGGATTGTCGCCGACAACGTCTGGCATACGCTGGGGCCGCTGCTTCGATGATGGCGACCGGGTCCTGCTGGCGAGTCGCCACCCGGCGATGGTTGCTGCGGCTGGCATGCGTTGCGGCAGGGACGTTCGCGGCTGCCGCCTGCGGTGACAGCAGCGGGCCGGGCATCGCCCCGCGCCGCTACCTGATGGGTTTCTCGGCGATTCCACCCACGCCGGACACCGCGCTGCTGCTCCAGACCCTCACGCTCTCGAATTCGCACTCCGACGCCGGGCTGGTCCAGCTCGAGATCCCCTGGGCGGTGCTGCTGAGCGGGGTACCGGCGGACTCGGAGGTGCGCACCGTGCGCCTGCCGCTCGCCAACTACTACCGCGGCACGGGACATCCCATCGTCGTCGCCCTCGACGTCACCGACGGCCTCAACCGCGCGGCGGAGGCGCCGGAACTGGTGAGCGCGGGGCGCAGCATCACCGACACGCTGGTCCAGCGGTTGTACTTCGAGTACGTGGCGGCGGTGGACAGCATCCTCCATCCGGCCTACCTGAGTCTGGCCGCGGAGACCAACCTCGTCCGCCTTGCGGCGCCCGGCGCGGTCTACAACGCTGTCGTCACCATGGCCAACGCCGCCGCTCTACAGCGGCGGACGGCCGGGAGCACGACGCCGCTGCTGGTCAGCGTGCAGGTCGAGACGGCGTGGGGTGGCCTCCAGGGCGGCACCGGATACGTCGGGATCGCGCAGGACCTGACGGACTTTCCGTTCATCGACGTGGTGGGCCTGTCGTCCTATCCCTATCTCGGCGGCTTCAGCGAGCCCGACAGCCTCCCGCTCAACTACTACGCGCGGCTGGTGCAGGGCACCACGCTGCCGGTCCTGGTGCTCGAAGGTGGCTGGCCTTCGGTGCCGGTCAATGCCAACGGCTCCACCCCGGCCCTGCAGGCGAAGTACCTCGCGCGACAGGCCAGGCTGCTGAACGCCGCCGGTGCCGTGGGGCTGTTTCAGATCACCTTCACCGACTTCGATCTCAGCCAGTTTCCCCCCTCGACCGTGCCCGGGCTCACACCCTTCGCCCATCTCGGTCTGGTGGATTCGGTCCTCGGACCCAAGCCCGCGCTCGCGACCTGGGACAGTGTGCTCGCGCGGCCCTATCGGCCATGAGTCTGCGCCTCCTCGCCTTTGCCGCGTCCCTCCGCACCGCCTCGCTCAACCGGAAGCTGGTGCGCGCGGCGGTGGAGGTGGTCCGCCAGCGCGGCGCGACGGTGGATGTGGCCGACTTCCGGGAATTCGACATGCCACTCTACGACGGGGACGTGCAGGCCCGTGACGGGATTCCGGCGGGTGCGCTGGAGTTCCAGCGCCGGCTCGAGCCGGCCGACGGGCTGCTGCTCGCCTCGCCCGAGTACAACTACTCGATGCCTGGAACGCTCAAGAACGCCATCGACTGGATCTCCCGCATCCGGCCCAATCCGCTCCGGGGCAGGAGCGCCTTCCTGCTTTCGACCTCGACCGGGCTGATCGGGGGGAATCGGGGACTCTGGGCGCTGCGGGTGCCGCTTGAAAGCCTCGGGATGCTGGTCTATCCCGAGATGTTCTCGCTCGCCCAGGGCGACAAGGCGTTCGACGCCGAGGGCTCACTGAGTGATCCCGCGGCCCGCGAGCGGCTGGAGAAGATGCTTGCCGGGTATCTGGAGCTGGTGGAGAAGCTGCGCGGGGCTTCTGCCTGACCCCCAGGTGAGGCGACCATCCTCCGGCCGCCTCACGCAAGGGTCATACGGGAACGGCGTATGTTCAGGTGCAGACGTGCGTGGTGGGATTGTAGCTGCAGTCAGCGGGCGGCGGCGTGTCCGCCTCGGTGGGGTGCTCGTTGCACGCCGCCAGCGTGAACAGCACCGCACCCAGCACCACCACCAGCGACCACGTTGACCGGAAGGGACGAAATCGGCGCAGCATACCTGTCTCCTGCCTGGGACTCGAGGCCACCCTGCGTGACCCCTTCGTCCGAGTAACGCACCCGGCGCCCCACGGTTCTCGCGCCCCGTCCGTGCGAGGCGGGGCCGCCAGCACCGGATCCGAGTGGCCTGCGTCACGCAGCGCTCCCCCCGCTATTGCGTGTCTCGCATCCGCCGGTACGTTCACTCTCATGGAGCAGCCCTCCGACAGCGTCTCGCAGGCCCTCGATGCCGTGCATACCCGTTTCGCCGAACGGGTGCGCTACATCGGCGTGCAGCACGGGCTGTCGGGCACCGATGTGGAGGACCTGGTGCAGGAGGTCCGCCTGCGGCTGTGGAAGGCGCTGGAGAGCGGTGAGAAGATCCTGAGCGCGCCAGCGTCGTATATCCACCGGACCGCGGTGTCCGCCGCGCTCGATGTGCTGCGCCGCCGGCGCGCGCGGAGGGAAACCCCGGTGCGGCTCTCCCGGCCCAGCGGGATCGCGGTCCTCGGAGAATCGCCGTCGGCCGACCGGCTGATGGAGCAGATGGAACTGCAGGAGAGCATCGGGCGTGCGGTGGAGACCCTCCTCCCCGCCCGCCGCTCGGTGGTGAAGATGTATCTGGCGGGCTACGCCAGGGAGGAGATCGCCGATCTCCTTGGCTGGTCGGAGCCCAAGACGCGGAACCTGCTGTATCGCGGACTCGCCGATCTGCGCGAGGCGCTGACGGCGATGGGCATCGGCCCGGAGAGTCTCGGATGAGCGACGAACGCTTGCGCCAGAGCTATGACATGCTGCTCGGGCTGCGCGCCGGTGAGCCGGGTGACCGCAATGCCTGCCCGCCCGTCGAGCAGTTGCAGGCGCTGGTCCATCGCGAGCAGGATGAAGAGGTGCGTCTCGCGCTGCTCGACCACGTGATGGCCTGCCCCTTCTGCCAGCCCGAGTTCGAACTGCTCCGCACCGTGCACCGCGCCTCCGGCGAAGCCGAGCGCCCCTGAGCCCCCGGGGCGTGAAGGGCTAGCGGCGCGCCGCGAACTCGGTGCTCCCCGTCGCGCTCCGTTCGACCACGGTCGCGAGGTGCGGCAGCAAGGCCAGCTCCGCCTCGACCGCGCTCACCCGATCGGCATCAGGATCCTCCGCCAGGCCCAGCCACGGCGCCGGGGCGTGATAGTCGTAGTCCCCCATGACCAGCACCGGCGTACCGTAATCCTTCACCGCGGGGCCCCGACCCGGGACCCACTGGTCTGCCCACCGGAAGATCCAGTAGGCGTCCTCCTCGAGCAGGCGCACGCAGCCGTGGCTCGCCGGACGCCCCGGCAGGTCGTACTCGTGAAAGGCCACGCCCTTCAGGGCGATGAAGTTCACGTACCAGTCCAGGATCCAGCTGGGATCGTCCGTGCTGATGGCCTGCTTCGATTTCCAGTTGGTGAAGAAGAGCCCGCTGTCGGTCGGGGTGGTCTCCTTCCCGGTGCTGGTCGGACCCCAGCGGACCAGGATACCGTCCTCGTAGGCACCGAACGCCTGCACCCTACGGGAGACCAGAATGAACTTCGGGACCCGCGCCAGCTCCCGGAGCGTCGAGGGCAGCGGGCTGTAGCTGAGTTCTGCGGCGATCGAATCGGGCACCAGCAGCTGGCGCCCGCGCGCGTGCCTCGCGTCGATTCGATTGATCTTGAGGATGGTGAGCAGCTGGGCGGAATCGAGCGCGGCGCGCCGACCCCATGCCGCTTCGGCGACCCGGTGGAAGCTGCGGGCGGAGGACCAGCCGCGCGCGGTCGCGGCATCGGCATGACCGGCGTGGATGCCCGCGGACGTCGCCGCCGGTGGGAGGCCGGGGCATCCGTTGGCCGCGCACCGGGCCATGAATCGACTGTGGTGTGCGCCCAACATCAGTCCCGCGGCGCCCATCACCACCATCGCCTTGAAAAAGCTGACTAACCAGCGGGAATTCTGGCCAACCGTACGATTGCCGGACATCGTTCCTCGGAGTGAGTGAACCAGGAACGACGCGCCAAGCCGAGTAGTTCCAAGGCCTTGCCTCCAACGACGGCGTCCGGATGCGGCAGTCGCACCCGGACGAATCGGGAGGGCGCAGCGTCCTGCCACCCCCCTCAAGGGCAACCCGTGTACCACCCGCGCGGAGCCTACTCCATGCGGGCGTCCAGGCGTGATCGCCACGTTCCCCTTCATCAGGTTCGAAATCGGGCAGCCGTTCTTCGCGGCCTCGGCCGCCTTGCCAAAGGTCGCTGCATCGATGCCGGGGACGACCGCGCGTACGGTCAGCTTCATGGCGGTGACGCGCGGGGCGCCCTCGACGAACGCCATCGTGCAGGCGGCGGTCGTGGTGACCCGGGTCGCCGGGGTGCCCGCCTTCTCGAGGTCGGCGGAGAGCGCCATGCTCAGGCAGGAAGCGTGCGCCGCTGCGACGAGCTCCTCGGGATTGGTGCCCTTCGCCCCCTCGAAACGAGTGGCGAACGAGTAGGGGCCCTGGATGACGCCGGACTGACCCGCGAAGGTGCCCTTGCCGCCCTTGAGGCCGCCTTCCCAGGTGGCGGATGCGGTGGAGACTGGCATGAATGGACTCCTGAGATCAGGTGAGTAGACTGTTGAGTTCCGAGTTCCGAGTTCCGAGTTCCGGGTTCCGGGTTCGAAAGGACTCTCAGCACTCGGAACTCGGAACTCGGAACTTACTATGGTCCGACCTTGTGCTCGCCCGTCACCGCCTGCACCACCTGGTCGATCGCGGCGTTGCCGAACAGTCGGCGCGCGAGGTGTGCAAACCACTCCCGGACGCTATCGAGAATCTCGTAGAATGTCGGAATCGCCACCAGCGTCAGCAGCGTGGAGGTGATCACCCCGCCGATCACGGAGACGCCGAGGGGCTGACGGAACTGGGCCCCCTCGCCCCGGCCGAGCGCGACCGGAATCATGCCCGCGATCAATGCGAAGGTCGTCATCAGGATCGGGCGGAGCCGGATCGCGCCGGCCTCGATGAGCGCCTCGCGGAGTGGCATCCCCTGGCGCTCCCGCGCCCACTTGGCAAAGTCGATGAGCAGGATCGCGTTCTTCGCCACGATACCCATCAGCAGGATGACACCGATCAGGCTCATGATGTTGATCGTGAGCCCGGTGACCGCAAGCCCCAGCATGACTCCGATCATCGAGAGCGGCAGCGACATCATGATGGCGAGCGGGTCGACGAACGAGCCGAACTGCACCACCAGGATCAGGTACATCAGCATCGCCGCCACGCCCAGCGCGATGAAGATGTTGCCGAAGACCTCGGCCTGGTCCTTGGCTTCACCGCCTTCCGTGATCCGCACCCCTGGCGGGAGTGGAACCTTCGCGAGGCGACCGCGGATGTCTTCCATGACCTCGCCGCCCGGGCGGCCCGAGATGTTGGCCTCCACGATGACCACCGGGTCGCGGTCGAGGTGGTTGATCACCGCGGGCCCTACCGTCTGGGTGATGTCCGCCACCTGGCCCAGCGGCATGGTGCTCGGCGCGCCATTCGGCCCGACGATGAGCAGCGGCAGCCGGCGCAGGTCCTCCGGCTGGGCCCGGCTCTCGGGCGCGAGCCGCACCTCCACGTCGCGGGTCTCCCCGCTCGGATCGACCCAGTCGCCCGCATCGAGCCCCGCAAAGGCCGGCCGTACCGACTGGGCGACGTCGCCCACGGTGAGGCCGAGGCTGCCCGCGAGCGGCCGGTTCACGTTGATGGTGAGTTCCGGCTTCTTGCCCTTGCTGGAGAGTCCCAGATCCACCACGCCCGGGACGCTGGCGACGAGCTGCTCGACCTGATCGGCGACGGCGGTGATGGTGGGGACGTCGTGGCCGCGCACTTCGAGCTGCACCGACTTGCGGCCGCCGCCGAAGTTGGAAGTGAACACCGACAGCTTCACGCCGCTGATGCGGGCGGTGGTCTCCCGCAGCCGGGCCGCGAACTCCTCCGCGGAGATGCTGCGCTGGGTCCGCGGTGTCAGGCGGACGTAGATGTTGCCTTCGTCCACCGCCCCCGCGGCACCTCCTCCGAGGGTGACATACGCGTAGCGCACCTCCGGATAGGTCTTGAGCAGCCGGACCATCTCATCCGCCTTGCGGCGGGAGTAGGTGAGATTGGAACCAGGCGGGGTCTCGATCTTGATGTTGAACTCGCCGCGGTCGTCGAGGGGAAAGAAGTTGCTGCCGACGATCCCGACCGCAGGCATGGCGATTGCGCCGACGAAGGACAGGGTGGCGAGGCCCACCACCGACCAGCGATGGTCGAGCGCCCAGGCGATGACCCGCTTGTACACCTGCGCCAGGTTGGTGAACCAGCTGTTGAAGACATCGAGCTTCCGGGTGATCCACGACTTCTCATGCTCCGCCCGATGCGGATCCGGCCAGTACGCGGAGAGCATCGGGTCGAGCGAGAACGAGACGAACAGCGATACCGCCACCGAACAGGCGATGGTCAGGCCGAACGGTTTGAACCACTGGCCGGCGGCGCCGGGGAGGAACGCGATCGGCACGAAGACCGCGAGGATCGAGAAGGTCGTCGCGGCCACCGCCAGCCCGATCTCGTCGGTGCCCTCGCGGGCCGCGGTGATGTGATCCTTCCCCATCTCGACATGGCGGACGATGTTCTCGCGCACCACGATGGCGTCGTCGATCAGGATGCCGATCGCCAGCGACAGTCCGAGCAGCGACATGGTGTTGAGCGTGAATCCGAACGCCCACACCGCGACGAACGAGGCCAGCACGCTGACCGGCAGCGCCAGGCCGGTAATCACCGTCGAGCGCCACGAATTGAGGAACAGGAACACCACCAGCACCGTGAGCAATGCACCCTCGACCAGGGTCTCCTCGACGTTCAGCACCGAACGCTCCACCCGGTCGCCGCTGTTGAGCACCTGGTCGAGCTGGGCCGCCTTGGGCAGGGTGGCGCGCAGCGTCTCCACCCGCTCCAGGATCCGGGCGCTCACGTCGGTGGTGCTGTACCCCTTGGCCTTCTTGACATCGATGCCGACCGCCTCGCGCCCGTCGTACAGCGCCAGCGACCGCGGCTCCTCGGTGCCGTCGCGCACGTCCGCCAGTTCGCCCAGCCGGATCAGCCGGCCACCCCGCTCGGCGACGACCAGCTTGAGAAAGTCCTGCGGCTCCGCCAGTCGGCCGGTGAGCCGGATGCTCTTCTCCTGCAGATCGGTCTCCACCCGTCCAACCGGAGCGGCGAGGTTCTGCAGCTTGATCGCCTGCACCACCTGCAGCACGCTGACGCCCGCGGCCTGCAGCGCGACCGGCTTGAGCAGCACGCTCAGCTCGCGCTCGTGCTTCCCGACGATGAGCACTTCGGCGACACCGGGGAGCGAGCGCAGCTCCCGCGCGATACCGGGATCGGCGAGCCGGGTGAGCTCGGCGGCGGTGAGGGTGCTCGAGGAGAGCGCCAGCGACACGATCGGCCGGTCCGTGTCGTTGAGCTTCTTGATGATCGGCTCCTCGATCTCGTCCGGCAGGTCGTTGCGGATGCCGGAGATCGCGTCCCGGATGTCCTGGGTCGCCTCGATGAGCGGCTTCTCGAACTGGAACTCGATGACCAGCTGGGCGAAGCCGTCCTGGGCGTAGCCAGTGATCTTCTTCACCCCGCTGATCGAGGCCACCGCCTCCTCGATCGGCTCCAGCACCTCGCGTTCGACGCCCTCGGGGGAGCCGCCCGGATAGACGACCCCCACCGAAACGAACGGCGGCTGCACGTCGGGGAATTCGTCGGTCTTCAGCTTGAAGAGCGCGATCAGCCCGAACACCACCAGGGCGAGCATCGAGACGACCGTCACCACCGGCCGCCGGATCGCGAAATCGGAAATCAGCATGGCGTCACTCCCCCTGCTTCTGCTGGCCGCCGCGGCCCAGCTCATCGGCGCTGCCGACCCGCACCGGGGTGCCCGGCGGCAGGCCCCGCGCCCCGCCGAGCAGTACCGTGTCCCCGGCGGCAACGCCGCTCTCGATCTCGGTCTGATCGCGGGCCTCGTCGAGCAGCCCGAGCGTCACCTCCACCCGCTCCACCCGGCCGCCTTTCACCCGCACGATCGCCGGCCGGAGACCAGTACGATCCACCGCACCCGAGGGGACCACGACCCCCGGCCGCTCCGCCAGCGCGATCCGCCCATCGGCAAACAGCCCCGCCGCCAGGCGCCGCCCCGTGTTGGGCACGTTGACGGTTACCCGGATCTGCCGGGTGGCCGGATCGGCGACCGGATTGACTCGGGAGATTCTGCCCCGGAGCGGTTCGTCGCCCATCCCCGTCACCGTGAAGAGCACCGGCGTCCCCGGCCGGAGTCCCTCCAGCCCGTCGAGCGGCACCGACCCCTCGAGCTTGAGCATGGCGGGATCCACCACGGTGAACAGCGGAGTGCCCTGCTGTACGACGTCGCCGAGGTTCACCGGGCGCTCGCTCACCACACCGCTGAACGGTGCGCGGAGGACGGTGCGCGCCAGCTGCTTCTCGGCGCTGGCCGCGCGGGCCCGCGCATCGGCGAGCTGCGCCTGAGCGGAGGAAAGGTTCCAGTCCGCCTGTTCCCGGTCCCGGTCGGCAATGGCCCCGGCATCCGCCAGCGAGTGGGTCCGCGCGGCGTTGCGTTCCGCCAGCGCGACGGCGAGCTCGGCCGTCTTCGCCGCCGACAACGCCGAGGTATAGCTGTCCCGCACGCCGGAATCATCGATCCGAGCCAGCACCGCGCCCTGGGCCACCGCCTGGCCCGGCTCGGCGTTGATGGCGACGATCGCCCCGCCGAGTTCGGCGCGCACCGCGGCGCTGCGATCGGCCTCCAGGGTGCCGGAGAGCGCCGGTCCCACCTGGAGCGTCTCCTGCCGGGCCACGGTCAGGTTCTCGCGGCCCACCATCATCGCGGCGTCGCTGCCGGTGGGCGCGGGTGCGGCGCCGCGACCGCAGGCGATGGAGCCGAGGGCCAGGGCAGCGGCCCCGGCGACGAACAGCGTATGAGTGGTCCGGGTCATGGCGTGAATCCGTTGGTGCCCGAGGTTCCGCCCGCGGTCGCTGCGGGCTGCTGGATATTCTGTTGGCCGCTTGCGGCGGCGGAGAGCGTCTGGGCGACGTCCGAGCCGCCGATCGGCAGGTCGCGGAGCAGCCGGAGCCGCGCCCGCGCGACCTGGACGTCACGGGCCGCGGTGGCCCGGTTCGCCTCAGCCTGCTCGAACTGCAACCGGGAATCGTTGAGTTCGGTCTGGGTGGAGAGACCCTCCTTGAACCGCAGGGTCGCTATCGCGTAGGCCCGCTCCGCCTGCGCCACCGTGCCCTGGGTCGCGGCCCAGGTGGCGAGCGCGGTCTGCAGCTGTTCGACCGTCGTGCTGGCATCGAGCGAGGCGGCGTCCCGCGCCTGGCTCACCTTGATGCGCGCCTGCTCCAGCGCCGCCTCGGCGATGAGCGTGTTGCCGCTCAGGCGCCCGCTGGTCCACAGCGGAACCGAGACGTTCACGCCGATGGTCCAGTCAGAGACGAAGTTGGCGTTCCACGGAATCCCGTCGTTGGGGTAGCCGATGCGCGCGAATTTCGAGGTGAGGCTGACGGTCGGCAGCCGGTCCCAGCGGGTCACCCCGGTGAGGATCTCCTGAATCGTCGCCGCCTGCTCGGCCTGCTCCACCGCCGCCCGCTGCCTCACCGCCGTGTCGCTCTCGCTGATCTGCAACGAGTCGGCCGAGTCGATGCCGCCAGCCGGGGATTCGTCGAGGGTCGTGGTGAGGGTGACGGGCTGGGAGAGCGGCAGCTGGAGCAGCTGCTGCAGCCTCAGATAGGCGAGTCGCCGGTCGGAGCGGCGCCGCAGCACCGCGGCCCGCTGGTTATCGCGGGTCACCCGCGCCCGCAGCAGCTCGAACTCCGACTGGGTGCCCACCTGCTTTCCCAGCCCCGTCTGCGCCAGCGTCGTCTCCGCCTGGGCCAGGCTCAGCTCGGCGATCGCCACCAGCCGGTCGCTCAGCACCGCATCGAAGTAGGTCGAGGTCACATCCAGCCGGGCCTGCGCCTCGGCGGTGGAGACGCCGATCCGCGCCACCCGCCGGCCAGCCACGGCCGCGCGGGGCCGGCCCTTGAGCAGCCCGCTGCTGAACAGCGTCTGGCTGAACGAGAGCCCGAAGTTGTACTGGTTCTTCCGGCCGAAGGGCAGGCTGCTGAAGAGCCCGCCCAGATTGAGTGCGGAAAGGCACTGCACACTCTGCTCGAGCGAATCCACCCGCTCGGCAATCGTGAGCGAAGGATCGGCGGTGAACCGGTTGCAGAAGCTGGTCGCCGTGGTGTCGACCTTGCTGCTTCCGAGGCTGAACTGGGACTTGAGCGTTCTGGTGTAGGTGGCAGTGCCGGTGAGCTGGGGCAGCAGATCCGCTCGTGCCCGCTTCACTTCTCCCTCGGCGCGCTTCACGTCCGCCCGGGCGAGGCCCACAGCGTCGCTCGCCGGGATCGCCAGCTCCAGCGCCTCGTCGAGGGACAGCGCCCGTGGGGTGGTGACGAGGGTGGGCTGCTGCGCGGCCAGCGCGGGGGCGCCCAGCAGCAGGAGGCCGGCAAGGCTCGCGGCCGATGCCAGTCCACGGTGGGGGAAGGACATCATGCCGTCTCCTTGGTGGTGCTGGACGCCGCCGCCGGCTGGGCCCCGACCGCGCTGAGCAGCAGCGCGACGTACTGCTGGATGACCATCGCCGGCGCCGGCAGGGTCTCGTCCTCGAAGTGATCGCGCCAGACGGCGTGGGTGAATACCGCACCGAGCAGAAGCCCGGCCGCCGCGTCCGCGTGAAAGGTCCCTGGCGCCATTCCCAGCTCCCGCATCCGCTCGAGATACCGGGAGAGCATGTGATGCTCGCATCCGGGCTCCTCGCAGATGTCCGGCGCCAGCTCGGGGTGTTCGATCAGGTCGCCCATCACCCGGGCGATCATTCCTCGGCTCTGATACCAGTGCTGGTAGGTGTTCCAGGCCCAGGCGTTCAGTTCGGCGGGCGGATCGACCGGCTCGCCCAGCACCACGGGGTCGGACTTCTGGTGGGCCCGCTTGAGCGCGGCCTTGACCAGGGTTTCCTTGGTCCCGAAATGGCGAAAGAGGGTGATTTCATTGACGTCTGCCACCTGCGCGATGCGCCGGGTGGTCGTGCCGCGGAAGCCGGTCTCGCTGTAGACCTGGGCGGCGGCTTCGAGGAGTCGTTCGCGGATATCCATGATGGGGCGAGATATTAACGACCCCTCACACAGTGTGCAAGTGGGCACTTGCTGTCGCGAATCCGACCATCGGAATGGCCCCCGTCCGGTGAGAGGGCCCCGGCCCAGGCCGGTGGCGGCTCCGCTGGCCATGAGGTACTGTGACTGTCTTCGACTGTTCAGAGGCAATCCTGCGCTACCTGCTGCTGCTCCTGTTGTTCCTCGCTTCCGGCTGTCACCGGCCCCGGGCGCCGAAGCTGGCCAACCGTCGCGATTCCACCGCACTGCGGCCGCTCTCGGCCGCTCCGGTGGTGACGGAGCCGACGGTCGTGGCGTTCTGGTTGCCGGCGTCGGACACGCTGCGAGGGGGGGAGGGGGCGGACCTGCTGGATGATTTCCGGAGCTACACCGGGCTGGTGGCTCCGGATCTCGAGGAGGCGGGGATTGCCCTGGTGGCCACGACCGCAGACTCCGTCATCGTGGAAGCCGAGGGGGCGCCGCGCCGGGTGGTCATGCTGAGCGGGCTCGACTACCCGTTCGGCTACGTGCTGATCGATCCCGGTATGCCTGAGACGATCCTGACCGGCGTGTCAACGGATGATGAATTGATGGACCAGGTGGACTGGTACTTCGGGACCGACGAACCCGAGCCGGACTCGGTGCCTGGGCAGGTGGTGCTCAGCGTCCTATGACCTCGCGTACCCGCTCGGCCAGCGAGCCGGGGGTGAGCGGCTCGTGCAGGAAGCCGGTGGTGGAGGGCAGGTTGCCGTGCTGCAGGGTGGCATCGTCCGTATCTCGCGAAACATACAGGATCCGCAGCCGGAGCCGCCTCTCCCGCAGCCCTCGACGGCGGCGGCGCTCCTGAGAGGCGGCGGTGGTCAGGGTGAGTCCGGACGTCCGCAGCGCCCCGAGCAGCGTACGCCACTGGGCGGACGCAGGCTCGGGGCCGACGATCAGGAGGGTGTCGGGGGATGGAAATATCGGGTCTGCGGAACTGCTCGTCGATCCGGTTCACGGTCCCGGAAGGAGGGCCACCCTAGGTATCGACGGGTGGACTCTCCGGGGCGATGCGATTCACCGGCCGGCCACCTGAGTAAGGAATTCATTCAGCATGGCTCCCGTGACCGGTACCGGCATCCGGTACGGACCCTCCTGACGGGTCGGTACGCTGGCGGCGAGGATCTGGCCGTCCCGGCCCAGCGGCACGACGACCGTCGCGCTCCCATGGCTCCCCTCCTCACCGACGCGGAAGGTGAGGACCCAGCTCCCTGTCTTCTCCGGGGTGTAGCGGACGGCGTAGAGCCCCGGAGTTCCGGTATCGATCAGGGCTGAGCTTGACGGTCCTGCGTCCCCCATCGACGAGGCCCTCCGCTCTGCCCTCGACGGGATAGTAGGCGACGTCGCCGTGGTGGTAGACCCGCACCAGGCAGAAGGCGTCACGGGTGGCGGAGTTGTAGGGGTTGACGGGATACTCGATGGAGATCCAGGGCGGGCCCGCGAAGGCGGGGGACTCGGCGACGAGCGTAAGTGCGAGGGCGAGGAGCAGGGGACGGCGCATGGGGACCTCGGGCGAAGGAGGAGGTGAAGAGGCAGAAGCGGGATGCTGCATTCGAGGATTCGATGCCGAGCCCTCCGCTGGCGTTTACACCCCGCTTCTCACTTCGCATTTCTCATTGCGGTTCCCCTCTCACCTTGAGCGTCACCCGACCCTTGAAGGTGCGCACATCGACGGAGGCCCGGCCGTCGCCAGTAACGAAGGTCCATTCGCCCTTGTTGGGGCCGGCGCGCAGCGCCGACGGCGGCACCAGCTCGTTCAGCACGCCGCCGCCGTAGCTGACGAGATGATAGGCGGCGCCGAGCCGCTTGGGCAGCCTGAGCTCGATGTCGCCGCCGTGGGTCGCCGCCTCCAGCCGTCCTTCGGGGTCGAGGTCGCCTTTGAAGGCGATCTCGCTTGCCACCGTCTCGAGGTGGACCCGCTGAACAGCGCCCTCCATTCCCACCAACAGGGGCCCGCTCACCGTCGACGCCTCGAGCTCCCGGACCACGCCCCGGACGACGATCGTCCCGCTCGCGGTGCGCACCCGTGCATGCACGCCGTTCAGCACGAGTTCCACATTGCCATCGATGGTTTCGACGATGGCATTCTCCGCCCGGCCGGCGACGCGCACCCGACCACTCACGCCGGCTACTTCAACCGTCCCGCCGTCGGCGGTGATGTCCAGGTCCGCCGCTGCGGTCTTCACCCAGAGCCGGGTCCCGGACGGGATCTGGACGTCCAGATCCGAGGTGCCGTCGGGCTGGCGACCGTCGGGTGCCTCGATGCCGACCTTGATCGCTTCGGGGGTGCCTTCGATGAAGAAGCGTCCGGCGCTCGGGTCGACCCGGCCGCGCACCTGGACAGTGTCGCGGGTCCACGCGGTGATGCGGAGGGAGCCGGTCAGGGCGATGATGCGGAGCGCGCCACCGGCTCGCATCGGGCGCCCGACGTCGATCGCCTGCTGACCGGCAAGCGGGAGGGGAGCCAGGGCCAGCGCCAGCAGCAGTGCCGCACGCGCGCCGGCGCTCGGCCCGTTCGTGCAGACCATGTCAGCTCTCTCTGCGACTCGCATCGGTCGCATGCTGGAGGAGGGCCATGCGCTGTTCGTACCGTGCTACCAGCATCTGTTCGAGCGCGGTGTTGCCGGGATCGGCGGCGAGGGCTGTCTCGGCTTCGTGGATGGCCTGGTCGATGATCGCGAGGTTGCGCACCACCACGGCGCGCGTGGCCGGGGCCAGCGCGCCAGGATCGGCCGCGAGTTTCCGGGCGAGTACTGCGCTGGCCTCGGCGTAACGCGCCTGTTGGGCCGCGAAGCCCGCGGGCGCGATGCGCCGCTGCCAGAACGTCGCCAGAGCGGCGCCGAACAGCATCAGCAGGATCGCGGCGGCCACCCGGGTCCAGAGGGACCGCGGGACGGCGATGGCCGCACCGAGGCGTCGGCGAGTGGTTCCGCCCGGGGCCGGGGTCACCCGCCCGCTGATGCCGGTCCATAGCTCACGCGCCGGCGGTATGCTGCGGGGGAGCGCCCGGGCGTCGGCGAGGATCGAGCGGATCGCGTCGGCCTCCGCGCGACAGGTGGCACAGCCCGCGAGATGGCGCTCGACCTCAGCCGCCTCCGCGGGATCCAGCTCGCCGTCGAGCCAGGCGTCGAGCCGCCCGGCGATCGTGCTGCAGTCGCTCATCGTCCCAAAGCCTCCCTCAGCAGTCGGCGCGCCCGGAAGAGCTGCGCCTTGGATGTGCCCTCGGCGATTCCCATCATCTGGCCGATCTCTTCGTGCTGGTAGCCCTCGACGTCGTGCAGCACAAAGACCGTCCGGGCGCCCTCGGGTAGCGCCGCGATCGCCTGGGCCAGATCGGGCGACGGGGTCCGCGCGGGGCGGGGCCGCTCGAGGTTCTCAGGCTCGTCCGAGAGACTGACCCGGGCCGATCGCCGTCCCGCACTGCGCCGGGCCTGGAGCACCTCGTTGACGGTGAGGCGGTGCAACCAGGTGGCAAAGGCGCTCTCGCCCCGAAAGGTGCCCAGCCGCTCCCACACCCGGACGAAGACGTCCTGGGTGTATTCCTCGGCCTCCTGCCTGTTGCCGGCGAGCCGGAGGCAAAGGGCGTGGACCCGACCCACGTGTGCCTCGTACAGCTCGCGGAACGCCGAGGGGTCGCCCTGCTGGGCGCGGGTGACGGTGTCGTTCACCGGGATGCGTGGGGGCGCGTCATCGACCATGGGATGCCGGCCGGAGTGCCGGGGTTTGGAATCAGCCGCTCCGCCAATCTACCCTCATGCGCGCTTCACATTTCGTTCACTGGACCGAGTGCGTATTAGTGGCGTGGCGGTACCCGCCCGAGGAGGAGCCGATGCGCGTCGCCGACGTCATGCAGACCAATCTGAAGGTCATCAGAGGGACGGATTCGGTCGGAGAAGCGATCAGCCTGCTGTCGGAGACCCACGTCTCCGGGGTGCCGGTGGTCGATGATCACGGGCGGCTGGTCGGAGTGCTCTCGAGCAGTGACATCCTGGACACGCTGGCGGAGCATCACGACCCGGAGGATCGGGAAAAGATCTTCGAAGAGACGCTGGTGCAGGAGGTCATGACACCGAGGCCCCAGACGATCACGCCGGACGCGCTGGTGAAGGACGCCGCACAGCGGATGGTGTACTTGGAAGTGCATCGGCTGTTCGTCGAGCAGGAAGGCCGCCTGCTGGGTGTGGTGTCCACGACCGACCTGGTCCGGGCGCTGGCGGCCGCGAGGGTGTAGTTCCGCAGGGAGGGGGTAGTGAGAGAGGCACCGGTCTGAGGGGGCCGGTGATCAGGGAAGGGTAGTGAGGGGGGTACCGGTCTGAGGGGACCGGTAAGAGGGCAGGAGAGTCGGGGACGCCAGTTCCCGGCTTTTCTGTTTCCGTCACCTGTACGATCTCGCCTTGTTTGCCCGTCCGCCCGCCCTGAACCAGAGCCAGGCTCGCGTCCCCGCTACCGAACGGTAGCTCGGGGTCGCCGCGACCCGGCGGCAGGTTCGCTCAGGTTCATCCGAGCGGCAGCCGGCGCCACCGATGGGAGAAGAGGCTCCGCAGCCGTCCCAGCTCACGCTCCAGCCCATCCTTATATTCGGTTGCTCATCGGCCGGGCTTGAGGCGCTGGCCGGGAGCGACTGGCCCGAGGTCCCCATTCCAACCATTCGCGATGCAGCCGTTGTCCAACTCGCTGCATGACCGACACTTCACCCTGGATCGCCGAGCTGCGCACCTTCGACGCTGTCGCCGCCGATACCGACGCCGTGGACGCGGCCCTCGCCGCCAGCGGGGACGCTTCCGCCTTCGAGCGACTCTACCGGCGGCACGTCAACCGGGTGCACACCCTGGTGCACCGGATGATGGGTGAGGACGCGGAGGAGATCACCCAGGAAGTGCTGGTCCGGGCGTGGCAGAAGCTGCACACCTTTCGCGGCGAGGCGGCCTTCGGCACCTGGCTGCACCGGCTGGCGGTGAATGTGGTGCTCAACCGGCGGTCGGAGCGGGGCCGCTGGCGGAAGCGATTCGTGGAGGAGCCCGAAAGGGGGATGGACCTTCCCGGCCGGCCGATCTCGTCGGCCGCGGGAGTGGACTTCGAGACCGCCATTGCGGGGCTGTCGCCCGGGGCCCGGCAAGTCTTCATCCTCCATGACGTCGAGGGATACCGCCACGAGGAGATCGCCGGCATGCTCGGCATCACGGCGGGCACATCGAAATCACAGTTGCACTACGCCCGCATGGCACTGAGAAAGACGCTGGGATAACGCCATGACTCATCCGCCCGCCGAACAGCTGTCCGAGTTCCTCGACGACGCCCTGGCCCCCACCGAGCGGGATGCACTCCAGGTGCACCTGCAGGACTGCGCGGAATGCGCCGCGCTGATGGAGGAGTTGCGCCGGGTCGTGGTCCGGGCCCAGGCGCTGGAGGACAGGCCGCCGCGTCAGGACCTGTGGCCGGGCGTCGCCGCCGCGATCGGTGCCGCCCCCGCGGGGCGCCGCCGGTTCGCCTTCTCGGTGCCGCAACTGCTCGCCGCGGGGATCGCGCTGGCCGTGCTGTCCGGGGGAGCGGTGGCCCTGGCCCTCCGTGGCGGCCCGGCCCCGCGGCCGACCGCGAGCCTTGCTCGGGTGGTGGACTCCTCGACGCGGGTCGTTCCGGTCGCCACCACCCGAGCGGACCGCAGCTACGATGCCGCCGTTCGCGAACTCGCGGCGGAGCTGGCCGCCGGCCGCGGGCGGCTGGACAGCGTCACGGTGCGCGTGGTCGAGCAGAAGCTGCAACTCATCGATCGGGCAATCGCGGAGGCCGAGCGTGCCCTCGCGGCCGACCCGGCCGACTCCTATCTCCACGGTCATCTCACTCAGACGCGGATGCAGAAGCTCGATCTCCTGCGCCGCGCCGCTCAGCTCACCCGCGCGGTCAGCTGAGCCGGAAAGGATCGTCATGCTGCTGTTGATTGCGTCGCTCGCAGGGATGCTGCCCCAGGGCACCGACACCACGGTCGCGGTGCGCGACGGTGCCAGGCTCGAGCTCTCGAGCCAGGAGGGTGGCATCACGGTGACCACCTGGAACCGGAGTGCCATCCGGGTCGAGGCCGACAACGATGAGGACACCAGGGTCGATATCGATCAGGGTGGCGGGACGGTGCGGGTGCGGGCCCATGGCCGCTACGGCCCGTCCGAAGTGACCTGGAAGATCACGGTGCCCGCCGACATGGGGCTCGAGCTGTCCAGCCAGAGCGGCGATGTCGCCGTGGACGGCACCAAGGGAGAGGTGAACGTCTCTACCGTCGACGGGAAGGTTACCGTCCACGGCGGCAGCGGGTTCGTGTCGCTGCAGAGCGTGGAGGGGGACATCGATCTCACGGATGCCAGCGGACGGATCAGCGCGAATACCGTGGATGGCTCGATCCGGGTCCGCGGCGCCCGTGGAGACCTGAAGGCGGTCACGGTGGACGGGGAGATCACGCTGGATGAGATCGAGTCCTCCGATGTCGACGTCAACACCGTGGATGGCGAGGTGCGGTTTGCGGGCGCCATCCGCGACGGCGGCCGTTACCGGCTCACCTCCCATGACGGCGACGTGACGGTCATCGCGCCGGTCATCAATGCCCAGGTGACGGTCTCGACCTTCAGCGGGGACTTCGAGTCGGACTTTCCTGTGACACTCACCGGCACCAACGCCCGTAAGCGGATGAGTTTCACTCTCGGCACCGGCAGCGCGCGGCTCGACCTCGAGTCGTTCGACGGTACGGTCAGCCTGCGCAAGGGGACCGGCGGGCGCCACTAGCCCCCGGTCTCCGCTCTCACACTGGAGCACCCATGAAAGTCCTTCTGCTGTCGACGCTGGCGCTGGTGACCGCAGCCGCACCGCTGGCCTCGCAGGACTTCCGCTGGCACGGCGCGATCGCCGCCGGCAAGAGCCTCTCGGTCCGGGGAGTCAACGGCCCGGTCCGCGCGAGTCGGGCGAGTGGCGGCGAGGCCGAGGTGACCGCCACCAAGCGGGCCCGGCGCAGCGACCCCAAGGATGTCGAGATCAAGGTGGTGGAGGATGCCGAGGGAGTGCTGATCTGCGCGGTGTACCCGTCGCGTCGCGCCTCGCGGCCCAACGACTGCAGCCGCCACGGCGGGCAGAACGACACCCGCGACGAGGACGTCGAGGTCGCCTTCGAGGTGAAGGTGCCTGCGGGAGTGAACTTCGAGGGGAGCACCGTGAACGGCGACGTGACCGCACTCGATCTGCCCGCGGATGGCGAACTCTCGACCGTCAACGGCGACGCGGAGGTGGATGCCGGCGGGGTGGCACGGGCATCTACCGTGAACGGCTCGGTGCGGGCGACGCTGGGCCGCGCCGACTGGAAGGACGAGGTCGAATTCTCGACCGTCAACGGCAGCATCACCGTCCGCCTCCCCGCGACGGCGAGTGCAGACCTCGAGGCCAGCACTGTCAACGGCGCGATCGACAGCGACTTTCCGATAACGGTGACGGGCCGCATGAAGCCGCAGTCGCTCCGGGGCCGGATCGGTCAGGGCGGACGCGACCTCAAGCTGACCACGGTCAACGGAGGCATCACCATCCGCAAGGGAGGCTGACGCCTGCGGGGGCGGCCGGCGCTTCGCGGACCCGCCGGGCGAGGTCGTCCGGGGTGAGAAGTCGCCGCCGCTGCGACGGGTCCCGGCACCCCGTTCCGGAATGCGGTCCCGGCAGCCCTCAGGAAGGCAGCCGGTCATCCTGAAGCGCCGTGACCATGGCGCCGGGAAGCCGGAGGAGCTGTGCTGCCAGGCGCGCGCAGGGTGCCAGTGCGCGCTAGTCAGGCGGCGTGGTCGCGGGGGCCAGGCGACCAGACACTCAGATCTCCCGATCCGATCCCGGGGAGTGCGGGGGGGTGTGACGGCTGCTCCAGTAACGGAACACCGGGACGCCCAGCAGCAGGATGGCGCAGCCGAGCAGTGCATTCTTCGGATTCGACTTGATCGAGCCGATCACGACGTACACCGCCGCCGCCACGAAGAGCGCCGGCGTGAGCGGCCACCCCCGCACCCGAAAGGCGCCAGGCGGGTCGGGGGTCCCGTTCCTGGCATCCCGCCGCCGCAGCACGAACAGCGAGACCACCGCCAGCCCGAAGAAGATCCAGTCGCAGAAGACGACGTAGTCGAGTAGCTGGCCATACTGGCCTGTCAGCAGCAGCACCACGGCCCAGATGCCCTGCACGAGGATCGCAGTGCCCGGTGTCCGGAAGTCCGGGTGGATGCGCGCAAAGGCGGGAAAGAAGAGGCCGTCGGCTGCCATCGTCTGGTAGACCCTCGGCGAAACCATGATGACCAGGTTCAGGAAGCCGAACGTCGAAGCGGTGATGCCCGCCCCAATCAACGTCGCGCCCGCGGGACCGAGCCGGAGCCGCAGCGCATCGGCGGCCGGGGCGGTGCTGGCCGCCAGGCCATCGACGCCGAGCAATTTGAGGTAGGTCACGTTCGCCAGCAGGTAGACGACCACCACCACCAGGACGCCCAGGACCAGAGCTCTCGGCAGGTTGCGCTCGGGCTCGAGGATCTCCTCCGCGATGAAGTTGGTCTGCTGCCAGCCCCCGTAGGCGAAGAGCACCGGCACCAGCGCGGCGGCCACGGCGAGCACCGGGGAGCCGGGGATGACCGCCGATGAGCTGGGTGGCGCTGCGGTCCCGGGCGCTCCGCCCGCGAAGAGTCCGACCGCGATGAGCAACCCCAGTGCGGCCAGCTTGAGGAGGGTGAAGATGTTGGTGGTGATCGCCCCGGGGCGGATGCCGATGTAGTTGATGGCCGAGAGCAGCACGATGGCCGCGCCGGCGAGCCAGCGGCCGTCGGTGCCTGGCATGCCTGCCAGGCTGAGGGCGTAGTTGGCGAAGGTGACGGCCACAGCGGCGATCGCGCCCGTCGCCATCACCAGCAGCAGCGCCCATGCGTAGAGGAAGGCGGGGAGCGGCCCCAGGGCCTCGCGCAGGTAGACATAGCTTCCGCCGGCCTGGGGGCGGCGCTGGCCCAGCTCGCCGAAGCAGAAGGCGCCGATCAGGGCGATGGCCCCGCCGAGCACCCACACGCCAAGGGTGAGGCCGGCAGTGCCGACCCGCTGGGCGACGATCGCGGGGTTGTTGAAGATGCCG
Organism: uncultured Gemmatimonadales bacterium; assembly: GCA_963825065.1. Lineage (GTDB taxonomy): Bacteria > Gemmatimonadota > Gemmatimonadetes > Gemmatimonadales > GWC2-71-9 > JADJOM01. Next base: position 59,006 of record CAWGRU010000007.1, read on the forward strand.
GAGCCGATGATGCCGCCGACGACGGCCATGGTGCCGGAGAAGAGGCCGAGGGTCCTGCGATAGGTGACCGGTTCAGCCATGTCGACAAGCTAGTGTCCGTGGGCGACGCTCGATAGCCGGAGCGACGGCGGTCCCGGCGGTGGCTTCATCCCGAGGGGCGCGGGAGATGGTCAGCTCGACGCAGGAGTCCAGTCCATCCACCGCGGGCATCTCGATGTCGCCGGCCGAGAAGGTGATGGCGAGCGGCGGGGTGGGATGCGGGTCGTTCGATCATCGGTCGATGCGGTTGCGAGCCGAATAATCGTCGGGGTATCTTCCCGATCACCGAACAAGTCCTCGCACCGCCGCGCTGGAGGTCGGATGCTCGACGCCACCGATGTCGCCATTCTCGAGCTGCTGCAGGCCAACGCGCGGATCAGCAACGCCGATATCGCCCGCCAGCTGGACATGGCCCCCTCGGCCATTCTCGATCGGATCCGCAAGCTCGAGCAGCGCGGCGTCATCGAGGGCTACGTCACCCGGATCAATCCGGTCGCCGTCGGGCTGGGGCTCACGGCCTTTGTCCTGGTGCGAACCGAGGAGCGGGTCGGCTCCGGCGCGATCGGTCAGGCGCTGGCCCGCACGCCGGAGGTGCTGGAGGTGCACCACGTTGCCGGGGAGGACTGCTACCTGGTGAAAGTCCGGGTGCCTGACACGGAGGCACTCAGCCGCCTGTTGCGCGAACGGTTCGGGCGGTTGAAAGGCGTCCGCAACACCCGGACGACGATCGTCCTCGCAACGGTGAAAGAGGCCCAGGCGCTCCCGCTCAATCTGCCCGAGGGAGCCGCCCGTGACGCGTGAACTGGCCGCCCGGACCCGGCTGCAGATGGTGTTCGCCTTTGCGGCGGTCTATCTGGTGTGGGGCTCGACCTATCTCGGGATCGCCTTTGCGATCCAGAGCATCCCCCCGCTGCTGATGGCCGGCGCGCGGTTCCTGCTTGCGGGCAGCCTGCTCTACGCCTGGGCACGGGTGCGCGGAGCGGCGGCTCCGCGACCGATCCAGTGGGGGTGGGCGCTCTTCCTGGGGGCGCTGTTCTTCCTGATCGGGAACGGCGCGGTCGTGTGGGTGGAGCAGCACCTCTCCTCTGCGCTCACGGCCCTCATCATCGCGATGGTTCCGGTCTGGACCGCCCTGCTCGAATGGGTGGGGCCCCGGGGTTCGCGGCCCCCCGGGGTGGTGTTGCTCGGCATCCTCCTCGGGTTTCTGGGTGTGGCGATCCTGGTGATGCCCAATGACTCCGGCGGGCAGCATGTCGATCTCGCGGGCGTGCTGCTGCTCATGGCTGCCAGCTTCGGCTGGGCGCTCGCCTCGGTGCTCAACCGCATGGCCGACATGCCCTCGAATACCCGGCAGGTTTCCGGGATGGAGATGCTGGCCGGGGGCGGCCTCCTGCTGCTGGGCAGCCTGATCGCCGGGGAGTGGGGCCGATTCGACCCGTCGGCGATCACCCTGAAGTCCGGATTGGCCTTCCTGTATCTGGTGGTCTTCGGATCGCTGGTGACCTTCACGGCCTACGCGTGGCTGCTCAAGGTCAGCACTCCCAGCAAGGTGGCCACCGCCGGCTACGTCAATCCGATGGTCGCCGTCTTCCTCGGCTGGGCGTTCGGCGGCGAGAGTTTCACCGCCCGCGCGGCCCTCGCGTCGGTGGTGATCGTCTCATCGGTCGTACTGATCATCACCGGGCGGGGATTCGCGATGTCCCGGATCGCGCCGCCCCGTGAGGAGGGCAGCCCCAACCCTGCGACGCCGGGACTGTCACTTGGACGGCAGCCCTCAGAGCGTTGACAATTCCGTTACTCCGCTTCCGTTGACGATTCCGGCCAGCGGGCCTATGGTTCCCTCGTGCCGATGATCGCCGCCTTCCGCTGCTCGACCAATTCCAGCTGCTGGAATAATCGGTTCCGATGACCCGGAGCGCGGCCTACGTGTAACTGATTCAATCGTATGCGGCCCGCTCCAGGTGAGCGGGCCGTTTCGTCTTTTGCGTACCTGCGAGGATCCGATGGAGACTGCTGCTGCCTTTCGCCTTACGCCGCCGCCCGAGCCAGGGCCGCTGGCGGAATTGGGCACGCTGTTCGAGATCCGCCAGGCGCTGGGCAGCGCGCGGACGCTGCACGAGGGCCTGGGAGAGGCGATGCATCTGCTGCGGCGCTACCCCGGAGCGCTGCGCGGCTCGCTGACACTGCTGGACGAGGGCACCGGCGAGCTCTACATCGAGGCGGCCCTCGATCTCCCGGAATCGGGCCGGCTGGCGCGCTACCGGGTGGGGGAGGGGATCACCGGCGAGGTGGTGGCGACCGGCAAGCCGATCGTGGTGCCGGACGTGGAGCGCGAGCCCCGGTTCCTGCACCGAAGCTTCCGGCGCCCGGGGGGGCCGGGCGCGGAGGTGAGTTTCCTGTGCGTGCCCATCCTGCAGGACCGGAAGCCGGTCGGCGCCATTTCGGTGGATCTGCCGTCGAAGGCCGGCACGAACGCGGAACAGCCGCTCAAGTTCCTGCACGTGGTGAGCGCGCTGGTAGCCCTCGCGCTCAAGACCCAGCAGCCACTCGAGGAGGAGAACCGCAACCTCCGACGGGAATTGCAGGAGCGGTACGACTTCTCCCATCTCATCGGCACCAGCGGGCCGATGCGGGACGTCATGCGCCAGGTGTCCCAGGTGGCCGGAACCGGCACCACCGTGCTGATCCGGGGCGAGTCGGGGACCGGCAAGGAGCTGATCGCACACGCCATCCACTACAACAGCCCCTGCGCCGGCGGGCCGTTCGTGAAGGTCAACTGCGCAGCGCTCCCCGAGACCCTGATGGAGTCGGAGCTCTTCGGTCACGAGCGGGGCTCCTTTACCGGGGCGCTGGCCCGGAAGAAGGGACGGTTCGAGCTGGCCCACGGCGGGACCATCTTCCTCGATGAGATCGGGGAGCTGTCCCCCGCGACGCAGGCCAGGCTGCTGCGGGTGCTGCAGGAGCGGGAATTCGAGCGGGTCGGCGGGCACGAATCGGTGCGGGTGGATGTGCGGGTGATCGCGGCCACCAACCGGGATCTCGAGCGGGCGATCATCGAGCGGGGCTTCCGTGAGGACCTGTACTACCGGCTGAACGTCTTCCCGATCTTTCTGCCGCCGCTCAGGGACCGGAAGACCGATATCCTGCTGCTGGCCGATCACTTCGTGGAGAAGTACGCCCGAGCCGCCAGGAAGAACGTCCTCCGGCTGACCACGCCCGCGATCGACATGCTGGTGCGATATCACTGGCCCGGCAACGTCCGCGAGCTGGAGAACGTCATCGAGCGGGCGGTGGTGATCTGCGACGGCCCCGCGATTCACGGCCGGCATCTCCCCCCAACGCTGCAGACCCCGGGACAGTCGGGCGAGAGCGGCGGGCCGCTCAAGGACGCGGTGGAGCGGCTCGAGAGCGATCTGCTGCAGGACGCTCTCAAAACGAGCCGGGGGTCGGTCGCTGACGCGACCCGCCTGCTGGCGAGTACTGAGCGGATCGTGCGCTACAAGCTCAAGAAGTACGGCATCGACCCGGCACGCTTCGCGTGACAATTCTGTCGAGCGCCACGGCGGGATCGACAATCGTGTTGTAACCGACAGGCCGGGGGTGGTCCGGCGGATGGCGGAGCTTCACCGCCCAACTTGCGCCGAGCGCGCGAGTTGGGCGGTTTTCGCAGGCAGCCGCCGGAGCAGCGAGTCGTCCGGCACGCGTCTTGTCCTAGAGGGGGGCGACTCTAGCCGGGAGATCCAGTGCGCATCACCACCACACTGCTGGCCAGCGCGCTCCACCTCGCCTGTGCCGCGCCGCTCGCCGCCCAGGTCTCGATGGCGCTGTCGGCCGGCCCGAGCAACCGCGAGCCCGAGTTGCTGGTGAGCCGCGCACTGCTTGGCGCCGCCCTCAAGCCGGCGTATGCGGTCCGGCTGGTCAGCGACTGGCCCCAGCTTTCGGCGGGCGGTGGCGGCTGCGTGAACGGTGGGCAGGAGATGCTGACCGGCACGCTGAGCCTGACCAGCGGCGGCAACTACGCCGATCTGCTCGAGCGGCAGGCCACGATCCTGTTCTGCGGCGTTCACGGGGTCGCCCAGTCTGCCTGCGCACTCACCTTGACCAGCCGGGGTGTGGTCGAAGCCCGAGGGGAGGTGCGGCCAGTCAGTCCCGGATGGTCCGAGCCGCTGGTGGAGCTGCGCTGGGCCGCGCCGGAGGGTGCCAGCGAGATCGCCATCGAGGGCGACTGCACCCCCGCCTTCAACGAATCGCTGCGACGGCTCTACCTCGGTGTGACCCACGCACTGGAGTTCCCCCTGCCGATTGCCGGGGAGGGGCGGCTCACCCAGCGCCTGGACGAGTACTGCTGGATCGTTGACATCCGCTGATGAACATCGAGCGCCGCGCCGCGGCCGACGGGGAGGCAGTCGCATGAGCAGCCGCATCGGACTCTGGGCCCGTACTCAGGGCAACACCGCGCGCAGGTGCGCGCGCCGGCACCGGCGTGCTGGCGCCCGCTTGCCGCGGTCGCCCCGGGACTTCTGGCCCAGCCGGCAGTGACCGGCGCCATTGGGGCGACCCTGCTCGACCGCTGTTGGCCGCAGGCCGAGGCCGGGCGCATGCTGCGGCACTGATACCGCCCCCGCCTGGATCGCATCACAGCCGGAAACGAACGGGCGATCCGGGCGGCGGCGGCGCCACACCGCGAATTCGCATGCTCGTGTCCGCCCTCACAAGCAGATCCATTCGATTCCACCGCGCCCATCCGGCGCCGGCAATTGACCGGCTCCTGAAGCTCAGCGATCTTCCGCGCTGATCGTCCCTCCAGGAGCCGTACCTCATGTTTTCCATCCGGGTGCTCGCCGTGGTGGCCGCGGCGGTCGTCGCCGCTCAGCCCCCGGCGGCGTTGCAGGTCCTCGCCGCCTCTCCCACTGGCGAGGCGCCGCTCGGCGCGCCGGTACAGGTCATCTTCGACCGGCCGGTGGCGGGTTCGCTGGATCGGACCATCGATCCGGTGGCGCTCTTCCGGATCGAGCCCGCAGTCGCCGGCCGGGTGGAATGGCGCGATCCGGTGACGCTCCGCTTCCAGCCGGCGGCGCCCCTGCACCCCGGCACGACCTACACCGTCACGATCGCGAACAGCTTCGAAGCGATGGATGGCAGCCGGCTGAAGCAGCCCTACACCTACTCGTTCAGCGTGATGGGGCCGCAGATCCTGACCGGCCTGCCCGTCAGCGGAGAGGAGCATCCCCGGTTCCTGGGACCGGACGCGACGTTCGAGATCGTGGTCAGCGCCCCGCTCGAGCGCAACGATCTGCGCAGCCTCGCCTACCTCGACTTCGACCAGAAGTGCCGGCTACCGGGGATCATCAAGCTCAATGTGAGCGAGCAGCGGCCGATCACCGACAAGGATCCCTGGCAGTACCAGGAGGCAGGCGGCTGGGACCGGGACCGCGGTGCCGACGGGCTGCGGCGGGTGCTCCAGCTCACGCCGGAACGGAAGCTCCCGCTCGAGTGTGCCGGCGACCTGGTGGTGCCTACCGTGATCGACCCCGAGGGCACCAAGCCATTCGCCCGCTGGGGCTTCGCCACCTACGGCGGGTTCTCCCTCGTGGGGGCGGAGTGCTCCGGGGGTGAGAGCTGCCCGACCGGCGGAATCAAGGTGAACTTCTCCACGCCCGTGAAAGGGGCGGAGGTCGTCCGCCATCTCAAACTGCTCCCGGCCGCGGAGTTCAGCGTCTCGGATACTTCCGAGGAGTCGGAGAGCTGGTACCTGGAGACCCAGCTCACTCCGACCACCGGTTACGCCGTGGTGGCTGACAGTGGGCTGCGCGACATCTTCGGCCAACGGCTGAAGGGGAATCCCGCCGCGGGGTTCCGGACGACGGGATTCGCACCGCTGGTGGAGCACGCCTACGGCAGCATAACCGTGGAGCGGGCGGCCTTCCGGACCCTCGCCGTCAAGCATGTCAACGTGGATACCCTCGCAGTGACCGTCGCCCCGGTCCCCGCGGCGCTCATCCCCGCCATGCTGCAGTACAGCCGCTGGAACCGGGACGACAGCAGTCTGGCGAAGGTGCTCAAGGGCGCGGTCACGACCAGAGTGGCCGTCCAGGGCCCGAAGGACCGGGTGCGGATCTACGGCGTGAAGCTGCCGCTGTACAACATGACGCGAGCCAGCGCGCCCATCCTGCAGCTGGTGCGGGTGACCAGTCCGTCCCTGCCCGCCGCCTGGCAGGAGAACCAGCCCTTCGCGGTCGCGCAGGTGACCGACCTCGCGGTCCACGCCCGCATCGGACTGTCGAGCGGGGTTGTCTGGGTGACGGGAGTGAGCGAGGGCAAGCCGCGAGGCGGAGCGCTGGTCACGCTCTTCGACACCAGGGGCCGGGCCCGCGCCACAGCCCGGACCACGCAGGATGGCGTCGCGGTGCTGGGCAGCTATGCCTCCGACAGCGGCGCCGCCCAGGGCTACGGGTTCGAGGGCTACGTCACCGCGAGCGTCGGCAACGACAAGGCGCTGACCAGCATCAGCAGCTACGACCCCGACCTGAGTCCCTGGCGGTTCAACGTTCGCTCCGCCTATGGGAGCGACCGCTACCCGGCGGCCGCGGCGGTCTTCACCGAGCGCGGCATCTATCGCCCCGGTGAGGTGCTGTATGCCAAGGCGATCGTGCGGGCCGGCAACCTGGGGCAACTGGTCGTGCCGCCGAAGGGGGACAGCATCCGCTGGGTCTTCCACGATCGCGAAGGCGGCAGCCTCAAGGAAGTGACGGTCGCACCTTCGATGTTCGGAACGACCGATCAGCAGCTCACCCTGCCGGCCGACCTGCCGCTGGGGAGCTACTCGATCGAGGTGCAGCAGCGCCGAGCCGGGGAGTGGCTTGGGCTGTCGAGCGCGAACTTCCGGGTGGCGGAGTACCGTCCCCCCGAGTTCCTGGTCGACGCCTCCGCCGACAGCGGCGCCCACTTCCCCGGCGATTCGATCGTCGCACTGGTCGAGGCGCGCTACCTCTTCGGGGCGCCGATGGCGCGGGCGGTGATGACCTGGACCGCCAGGCAGGCTCCGATCGACTTCTGGGAAATCGACATCCCCAACACCGAAGGCTTCTCCTTCGGCGAGAATGGCTGGTGGTGGGAGGATGCCCAGGAGGATCGCTCGACCCAGACGATCGGACAGGGCACCGACACCCTCGATGCCCTCGGGCGACAGGTGGTGCGCGTCGCGGTGGCGGCCACCACGAAGGGCCGGCCCGCCCGCGCCACGATCGAGGCTGCGGTGACCGACGTGAACCGGCAGTCGGTGGGTGCGCAGGCCACGGTGCTGGTGCAGGCCTCTTCCTTCTATATAGGCGCCAAGCCGCTGGGGCAGTCGTACTTCTGGACGGCGGGCCAGCCGCAGGCCGTGGCGCTCATCGCGGCGCGACCCGACGGGCAGCGGGTGGGCGGGGTGAAGGTCCGGGGCACGATTGTGCGCAAGGAGTGGCATCGGGTGCATCGCACCCGGGGGGGCTATAGCGAGGTCTACGGCGAGTGGGTCTCCGATACGGTGGCGCACTGTCAGGTGACGACCACCAGCACGACGCCCTCGGAGTGCCGCTTCACCCCGCCCTCCGGGGGCACCTACATCCTCGGCTTCGAGGCGGAGGATGAGGCCCATCGCCCCGTGAGCACCAGCCTCTACCGCTGGGCGACCGGACCGGACTTCGTCCCCTGGAACGACGAGAGCCAGTTCAAGATGGACCTGGTGCCTGACAAGACACGCTACAGCGTCGGTGACACCGCGACGGTGCTGTTCGCCTCGCCCTTCACCGGCGCCGAGGCGTGGGTCACGATCGAGCGTGAAGGATTGCTCGAGCAGCGGCGGCTCAGGCTCACCTCCGGATCGACCACCCTCAAGTTCCCCGTCACCGAGGCGTGGGCCCCGAACGCCTTCATCTCCGTCCTGGTGGCGCGAGGTCGGAGTGCGCCACCGGGCCCGCTGGATGATCCCGGCCGTCCGACGATTCGGGTGGGCTATGTGGAGGTGCGGGTCACGCCGGAGGTGAAGCGCCTGAAGGTGGCGGTGAACCCGCAGCTCGCGGAGTATCGCCCTGGCGATAGCGCGCGGGTGCGACTCAAGGTGACGGACCGCGCCGGCAAGGGTCAGCGTACCGAGGTGACGCTGTGGGCGGTGGACGAGGGGGTGCTCTCCCTCACCGGCTACAAGACCCCGGATCCCATCGACCTGCTCTACGCGGCCCGCGGCCTCGGGCTCCGGCTCGCGAGCAACCTCACGACCGTCGCACCGCAGGTGCCCGAGGGCGAGAAGGGCGGCCGGGCGCCGGGGGGCGGCGGTGGCCAGGGAGAGAGCGACATCCTCCGCTCCCGCTTCAAGGCCACCGCCTTCTTCCTGGGGAGCGTGCTGACCGACTCGGCAGGCACGGCTACCGCGACCTCAAAGCTCCCGGACAACCTCACGACCTTCCGGGTAATGGCGGTCGCGGTCACGGCCGGCGACCGCTATGGCAGCGGACAGTCTCCGCTGCTCGTCACCCGGCCGCTGCTTGCCCGGCCTGCGCTGCCGCGCTTCCTGCGCGAAGGCGACAAGTTCGCCGCGGGGGTGGTAGTCAATCAGCGCGCCGGTGGGACGCCGACCGTCTCGGTGACGGCGGAGACCAAGGGGACGCAGCTCGCCAGCGAAGCCACCCGGACGGCGGTGCTCGAGGCGGGCCGCGGGCGCGAGGTGCGCTTCGACTTCCGGCAACCGGGGACCGGGCCGTTCGGCAGCGCCGACAGCGCGACCTTCCGGTTCAGGGTCAGCGGCGCCGGCGACGCCGACGCGGTGCAGCAGCGGCTCGCGGTGAAGCCGGCCTTCCGGCCGCGGGCGTGGACCGTGGCCGGTGTCCTGATCGACACGGCGACCGCGGTTTTCGCGCTTCCCTCCGAGATCGATGCCGACCGGTCACGGCTGCAGCTTACCCTGGGGAGCTCACCGCTCAGCGTGATCAAGGGGCTCACCTACCAGTTGCGCGTGTACCCCTACTACTGCACCGAGCAGGCGTCGAGTGCGGCGCAGCCGATCATCGCCCTCTACCGCGCCCAGCGCGGCCTGAAGGGCATCACCCTGCTGAAGGGCAATCCGAAGGCCGATATCGAGCTCGCCGTGAGCCTGCTCAGCCGGCGGCAGCGTGCCGACGGCGGCATCGGCTACTGGGGCAGCGAGGACTGGACCACCCCCTGGCTCTCCGCCTACGCGGGCATGACACTCATCGAGGCGCGGGCGGCCGGCATCACGGTCGACGACAGCGTGCTCGCCCGGCTGGGCCGATACCTGCGGACCTCGCTCGACGACCCGGCCCCGATCCGGGCGCCGGTCATCGGCTGGTACGACCAGATGCAGACCAGCCTGAGCGACAAGGTTGCGGCGGTGGATTACCTGAGCCGGCTCGGGAAGGCCCACATCGCGGCGGAGAACGAGCTGCTCCGGAACGCGGCGCAACTCGCCTGGGAGGACCGGGTGCGGCTGGCCGAGGTCCTCGCGCGCCGCAAGGCGTTCCGCACGGCGCGCGGCCTGCTGCAGCCGATCTGGACTACCGTGAAGGTCGAAGGCCGACGCGCCACGGTGCCCGAGGTGGCTTACCGCTACGATCACTACTTCACCTCGCGGGTGCGACCGGTGGGACGCCTGCTCACCGCCACGCTCGCTGTGGACTCCGCCAATGCGCTCATCGGCCCGCTGGTCGAGACGCTGGTGCAGCAGTCGCGCGCCGGGGCGCTGTCTCCCTGGAACACTCAGGACTACGCCGCGGCGGTGTCTGCGCTGTCGGTCTTCGACCGGAAGATGCGCGCCGGTGCAGCGCGGCCCTTCACCGTGCAGGGGGGCGGGCGGACGCTCTTCGCATCGGCCGGTGTGCCCGCGGCGGCCGCGCGGGTGACGATCGGTGACTCGAGCGTCACCCTGGCCGGTCTGCTGGGCGCGGAGTCGGACGGGAAGAGCGCGCTCCGCCTCTCGCTGGCCGCCAATGGCGCCGGTTCGCCGATCTATTACTACCTGACCGTCAACGAGGTCCCGAAGCAGCGGCCGGTCAACCCGGAGGACCAGGGGATCCGGGTTGAGCGCTGGTACGAGAAGTACGATGCGCCCAAGCCGGTGACGAGCGTCGCGGAGGGTGAGCTGGTGCGGGTGCGGCTGCGGGTCACGGTGCCGGAGGAGCGCCAGTTCCTCATCGTCGATGACGCCCTCCCCGCGGGTCTCGAGGCGATCGACCTCAGCCTCCGGACGGCGACTCTGACTCCCGGACCCGGAGTCGACCAGAAGAGCGCCTATCTCACGCCGTCGGAGGCAGAAGGGGAGGGGGAGGAGGGCGCATCGCAGGGAAGCTCCTGGTACTACGGCAGCTGGGACAGCGGCTGGTGGTCAGCCGTTCGATCACAAGGAGATGCGCGATGACCGGGTGATCTACTCGGCGACCGTCCTGTGGAAGGGGACGTACACGATGACCTACCTCGCGCGGGCGACCACGCCGGGCACGTTCATCCGCCCACCGGCCCACGCGGAAGAGATGTACAACCCGGCGGTATACGGGCGGAGCGACGGCGGGGTCTTCACCGTGACGCCGAAGTGACGATGGACTCCGCCCTCACCCTGAGGGCACGGCGTGTTCGCGGGTTCCCTCCAGGCGCGCAACTGAAGAAGACCCTCGCTGCGCTAGGGATCGCCGCGGGAGTTGTCCTGCTCGGCCTCGGCGCATGGGTGGCGCTGCCGGTTCCGGTGATGCTGCTTGCGCCCAGCCGGGCCCAGAGCCTGACCATCGAGGATCGGCATGGGCTGGTGCTCCGGGCGACCCGCGCGGGCGACGGGTCGCTCGCCCGCTGGGTGCCGCTCGCCGCGATGGACCCCGACCTGCCCCGGGCGTTCGTCGCCGTCGAGGATCGGCGCTTCTATACCCACCACGGCATCGACGCCCGCGCCGTCGTTCGTGCGCTGCGCGACGACCTTTCGAATGGCCGGGTGGTCTCGGGGGCCTCCACGATCACCATGCAGCTCGCACGGCTGCTTCGGCCGCTCGATCGCGGCATCGTCGACAAGCTGATCCAGTCGGCCTGGGCGCTCCGGCTCGAGGCCCACCTCACCAAGCAGGAGATTCTCGAGCAGTACCTCAACCGGGTGCCGCTGGGTCAGGGCGCCATCGGAGTGGCCGCGGCGACGCGGCTCTACTTCGGCGCCTCTCCCGAACAGGTAAGCCTTGGCCAGGCGGCGATGCTGGCCGCGCTGGCGCCTGCACCATCGAGCCAGAATCCGCTGGTTGCGCCGGGCCGCGCCGCGCTCCGGCGGGAACTCGGTCTCAAGGCGCTCGGGGCGGCGGGATATGCGAGCGGGGACGAAATCGCCCGCGCCCTGCGGGAGCCGCTGGTCGGCACGGCCGGCGATCGCCCCTTCCTCGCCCCTCACTTCACCAGCCGGCTGCTGCTGTGGGCGGAGGAGGCGCATCGCCCGCTCTCCGGCACCTGGCGGACCTCGCTTGATCTGCCGCTGCAGGATCGGCTCGAGGGCGAAGTACGCCATACGGTGGACCAGCTCAGCGATCGGGGCGCGCGCCAGGCCGCGGCCGTCGTGCTCGACAACGCGAGCGGCGAGATCCTCGCCTGGGTCGGCTCCCCCGATTTCTGGGCCGATACCGCCGGCCAGGTCGACATGGTCGCGAGTCCGCGCCAGCCAGGCTCGGCGCTCAAGCCGTTTCTGTATGCGCTCGCCTTCGACCGGGGGGCGACGACGGCGACGGTGCTCGCCGATATCTCGAAGACCTACCAGACACCCGCCGGGCCGTATCACCCGCGCAACTACGACCGGCGGTATCACGGACCCGTCCGGGCGCGGGAAGCGCTGGCCAGCTCCTACAACGTCCCCGCAGTGGAACTGGCCGACCGGATCGGCTATTCCACCCTGCTCCACGGGCTGCAGCGTGCGGGCTTCGTTTCCCTCGCCCGGTCTCCGGAGTACTATGGCCTCGGACTCGCCCTCGGCAACGGCGACGTCACGCTGCTGGAACTGGCTAACGGCTACCGCGCCCTCGCCAATGCCGGGGAGTGGAGCAGCACACAGTGGCAGGCCTCGCCCGCCGGGCACGGCGCCACTGCCGGCCCCAGGCAGCGGGTCGTGTCGGCCAACGCGGCGGCGCTCGTCCTCGACGTGCTCGCCGATCCCGACGCGAGGATTCCGGGCTTCGGACTGCAGACCCCATTCGACTGGCCCTTCCGCGCCGCCGCGAAGACCGGGACGAGTCGTCATTTCACCGACAACTGGGCGGTCGCGGTGACCCAGGGGTTCACGGTTGCGGTATGGGTGGGCAACTTCAACGGCATGCCGATGGAAGGGGTGAGCGGCGTCTCTGGGGCCGGGCCGCTGCTGCATCGCGCGGTGCTGGTGACGGCGGAGCGCTATCCCGCGGGGAACCTGCCGACGGCCGCCGAGCGCGGCCTGCAAGCACAATCAATTTGCCGAGTCTCCGGACTTCTCGCCTCGGCGGAGTGTCCCACGGTTACCGAGTATTTCATGCCCGGCACGGCGCCGACCAAACGGTGTGACTGGCACGAGGCGGGCGTGGTGCACTTCCCGGCGGAGTATGCCGAATGGGCCGCCACCGAGGGCATCTCGAGCGAGCTCGCTGCGCGTAGGTCCGCGACGGATTCATCGGCCATGCCGCGTCTGGCCGAGCTATCGAGTCGACACACGCCGTTCGCGATCACCTCGCCCGAGAACGGAGATCGCTATCGGATCCCGCCCGGCGTCGATGCCCGCTACGCCACCATCGCGCTCAGGGCCAGCGGGGTACCGGCCCACCAGCAGCTTCGCTGGTACATCGACAATCGCCCGGTCGCTGGCAGCCGGTGGGCCATTGAGCCGGGCCGCCACCGGGTCCGTGCCGAAGCCGGCGGGCTCCGCGCCGAGGTCGAGGTCCAGATCGAGTAGTACCGCAGCATATGTCGCTGCCGATACACCCAGGTGAACCCAGCAATCCTTCCGCGATCGCCGAACGATCCGAACCCTCGGGGGACCCCGTGACCGCACGAGCCGCTCTCATCGCACTCCTGATGGCGAGCGGACCGCTCGTCGCCCAGTCACCTGCACCCTCGCTCGAGCAGCTCGCAACCCGCCTCGCCGCCATGACTGCCGTGTCGGGCTACGAACAGGCGATGGCCGACACGCTGCTCGCGCTGCTGCCCGGCGCCGTCCAGGATCGCGCCGGCAATGTCGTGCTGACGCTTGGGCGGGGGGAACCGAAGACGCTTATCGCGTGCCCCATGGACGAGCCGGGATTCGTGGTCGGTGGCATCCGTCCGGATGGCTACCTCACGCTGCGCCGGGCCGGACCGACACCCGGCCCGCTCGCCGATCAGCAGTACGAAGGCCAGCGGGTGACCCTCTTCGGCCGCCAGGGTGCGGTCCCTGGTGTGGTCGGCGTGCGCTCCACCCACCTGACTCGCGGCCGGACCGGCAACGACACGCCCTTCAGCTTCGACGACGCCTACATCGACATCGGCGCCGACAGCGCGGCTCAGGTCACTCGGCTCGGCATCGATCTGCTCACACCGCTCGCGCGTGCCAAGGCGCCCCAGCGCTACGGTGACAGCCTGCTGGCCAGTCCGGTGGCCGGCCGTCGAACCGCCTGCGCGGCGCTGGTGCGTGCGGCGCGAGAAAGCCGCCCGGCACGGGGGAGCGTGACCGTCGCCTTCGTGGTAGAGGAGTCCTTCACCCACCGTGGACTGCTCACCCTGGCGCGCACCCGGGGGCCTTTCGCCGACGCGCTGCTGGTCGATGCCACCACCCTGGAGCCGCGCGACAGTCGGCCGCCGTCACCCGATCCGGTATTTCTGGCGAACTACGAGATCTGGGGGCTGCGGGTCCGTTACGCGGGCACACCGGTGGAGTCGGTATCGCTCACCGAGGCCGCCGGCATGGAGCGGGGTCTGAAGGTCCGGATCGGAGGTGGCGAATGAACCGGCGAGCACTGATCGGACTCGGCGTCACGCTGTCTCTCTTGGTACCGGTGCTGGTGCAGGCTCAGGCAAAGGTGAAGGCGAAGGCAAAGACCACGGCACGGCACGAGGCGCCGCGGCCGATCACCGCGGCCGAGACGGAACGGGTGCTGGCGCCGCTGGTCGAGACGTACGGGGTCTCCGGGATGGAGGGTCCGGTGCGTGACTTGGTCCAGCGCCAGCTTCCGAAATGGGCGCGCGCCGAGACCGACACGGCCGGGAATCTCTGGGTGACGGTCGGTCGGGGCACTCCGCTGGTGGTGTTCGTGGCGCATCTCGACGAAATCGGATACCGGGTGACCGGGGTCCGCGACGATGGACAACTGCTGCTCGAGAACCGGGGCGGGTTCTTTCCCTCACTGTACGAGGCCGAACCGGCGCTGGTCCACACGGCGGGAGGCGATGTGCCTGGAGTCTTCACGCCACGCGATTCGCTCAGCGGGCGGCGGAGCCCGGGGGTGCTGCGGGTAGACGTGGGCACCACCAGCCGCGCCGCGACCGAGGCGCTCGGCATCGGTATCGGCGCCACGGTGACGATGCCCAAGCAATACACCCGCCTCGCGGGGACCCGGGCCACCGGCCGCTCCTTCGACGACCGCGTCGGCTGCGCGGCGCTGCTGCTCGCGCTCGGCCGGATCGACCCCGCCAGGCTGCACCACGCGGTGAGCTTCGTCTGGAGTGTACGGGAGGAGATCGGCCTCGAGGGGGCACGGGTGGCCGCGGATGCTCTCGGGCTGCGGCCGGCACGGGTGCACGCCATCGACACCTTCGTTTCCTCGGATGCGCCTCTGGAATCGAAAGCGTACGCCTTTGCGCCCCTCGGGCAGGGCCCGGTCATTCGCGCGCTCGACAACAGCGCCGCGGCGCCGCCGGTGCTGGTCGATTCGCTGCGCGCGCTGGCCCGGCTTGTCCGGGTGCCGCTGCAGTACGGCACCACCAGCGGAGGCAACGACGGCTCGACCTTTCTTCCCTGGGGCGTGCCGGATGTGGCGATCGGCTGGCCGCTCCGCTATTCGCACTCGCCGGTGGAAACGATCGACCTCCGCGATGTGGGGCATCTCGCGGAGGTCGTGCAGCTCATCGCCGAGCGGTGGTAGCTGCCGCTACTGGACGGTGAAGTCCTTGCTGCCGGCCGAGACGCCGTTGAGGAGGATCTCGACCTTGTAACTCCCCGCTGGCCAGGCAGTGGCCTTGGTGATGTGGAACTCGGTAGAGGCCGGGCCGCTGGTGGTGATCGTCTGGGAACTCTCGTTCACCGAAATCTCGCCGCCGGCCTTCTTCTGGAAGGTCCACTTCGCGCCCAGGGTCGCGTTGCTGCCGATCCCCGTGGTATTCACCGAAGCGTAGATTGTGTCGCGCTGGCCGAAGCTGGTTGTGGGTGAGGTCACCCGTTTCGCCGGGTCGACACTCTTGCCGAGATCGATCGAGGCGACCGCGAGCGGGGCGGGCTGGACGGCGGCGGGGGGCTCCGCCGGCTTGGGGGCTTCCTTCTTGGCGCAGCCGGCCGCGGCCAGCGCCGCCGCGGCGAGCAGGTACAGCGTGGCGTGTCGGGTCATGGCGATATCCTCTCGGCTCAGGCGTCCGGGATCTTGATGACCTGGCCAGGATAGATCAGGTCTGGGTTCTTGATGATGTCCTTGTTGGCCTCGTGGATCTTCCGCCACTGCTTGGCATCCCCATAGAACTGCTTTGCGATCTTGGAGAGGCTGTCGCCCTTGGCGACGGTATAGGTGCGTCCGGCCTTGGCGTCAGCGGTCGAGGAACTGCCGCCACTCACGTCGGAGAAATCGGGTTCATCGGGGGCCATCGGTCGCTCCACGCCGGCTCAGGCCGGCCGCGCTGGGGTGATGCACGGCGCCACGCGCGGCCTCCTGCCGCGGCGGTCCGTGGGCCAACGCTACCCGGCGGGGCGGGGCGGGGCAATCGCTCTCCGGGCCTTGCATCTGAAAGTGCATAATGCATATTTACCCGCCATGAAGACCCTCGTCCTCGCCTTCTCCGGTGGGCTCGACACCTCCTTCTGCGTGCCGCACCTGGCGGAGCAGGGGTGGGCCGTCCACACCGTCTACGTCGACACCGGCGGCGCCACCGCCGCGGACCTCGCGGCCATCGAGCGCCAGGCCCGGGCCGTCGGCGCCGTGCAGCACCACGCCATCGACGCGCGACAGGCGGTGTTCGACCGCTTCGTCCGCTACCTCATCCAGGGCAACGTGCTCCGGGGCGAGGTCTACCCGCTCTCGGTCTCGGCCGAACGCACCCAGCAGGCGCTGTCGGTGATCGAGGCGGCCCGTTCCCTCGGTGCCACTGCGGTGGCCCACGGCTCCACCGGCGCCGGCAACGACCAGGTGCGCTTCGATATCGCCTTCCGGGTGCTCGCGCCCGAGCTGCAGATCGTCACCCCGATTCGCGACGAGGCAATCACCCGGGATCAGGCGATCGCCTATCTCGAGGCGCGCAAGCTGCCGGTGCCGCCCAAGGCCGGGGCCTACTCGATCAACCGCGGACTGTGGGGCACGACCTGGGGCGGGGGGTGGACCCACGACACCTGGGCGGGGCCGCCGCCGGAGCTGCTCGATCCCCCGGCGAATGCCCCGGCGGCCCGGGAGATCGTGATCGGCTGGCGCGAGGGTGTGCCGGTCGCGCTCGACGGTGCGGAGCAGAGCGGCCCCGATCTCATCCGTCAGCTCGGCGACCTCGGCGAAGCGTACGGCTTCGGCCGCAACATCCATGTCGGGGAGACTGCGCTCGGCATCAAGGGGCGGATCGGTTTCGAGGCCGGGGCTGCGCTCCTGCTGATCGCCGCCCACCGGGAGCTGGAGAAGCTGGTGCTCACCAAGTGGCAGTCGTTCTGGAAGGACCAGCTCGGGAAATTCTACGGCGACCGGCTGCACGAGGGCCATTACTTCGACCCGGCATTGCGGGACATCGAGGCCTACCTGACGAGCAGCCAGCGCCGGGTCACCGGGGAAACCCGGGTGCTTCTCGCGTCAGCGCGATTCCAGGTGGTGGGCACCCGGAGCCCCTACTCGATGATGGACCGGAGTGTCGCCACCTACGGCGAGGAGAACCGGCTGTGGACCGGCGCGGAGGCTCGGGCGTTCAGCCGCGTCTCCGCGATTCCCGAACTGCTCGCGGCGAAGGTCGCCGCCAAGTAAGGAGTTCCCATGGTCAAGACCACCCGCATCCGGCTGGACCGGATCTCCTCGTCCACCCGCAACGCGCACCTCGCCGCCGAAGTCATCGTCGGCGATGAGATCGTGGCGGCGGAGGGGTACGTCCTGGCCGTGCGTATCCTGCACGACAAGTCGAGCTACAATACCGTCGAGGACCTGAGCGGCCGCATGGTGTCCCTCCGGGCCGGCGACGTCCTCGCCGGCACCCTGGGACACCGCCGGGCGCTGCGGGGCTACGCCGGCGTCGTCCCCAGCCATATCGCCGTCGGGGACACCATCGATGTGCTCAATCTCGGCGGCATCCTCGGCAAGTGCACCTCCGCCACCCCCGACAACGGCCAGCCCTTCAAGGCGGAGGTCCTCGGCGCCATTCTCTCGTTCCCGGCGCTCGGCGATCGTATCGGCCGGCCGGCGCACATCAAGGATCACTCGGTGCCGCTCGCCGACCGGCTGGAAGGCAGCGTGCCCGTCGTCTACGTGGCCGGCACCTGCATGAACGCGGGCAAGACGGTCGCCGCGACGGAGCTGGTGCGGGGCCTGTCGCGCTCGGGGCTGCGGGTAGCGGCGTGCAAGCTGACCGGCGTGTCGCTCATGCGCGATTCGCTCTCCATGCTCGACGCGGGCGCGGTCGCGTCGCTCACCTTCAATGACACCGGCATCGCCACGACGCGGGCCGGGCTGACCGTGACCGCCGCCAAGGGCATCTTCAACCGGCTGGGCGCCTCGAAGCCGGATGTCATCGTGGCGGAGCTGGGTGACGGCATCCTGGGCGAATACGGCGTCCAGGACATCCTGCGCGACCCGGAGCTGACCGCCGTCGGTGCGGCGTATGTGATGGCGGCTCCCGACCCCGTCGGGTGCTGGGGCTCGGTGACGCTCATGCGCGACCTCTTCGGTCTCCCGGTCACCGTGCTGACCGGGCCGGCCACCGACAACGAGGTCGGCCGCGACTACATCAAGGCCGAGCTGCAGATTCCCGCCCACAACGCGCTGCGCGACGCGGACCGTCTGGTGCAGGTGGTTCGTGCCGCGCTCGAAAGCCGCCAGCCGGAAACCGCCGCAGTCTGATGGCCCTGCGCGTCACGGTGATCGGCGCCGCCGGCTATGTCGGCGGCGAACTGCTCCGGCTGCTGCTGCAGCACCCGGAGCTGGGGGATGTCGTCGCCACCAGCCGGAGCCAGGCCGGGGTGCCGCTGGGCGAGGTGCATCCGGCGCTGGCCCCGCTCACCGACGTACGTTTCTCCGGGGCGGCTCCCGCCGAGGCCGCGCGCGGGGCGGACGTGGTATTCCTCGCGCTGGAGCATGGGGAGTCCTCGAAGGTCGCCGAGGAGATCTTTGCCGCCGGTCCGGGACTGGTGATCGATCTCGCCGCCGACTTCCGGGTCAGCGATCTCGAGCTGTACGCCCGGCACTACGGTCCCCACCCGGCGCCGCACCTGGTGCCGAGGTTCACCTATGCACTGGCCGATGTCCTCGGTACGGCGCTGCGCGGCAAGCCGGCGCTGGCCGCGCCAGGCTGCTTCGCGACGGCGGCGCAGTTGGCGCTCTTTCCCTTCGCGAAGAGTGGTCTCACCGCGATTCCCTCGCTCTTCGGTGTGACGGGCTCCAGCGGCAGCGGTGTGCACCCCAAGGCGACGACCCATCACCCCGCCCGGGCTCACAATCTCTTCGCCTATTCGGTGCTGAATCACCGGCACGAGGCCGAGATTCTGCAGCGCTGGCGGGAATGGACCGGCAACACTGCCGCTCGGGCGCGGCTGATGACCCACTCGGGGCCCTTCGTGCGTGGCATCCATCTGACGATGCACCTGGATCTCGGCACCGGCACCCGCGGCGACATCAGGCTCCTCTTCAAGGAGGCCTATCAGGGGCGCCCGTTCGTCCGACTGACGGAGCACCCGCCCGAGCTGACCCACGCCGTGGGGACCAACTACGCTCTGATCCAGGCGGTGCAGTCGGCCGATGGCCGCGAGGCGCAGGTGATGGTCGCGGTCGACAACCTGGTGAAGGGCGCCGGCGGCCAGGCGATTCAGGCGATGAATCTCTCCCTCGGCCTCCCCGAAGAGGCGGGGCTGCGATTCGGAGGAATGTTTCCGTGCTGACGACCCATCCGGCCCTGCTGCCGGTCTACGCCCAGTTCCCCGTGCGTCCGGTCTCGGGCCGCGGTTCGTGGCTCATCGACGCCGACGGCAACGAATGGCTTGATGCCTACGGCGGTCATGCCGTCTCGTCGACCGGACACAGCCATCCCGCCGTGGTCCGCGCGATCGCGGCGCAGGCGGAGAAGCTGCTCTTCTACTCGACCGCGGTACCGCACCCCAATCGAGAGCGGCTGGCGGAACGACTGGCCGGCCTCTGCCCCGCACCGCTGGGTAGCGTGTTCTTCTGCAACTCCGGGGCGGAGGCGAACGAGAATGCCCTGCATCTCGCGCGGAAGGTCACCGGGCGCAAGGCGATGGTCTCCCTCGAAGGGGGCTGGCACGGGCGGACCGTCGCCTGCCTGGCGGTGACCGACGGCGCGAAATACGAAGAAGGAGCGCTCCGCGCCGGCATTGCGCTCTCGCGCAAGCTCCCGTTCAATCAGCTCGCGGGGCTGGAGCGTGCCATCAACCCGACGGTTGCGGCAGTGATCCTGGAGCCGGTGCAGGGGATGGCCGGCGCGCGTGACTGCGACCCGGCATTCCTGCGGCGGATCCGCGAGCTGTGCACCGAGCATGGGGTGATCCTGATCTATGACGAAGTGCAGTGCGGCGTCGGCCGGTGCGGTGCGTTCACCGCTGCGGAGGCGTTCGGTGTCGTCCCCGACATCCTCACCATGGCGAAGGGCCTCGCGTCGGGGCTCCCGATCGGCGCGGTGGTCACCTCCGACGCGGTTGCCGCGGGCATCCGCACCGGCGACCTGGGAAGCACCTTCGGCGGCGGGCCGGTACCCTGCGCGGCCGCGCTCGCGACGCTCGACGTGATCGAGTCCGAACAGCTCATCGCCAACGCCTGCGAGGTCGGGGCGTACCTTGCGACCGGGGCCCGGGCGCTCGGCATCACCGAGGTGCAGGGCCGCGGTCTGCTGCTCGGCCTCCGCCTCGCTCGCCCGGCGGCCGAGGTGCAGAAGGCGCTGTTCGGCAAGCGGGTGATCACCGGCACCGCCACCGATCCGGCGATTCTCCGGCTGATCCCGCCCCTGGGTTTCTCGCGGCACGAAGCGGACCTGCTGCTGGCCGCCCTCAAGGAGGTGCTGGCGTGAGCAAGCGCGACTTCATCACGGTCGAGGACTGGAACGGCGAGCAGGTCGATGCGCTGCTGGCCCTCGCCACGAAGATCAAGCGCGGCGAGGTGCTCGGTGGCCTGGAGCGGAAGGTCATGGCCATGGTGTTCATGGACCCCAGCCTCCGGACCCGGACCAGCTTCGAGACCGCGATGTTTCTGCACGGGGGGCACGCGGTCGTGCTGGAGCCGGGCAGGAGCAGCTGGAGCCTGGAGACCGAGCCCGGCGCGGTGATGGACGGGACCACCGTCGAGCACATCAAGGACGCCGCGCGGGTCCTCGGCCGCTACGCGGATGTGGTCGGCGTCCGCTCCTTTCCGCGCGGCACCGACTGGTCGGTGGTGCGTGAGGACCGGATCGTCCGCGACTTCGCGCGCTACTGCGAGAAGCCGGTGATCAACATGGAGTCGTCGCGCCGACACCCCTGCCAGCAGCTCGCCGACGCGATGACCCTGCGGGAGAAGCTGGGCGATCCGCGGGGCAAGCGCTTCGTGCTCCTCTGGGGATGGCATCCGAAGGCGCTCCCCTCGGCGGTGCCGGCCAGTGCCGCGCTGGCGGCGGCGCACCAGGGAATGGAGATCGTGATCGGCCGACCCGACGGCTACGAGCTGGATCCCGAGGACACAGCGCTCATCCGCAAGATTGCCCAGGCCCGCGGTGGGGAGTTCGTGCATATCATGAACGATCCCGACGAGGCCGTGGTCGGCGCCGACGTGGTGTACGTCAAGTCGTGGGGCGCCGTGAAGTATTTCGGCCAGCCCGAGGCGGAGGCCGCCTTCCGCGCGGGGCTGCGCGACTGGAGGCTGACCACGCAGCGCCTGAAGTCGACCCGGGGCGGCAAGGCGACGGTGATGCACTGCCTGCCGGTGCGCCGGAACGTGGAGATCGACGACGCGGTGCTCGACGGGCCGACCTCCGCGGTAGTGGATGAAGCCGAGAACCGCCTGCATGTCCAGCGGGCGCTGCTGCTGGAGCTGCTCCGCACTCCCTGACGGGTGCGCGCCTTTCCGAACCGACACTGAAGGACCGAACGCATGACCATCGATCCGTCGAAGGGCATTACCGGCCTCAAGGGTGCACTCCGTTACGTGCGTGCCTACCGCGACAACGTCTTCGTGGTCAAGCTCGGCGGCGATGTGCTGGCTGACGCCGAGGCGCTGGACCGAGTGGCACAACAGCTCGGGCTCCTCTCCTCGCTGAGCATCCGCATCGTCGTGGTCCATGGCGGGGGGCCCCAGGCCACGGCGCTCTCCCGCCGGCTCGGCCAGGAGCCGACCATCGTCGCGGGCCGGCGGGTCACCGACGACTCGGCGCTTGAAGTCGCCAAGATGGTGTATGCCGGATCGCTGAACGTGAATCTCCTCGCCTCGCTCCGGGCCCATGAAGTCCAGGCGGTAGGGCTCTCGGGAGTGGACGCCGACCTGATCACCGCCCGGCGTCGCCCGCCCGTCAAGGTGGTCGACGACGCGGGGGTGTCCCGGGAGATCGACTACGGCCACGTGGGCGACATCGATCGGGTCGACCCGCGGGTGCTCGAGACCCTGCTCTCCACCCGCTTCATGCCGGTGGTCGCGAGTCTTGCCGGTGATGGCGACGGCAATGTCTACAACGTCAATGCAGACACGGTGGCGGAATCGCTCGCGACCGCGCTCAAGGCGCAGAAACTGCTCTTCCTGACGGGAGCCCCCGGCGTGCTCCGCGACCGGAGCGATCCGTCGAGCCTCGTCACCTTCGCCGATCCCGACGATCTCGCCAACCTGATGTCGAGCGGCGCGATCGCGGGCGGTATGCGTCCCAAGGTCGAGGCCTGCATCCGCGCCGCCACGGGCGGCGTCGAACGCACCCACATCATCGATGGCCGGCTGCCGGACTCCATCCTGCTCGAGGTCTTCACCGGGGCCGGATGCGGGACCATGATCGTCGGCCGCAAGGAAAAGGCAACCTATCTTGGCGTGGACCTCGCGACCTGAGATCACCCTCCTCCGGGACCTGGTCGCGATTCACTCGGTGAGCGGTACCGAGGAGACGATCGCACGCTGGGTGGAGGAATGGGCCCGCGCGGCCGGGCTCCAGGTGAGCCGGGACGACGCCTCCGTCACGCTCACCGTCCCCGGGCAGGCGCCCGGCGAGACGCTGGCCTTCGTGTCTCATCTGGACACGGTGCCGGCGGGAGAGAGCTGGACCCGTCCCGCCTTCACTCCGACCATCGAGGACGACCGGATGTACGGTCGTGGTTCGGGGGACGCCAAGGCCTCCGTCGCGGCGATGCTGATGGCCGCCCGCGACATCGCGGATTCGGGTGGTCCCGCCCGCGGCCGCCTGCTGGTGCTGCTGGGCTTCGAGGAAGAGACCAAGCTGACCACGATGGGGACGGCGGTGGAGCGGGTCGGCCCGATCGACGCCGCGGTGGTGGGGGAGCCGACCAATCTGGAGTTCGCCATCGCGCAGCGCGGGCTCATGATGGTCGACCTCGTCGCGCGGGGCGTTCAGCGGCACGCCGGCTACGCCGCAGACAATCCCGACTTCACCAACGCGATCGTCGAGCTCGGCCGCAACATCGCCAGGCTGCCCGCCCTCTTCCGCGAACGGGTGCACCCGGTGCTCGGGATCGCCACCGCGACGCCGACGATGCTCGAGGGTGGCATCAGCCGCAACGTGACCCCGCCCATCGCGCGGGCCGTCCTCGATGTGCGGAGCACACCGAGCTGGACCCATCAGGAGCTGGCCCGCGAATTATCGAGCGCACTGGAGGTGGAGGTGGTCGTCACCTCCGACCGGCTGGTCCCCTGCGAGACCCCCGCAGACTCGCGGCTCCTGGAACTGGCGCGCGCCGTCCGCCCCGAAGGAAGGCCGTTCGGTTCACCAACCTGTTCCGACTGGGTATTTTTGCGCGACCGGGATGCCATCAAATGCGGCCCGGGCACCAGCCGCCGATCGCACACGCCGGATGAGTTCGTCGACCTGCCGGAGGTGTCGGAGGCGCGGCTCTTCTATCGCCAACTAGCCCAGGCCTACCTCGCATGAGCCGCAACCCGCCCCGCGCCAAGGCGCCCTCGACCCGACCCGCCGCCGCGCCCTCCCTGCCCACGACCCTCTGGGCGTCCAGCAACTCTCTCGACCGCCAGATGCTCGACTATACCGCCGCCGAGGACCGGCTGTGGGATGGTCGGCTGATCGCCTGGGATATCCTGGGGAGCCTCGGCCACATCGAAGGGCTGCGGGCCTCGAAGCTCCTCACTCAGGGCGAGCATCAGCGGCTGCGCGCAGGCCTCCGACTCGCGCTGCGCGAGGTCGAGGCCGGCCGGCTCCAGGTCACCCCGGAGCACGAGGACGTGCATACCGCCGTCGAGGACTGGCTGGTGCAGCAGGTGGGGCCGGTCGGCGAACGGCTGCACACCGGCCGCTCGAGAAACGACCAGGTCGCCTGCGACCTGCGCCTCTATCTGAAGGATCGGCTGCTCCTGCTCGCGGGCGAAGCGCTCGACCTGGCCGAGAGCCTGCTTATCTTCGCGCAGAAGTACCAGCGCGTGCTCTGGCCCGGGTATACCCATACCCGCCGGGCGATGCCATCATCGGCCGGCCTGTGGGCCGCCGCCTTTGCGGAAGGCATCCTCGACACGGTGGAGGCCGCGCCCGCGGTTTGGGCGAAGGTCGACCGCTCGCCGCTGGGCAGCGCCGCGGGCTACGGCGTGCCGTTGCCGCTCAAGCGCGAGGCGGCCGCGAAGGCGCTCGGCTTCGGCGCCGTGGAGCACAACGTCGCCTTGGTGCAGAACAGCCGCGGCAAGCTCGAGGCGCTGGTGCTCTTCTGGTGCGTCCAGCTCGGGCATGAGCTGTCGAAACTGAGCACCGACGTGATCGCCTTTTCCTCCGACGAGTTCGGCTTCCTGGTCCTGCCGCCCGACCTGGCGACCGGCTCGAGCATCATGCCCCATAAGCGCAATCCCGATCTGTTCGAGCTGACCCGGAGCCGCGCGGCGGCGCTCGAGGGCGATCTGCTCACCGTCTTCCAGATCAAGAGCAAGCTGGGCAGCGGCTACCACCGGGACTTTCAGCTCATCAAGGAACCGGTGATGCGCGGCGTCGACCGGCTCGAGGGGATGCTGTCCATGCTCGCCGTGTCGGTGCCTCGCATCGGCGTCGACCCGGCGGTCGGCCGCAACATCCTCAGCGGCGGGCCCCTCGCCACCGACGAGGTGATGCGCCGGGTCGAAGGAGGCAGCGCCTTCCGCTCGGCCTATCGTGAGGTGGCCGCCGCGATCAAAGAGGGCGACTGGTGGCGGGAGCCGGCTACCGACGAGATCATCAGCCGCCGCCGCAGCACCGGCGGGCTGGGCAACCTCGGCCTTCCGGCGGTGCGCGCCCGGCTGCGCGCCTGTCGCGCCTGGACCGCGCGGGAACAGCGGAAGTTCGACAGCGCCATGGACGCGCTGGCCGGCCGGGGCAGCGGCCGCGGCAGCGCATGAGCGGCGACCGTCGGAAACGCCATCTCAAGATCCTCGAGCTGATCAGCACGCGGCCGGTCCACACCCAGGAGGAGCTGGCGGAGGCGCTCGCGTCGGAAGGATGGAAGGTGACCCAGAGCTCGGTGAGCCGCGACATCGCCGCGCTCAAGCTGGTGAAGGTGGATGGTGCCTACCAGCGCCCGGCACGGATCAGCGCGGCACCGGAGCATCCCGACGAGCGGCGGATCGCCGAAGGGGTGCTGACCGCCGAGCCGGCAGGCGACGCGCTGCTGGTGCTGCACACTCCCGCCGGCGAGGCGAATCGGGTCGCGGTGGCGATCGACCGCCTGGCCTGGGGTGACGTGATCGGCACCATCGCTGGGGACGACACCATCTTTCTCGCCATCCGGAACCGCCTGGCCCAGCAGCGCATTCTGCGCACGCTCCGGAAGCTCGCCGAATCCCCGCGCTAGCATGGCCGCCCGCCAGGCGGTGAGTCGTACCCCATGAATGCCCTCGAGCACTTCCTCCGCGACCTCGCCGTCGTTCTCGTCACGGCCGGGGCGACCACGCTCCTCTTCCAGCGGCTGCGATGGCCGGTGGTCGCGGGCTATCTCGTCGCCGGGGTCATCGTCGGGCCCAGCGTCCCGCCGTCGTGGATCCGCGACGAGAGCACCATCCACCTGCTCTCCGAGCTGGGCGTCATCCTCCTGATGTTCAGCATCGGACTCGAATTCCGGCTCGATCGCCTGCTCAAGACGGGTCCGGCGGCCGGGCTCGCCGCTGTCGTGGAGATCGGGCTGATGCTCGCGCTCGGCTTTGGGGCGGGGCGGGCCCTCGGGTGGTCGCCGCTTGCAAGCGCCTTCCTGGCCGGCGCGGTGGCCGTATCGAGTACCATGATTCTCGCGAAGGTGCTCGAGGAGCATCCCGTCGGCATCGAGCTGCGATCGACCGTCTTCAGTCTCACATTGTTCGAGGACCTCGGCGCGATGATCATCATCGCGCTCCTCACCGCCGCGGCTTCCGGCGAAGGTTTGTCCGGTGCCGCGCTGGCTGGAGTGGTGGGCCGGCTGATCGGCGTGCTGGCGCTCTCGCTCGTGCTGGGCCTGGCGCTGGTGCCGAGAGCGGCCCGCTGGGTGATTCGGCTTCGCCGACCGGAAACCATGCTGGTGAGCATGGTGGGCTTCGCCTTCGGTCTCTCCTTCCTCGCCGCAACCGCCGGATTCTCGGTGGCGCTGGGCGCGTTTCTCGCCGGCCTGCTGGTGGCGGAATCCGGGGCGGGGAAGATGGTGGCGGTCGAAGTTCGGCCGCTCCGCGATGTGTTCGCGGCCATCTTCTTTGTCGCCACCGGCATGCAGCTCGACCTGCGCCTGCTCGCCTCCGAATGGATCCTGGCCCTTGTCATCCTCGGCGTCGTGCTGATCGGCAAGCCGCTCGCTGTCACGCTCGGTGTCTTCCTCTCCGGCCGCAGTCTGCGTGCCGCGATCAAGGCGGCGCTCAGCGTGGCCCAGATCGGCGAATTCTCCTTCATTCTGGCAGGCGTGGGGGCCGCCCTCGGAGAAGTTCCCCGGGGCTTCGTGGCCGCCGCCGTCGCGGTCTCCATTGTGACGGCGTTCCTCTCCACCTGGTTCGCCGGCATCGCCGACGCGGTGGCGGAGCGAGTCGATCGTGCGCTTCCGCACCGGGTGCAGATGGTGGCCTCGCTCTACGGCGCGTGGATCGAGGCCCTGCGCACGGCGCCGAAGGAGCGTTCCCCCTGGTTTCGGGTGCGGGCCGCCGCGCGCTGGCTCGCCGTCGATGCGCTGGCCATCGCCGGGCTGGTGATCGCGGGGTCGACCGTGCGGACTCATCTGGTCGAGCTGGCCGAGAGCTACGGTCTCAACCCCGAAGTCGCCTCGTGGGTTGTGGCCCTGGTCACCCTCGGAGTGGTGAGTCCGTTCCTCATCGGGATCGTGCGGGTCACCCATGCCCTGGGGGAGCAGCTCGGGGCAATCGTCGTCCCGGTACCCGCGCCCGGCAAGGTCGACAACGGGCGCTCGCCGAGGCGGGTGCTGGGCGTCGTCGTGCAGGTGGTGGCGATCCTGGCCACCGGCGGGCCGCTGGTGGTCGTCACGCAGCCCTTCCTGCCGCCGCTCAGCGGTCTGGCCGTACTGGGGCTGGTGCTTCTGCTCCCCGCAGTGATCTTCTGGCAGCGGGCCACCGATCTGTTCGGCCACTTCCGCGCCGGCGCGGAGCTGATCGTGGCCACGCTGGCGAAGCAGTCCCACGCGGAGACGGTGGAATTCGATCCGGTGCGGCGGATTCTCCCGGGACTGGGCGACTTCGCGCCGGTCCGGGTCGCGGAACGGAGCCCTGGGAGCGGGCGGACGCTGGGCGAACTCAATCTGCGGGGGCGGACGGGCGCGACGGTGGTGGCCCTGCTGCGGGGTGAGGAGCGGATCGCCTTTCCCGAGGCCCACGAGCGGCTCTCGGCAGGAGATCTCGTCGCGCTAACTGGAAGTCACGATGCGATTGCCGCGGCCGTCGCTCTGCTCGGTGGGGCCGAGGCGGCGCCTGCGATCGGTCCCTGATGGCCACAGCGCTAACGCGGCCGGGTGTGGTGTGCCACTGCTGACTTCGCGCTGCTCGGTTTTCACTTCTCACTTCTCACTTCTCACTTCGTCCTTCTATGCGCTGGCCTGCCACGGTCTTCCTGCTCGCGATCCTCGTCGCCTGTCACCGTACCACGGGCAGCCTCCCGCCGGAGCTTGCCAGCCGTTTCGCGGCCGAGTCCATCGTCCGTAGAGCGGACGACCAGGTGTTCCGGTACACTTACTACTCGCGGAGTACCCGGGGGAATCGCTGGGAGGAGCGCGACGCATCGATCATCGTCACCAGGGCGACTGTCTTCATTCACAAGAACGAGAAGGTCGGGCTCGATCTCACCGCCAGCAGCCGCAAGGCGACCGACGTGCGTCGGGAGGGTGACCGGGTCATCATCAGCGCGGGGAGCGGACAGTCGAAGGTGTCGTGGTCGTTCCGCCCCGCGGATGATCCTGAGGGATGGACCACCGCCATCCGCGCGGTGATCGGAACCCCCTCCTCGCCGCAGTGAGACCTGCTGCCGACGGCCTAGTATCCCGCCGTCATCCCGAAATCGAGTGGAATGGCCGCGCCGGTGAGCGGCGCCATTCGCGATGACGCGATCATCCCGATCGCGTTCGCGACTTCGGCCGCGGTGAGGAATCGCGCGCCGGCCTGCTGCGGGTACTTCGCCAGCAGCGCCGCGCGGTATCCCTCGGGGTGCTCACCGCCGTACGCCTCGGCCTGGAAGGCGAGCATCGGAGTGTCGACATCCGCGGGGCAGATGGCGTTCACCCGGATGCCGCGGGGAGCCAGTTCCAGCGCCAGCGCCTTGGTGAGCAGCACCACGCCGCCCTTGGACGCAGAGTAGATCGCCGCGCCCCGGTTGCCGACCAGCCCCGCATCCGAGGCCACATTGACGATCACCCCGCGGGTCGACTCGAGCGGCGGAATCGCGTAGCGGCAGGCGAAGAAGGTCCCCTTCAGGTTCGCGTCCACCACGCGGTCCCAGTCCGCTTCCATCATCGACTCGCTCGGTCCCTCGACCCAGGTACCGGCTGAGTTGACCAGCACGTCGAGCCGCCCGAACCGGGTGAGGGTGACCTCGATCATTCGCGCGCAATCAGCCACGACGGTGACATCGGCAACGACCATGGCCACCGCCCCCCGCTCGGCGAGCACTCCGGCCGCCTCCTGCAGCCTCGGTAGCTCATGATCGGCGAGCATGACCGAGGCGCCCCCATCGAGGAACGCCTCCGCCGTCGCCCGGCCGATGCCTCCGGCGCCGCCGGTGATGAGCACGACCTTGCCGAGCCATTCGCCCATCAGTACCACCCCTCCGGCGGCCCCTTGTATTCCTGAATCGTGTTGCCGCCGTCGACCACGAACAGCTGGCCGGTCACGTAGCTCGACTCCCGGGACGCCAGGAAGCCGATCATCGCCGCCACTTCGTTCGGCGTGCCGGGACGGCCCGCGGGGGTGTTGGTCCCGGCCGACAACTCGGTGTCCGACGACGAAGCGGTGGCGATCCAGCCTGGAGCGACGGCGTTGACGGTGACGCCCTTGCGCGCCGTCTCGATCGCCAGCCCGCGGGTGAGCCCGACCATGGCGGCCTTGGCGGCGGCGTAGTCGGATGAGCGGGGATTGGCGACGATCGGGCCGGTGACCGAGGCGACATTGATGATCCGCCCGAAGCCCTCGTCCAGCATGTCGGGCAGCAGCGCCCGGGTCAGCCCGATCGCGGTGAAGAGATTGCGCTCCAGGGTGAGTTCCCAGTCGCTGTCGGTCAGCGACCCGAATTCTCCGGTGTTCTGGGGGCTGCCTACCTGCGCCATCCCGGCGTTGTTCACCAGGATGTCGACCGGACCGAGTCCCTTGCGCACCGCCGCGACCAGGCGGCGCTGGTCGGCGGTGTCGGTCAGGTCGGCGATGTGCCCGACGGTGGTGAACCCCATGTCGGCCAGCTCGGCGGCGCGTTCGGTGATGCGCGCGGTGGTGGAGGTGATGGCCACCGCAGCGCCGGCGCGGCCCAGCAGCTTCGCGGTCGCGAAGCCGATGCCGGCGGGGCTGCCCGCCCCCGAGACGAGTGCGACGAGTCCCTCAAGTGAGAAGATGGGCCGGTCCTCCGTTTGAATGCGGTAATTCGCTGTGAGTTGCAGGCGGGGTGGCGCCATGGCAAGTGTAGCCCTTCGATCGCCTGTGGGGCAGTGGCAGCCGCGATCAGTCTTGGCTCCCTCCGATGCCCTTGCGCCCGCCGTCTCCGACGCCGGGGCCTCGGACCACCCGGCCCGGCTTCGCACCGGTGTGTTCCCCATCCCGGATGACCTGCACGCCGTTGACGAAAACCTGCAGCACGCCGGTCGCGAACTGCTGCGGCTGCTCGAAGGTGGCGTGGTCGCGAATCTCCGCGGGATTGAACACCGTCACATCGGCGAAGTAGCCGGGCGTGAGCAGGCCGCGCCGGGTCAGTCGCAGGTTGCTGGCAGGCAGGCCGGAGAGCCGGTGAACCGCCTCGGCGAGCGAGAGCGCCTGCTCGTCGCGGACATACTTGCCGAGCACCCTCGCGAAGGTGCCGTAGGCACGGGGATGCGGGTTGGACGTCAGAAACACCCCTTCTGGCGCGAGCGAGGAGGCGTCCGAGGCAAAGCTCACCCACGGCAGCGCGATCTGCTTCCGGAGGTTGTCCTCGGACATCGTGAAGTAGATGCACTCGATCCGGCTGTGGTCCTCGACGATCAGGTCCATCGCGGTTTCCTCGGCGCTCTTCCCCCGCATCTTCGCGACGGCAGAGAGGCGCATGCCGGTCAACGGCTTCAGGGAATCGCTCTTGAATCCAACCAGCAGCACCCCGTCGGGTCCGCCGGAGCCCACGAAGGCGCCGCCCCGGTTCTTCCATTCCCTCAGGAGCCGTTGCCGATCCGCCGGATGCTGCAACCGGTTGCGCCACGCCTCGAAGCCTCCCTCGCGAATCCATCCCGGCATCACGGCGTCGAGCCCGGTGGCGCTCGCGGGGTAGGTGTACATGTCCGCCGTGATCTGCAGGCCGGCGGCGCGGGCCGCCTCCACCCGGCGGATCACTTCGTCCATCTTGCCCCAATTGGCCCGGCCCGCCGCCTTGAGGTGATAGATCTCCGCGCGGGCGCCGGAGTTCCGCGCGATGCTGAGGAATTCGTCGACCGCGTCCAGCAGCGAGTCGTTTTCGTTCCGGATATGCGAGATGTACATCCCACCCCGCTCCCCCGCCGCCCGTGCCAGGCCGGTGAGTTCCCCGGTGGTCGCGAACATCCCCGGTTCGTAGATCAGGGAGGACCCCACGCCGAACGCACCATCCTTCATGGCGTCGGTCACCAGCGCCTCCATCCGCTGCAGCTCCTCGGGCGTCGGTGCACGCGGGTCGTGACCCAGGACGTACTGCCGCACCGTGGCTGCGCCGACGAAGCTGCCGACATTCGGCGAGATGCCATGGCCGACCAGCGCATCGAGATACTCCGCCAGCGTGGTCCAGGTGATGGGATACTTGATGTCTCCCTGGCTCGCCTGGGCCTCCAGCTTCATCGTGTCGCTGAGTGGGCCCATCGACTCGCCCTCGCCGAAGACTTCGAGCGTCACCCCTTGGCGCAGGTCACTCTGGGAGCGGCCATCGATCAGCAGCGCCTCGTTGGCCCAGCTCAGCATGTTGATGAATCCGGGGGCGACCGCGAGGCCCCTCGCATCGATCTCGGTGCGTCCCCGTGCCCGGCCGAGATCCCCGATGACGGCAATCGTGTCGCCCTGGATCGCCACGTCCGCCGCGAGGCCCGGGCCGCCGGCTCCGTCGTAGACGGTGCCGTGCCGGATGACCACGTCGTAGGTCGGCCCGCGGCAGGCGGCGAGGACGAGGAGAGCGGCGATCAGGGAGCGTGGCGGATGCATGGAGTCGGAGCGGTGAGAGGGATCAGTTCAAGGGACGAAATACCGGTAATACGTCATCCCCGACAACGTCGCGCTGAGCGCCTGTCCGTCGACCACGTCCCCGAACCCGAGCTGCTCCGCCGAGCCGGGTGTGCCCAGCCGGAAGGTACCGGCCCCGGTGGGTGTGAGAGGCTGTTCGTCGCCTTCGGGGCCGATCCACCACAGCCTCCCCTTGCGGAGCACGATCCGGAAGTTCGGCTCCCACGGCTGCATGATCCGGTAATGGCCGACATAGGCCTCCCACCCCTTGGGGAAGGCGAAGCGCCGCGGTCCGTCATAACGCTCTCCCGCGTACCAGTCGCCGCCGTACCAGACTTCGGTCACGCCACGCGGCCCGCGGCCGAAGCGCAGGGGAAACAGCGCGAACTCGGGCGTCGGCCCCAGGAAGCCGTCGTCGCCGTGTGGCCTGAGTGCGACGCGCCGGACCCCGCGGACCAGCAGCAGCGAGTCGCCGTTCGCCTCGAAGCTCAACGTATCTCCCGCCGGGGCCACGAAGCGCCCGGCGTACACGGAGGGAGTATCCACGTGGAACGGCGACTGCGGCGGCGGTGGCTCGGGAAGCGGGTCGCCGGCCAGCGCGGCGCGGAGCGCGCGCAGGGCGAATCGGGCGATGGTCCCGGGTTCGCCCGGACCGTTGACGAAGGCTACCGCGCCGATGCCCAGCGTCGGAATTCCAATGAGGTAGCTGGTGTAGCCGATCATCCCGCCGCTGTGCCAGAAGACCGGCTGATCGTCGAGCGTCCCCAGGAACATCCCATAGCCATAGTGATTGCCGCCCCGCTCGGTCAGAGCGTGCGGGGACATGATCGCTGTGTAACCGGCTTCCGAGAGCAGCCGGCCCTGCGGTCCCTCCCCGCGGTTGAGCAGCATGGTGAGGTAGGCACCCAGTTCCACCGGGTTCGCCACGATGGAGCCGTCACCGGAGCCATACTCGATCCAGGTCCCCTCCACGAGCCGCTCCTCCGGTCGCGCGGGGCGGTCGTCGTGGAGCGGCACATACCCCACCGCCAGCTCCGGCCGGGTGTCGTGAGTGAACTCGGCCTCGGTCGTCTTCATCCCCAGCGGCTCGAGGATCCGGCCGCGGATGATGTCGGCGTAGCGCCGCCGATCGATCGTCTCGAGCACCGCACCCAGCACCTGGAAGCCGATGTTCGAATACGCCCACCGCGTCCCGGGGGCGGAGCCCAGGCTCCGCTCGCGTGCGAGGTACGCCTGTGCGCGCGACGAGGGGATATCATCGCGGTCGGCGGGAAGTCCGGCCGTATGGGTCAGCAGATCGTGACCGGTCACCGGCCGCCACCGCGACGCCGGAGTGAACCAGGGGAGATAACCCCGCACGGCGCGGGAGGGATCAAACCGGCCCTCATCCCGCAACTGCATCAGGGCGATGGCCGTGAAAGACTTGGAGATTGACCCGATCTCGAACCGGGTGGCCGGACTCACCGGGGTCCTGCGGGCGAGGTCGGCGTACCCGTAGCTCCGCACCGTGATCAGCCCGTGCCGATCCACCAGCGCGAGCGCGAGGCCGGGGGTGTTCTCCACCTGCATCCGCTCGCCGGCATACCGATCGATCAGCCGGAACGCCGGCCGGAGGCTCAGGGTATCGAGTTGCGCGGTCAGCGGGTGAGAGGCGCCCGCGATCAGAACAGTGAGGAGGGCAGCGGTGGGGCGCGCGAGAGGCGTCATGAAAGCCGGCGGATGTGGGGAACGTCGAGCACGCGAAGGCCGGCGACCGGCTCCTCCACCGCGTGGACCAGAGCACGCAGCATCTGTCCGAGCGTGACCAGTCCGAGCCGCCGCGCGGTGTCGCGTGAGGCCGGCAGCCACTCCGCCAGCCAGTACGCCGGGGCGAGTGCGACCGGCCACCAATGGCCGGGGCCGAGGACGTACCATGGGCGGAGAATCGTCGCGGGCAGCCCGCTCTCCCGCAGGATCCGCTCTCCCTGCATCCGCGCGGCGACGTACGCATGCATCGCCGGCGCCGGGTGCGCCACGCTCACGTACACGAAGTGCCGCACCCCCGCCGTGGTCGCCACCGGCACCGCGGCCTCCACGGAGGCGAGGTCGATGCGGAGAAACTCCTGGGCTTTGCGCGGGCTGGGATGGGAGACGCCGACGAGGTGCACGAAGGTGTCGGCCGGCGCGACGTGGGCGGCATAGGAAATCCCGTGCAAGGCGTCTCCACGAACGGCGCGCACGCCGGCCGGAACCTTTTCCTCGGAACCTGGGCGCGCCAGGGCGCTGACGGTGTGCCCCCGTTGCGCCAGCGCGGCCACCAGGCGCCGGCCGAGGTAGCCGGTGCCTCCGGTAACGAAGACATGACGCGCTGGCAGGCTGGTGGGCACGAGGCTAGAATGCCGCCACATTTCCTCGAACGCAACACCACTGGAGGATCATCATGCCGATCAGCGCCGGGCTGCTTCCCGAATTCGATCACGAGATGGCCAACACCCGCAGGGAACTGGAGCGGGTGCCCGACGGCAAGTTCGACTGGAAGCCGCACCCGAAATCCATGGCACTCGGCCGGCTCGCGAGTCACCTCGCCGAACTGCCCGGCTGGGGGACGATGACACTCACGACCGAGGAGTTGGACATCGCGCCGCCGGGTCCGACGTCGCGACCGCCGTCCATTCTCTCCGGTCGTGCCGAACTGCTCGCCGTGTTCGATCGAAACGTCGCCGAGGCGCGCACGGCGATCGCGGCTGCGCCGGATGCGGCGTGGATGGTGCCCTGGACCCTCAAGAAGGGTGGGCAGACGCTGATGACGATGCCGCGGGTCGCGGTGATGCGCTCGCTGGTCATGAATCACCTGATTCATCACCGCGCCCAGCTCGGCGTCTTCCTCCGCCTGCTCGATGTTCCGCTGCCGTCGCTCTACGGGCCGTCCGCCGACGAAGCGCCGATGTAGCCCGGCTCTCATCCCGGTCTGCTCAGGGACCGGCCCGTTCCGCCGTAGCGGGCCATCGTCATCTCGGCCATGATTGCGAGCGCGGTTTCCGCAGGGGTCCGGCCGCCCAGATCGAGTCCGATCGGCCCGTGCAGGCGGGCGAGGTCCGCGTCGGTGAATCCCTGCGCCTTGAGTCGTTCGCGGCGGGCGGCCTGGGTCTTCTTCGAGCCGATGGCGCCGATGTAGCGCGCCGGCGAGCGGAGCGCGAGGTCGAGCGCGGGCTCGTCGAATTTCGGATCGTGGGAGAGCACGCACACGAAGGTGGCACTGTCGAGCCCCGCCTTCGCAAAGGCCTCCTCGGGCCAGGCACGGAGTAGCTCGTCCGCGTCGGGGAATCGCTCGCGGGTGAGGAAGGACTGGCGCCCGTCCGCGACCGAGGTGTGATAACCCAGCGACCTGGCGAGCGGCACCAGCGCCATCGCGATGTGCACTCCGCCGAAGATGACCAGCTTGGGACGCCGGGGAAACACCTCGAGAAAGACCGGGACCACGGTTCCGTCGGGCCCGGTGACATCGACCGCGGTACTCGACTCCCGGCGCAGCGCCGCCTGCGCTGCTTCCCGCACCAGCGCCCCGATCCAGCGGTGCGCCCCCTCGCCTTCGATCGTTCCCTCCTCCCGGAGCAGCACCGTCTGCCCGACCAGTACCCCGCCGCCGATGACCGTCGCCACGACGAGCCCCCCGTCGCCGCGCGCGGCATCGAGGATGAACGCGGGCACCGCCGGTTGAACGAAGACCTTGATCGTTCCGCCACAGGCGAGCCCGACCTCCCATGCCCGTTCGTGGCTCACCCCGTAGCTGACCAGCGCCGGTGTACCCCGTATGATCGCGGCCGCGATCTCCTGCGCCGCGGCGCTCTCCACGCACCCCCCCGACACCGATCCGGCGATCCTTCCATCACCGGTCGCGAGCATGCACGCCCCTTGGGGTCGGGGGGCCGAGCCCCAGACGCTGGTGACCACGGCGCGGCCGACGGGGCCGCCGGAGCTGCGGAGTCGGTCGTAATCCTGGAGCAGGTCTCGCATGCGGGCGCTCGGGCTTCGGTGACAACGTCGACGGGCAGGAGGATCCAACGATAGTCCGGGCGCCCGTCGGCTGAAAGTCCGTCGCCTGGCGCTCTTGGCACCTCCCCGGTGGCCACCCACATTTCGGCTCCCCCCCCGCGACCCCGAGGCCTGTGTGTTTCGCCTTCGTCACGTACTGCTGCCTGCGCTCTCCCTCACCGCCGCCTGCGCCCCCTCTCCGGACCAGTTGCGGGCCTCGCTGAAGAAGCACCCGGAGATTCTCGCGGAGGCGATCCGTGCGCATCCCGCGGAGATCGTGCAGGCGCTGCAGGCGGCCGCCGACTCCTACCAGCAGATCTCCCAGGCGTCCGCCGCGCGGGAGGAGGACGCCCGCATCGAACGCGAGCTGGCTCACCCTAAGCAACCGGAGCTCCAGCCGGGGCGCGCCTACCGGGGCGCGCCTGACGCGCCGGTGACGATCGTGGAGTACTCCGACTTCCAGTGTCCGTACTGCCGCCGTGATGTGCCCGTGATCAGGAGTGTGCTGGAGAAGTACCAGGGGCGGGTCCGGGTGATTCTCAAGCAGACCCCGCTCCCCATCCACTCCCACGCCCGTGAGGCCGCCCTGATGTTCGAGGCGGTGCTCCGGCAGGGTCAGGACCGCGCCTGGCGCTACCACGACCTGCTGTTCGAGAACCAGGAACGGCTTGGCGCCGAGGGCGGGACCTATCTCGATGCCGCTGCCCGGGAGGCGGGCGCCGATGTCGCCCGGGCCCGTCGCGACGCGCGGAGCGAGGAGGTGCGTCGCATCGTAGAGGCCGACATGGCGGAGTTTGATCGGTTCGGGTTCACAGGGACACCCGGCTTCATCGTGAACGGCGTGATGCTCGATGGCTCCCGCCCGATCGAAGCGTTCGACCGGATCATCACCCATGTGCTTGCGGGGAATGCCCCGCCAGCGGCGCTGGCTCGGCCCGAACGCGGGCCGGAATCTCTCGCCGCGCCGCGGTGAGCCTGTCCCCCGCGACAGATTGGGGCTTGCGGCCGAACATGAATTTCACATTTTGGAACGGGGCCCTGGCCGGGGTCCCGTCCCGTACCATCGATCAGCGGTAGTCCGCGCACAACCCACGTTGCCCTCCCCCGGCGGGGTCGTCCCGCCCCCGCCGGCCGCGTCGCACGCGTGAATTCGCGGGCGATCGGTCCTTGGGGTGCACGGGGGTCCCCTCACCCCTCAGGAGTTACCTCCCTATGCGCCGTCCCGGAATCTCTCGCACCATTCTGAGCCTGGCCGCACTCGGCCTGCTGGCCGCGTGTTCCGATCAGTCCACCGCCCCCGCCACCGACGGGGTCAACTCGGTCGCAGGGGTCCGAGCCGGCCAGCCCCTCGGCCAGGTCTGGCATCAGGGGATGGTCACCACGACCGCCAAGCGGGCATCGCTGCTGCTCTACCACAACGGCCCGGTCATCAAGGCCAGCAAGACCCAGGCGATCCTCTGGGGGCCCCAGTTCAGCAACGGCTCGTTCCCGGCCGACCTGGTTCCCGGGCTGGACCAGTTTTACGGCGGCTGGAGCGGTAGCCGGTATAACGGACTGAACACCGAGTATGGTGACGGCACCGGCAAGATCACCGCGACCTCGACATACCTCGGCCACGTGTTCGATGGCAGCACTCCGCCGAGCGGGGCGTTGAGCACGTCCCAGGCGGTGGCGGAAGGCTGCGCGATGTCCGGCCAGAATCCTGACCCGAGCGCGCTCTACATCATCTACACCCCGACCTTCCCGAGCAACGTGGGGTATTGTGCCTGGCACTCCTGGGGCAATTGCTCCAACGGGAAGGCGATCCAGGTGGCCTACGAGCCCAATCCGTCGGGCGTGGCCGGCTGCGACCCAGGAGACGCGACCACCGGCCATTCCCAGATGCTCGCCTCGCTGGTGAACACCTCGGCGCACGAACTGGCCGAAACCGAAACCGACCCGCGCGGTACCGGCTGGTATGACCGCCAGGGCAACGAGAACGCCGACAAGTGCGCCTGGCAGTTCAGCACTCTGGTGACGCTCGCCAACGGCAGTGTGTGGAAGATCCAGAAGAACTGGTCCAACGCAGCTGCAGGCTGTCTCTCCGGCTCCTGAGCCTGCGCCTGGAGGAGGACGGTCTCGGGGCTGGGGGCACCGCGATGGCGGTGCCCCTTTTTTTCGCCGTGCGCCGCCTCGATTAGCTTTCCCCGCCGAGTCGCTCCCGCGCACCCGCGCGACCGGATGCTCCCCTCCAACGAGGTCCACGGCGTGCCCCTGAAAGCCGCGAATGAACTGGTGAGCCGGATCGGCCTGGCGGTCGAAGCGGCGCGTGACGCGACCATCCGCCTGCATCAATCGTTCGTCCGAGCCGCCTCCGTGACCGGGGCGGAGCGACCGATGAGCGCCTGCGCCGCAGAGGCCTTCCGTGCCCGGGGCCTTGCGGTGGAGACCTGGGCCGCGACCGCCGCGGAGATGCGAGAGTACCTGGAGCATGTGGGGGAGCAGCCGGGGTACGAGGGGCGGCTCAATGTCGTCGGCAAGCGGAAGGGGACCGGCGGCGGCCGCTCGATCCTCCTCAATGCGCATATCGATACCGTGCCGGAAGGGGATCACTCCCTCTGGACCCAGCCTCCATACGCCGCCAACCTCGTGAATGGGCGAGTCTACGGGCGCGGCAGCTGTGACATGAAGGGTGGGCTCACAACCCACCTGGCGGCGCTTGCCGCGCTGGACGCCTGTGGCATCCGCCTCAAGGGAGACGTGACCATCGCCGCGACGGTGGGGGAGGAGGACGGTGGCATCGGCGCGCTCGCCACCGTGCTCCGTGGCTACCATGCCGATGCCGCCCTGGTCACCGAGCCCACCGAACTCGCCCTGGTGACCGCCTGTGAAGGGTCGCTCGTCTTCCGGCTCTCGATCACCGGCCGCTCCGCGCATGCCGCCACCCGCGACGAAGGCGTTTCGGCGCTCGAGAAATTCATTCCGATCTTCAACGACCTCATGGCCTTCGAACAGGAGCGGAACGCAACGCTCAGGCATCCGCTCTACGACGTCTTCGCCAACAAGGTCCCGGTAAACGTCGGCGTGGTCCGGGCGGGGAACTGGGCGTCGACGGTGCCGGAGCACCTCGAGGCCGAGATCCGGGTCGGATTCCTGCCGGGTGAGGAACTCGAGGCGTTCAAGCAGGTCGTCACCGAGCGGATCATGACCATCGCCTCGCAGGACGCCTGGCTCAGCGAGCACCCGCCGGTGATCACCTACTTCGGGGGTCAGTTCATCGCGGCGGAGACGCCCGCCGACGCGCCCATCTGCTCGGCCGTCCGTGCCGCGCACCTGGCCGTCACCGGCCGACCGGCGCGCACCGAGGCGGCCACCTATGGCGCCGACATGCGCCACTTCATCGCCTTTGGGGGGATGCCCTGCATCATGTACGGGGCGGGGGACATCAAGCTGGCCCACGCCCCCGACGAGTACATCGAGGTGGACGAGCTGCTCACCGCCGCGAAGGTCGTGGCCGTCGCGCTCGTCGAGTGGTGCGGAGTAGAGGAGAAGCTGTAGCTCCGCCCCTGCCGCCGCCGCTCCCTCCCCGGCGTTCCCGGCAGTTCCGCCAGGTGCTCGAGCGGGGTCAGCGCCGCGCAGGGGAGGAACAGATCGTAGTGCGGGAGCGCGGCCACCAGCCCCTCGGCGAGCGGTTCGAAGTTGAGCCGGCCGGCGAGCGGATCCAGCCAGAGCAGCCGCTCGCAGGATCGGCGGAATCGCGCCATCTCACGCGTCAGCGGCCCCGCGCGACGGAGCAGCCTTCCGAAGAGGAGAAAGTTCGAGGTGATGGCGACGCCGTCGGTGTGATCCCTCATCGCTTCCGGCTGAGGAGGGATGGGGGGCCGGGACCGGGGCGCCGGCGGCCCGGGCCCCGGTTCGAACCACCGGACTCAGAAGATGGTGTAGATGAACGGGGCGAGTACCGAGCCCTTGGCGAAGACGAGGAGGGTGCCGACCAGCAGCATCAGCAGGACGAGCGGCATCAGCCACCACTTCTTACGGGCCTTCATGAAGGCCCACAACTCTCGGACCAGACTCGATTGCGACACGGAACCTCCTGGACAGCGCCGGGCTGCGGGTCAGAACTGTCGGGTGAGTGATTCGGACTGATTAGGATCGGGCTGGCGCGCGATCCAGTAGCTGGCGCCCTTGGCCCGATGGACCATCGGGTTGCGGCCGAAGAGGCGCATCACCATTCCCATCGGCGTGATCACCAGGAAGTATACGATCCCCATGAAGATGGGGGTGGTGACCTTCGAGAGTACATGGGAGAGTCCCATCCAGCCGCGGTGCACGATGCCCAGATGGGCGGGCACCAGCAGGCCGCCGGCCGTGAGCGCGCCGCCGAGACCCCACAGCACGAGCGGCGTGATGGTGTGCCCGCGCCAGTGGGAGATAGCGCCGAGCAGCAGGAACGCCCCGCCGACGGTGAGGCCGAACTTGCGGCCCTCCTCGGGGGTCAGTCGAGCTGGAATTCGGTTTTCCAATCGCCGCTCTCCTTCCATTCAGGCTGACCATCCTTGTGCAGCAGGAACGGGTACAGCACCAGCGCATCGATGTGGGTCCGCATGAAGCAGCGGTAGGCGTCGGCAGGGGAGCAGACGATCGGCTCGCCGCGGACGTTGAACGAGGTATTCACCACCACCGGACATCCCGTCTGCCGGTCGAACTCCCGGATCAGGTCGTAATAGTTCGGGCTGGTCTCCTGGGTGACCGTCTGGATGCGGGCGGAGTAGTCGATGTGCGTCACCGCCGGAATGTCGGACCGGACGACGTTCAGCTGATCGATCCCCCACAGCCGCTGTTGCTGGTCGGTCATCGGGATCTGCCGTTCCTGCCTGACCGGCGCTACCAGCAGCATGTACGGCGAGTCCCCGTCCAGCTCGAAGTACTCGCTCACCCGCTCCCGCAGCACGCTGGGGGCGAACGGGCGGAATCCCTCGCGGAACTTGATCTTGATGTTCATCTGCGCCTGCATCTTCGGGCTGCGCGGATCACCGAGGATGCTGCGGGCGCCGAGAGCCCGCGGACCGAACTCCATGCGACCGTCGAACCAGCCCACGATCTTCTCGTCGGCCAGCAGGCCCGCGGCGCGTGCCAGCAGCGCCGGGCGGTCGAGCCGCTCGTACGGCGCCCCGATGCTCTGCAGGTATTGCTCGATCTGTTCGGCGGTGTACGAGGGGCCGAGATAGGCGCCATGCATGCTGTCGCGGCCGGGCACGACGGTTCGCGGCTTCTTGAGGTGGCGGTGCCAGGCCATCTGAGCCACCCCCAGGGCGCCGCCGGCATCGCCCGCTGCCGGCTGGATCCACAGCTGCTTGAACGGCCCCTCCCGCAGCAGCCGCCCGTTCCCCACGCAGTTGAGCGCCACGCCACCGGCGAGACAGAGGTTGGAAAGCCCGGTCTCCTTGTGTGCGGTGCGCGCCATACGGAGCATGATCTCCTCGCACACTACCTGCACCGAGCGGGCGAGGTCCATCTCCTTCTGGGTGAGCTTCGATTCGGGCTGGCGCGGCGGCCCGCCGAACAGCGTGTCGAACGCCGGGCTGGTC
The DNA here is from genome assembly GCA_963825065.1 of uncultured Gemmatimonadales bacterium. GTDB lineage: Bacteria > Gemmatimonadota > Gemmatimonadetes > Gemmatimonadales > GWC2-71-9 > JADJOM01. The sequence goes on from CAWGRU010000007.1 coordinate 99,990, forward strand.
ATCGTCAGCCCGGCGAGGTAATTGAAGTACCGCTGGTTCAGCCGGAAGGAGCCGTCTTCGCGCAGGTCGAGCAGCTCGCGGTAGATCAGGTCGACGTAGGTCGGCTCCCCGTACGGCGCCAGGCCCATGACCTTGTACTCGCCGGAGTTGACCTTGAAGCCGGTGTAGTAGGTGAACGCCGAATAGAGCAGGCCAAGCGAGTCGGGCCAGTGCAGCTCGCGCAGCAGGGACAGGTCCCGGCCGCGGCCGACGCCGATCGAGGCCGTGGCCCACTCCCCGACTCCGTCCATCGTGAGGATCGCCGCCTCCTCGAATGGCGAGGGGAAGAACGCGCTCGCGGCGTGTGATTCGTGGTGCTCGGCGTAAAGCAGAGGCCCGTCGTAGCTCAGCGCCTCGCGGATCTCTCGGTCCATGTACAGCTTGTCCTTGATCCACAACGGGCCGGCCAGCACGAACGACTTGAACCCCCTCGGCGCCACCCCAAGGTAGGTCTCCAGGATCCGTTCGAACTTGAGCAGCGGCTTGTCGTAGAACCCGACCGCGGTCAGGTCCTTCGTGGTGATCCCGGCCGTGGCAAGGCAGTATTCCACCGCCAGGCGCGGAAACGTCGAGTCACCCTTGATGCGGCTCAACCGCTCCTCACTGGCTGCCGCCACAATGTCGCCGTCGCGCAGCAGGCACGCGGCGCTATCGTGATAGAAGGCGGAGACGCCGAGGATATAGTCCGGGCTGGAGCCGGGCATCAGGGATTCCTTCGAAGAACCGGTTAGAACGCGGTCGAAGAAGCAAGAAGCAGGCCAATGCGGGCCATTCGCGGCCTCGTGGCCCTCCTCTTGCCAGTGGTCGACGCCGACGAAGATCCTTAGGCCGGCCCGTTCGCGCCAGCGTGACTTTCCCCGATGGGAGCACCATGAATCTCCGGCAACTGGGAGCCCCCCTCGCCCGGCTCGGCAGGGCCGTTCGCGACGGCTGGCTGATGCTCGGCCTGACCCTGGTCTTCTTCCTCGTGCTGGAATGGGGTTACCGCGGCGTGATGGGAGCCCGTTCCTCCCTGGCCCGACCCGCCAAGCCCGCCGTCGATTCTACGTTGCACCCCTACGCCCACGAACCCTGGTGGCCGGCGTTCCAGGGCCGGGACGGCCTCCAGGTCCGGCAGAATCGTTACGACCCCTACCGGGGCTTCTGGACGGTCCCCGCGACGTCGCGCTACGTCAACGTCGATTCCGCCGGTCGCCGGGTCACGCCACAGCCTCCCCTGGTGGGCGAGCGCCATCGCCAGCTCTTCATGCTGGGCGGCTCCACCATGTGGGGCTTCACCGCGCGTGATTCCTTCACCATTCCGGCCCTCACGGCGCGGGCGCTTCGCGAGCGCGGCATCACCGACGTCGAGGTGGTGAACCTGGCCCAGGGGGCCTTCAACACCACCCAGGAGGCGACCACTCTCCTCGTCGAGCTGGCCCGGGGCCATGTGCCGGATGCGGCTGTCTTCCTCGACGGCTACAACGACATCGCCACCGCGGTGAAGTACGGCTCGGTCGGTCACACCTACGGCGAGGAGGCCACCCAGCAGCAGATCGATCTGGGGCGGCGCGGCTTCTGGAGCGAACTGGTCGGGTTGGGACGCCACTCGGAGCTGGTCCAGCGGCTGCAGGAAGCGGTGGGAATCATCACGCCGCCGAACCCCGCGAAGGGCACCCCCGAACGCATCTGCGGACCCGTCGCGGCCTACTACCGGAACATCGCGATTGCCGTTGAGGCGCTGGGGCAGCAGCGGGGGTTTCCGACGGTCTACTTCCTTCAGCCGATTCACGCCACCAGCCAGAAGGTGCCGACGCCATGGGAGAAGAGCCTCTACCACGGGCACTCGCTCGCCCCCTGCGCGGCCTCGATCGACTCCGCGATGGCCGACCGGATGGGTCGCAGCTACTTCTCGCTGTCGGGGTTGTTCGACGCGGACACGGCGACGATCTACGTCGACGAGAATGCCCACGTTACCGAAACGGCCAATGGGAAGGTCGCGGAACGGATCGCCGAGGTCGTGGCGCCCCTTCTGCAGCGGACGACCAGCGGGCCCGCATCTCGCTGAGCAGCGTGCGGGCGCCGCCGCTCTTCATGGCCGCCACGTCCTTCTGTACGGGAGCAGCACGCCGAGGGTCTCCTCGACTTCCCCCTCTTCGAGCCGCCGCGCGCCGAGCGCCACCTGCGCTGCCGCCCAGTCGAGCGTCTCCGCGACGCCCGGAAGCCTGGTCAGGTCCGCGCCTCCTTGGCCTCCCCTCACGCCTCGAGCAGCTGGATCTCCGGCATCTGGCGCGGATAGTCCCGGTCGTACACCTAGGTATTCACGTCGATTCCCTCGTAGCACTGCAGCCGGATCAGCTCGGCATCGAGCGCATTCGCGAGCACCCGGGCCACCTCGGTCTTGCCGACCCCCGCCTCTCCCACCAGTAGCAGCGGCCGCCCGAGGGTGAGTATGAGAAACACCGCCGTGGCCAGCTCACGGTCGGCCACGTAGGAGTGGGTGGCGGCCTGCTCCCGGATGGCTTCGATGGTGGGGGCCTGGCGTTCCTTGCCGGCGCAGACATAGGCAGGGAAGCCATGCCGGAACGGAGAACGGGGGGAGTCCGGCACCGGTGCCGTTCCGGCAAAGTTACGCGGGTGGTGCCTCGAGGTCGCGAGCGTAGTCCGGAAATCGGAATCGCATCTCCGGCCCGAGCAGGCCGCCATGGCCGAGGTCGGCCAGGCTCGCGGCGGTGACCGCTTCGCCGGCCAGCAGCCGCGGCAGGACTAGATCCGCTGCCGTCGCCATGGAGAACATCCCGCATTGCGGCAGCCCGAGGAGGATCGTCTCGTCGAGCGCGGCCAGCCAGATCATCGAGCCGGGATGCGCCGGGACCCCGCGGCGGAGCATGCGGCCGCCCAGGATCCGCAGCGCCTCGTAGAACGGAGAGAGCGGATCGCCTGCGGACACCCCGCCTACCAGGACGACCGCCACCCGCTGGCGTCGCACCAGATCCTCCAGTACCTCGCCGATCCGCCGGGTGGCGGACTCGATGTCGTCGGCGTCCACATGCGAGGTCCCGGCGAACCTTCCGCCGAGTGAGAGGACCTTCGTCTGCGCGGCGGTGGTGAATCGCTCGAGCGCGCCTTCGCCGAGCGGCTCTGCTGCGATCGCGGCGACCCGCAGCGACCGGTAGGGATCGACGTCGACCACCGGTGCCGCCTGCCGGGCGAGGAGTTCGCCCTGGAGCACCTCCCCTTTCCAGACGATGTGTGGTGCGACCTTTACGCTGGCGACGACTCGTCCGGCGCGCACGGCCTGCCCGTGGAAGAGGGTGAACACCTCGACGGGGTCGATGCGATTTACCTGGCCGAGGGCCTCGACATTCACCCTCAGCACGCCGTCCATTCTCGCGGAGAGATCGATCCGGCTCTGTGCCGGGCTTCCGACCAGGACTCCCGGGCCCGCCACCGCCCGTGCGAGGGTGAGCGCCGCCTCGTCCTCATGCATGTCGTCGGGGCCGGCCCAGCCGATTCTGAGAGCAGTCACCAGCCCGCCGTTTCGGGCCGCCTCGACCAGCTCCGTCGCGAGCGCCTCGTCGACTCGGCTGCCCTTGGCCACGAGCCGCCCGCCGAGGCGCACCGGTGCGAGCAGAACCGCTCCCAGAACCCCGGCCGCTTCCGCGGACCGGACCTGCGCCGCCGTCATCCGTTCACTCCGCATCGCCAGCCCCCGTGAGTCGGCCACCTGGCCGGCTCACAGTCTAGCGGGATTCCTCCCCGTTATCGACTCGCGCGCACGCTAGGCGGCCTCGGTGGTGCCCGCATACAGGGCCTGGATGATGTCGTGGTAGCGCTGCTCCACCATGCGCCGCTTCACCTTAAAGGTCGGCGTGAGCATTCCGGTCTCGACGGTCATCTCCTCGCCGAGAATCGCGATCCGCTTGGGTTGCTCGAACTTGGCGAGATCCTGCAGCCGGCCCAGCGATTCCTGCTCGAGAAACTCGCGCACCAGGCCCTCGCGGAGGAGCGCGTCCCGGTCGGTGGCCGTGATGCCGTGCTCGTTGGCCCAGACCCGCAGGCGCTCGAAGTCCGGTACGATCAGCAGCGCCGGGAAGGGGCGCCGGTCGCCGATCATCACGGCCTGGGCGATGAACGGAGAGAGCTGGGTCCGCCCCTCGATGGGCTGCGGCGCCACCTTCTTCCCGCCCGCGGTGACGATCAGGTCCTTGATCCTGTCGGTCACGTGGAGGTAGCCATCAGCGTCGAAGAGGCCGACATCCCCAGTGTGGAACCAACCATCGGGGTCGATCGCCGCGGCGGTCGCCGCCGGCTGGTTCCAGTAGCCCCGCATCACCGATGGTCCTTGCGCCAGGATCTCCCCCTCGGGGCCGATGCGCAGTACGACACCCGGGTACGGCACTCCCACGCTCCCCAGCCGCCAGTTGCTCGGCCGGTTCGCGGCGAGGACCGGAGCGGTCTCGGTGAGGCCGTAGCCCTCATACAACGGGATGCCGGCGCCCAGGAAGAATCGCCCGACCACGGGCGAGAGTGGCGCGCCGCCGCAGATCATCGTGGAGAGACGGCCGCCCAGCGAGTGGCGGATCTTGCGAAAGACCAGCAGGTCGGCCAGGCGGTACCGGAGCCGCAGCCCGAGCTGAGGCGATTGATGCGCCGCCCAGTGATCCACCATCGCCCCGCCCACCTCCGCGGCCCACCGGACCAGCTTGCCCTTGAAGCCGGTCGTCCCCATCACCTTGCCGTAGACTTTGTCGAACAGCCGCGGCACCGCGATCATGATGTTCGGGCGGATCTCCTGCAGGTTCGCCGGCACGGCCGCAATCGACTCGGCGTAGGCGATGGTGACCCCGTTGTCCCAGTAGTAGTAGTCACCGATGCGCTCGAGTACGTGGGAGAGCGGCAGGAGCGAGAGCGCGATGGCGCCGGGCTGCGTGACGAGCGACCCGTGCTGTTTCGAGGCGGCGATCATCGCGGCCAGGTTGAAGTGGCTCAGGACCGCGCCCTTTGGCGTACCCGTCGTGCCCGAGGTATAGATGACGGTCGCGATGCTCTGGGGGTCGACGCCAAAGGCCCGTTTGCGCAGCTCACGGCCCCACACCCCGTAGTTCTCGAGGTTCTCCGCGAAGAGGTTGGCCATCGACTCGGCCCCAGTCTCCTCCGCGACCGGATCGAAGACCACTATGTGCGAGACCGTCGGGAACTGTTCACGGATGCCGGCGACCTTTCCGAGCTGGGCGGCGGTGGACACGAACAGCGCCTGGGCGCCGGCGTCCTTCAGGATGAAAGCGACCTGGTCGGCGGGAAGACTCGGGTAGATCGGCACCACGATGAGGCCGAGCGCCAACGCCGCATAGTCCACGATGGCCCACTCCGGGCGGTTCTCGGAGAGGATGGCGACACGATCTCCCGGTGCCAGCTTCCAGCCATTGAGCAGGGAGGCGACACGGGCGACCCGCAGCTCTGCCTCGCGGTAGCTGATTCCCTCCCACACGCCGTCATGCTTGAAACGGAGTGCCTCCTGCGGGCCGAAGCGGTCAATCGCCTCGTAGAAGATCCGGTTGATCGTGGTGCGGTCGAACGGCTGCAGGGGGGTCGTCGGTGCGGCTTCCTGCGGAGCGATGGCGGTCATGGGACCTGCCTTGGGCGGCACGTGCGGCGACGCTGCCGGCTCCGTCGCATACCCACCGGGTGCCACCCGGGTTCGTAGGTGGGATGGCGAAGTCGGGCTGGACATCATAGCTAGTGCCCGCGGCTTGAAGATCCCGTGAAAGCAGCCTGTGAACTATCGGGAGCCGGCGGCCGGGACGCGGCTCATCGCGTATTCCGCCAGGGCCGTAATGGTGAGGCTGGGGTTCACCCCGGGATTGGCGGGCATGATCGAACCGTCGACCACGTAGAGGCCTGGGTAGCCGTGCACCTGGCAGTCGGCGTCGATCACCCCCTCCGCCGCATCACGGCCCATCGGGCAGCCGCCGAGGATGTGCGCGGTGATCGGGATGTCGAAGAGCGCCTCGTTGACCGAGCCCATCGCGATCCCATTGGTGCGCTCGGCGAAGGTGCGGGTCACCGAGTGGCCGATGTCGATCTTGGTCGGGATCGTCGCCTCCAGGTCGGGCTGGGAGACCAGGTCGCGGCGGAACCCGGTGAAGACGCTGCGTCCCGGTCGCAGCCGGATGCGGTTGTCCTCCCACTGCATCGCCAGCATGATCGTCGTCCGCTCCGCCCAGCCCGGCAGGACGTGGGTCCGCAGGAACTCGCCCGGTCGCCGGGCGACATCGAGCGCGGACTGCAGCAGGCGGGAGGGGAGGCTCCCCGTCTCGATCATGGGACCGCCGAGCAGCCGCATGGCCGAGGAGCCGGCCGGATAGCGGACCGGTTCGATCGTGGTGACCGCGTCCGCCCGGAAGATCGAGGTGATTGCGATGCCCTTCGAGTAATCGATGTCGGCCCGGCGGGCGACGCTCCCCAGCAGTGCCTCGTTGTTGGTCCGGACCATGTCGCCCAGGCGGGGCGACAGGTCCCGGAGCGAGCGGGTGGCATCGCGGCAGCGGAACAGCAGGCGCAGCGACCCGAGCGTCCCGGCCGAGACGATCACGTTGCGTGCCCTGAGGGGCGGCATGTGGCGTCGGAGCAGCCCCGTCGTGCGCTGGTAGTGCACCTCGTAGCGGGCGCCGTCCAGCTGGGCTCCCGCCAGCGGACGGATGTCCCGCACGGTTGCTTCGGGGACGATCGTGGCGCCCCACTTCTCCGCGAAGTGGAGGTAGTTCTTGGGCAGGGTGTTCTTGGCGTTGTGCTGGCATCCCACCATGCAGCCGCCACAGTGGGTGCATCCCCGCCGCCGGGGTCCCTCGCCGCCGAAATACGGATCCGCAACCTCCACTCCCTCCTGCCCGGCTGCACCGAAGAAGGTGCCGACTGGTACCGGACGGAAGCTGTCGCCCCGCCCCAGCTCCTCCGCAATCCGCTTGAGCTGGTGGTCTGCGGGCCAGAGCTTCGGATTCTCCGCGACGCCCAGCATCCGTTTCGCCGTGGCGTAGTGGGGACTCAGCTCGCGCTTCCACTCCACAGGCTTCTGCCATGCGGGGGAATCGAACGCCTCCGCGCCGGGCTCCATCAGCACGTTCGCGTAACCGAGACTGCCGCCGCCCACCCCGGCCCCGTGAAGCACGAAGACGTTCTTGAAGGGGCTGATCTGCAGGATGCCATAGCATCCCACCGACGGCGCCCACAGATAACGCGGGAGGTCCCAGGTGCTCTTCGCGAAGTCCTCGTCGCGAAAGCGGCGGCCGCGCTCCAGAATCAGGACGCGGTAGCCCTTCTCGGCGAGACGCATCGCCGAGACGCTTCCGCCGAATCCGGAGCCGATGATGATGTAATCGAGAATGTCCGTCACGCCGAACGCTATCCACGTGACCGGAGTGACCGCAAGCACGACTTCGAACCTTGAACGACAGCCTCGGCCATGCTTGCTTCACGTGGTCCATTCGCCGGAGCCTTTCATGCACAAGCCTTCATGAAGCTGCTGGACGGGATCGCCGGTCGACAGCTCATCGTCGTCACTGGGAAGGGCGGCGTCGGGAAGACGACGCTCGCGGCCGCTCTCGGCCGTCTGCTGGCTGCGTCCGGAAGGCGCACCCTGCTGCTCGAGATCGACCCCCGCGAAAGCCTGCACCAGCTGCTCGGCACCGAACCCTCCGGCGGTCACATCATCAAGGCGGGGGAGCGGCTCGCTGCCCAGAATCTGCAGCCGCGCGCCGTTGTGGACGGACTGGTCCGCGAGAAGCTCCCGATCGCCGCGCTGGCGAAGAAGGTCATTGCCAGTTCGATGTTTCAGCACTTTGCCGAAGGCGCCCCGGGCCTCAAGGAGATGGCGGTGCTCGGATATGCGCTGCGCACGGTCGAGGGACACTACCGTCACAAGGCCGATGTCGTGGTCCTCGACGCGCCCGCCACGGGACACAGCGCCACCATGCTCGCCGCGCCGCTCCTGCTCGCCGACGCGGTGGGCGGCGGGCAGCTGGGAGAGATGGCCAAGGAGCTGGCCGGATTCATCGCCGACTCCCGCCGATGCGGCGTGGTGCTCACGGCGCTTGCGGAAGAGATGCCGGTCCAGGAGGCGGTGGAACTGATCGCGCTGTTGCGCGAGAAGATCGGGCGCCCGCCGGAGCTGGTGGTGGCGAACGCGCTCTATCCGCCGCTGCCCGACCGGCAGGCCGGCAAGCCCCCAGCGGGGGCGGCCGCCGCCACGCTTGATCTCTGGCGCCAGCGCCGCGCGGTGAACGAGCGAGAGCTCTCCCGTCTGCGAGGCGTGTGGGGCGGGCCGCTCGCCGAGATTTCCCTGCTGCCGCTCGATCGAGGCCCCGACCTGCTCACCGCCGTCACTGCAGAGCTCGAGGGAGAACTCGCATGAATTTCGGCGCCCTCGATCGGAGACTTCTGGTGGTGGTCGGTGCGGGGGGAGTCGGAAAGACGACGCTCGCGGCGGCGCTCGGCCTGCAATCGGCCCGCGCCGGCACCAATACCCTCGTCATGACCTTCGACCCGTCACTCCGTCTCAAGGATGCCCTCGGCGTCGGAGAGGAGGCGCGGGACCGTGCGGTGCGGGTGAAGTCCGGCACGAAGGGGAGCCTGAGCGTTGCCCTGCTCGACGCGCGGAGCACCTTCGACAGGCTGATTCGACGCTATGCACCGGACGAGCCGGCGGCGAAGCGGATCTTCAGCAACCGATTCTACAGGGACCTTGCCGGCAACCTGGCCGGGATTCTCGAATACATGGCCGTCGAACGGCTGTTCGAAGTCGCGGCCGAGGGCAAGTACGACCGCATCATCCTCGATACGCCCCCGACGCGGCAGGCGCTGGACTTCCTCGAGGCGCCTGATCGAATCGTGAGCTTCCTCGACAGTGGCGCCGTCCGGTTGGCGCTCAAGCCGTGGTGGGAGCAGGGTGGCGGATTGAAGCGCATGCCCATGCGGATCGCAGCCAAGGGCGCGGAACGCATCGTCGACAAGGTCATTGGCGTCCGGCTGGTCCATGACATCCTGGAATTCTTCCGCGCCTTCGGCCCGTTGTATGACGGGTTCCGGGAGCGCGCGGCCGAGGTCCGTACCCTGCTCCGCGCGCCGGATACGCTCTTTCTGCTGGTCAGCGGGCCGGGGGAGGACCGCATCCCGGACACACTGTTCTTCGCCCGGAAGCTCAAGGAAACCGGCCACCGCCTCGGGCCGATTGTCGTCAACCAGGTGCACCCGGCTCCAGCCGGTGCCGTGGCGTCAGGGGGAGCGTGGCAGTCCGGACTGGACCTGTTCCGCTACCTGGGTGAGCGGGACCAGCGGGGCTTCGAGCATCTGCGGCGGCTGCTTTCCCGAGGTGAGCCGCTGCTCGCGGTACCGCTGCAGCCCACACCACCCACCGATCTGCAGGAATTGGAGGCGCTTGGACGGGTGATCCTGACAGGGCTCGCTCGCTGACACGTTCCCCGCCGCCGATCGGCGAGTGGCCGAGTCCGGATTGTCGCATCGCGGCAATTCGGACTTGATTTTTTACCGCAATGCGGTATATTGATGTCGTCCACAGCGGAGACCCACAATGATCCGGCTCATCAAGCGCTACGGCGGCGGCAGCCGCAAACTCTACGACACCGAGGAGAGCCGGTACGTCTCTCTCGACGAGATCGCGGAGTGGATTCGTGATGGCCAGGAACTGCAGGTGGTCGATAGCGCCTCTGGCGAGGACGTGACGGGGCAGACGCTGGCCCAGATCATCTATGAAGATCACAAGCGGGGTGTCTCATTCCTGCCGAGCGACTTTCTTCACGATGTGATCCGTCGTGGTGGTCGGGTGATCGCGGATGGGGTGGAGCAGGTTCAGACCAGGATGGATCGTCTGGTCAAGGCCTCGGTGGAAAGGATCACCCCGGTCAGCGGCATGCAGGGTGAACTCGACCTGCTCCGCGACCGGCTGGCTGAACTGGAGGAATCGCTGGGCGAGCTCGAGGTTGACTTGCCCGCGCGGAAGACGCGGCGCCGGAAGGCGCGGCGCTAGGATCGGTGTTCGTTCGACGCAGTGCATTCTGTACCGTACCGTCCGGCCCCCAATGGCCGGCAATCCCGGAGGGAACCATGGCGGCCAAGAAGAATTCCAAGAAGACCCAAGCGCTCCCGATGCTCAAGGAGTCGGCGCACGAGATCTGGCTGGCGGGCCTGGGCGCGTTCGCCCTGGCGGGCGATGAGGGCACCCGGCTGTTCAAGCAGCTGGTGAAGAAGGGCGAGGGCATGGAGCACCTGAACAAGGCGCGCATCAACCGGCTGTCGAACCGCGCGGCGGACCTGCGTGGTGAGGCGCGCTCGGCGATGGCCCGGGTGACGACCCCGATCGAGACTGGCATGACCAACGCCATGCATCGGCTCGGCGTCCCGACCCGCAGGGAGATCGCGACCCTGACCAAGCGGGTGGAGGAGTTGACCCGCGTGGTGGCGAAGTCCAAGACTGGGGCACGGAAGGTGCGTCGTCCGTCGAAGGTTGCCCACGCCCACGCCTGAGCGAGGTACTTATGAGCACCGCGCGCCGCAGGCGGCGCGGTCGCCGGCTGGGCTTGGCCCTGGCCGGTGGAGGTCCGGCGGGCGCCGTGTATGAGATCGGCGCTCTCCGGGCCCTCGAGGAATCGATCGATGACCTCGATCTGAGCCAGTGTGATGTGTATGTAGGGGTCAGCGCTGGGGCATTCGTCGCGGCGTCGCTGGCCAATGGACAGAGCGCGGCGCAGCTGGTCCGCGGACTGGTGAGCACCGACCCGGGCGAGCATCCCTTCGACCCGACAAGCTTCTTCCGTCCGGCCTACCAGGAGTGGGCCCGCCGGGGGATGCAGCTACCCGGGCTGGTGGCGCACGCGCTCTGGCAGGTGTCCGGTGCGCCGCACGAAGAAACCCTGATGAAAACGCTGGTACGCGCGTCCCGCGCGCTCCCGCTCGGCATCTTCGACAACGAGCCGATCCGGCGCCATCTGGAGCAGACATTCATGCGGAAGGGGCGCACCGACGACTTCCGGGAGCTCGCGCGGAAGCTGTTCGTCGTCGCGGCCGATTTGGAGGCGGGTAGTCCGATCGTCTTCGGCGCCAAGGGATGGGATCACGTACCCATTTCGCGGGCGGTGCAGGCGAGCACGGCGGTCCCCGGGCTGTACCCCCCGGTCGAGATCGACGGTCGTCTGTGCGTCGACGGCGTCCTGCTCAAGACGCTGCACGCCTCGGTGGCTCTGGAGCACGGCGCCGATCTACTGCTCTGCCTGAACCCGCTGGTCCCGGTTGATCTCGCCGCGGGTGAGGCCGAGGGCAAGTTCGAGTCAGGTGCGCTGCTGCGACGGGGGTTGCCCGCGATACTCTCCCAGACATTCCGCACCATGATCCACTCACGGATGGTCGTGGGGATGGCAGGATACCACGTCCGCTACCCGGATGCGGACGTGGTGCTGTTCGAGCCCAGGCGCGATGAGTACGGGCTGTTCTTCAGCAACATCTTCAGTTTCGCTTCACGGCGGGAAATCTGCGAGAACGGTTACCGCTCCACTCGGCGCGATCTCTGGCGGCGGCGGGCGACGATCGAGCCGACCCTGCGGCGGCATGGCTTCCGGCTGCGGCTGGATGTGCTCGCGGACGAGACTCGCGACATCTGGGAAGGCGTGGGGCTGAAGCGCGGCGCGGTGCGCAACAGCGCCGTGACGAGCCGGCTCACCCAGGTGCTCGACCGGCTGGAGCCCGCCCCTCTGCCATCGAGACGGCGGGCCCGGACATCGCGGGCGCGGTAGCCACGACCCAAAGGGTCGCGGCTACAGGGCCCGCAACTCCTCGAACTCCTCCTCGAAGGCGTGGATCAGTTCGCTCGGATCCGGCACCAGTTCGGTGTCGGCCAGGATGCCGACCTGTACGCCCCCCGCAAAGCTCAGAATTGAAATCCCCACCCCAATATCCGCCCGCTGCGGCACCCAGAACATCAGGCTGCGGACCCGCCGGCCGGCGAGCAGCAGTTCACGCTGCGGCCCGGGCACGTTGGTGACCACGGCCGTGCACTTGTTGGCCAGGAAGTCGATCAGGCCGCGGCTCACCGCCTGCGGGAGTACGGTGAGCATCACACGCTGAATTCCGTACACCACGATCGGAACGACCGACTGCTTGAGCGCATCCATTTTCGCCTTGACGGCCCGGACACGATCCCCGATGTGTTCGATCCCCGCCGGAAGTTCCAGTGGCACCGCGGCGAAGCGGTTCTCGAGCCGGAGCGGTTCGTCGGCCCGGCGTACGTTCACTGGCATCGAGATGTGCAGCTTGTGGATATGCTGCCCCGCATGGCGGGCGAGATAGCGGCTGATGGCGCCGCTCACCATCGCCATCAGGATGTCGTTCACCGTGGCATCGAGACGCTTGCGGGCCTCCTTGATCACGGCGAGATCGAACGGCTCCGACCACGCGACCTGCTTCTTCCCCGACACCGGGGCGCCGTGCAGGGCGTGACGATCGGGCCGCCAGAACAGCCGCTTGAGGAGGATTCCCGGGGCGGCCAGCGGAATGCTCACCGCCTTGAGCAGTCCTCCACCCGGTGCGCCGGCGGCCGGGCGGATACCGCCGCGGGCCGGGGCCAGCTCGTGCTCCGCCGTCATCTCCTCCATGAGCGCGAAGATCACCGACACCAGCGCCATACCGTCCCCGATACTGTGATGAATCCGGGCCAGCACGGCGCTCGCATCAGTTCCGAACTGCTCGATGAACTGGAACTGCCAGGGTGGGCGGTCCGTCGGCAACGGAGCGGATGCCTCCGTGCTGATGTACTGCTGCAGCTCCTTGGTCGTCGCGAGACGGGTGAGCCGTCCCGGAACCAGGTGACGGGCGATGTCGAAGGCGGGGTCCAGCTCCCAGAACGGTACCCCCCGGACCCAGTGGAGCCGGTCCCGGAAGCGGGCGAACTGCTGTCCACCGCCGGCGTCGATCACCCGCCGCTGAAAGGTGTCACGAAAGGTGGCGAGGTCCATGCGATCGGTCGTGAAGACCCCGTGGATCACCATCATGTTGGTGGCGCTGTCCTGCAGCCACACCGCGTCGTTCGCCGACACTCGTTCGCGCATCGCTTCAGCTCCGGCGAATGGCGAGGAAAAAGGCAATCACGAAGAGGCTCCCCCAGACCGGCCAGGGAGCCGCAAAGCCCATGGAGATGGCGCCTGCCACCAGGCACGATCCGGCGATCAGCGTTCCCCGCATCCCGCGCAGCGGATTCTCCGCAGGCTGCCGCGCAAGCTTCTCGAGGACCCGGAGCCCGTCGGTGACCAGGAGGGGCATCTTCGCCATGGCGTCGACCAGGTCGGGGGCGCCCCGCATGCCCTCGGTCAGCAGACGGAGCGGGCTGAACTGGTGAATGAACAGGGTCCGGATATGCCGCTTGGACACCTCGGCGACGTCGAACCCGGGCAGCAGCACGTGTCCCACGCCCTCGAAGGTGACCAGCGCCTTGACCATCAGCACGAGTTCCACCGGGAAGTACATCCCGTACTGGGCGCCACGGCTCAGCGAATCGAGGATGAGCTGTCCCAGCGAATACCCCTCGAAACTTGAAGTCCGCTTCCAGCGATTGGCGATCTCTGTCGCCTCGCGGCGGAAGGCCGCGGGATTGGCATCGGGCCCCGGCTTCGCGATGGCGGAGAGGTACCGCGCCGAGTTGTCAGCGTCTCCCATGACCAGGGCGAAATAGTAGTACAGGAGCGCCCGTCTGAGATCGTCGTCGAGCCGGCCCACCATGCCGAGGTCGATGAAGCCGATCTGCGGGCCGGGCAGGATGATAAGGTTGCCCGGGTGCAGATCAGCATGGAAAAATCCGTCGCGGTACAGCATCCGGATGATCGATTCCGCGCCGCGGTCCGTCAGGTGCCGGCGCTCCTCCTCCGGCAGGGCCTGGGCCTCCTCGGAGTCGGGCCGGATGCCGTCGAAGAATTCCATGGTGAGGACGCTGCGACCCGAGAGCTCGCGATAGATCTCGGGAAACACCACATCCGGCGTATCCGCGAAGTTCGCCGCGAAGGTCTCCGCATTGTCCGCCTCCCGGCGGAGGTCGACCTCCCGCAAGGTGTATTCGCAGAATTCGGTCACCAGCTGCTTCGGCTGATAGCGGGGGATGATCAGGTTGGCGAGGCTGCCCAGCAGTCCCAGCAGCTTGGCATCCCGCTCGAGCGTCTCCCGGATCCCGGGCTTCACCACCTTGATGATGACCGGATCCCCCTCGTTCGTCGTCGCCCGGTGGGTCTGCCCGATCGATGCCGAGCCGAGCGGGATCGGGTCGATCTGCAGGAAGAGCTCCGATACCGGCCGGCGCAGGTCCCTCTCGATGATCGAGACCAGGACCGGCAGGGGCACGACCGGCAACTGGTTGAGCAGCGATTTCAGCTCGGTGGTGATGCTCTTCGGCAGCAGGTCCTCCCGCAGGCTCAGGATCTGGCCGAGCTTGATGTAGGTCGGGCCGAGCCGCTCGAGGCGCTGACGGAGCTGGACCGCGAAGGGCTGGGCCCGGAGCTCTCGGTCCACGAACGGGGCGGAGAGCAGCGCCACCAGCCGGACGAGCAGGAACTTGAAGCCGCGGCCGGTTCCTTCCTGTTTCGCGTTGCGGACGTACGCGGCGATGCCGCCGAACAGCAGGCCGAGGAAGTGCCGGTAGGTGACGACGAGGCGGGTGAGCAGCCCGGGAGGCCTGGTCACCCGCATGATCTCGAAGCCGCGGGCGCGGAGGAGCTCCTCGTTCGAGGCTTCAGCTTCAGCGGTTACGGCCATACTCCTCGTGTGCCGAGACCCACTCCAGCGACGAGATGGCGGCGGCGAGCGAGATCTCGCCCGCCAGCACGACGCCGGCCACGATCTCGGCGAACTTCATCACCTTGTCCTTGCCGGCACAGCCCAGCACTTCCAGGCACTCGTGCTGGGTGGGGAGCTTGGTGCCGCCGCCGTGTGTCGCCACGATCAGCGACGGAATGGTGATCGAGAGATAGAGGTCCTTCTCAGGCGTCAACTCTGTATAGACGATGCCGGCCGAACCTTCCGCCACGTTGGCGACGTCCTGCCCGGTGGCGATGAACATCGCCGTGATCGCGTTGGGCGAATGCAGGCCGTTGTTGTTGGCGCCCGAGAGGATCGAACCGATGTTGGCGACCCCCCAATGATAGTGGAGACTCTCCGGTTCGACCCGCATCACCTCCAGCAGCACATCCCGCTTGACGACGCACTCGGCGGTGACTCGCTTGCCGCGGGTCCGCATCAGATTCACCTGCGAGGCCTTCTTGTCGGTGGCCAGGTTGGACTCCAGGTAAAATCGCCGGATCGTCTTGTTCTGCTCCAGGATCCAGCTGCAGGCGGCGTAGGTGGCGCGGCCCACCATGTTCTGCCCCGCCGCATCTCCGGTGAAGTAGTTGAACCGGAGAAACGCGAACTTGCTCGCGAGGTAGGTGTCGATGTACTGCAACTTGCCCACGCGGGTCGTCGACTCCGCCTCGCGGCGGATGTCCGCCATGTGGTCTTCCACCCAGTCGCGGAAGGCGCGCGCCTCGCGCGCGGTCTCGAAGATGAAGACGGGGGCCCGCTGCATGTGGTCGCCCTGCACGGTGCACACGGCCCCGCCGCAGAGGTTGAGCACCTTCATCCCCCGGTTGTAGCTGGCGACCAGGGTTCCTTCGGTCGTCGCCAGCGGAATGACGTATTCGCCCTGGGCATGCTCGCCGTTGATCTTGAGCGGCCCGGCGAAACCCAGCGGGATCTGGGCGACTCCGGTGAAGTTCTCGATGTTGCCCTTGGTCACCGTCGGGTCGAACGACTGCTTGCTGAGGTGCTGCAGCCTGGTGCCGCTGAATTCCTCCACCCAGCGTTGCCGCTGGTGGATGACCTCCGGGGAGTAGTTGTCCTCCTTGGAGTACGGGACCGACTTCGGGCGCGCCAGCGGGGTGGCGACATGGTCCTTCACCTTCACGACCAATGCGCCGACGCCTTTGACCTCGATGCAGATCTCGATGTCGACTGTACCGTCGGGGAGTGTCCGTCCCGGTGCGCGCAGATGCGCCACCCGGCGGAGCGGGAACTCCTCCGGCCGTTCTGGAGTCACCTCGGTGGCGGGCCGCCAGCGGCCGTCGCCGAGGTCCACCTGGAGGTCTTTCGCCGACACTTCGAGTTCGTTGAAGCGCAGCCGACTGATGCGGGTGAGCGTGACGTCGCTCAGCCGGTTCTTGAGACTCAGGCGGCAGCCGTCGGGATCGTTGGTCAGCGAGCCGAAGGTGTACAGCTGGCGGAGCAGCAGCTGGGGAATCTTCATCGGGCAGGTCCGGGGGAAGAGGGCCGAGACTCAAATGTGTCACGGCTTTCGAAAGGCCGCCAACTCAGCGGTCCCAGGGGATGGTGCCGGCCTCCAGGCCGCGGAGCAGCGCGGCGACTTCCAGGGGGCGTTCGGTCGGGACGGCGTGGCCGACGCCCGGATAGCTCACCAGACGGGAGTGCGGCAGTCGGCGATGCATCGCCTCGGACCATCGGGGGCGGAGCACCTTGTCGGCGGTCCCCGTGATGATGAGGGTCGGGGTCTGCAGTTCGCTCAGCTGGCCGAGCAGGTCGGGACGGCCTGCGACGGCACGCAGGGCCTGGACCAGGGCGGGACCGCTCATCGCCCGGACGACGCTTTCCCACCGTTTGACTTCGGCGGGGTCGGATGACCGGAACTTCGGACTGAAGGTGCTGCGCGAGGCCTCTTTGGCGAGGAACTTCGGGGTTCCCGCAAGCTCGATGATCTTCGCGAGCGACTTGATCTGGGCGGCCCGAAAGAGCTCCTCGCGCGCCGCGCTGGTCCCGATCAGCGCCAGGCCCGCCAACCGGTTGCCGTGCCTGAGGGCAAATTCCGCCGCCGCCATGCCGCCCATGCTGAAGCCGGCGAGAACCATCCGCGTCACCCCCAGCTGTCTGACGATCGCGTAGAGGTCCTCGGCGATGTCGGCGATGCTCCACGGCTTGGCCGGGACATCGCTGCGCCCATGCCCGCGCAGGTCGGGCACCAACACCCGGTGATCGCGCGCGAGGTCGGCGGCGAGGCGCCCGAACATCCCCGCGTCACACCACATGCCATGCGCCAGCAGCACAACCGGTCCCGCGCCGAGGTCGTCGACGCAGAGCCGAAGCTTGTCCCGGGTGATCCAGCGCTCGGTCATGCGGGTGGCGGCGTGGGAGGAGGCGGCGAGGCGGGCTCGGTCGGATGCGCGGGGCCGACCGGTCCGGCCGCCGTGATGCTCGCGGCGAACCTGATCCAGAACTGTTCGGTCAGCCTCCGCGCCGTGCCCTCCATCAGGCGGGCACCAATGCTCGCAACGTTGCCGCTGATATCGGTGTCCGCCCTCCAGGCCAGCCGGGTCCGGGCTGGTTCGATCACCTCGAGCGCCAGCTCGGCGGTGACCTCCACCGCGGAGCCCGGCGCCTTACCGCGGGCCTTCATGGTGAGGAAGTTGGGTGGATTCACGTCGGTCAGTTGCACGTCGATGGCGAAGCGGAGCCTCATCGAACCCACCCCGAGGCCGGTGATGACCTTGAAGTGCCGGGGATCGAGCACCTCCACCGACTCGACACCCGGGCCGTACTTGGCGACGAAGTGCGGGTCGATGACGCGGGGCCAGACATCCGCGATCGGGGCGCCGATTTCGGGAGCGCCTGAGAAACTGAGCCGCATCAGCTGTCCTCGAGTGAGTCAAGATCGTTCGGCAGATCCACATCGGGATTGGCGCCGGGCAGATCGATGGTGAGGATCAGGTCGGGATCGGCGGCCAGCAGCGGGCCCAGGCCCGTGTCACCAGCAAGGGTGCGCGCCAGCGGCCAGATGGAGCGATCCAGCAGGACGGGATGACCAGGAGCCGACGGCTGCGCGCTGTAGCGCGGCCGGACGCTGAGGCCGCGCGACCGCCACGCTGCAACCAGTCGGGCGATCGTCTCGAGCCGCAGCAGCGGCTGGTCAGCCAGCACGATCAGCGCGGCTTCCACTCGCGGCTCCATCCGCTCCAGCGCGGCCAAGCCGAGCTGGAGCGAAGACGCCAGCCCCAGCCCCGGCGCCGGGTTCTCGACCAGCAGGAGCCCCGCGGTATCCAGCGGCCACGCCAGCGCGGTCGCCTCCGGAGGCACCACCGCTACTCCCCCGGCCAGCGTCCCCGCGTACATCGCCTCCGCCAGGGTGGCGGCCGCGTGGGCCACCAGCGGCCGGCCCTGGAAGGGTGCCAGCAGCTTGGCTCCGCCGAAACGGGAACCGGCCCCGGCGGCCAGGAGAACGGCGTAGGGGGCCGGTCGGCTCATCGTGGGCTGAACCCGTCTCGGGTCAGGATCCCGCCCGCTCGCAGGCGGTTTCTACAGCCCGTACCGCGGCGACGATCGCGATGTGCCGGCGATAATCGGCGGGGGCGTGGACGCCGCCGCCGATGTCGGCGATGGCCCCGGTGGCGGCCATGCATAGCGCGGCGGGATCACACTCGGCGTCCTTCACCTGTTCGAATCCCCTGGCGAGGAAGGCGACCTCCTCCACGCCGGTATAGGCCATGCTGATCTCGGAGATGGTGGAGCGCTTCCGGGCTACGACGCCTTCACCACGCGCCGTCCGCCCTTCCTGGCGACCCGGGCCGACTAGGCTACCGCCCCATGGAGGGGCGGTCAAGATCGGCGCGACGAGTCTCCCGACTGGATGGGGGAAGGGAAGGAGGCGGGACGGAGTTCCGGTGGAGGGGCCGGGCTCAGTCCAGCGGCCCTCGCCGCGGAGGACAGGTGTCGAGCCAGGCCTGCTCGACGGGGTCGAACACGCGTGAGCGGGTGAGGAAGCGCACGCCGAGCGGGGCCTCGAGGGAGAACCCGCCGCCCCGGCCCGGCACGACGTCGATGACGAGCTGGGTGTGCTCCCAGGCCTCGTACTGCAGGCCGCCGATGTAGAACGGCGTCCCCGCGACGTCACCGAGCAGCACGTCGCGGGCGCCGATGCGGAATTCGCCGCGGGGATAGCACATGGGCGAACTGCCGTCGCAGCAGCCGCCCGATTGATGAAACAACAGCGGGCCGTGTTCCGCCTCGAGCGCGCGAAGCACGGCCGCCGCCGGCTCGGTGACCAGCACCCGCGGCACCGGATGCTGGTCGTCCGGGCGAGCGTCGCTCAGAAGAAGCCCAGCTTCTTGGGACTGTAGCTGACCAGCAGGTTCTTGGTCTGCTGGTAGTGATCCAGCATCATCTTGTGATTCTCCCGGCCCATGCCCGACTGCTTGTAGCCGCCGAAGGCCGCGTGGGCGGGATAGAGATGGTAGCAGTTGGTCCACACCCGCCCGGCCTTGATCGCCCGGCCCATCCGGTAGCAGGTGTTCGCGTCGCGGCTCCACAGCCCGGCGCCAAGGCCGTACAGCGTGTCATTGGCGATGGCCAGCGCATCATCCTGGGTCTTGAACTTCGTCACCGCGACGACCGGGCCGAAGATCTCCTCCTGGAACACCCGCATCCGGTTTTGCCCCTCGAGGATGGTGGGCTGCACGTAGTAGCCATCCTTGAGTTCGCCTGGGTGGACGCGGCGGGCGCCGCCGGTCAGCACCTTCGCCCCTTCCTTCATTCCGATGTCGATGTAGCTCAGGATCTTTTCGAGCTGGTCGTTGGAGGCCTGCGCCCCAATCATGGTCTTGGCGTCGAGCGGACTGCCCTCGACGATCGCCTTGGTGCGCGCGATGGCGCGCTCCATGAAGCGGTCGTAGATCGATTCCTGGACCAGCGCCCGCGACGGGCAGGTGCAGACTTCGCCCTGGTTGAGGGCGAACATCGCGAAGCCTTCGAGCGCCTTGTCGAAGAAGTCGTCGTCCGCCTCCATCACGTCGGCGAAGAAGATGTTGGGGGACTTGCCGCCCAGCTCCAGCGTGACCGGAATCAGGTTCTCGGCGGCGTACTGCATGATCAGCCGGCCGGTCGTGGTCTCGCCGGTAAAGGCGATCTTCGCGATCCGCGGACTCGAGGCGAGCGGCTTGCCGGCCTCGACTCCGAAGCCCTGCACCACATTCACTACCCCGCTCGGCAGGATGTCGGCGATCAGCTCCATGAACGCCATGATGGAAACCGGCGTCTGCTCGGCGGGCTTGAGGACCACGCAGTTCCCGGCCGCCAGGGCGGGGGCCAGCTTCCAGACCGCCATCAGCAGCGGGAAATTCCACGGAATGATCTGGCCCACAACGCCAAGCGGCTCGTGGAAGTGGTAGGCGATGGTGTCCTCGTCGATCTCGGAGATGCCCCCCTCCTGCGCCCGGAGCGCCCCCGCGAAGTAGCGGAAGTGGTCGACCGCGAGGGGGAGGTCGGCGTTGATCGTCTCCCGGATCGGCTTCCCGTTGTCGAGGGTCTCGATGAGCGCGATCGCCTCGAGGTTCTGCTCCAGCCGGTCCGCGATGCGGTTGAGGATGTTCGCCCGGTAGGTCGTCGAGGTGTGATTCCAGCTCAGGGCGGCGGCGTGTGCCGCGTCCAGCGCCTTGTCGACGTCCTCATGGGTCGAGCGGGCCACTTCGCAGAGCGGCTGGCCGGTGATCGGTGTGGGGTTGGTGAAGTACTGGCCCCGCACCGGGGCGGCATACTCGCCGCCGATCCAGTTGTCGTACCGGGCCCGCACGGGGATTGTCATCTTGTATGCGGCCGCTCCCGCAGGGAGCTTGGCGGTGGCCGAAGGCATGGCGGTAGAGGTCATGGCAGACTCGACTGGCTGAAGGTGGCTTCAAAAATCTTCATGCTGCATGAAGCGCCCATGAACTCGGGCTGAACCTCTTTGATGCGGGACGGATGTGGGGCCGGAATCGTGCCGGGCCGCTCGCTCCGGGGATGCCACTCTATGGTCACGGTGAGGCCGGGTCAATACGCCTGCGACAGATGTCCCGGCCGACCCCCTCGACTCTGCCCGATCGGGCCCTTGACCCGGCTCCCCCGACTTGGTAGGATATTCGTCCCTATGCATACGTGCCCGAATCTCAATCGCAATCGAAACTTGAACCGCTTCCACGGGGAGACGGGTCGGGCGTAGGCGATTTGCCAATCGCGCAGTGACGCTGGAGACCCGTCGCCCTTCGCGACGGGTCTTGTGTGTTTGAGGGGTACCGGCGGGGACCGGATGGTGGCGGGTACTGAAGCAGCAGTGGCGGGACGATACTGGTGGAGCCAGCGCAGGACTTTGGGGTGTAGCTCAACTGGCAGAGCGCCCGGCTGTTAACCGGGAGGTTGCAGGTTCGACCCCTGCCGCCCCAGTCGGGGGTGACCCAACGGTCACCCTCGCGTCATTTCAGGTGCTCGTAGGCGCCAAGGGTCAGGAACTCCTCCGGCACCGGCTCTTCGGCGAGGCGCATCAGCAGCTCGGCGGCCTCCGCCAGCCGGCCCTGCGTCCCCCGTTCCGCTACCAGGGCCTTCCACTCTTCGGCGTGGATCGCCTCGAACCGTTCCCGGGTGAAGCGGCTGCCGTCCGCGAGGGTGACCCGCAGGGCGAGCCACTGCTGCAACTGGCTGCGGGAGATCTCGGCGGTCGCGGAGTCCTCCATCAGATTGTCGATCCCCACCGCCCCCCGCCCCTCGAGCCAGTTCTCGATGTATTCGAGCGCGACCCGCACATTGGTCCGGATCCCCGTCTCGGTGACCTGGCTGCCCGGAATCCGCACATCCAGCAGCGCCTCCCGGCTGGGGGTGACATCCTCCCGCTGCCGCTGCTTCTGGTTCGGCGCCTGGCCGAGCACCCGGTCGAACGATTCCTGGGCCACGGGCACCAGGTCCGGGTGAGCCACCCACGAGCCGTCGAAGCCCATCCCCGCTTCGCGATCCTTGTCCTCGCGCACCTTCTGGAAGGCCCGCGCGTTGACCTCCGGGTCCCGCCGTGAGGGGATGAATGCGGCCATGCCGCCGATCGCATGGGCGTTCCTCCGGTGGCAGGTGCGCACCAGCAGCTCGGTGTACGCCCGCATGAACGGCACCGCCATCGTCACCTGGGTCCGGTCGGGCAGGAGGAATTCGGGCCGGTGACCGAAGTTCTTCAGCACCGAGAAGATGTAGTCCCAGCGGCCGGCGTTGAGCCCCGCCGCATGCTCGCGGATCTCGTAGAGGATCTCGTCCATCTCGAAGGCCGCGAGAATCGTCTCGATGAGCACCGTCGCCCGGATGCTGCCCCGCGGGATGCCGAGTGCCTCCTGGGCGAACATGAAGACCTCGTTCCACAACCGCGCTTCGCGATGGCTTTCGAGCTTCGGGATGTAGAAATAGGGCCCGCTGCCCCGGCGCAGCAGCTCGGCCCCGTTGTGATAGAGGTAGAGTCCGAAATCGAACAGGCTGCCGGAGATGGAGGCACCGTCGACTGAGAGGTGTTTCTCCACCAGATGCCAGCCGCGGGGCCGCACCAGCAGCGTTGCGGTCGTCGGGTTGAGCCGGTAGGCCTTGCCCTCGGGGGCGGTGTACTCGAGGGTCCGGCGTACCGCGTCCTGGCAGTTGAGCTGGCCGGCAATGACGTTCTCCCAGTTGGGGGAGAGCGCATCCTCGAAGTCGGCCATGAAGACCTTCGCCCCGGAGTTGAGGGCATTGATCATCATCTTCCGTTCCACCGGCCCGGTGATCTCCACCCGGCGGTCATTGAGGTCGGCCGGCGCCGGGGCCACGGTCCACGCGCTGTCCCGGACCGAGCGGGTCTCCTCGAGGAAATCGGGAAGCGTTCCGGAGCGGAAGGCGGCGCGCCGATGGGCCCGGTCGGCGAGCAGCTCCCGGCGGCGCGGCCCGAAGGTCCGCTCCAGGGTCGCGACGAACTCGAGGGATTCCCGGGTGATGACCCGCTCCTGACCGGGAAGACGGGGGCCGCGGATTTCGATGCCGGCACCGAGCTGCATGAAGCCTCTCTAGGTAGTGATCCTTGTAGTGATCCCTGCTGGTAGACCCTGTTCCCCCGCGCCGGTTCCCCGCTCCGCCTTGCGGACTCGGGCGCCGGGGATTCACCTTGCACATCATGACGCCGACCGACCTGATCCCCTTTGATCCCGAATCCCAGCGCCGCCTCGAGCGGCACTGGCATTCCGCGGTGGCCGGGCGCGCCGGGGCTGGAGGCGAACGACTTCCAGTGGAACGATCGTTCGGCGTCCGTGGAATTGTACAGGCTTCGTGGCGCAGAAGCTTCCAGGCCGAGGTCTCTCCCGACCTGCCGACCGCGCCGGTGGTGCTGGACGAGGGCCAGCTCAGCGACACGGCGGACCGGACCGACTGGCTCGCCCCCGCGACGACGGCGATCGCGTTCAATCAGCGCTCCTGGAGCGGGATCGGGCACATCCTCTCGCTCTTCGATCATGAAGCGCGGATGCTCACCACCGATGGCGATGCCGCCGCCCTCGAAGGGCTGGCCGCGATCAACTTCCGGCCCGGCGGACTCTGGTCGGAATCCGCGGTCGGCACCAACGGTCCGGGGACCGCCCTCGCGACGGCGCAGCCGGCGCACATCGTGGGCGCGGAGCACTTCTGCGCCAGCTGGCACCGCTGGCACTGCGCCGCGGTGCCCATCCGTGACCCGGCCACCGGGCAGGTGCTCGGCGTGCTCGACATCTCCGGTTTTCGGGAATTCGCCCACCCCCACACCCTCAACCTGGCGCTCGCGCTGGTGGTGGCGATCGAACAGACGCTGGCCGCGCGCGACATCGAGCGCCGCTACCTCACGCTCAGCCGGTATGCCGAGCTGAGCACCCGCTATCCCGGGGATGCGGTGCTCGCGGTTGACCGCGCCGGCCGGGTACTCTCGGCTTCGCCCGCCGCACCGGCTCTGCTGCGGGCCATCGTGCCCGATCTGGTCGAACGTTCGACCGACGCGCGGCCCCGCGAGGTGAGTGTGCCGCTCGCCAGCGGCGAGCAGCATCCCGGCATCTGGTACCCGGTGCTGCAGGGTCGCACCGTCGTCGGCGGGTGCCTGGTGCTCGAGGATGGATGCCGCGTGGCCGGGAGCGAAGGGGTTCCCTTCGGCCCCGGCGACGTCGAGGGGCTCGCCCGCCGCTTCTTCGCCGCCAGTGCGCGGGCCCTCGGCCGTCCCGAGGTGCAGATCGATGCCGAAGTCTACCGGGCGTTCAGCGCCTATCGATGGCCGGGAGATGTCCGCGAGCTCAAGCAGGTGATCCGCCGGCTGCTGCTGGTCGCGGGGCGCCAGGTGACGCTCGCCGACCTGCCCCAGGCCATCCGCGCCGCGCACTCCGGATCGGGCATCGGCGCCGGGTCGGCCATCGACCGGGAGGATGCCCTGCTGGTCGAGGTGGTGCAGGACTCGCGCACCATGGAGGAGGCCGCGCTCAAGCTGGGGATCACCCGCAGCACGCTGTACCGCCGCATGGAGCGCTTCGGACTCAAGCCCAGGCGGATCTTGGGCCGCGAGTGAGCGCTCTTCCGCCGTCCCACGACGCCTACGCCGCGCTCCGCGTCACCGATTTCCGCCGGTTCATCGCCTGCCTGATGGCCCAGACTTTCGGCACGATGATCCAGGCGGTGGTCGTCGGCTGGCAGCTCTACCAGGTGACCCACGATCCGCTCGCCCTCGGACTCGTCGGCCTGGCCGAAGCCCTGCCCTTCATCGCTCTCGCGCTGCCGGCGGGGCAGATCGCCGACCGGATGGACCGGCGGCGGGTCTGCCTCGCGGCGCTGCTGGTGCTCACCGGGTGCGCGGTCGCGCTGTTCGCGATGACCACCAGCGGGACCCTGCGGGCCGGCACGGTGTGGGTGGTCTACGCCATCATCTTCGTGAGCGGCATCGCCCGGAGTTTCCTCCAGCCCACCCGCACCGCGCTCTCCGCTGACCTCGTCCCCCGGGAGACGTACCTGAATGCGATCACCTGGCGGAGTTCCACCTGGCAGTTCGCGGCGGTGGCCGGCCCCGCGGCCGGCGGGCTGCTGCTCGGCTTCGGTGGCCCCGGGCTGGCCTACGGCACCACCGCGCTGCTGCTGGTGGTCTCGTGGACCGCACTCTTCCGGGTGCGGGCGCGGCCCCACCCGGCCGCCACGGAGAACGTGAGCGGGCTGCAGGGGCTGCTCGAGGGGATCCGCTTCACCCGCTCCCAGCCGGTTCTGCTCGGCGCCATCACGCTCGACCTCTTCTCGGTGCTCTTCGCCGGGGCAGAAGCGCTGCTGCCGGTCTTCGCGCTCGACATTCTCCACGTCGGCGCGGAAGGCCTCGGCATCCTGCGTGCGGCGCCGGCGGCCGGCTCGGTGCTGATGTCGATCTACCTCTCCCACCGCCCGCTCAAGGCGCGGGCCGGCTGGACCATGATGATGTCGGTGGCGCTGTACGGAGTGTGCATCAGCGGGTTCGGGCTGTCCACCAGTTTCCTGCTCTCGGTCGTGCTGCTCGGGCTCTCGGGGATGTTCGACAACGTGAGCGTGGTGATGCGCGCCACCCTGCTGCAGACGCTCACCCCGCGGCATCTGCTCGGCCGGGTCGCGGCGGTGAATGCGGTGTTCATCGGGTCGTCGAACGAAATCGGCGCCTTCGAGTCCGGCGTGGCGGCCCGGCTCATCGGCGCGGTGCCGGCCGTCGTCCTCGGCGGTGTGGTGCCGATGCTGGTCGTGGCGCTGATGGCATGGCGGGTGCCGCCTCTCAGACAACTGGAGAAACTCGGATGAGCCGGACGATCGGATTTCTCGGTGCCGGTGCGATGGGTGCGCCGATGGCCGCCAACCTCGTGGCGGGGGGATTCGCGGTGCGGGTGTGGAACCGCTCGCCGGCGCGGGCGGAGGCGATCGCCGGGGCGACGGTTGCGGCCACGCCCCGGGAAGCGGCGACGGGCGCCGAGTTCGTCGTCACGATGCTGGCCGATGATGCGGCGGTCGAAGCAGTCACCTTCGGGGGTGACGGGCTGCTCGCGGGGCTCGGCCCCGCGGCGGTGCACGTCGGCATGAGCACCATCTCGGTCGCGGCAACCCGGCGGCTGGCCGCGGCCCACGCGGATCAGGGTCGCAGCTTCGTCGCCGCGCCGGTCTTCGGGCGCCCCGATGCGGCGGTCGCGAAGCTGCTGTGGGTCGTGCCTGGTGGGGACGCGGCCAGCGTCGCGCGTTGCGCCCCGCTCTTCGCCGCGCTCGGACAGGGCACCTTTCCGATGGCTGGCGCGGAGCAGGCGGCGCTCGCGAAGCTGGCGGGCAACTTCCTCATCGGCGCGACCATCGAGGCGCTCGGCGAGGCGCTGGTGCTCGCCGAGAAGGGGGGACTCGATCCGGAGCAGTTGCTGGCGCTGCTGACGGGGACGCTGTTCAACGCCCCGATCTACCGGAACTACGGACCACGCATCGCCAAGACCGAGTTCACTCCCGCCGGCTTCGCGCTGCCGCTCGCCCTCAAGGACTTCCGCCTGATCCTCGAGGCTGCCCGCGATGCCGGCACCCCGATGCCGCTCGCGGAACTGGTGCAGGACCGCCTGAGTGAGGCGCTGCGGCAGGGACGCGAGGACCACGACTTCGCCGGACTCGTCACGGTGATCCGGGAGGAGGCGGGCCTCCCGGCTCGGCGGTGACGGGGGAACTTGTGCCTCGGGGTGATTCCGGCTAGCGTCTCGGGCATGCGGATCGCGCTCTTCTCCGAGGTCTACTGGCCGATGGTGAGCGGGGTGGGTGTCACCCTCGAGCGGCTTACCGCCGCCCTGGAAGCGCGCGGTCACACCGTACGGGTCTACAGCGCCACCTACCCGATCCCCGCCGGCGAGACCGAGCGCCCCGAAGCGCATCGCTCGCCCAGCATCCCGCTCTTCCTCTACCCCGACGTGCAGTGGGCCTTTCCGCGGCAGCGGGAGATCACCGCCGACCTGGCGCTCTTCCGTCCCGACGTGGTGCACGTCGCGACCGAATTCGCGCTCGGCCTCGCCGGGGTGAAGGCGGCCGGCCAGCTCGGCATCCCGATCATCGCCTCCGCGCACACCGACTACGAGAAGTACGCCCGGCGCTACGGCGTCGGCTTCGTGCTCAAGATGGGGTGGCTGTATCTCCGCTGGTTCTACCAGCATGCCGAGCAGGTGCTGGTGCCATCGCGAGTCTATGAGCGGACACTTAATGCGCGCGGCGTCACCCACACCGGCCTGTGGACCCGGGGCGTGGACCCTGCCCACTTCCACCCACGCTTCCGAAGCGCGGAGTGGCGGGCGCGCTTCGGCGTCGGTCCCGATGACCTGCTGGTGACCTATATCGGGCGGCTGGCGAAGGAGAAGGATCTGATGCGGCTCATCGCCGCGTGGCAGGCGCTCAGGTCCCGGCGCGGCGGCGCGCAACTGGTCCTGGCGGGGCGGGGGCCACTGGAAGAGGAGTTGCGCCGGGCCGCCCTGCCGGGGGTGCACGTCGCGGGGCTGCTCAGCGGTGCGGCGCTCTCCGCGGCGTACGCGAGCGCCGATCTCTTCGTCTTTCCTTCAGCCACCGAGACCTTCGGCAATTCGCTGCTGGAGGCGATGGGCTCGGGACTGCCGTCGCTGGCGGTGAACGGGGGCGGGGTCGTCGAGTTCGCCGAACACGAGGCGAATGCCTGGCTGGCGCGTCCCCAGGATACGACGTTCCCTCACCGCCGGTCTCGACCGCCTGCTGCACGACGCGCCGCTCCGCGCCCGGTTGCGCGCGGGGGCACTCGCCACCGCGGCGAGCAGGCCGTGGGACCGGATTCACGACGGATTGATCGAGGACTATCGCCGGACGGCGCTGTCGGTCCGCCGGACCCGCGCGGCATAGACGGGACAGGGGCGGGCCTTCCGGCCCACCCCGCTCTCAGCGCAGCACCAGGTACATCAACCCCGCCATCGCGCCGGCCATCGGAATCGTGAGGATCCACGCCCACACGATCCTCCCGGCCACGCCCCAGCGCACCGCCGAAATCCGCTGGCTCGCCCCGACGCCCACGATGGCGCCGGTGATGGTGTGGGTCGTGCTGACCGGGATGCCCAGCGACGACGCCATGAGCAGGGTGATGCCGCCCGCCGTCTCGGCGCAGAACCCGCCGAATGGCCGGAGCCGGGTGATCCTGGCACCCATGGTCTTCACGATGCGCCAGCCGCCCAGCGCCGTGCCCATGGAGATCGCGGAATAGGCGATGAACTCCACCCAGAACGGAATCCTGTCGGCATTCTGCAGGTGGAGGTGTGCGAGCATCCCCGTCTGGCCCTCGAACAGTTCCTTCCGCGAGACCAGCAGGCCGACGATGATCCCCATCGTCTTCTGGGCGTCGTTGGCGCCGTGGCCGATCGAGTAGAGCGCCGCCGAGGCGAGCTGCAGCCGGCGGAAGACCCGGTCCATCGGTCCGGGCGCCCGGTGCTTTAGCGCCCACGACAAGGCCACGGTGAGCGCGAGCGCCAGCGCCATGCCGATCATCGGCGACAGGAAGATGAACAGGATCGGCTTCACCCAGCCGCTCATGATCAGGGCGCCGGCGCCGCTCTTGGCGAGCGCGGCCCCGCCGAGCCCGCCCATGAGTGCGTGCGACGAGGAGCTGGGCAGCCCCAGCCACCAGGTGATCAGGTTCCAGATGATGGCGCCGAGGAGGGCGGCCAGGATCAGGTTGGGGTCGAGGACCGACGGATCGACCAGCCCCTTGCCGATGGTCTTCGCGACGGCCGTGCCGACCAGGAAGGCCGCGACGAAATTGAAGACCGCGGCCCACAGCACCGCCGCCCCGGGGGAGAGCACCCGGGTCGCGACGATCGTGGCGATCGAGTTGGCGCTGTCGTGGAAGCCATTGATGAAGTCGAACGCCAGCGCGACCACGATGATGGCGAGGATGTAGCCGACGGCCGGATCCATGGCTCAGCCGTGCTTGATCGAGATGGACTCGAGGACGTTCGCCGCATCCTCGCAGTAGTCCAGAGTCCGCTCGAGGTTGTCGTACACTTCCTTCCACTTCATGAGGAACACCGGGTCGGGGTTCCCCTCGAACATCTTGCCCAGCCACTCGTGATATAGCGAGTCGCCCTCCTCCTCCAGCCGCTTGACCGCGATGCAGGCTGGCAGCACCGCGCCGGCGTTCTTGGCCAGACCGCGGACCGCCACCAGCAGCTCCTGGCAGGCCCGCTTCACCACGTCGGCGAGCAGGATCGCCCCCTCCGGCGACTTGCCGATATGAAAGATCTGGGTCCGCCGCGCCAGGCCGTCGATCAGGTCGATCACGTCGTCCAGGCCGGAGGCCAGTTCGTGGATGTCCTCGCGGTCGAGCGGCGTAATGAAACTGCGGTCCAGTCGGGCGATGACCTCGTGGGTGAGCTGGTCGCACTCGTGCTCCAGCCGCTTGATCGACTCCACGATGAAGTTCCGCCGCTCCGGGTCGGCCTTGAGGAGGTCTTCCAGCAGACCGGCCGCCTCAACGCTCCGCTCGGAGACGGAGATGAACAGGTCGAAGAAGGTCTCGTCACGGGGAAGGAGACGCACGTCAGACTCCGGGCCGATGTGTCACGGGGGTGTCACGAAGGGCGGGAATGTAACGGCGGGAAGGGCAGGGGCAAGAGTTCCGAGTTCCGAGTTCCGAGCACTTAGAACCCGGTACTCGGAACTCTGAACTAGGATTGCAGTAACCGCCCGAGGTCCCCAGGGGTCTCCAGCCAGAAATCGGGTGCCGCCGGCTCCAGGTCCTCTCTGCGGAAGGGTCCCCAGAGAACCGCTCCCGTGAGTACCCCCGCCCCCCGGCCGCTATGGAGGTCGTGGATGCTGTCGCCGACGAAAATCGTAGTCGCGGGGTCGGCATCGAGTAGCCGCACCGCCTGCTTGACCGGCTCGGGATGGGGCTTGGGTCGCGTCACATCATCGGCGCAGACCAGCACGTCCATCGCCTCCTCCAGCCCGAAGAGCTGCAACCCGCGCCGGGTCCCCTCGCGGTTCTTGCTGGTGACCACGCCGGTGCGGAGCCCCGCCGCCCGGATTTGCCCGACCAGTTCCGCGATGCCGGGGAAGGGGCGGATCATCTGGTCGTGGTTTGCCAGGTTGTATTCCCGATAGGTGGCGACCAGGGTCTGCAGGTCCTCGGGCGATTCCGCCCACTGGCCGAGCTGAACTCTGAGCGGCGTCCCCACGCCGCGCATCCATTCCGTGTCGGGGACCGGCGGCCGGCCCAGTGTGGCGAGGGTGTGGCGATAGCTGGCGAGGATGAGTTCGATCGAGTCGATCAGGGTGCCGTCGAGATCGAAGAGCACGGTGCGGATGGCTGGCATGCGGGGAAAGTAGTCACCCGCACAATCCCGATCAGCCGGGGGAAGGGAATGCCGCGCACCCGCGGTCGCAGCACGAGGCCCGGCAGGGCGCGGAGCAACCGCGGATCCGGCCACGCGGCGATCTCCCCGGCCAGCGCCCGTTCCCCCGCCGTGAGTCCCCCCGTCAGCCACTCGAGCGCCCGTCCTGCCAGCACGAATCGCTCACGATCGCGGGCGCGCGCCGCGGCCGCCGCGATCCGGCGCAGTCGCCGTGTGAGGCGGACCAGCTCATGGGCCGGGTGGAGCCGCCAGCCGTCCGCGTGCGCCGCGCGGAGCTTCGCCCGCGCCACCGGGGCGATGACCCCGACCGCCGCTACCCGCTCCGCGGCGGTGGGCGGGCGTCCGCTCAGCTCCCGGGCCGACTGCAGCTGGCGCACGCAGCTCGCCGGGTCTTCGGTCACCACACCGTCGTCGCCGATCCAGAGGAGCGTCGCCGGCGCCGCCACCACCCCGCCGTCGGGGAGTGCCAGATCGAGGGCGAGGCCCACCAGCCAACCGCATTCATCGCCGTGGACTGCGGCCATCCCGCCCACCCGCTCCCCGTACCCCGTCTCCAGTTCGCTCCGCCAGCGGTACAGCCACCGGCCGTCTGCCCCGATCCCCGCGGCACTTCCCAGCCGACGCTTCTCGCCGAGCCGCTCGAGTTGCCGCAGCCGGGATTCCAGCTCCGCCGGCGGCGCGAACTCCAGAATCTCCACCGTGTCCCGCACCGCGCCGAGCCGTAGGGCGCGCCCGGCCCGCTGATCGAGCCGCACGCTGGTCCACGGGAGATCGTAATGCACGATCCGCTCGGCACGCTGCAGATCGAGCCCTTCCGCCGCCACATCGGTTGCCAGCAGCACCCTCGGGCCGCTCTGCGCACTGCTGGAATTGCGGCTGCCGCCATCAGCGCCGGCTTCACCGATTGCGGTGCCCGGCCGGAACCACCCCAGCACACTCTCCCGCCGCATCCGGGTGCTTCCGATTCCGGCACCATCTCCGGTCACCCACGCCGGCCGGAGATCGGCGAGACGGGTCCGCAGCCAGTCGAGCGTATCACGACTCGAGGTGAAGACCAGGCTCGGCGTGCCGTCGCCGAGGACCGCGCGGAGGACCGCGGAGCGCGCGTCGAGCAGGGCCGCCGCCTGCCTGGCGCGTGCGTCGAGGGTGACGAGTGCCTCACGATCCTCGAGGCAGAGTTCGATGGAACCGGCGAGATCGGGGAGCAGATCCCAGAGCAGAAGCTGCTCGGGGTCTGCCCCGGTGAAGGCGCGAATCGCCGCGCGGGTCACCGCGCGGCCGGCGGTCGCGGCGTGATGCAGCAGCCGGCGATAGCGTCCCAGCGCGCCCGCGAACGCTCCCGGGCTCGAGGCGAGCGCGCGCCAGAAGGTCACGCGCATGAGCGCGGCCACACCGGGGTCCCGGGAGAACTCGAGCGACTCGAGCGCCCCGAGCAGTTCCGTTTCGGCGCGGGTGAGTGGCAGCGTGACCCGGCGGGTCAGGGCGACGGGCGCTGCCCGTGGCGCCGGCCGGCAGAGCACCAGGTCGCCCAGCGCGGCCGGCGGACTCGCCGCACGCAACGCGGACAGGAGGCTCGGGCAGCCGCGCGCCACCAGTGCATCATCGGGGACGGCGAGCAGCAGTTGATGCGCCAGGTCCTCGAGCCGGTTGACGACCGGCGTGGCGGAGAGCAGCAGCACCCGCCGCCCGATCAGCCCGCGGGCGAGGTGCGCGTAGCGACGAGTCGACGGATTCCGGAAGCGATGTGACTCATCGATGATGAGCAGGTCGTTCCGCCCGACGGGGATCCGGCCCCGGCTCACACGCTCATGTGAAACGATCGTCAACGCTAGTCCTACCCTCCGCGCCGTGGCCACCCACTGGCTCGCAAGCGCGGCCGGCACAACCGCCGTTGCGCCTCCCTCCGGCGCCAGGGCTGCGGCGACCGCGAGTGCGATCCAGGTCTTGCCGCTCCCCACCGGATCCGCGAGCAGTGCACCGCCATGCCGGGCGATGGCCGCGAGGGCCCGGCGAAACGGTGCGACCTGCTCCGGCATAAGCCAGTCGGGCGCAGAGGTCGGCGCTTCGGGAGGCGCCAGCGACCATGCGATGGCGCGGCAGACCGCATCGGCCGGGGCCGCCGGCCCCGGCACCAGCACGGTCTCCAGCGGATCAGGGACGAAGCTGAGCGCCTCGGCCACGATCTTTGGCGGCCGCGGCGAGCGCAGCACGGACGGCGCCCGAAAGTGCGAGACGGTCCGCAACGAGGTCATCAAGCTCCTCCTGAATGGGCTCGCCGCGCACTGCGCGCTCGGCCAGATGAAGGAGGGCGGGGTCCGAGAGGACCGCAGGGGGCAGGGGCAGCTCCGCCACGACCCGCGCATTGAATCGGGCGAATCCGCTCGCGGCGACATCGGCCGTGGCACGGGCCGCCACCCGGAGCCAGGTGCTGTTGAGCCAGGCGCTGAGCGCGAGTGCCGAATCACGATCGGTGAGCGCCACGACGTAGCAGCTGTTGAGAGGAATGATTTCGACGCTGCCCGGCCCGGTCAGCGCGGTTGCGGCGAGCCGCGGCGCTAGATCGGACCAGACCACCCGGTGCGGCGCCAGCGCCGGTCGCACCCGGAACAGGGTCCAGGGCGGTCCGTCCCGATAGTCGACCCGGGCACGGAGCGCCGCATCGTGACGCGCCGCATGTCTGGCCGCGGAGGCGGGAAGTCGCGGATAGACCGCCCCCCTCGCGTCGTACGGAAAGAAGAGTCTGACGGAGGCGCGCGCCGCGAACGGCCGCACGTCCCGGCCTCGCAGTGCCAGGCGTACCAACGCCGGCTCCATGTCGGCCGGCGGGTCGAGGAACAGGGCATTGGCGCCGGTCTTCACGCCGAGCTGCGGCGTCAGGTGATCGCCGAGGCGCGGTTGCTCGCCACGGAGCGCCTCCAGCGCGCCCAGCAGCGCGGGGCTCGCGAGCACCCACGGGCCGCCACCGGTGAATCGCCGCTGCGGTGTTTGCGCGGCGATGGTGCCGTCGAGGGCCAGCCGCACCTGGTGGTCGGCCGGCGGCAGGGCCTTGGTGAGGACGAGTGCCGCGGGGTAGATCGTGGCGTCGAACCGCGCGGAGGGATCGTCACCGAGATCGGCGATGCTGCGGAGGGTGCACCGCTCGGCGAGCTGGGCGCGCAGCGACCGGGCATACCCGCTGGTTGCCACCTTGGCGGGGAGCAGGAGCGCGAGCGCGCCCCCCGGCGCCAGCAGCTCCAGCCCCCGTTCCACGAACGCCACCGACAGGTCGGGCTGATGCGAGAACCCCGGCCCGCCCCCCGCCAGCAGCGGTACCGTTGCCCGAGCTGGGCGCGCATTCGGGCCGGCAGTTCCTCGGCGCGGACCCACGGCGGGTTGCCCGCGACCAGGTCGAATCCTCCCGGCTCAGCACGTCGCCGAAATGACACTCATAGGAAAACCAGCCGACCTCGCCTTCCTGCCGGAGCCGGCGGTGGAGGCGCCGGGCCTCCGCCATCCGTGTCCGCAGCTCCCGCAGCCGGTGGCGCAACGCGCGGTCCAGGCCGCGGCGCCCGCCGAACAGGGTCGGCTCCCGCGCGGCGAGCAGGCATTCGGTCACCTCCTGCTGCAGCCGGCCCTGGGCCTGCGCGAGACACTCCTCGAAGGCGCGCAGCTCCGCCTGGCGCAGGGTGCGCAGCAGGTCCCGCTTGGCGGGACCGCTGGTGGCGACAAACGCTCGCCGCAGTTCGCGCAGCTCGTGAGCCGACTCGGCGGGGCGCGCGCCCAGTCCCGCCAGCGTCCACGCGGGATCGAGGAGGCTGTCCCCCTGGCGCACGACGCCGTCGAGGTTGGGCAGCGGCTGGACCTCCTCCGGCGCGTCGACCGGCTCCGCGGCGATGACCGCGAGCCAGAGCCTGAGCTCGGCGAGTCGCACCGCCATCGGATTGAGGTCCACGCCGAAGAGGTTGTGGCGCAGGATCCGCCGGCGCAGCTCGGCGGGGGGTGCCTGGGTGTGTTGCAGATCGGCCAGCCGCTCGAGCGCCGCGAGCAGAAAGGCGCCGCTGCCGACCGCCGGATCGAGGATCGTGACTTCGCCAAGCAGCGCTGCCAGCCGCGGGTCCCGTGCCTCCATCCACTGCTGCGCCTCCGCGTCAGGGAGCTGCAGCCGTGACGCGAACAGCGACGCCAGCCCCGCATCGACCACCCGGGTGACCAGCGCGGCCGGGGTGTAGTAGGCCCCGCTCGCGTGGCGGTAGTCCGGCGCCATCAATCCTTCAAAGGCCCGTCCCAGCATGTCAGGCGCGACGTGACCCGGGTCGCCGCCCTCCTCGACGGTGAAGTGAAAGCGTTCGAAGACCAGATCGAAGGCATCGCGCCAGCAGGAGTCGGGCACCTCTCCGCGCCACGCCCGCTCCAGCGGATGCGGATCGAACAGGCCGCCGTTCAGGAAGGGAATTCGCCCGAAGAGCCGGGCCCGACCCCGTTCCGCCGGCCGGCGATTGAGGGTCCCGAAGAAGAGGGGGCGGAAGAGGTCGCGATGCAGCCGGCGCCGGGTCGCGAGCGTGTCATCCACGGCCTGCCGCAGGAAGTCGCGCCGACCATCGAGCCACCCCTTGGCCTGGACGAAGTACAGGAACAGGACCCGGGTCAGCTGAATCAGCGCGAGGGTCCGCCGGTCCTCCGGCCGAGGCGTCCCGCCGAGGCCGGCGGCCATGACCTCGAGCGCCCCGCGGAAGGCGAGGAAGAAGCGCCGCCCGGCGTCCTCGCTCTCCAGCACCTCGAGGGCGTGAAAGGCGAATGTGGCTCCGTGGCGCGGCCCGCCGGCTCCGAGCCGCCGCAGCCGCTCCAGGTCGGTCGGGCTCGGCGCGGCGAGTTGAATCGAGGCGACGCCACAGCGATCGACCGTGATCGCGATGCTCAGCGACCGCGCCCCGCGATCGAGCGCCAGCACTCCCGCCAGTCGCCCGCGGCCCGCCAGCGCGACCGAGAGCCGCCGAGCGGTGCGGGCACCGCCCGCGACCGCCAGCCACTCGAAGGACCCCGATCGGCCCACCACGGCCGCCCCCTCGACCGCGACCGGCAGCGCTCCCGGGGAAAGCTCGAGCCAGTCGGGTACGTGGCCGAAGCTCCGTATCAGGTGGCGAAGGTCGGGCAGGGTGTTCAGGCGTGCGAGCAGGCCGGCGATCTCCATGGCTCCCCCAGCGGGCGGGGGTCCATGGTAGGCTCATGGGGGGTATAACTTGGTAGCGATCTCGTGGTCCCACGGTGCCAAACAACCCGTGGCCTGGGGCCCAGCCCCGGTCCGCCTCGCAAGGAACTGCCATGGCTTCGCCGTACGCTGTTGCCCTCGCCTGTCTGTTCGTCCCGATGAGTCTCGCCGCGCAGGAGGAAGGCGGCTTCGCGGTGCTCCACGGACGCGATACCGTCGCGGTCGAGAGCTACACCCGGCAGGATGTCGAGCTGAAGGGAAGCCTGATACGTGGTATGGCGGCGGATGCGCGGGAGCGGGTGCGTTACCGCGCTACCCTGGCGGATGACGGCAGCGCCCCGCTGGTGGATCTCTCCGCCTGGCGGGCCGGCGATGCCGAAGACGCGCGCGCCCGGCAGACCGCGCGGGTGATCTTCAAGGACGACAGCGTCGCGGTCGACGAGGCCACTCCCACCCAGGGCGTGATGACCCGGGTCCTCCCCACCCAGCGTGCCGCGATCCCCTACCTCAACCTCTCCACCGCCTGGCTGGAGCAGGCGACCCGCCGGCTGAGCGGCGCCCGCGCCGACAGCCTCGCGGTGCCCTTCTTCAATCTCGACGGCGGGCAGACGATCACCGGCACCGTGCGGCAGCTCGCCGGCGATTCCGCCTCGGTGCGGCTGGGCACGATCGAGTACCGGCTGCAGGTTGACGCGCAGGGGAGAATCCTCGGCGGCTCGGTGCCGTCGCAGGGCCTGCTCATCCTGCGCAACCCGGCGCGCTGACGCCTCGAGCGGCCATGGCGCAGCTGCGGTTCACCCGGCGGCAGATCTCCAAGCCCTGGTTCCACACCGACCTCACCCACCGGGTCCGGGACATCCTGGACAGGGTCAGGTAGCCCGATGGCCCGCTTTCTGGCGCTGCTGCTGCTGGTCGGAAGCCTGCTGCTGATCGGCTGCGCCATCCTGCATCCGGTCCTTCCGCTCACCGCGCAGGCCGATCTCGATCTCATCGTCGCGACCCATCACTGGCACTGGATCCATCTCGGGCTGCTGCATGCCACCGGACTGATCATCGCCGGCATCTGGTGCCGCTGGCTCAGCGCCGACCCCGCCGAGCGCGATGGTCTTGCCGTCGCCTTCCTGGTTCTCGCAATCGGTGAGGCGCTCAACGGCGTCAACATCGCCTACATGACGGGCGCCGGCACTGCCTTCGCCGGCATGCATGCCGCGGGGCTCGACGTGCGGGGCGTCTACCAGGCAACCCATGAGGCGGCGGTGATGAGCGGGCGGCTGGCGGGATTCCTTGTGGCGCTCGCGGCGGGACTGGTGGCTGCCACGACCATGGGGCGGGCGACGGAGCCGAGACCGCTGATCTGGCTCGCCTGGCTGGCCTGTGGCGCCGGGCTGGCCGGCGACCTGCTCGCCCCGCCCGGTCACCCGCTCATGCTGACCTCGGTGGGGCTGATGGCCCTCTGGCAGGCGGTGACCGCCGTCCGAGTCCTGAGCGCTCCACGCGGTTGAGGTCGTTGCCGTCCCCACCGCAACACCGGCAGAGTCGGAGCTGTGGCTTCGCCCGTGTCGGCCAGCCGTTCACTCCCGGTTCACCCCCGCGCCGTAGATTCGTCCCTTCCACTCCACCCGGGTCCGGCCCCGCACCGTGGAGCGCGCGATGATGTACAGCGTCATCAGCGCGCCGACCGGATAGCCCAGTCCGTACCAGGCCGGGATCTGCATGCCGAAGGCGATGAGGCTCCAGAATACCGCGCTTGCGGCGGCGGCGACCGCCCCCACGGGACGGAGCGGCCCCAGCAGCAGCGCGGCAACAGGTGCGAGCCAGTAGACCATGGCCAGAGTCAGGGCGACCGGCACCAGCGCGCGCTGCACCGGCTCGTCAGGAAAGGAGCGCCGGCCGCCAAGGTAGATGTTCTTGGACCAGCCCTCGATGATCTCCCGGAGATTGGTGTACATCCGCGTGGTCATCAGGGTCTCCGCAAAGCTGAAGTGGATCACCCTCCCCGACTTCCAGAAGGCCTGGGCCAGCGCGAGGTCCTCGGTCACTTCGTTGCGGACCCGCTGGTGGGTGCCGACCGCCTCATACACCTCCCGCCGGACCAGGATGAACTGGCCGTTGGCAATCACGTCGCGGGCTCGGCGAGCGTGGTTGACGATGTCCGGGTGGTAGCGCAGGCCGAGCAGCAGCCAGATCTGCGGCATCACCAGCCGCTCCCAGAGCCCGAGACACTCCTGCCGCGGCGCCACGGTGACCAGGTCGGCGCTGCGATCGATCATCGCCCCGACCGCCCGCGCCAGCAGCTCCGGCGCGTGCCGGGTATCGGCGTCGGTGAACAGCAGCAGGTCACCCGTGGCGGCGCGGTAGCCCTGGTAGCAGGCCCACGGCTTCCCGTACCAGCCCTCGGGGAGCTCCTCGCCGCGAATGAGGCGGAGCCGCGGGTCGCCGGCGGCGATCCCGGCGACGATCTCCGCGGTGCTGTCGGTGGAGCGGTCGTCCACCACCAGCAGTTCCATCGCGGCGTAGGTGGTCGCCAGGATGGAGCGGACCACCGTGTCGATCACGCCCGCCTCGTTGCGGGCCGGGACGATGACACTCACCCGCGGGCCGCTGCGGACTGGCGTGTCGCTCAGATTGGGTTTGTTTCTGGCCAGGCGGAGCAGCGCGAGGTACGGCAGCAGCCAGGGAAGCGCAAACAGAAGGGATACGGGGAGAGGGGCTGGGGAAGGGGAGTTCAGCACAAGGTCTCGGCCTCTTCGGCTCTTCCTCTATTCCCTTTCCCCTCGCTCACCGGTGGCGAACGACCGCGGTGAGCTCGGCCTCGATCTGCTCCAGTTGCCGCTCGATGTCGTGGTGGTCGAGGGCGCTGTTGGGGGCGGGGACGCCGTTCTGGGTGAACAGCGTCGCCACCAGCGCATCGGTGTAGCCCACCACCGCGACGGCGATCCCCTTGTCCAGAGTCGAGTTCAGGCGGAGAATGATGGCCATGGCCTGGCGGGGGCGGATGCCTGCGAGGACCGGGCCGATCCGGCGGGTGATCAGTTCACGCAGATACTGGATCTCTTCGACGATCTCGCCGGCCGCCAGCCCGCGGGCCGCGCCGAAGCGGCCATAGTGCTCGCAGGCGTGATGCCACACCTCGTTCACCGAGCGCCGCAGCGGTCCAGCCCCTTCGATCAGGATGTCGAAGAGCAGCCGGAGTTCCCGTTCGAGCGTGGTGCGGGGAATCGCCGAGGCGGTGGAGACCCGGTCGTTGAGCCAGTCCGCCCACTCCTTGATCATCGGATCGCGATGGTCGGCCATGGCCCGACCAACGGTCAGCAGCGTCGGGTGCGATGCTCGCAACGAGTGAGCTCCGGGAGGGGGAGGCCGACGCTAGGACGACGCGTCGGCTGGACCGGGCGAGAATCTACCATGGAGGGCTGGATGGGGTCAAAATCCACGGTTCGTCCCCCGCGACTCGCGCGCGGCTCCCGGGTGGCGCTGGTGGCGCCGGCCGGCCCCCTCGGCGAGCGGGACGATCTGCAGCGAGGCATCGAACTGTGTCAGGCACTCGGCTACGACCCGGTGCCGGGCGCGCACGTCCTCGACCGGTACGGCTATCTCGCCGGGACCGATCA
Source organism: uncultured Gemmatimonadales bacterium (assembly GCA_963825065.1). Taxonomy (GTDB): domain Bacteria; phylum Gemmatimonadota; class Gemmatimonadetes; order Gemmatimonadales; family GWC2-71-9; genus JADJOM01. The sequence continues at coordinate 139,034 of CAWGRU010000007.1, forward strand.
GGCCCGCCTCGCCGATCTCAACCTCGCCCTTCGCGACCCCGCCATCGACGCCGTCTGGTGCCTGCGCGGCGGCTTCGGCGTCACCCGGATCCTCGCCTCGGTCGACCTCGACGCCCTGGTGCGCCACCCCAAGGCGGTCATCGGCTACTCCGACATCACGGCACTGCTGCTCGCGCTCCACCGCGCCACGGGAGTGATCGGATTCCATGGCCCGATGAGCCGCGCCCCGCTCACCGGCTTCAGCCGCTCCCACTTCGAGCGGGTACTCGGCAGCAGTGAACCGGCCGGCCGGCTGGGCCGCCTGGCGCCCCCGGCCGGGGTGCTCGTCCCGCGCGCTCCACGCATCCGCGCCATCCGGGGCGGCACCTCCGAAGGTCCGCTGATCGGCGGCAACCTCACCCTGCTCGCCGCGCTCGCCGGGACCCGGCACTTCCCCCTCCTCGACGGCGCGATCCTCTTCCTCGAGGAGGTCGGCGAGGATCTCTACCGGGTCGACCGCATGCTGGCCCAGCTCCGAATGATCGGCGCCCTGGAGCGCCTCGCCGGCGCGATCATCGGGCAGTTCACCGACATGCACCGCGGCGCCGGCGAAGGCGGCGCCCTGGGCTTCGATGAAGTGCTCTCGACCTACTTTGCGCCGCTCGGGATCCCCGTCGCGTACGGCTTTCCCTTCGGCCACGTCGATGACCAGTGGACCCTGCCGATCGGCGCCCGGGCCCGGCTCGACGCCGCGGCCGGCGAGGTCGACCTGCTCGAGCCCGCCGTCGGCTGATGGCGACCCCCACCCTCACCCGGCATGCGATCCCTGGCGTCCTCGGGCCCATCGACATCGAGGTCCGGACCAGTGATCGCCAGTCGGCGCGACCGGCGGTCGTGATCCTGCCCGGCTTCAAGGGGTTCAAGGAGTGGGGAATGTTCCCGGCGCTCGCCGAGCGGATTTCCCGCGCCGGGTTCAGCGCGGTTTCGGTGAACCTCAGCGGCTGCGGGGTGGACCAGAGCGGGCGCTTCGCCTATCCCGAACGCTTCGGCCACAACACCTTCTCGGCCGAACTGGAGGACATCCGCCGGGTGATCGATACGCTGGAGCTGGGACAGCTCGGCATGGTGGCGACCACCGATGTCGGCCTGGTCGGTCACTCGCGCGGGGGTGGGATGGCGATTCTCGCCGCCAGCCGCGATCCGCGGGTGTACGCCCTGGTCACCTGGGCGGCGATCTCGACTGTCGACCGCTGGCCGGGGCAGGAGCAGACATGGCGTGAGGCGGGCAGGATCGACATCGTCAACTCCCGCACCGGCGAGGTGCTGCCGCTCTACCCCGACGTGCTCGACGACGTGACCCGCAACGCCGCCGCACTCGACATCCAGGCCGCCGCGGGCCGGCTGACGATCCCCTGGCTGCTGCTGCACGGTTCGGCCGACGCCAACGTCCCGCTCGCGGAAGCGCGGGCCCTCTCCGCCGCCGCGAGCCCGGCCCACCCGCCGCGATTCATGATCCTCGACGGGGCGGGGCATACCTTCGGCGCGACCCATCCCTTCGCCGGGATGACCCTCGACCTCGCCCAGGCCTTCGACGAGACCCTCAAGTGGCTGGGGCGCTACCTCTGACCGGACGGGCATCCCGCCGCCATTCCCACGACATATATTTCGTCCCATGCCCATCTACGAATACCACTGCCCCTCCTGCCAGGCGGACTTCGAGCTCTTCGTCCGCGGCGAGACCACGATCGCCTGCCCCTCCTGCGCCAACCGGAAGGTCGAGCGGCGGATGTCGCTGCCGGCCCGCCCCACCGGCGGCACCGGCTTCGCCGACTACACCAACCTCGGCCCGCCCAAGAGCGGCGGTGGTGGCTGCGGCGGAGGTGGGTGCGGCTGCCATTGAGCCAGCTGCACCCGACCCTGGCCCAGCGGCTCGCGGCCAGGCGACGCCTCGAATACCAGCCGGTGGACGATCCCTCCGGCCAGCCCCAACTGGCTGCCGTCGCCGTCATCCTTGCCCCAAGCCCCGACAGCGTCCTCCTCATCCGCCGCGCCGAGCGGGAAGGCGACCCCTGGTCCGGACACATCGGGCTGCCCGGCGGCCGCTACGATCCGGCGGATGCCGATCTGGGGGTGACCGCCATGCGGGAGACCGTCGAGGAGGTCGGCTGCACCCTCTCGCGCGATCAGCTCCTCGGCACCCTCGACGACGTCTGGCCTGGCACTCCGCTCCCCCGGATCATCGTCGTCCGCCCGTTCGTCTTCGGCATCGCCGAGCGGCCGGATCTCTCGACGAACCGTGAAGTGGCCGATGCCTTCTGGGTCCCCCTGGGGGAACTCAGCGACCCGGCCATCTATCGCAACAGCTCCTTCCGGGTCCGGGGTGAAGAACGGCTCTTCCCGGTCTACCACCTTGGCCCGCGCGACCTAGTCTGGGGCCTGACCGAGCGGATCCTCACCTCGCTGCTGGAGTTGGCACAGTAGCCACAGTTTCCCGCCAGTCAGCAGGCAGTCCACCCCCACAGACCCTCGTTTCCCTCCCCCAGACCGTCTCCCCGGTTCGCCCGGCAGATCTCGCCAATGCAGCTCCCCCCGTCATCCATGGGCTCAGCCACGAAGTCGCCAATCTCCAACCCTGGTATTGATTTTAGACCGGTGGCAACCGATTATTAGGTCAGCCTAATTGTCCAGTTCGCAAGGAAGAACCATGTCCGCTGCCATCGCTGCCGAGCCACTCACCCGGTCGGTCGAGGACTATCTCAAAGCCATCTACCGGCTGTCCCTGAACGGGCACCCGGCGGCGACCAGCGACATCGCCCAGCACCTGGCACTCGCGGCGCCGTCGGTCAGCGGGATGATCAAGCGGCTTTCCGAGCAGGGTCTGCTCGAGCACGCGCCGTACAAGGGGGTGCAGCTCACCCCCGATGGCCGCCGGCTCGCACTCCGGATGGTGCGGCGGCACCGGATCCTCGAGGCCTACCTGGTGGGGTTCCTGGGCTACGGCTGGGAGGTCGTTCACGAGGAGGCGGAGCGGCTGGAGCACGCGGTGAGCGACCAGCTCATTGAACGGATGGCCAACGCCCTCGGCAATCCCCACTTCGACCCCCACGGCGATCCGATCCCGGATGCCGATGGCACTATCGCCGAGCTGGTCTACACGCCGCTGTCCGAGATTCCTTCCGGTGAGACCGTGGTGGTGCGCCGAGCCGATACCAATCATGCGGATCGGCTGCGCTACATCGCCGGCTTCGGGCTGACGCCCGGGGCTCGGGCCACGGTGGTCGACCGGCAGCCCTTTCACGGACCTGTAACAGTGACGGTGGATGGCATCCGCCATGTGCTCGGCGATGAGATCGCCCGGCTGCTGCTCTGCGCCCGCCCGGAGGCGTCGTCGTGACCACCATGACGCAGCCCCGGCCGTCGGCTCCCGCCTGGCGCTTCCCGCGCCGGAACCCGAGCCTGCCCGAGGCCTTCCAGTCGGTGACGATTCCCTCCGATGCCGGTGTGTGGCGGAAGATGCTCGCCTTTGCGGGGCCGGGGTACATGGTGGCGGTGGGCTACATGGATCCGGGCAACTGGGCCACCGACCTGGCTGGCGGCGCGCGATTCGGCTACACCCTGCTCAGCGTCATCCTGATCTCCAACCTGATGGCGATCCTGCTGCAGGGGCTGTCGGTCAAGCTCGGCCTCGTCACCGGCCGCGACCTCGCGCAAGCCTGCCGCGACCACTACTCGCGCCCGGTGAGCTACGTGCTCTGGGTGCTGTGCGAGATCGCCATCGCCGCCTGCGACCTGGCCGAGGTCATCGGCTCGGCCATCGCGCTGAACCTGCTCTTCGGCATCCCGCTCATCTGGGGCGTCTGCCTCACCGCGGCGGACGTGCTGCTCATCCTGCTGCTGCAGCACAAGGGGTTCCGCTACCTCGAGGCCTTCGTCATCGTGCTGGTCGCGACCATCGGGGTCTGCTTCGGGGTGGAGCTGCTGCTGGCGCGGCCGGAGATGGCGCGGGTGGCCGCCGGCCTGGTGCCGACCACGCAGATCATCACCAATCCCGCGATGCTCTACATCGCCATCGGCATCCTCGGGGCGACGGTGATGCCGCACAACCTCTATCTGCACTCCGCCCTGGTGCAGACCCGCCGGGTGGAGCCGGGCGCCGCCAAGGTGCGGGAGGCGATCCGCTACGCCACACTCGACTCGACGCTGGCGCTGCTCTTCGCCTTCCTGATCAACGCCGCGATCCTGATCCTCTCGGCCGCGACCTTCCACGGCACCGGGCACGAGGGCGTCGCCGACATCCACGACGCCTACACCCTGCTGACGCCGCTGCTGGGCACGACCCTGGCCAGCACGCTCTTCGCCCTCGCGCTGCTCGCCTCGGGGCAGAACTCGACCATCACCGGGACGCTGGCGGGGCAGATCGTGATGGAGGGGTTCCTCGACATCCGGCTGCCGGCCTGGCTCCGCCGGCTGATCACCCGGCTGATCGCGATCATCCCGGCGGTGATCGTCACCGCGCTCTACGGTGAGCGGGGGGTGGGGAGCCTGCTCATCCTGAGCCAGGTGATCCTGAGCCTGCAGCTCTCGTTCGCGGTGGTGCCGCTGGTGCTGTTCACCAGCGAGAAGGCGAAGATGGGGGAGTTCGTGAACAGCCGGCCGGTGATGGTGCTGGCCTGGATGGTGACGCTGGCGATCGTGGGGCTGAACGGCTGGCTGCTGCTGGCCACGATCAGAGAGTGGATGGCCTGATCCGCGGGCGCGGCGTCGCCGCCGTCAGGTGCGCAGGGCCTCCAGCAGGCGGACCAGCCGCTGGTCCCGCGCCTCGCGCAGTTCGGGGATGTGGTTGCTGTACGCCTTGTCGATCAGCCGGATGAGCCGTTTGCGCTCCTCGATGTCGAGCGCGCTCCACGGCGCCAGCGATTTCCAGATCGTCTCGTAGCCGCCCAGCAGCTGGGACAGGAAGACATCCACGCCCCAGGTCCCGGCGGCCAGGTGATTCTCCAGGTGGGTCCCCGCGCTGGCCCAGCCGAGTGCCGGCCCCACCGATATGGCGCGGTCGACATCCTCCACATCGAGAACCCCGTCCACCACCAGCTGGATGCATTCCCGCCAGACCGCTGCGTTGAGCCGGGCCGCGATGTTGCCGGGAATCTCCTTCTTGAAGACGACCGGCGCGCGGCCCAGCATCCCCAGCCAGAAGCGGATGTCCTCGATGCACTCGGGATCGGTCTTGGGTGAGGGGACGACTTCGACCAGCGGGATCAGTTCGACGGGGTTGAGCGGGTGGGTCACCATGAAGCGCTCGGGGCGGTCGAGTCGGGCCGAGAGCGCCGTCGGCCCGAACCCGCTGGCGCAGCTGGTGAGGATGGCGGCCTGCCGCGCCACCTGCTCCACCAGCTGCAGCACCTTGAGTTTGACGGCGAGATCCTCGGGCACCGCCTCGATGACCCAGTCCGCGTCCTCCACCGCCTGCAGCAGGCTGCGTCCGACCCGCATCAGATTGAGTGCATCCTCCGCCACCTGCGCCTCGGCCCGCTTGAGCTGCACCAGGGTCACCACCCGGTCGCCGATCGCGTCTGCGGCGGGGCCCAGGATCTCGGCGTCCGCATCGTAGATCGTCACCGGCCAGCCCGCGGCGACGGCGAGTGCGGCCCACCCCCGGCCGATCTCCCCGGCTCCGACAATGGCGACGCGTGGCGTCTCGAAGCGTGTCATGAGTGCTCCTACGATAACGTTGGACGGCCGGGGAGCCAAGCGTGAGTAGATTCTTCGGCGTGCTGATCCTCCTGCTGCTCGGGGCGCTGACTACCCAAGGCGCCGATTCCGTCTCCCCTGCCGCGCCCGCGCTGCCGTCGGTCGCGCTGGAGCGCCGTCTGGCCGAGCGGCTCGGCGCCAGGGTGGGGGACACCCTGACGATCGGCCTCGACGCCGGCGCGCCGGGCCGCCTGATGGTGGTGGGCGCCATCTACGAGCCGGCCGCCGATCCCTCCGCGATCACCAAGCGCGAGTACTACCTCAGGCTCCATCTGCCCGAACTCGCCGGCCTGCTCGGGGCCCCCGACCGGGTGGACCGGTTCGGCGTCGCGCTCGAGCCGGGCGTTCTGCCGCAGCGCGCCGCGGATGAGCTCAACCGGATCGCCTTCGGCTTCCGCGCCTATCCCTCCGCCGAGATCGCCAGCGAGTCGTCCCAGACCTTCCGGGTGGTGAGCCGGTTCCACCAGGCGATCGCCGTGATTTCGGTGGTGGCGAGCGCCATCTTCCTACTCTGCATCATGCTGCTCAAGGTCGAAGAGCGGCGCCACGACGCGGCGGTCATGCGGTTCACCGGGATCAGCCGGGCCACGATCTTCACCGCTCTCCTGCTCGAGGCGATCCTGGTCGCCGCCCTCGGCTCCGGCTTCGGTGTTGCGCTCGCCCTCGGGGCGAGCGCCGTCACCAACCTCTATTACCAGCACTTCTTCGATACCACCCTGGTCTTCTCGGTGGTGACCCCGGCCATCATCCGCTTCAGCGTCCTGCTCTCGCTCGTACTGGGGCTGCTGGCGGGATCGCTCGCGGCGTGGCGGCTGGTGCGCGCCAACCCGCTCATCCTGTGGGGGCGCGGATGAACGTCCTCCGCAACCTCGCCCGGCATCCCATCCGCACCGGACTCGCCCTGGCCGGCATCATGGTCACCACGGCGATGCTGCTCGACATGGTGCTGCTCGCCGGCGGGATCGAGCGTTCCTTCGAGCGGCTGCTGCTCGGGCGGGGCTTCCAGGTGCGGGTCTCCCCCAAGGGAACGCTCCCCTTCGACACCGACGCCACGATCCCCGGGGCCGCCGGCCTCCGCGCCATCGATCCTGGCCGACTCCGCCGTCGAGGCCGCCGGCCCGCTGCTCGGCGCCTCACTGTACGCCCGGCTGCCTGACACGCTGGTCACCCTCTTCGGCTACGGCCTCGATCCGGCCGCCCAGGCCAACTACCAGATGGAGCGGGGGAGCGACCTGGCGAGCGGGGACAGCACCGGGCTGCTGCTCAGCGCCCCGGCCGCCGCGCTGCTCAGGGCTGCGATCGGAGACACCGTGACCCTGGCCAGTCGGCTCGATCCGCAGATCGCGGTGGCCGCGGTCGAACGCCGGCTGGTGGTCCGGGGACTGGTCCGCTTCCTCTACGACTACCGGGGGCAGCCCTCGGTCGCCACTTCGCTGCCGGTGATGCAGGACCTGGCCCGCATCCGGGACCAGGACCGGGTGTCGGCTTTCGCGATCCGGATCCGCGACGAGTCTGGGGTCGAGGCCGCCACCGAGCGACTCCGCGCCGCGCTCCCCGCGCTCGAGGTCAACAGCGTCGGGGACATGGTGGCCCACTTCCGGGAGCGGCTGGTCTACTTCCGCCAGCTCTCCTACATCCTCGGCACGATCAGCCTGGGCGTCACCGTCCTGCTGGTCGCCACCCTCATGACCATCACCGTGAACGAGCGCCTCGGCGAGATCGCCACCCTGCGCGCCATCGGCGTCAGCCGGACGAGCATCGTCCGCGGCGTCATGCTCGAGGGCGCCCTGCTCACGCTCTCGGGCGGCGCGCTCGGCGTCGTGCTTGGCTCGATCACCGCAAAGTATCTCGATCGGATTCTCACTTCATTTCCCGGCCTCCCGGCGGCCATCTCGTTCTTCGTGCCCTATCCGGAGAGTCTCGCGGTCGCCGCGCTGGTGCTGGTGCTCACCGGCGTCCTCGCCGGGGCCTATCCGGCGCTGCTCGCGGCCCGGGCGCCGATCGCCGCCACGCTGCGGACCGAGGCCACATGACCCTCCGCCCCCTCGCCCGATGAGCCGACGCGATCAGTTGCCCGGTGCCGGCCCGATCCTGGTCGCCAGCGACCTGCGCAAGGACTACCCCATGAACGGGGAGACGGTGCATGCGCTGCGCGGCGTGTCGCTCGTGGTGCACCCCGGCGAGTACGTCGCGATCGTGGGCCCCTCCGGGTGCGGCAAGTCCACCCTGCTGCAACTGCTCGGCGGCATCGACACCCCCACCAGCGGCAGCGTGACGCTGGGCGGTGCCCACCTCGAACAGCTCGCTGATCGCGAACTCACTCGGCTGCGCCTCACCAAGCTCGGCTTCGTCTTCCAGCGCTTCCACCTGCTGCCGGTGCTCAGCGCGATGGAAAATGTCGAGCTGCCCATGGCCGAGGCCGGGATGGACCGCACCCAGCGGCGGGCCCGCGCCACGGAGCTGCTGGGCTACGTGGGGCTCGCCGGGCGGAGCGGGCACCGCGCCACCCAGCTCTCCGGCGGCGAGATGCAGCGGGTGGCGCTGGCCCGCGCGCTCGGCCAACCGCCCCGCCGTGATTCTCGCCGATGAACCCACCGGCGAACTCGACGCCACCACCGGCCGCGGGATCCTCGATCTCTTTCGGCGGCTCTCGCTCGACGGAGTGACGCTGGTGGTCGTCACCCACGACGAGCGACTCGCCGCCGAGGCGGGGCGGGTGATTCACATGCTGGACGGCCACATCGTGAGCGACACCGGGTGATCGGGATCCTCGCCTTCCGCCACCTGCTGGTGAAGAAGGGCCGCTCGGTCTTCCTGCTGCTCGGCTACGGTCTGGGCGTCGGGGTGATGATCGTGCTGCTCTCGGTGGGCGCGGCGATGCTGGAGCAGTCGCGCGACGTCTCGCTGGTCGGCGGCGGCGAGATCACCGTCCTGCCGCAGGGGATCGACGTCGAGGCGATGCGCACCGGCGGGGTGAGCGGGATGTTCTTCGGCATCGACCGGGCGCGCTTCCTCACCCGGCAGCTCCTCGGTGGCCCGCGCCATGCCGCGCTGGTGCGGTCAGTCTCGCCCGCCATCGAGAACAAGCTCGTCTACCTCGGCTTCCGCGGGCGGGTGATCGCCGCGCGAGCCGGCGGAGAGATTCCCAGCCGCGCGAACACTCTCGGCGCCGGCCTCAGGGTGCTCGACGGCGCCTGGGCCGATGACGCCGCCGACTCCACCTGGCTCGCGCCGACGACAGGTCAACTCTACGACGAGCTCGATCGCTTCCACCTCCCGCCGGTGGCCGACTCGAGCTGGGGGGAGTGGCACTACTTCAACGTCGCCGCCGGCCCCGGCGAGTGGTGGTACCTGACCTACCTGGTCGGCGGCGAGGTGCTCCGCGGCCGGTGGGGCGGGCAGTTGCTGGTGACTCACCGTCGGCCCGATGGGGGGTACGACCGGTTCAGCGCCGCCTTTCCCTCGGAGTCGGTCGTCTTCGACACCACCCGGGCCGATGTCACGCTGGGCGGCAACACGGTGCGGCAGCACGACGGCGTCTACTCGCTCACCGCCCGCGCGAGCGGTCCCACCGGGACGATCACCATCGCGCTGTCGGTCACCCCTGACCGGAACCGCTATTTCCCGCCGGTGGACCTCCGGGAGGGGGAGTACCGCTCGGGATATGTCGTCCCCGCGCTGTCAGGCACCGCGAGCGGGCGGGTCTGTCAGGGTACCCGCTGCAGGACGCTCACCCGGGCGCCGGCGTATCACGACCACAACTGGGGCGTCTGGCGCAACGTCACCTGGGACTGGGGCGCCGTGCGGGGACGCAGCTTCAATCTGCTCTACGGAGCGGTCTACGCGCCCGACGACAGCCTCACCGCACGAAGCACCGGGTCTCCCCGGATCTTCGTGGCGCTGGTCGATTCGCTGGGGGTGCGGCAGATCCTGCGCGCCCGCGAGGTGCGGTACCTGCGAGCGCGTCCTGCGGGGGATGCCCGCGGCTACCCGACGGGCTTCAGCTTCATCGCCGCGCGGGACGACGACACCGTGCGGGTCACCGCGCGTGTCGCCGATGTCCACGCCACCGGAGTCTCCGCGGCGGGGATGGGACGGAGCTTTCTGCAGATGCGGGGAAGCTTCGAGCTGGAGGGGACGCTGGCGGGCGTCGCGGTACAGGACGCGGGGACGGGTTTCTTCGAGACCTACGTGGAGGGGTCGCGCTGAAGGCCCCGAATCCCCGGGAATGCCGCGCTTCGGCGCAGCGCGGTGACCTGCCTCGCATGCCGGCTCGAGTGCGCCCCCACCATCAGCAGCCACTGGATACCGTCGAGCGGTCCGAAGAGCGGATGCGGCGCCGCGACGGAGCGCAGCTCCGCGGTCGTCTCCCGCGCCCACCCGATCAGCAGGTCGCTCGAGGCCCGCATCGCATCGCCGACCTCTCCCGGGGTGGCCCAGCGTCCCTTCGGCTTCACCATGTCAGGGGCGGGCAGCAGGGCGCCGGAATCGGCCAGCACCCGCACCAGTTCGGCATCGCTGACCCGGGGCCGAGTGTCGTCGCCGCTGATGGGCATCTGGAGGATACGGGTGCGGCAGAGCCTTTCGATCCCGCGCAGCACTGTGGCGGTATGTTCCGCAACCTCCGCGATCGACCACTTCTCCGCCACGGGGCGAATCTCCCACTGCGCCGCCGTGAGCCCCTCGATGCTGCCGAGGAACTCATCGGTGGACGCGCTCAGCGCCGCGATCGCTTCGGACTTCTCCGCCATGTCGTGGCCGCCCGTCCTTCCGCCTACAGTCCCAGCCGTGCGCTGAGCGAGACGCTGTAGTACCGAAAGGCGCCGGTGGTGCTGCTGACCGCGCTGGTGGAGAAGCCGCCGGCGAGGGCCACTTCGTTGATCACCGACCAGCGCCGCGCCAGCCGCGACTCCAGGTGCCACTCGCTTTGCGCCCGCCCGGCCGTGCCGACCTGCTGGGCCCCGAGCCCGCCGGAGAACCTCGCCTCCCACCGCTCCACGGCGTAGGTGTAGGAACCGCGTGCCTCGCCCACCAGGAAGCGATCGGGGGAGAAATACCCCGACCCCTTGAAGTCGGATCCCATCACCCTGCCGTACACCCCCACCGTGAACCGCTGCGCCAGCCGCTGGGTGAGCGCGAGGACCGCCGACTTCCGCCGGTTGTCGTCGGAAAAGAGGCCGATGCCGCCGCCGACCCCGAGAGTGAGCGTCGGCGTCAGCTCCGCGTCGCCGTCGACGGTGATCTCGTCGATGTCGATCCGGTTCCCGATCAGGAACGCGGTCTCGTCGAAGCTGTAGTGGGCGTAGCCCACCCCGAATCCGGCGCCGGGGCTCACCCGGTAGCTCATGCTGCCCCGCCAGGTGCCGAGCGAGCGGCCGGTGCCGAAGTCGTTGTTGAGCCGGCGGACGCCGATGGCGGCGGTGAAGCTGGCGTTGCCGGCGGGGTAAGTCGCCCCGGCCTCCGCCGAGAGCCGGGTGCCGTTCTGGACGGGGTCGCTGGCCTCAAAGGCGCCGATGCTCGCGAAGGGGCGGAGTGCCCCGCCCAGCGCGAAGGAGGTGCCGACCGTCTGCCAGGCGGTGTTGTTGTCGTCCGAATCGTGGCCGTAGCCGAGCACCACCTCCAGCCGAGGGCGGCGGAGGGCCCGCACCTGCGCCTGCACGGCGCGGGCGCTCCGGTCCCCCGGCGCTGCCGCGAGCGCGAGGTCGGCGTAGTGCCCGGCCTCGTCGGTGTGGCCCTGCCACTGCCTGAGCTGCGCCAGCGCCACCAGCGCCTCGGCGTCGTCGGGATGCTCGTCGATCAGCGCGCGAAATTCCCGTTCTGCCTCGGCGTAGCGTCCAGACCAGGCCCGCGCCTGCGCCCGGCCGAAGCGCACATCGCGGTTCCCTGGCTGCTCCACCAGGAGCGAGTCGTACCGTACGATGGCTGCCCGGTAGTTCCCCTTCCACGCGAACATCCTCGCCTGGTAGAGGCGGACGTCGGGGTCCGCTGGCTCCACCTCGCGGGCGTCGGCGAGCAGCGCCAGCGCGGAGTCGACCTTGTTGTCCCAGGAGGCGAGCACCGCGAGTCGGTACAGCGCCCGCACGTCGCCGGGGTTGTCATGCAGCGAGAGCTCATAGGCGTGCTTCGCGGCGGCGAAGTCTCCCGCGACCCAGAGCGAGTCCGCGACCGGCGTCTGGGCGGCGAGCGGACAGGCGAGTACGAGCGCGAGCAGGAGAGTTCCGAGTTCCGAGTACCGAGTGCGAGAGCGCTTCCTCGGCACTCGGCACTCGGCACTCGGCACACCCGACTCGGAACTCGGAACTCGGAACTCGGGACTCATCGCGCCCACACCGCCTTCAGAGAGTCATACACCGGCTTGAGGCGCTGATGATAGCGGGGAACCGTCCAGGTCGGCCACTCCCACGAACGAAACCCCCTGGCGTCCCAGGTCCGGTCGGGGCCCGCCTCCGGCAGCGCCGCGATCAGCGTCGAGTCACGGTCCACCACCGCGAGGCCGAGCCGCAGGCCGTCGGAGTGGACGGTACCGATCCCGTCTCCCGCTGTCTGCTCGAAGAGTACCGTGCCGGTCGACGGGTCGCTCACGTTGAGCAGGTTCCATGGCAGCCGCAGCTCGAGCACCCCCGCGTCCCGGTCCCAGTACCAGTCGGAGAGCGACGAGGCCGCCTCGCTGCCGTAGCGCAGCCGCCCCCGGTTGACGCCCTGCGCGGGGATGAAGCGTCCGTCGCGGGTGAAGCGGGAGCGGTTGGTGATCACGAACAGCGAGTCGAACCGGCCGTCGTTGCGCCACGCGCTGGCGACCGGGCGCCGCGCGAACCGGCCGTAGTCGTCGCCATTGATGATCTGGTCCGCCCCCACGTACGGGTTGTACTCCGGGGTGATCAGAAGCTGGGCGTCGCTGGTGTCGCGGAAGCTGGCGAGGAACTCGAACCCGATGTTGCCGTACAGCACGTTCCCGGGCATCCGGAACTGGCCCAGGTCGGCGCGATAGGTATCCAGCGCCAGCAGCAGCCGCCGCCGGCTCCAGGGGAAGTCGCTCCCCGCGAGCGCGGGGAACTCCGCGGCGACGTAGACGTACGACTCGTCGCCCCCGATCCGGAGCGCCGAGGGGCGGTCCGGTGTCATCGGATTGGCAGGCACCGCCGCCGGCGCGAGGTTGCGCCAGGGCCGCACGTCGCCGCCCAGCCGTGGCGTGGTCGGCTCGTCGCCGGCGTAGATGCCCAGGATGCCGTAGTTCTGCTCCGCATCCATCACGTTGTGCCACTGCCGGGTGTTCTCCAGCGGGATCTCATAGTCGATCACGATCCAGTTCTTCTTGAACCACTCGTCGATCCACGCGAAGATGATCCCGCCGGCCGCGCCGCTCTCCCGGATCTCGCGGGTCAGCCGCGCGTCGATGCGGGCCATCGCCGTCTCGTCGTGGCCGCCGTGATTCCACCCCTGCGGCTGCAGGTGCGCCACGCCGCGGCTCGAGGGCACGCCGTACTCCGAGAGCAGTAGCGGCACGCCGGCATGGTGCTGCTTGAGTGCCCGCAGATAGCCGAAGTAGTTGGAGGGCCCCTCGCTGGAGCTGGCCGTCGCATACCCCGGATCGTAGAGCATGAAGTCCGGGTAGTAGGGATAGGCGTGATAGCTCGCGAACCACCCGGCGCGGTTGGCCGGGGTGGCGCGGATCAGCATCGCGTCGAGCCCGATCGCGTCGTTCTCGTACTCGACCGGCTCGCGCGGCGTGGAGCGGCCCAGCTTCGCCCGCCAGGCGCTCTCTTCCGCGCCATTCGACTCGGTCGGGATGACTGAGCGGGATCGAGGGTCGGCCAGTTGGTGTAGGCGATCGGCCGGATGGTGTTGTAGCTCTTCACCTCGTAGCCAATCAGATAATCGCACTGTTCCGCCATCCAGCTGTCCATCGCCGGCGCCGGGCCCCGGGTGGCGAGGTAGCGGCCGCGGAACCCACGGGCGGGGTGTTTGGCGTCGAAGTCCTTCACCGCGTACGGCTCCCACTCCCGCCCGATGATGTAGCCGAGCGTCCACGCAGACACGTCCGCGTCGTAGCGGCCCCCCGCGTGGCCCGGCCGCGGCGGGATGTCGGTGTGCCCATGCAGCAGGTCCACCACCCGGCGCATCTCCGCCCGGAACTCCCCCTTCCACTCAGCGTCGTCGAAGTCGTGCTCGGGTGGCAGCTCACTCCACACCCCATGCACCAGCCAGAGCGGCTGCTCCCGGTGGGCCGCATTCCACGCGCGCAGCGCGCGGTAGAAGCTCGGCGGCAGGATGGTGTACAGGCGCAGGGTGTTGGCGTGCATCCCGGCGATCGTGGCGAACCAGCCGGCGTAGGTCGCGGAGTCGGGGGGAAACTCGGAGGGAAACTTGCCCGGCAGCGCCACGCCCATATTGACGCCGTTGACGTAGAACCGGCGCCAGCTGCCGCGGGGACCGGGGACCTCGAAAAAGTCGCCGCGGGTCCGGGCATCGACCCTGAGTGAGGCGGGGCGTCTCGTCGGTCGGACAGATTGTCGGTCCCAGTCCGGATCGATCTGGGCCAGAATGGCGCGGGTGGCGTCGTTGTCCGGATGCAGCGCGTGCGCGCGACGGCCCGCCGCGAGCGCTCCGGCCCGATCTCCGCGGCGCCACCGGCTCAGGGTGAGTCCGTCCCAGGCATCGCCGTTGCCGCTGTCGCTTCGGGTGACGAGCAGGAAGAGCGAATCGGCCGCCTGCACCCGGTCCTGACGCAGCCAGGCGTAGCTCAGTCCGACCTTGGCATCGAGGTTGCTCTCGCACAGCCGATCGGCCCGCGCGAAGCGCTCGGCGGCGACGGCGATCGACCCGGCGCGGTAGGCGGTCCAGGCGGAATCGACCAGGGCGGCCGCCTCGGGAGGACAGGGCGCCGCGCAGGCGAGGGCGAGGAGAATTAGATTCGTCGCCATGGCAGGTGCCGAATCTTAGCGACGGAGTGAGGACACCGCATGACGGATACGACGCAGGAGACCACCCGCTCCCTGGGCCGCACGCTGGTGGACGAGTTCGGCCGGGGCTGGTCCCGCGCAAAGGTCGACGTGATGATGAGCGTCTTCGCGCCCGAGGCCAGCTTCGTGGCGGGGCCGTTCGAGGAACCGTTGCGGGGGCTGGAGGCGGTACGCGGCTACTGGGCGGACGTCCCGCTCTACCAGTCGGAGATCAGCTTCGTGGCCGGCGAGATCTTCACGGTGGGGCCGTGGTTCTCGACCGAGTTCAAGTGCACCTTCCGCCGCCGCCGCACCGGCGAATGGGTCGATGCCCGCGGCTCGATCTTCTGCGAAACCAACGGCGACAAGATCACCGAGATGCGGATGTACTGGGAACGCCGCTAGCCAGGGGCGGGCGCCCCTCCCCGAGGAAGCTCATCTGAAGCGCGCAGGGATGGGCGAGGCCGCGGGTGTCCTGGAGGGCGCGTGCGTAGCTGGCCCTTCGTCGCCACTCAAACGCACGCAAAGCCGAGCGCCCGGACGGACCCCGCGGCTGAGCCCCCAATTCACCGAGCGCCCGGAAGGATCCCGCAACTCAGCCCCAGAGCTACCTCTGGACTAGTGCAGAATTCCCCTCGTCACTGGTGCCGCCGGACATAGTCGAGCGCCCACTGCAGCAGCTCCGGACTCCGCAGCCCCACCCGGGTGGCGATCGCCACGGCGTCCTCCTCTTCCATCCCCTCGTCCAGCATCAGGAACGGGATCAGCGTGCCGCCGACCCGGTTGGCGCTGACGCAGTGGAAGAACACCGTACGCTCGCGATTCGCGCCCAGCACTTCGCGTACCCGGTCGAGCGTCGCGTCATTGAGATCGCGCCCCCCCACGGGTACGTTCACGTACGTCATCCCCAGCGCCTGTACCGCCGCCGGCTCGTCGATGCCGTGCGGTTCCGACGGCGGCCGGATGTCGAGGATGACGCTGGTTCCCGCGGCCTTGAGCGCCTCGAGATGAGCATGGCTGGGCTGGCCGCCGGTGACCACGTTGGGCAGCGCCTGGCAGGCGTTCACCACGCCGCGGCTGGCTTCGAACGGTGACGGCATCAGCATTCCATCGAGACGAAGAAAAGACGGGGACCCGGGACCGGCTCGGGAATCGAGCGGAAGGTAAAGGATGCCCGCATGATCTGGTACATCGCCTTCGGCAGCGCCCTCGGCGGCGTGCTCCGCTACCTCCTGGGCGGCCTCATCCAGCGGACGACGGCCGGCACCTTTCCCATCGGCACCCTGGTCATCAACATCACCGGCTCCTTCCTGCTGGGGCTCCTCTATCGCTATTCCGCCGACTCCGCCGCCATCACCCCCGAGATCCGCGCCATGCTCACCATCGGCGTCTGCGGCGGCTATACCACCTTCTCCACCTTCAGCTATGAGACCGTCCGGTTGCTGGAGGATGGCGAGATCGGCCGCGCCCTGGCCTATGTCGGCCTGAGCGTGATCATCGCCGTGGCCGCGACGATGCTCGGCATCGTGGCCGGGCGGGAACTGCTCGCCCTCCGGCGGGCCTGAGCAAGCGGGAGGACGACGATGCATGGACTGATGGGAGAGCGGATCCTGATGCGGATCCACCTCGGCGAGCGGGACCGCTACGAGGGTAAGCCGCTGTACTCCGCGATCGTCGAGCTGCTGCGGGCGCGGCAGTTCGCCGGCGCCACCGTCACCCGCGCGATCATGGGCTTCGGCGCGACCGCCCGGCTGCACACCGACAAGGTGCTGCGGCTCTCGGTGGACCTGCCGATCATCGTGGAATGCGTGGACAGCGAGGACAAGATCAACGGCATCCTACCCGACCTCGACGCAATGATCGGCGGCGGGCTGATCACCCTGGAGAAGGTCAGGGTGATCATGTATCGCGCGGAGAACCCGTAGCGGCGGAGCCGAGCTCCGCCCCAGACCTACTGCCGCGGGAAATACTCCGCCGCGCGCAGGATCGTCGCCGGCGACGCGGTGCCCGGCAGCCGCACGAAGCCCGCGCCCGGCCGACCGCCGAAACTCTCGAGCCACGCCGAGGCGAGTCCCGTCTCGTCGAGGGCGAGCACCTGGGAGACGCTCGCCGGATCCGCCGCCCAGCTGCTCATCCACCACGGTTCGAGCCCCCATCGCCGTCCTGCCGCCGTCACCTCGCTGGTCCCCACGTTGTCGAAGTTGCCTCCCTCATGCTTCACGCCGAGCAGGCGCGCCGGTCCGGCGCGGTCGAGGCCGAGCAGGCTGAGCTCACCGGTGGCGAGTTCGCGCGGCCACAGCAGGGGCGGGGTCCCCGGCCACACCACCTTTCCGCCCGCCTCGAGGAAACGCCGCAGCAGCTCGGCGTGATCGGGGGTGAGGTAGTCCATCGCGAACACGATCACCCGGTGGGGTGCGTCGCCAGGTGCGAGGGCCGCGGCGAGTCCCGCGCCATCCGTGACGGTGTAGCCGCGGCGGGTCAGGTAGTCGCGGATGGTGGCGTGCTCCTGCTGGAAGCTGACCTTGGTGTAGGTGGAATCCCAGAATACGAAATGCTCGAGCGGCTTCGGCGCGCTGAGATCAAAGGCATAGACCCGGCCGTCGTCGCTCCCGAGCAGGAGCTGGTCCCCCGCGATCACCGGCGAGGAGAAGCTCCCGGCCGGGAGCGGCACCCGCCACCGCTCCGCCCCGCTCGCCCGGTCGAAGGCGATGAGGGAGCCGCGCGTGGTCGCGACGTACAGGACCGGCCCCGCCACGGTCGGGGAGGCCCAGACGATGCCCAGCTTCTCCTTCCGCCACAGCTCCCTGCCTGCCGCGGCGTCGACCGCCTGCACGAACTGCCCGTCGGAGGTCCCGGTGTAGACCGCGCCGTCCGCGATCGCCACCGAGCAGTTCACCCAGGAGATCTGGTGGTCGACGACCCAGCGCTGGGTGCCGGTCGCGAAGTCGAGTCCATAGAGGAAGCCGTCGCGCGCCCCGATGACCACCAGGTTCCCCGCGATCGCCGGCGACGCCTGTACCGTCTTCCGGTCGTAGCCGAAGGTGTCGGACTTGAAGTCGACGCCGTTGGTGGCGAAGCGCCAGCGCTCCCGTCCGGTATCCAGATCGAAGCCGTACACTCGACCATCGCCGCTTCCCACCACCACCATCTTGCCGCTCACCGCCGGCGAGGAACGAATCCGCCGCCCGGTCGGCGCCTTCCACCGTACCGCGCCGGTTGAAAGGTCGAGGGCGTAGAGCGAACCGTCGCCGCTGCCGACCACGACCACCCCGCCGGCGATCGCCGGCGACGAGGTCCAGGTGTCGCCGCTCTCGTGGCCCCAGGGAAGCGGAGCATCGGCGCCGGTGCGCGTCACCCAGCGCCTGGCGCCGGTGGTCGCGGTGATCGCCTGAATCGTCCCATCCAGCGCCGAGATGACCACCGTCCCCACGGCAACGGCGGGGGTGGAGGTGACCGGTGAGCCCGCGGCGTAGCGCCAGCGCAGCTCGCCGGTGCGGACATCGAGGGCGTAGACGTTGCCGTCGCCGCTCCCGATGTAGACGACGCCCTCGCTGACCGTCGGCGAGGAGCGGACCGGGCCCCCGGTGGCGAACTGCCAGCGGATGCCGCCGTACTCGCCGGGGGCGGCGGGGTAGACGCCGCTGTGGGTGGGGCCGCCGCGGAACATCGACTGGGCGGCGAGCGGAGAAACGAGAAGAGCCGGGGCCAGCAGGGCGGGGAAGATGATTCGCATGCCCCGATAACGGATTCGTCCTGTCAAAGGATTCGCACCGATGTAAATTCACCCAATGTTCCAGATTGCCATCGCGCAGTTCCGTCCCGACAAGGGAGCCTACACCGCGAACCTCGCCCGGGCCGGCGAGGTCTTCCGTGAGGTTTCCAGGCTGGGTCGAGCGGACGGCGCTGGTGGTATTCCCGGAGGCGGCGCTCACCGGCTACTTCCTCGAGGGAGGGGTGCAGGAGCTGGCGCTCCCCGCGGACCAGCTCTACGAGGACCTCGCCCGGGTGCACCGCGAGAGCGGCGCCCCGCCGATCGACGTGGCGATCGGCTTCTACGAGCTCTGGCGCAACCACCTCCACAACTCCGCCCTCTACGCCACCCTCGGCGGCGACCGACGCCGGCATCCGCCACGTCCACCGCAAGGTGTTCCTGCCGACCTACGGCGTCTTCGATGAGGAGCGCTTCGTGGAGCCGGGCCGCACGGTGCAGGCCTTCGACACCAGCTGGGGCCGCTGCGCCATGCTGGTCTGCGAGGATGCCTGGCACTCCCTCGCCCCGACCATCGCGGCGCTCGACGGTGCGCAGCTCGTCCTGATACCGAGCGCCACTCCTGCCCGCGGTCTGCTGCCGAGGCCGGGAGAGCCCCGTCCCTCGAATCTCGATCGCTGGGACCGCCTCGCACAGGGGATCGCCGAGGAGCACGGCATCTTCGTGGTGGTCTGTCACCTCGTGGGTTTCGAGGGTGGCAAGGGATTCGCCGGCGGATCGATCGTCACCGGTCCCCGCGGCGACGTGCTGCGCCATGCACCCGCTGTTCGAGCCGGCCACTGTCCCGGTAGCGCTCGATTTCGAGGAGATCACCCGGGCCCGCGCCGACGCGCCACTCCTCTCCGACCTGCAGAGCCGGCTGCCGGGGCTGCTGGAGAGTCTGAAGGACGGCCGCCTCTCGGAGGTGCCGTCGCCCGTTGCGCCGGCGGAGTCGGCCCGGCCGCCCCGCACCCTCGTTCGCGAAGAAGCTGGAGCGTGGCGGTCCAGATCCGCTCGCCATCGACCCCGAGCTCACCCGCACCTGGCTGGTGGCGTTCATCCGCGACGAGCTCCTCCGCCGCCGCAAGTTCGGCAAGGCGGTGATCGGCGTCTCCGGCGGGGTCGACAGTTCGCTGGTCGCCTTTCTGGCCGCGGAGGCGCTGGGTCCCGAAAACGTCTACGGCATCCGGATGCCCTACCGCACCTCGAGTCCCGAGAGCCTCGCCCATGCGCAGCTGGTGATCGACAAGCTCGGCATCCAGCACCGCACCGTGGACATCTCGGCCGGGGTCGACGGGATCGTGACCGGGATCGGCGGTGAATCCACGCCCGCCCGCAAGGGCAACGTGATGGCGCGGATGCGGATGATCACCCTCTTCGATCTCTCCGAGGAGCTCAAGGCGCTGCCACTCGGCACCGGCAACAAGACCGAGCGGCTGTTCGGCTACTTCACCTGGCACGCCGACGACTCCCCGCCGGTCAATCCGATCGGCGACCTGTTCAAGAGCCAGGTGTGGGCGCTCGCCCGGCACCTGGGGGTGCCCGACGTGATCGTCTCCAAACCGGCCAGCGCCGATCTCATCCAGGGCCAGACCGACGAGGGCGACTTCGGCATCTCCTACCCGAAGGCCGACCTCATCCTCCACTGGCTGCTGCAGGGCTACCGCGCCGAGCAGGTCGTGGCGCAGGGCTTCACCGCCGCCGAGGTCGAGCTGGTCCGCAAGCGGCTGGAGTCGACCCACTGGAAGCGGCGCCTGCCCACCGTGGCAATGGTCAGTCAGACCGCGATCGGGGAGTACTATCTGAGGCCGGTGGACTACTAGAGACAAAGGGGAAACGGGAAAAGGGAAAGGGACAGGCATGTCATCCCGAGCGCAGCGAGGGATCCCTTGAGGTCCGCGCCGAGCGTCGGGGCTCACTCGATTGTTCCGCTCCCGTTCCCCTTTCCCTTTCCCCTTCCCCCTGGCCCTTCTCCCTTTCCCCCTCTCTCCTATCTTCCCCGCATGTCCCACACCCCCGACTCCCGTCCGATGTCGTTCTCGAGGGCCGAGCTGACCACGCTCGTGATGCCGAACATGCTGAACGTGCTGAACGATCTGTTCGGCGGGCATCTGCTCTCGATGGTGGACCAGGCGGCGGCGGTCGCGGCGATCCGCCACGCCGGCGGCCCGGCGGTGACCGCGCGGTTCGACCGGGTGGACTTCCGGGAGCGGATCGGCGTCGGGGCGCTGGTGACCTGTGTCGCGACCGTCGACTTCGTCGGCAACAGCTCGATCGACGTCACCGTCGAGGTCTACGCCGAAACCGTCACCACCGGTGAGCGACGCCATACCCACACGGCGCATGTGGTGTTCGTGGCGATCGATCCGCAGGGCCGGCCGAAGCGGGTGCCCCGGCTGGTGCCGGAGACCCCGGAGGAGCGGGAGCGCTACGAGCGGGCCCGCAAGTTCCGCGAGGACGGTCGCCGGTGAGCGACGCGGCCGCAGGGTCACCCGGCCCCGCGCGACCGTCGAATGTCGTCGCGGTGTTCGGTGGCGGCGGCGCCAAGGCGGCGGCCCACATCGGCGCGCTCCGCGCGATGGAGGAAGCGGGGCTGGTGCCGGCGCATATCTTCGGCACCTCGATGGGTGGCGTCTTCTCCGCGCTCTTCGCCTCCGGGCTCACCGCCGGCGAGGCGCTCGAGCGGGTGGCGAGTATCGGCGAGAAGGAGATCCTCCGCACCGACCCCCTCGCCCTGTTCAAGGGGTTGTGGGCCCGGTCGCTGCTCAAACCGGAGCCCTTCCGCCGCTCGCTCGAGCGGATGCTCGGCACCCGCCGCTTCCAGGACCTGAAGATCCCGCTGACCATCACCGCCACCGACCTCGATACCGGCGAGCTCACCCTCTTCGGCGCCGGCGGCCGCGACGTCCCGCTGATCGACGCGCTGTACGCCACCTGCGCGCTGCCGCTGTTCCTGCCGCCGGCCATCATCGATGGGCGGCGCTACGCCGACGGTGGCCTGCGCGCGGTGGTGCCGCTCGAGCCGGCATCACGGGTGCCGGCGCGGCTGGTCATCGCGGTCGATGTCGGTCCCGGATTCGACGAGGCGCCGGGTGGCGCCTCGGGGCTCCCTCCGGTGGTCGAGATCCACAACGAGGCGATCGGCATCCTGATGGCGGGACAGACGGCGCAGGCGCTCGCGCTCTGGCGCGGCAATCCCAACCGGCCGCCGCTCCTCTACGTGCGGCCGCGAGTCGAGAAGGGCGCTACCTTCCGCGTGGATCAGGTGCGCCGCTTCGTGGAGCAGGGCTACGACGCGACCCGCGCCGCACTCGCGGGCTTGAATTCGCCGCAGCAATAGGCAAATTGGCTGGACAGTTCACCTGCATGGGTACTTGATGAAAGCCTCCGAAGTGATGGTTCCCAACCCCTTCGTCGCGGTGGCCAACGCCTCCGCGAGCGAAGTGGCGATCATGTTCCGCACCCGCAACATCTCGGTGGTGCCCGTGGTGGACGACCACCGTGCGCGGCGCTTCCTCGGGGTGCTGAGCGACCGGGATATCGTCACCCGCTGTCTGGCCCTCGGCAACGATCCGGCCCAGACCCGCGCCGACGCGATCATGCGCACCGACAGTCCGGTGGTGGGCGCGGATACCGAGCTGGACGGCTTCTCGGTCTACATGAATCAGGATCCGACCGAGTCCCATCTGCGCGCGACGATCACCGTGGTCGACCCCGAACACCGGGTCGTCGGATTCATCAGCCGCCCGGAGACGGTCGCCGGGATCAAGCTCATCTGGCGGTGACCATGCCTTCCCCTCGCCTCTTCACCGTCCGTGAGGCCGATGCCACGCTGCCCCTCGTGAAGGGCATCGTCGACGACCTCCTCGCCACCCACCGGCGCTGGACCGAACTCGTGGCCCGCTACGAGGTGGCCACCGGGCCGCTCCGCGCGGAGCAGGGCGAGCCGGCGGAGATCGTCGCCCTGCGCGACAGCGCCGCCCGCGAGGCCGAGCGGATCAACGCCTGCCTGGTGGAGCTCGAGGAGCTGGGCGGGGTGTTCAAGGGGTTCGACATGGGGCTGGTGGACTTCTACGCCCTGAAGGACGATCGCCTGGTCTTCCTCTGCTGGCAGCCGGGCGAGGACCACATCACCCACTGGCACGAGGTCGACACCGGGTTCGCCGGCCGTCAGCCGATCGATGCCCACATGCTCGCGGAGACGGTGATCGGATGATCCTCTGGTATATCGCCCACATCGCCGGCTTCACCCTCTGGCTCGGCGGTGGGCTCGCCTGCATGGTCGTCGGCATCCGCGGCCGCGCCGAGGATCGCCCCACCCAGGCAGTGATCGTCCGGATGCTCGGCCACGTCCACCGGATCGTGATGCTTCCGGGCGTCGTGCTCACCGTGATCTCCGGCGGCGTGCTCTCGGTGCCCGCCGCCGCGGCCGGAATGCCGAGCTCCTGGCTGATGGTGATGCAGCTCTGCGGCGTCATCGCCGCCCTGCTGGTCCTGTTCGTGTCGCTCCCCACCCTCGGCCGCCTCAACCGCATTCCCCCCACCGGCGAGACCGCCCCCCTCTTCGACGCCCTCCGCAAGCGGCAGTCGATGTCGGGGATGATCGCCGGGAACCTGGGACTCATCGCGCTGATCGCGGGGGGGCTGCTGAAGCACTGACCCACAGGGGCGAGTGAAGCAGCAGGGGACGGAAGAAGGGAAAGGGGAAAGGGGGAAAGGGCGTCCCCCCGGTGTGTCATCCCGAGGGAGCAAGGCGACCGAGGGATCCCTTGAAGCTCCGCTCGGAGCTTGAAGGGATCCCTCGCTGCGCTCGGGATGACATGGTGGGCAGGGAGTCCCTCTTTCCCCCTCTTCCCTCTTCCCTCTCTTCCCTCTTCCCTCTTCCCTCTTCCCTCTTCCCTCTTCCCTCTTCCCTCTTCCCTCTTCCCTCTTCCCTCTTCCCTCTTCCCCTTTCGCTATTCCCCTTTCCCTCTTCCCCTTTCCCCTCTTCCCGTCTTGCACCCCCTCCTCACCGGACACACCTCGCACCTCGCGACCCGGGCGGTACAGACCAGGGCACCCAGCTCCATGATCGCCTGATTGAAGGTCCATGCCGCGTTGCCGGCGCGCGGCTGCAGGCGCAATCCCGTCGCCCAGAGCTTCTTCTCCCCGGCCGCGCCGCTCGCCTTCGGATGAAAGGCCCGTCGGATCACCCGTCCGACGTTGGTGTCCACCGCCGGCGTCGCCTGCTCGAAGGCGAAGGTCGCCACCGCCCCCGCCGTGTAGCGTCCCACCCCGGGCAGGCTGCGCAGTGCGTCCGGGTCGGCGGGGACGACACCCGCCCGCTCCGTCACCACCACCCGCGCCAGCCGATGGAGATTGAGCGCGCGGCGGTAGTATCCCAGCCCCTGCCAGCTCTCCCGGACCTGGGCCGGCTCCGCCGCGGCGAGGTGGTGGATCGTCGGATACTGCGGCCAGGAAGCGCGGGAAGTACTCCTCCACTCGCGAGACCTGGGTCTGCTGCAGCATGAACTCCGACACCAGCACCCGATACGGGTCGCGGGTGCGCCGCCACGCCAGGTCGCGCCCCTGGCGGCGGAACCAGCGGATCAGCCTCCGTCGAAAGATCAGGATCTCGGGGGACGTTCGGGACATTGGGGCTATTGGCCATGGGCGATGGGCAGTAAGCTTATATCCCACAGCCCCCAACCCCTATACCAGACCCTGTGACCGCGACCACTCTGGATTTCCGGCGTCCGCTCGGCCGGCTCATACTGGGCGCCCTGGCCCACGTCGGGCGGTTGAGCCTCATGGTCGCCGAGATGGGCCGGGGCCTGCTCGAGTGGCGGGTCTGGCTGCCGCTCACCGTCACCGAGGCCTTCAACATCGGGGTCGGGAGTCTGCCGATCATCATGCTGGTCGCCGGCTTCGCGGGGGCGGTGACCGCCCTGCAGACCGGCTACCAGTTCACCGGCAACATTCCTTACTACGTGGCCGGCTCGCTCATCACCGAGTCGGTGGTGCTGGAGCTGGGCCCGGTGCTCACCGGTCTGATCCTCGCCGGCCGCATCGGCGCCCGCTACGCCGCCGAGCTGGGCACCATGCGGGTCACCGAGCAGATCGATGCGCTGGAGACGCTGGGCCGTTCACCGGCCAGCCATCTGGTCATCCCGCGGGTGCTCGCCGGGATCCTGATGATCCCGATCCTCACCATCGTCGCCGATGTCGCCGGCATACTGTCAGGCTGGTACTTTGTGAAGCAGGTGCTGCCTGTCACCAATCACGACTTCGAATACGGCGCCCGCATCTTCTGGCATCCGTTCGACGCCACCTATTCGGTGATCAAGGGATTCTCCTTTGCCGTGTGCATCACGGTGATCTCCTGCTATTTCGGCTTCAGCACCGAGCAGGGGGCCCAGGGGGTGGGCAAGTCCACTACCGGGGCGGTGGTCGCGAGCTGCGTCATGATCCTGCTGCTGGACACCCTGCTCGCGAAACTGCTGCTCAAGTGAGGCTGTCAGGAGCCCATGATCGAACTGCGCGGCGTTAAGAAGCGATTCGGCACCCAGGTGGTGCTCGACGGCGTCGACTTCACCGTCAACGACGGCGAGACCGTCGCGCTGCTGGGCCCTTCGGGCACCGGCAAGAGCGTGCTGCTCAAGCACATCGTGGGGCTGATCCACCAGGACGCGGGCCAGGTGCTGGTGGACGGCAAGGAGGTCTCGAAGCTCAAACGGGACGCGCTCCGCCAGCTCCGCTCGACGATTGGGTACGTGTTCCAGAACGGCGCGCTGTTCGACTCGATGTCGGTCTTCGAGAACATCCGCCTCGGCGTCACCGACGGCGAGCAGTTCCGCGACATGGCCTACTGCAAGGAGCGCGTGGCCCGCTGCCTCCAGCTGGTGAACCTCGCGCCCGAGACCGCGGAGAAGTATCCCGCCCAGCTCTCCGGCGGGATGCGCAAACGGGTCGGGATCTCCCGCGCCATCGCGGGCCAGCCCAAGTACCTGCTCTACGACGAGCCGACCTCGGGCCTCGACCCGGTCAATGCCGACATCATCGATGAGCTGGTGAAGAGCCTGGCGGCCGAACTCGGCGTCACCAGCGTGATGGTGACCCACGACGTGCGCGGCTCCTTCAAGGTCGCCGACCGGCTGGCGCTGCTCACCAACGGCAAGATCGTGCAGCAGGGCACGCCCCAGGAGTTCCGGGAGTCCAAAGCGCCCGAAGTGCTCGAGTTTCTCGAGCGCGACTTCGGCAACCTCAACTTCGCCGCCTGAGCCATGGACCTGCACTATCAGAAGGAAGTCGCCGTCGGCACCCTGGTGCTGGTGGGCGCCGCCCTCTTCGTGGGCGGCACCATGTGGCTCAAGAGTGCCACCTTCCGTCCGGCGGGGCGCACCGTGGTGGTGCAGATCGCCGACCTCAACGGCCTCCAGGTGGACAACGCCGTCACGGTCTCGGGCTACCAAGTGGGGAAGGTCGCGGAGGTGGATTTCAAGGAGCCGGGCCGGGTCCTGGTGAAGATCACGGTGCCGCCCGATCTCCCCCTCAAGTCGGACGCTACCGCCGAAGTCGTGACCAGCCTGTTCGCGGCCGGGGCCCGGCTCAACCTGAAGCCCGGCAGTGCCGGGGCGCCCCCGCTGGGCGAGAATCAGGTCGTCCTGGGCGAACAGGGCACCGATCTCTTCGCCAAGGGATCGACCCTCGCCGACCGGGCCGACTCTGCGCTCATCGGGGTGCAGGCGATCGCCAACCAGCGCACCGCCGACGAGCTGATGAAGACGCTGCAGTCGCTGCAGCGGGTGCTCAATACCATGAACCAGCGGCTCCCCTCGACCACCACCGAGGCCGAGCGGACCATGGTGGCGCTGCGCAAACTCTCGGAGCGGCTGGACAGCACCGTGGCCAACCTGCCGATCGGAAACGCCGTCGAGCGGGCCGACACCCTGGCCCGCAACCTGTCCACGATGTCCATCCAGCTCTCCGCCACCGGCGCCCGCCTCGATACCCTGCTGCAGCGGGTCAACTCCGGCCAGGGCACCATCGGCAAGTTCACCACCGATACCGGGCTCTACAGCGACAGCCGCGCCGCGCTGCAGTCGCTCAAGGTGCTGATCGATGAGCTCAACAAGCACCCGGGAAAGCTCAGCGTGCAGGTGAAACTCTTCTGACCGGCGAGAAACAAGAGGGGAGAAGGAAGAGGCCATGCATGTCATCCCGAGCGAAGCGAGGGATCTCTCAAGGTTGGCGCCGTTGCCAGCCTCGAGGGATCCCTCAGTCGCTTCGCTCCCTCGGGATGACAAACCGTAGTGCCGCCCTCTTCCCTCAATCGCCACCCCTCCCCCAATATTGGTGCCATGCGCGAACACGGCACTACCCTCAGTCTCAGCCCCAAGTTCACCGAGGCGCTCCTCTACGCGGGGGAGGTCCACGGGCGGCAGCGGCGGAAGGGCAGCGGCATCCCCTTCATGGCCCACCTGCTCGGCGTGACCGCCATCGTGATGGAGGATGGTGGAGATGAAGAGGAGGGGATCGCGGCGCTGCTGCACGACGCCGTCGAGGATCACCCCCGCGCCGGCCTGACGGAGCGGGAGATCCGGGAGAAGTTCGGGGATCGGGTGCACGACATCGTGATGGGCTGCACCGAGCCCGACCCCCACGCCCTCGAGAACGGCACCAAGGGGCCCTGGGAGGCCCGCAAGAAGCGCTACATCGAGCATCTGCGCACCGAGGCCACGCCGGAGGTGCTCCGGGTCTCCACCGCCGACAAGCTCTACAACGCCCGCGCGATCATCAACGACATGCGCATGGTCGGGGAAGAGGTGTGGGGCCGCTTCAGTGTGCCGAAGGAAAAGACCCTCTGGTACTATCGCCAGGTGACCGAGGCGCTGCGCGCGGCGACTCCCCCCGACCGCACCCGCCTGATCCGCGAACTCGTCGGCATCGTGCGGGCGCTGGAGCGGGGGGTACAGCCGTTGTGATGCATGCAGGCTGTCATCCCGAGCCGCGAAGCGGCGAGGGATCCCTTCGAGTTCAGCGCCGGACCTCGAGGGATCCCTCGCTGCGCTCGGGATGACAAGGGGCCTCACGCCCCGGCCCCCTTCTCCCTCCCCCCGCTCTCCTTACTTTCCCCCCATGCTGAAGCTCACCTTTCTCGGCACCGGGGCGGCCTGTCCCACCCTCGAACGCAACGTCTCCGCCCTCGCGCTCACCCGCGAAGGCGAGACCATGCTGTTCGACTGCGGTGAAGGGACCCAGCGCCAGATGATGCGCTACGGGGTGAGCTTCACCTTTCGCGACATCTTCTTCACCCACTTCCACTCCGATCACCTGCTCGGCGTCACCGGGCTGCTGCGCACCCTCGGGCTGCTCAACATCTTCGGCGAGGAGGTGCGGCGCGAGCCGCTCACCCTCTACGGTCCCAAGGGCGCGCAGCGGGTGCTGACCCAGGCGCTGGAGCTGGGCATCGAGCGGGTGAAGTTCCCGGTCGAGATCGTCGAGCTGAAGCCCGGCGACAGCGTGAAGCGGGCCGACTACGACATCCTCACCTTTCCCACGGAGCACCGTGCCGAGACCATCGGCTACGCGCTCGCGGAGCACATCCGGCTGGGGCGGTTCAACCCCGACCGGGCGCGGGAGCTCGGGGTCCCCGAGGGGCCGCTCTGGGGGAAGATCCACAAGGGCGAGCCGGTCTCGCTGCCCGACGGCCGAGTCGTCACCCCGGCCGAGCTGGTGGGCGAGCCGAGGAACGGCCGCACCGTCGTCATCTCCGGCGATACCCGCCCCGTCGACGCCCTGCGCGACGCCGCCCGCGGCGCCGACCTGCTGGTCCACGAGGCCACCTTCAGTCACGCCGACCTGGTCCGCGCGCGGGAGACGGGCCACTCCACCGCGGCGGAAGCCGCCCAGCTCGCCGCCGCCGCCGGGGTGAAGCGCCTGGTGCTCACCCACATCAGCCCCCGGTACAGCCGTGAGGCGCCGGAGCTCGTCGCCGAGGCCCGGGCCATTTTTCCGGAGACGCTGATCGCACGAGACGGGATGGAGCTCGAGGTGAAGTACGAGGAGGAGGGGTGAGCTGAAGGGGAAGAGGGGTGTTCCGTCATTCCGAGGGACCCCGAGCGGCGCGAGGGGGACCGAGGCATCCCTTCGGGACCAAGCCGAACCACTCCTGTGCCAGGTCCACGAAGCCGGGATTCTGACCACCTATCAGCGCGAGCTTCTTGGCTCTCGACCAGCCTTTGATCTGTTTCTCCCGTGCGATTGCCGCACGAATACTCCCGGTGCACTCGGCATAGACCAGTCGAGTGATGTCGTAGCGCGCGGTGAAGCTCTTTGGCGCCTTTAGACGGTGCTGTATCACCCTTCGCAGCAGGTTGTTCGTCACCCCGACATATAGTCGCCTGGATCGGCTCGCAAGGATGTAAACCCAATACTGGCGCATGGTGCCCACCTGAAGGGATCCCTCGGGCCCTGCGGGCCCTCGGGATGACAGTTGCACCGCACCCTCAACGGAGATTCAACGCTCCCATGCGACCTTTTCTACTCGTTGGAGTTCTCCTCGTCCTGCTCTGGTCCGGCATCGCCCCCCACGACCGCTTCACCTGGTTCCTTGAGGTGGCACCGGTGCTGGTCGGGCTGCCGATCGTCGTCGCCACCTCGAAGCGTTTCCCGCTGACCCCGCTCGCCTGCATCCTGCTTGCCATCCACGCCTGCATCCTCATGGTGGGCGGCAAGTACACCTACGCCGAGGTGCCGCTCGGCTACTGGGTGAACAGCATCACCGGCTGGACCCGCAACAACTACGACAGGCTCGGCCACCTCGCGCAGGGATTCGTGCCGGCGATCATCGGGCGGGAGATGCTGCTGCGCACCTCGCCACTAAAGCGGGGGAAGTGGCTTGCGTTCATCGTGGTCTGCATCTGCCTCGCGATCAGCGCAACCTATGAACTGGTCGAGTGGCGCACCGCCGTCGCCACCGGCGGGGCGGCCGATGCCTTTCTCGGCACCCAGGGCGATCCCTGGGACACCCAGGAAGACATGGCCATGGCGGGCATCGGCGCGATCCTCGCCCTGCTAACGCTCTCCGGTGTGCACAACCGACAGCTCGATCGGCTGGACCTCCGCGGCTAGCGCGACGCCTGTTCCGGCCGCCCGTCCCTCCGGGACCTGGCGACCGTCGCGCTAACCACTCCCTCGCGGGACGCCTGCTCCGGCCGCCGGTCCCTCCGGGCGCTGCAGTTCGCGCCCACGTCCCGCTGCTCAGCGAGGCCGCCGCTCACTGACGCGCCCTCCGAGACCTGGCGACCGTCGCGCTCACCAATCCCCTGCGGGAAGCGGGTGAGAGGCCCGAAGTGGGTCCCGTCACGCCAGCGGCCAGCGGATGAGGACCCCGGAGCGGGCGTTGCGTCCGTCCATCCCGGCTTGGGATGGGAGCCCTCAGAGCGGGAGCCGAGCCCGCGGAGGGGTCCTCAATCCGCGCAGCCGCTGCCGCAGCTCCTCACTCCGCGCAGCCCTAGGTGGAGTGGCTCGCGACATACCGCGGCACATCGAACTTGTCCTTCGCCGCACGCAGCGACTGGTACCTCACATTTCCGTAGATCGGCCGGGGATAGAACGGCCGGTCGAACTTGCCGAAGATCCACATGATCCCGCCGTACGAATTGGGATCCCGGCCATCCAGCGAATACTTGTTGTTCAGATGCTCCAGCACCCGCAGCGCCTCGGCCGCGTTCGGGGTCCACTGCAGCACCGCCTTCCCCCACAGCATCCGCATATAGTTGTGCATGAAGCCGTCGCGCAGGTAGGAGCGCTGCGCGGCGTTCCACAACTCGTCGTGGGTGCGGCCCTGCTCCATCTCCTCCATGCTGTACAGGAACGGCCGCGGGTCCGCCTCATGATTGGAGAGCTGCTCTCGCGCCCAGCCGGGGATCGCCGCCACGGTGCGATGCTTCGGATTGAAGTGGCAGAAGTTGTGAGCCAGCTCGCGCCACACCAGCGCCTCGTCGAGGAACTTGGCGTACTGCGCCTCGGGTCCGGCCTCCCGCGCGGCGAGCAGCACCTCGTGGATCGACAGGTTTCCGAAGTGCAGCCAGGGGGAGAGCCGGCTCACCGCATCCGGCTGGTTGGGGTCGTTGCGGTCGTCGGCGTAGCGCGGCAGTCCCGTCTCGAGGAACTCCGCCAGCCGCGCCCGCCCCGCCACGCTGCCGCCGCGAAAGCCCGGCGAGGGCGGCACCGTGTGGTCGACATCGCTCGCCGCCACGAGCCGCGGGATCGTCGCGCGGGTGGGCCGAGTCGGCGTGAAGGGGAGGTCGATCGTCCGCCGCACCCGGGGCGCGGGATTCTCCACCGGGTAGAGGTAGTGCGGCAGCGCCTCGGTCAGGACCGGCCGGATTCCGCGTGCGGTGCTGTGCTCCTTCTGGTGAAACCCCATCGGGACCAGGGTGGCGGAATCGACTGCGATCACCGGCGTCGCCGTCTTCTCTCTGAGCCCGCGAGTCTGTCTCGGCACGATGAACGTCGGGAAGTAGTCGGTGACCACCAGCGAAGCTCGGTTCGCAAGGGCGACTAACGGTGACCACGAGTTCCGGGTTCCGAGTGCCGAGTTCCGAGGATGCGAGACCAGTCCCTCGGCTGGGCACTCTGAACTCGGTACCTGGAACTCTCGTCTCCCCGCCGGCCACTCCGTCCTCGGCCCGCGGTCCGGGTCGAGCCAGAAGGCGTAGTTGATCCCCTTCGCCTCGAACGCCGCGTAGAGGTCGATCACGCTCTCCAGGATCCAGGTGTGGAAGCGATCGCTCGCCCACGGGTAGTCGTGCCGGAGACCGTGATACACCTGCAGCGGCAGTCCCAGCGCATCCGCCTGCTCGATCGCGAAGTTGAGCGCGAAGTTGTCGTGCGCCCGGTGGGTCGTCTGCATCCAGTACAGCACGAACTCGCCGCCCGGCCGGGGCCGCGAGTCGGGCGGAGCGTGGATGCGGTGGTCGACGGCGGGTGAGGGCATGGGGCAGGGGAAAGGGAAGGGGGAAAGGGACGAACCCGTCATTCCGAGCGCAGCGAGGAATCCCTTGCTGTTGCACCCAGAAAGGGATCCCTCGTCCCCCTCGCTACGCTCGGGGCCCTCGGGATGACATGGCCACGCGCAGCGAGGGGTCCCTTGCCCTTGCACCCAGAAAGGGATCCCTCGTCCCCCTCGCTACGCTCGGGGCCCTCGGGATGACATGGCCACGCGCAGCGAGGAATCTACCCCACGACCTCACTGAAGGCTTCGGAACCGGCAGGAAGCTTGGACAACCAGGCATGCGCCGCTTCACCACTCACCGCCCTCTTCCCTTTCCCCCTTCCCCCTTTCCCCTTTCCCCTCCCCCCTCTCCCCTATTCTTCCCTCAGCACCACCGCCGGATCCACCCGCGCCGCCCGCCACGCCGGCACGCTCGCCGCCACCAGCGCCACCCCGAGCAGCACCATCCCAACCACGCCGAACGTCACCGGATCGGCCGGCGACACCCCGAAGAGCAGCGACCGGAGCAGCCCGGTGAGCAGCAGCGCACCGCCCGCGCCTACCCCCATGCCGAGCAGCGTGATGCCGAGTGCCTGGCCCACCACGGCGCCTAACAGGATGCGCCGGGAAGCGCCGAGCGCGCTGCGGATCCCGATCTCCCGGGAGCGCTCCGTCACGCTGGTGGCGAGCACTCCATAGATCCCCAGCGCCGCGAGCAGCAGCGCCACCCCGCCGAACGCCTGGAACACCGCCAGCGCGAAGCGGCGTATCGCCGTCCGGTTCCGGATCTGCTCCGTCATCGTCGCGACCGTCGCGATCGGCACCCCCGGATCCACCTCCCGGATCGCCGCCCGGAGGAGCGGTGTCAGGCTGGCCGGGTCACCGGTCCCCCGCACCACCAGCACCATTCGGCTCTCGGCGTACGGCGCCTGTGTGGCCGGCAGGTACATCCCCGACTCGGCCTCCTCATCGAGGCTGGTGTGGTGCACGTCGCCGGTGATGCCGACGATCGTCCGCCAGGGGGCATCCCGCGCGCCGATCTTCACCCGCTGACCGAGCGGGTCCTCTCCGGGGAAGAGCGTGCGGGCCATCACCTGGCTGATGAGCAGCACCGGCGGCCGGGTCGCGTCGTCGTTCGCATCGAGATCGCGCCCGCGGATGAGCGGGATCCGCATCGCCTGCAGGTACCCCGGCGTCACCGAATAGCGCCACGCCGCCGGATCTTCCGCCGGATTGGCGCTCGGATGCGCCTCGACATGGACTCCCCACGAATCGAAGTCGCCGCTCAGCGGGAGCTGGGTCGTCGCCGACACCGCCGTCACCCCGGGCACCGCCCGCACCCGCTCGGCCACCGCCTGGTAATAGCGGTTGATCGTGGCGACGCTGTCGTACCGGCTCCCGAACGGATCCAGTTCGAGCGTCACCAGTCCCGCCGAGTCGAACCCCGGATCGACCGACAGCAGCCGCCCCAGGCTCCGCACCAGCAGCCCCGCCCCCACCAGGAGGATCAGCGCCAGCGCCACCTCCACCACCACCAGCGTGGCCCGCACCCGCCGTCCCGCCCGCGCGATGGTCCGTCCCCCCTGCCGGATGAGCGACCCGATGTTGGAGCGGAGCGCCGCCAGCGCCGGCGCGAGTCCGGCGAGGATCCCCGCGGCCGTCGCGAGCAGCAGGGTGAAGCCCAGCACATCGAGGTTGACCGCGACCTGGTCGAGCCGCGGCACCCGCGCCGGCGCGAACGCCACGATCGCCTTCACCGCAGCGAACGCCAGCCCGATCGCGAGCGCTCCACCCACCAGTGCCAGTACCACCGCCTCGGCCAGCACCTGACGCACGATCCTCGAGGCCCCCGCGCCCAGCGCCGTGCGCACCGCGAACTCCCCCGACCGCCGTGCCGCCCGGCCCAGGAAGAGATTCACCACGTTCACGCAGGCGATGAGCAACAGCAGCGCGACCGCCCCCGCCGTGGCGAGCAGCACCGGCCGGATGTTCCGGGTGAGGTAGCGATTGAGCGCCGTGATCGCGAAACCGGTCGCGGAGTACTTGTCGGGATGCTCCGCCACCATCCGGGCCGAGATCTGGTCCAGCTCCGCGCCCGCCGCGGCGACGCTGATGCCGTCCCGCAGCCGGCCGATCATCCGCAGGTGCTGGCAGTCCCGGCAGGCCCAGGGATCGGTGTCCTCGTATCCCAGCGGCGCCCACAGCTCGGCCTCGGGCGCGAGCAGGCTCTCGAATCGCGCCGGCATCACCCCGATCACCGTCACCGGCCGGTCGGTCAGCGTGATGCTCCGCCCGATGATCCCCGGATCCCCGCCGAACTGCCGCTGCCAGAGCCCGTGGCTCAGGATCACCACATTGCGGGTGGCGGCGTGATCCTCCTCCGCCGTGAAGTCGCGCGCCCAGCTCCGGCGCCACGCCGAGCGTCGCGAAGAACCGGTGACTCACCCGCTGGCCGTTGAGCCGTTCGGAGGCCTCGGTGCCCCGGAGCACCGGCGTCCAGTACGCCATCACCGCCACCTGGCTCAGGGTGCGGGTCTGTGCCTCCACGTCGCGGAAGGTCAGATAGCCGACGTTGCTCGAGGTGCCGTCCTTCTCCCTGCTGAAGGCCAGCAGGATCCGGTCGGCGCCGGGGTAGGGGGCGCCGCGGAGCAGCACCGGGTCGAGCACGCTGAAGATCGCCGCCGTCGCGCCCAGCCCGATCGCGAAGGTCAGCACCACCAGCAGCGAGAACAGCGGCGCTCGACGCAGCACCCGGAGCCCGTGCCGGAAGTCGCGGACCAGACCGGCGCCGCCCCGTTCCCCGCCCGGACCGGTGGCCGCCATCCGTCCCTCAGGCCAGCGCCTGAGCGAGAGCGACAGACTCTGCCTCCAGTACCACCGACGGGCGGCGGCGCTGCCATCGGCGGCGGTGCGTTCCTTGAATCGCTCCTCGAGGTCTCCCCCGATGAACTCGTACTCGGCACTCGGCACTCGGTACTCGAGCAGTCTGACGGCGAGGCGGGGAGGGGTCGGCATCATGGAGCCTCCAGCGGGCGGGGGAGACCCGCGGTCATGGTGCGGAGAGCGGCGAGGGAATGTTCGAGGTGGCGATGGCCGGCGGGGAGCAGGCGGTAGTACTTCCGCCGCCGGCCTCCGCGCTCTGCGGTGGGCTCGCCCACCCGCGAGGCCACCAGCCCCTTCTCCTCCAGCCGGAGCAGGGTGGTGTAGACCGCGCCGAGGTGGACCCCGCGACGGACCCGCTCCAGCTCCCGCTGCAGCGCGGCGCCGTAGGCTTCGTCGCCGCAGCGCAGGATGGCGAGCAGGATGAGCTGCTCGAATTCACCGAGGAAGCCGATCATCTGATTACTCCGACATTGTCGGGATAATGGGTAGACGGGAGGTCGGTGAAAAAGGTTGCAGGGCCGTGCCGGCCGCCGGCGGATTCATGACAGGGGGAATGGCCCACCGCGCTCCATTGCTGCGCGATTCATGACAAGCGCGCCACTTCTTCTCCATGCCGATTCACCGGCTGTTCACCCATCAGGCGCTATACTGTCGACCGCTGGCAGATCCCGTCGTTGCTCGCCCCTGCCGCGGCCGTGGGGGTCGCATCCCCCACATGTCCGATCCCGATTCGAGGGCCCCGAAGATCATGTGCACCACGAGAATGATTGCCGCACTCGCCGCCGGCACGCTGCTGGCGGGTGCCTGCAATCCCGCCCCGCGCGAAGCGGCGGTCAAAGTCGACCCCGCCCAGCTCGCCCTGTTCGCCCCGCTCCCCGCCGAGATCAGTTCCACCGAACACCCGGTGACCGACGACAAGGTTGCCCTCGGCCGCATGCTCTACTTCGAGACCCGGCTCTCGAAGGGGAACAACCAGTCCTGCAACAGCTGCCACCGGCTCGATGCCTTCGGCGCCGATACCGGGCGCTTCAGCGTCGGCTCCGCCGGCGGGCTTGGTGGCCGCAACTCGCCGACCGTCTACAACGCCGCCGGACACTTCACCCAGTTCTGGGATGGCCGGGCGCCGAATGTCGAGGAACAGGCCAAGGGCCCGATCCTCAATCCAGTCGAGATGGGCATGCCCAGCGCCGCCGCCGTGGTGCGCATCCTCCGCGCCGATCCGGTGTACGTCGCCGCGTTCGCGGCCGCCTTCCCCGGTGAGGCCAGCCCGGTCACCTACGACAATACCGGCCACGCCATCGGTGCCTTCGAGCGCCGTCTGGTCACCCCGTCCCGCTGGGACCGCTTTCTCCGTGGCGACAGCACCGCGCTGACCAACGAGGAAAAGGCCGGATTCAACACCTTCTTCCGGGTGGGCTGCGCCACCTGCCACAACGGGACCTACGTCGGCGGGGCGCAGTACCAGGTGGCCGGACTCGCCAATCCCTGGCCCGACAGCCGCGACAGCGGCCGGGTGGCCGTCACCCACAACTCGCAGGACCGGATGGTGTTCAAGGTGCCGTCGCTCCGGAACATCGAATACACCGCGCCCTATTTCCACGACGGGCTCACCAGCTCGCTCGACACCGCCGTGGCCATGATGGCCAACCACCAGTTGGGCCGGAAGCTCACCGCCGAAGAGGCCAGGCTGATCACCGTATGGCTGCGCTCGCTGAGCGGCACCCTGCCAAAGGACTACATCACCCCGCCGCCGCCAGCGCCGGGCTCGCGCCCACTCACCTAGCGCACCGAGCGGAGTACCCTGGGCGTCGCCTCGCGGCGGCGCTCAGCTCCGCAGGGCCAGTCGACCTCCCGGCAGCGCCCCCGATCATTGCTCCCTCCGTCGATTCCAACCCCAAGTCCCGATTCAGGTTGACCCTGGATCGACCGACAACTAGCTTACCGTCCCTTCCAAGGGGCTGTAGCTCAGCTGGGAGAGCGCTGCAATCGCACTGCAGAGGTCAGGGGTTCGATCCCCCTCAGCTCCATAAGACGAGGCCCTGATCCCGGGCCTCGTTTTGGCTCTCTCCTCCCGGCACCCGCCCCGGCCCCCTTCTTGCTTTTCTCCTGGGCATGAGCGCCCATTTCAACGAGTTAGCCACTCTCCGCGGGATCGGGCCCCGCACTTTGCCCTACCGGGAGCCCTGGACCCCCCCGGTGGCCCCGGTACCTCCCGCCCCAGTGGCCGAGGTTCGGCTGTCGGAGGTGGTTTCGGCGCTGTCGCACGCCCTGGATATCACCGAGGGGCAGCCGGCGGGGCACGCGGTCCGGACCTGTGTCATCGGCATGCGGATGGGGGACGTGCTCCACCTCTCCCCGGAGGAGAAGTCCGCCCTCTTCTATGCCCTCCTGCTCAAGGACCTCGGCTGTTCCAGCAACGCCGCCCGGCTGGCGCGGCTCTTCCAGGCCGATGACCTCGCCCTGAAGCAGGCCCACAAGCTCACCGACTGGACCAGGCCGGCCGACTCGGCCCTGTACGCCTTTCATTGTGCCCGGCCCCAGGACGGCGCGCTGCGCCGGGCCTGGCATACCCTGATGATCGGCTTCACCGAGCAGGGCAGTGGCCGGGAGATGACCGAGACCCGCTGCGAGCGCGGGGCCGACATCGCCAATCTGCTGGGCCTCGAGCAGGCCACCCAGGACGCCATCCGGGCGCTGGACGAGCATTGGGATGGTCGCGGCATGCCCTACTTTCGCCGCGGCGACCAGATCCCGCTGCTGGGGCGGATCGCAGGCCTGGCGCAGACCGTGGAAGTCTTCGCCAGCCGATTCGGCGTGCGCACGGCCTACGACGTGGTGCGGGCGCGGCGCGGCACCTGGTTCGATCCGGCGCTGATCGAAGTGCTGGAGTCGTTCGAGCGGGAATACGCCTGGTGGAGCACCCTGCTCGCGACCGACCAGCTCGAGCATGTCGTCGATCTGGAGCCGGACGACCGGGTGCTGCTGGCGGATGAGGCGCGGCTCGATCAGGTGGCCGAGGCGTTCGCGCGGGTCATCGACGCCAAGTCGCCGTATACCGCGCGGCACTCCGCGGGAGTGGCGGCGCTGGCGGTCGAGATCGGGCGGGGGCTCGGCTACGGCGCGGAGCGGCTGGTCACCCTCCGGCGGGCGGGGCTGCTGCACGATATCGGCAAGCTCGGCGTCTCCAATCAGATCCTGGACAAGCCGGGCCCGCTCACCGAGGCCGAGATGGCCCAGATGCGGCGGCACACCCAGCACACGCTGGAGATCCTGATGCGGGTGCGGCGGTTCGCGGAATTCGCGGAAACTGCGGCGGCCCATCACGAGAAGCTGGACGGGAGCGGTTACCACATGGGGCTCTTCGGGCCCCAGATCGATCCTCTGGCGCGGGTGCTGGCGGTGGCGGATGTGGCCGAGGCGCTGAGCGCCGAGCGGCCCTATCGGCCGGCGCTGCCGCCGAACGAAGTGCTGGCCATCATTCAGAAGCAGGTGGGGATCGGGCTCTGCCCCCTCGCATTCGAGGTGCTGGAGGGGATGGCGGACTGGCCGGTGGGGTAGGGGAAACAACGGGGAAAGGGGAAAGGGGAAAGGGAAATGCCTGTCCCTTTCCCCTCTCCCTTGTCCCTTCTTCTCCCCTTCCCCAGCACGGCCTCCGTCGCTACTTTTTCGGCTCCTGATGCCCCTTGGTGTAACTGGCAACACGCCTGACTCTGGATCAGGAGAGTCCTGGTTCGAGCCCAGGAGGGGCAACTGGCCGGCGCAACTGCGCCGGCCGCGTTTGTTTGGGGGCTCGTCCTCCGCGGCCTGCGGCCGCTCCGGTTCGAGCCCAGGAGGGGCAACTCGAAGCTCCGCAATGGTTTCCGTTGTGGAGCTTCTCGCTTTTCAGCGGGCCTTGGTGGGCACTCTGTTGTGAGTCTTTCCGCTCGCCGCTTTGCCCATGGATCGGGCGACAGCGTCCCTCGAGAATAAAGTCTTATGCTTCTGCGGGACCTTCTTCCAAGGGAAGCGAAGTCCCGTAACAAACAGGGAAGCAGGGAATAGGTAGTCCTCGCCAGACTCGTCGATGACTCTCAGCTGTCCGTGAGCCTTGGCTTCTGAATCCGGCAACACTTTGTACAGCTTCCACGGTTCGAGAGCCACGGGATAGCCCGTGTTGTCGATGCAAACAGCGAGTCGTGCCTTCTTGAGAGTCTTCATATGCCTACGCGATATAGCGTTTGATCTTGTAGTCCCGTCGACCCAGTCCGTGTGCTTCATACCGATGTAGCTCAGCCAGCTTCACCGTTCCATCCGACAATCGTACCCGCCCGATTCCCTTCCGTTTGCGCCAACGACCCTTCCCATAGGTCTTTACCAGGCGTTTGAGCTCGCGAATCGCGTTTCCTATTGCGATAGCTTCCTCATTGCTGGTGGAGCCGATGAGTTTGAATTCCATTAGCGCGCACCACCAGCAATTGGGTGATCTTGGGTACTACGTCCCCGCCATCAGCCGCATCGTCGGATTCAACACAACCTGCGCGATCGTCTCCGGATCAGGAGAATCCTGGTTGACCTGCGGCGGCTTCGCCGCCTCGCGGCCGAACGCATCGAGCCCAGGCCTGTCCCGAGCGCAGCGAGGGATCTCTCACCCTTCACACGTCATCCCGAGCGCAGCGAGGGATCCCTCCAAATTCCGAGCCGAACCTTGAGGGATTCCTCGGGCCCTTCGGGCCCTCGGAATGACGACATCCCGCGGCCTCGTCATCCCGAGCGCAGCGAGGGATCTCTCACCCTTCACACGTCATCCCGAGCGCAGCGAGGGATCCCTCCAAATTCCGAGCCGAACCTTGAGGGATTCCTCGGGCCCTTCGGGCCCTCGGAATGACGACATCGCGCGGCCTCGTCATCCCGAGCGCAGCGAGGGATCTCTCACCCTTCACACGTCATCCCGAGCGCAGCGAGGGATCCCTTCGAATTCCGAGCCGAACCTTGAGGGATTCCTCGGGCCCTTCGGGCCCTCGGAATGACAACGTCCCGCGGCCTCGTCATCCCGAGCGCAGCGAGGGATCTCTCACCCTTCACACGTCATCCCGAGCGCAGCGAGGGATCCCTCCGAATTCCGAGCCGAACCTTGAGGGATTCCTCGGGCCCTTCGGGCCCTCGGAATGACGACATCGCGCGGCCACGTCATCCCGAGCGCAGCGAGGGATCCCTCCAAATTCCGAGCCGAACCTTGAGGGATTCCTCGGGCCCTTCGGGCCCTCGGAATGACGACATCGCGCGGCCTCGTCATCCCGAGCGCAGCGAGGGATCCCTCCAAATTCCGAGCCGAACCTTGAGGGATTCCTCGGGCCCTTCGGGCCCTCGGAATGACAACGTCCCGCGGCCTCGTCATCCCGAGCGCAGCGAGGGATCCCTCCGAATTCCGAGCCGAACCCTTCGGCCACGCCATCGTCGGGATCGGCGACGTAGCCGTTACAACGCCCGCATGGTGATCGCCGGGTCGATCCGGGCTGCCCGAACCGCCGGAAGCCAGCAGGCACCGACCCCGATCGCCGCCATCATGACCGCTACCCCTATGAATGTGGGCGGGTCGTATGGCGCGACGCCGAAGAGCAGCCCCTGGATGACCCGGGCGGCGAGGAAGGCGCCGGCCACGCCGAGCACCAGGCCGATCGCCAGCAACACCCCGCCTTCTCGCAGGATCATCCGCTGGACCCGGCCACTGTCGGCCCCGAGGCTCATGCGGATGCCGATCTCGTTGGTACGGGCGCTCACCGAGAAGGCCAGGACGCCGGCGATCCCCACCGCGGCGATGATGACCGCCAGGATGCCGAACAACGAGACCAGCGCGGCATTCAGGCGTCGAGGCGACACACT
This sequence comes from uncultured Gemmatimonadales bacterium, assembly GCA_963825065.1. Taxonomy (GTDB): domain Bacteria; phylum Gemmatimonadota; class Gemmatimonadetes; order Gemmatimonadales; family GWC2-71-9; genus JADJOM01. Next base: position 179,172 of record CAWGRU010000007.1, read on the forward strand.
CTGGTCCTTGATCTGCGCCACGGTCAGCACATTCTCGATGGGGGCCGCCGGGGCGATGCCCCGGACTACTCGGGTGGCCGCGGCCGCCAGTCCCGCGACGTCGCTATCGGTCCGGACCACCAGGACACCGATGATCGCCAACTCCTGGGCAAAGGGCATGAACACCACCGGCCGGGGCTCCGCATCCAGACCGCCATCCTGGGTATTGCCGACCACACCAACGACGGTGCGCCACTCGCCGCTGAAGGGCGTGAATCGCAGCACGTCGCCGGTCCACGCGATGCGCTTGCCGATCGGGTCCTCGCCCGGGAAGAACCTGTCTGCCAGGGTCTGGTTGATGATCACCACCCTGCCGGAACCCTCCCGATCGGTGGCGGCAAACGCGCGTCCCTTGAGCAGGGGAATTCCGGCGGCGCTGAAGTACTCGGGGTCGGCGGTGCGATACTCGGCCCGCGGAATGGCCTCACCCACGGACAGCGTCTTGCCCTCGGCCTTGAGCTCCAGCTGGATCTGACTGTTGCGGAGCGGTGTGGTGCCCCCGACCCCCACATCGATGACGCCGTGGAGGGCCTGGACCTCACTCTGCATCCGCTGGTAGCGCTGCTTGGCGTCGACATCGTCCTCGGCCGTCGCCCGTGCCGGAGCGATGATCGGTACCTCCATCGTGAGCACCTGCTCGGTCCTGAGACCGGTGCTCACGTTGGAAAGCCGGATCATCGTACGGGTGAGCAATCCCGCGCCGGCCAGCAGCACGACGGAGACCGCGATCTGGACGACGACCAGTCCCCGCTGCAGTCGCTGCTTCTTGAGACCGCCGCTGATCCGGCGCATCCCGGCGGCAATCCAGGACGCGAAGGTGCCCTCTTTGGGCAGCGACGCCAGGAACGACAGCAGGAGGGCGAGCGCAACCGCCAGCGCGGTCGTGTAGCCCAGCACCACGCCGTCGAGGCGGATTTCGCTGGCGCGCGGGGAGTACCGCTCGGCGAGCGAGGTGAGCAGCCGGACGCCTCCGATCGCGAGGAGCACGCCGAGTCCGGCCCCGACGAGTGTCAGCGCGAGATTCTCGACCAGCAGCAGCCGCCTCAGCCGGGCCACGCCGGCACCCAGGGCGGCCCGCACCACCAGCTCGTGCTCCCGCTGGACCCCGCGCATCAGGGTCAGGTTGGCGACGTTGGCGGCCGAGATGATCAGGACGAATGCCGCGGCGGCCATGAGCAGCCAGAGCGTCAACCGGGCCCGCTCGCCCAGCACTTCCTTGAAGGGGATGACCGCGACGCGGTAGTGGGACCCGGGATCGTACGCGTCCTGGTGATCGCGCTGCATGCGGGCGTACACCGCGGCGACCTCGGCCGTCGCCTGGGGAACGGTGGCGCCGGGTGCCAGCCGGGCGATCATCTCGGTCATGCGATGGGTGCGGCCCTGGATCATCTGGGCGCTGAGGTGGTGCGGGCTGATCACCATGTTGAGCAGCGCATCGGCCCGGTCGGGAAAGTACGGCGCGGCCTGGAGCACCCCGATCACCGTCACCGAACTGCCGTCCAGTCGCACCTGCTTGCCGATGATGCCCGGATCGCCGTGGAAGCGTCGCTGCCAGAACTCCTGGGTGAGGACCATGACAGGGGGAACCCCGGGCCCGTCGTCGCCCGGCCCCGTGAGCCGGCCCACCACCGCCGAGAGCCCCATGACCTCGAAGAAGTTGCCGGTGACCAGACCCGCATTGACGCGAATGGCGTCGTCGGTGCCCTGAAGCGTGAGGGTGTAGGGAGAGAATTCCGCGATGGCGCCGAGCGACTTGGCACCATTTCGGAAATCGGTGATCTCCGGAACGGAGAAGGCGATATTCTCACCCCCGGTCCGTCGACCGACTGTCGCAGGTACAGCAGCCGGTCGCCGTCACGGTGAGGGAGGGGCTTGAGCAGCACGCCGCGGACCACGCTGAAGATCGCGGTGTTGGCCCCGATGCCGAGCGCCAGGGTCAGCACGACCACCGTGGTGAAGGCGGGGCTGTGGCGCAGCCCGCGGAGGGCGTAGCGGATGTCGGCGGCGACGCCATTGATCCAGGGCAGTCCGCGCTGATCCCGCACCGCCTCGGCGGCCTGGGTGAGACCTCCGGACAGGAGCAGCGCCTGCCGCCGCGCCGCGTCCGGCTGCATGCCACGGCGGATGTACTCGGCGGTCTCCATGTCGAGATGGGATTGCAGCTCGTCCTGAAGATCGTCGTTGGCCCGGTGGCCGGTGAAGAATCCCGCGATGCGCGCGAGCAGGGCACGAAGCGGTCTCATGGGACCTCCGGGCGCGGCCCGAGAAAGTCCGCGATCAGGTCGGCGGTCCGATGCCAGTCGCGGGCCTCGCGCGCCAGCTGTTTGCGCCCCGCGGCGGTGAGCGCGTAGTACTTCGCCCGACGGTTATTCTCGGACTGGCGCCATTCCGCCTTGATCAGCCCCTCCTGCTCGAGCTTGAGGAGCGCGGGGTACAGCGTGCCATAGTTGAGCGTGAGGCGGTGCTTGCTCGTCTCCTCGATACGGCGACCGACGCCGTAGCCATGCAGCGGCCCGAGCACCTCGAGGGTCTTGAGGATCATCAGGGCGAGGGTGCCCTGCTGCACGTCCAGCTTGTCCGCCATCGGGTGTCCTATGGGATTCCCATACGACGATACTGCGGAGCGCTGGATCACGCAATAGGCGGCCAGGCGAGGGCCTGGGCCGACGCCATACGCGGTGGGGAACCGCCGTCAGCATCGGTGCTGACAATTGAAGCGGATGAGGCTCACGCGGTGGTCAAGCCGTCGGCTCGACGTTTCCGGCTGTACACCCAGGCGGCACCAAAGGCGAACAGCAGGCCCACCGGAAGTGGCTCGAGCAGGGTGTAGGCGATGTTCACCAGCGGATTCCGGTACGCCTGCTTGAAGTCCGCCATCTCCTTGGTCTTCTCCGCGATCTGCGCCTCCGTGGCACCGGCTTGCTTCGCCTTGTCGATGGTATAGGCGGCGTACTTGTCCATGAAATCAGGGGCCACCGTGTAGTAGATCACTTCCCAGGTGGCCACGTAGCAGATGCTTGCGATGGCCATGATCAGCAGGCCGACCTTGAGGGCGCGGCCGAAGGTGACGCTGCCACCGGCGACATTGTCCCGGTATGACCTGACTCCGAAGAACACCATCAGGAACGCCACCACCATCGAGGCGTACCCGACGATCAGGCCCGCCGAGCCGAATCCGATCTGGTCATGGAAGAGGGTGAAGGTGAAGATCATCATCACCGAGAGAATGGCACCGGCGATGAACCCGAAGGTCAGCACGATCTTTCGCATGGAGCAGGCTCCTGGAGGGTGAGGGTGGCCAATTCTACCGCCTGCCTGCTGATTGCGCGTCACCCGAACGGGTGATTCCGGGCCCCGAGCCGTACCTGCAGGGATTCCTCGGTCCCTTCGGGCCCTCGGAATGACAGCGCTACCCTTTGTCATTCCGAGCGCAGCGAGGAATCCCTCAAACCCCGAGCCCTACCTGTAGGGATTCCTCGGGCCCTTCGGGCCCTCGGAATGACAACGCTGCCGTTTGTCATTCCGAGCGCAGCGAGGAATCCCTCAAACCCCGAGCCGTACCTGCAGGGATTCCTCGGGCCCTTCGGGCCCTCGGAATGACAGCGCTACCCCTTGTCATTCCGAGCGCAGCGAGGGATCCCTCAAACCCCGAGCCGTACCTGTAGGGATTCCTCGGGCCCTTCGGGCCCTCGGAATGACAGCGCTGCCCCTTGTCATTCCGAGCGCAGCGAGGAATCCCTCACCCTCCACATGTCATCCCGAGGGAGCGGAGCGACCGAGGGATCCCTCAAACCCCGAGCCGTCCCTGCAGGGATTCCTCGGGCCCTTCGGGCCCTCGGAATGACAGCGCTGCCCCTTGTCATCCCGAGCGCAGCGAGGGATCCCTCAAACCCCGAGCCGTACCTGCAGGGATTCCTCGGGCCCTTCGGGCCCTCGGAATGACAGCGCTGCCCCTTGTCATTCCGAGCGCAGCGAGGAATCCCTCAAACCCCGAGCCGTACCTGTAGGGATTCCTCGGGCCCTTCGGGCCCTCGGAATGACAGCGCTGCCCCTTGTCATTCCGAGCGCAGCGAGGAATCCCTCAAACCCCGAGCCGTACCTGCAGGGATTCCTCGGGCCCTTCGGGCCCTCGGAATGACAGCGCTACCCCTTGTCATTCCGAGCGCAGCGAGGGATCCCTCAAACCCCGAGCCGTACCTGCAGGGATTCCTCGGGCCCTTCGGGCCCTCGGAATGACAGCGCTGCCCCTTGTCATTCCGAGCGCAGCGAGGAATCCCTCAAACCCCGAGCCGTACCTGCAGGGATTCCTCGGGCCCTTCGGGCCCTCGGAATGACAGCGCTGCCCCTTGTCATTCCGAGCGCAGCGAGGAATCCCTCAAACCCCGAGCCGTACCTGCAGGGATTCCTCGGGCCCTTCGGGCCCTCGGAATGACAGCGCTACCGTAGCGCCCCGCATCCGTCAGGAGCCCCACTCATCGCAAGAGGGGCAGGTGTCCCCTTTTCGAGACAGGTAGCGGGACAGTTGGCTCCCGTGGGACATCACTGGCCGCTCGCTGAACACTGCTTGGGACCTCCCCCGTAAAATTTGGGCCGGGATGCACGGCATTCGGCGCCGGATGCACAGTCCTCGGCGCGAGATGCACAGCATTTGACGGCGGCTGCACACTTCTTTTCTCGGTCTGCAAGGTTCTTTTGTCGGGATGCACAGTCCTGGGCTCGACCTGCAGGGTATTCGGCGCGGGCTGCACATCATTTGGCGCGGGTTGCACGGCATTTGGCTCGGGCTGCAAATCACTTGGCTCGGGCTGCACAGCATTTCGGCCGGTCTGCACAGTCTTTGGCTCGGGCGCTCCGCTCCCTGGCGCGGGCTGCACGGTCTTCGGGGCGGCCTGCACACTCCTCGAGTCGCTCCGCACACTCCTTGGCGCAACCTCTCCGCGATTTGGCTCGCTCCCGCAACCGCGCCTAACTAGCTCCCGGTGTTCTGGCACACGGTCTGCTATACCTGCCGCCGACCTGGTTCGGTTCGGGCCGACCCCGGTCGTCACGCCGACGCTCCCCGAAGGGCGCGGCACCATTTCACTCACGTGGTCCTCCGGACCACACCCAAGGAGGGTTGTATGGATGAGCACATTCGTCTCAAGCTCGGCATGGCCGAAGGGGCCCTGAACTTCTGTCTGGGGCACGCCGAAGGTGATCCCGCGATCACCCCCGTGGCCGACCGACTCGGCATCATGGTGGGTCGGACGAAGGAGCTGCTGGAGCAGCATCGGCGCGGCGTGATCGCCGGTACCACGGCGGTGGACGACAAGGTCACCCTGCGGGTGGCCATCGAGGAGGGGCTGGCTGCACTGGCCGGCATCGCTCGGACCGCGTCGAAGACCGTCCCGGGGATTTCGATTCATCGTCGGCTGCCTCGGCCACATGCCAGCGAACTGACCCTGCTGACCAACGCCAGAGTCGCCGTCGGCGAGGCCACCGCCAACAAGGAGAAGCTGGTCCCTTTCGGCCTGGACGACGCAATGCTGCAGGCGGTCTCGGCGGACGTTGAGGGATTCAGCGCGGCCATGGCGCGGCAGCGTACGGCGAAGGCCCAGCAGGTGGGCGCTCGCCAGGATCTCAAGGCGATCAGCTCGGAGATCATCACGGTGGTGAAGAACCTGGATGCGCTGTACCGGGTGCGGTACAAGAAGAACCCGGAGCTCCGGGCGGCGTGGAAGAGTGCCCGCAACGTGGCCTGGGTGTCGCCGACGCGGGAGGTTCCCGATCCGGTCCCGACGCCCACCCCACCCACTCCGCCGGCGTCTGATGGGGTGAACGCCGCGTGAGCGGCCTGGCAGGGCAGCGGTGCAGGGCCCCGATCCCCTGAGTTCCAGCGCTGGAGCTCAGGGGATCGGTGTGTTCCGGAGTGTCTCCGCTGTTCCCGCCGAGGACACCCGGCAGCCTCAATGACCCGCCCCGACCGCCCCGCTGGCGCCGCCTAACGCCGCGAGACGCAATCACTTCCGCTATCGGATGTGACGCAGCGCACAGACCGGCACACTCCTCGCATCTCCGCCGCCGAGTCTCACCCTATCGCGACACAATCGAACGGAGCCGCACCAGGCGCTGGCGTCAGGCGGGCACGCCATTCCGCCGCTGAAAGGAGTCGATCGTATGCGATGGTTCATCCGGCCGAAGCTCATCGGCGCGCGGCAGGTCCTGACCTTCCAGACGATGCATCCCGATTCCAGCCCCGCCGCGGTCGGCTCGGTGGAGCGGCTGCGCGAGCTGGTCGAGGCGATCACCGCGCTCATCGCCGAGCAGGAGCGGCAGCAGGAGGCGGCGCGGGAGGCGATGCGGGAGCGGAGCCGGGTCGAGCGGCTGCTGCGGGGTCTCGTCGCCCAGCTCGCGCTGATGTTCCGGGTGCTGGCCAGGCACGAGGGAGTGATGCCTCCGCCGGTCGTGGCGGCGCGCACGCGGGGTGCACCCGCCTTTGTGCGGGGTGTCGTCGGGGCGATGGCAGCGGCGGCGGTGCATCGGGAGCGGCTGGTCCGAGTACGGGATGCCGGCGGGGCTGCTCGCCGAGCTGGGCGAACGGCTGGCCGAGTACCAGGCGATCGAGGCGCGGCGGGAGGGGAGTCTCGCGGCGGCACTCGGGGCCTCGGCGGCGATGGAGGAGGCGGGGGAGGAGGCCTCGAGGGTCATTTTCCATCTGGATGCGCTCAACCGGATCCGGTTCGCGGGGGATCCGGAGCGGCTGGCGGCCTGGCGCGCGGCCCGGAGCGCCCCCGCCGCGGTACCACGGGCGCCGCTGGTGACCTGCAGAGGGCGGATCGGGGACGTCCCGCTGCCCTAGTGGTGTCATTCCGAGCGAAGCGAGGAATCTCTAGGCCACGGGCGACCTGGCCCACCGATCCGCGGTGCTGTCATCCCGAGGTCCTGAAGAACTCCCTCGCGGCCGGGTTCATCACCGACTTCGCGTGCGCCGCCGCAGTGCCGCAGTGGCACGGTCTCTTGAGGGCGGCTCGAGGCGGAGTGCTCCCCGGCGTTCGCGCGGAGCGGAGGACGTCCGCCCCTGCTGGCTCCGGCACTGGCGGACGGTGCACCGGCGCCCGCTCGGGACCAGGGGCTGGGCGCTGCCGGAGGATGACGAGGACAGTTGTCGTCGTGAGGCGCAGTGGGCGGAGGGGTTCCTCGAGGCCATCGGACTCTTCGAGTTCACGGACAGCTTCCTCGATGACAGCGATCGTTTCGGCTGGGGCGGGGAGCTGACCCCGGCGGCGTGCGAGGAGCTGCTGGCGCCGGTGCGGCGGATCGCGGGCGCGGCCGCTGCACGAGCCATCGGCAGCCGGGGTGGGGGCCCCAGGAGCTGTCGGAGGAGGAGCATGCCGCGCTCGGGGCCGAGCTGGTGATCGCGGTGGGGGAGTTCTATCGGGGGGTGAGGGGGAGGAGGAGTGCGTAGGGGGTGCCTACGGGGCCATCGCCCGCGCGATATCCTTCCGCCTGGCGCCCAGCCTGAGGAGCGAGCGGAGGAGGAGGTCGACTGACACCGTGGGATCGGCGGCCTCCATCTTGGCCACCCGCGACTGGCTGGAGTTGAGCCGCGTGGCGAGTTCGCCTTGGGTCAGGCCCTGCCGGTTACGCCACTGCCGAAGGCTCTGGCTCAGCGCCACCTTCATCTCCACGAACGTGGCTTCCTCCTGGTTGAGCTCAAGGAATTCGGCGGCCGACCCCACCGCCCATCCCGCCCGGTCGAGTTTGTCCCGCTTGGTGGCCTTCATCGATCTAGTCCCTTCCTAGCAGGTCGTATGCCCGGAAGCGGGCCTGGCAGCTCCCGATTATATGCTTCGGCGTCTGGGCGGTCTTCTTCGCGAACACCGCCCCGATCACAATCGCGTCGGTGTCGATCCGGTAGATCACCCGCCATGTGCCGCGCTCGTCGGGAATGCGCAGTTCGTAGCAGCGGGGGCCGATCGCCGGCATCGGCCGGGACTGGGGCAGTCCCAGCATTTCGCCCCGCTGCAATCGCCGC
>CAWGRU010000008.1:0-270501 GCA_963825065.1 uncultured Gemmatimonadales bacterium
CCCCAGCACGCAGTCCGGGCGCAGAAAGGTTCCGCGGAGCCACTGTGGCGGACGCGGTCCGTTTCGACGGATGTTCGACTATCGGTTGTCGGGTCCAGCAGATTGGGTCGCCACTGAGAGTTTGACGACCCGGAGATCCAATCGGCACCCTCACCGATTGCCCCTCCCACCACACGCATCAATATCCCTTGAAACCCACTGAGCACAAGCGCTTCGGCCTCGAGGGGCAAAGACCGTGCCGGATACCGCCGCGGGGCCGGTCCCTCGCCAAAGCGTTGCCTGGGACCTGGGTCCGACCGCCGCTAGCTAAACCCTCGTCGGACTCGACACCCTTGCGGGCCGGTTCATCCGACCGCCCGACCCTCGACGAGTACCGCGAGCCGGTCGTCGAGAGCGGCCGCGACCCGCACCAAGGAGTACTGCGAGACCATCCGCTGGCGAGCCCGGTTACCTGCCTCTCGGCGCTGCTGGGTGTGAGCCGGACCCAAGCAGCCAAGGCAGTAGCAAGGGCATTTGCATCATTGGGCGGCACTATGCCCCCGGTGTCGCCTACGAGCGTCGCGGAGGCACCAACGTCCGTCACGACGCACGGAATTCCACACGCCATGGCCTCTCCGACCGCATTGGGAAAGCCTTCTCCCATGCTGACGGGCTGCACAGCAGGTCGACGCCCGCGAGGATTGCCGCGACATCGGCACGTTCGCCAAGCAGGTGCAGGCGGCTCAACAACCCACGCTCCTTCGCGGCGGATCAGGACTGGTTACCCTCGTCCACACCGCGCCCCATCATCACTACCGGTGAACGGGAAGTCCCGCCTCGACCAAGCGCGCAGATCGCATCGAGGAGTCCGAGGTGATCTTCATGCGGAGGTATCTGGCGACCTGGCACACCACCGACGGAGCCGTCGGGAATCTGGCATTCGGGCGAAGCACCTCCCCGGCTGGCCTGGCACGGGGGAGAAACTCACCAAGTCGAATCCATTGGGGATCATCTCCGCTCGCCTGGGGTCGGACGCGGGTTGCCTCATGGTCTCTTGCACTGGCGGCGGAGTTGTAGAGGATGCGGTCTGCCCGGGTGGAGAGTCGTGCGCCGAGCCACACCGCCAGTCGGGTTCCGGGACGCTCGCGCGCATAGCCGCCGAAGATGGCGAATCCCCCATCCCCACCGGCGCGCGCGGCAACCATCGGAACCCAACGGCGCGGCCGATTGCCGTGATACATCCACCCGACGAGCACGTCGGCCTCGACTCGCTCGATGGCACCGCGGAACTTCCTCCATCGCCCGGGCGTCACAACACCCTGCGTCACGCCGATCGCTTCGACCGGAACCCCCGTTGGACCAGCCGCGGCCCGACGGTCGCCGATCACCCAAGACAACCACGGTATCCGCAGCGGCGACCGGTCGACAGGAAAGCAGCTTCTCGAGCATGATCTCGGCCCCTCGGTCCGGAGTCCGGTGATCACGTGACAGACGCGGATCGAGGTTCCCCTGGGCATGTTCGCGCTACAGCGGTTTCCTGACAGCACGAAGAGGTTGTCGTCGTAGGTTCGGGTGGGGTCGAGACGGGTCGAATCGACCACCCACCCGGTTCGACCCAAGGGCCAGCAGCGGCCGGACGGGAAGGAGGATTGCCTTCAAAATACGTGTCGGAAGGCTCAAGTTGAGGACCTCCTCGATCCACCCCAGCGCGAGAATCACAACAGTAGAGCCGATGCCGCCTTGGCGCTCAAGGACCATGACTTCACAGCCCGGGATGAGTCGCCCCGCCAGGTACGCCGTGAAACGCCGGTAATCGTGCGGCGCTCCATGCCATGGTGCAGGAAGGGAAAGGTCACCACGAACACCCCGCCCGGTTTCACCACGCGGTGCGTGTCGGTGAGGGTGAGAGAAAGGTCCTCGACATGCTTCAGCACCTGGCTCGACAGCAGACGTCGAACTCCGAGTCCGGCAGCGGCCACTTCTCGAACGGACCAACCATGATGTCAACGCGCGGGCCAGGGAACACGTCCAGGCCCACATAGGTACTATCGGGACCAACCACGCTCGATACGGCGCGACACCGCTTCCGACGTCCAGCACACGACCGTCGAGGCCCCGCGAGTGGCGCCTGAGCTTCGGTACAGGTACACACAGGCCAGCCACTGGAAATGCAGGGGCGGAGATGTGGGCGGTACCCACACAGCCTATCGTACAGGATTCGATACGCGCGTCCCAGCACCGACTCGCTGGCATTCACCACATACCCCCGCTGCACGAGGCCCGCCCACTATCACTCTCCTCAAACACGTCGGATGCCTCGGAGCGGATGCCTCAGGTCCTCCACCGTTGCGCGCACCAGTGGTACGAACGCCTCCGGTCCATTCCCCTCCGTCGTGAAGCCGGTCACTCCATCCCTGGCGATGGCGATCGCCATCCCGAGGAGCCCCATGGCCACGAGGGTCGCCGGGCCCGCCAGTGCCAGCCGACGGCTGTCCGGCAGGCCGGGAGGGGACGGCCTTGCACGACGCTCAGCACCGGCGTGTTGCGTACCTCGTCGATTCGCGCCTGCTCATATGCCTGCCGCAGTGTGGTGTTCAATGCCTGTTGCTGGGTCACCACCCGTTGCAGCCGGTCCGCTTCGAATCCGAGCTGGGCGAGGATCGGTAGTCCCGATTATGCTGCAGGAACGACAGCAGGCGATCTTCCGCGTCTTGAAGTTCGCCTCCGACAACGGCGAGACGACCCTCGATGAACTCGCGTTCCGCCGATGCCCGGCTGCGCCGCGTCTCCAGATTGAATGCCATCACCTGATGAGGATTCGGCCACTGCGGCAGAGAGATCCGCCGAAAAAGTCCGCACCGTCACGACGACGAGTCCTGTCTTGACGTCCGCCCGTGCCCCCACCCGTCGCACGAGCGCCCGCGCCCCAAGGGCTTGACGGCGCGCGAGGTTCCCATCCGCGGGAATCCCCAGCGCATCAAGCAACGACCCGTGAATCGTCTCGCCATTAGCTGGTCCACTCGGATGAGTCCGAAACGACGGGCACCACGACTGGCTCGGAGACAATGAGATCGGCGTAGACTGCGGTGAATGCCCCGGTTCACCGGTTCGCACCTGGACTGGTCGGGCGGCGATTCCAGCGAAGCGAGAGAGCGATCCGGCATCGGATGCGGGTCGAAAGCGAGGGTCGCGGTATGGGGGCGTTGGCCGACGAGCCCGAGACCAACCACGACCAGGGCCGTGAGGAACGGAAGAAACAGGACGAGGCGTCGATGCCTCAGAACGAAGATGAGCCCGCCCGTCATCGGCCCCGTGGCACCCCCTGGCCTCATCGCCGCGTTCGATGCCTCGCCTTCTTGATTCATTTTCCATCTCCCACGCGTTCAGATAATGCTGCAGCAGCGTTGCCCCGTCCCATCGGGTGACACACATGCCGCGCGATCGGCGCAACGGCGGTCACCCGCCTCACAGTCCCCCGCCGTCCGCGCTTGCCAGCGGGGGGCACGCCAGACAGAGCAATGCGCAGGAGGAAGGGAATTCCTCCAGAACGTTGTGGCTGAAGAAGGACCACACCATTACCACGCTCGCCGCGGCTACCGCGGTCCGGTCGCGGTGCCGGATCCATCCCCAGAGCAGTGCGAGCGCAAGCGCGGGCGTCGGAGGGCACCGAGAATACCTTGTTCCGCCAGATGCAGCAGGTACATGTTGTGGGTCGACTCTGTATGTGTCCAGCTGTTGGTAGCGCCGAGGCCGTTGCCGGCCATGGGTGTTGAGAAGCGCGCGAACCCCGCGCGCGCGACGTCCCTCGCGCACGGTCGCGCTATAGTCGCTCCAGGGCCCCGCACGGCCCAAGCCTGTCGACGCCCAGACCACCTTCGCCCACCGGGCCACCAGATTGCCCAACCCAAGCGGCTTCCAGAGGGCCTCCAGCGCCCACTCCCCCGGCCAGGGCAAACACTCGTGCGGGTCGCGCCGCTTGAGTGGGTGTGAGCACCTTCTGGGCCGCAAGCCCGAGGAGTCCGATGCCCCGGGTGGAGGAGCGCACCTCGCGATAGTGTCGCGAAGACACCCAGCCCTGTGAGCCAAAGGAAGCCGGCACGCCACCGCGGAGGCAATTCAGCCACAGCCAGCCACCATCCCCACAGCCAGAGCGCCGCCACTGATATTCGGATTAACGTACAACCCCGCGGAGCGGCCAGCACATTGCTGAAGGTGAATGGTCGGAGCACTTCGTAGAGGTTGAGGACTACCCCGAACAGGACCGCAGCTGCGACGGCCAATCGCGCCACCCCGCGCGCTCCGCGGGCGACTGAAGAGGTACAGAAAGAGCAGCAGCGCGATCGCTGAACGGAGCCGTGCCTCGGCTTCGGCGGCCGACACCATGGTGGTCGGCGTGAGGACAAAGCTCAAGCCTGATAGTAGCAGATAGCTAGCGGCCCAGGCAGCCAACGGATGTCGAAGCAGCTCGCGGATTCCCGACCCACTCGCCGCGATCGGCGCCGTTGCGCCCATCAGGGCCACCAATGCCATCAGCGGTGTGACGGGCCAGCCCCGCTGGTCAAACCCGTAGAGCACGAGATTGGTGAAGAACAGCGACACCGAAAGCCCTGCCAGAGTCGCCTGCCAGGATGCGAATGGCTCGATGACAGATTCGGCCGCAGACAACTTCTCCTGGCCGATCATGGCGAACGCCCGGAGCCGCGGGCGCCTGCGCTTCCGATGCCGCCGGTCCTCATCACGTCCACTCGACCCTGGGGAGTAGACGCATGACGAATCCAGCGTCGGTGCCCTCCAGCACCGGGCGCGAGCGCGCCGTCAGTCGAGGCCGCTCGCCAGGTCACGCGGCGAGATCCCGGAAGAGCTGGTACCAGCTCTCGCTCACTCGTTCGAGCGAGAACCGGCTCCGAACCTCGATTGCACGCGCGCCCAGCTGTGACCGCAACGGTTCGTCGCCCATGAGGCTAGCCAGTCCGGCCCCAAGCGCCGCCCTGTCGTCAGCCGCGACCAGCAAGCCATCAACCCCGTGACGGATGAGGTCGCGCGGCCCGGTATCGCAGTCGAAACTGACTGCCGGGAGCCCGCATGCCATGGCTTCAGCAAGCGCGTTCGGGAATCCCTCGTAGTGCGAACTGAGTACGTAGAGATCCGCCTGACTGTACCACTCGCCCAGGTTTCCGACCGGGCCAGGCAACAGCACCACTTCGTTCAGGTCTGCCTCGGCAACCGACGCCTCCAACTCAGGCCGCAACGGCCCATCTCCCACAATCACCAACTCCCAGTCGGGGAATGCGGGACGAGCGCTGTGAACACTTCGATCAGGAGCTGAAATCCCTTCTGCGCCTCCAACCGCCCGACCGCCAGCAGCCGCTTCCTTGTTGGCGCCCCGACCGACTCCGGCGACCGTATGGGCTCGGCCGACGGCAGAGGCCAGGTCACGGGGTTGGGAATCACCACGACACGCCGGGCCGAGGAATGAGCACGTGCCCATGCCAGGCTGTCAGTGGACAGCACCACGATCGCGTCGAGCCATCTGTAGCTGAAGCCACGAAGCCACGCCCACGCCCGGGAGAGGGGCAGACGCGGCGGGTGGATCCGCTCCGAACCGATGCACACGATTCGGCCCGCGCCAACGGAGGCCAGGGCGAGCACGACGTTCGCCGTACTCATCATCGCCACCGCCACATCGGGCCTTTCCCCCGTCAGAACGCGTCGCACGGCACGGATGCGCAGCCAATTCTCGGTGATCGCCGCGCGGACGGTGGTACTCGGCGCCGCACGACCGAGGGCGATCCGGGTCACCGCCGGGTCCAGGGAATACTGATCCTGCTCCACGCCGGCCAGTGTGAGAATGCCGACCTGCCAGCCGCGGCGAGCCCAGTGGTTGGCCAGCGTCACGGTCACCCGCTCGGCGCCACCAAGCCCCAGCGAATGAATGAAGAACAGCACCTTCATCTGCTGGCCCGACTGATTGCATACAGATAGGGAGAAAGGGCGGCCGTGCGCGGAAGGTCGCCGCACTTGGACTCAATGAACCAAATGGCCTTTGTCAGGCGCGATAACCAGAGATACGTCGTCCAGCCCCGGTCCGTCGGGCCCTTGAAGCAGGCCGAGAGGACACCAAAGTTGGTCGAGCAGAGAAACCCGGCAGATTCGACGGAGAGTCCAGCCTCCTGGTGCCCCTGCAGGAAGGACTGCATGTCATGTGGCACGTGGATTTCGTAGACGTGCCGGTTGTAGCGCCGGGTGAGCGGACCGAGAATACCGGCCATGTTCGGGATCAACGTCAGCATTCGCCCCCTCCTAGCGAGGAGACGCTGCATGGCCAACAGCACTGTCGACAGACTGTGAAAGTGTTCGACCACTCCGAGGCTGTAAATGAGATCAAACTGGCCGATCAGGTCCTCTGAGGGCTCGAACAGATCCTGTTGGTACACCGCGACCAGCGCTCCCTCTCGCTTCGCCCGATCTGAGAGCATGCGGCAGCCCCGATCCGAATAGTCCAGCCCGTTGAACTCGGCCACCCCCGGAGACTCTGCGGGCGAGGTGCGTCAGGATCGCAGAATTGCCCGCGCCGATCTCGAGGATCTTGCGGCCTGCCAGGCCGAGCGACTCGATCAGGCCGGCGACCTGCCGTTCGCCGTGGTTCCTCCAGTCATCGACTCGCAAGGGCCCATCCTCGACACGCGCCTCGTATCCGGCATCCCAGTAGGCCTCACCGGTGAGCCTGGGCGTGTTCATCGCGGGGCAGTCCCCACTGAGGCGGGTGCGTGACCGGCGGTGGAGCCTCCGGACGCTGTCCGGGACTTTGCTTGTACGAGTACCGCGATCCGGAACTCCCTGGAAGAACCCCCATCAGTTTCTTGAAAGGGAGCCGACGCGCGAGCGCGTTGAATACCGCCACCAGGCATCGAGATGAACAACTCCATCGGGAAGAAGCATGCACCGAAAACCCGCTCGGACACTTCCCGATATCGCCTCGTGGACCAGTAGGAGAGGCCGCTTCGGCAATACCTGTCGTTGTCATCCATAACAACACGCCACGACTTTCCCCGCTGGAACTCGTTCCTGACTCCGAGAAACGCCCACAACCCGAGCCACCAGCGCGGAACCCGGCGGCCAGAGCCAGCTGACCAGGGGCACGAAGATGTGTGGTTCGGTGGGCAGGTACCACTTCGCCGGCAGAATGTGATTGCGTGTCCAGAGCGCTTCAACACCCGATAGATCTCGTGGAAGCACTCGTTCTTGTTCTGGGCGTGCTCGAGCACCATGGTGCTGACGACCACGTCGAAGGTTTCGCTGTCGAACGGGAGGCGAAAGGGCCCCTGAAGGATCTCGCGCAGGTGGGTATGATCGGACGGCCGCTGGCTGTACGTCCCCCAGGTATCGCAACCAAAGGCCTCGTACCCCATTGCCCGAAGCTCACCGACCAGTTGCCCAGCCCCGCACCCGAAGTCCAGAATCTTCAGGCTTCGCTTGTCTTTCTCCCCCAGCTCACGGATGAGGACATCGAAGAACGAGGCGGCCCGGGTAATGTTTGGTTCAATCGCGTTAGGCATATCAGGTGTCGGCCGGCAGGCGAAGAGGTCGAACCCGGAGCCGCCGTCCGCCACGTGGGCCGGTTGGCTCGCGCGTGGCGCGATCTGGAATGCACTCGAACCGCTGCAGGTGGATCGGCACACGACCAGCCGGCGTAGCTGGAGCGCCCTTTCGCTGAGTCTCGAACCTGATTCGGCCGCCGCTCATCGGAAATACGCATTGGCCAGAAGCAGCGTGTTGGCAGCGTAGACGACCACCCCCGACAGCATGAGCGCCCCGACGCTGAACGTATCAAGCAGATAGTAGATGGCGACCGCTTTCGCCGAAAGACCCAGCACTCCACTCATGAGCAGGAGCCGATAGCGACCCTGGCTGGAGTGAAGACTAACGAACACAAGTGTCGAAAAGTAGAACGGGAGCTGCAGCAGGCCAAAGCGAAGCAGTCGCGCCACCGTCAGGGTGTCACCGGCAGTGAAGGTCCCCCGCTCGAAGAGCAAGTGTACGACCCATGGTGCCAAGACCCAGCCAAACGCCAGCGTGAAGACCCCCGCGAGCGAGCAGGGCCGCCCAGCGCAGCGCCAGCCGGCGTACATTGACCGTACCGAGGCCCGGCGCGGAGATTACCGGCAGGGTGGCGCGAGTGACGGCCGTGGCCACAATGCCATTGATCAAGGCGAGGATCGGCTCGCGTATCCCAAGGAGCTGATTGCGCCTTCCCCGAGCGGGCGGCGAAGAACTGATCAACGATGGTGGTCATCCCCATGATCCCCTGACCCACCATCATGATCCCGAAGCCCTGCCAGAAAGGCGACCAGTCAGGAGACGAGAAGACTGAAGTTCGGAATCTCGCGTTTCCCCGTCACTCCCAAACGGCACGGCAAGACACGCCAGTTGAGCGAGAGTCCCGGCCAGGCTGCCCCAGATGAGCGGTTCAATGCCGCCGAAGAACGACACCCCACACAGGATCCCCAGCGCCGGAACTCCTTCCAACAGCGTATTGGCATAGCGACCGCTGCTCATCGTCCATGTCGAATAGAGCCCGACCAACATGCCAAGTAGCGCCAGCCACGCCAGAACCGGCACCATGCGGACGGCCAGGCTGGCCGTGTGGAAAGGTAGACCAAGCCATCTGCTCGTTAGCAAGCCCGGGAGCGCCAGCATCGCCACGGCAACCAGCCCTGCCCCAATCACGACGGTCAGCCCCAGCAGCTCGGAACGAAACGGCCGCAGACCACCCGGCCGTTCCGCGCGAATGCGAGCCTCGAGCGGAATGAGGACAACCGCGAGCACGCTGAACCAGACGTTCACCGGCCAGTTGAGCAGGGTGGTGACAAAGAGGTAAGCATCCACCTCCCCGCTGATGCCGTACCGCCATGCGACCGCCATCTCCTTGGCCGTACCTGCCACCTTGCCGAGCATCGCGAAGAGTGTGACCCAGGCCATTCCTCGCAGTATGGATCGGTGCTCCTCGGCCGCCCGCCGCCAGCGGGACCCGAGCCAGCGGCTGAGCCTCCCGACCGGGGTCACCACGCGGCGCGGCGCAGCGCTCTGCCCAGCCGCTCCTCTGTCCGGGTGAGGAGTTTCGCCACGCTGTACTCGGCCTCAATCCGCTGACGAGGATCGGGTTGGCCGGAATCCCCCAGCCCGGGAAGGGCGACACAGAGAGCATCCGCGATCGCGGCGGGCTCACCCTTCGGGAGGACGACGCCCGTGTCGCCGATCACTCGCACCGAGTCGCCAACCTCGGTCACCGCACAGCGAACCCCGCAGGCCATGGCCTCTCCGATCACGTTCGGGAAGCCTTCGCCGGAGGTGGAGACTGACACCAGCATGTCGAGTGCATTGTACGCCGCCACGAGATCCTCGGCCGCCGGAATCCAGCGGACTCGATCCGCGACGCCTTCCGCATCAGCACACGCCTCGAGGCTCAGTCGGTACGCCGGCGGTCCATCACCGATACAGACGAAACGAACTGCGGGAATCCGCCGGGCGAGCATTCCCGCCGCCCGGAGGAACGTCGGGTGCCCCTTCATCGGGTCCAGGCGCCCCACCATGCCGATCAGCGGCTGGCTCCTCTCGAGTCCCCACTCCCGGCGCTGGCGCTCCCGGCGAACGGGATCGGGACGGAACCACCCGGTATCGACCCCGTTCGGTATCACCACGGTTCGGTCTGCGGGGTATCCCTTCGCCACATGGTATGTTCGACCCGCCTCGGAATTCGCGATGATGAGATCCGCCCCGTGGGCCAACCAGCAGCTCATCCGGAACAACAGGCTGAAGAGCCAGTCGTAAATCTGGAAGTCGTATTCGGATGAACGGACTCCCCAGACCACCACCGCGCGGCGCATCAGCCTGCCGGCGAGCAGCGCGAGCAAATTGCCGTCCGGGAGGTACCCGTGGACCACCTCGGGCTGAAAACCGCGGATCGCGCGCCAGAGACCGACCAGCGGCCCCAAGAGATCCCAGCGTCCCCGCTTCCCGAGCGTCGCAACCGGCACCCCGACTGCCTCGAGCTCCTGGTGTCTCGCGCCACCGCCGTAGTAAATCACGACCAGGACGGTGTGCCCACGGGCGGCGAGTCCGGTCGCGAGTACCGCGAGCTGGCGCTCCGCCCCTCCGATCCCCAGCGAGCGGATGACGAAGGCGATGCGCATCAAGCCGGTGACCGCTGCGACCAGAGTTCAGACCCGGCTGCTGGCCGCCGAATTGGTGCCGCGCCCCGGCCCCAGCATTCAGCCACCACGTCCGGCCTCATGAGGTGGGGTACGGGCCACTGGTCGGACGCAGCACGAGAGCGGTGAATCCGGCCCGCCGGAACAACCAGCACGCCGGGTGCGCGAGCCCCGGGGTCCCGAGGAATACCCCGCAGCCAGGTCCGTTGCCCCGCACGCAACCGTATGTAGGGCAGCTCGTTGAACGAAAACGTGAAGCGACCTCGGATCGTCTGTCGGATCTCAGACATTGATCGGTAGTGGCAATACTGGTCGATCCAGGCCAACTGCCTGTCGGTCCACGCCTTCGCACCCTCGGTCTCGCGTTTGAAATAGCCGAACCCGAGTCGGCGGAGGGCCAGGGTATAGGCGTGGCGGAACCTCGAATTCTTCCGGAAGCGATGCGCGAACGGAATCCCTATGTGGCCCTCCCGGATCACCTCCCGGGTCGGGAAGTGGGCCAATACGTGCCCGCTCGGCTTAGTACCCGTCGCAGGTTCGCGAGAACCGCGTCGAGTCCCGCACATGTTCGAATACCATGTTCGCGAGAATCACATCGAAGGTCTCGGCAGGATAGGGGAGTTCACCAGACTCCATGATGTAGCGTATGTGGCCAGCCCGGATGAGCTCCTGCGTCTTGGCCGCCGCTGCGTCCGCGCTGCCCTCGTAGAATACGTCGCAGCCGACGCAGTCAATCCCGGAGTCCCGCAGGAGGCTGACGACTTCCACCGGAACCGCAGCCGTAGTCCAGCACCCGCAGCCGGGAGGCTTCGGGAAGGCTCAGCACGTACTGCCGGAAGTAGGCGTAGTTGATCGCAGCGCCACCACTCATGGGTTGGCCTCTGCCCACCACGCCTGGAACATCAGCAGGTTCCATAGCGGATACTGCCGATTGTGCCGACCGCTCTGGTGTTCTTCCCAACGCCGCCCGATGACCCGCGGATCGAACAGCCCCTGCTCGGCTAGCCGTGCCGGGTCGAGCAGCCCCTCCGCCCACCGCTTGAGCGGCCCCCGCAGCCAGGAGTCGATCGGCACCCCGAATCCCATCTTGGGTCGCTCCATCAGCGCCCGCGGCACATGCCGGTCGAGCAGCCGCCGCAGCGGCCACTTCCCCTGTCCGTCTCGAAGCTTGAGCGAGAGCGGGATCCGCCAGGCCAGCTCCACCACCCGGTGATCAAGAAACGGCGCCCGCGACTCCAGGCTCACCGCCATGCTCGCCCGGTCCACCTTGACCATGATGTCATCAGGCAGGTAGGTCACCGTGTCGAGGTACATCATCCGCTCCACGAACCCCGCCCTGCGCGGCAGCCCATGATCGCCAGTGAGCAGCGTTCCGATCTCCCGGCCACCCAGCAGGATCTCGGTGGGGGGATCCCAGTTGGAGACCAGGCTCCGGTACATCGCCCCGGCGGAGGGCACCGCCAGCACGTTCGCCAGCTTGTGCATCCGGTCTCCCACATGCGCCACCCGCGACCGCCGCGGCAGCACCCGCTGCGCCGTCCCCAGGACCGTCCCCCAGGTCTCCGGGGCGACCGCCTGGATCCCTCGCGCCACCGTGCGACGGAGCCACGCAGGCACCGGCGCCAGTCCGTTCCAGATCCGCTCCCCCAGGAAATACCGATGGTAGCCGCCGAACAACTCGTCCCCGCCGTCGCCCGAGAGCGCCACGGTCACATGCCGCCGCGCGAGGCTCGAGACCAGGAAGGTCGGGATCTGCGAGGAGTCCCCGAATGGTTCGTCGTAGATCGCCGGGAGCCGCGGGATGACCCCGCGGGCCTCCTCCGGCGTGACGATCAGCTCAGTGTGGTCGGTGCCCAGGTGCCGGGCGACGGCCCGGGCATGCTCCGCTTCGTTGTAGTCGGCCTCGCGGAAGCCGATCGTAAAGGTCCGCACCGGCCGGCTGCTCCGGGCCTGCATCAGCGCCACGATCGTAGTGGAATCGATGCCGCCGGAGAGAAAGGCGCCTAACGGGACGTCGGCGGACAGCATCTCCTGCTCGACCGTCTCCCCCAGCCGCGCCTCGAGCGCGTCGAGGACCGACTCCTCGGGACCGCTCAGCGGGTCGCCCAGCCCCCGCTCGACCACCTCCGCCATGCTCCAGAACGGGCGGCAGGTCTCCGACCCATCGGCCGCGATGCTCAGGATGCGTCGCCGGCACCACCTTCCGGATCCCCGCAAAGATGGCGTGCGGGGCGGGGACGTAGTTGTAGCGCAGGTACAGGGCGACGGCGTCGCAATCGAGTCTGCCGCGCCACGCCGGGTGGGCCGCAGCGCCTTGAGTTCCGAGCCGAACAGGAGCGTCGCCCCCATCCGGCCGTAGTACAGCGGCTTCTCGCCGATCCGGTCGCGCGCCAAGTGCAGCGTCCGCTCCAGCCGGTCCCACAGCGCGAAGGCGAACATCCCCGCGAACCGGCGACAGGCGCTCGACCAGCACCGTGGCGCTCGATGAGCGCCAGCATCACCTCGGTGTCCGAATGCCCCCGGAACCGGGTCCCCAGCCCCTCTTCATCGCGGCGGAGGTCGTGGAAGTTGTAGATCTCGCCGTTGAAGACGATCACATACCGGCCGCTGGCCGACACCATCGGCTGGTGGCCCAGCGGGGTGAGGTCGATGATCGAGAGCCGGCGGTGACCCAGCGCGATCCCGGCGTCGGCATCGAGCCAGTGCCCCTCGTCGTCGGGCCCGCGGTGCCGGATGGCGTCCGTCATTCGGCGCAGCACCTCCGGCGCCTCGAGGCCTCTCGGGTCCCCCCAGAACCCCGCGATGCCGCACATCGGTCAGGCATCCCGTGGCATCGCCCGCAGCACCGGCGTGCCACCGCACAACGCCGCGATCCGGACCCGGTGGGCGAGGCCAAAGCGAATGGGGTCATTGGAGATAGGCAAAGATGAGCGCGGCATCGGGCGGAGTGTAAGCGAGGCCAGTGTACTGACGTAGGCCTGACCACCATGCGGGACCTGTATGCTCACCCCATCCCCCCAAGCCCCGTCCACCCGCGTCTGCCGGCGCAGCTCCGGGGGGAGCGCGCGGGGGTGCATTCCCCCGAGTTCCTCGCGATGGCCCAAGCGGCTGGGCAATCGATTAGTGGAGGAAGTCCTGAGCGCCGATCTCCGAAGGGCGACCCGCTGTTGGCGGCCTTGGAGGCGCGATCCACCGCCTCCATGGACCCTTGCCGGAAGTGAATCCTGCTTCCACCAATTCATCTTCTGCGAGTAGATCCAGGCGTACTCGTCCGAGTTTTGCAGGGCCTGGAAGACGTTGTATTCCAGTCGCTTCATCCGATTGCCAGGCGCAACATGCTTCGCCACCGTGTCCGGCGGCCAGGTGTAAATGCCGAGCAGATAGTCCGCGAATACGGCCTGTCCAACCCGCACCCGACCTCCGGTAGCCGCCGCCAGTTCGGGAGGTACCAGGGCCAGGGCACCCACCTTCACCGCGCGAGCGCCAGCGCGGAACGCCGTGCTGTCGGCATACCAGTAGGAACCCTCGTTGCCATCGGTGAAGCTGGTGGTGCCGGTCGCGGCTTCCAGCATTCCAGCTACAAACGCGGGCTCCAGGGCCCACACATGGCGACGGAGCGCATCGTTCCGCTTGACTGGATCGGGAATGTCTAGGGTCGACTGGGAGTAGCTCAGCAGATATGGCACAAGTATCTGAGGGCCGGGAAACTCCTGTTGCATCGCGGCCATGAACTGGTGACCCCGCCGACGCACCTGGGCCTGCAATTCGTCGAATGACCGGCTCGAGTCGTTACCGGCCTGGGGGTACTTCCACAGGTTCACCCCGTAAGGCTCCAGGTCCAGCAGGATGCCAATGAGTCCACCACGCTTGGCGGCGCCTGCGAAGCGGCGCAGGTTGATTTCTCCAGTCTGCCACAGCCCATCGTCGAACCAGGCTCCAACCGCTGTCCGGGGAGACTTCCACCAGCACGAAGTTGTCGGTCAGGCTGGTCGAGTGGAACCTACGCAGATCGACGACATCCGCCTCGAACAGGGCAGAGTCGAGAACCACCCGGCGAAAGACCTTGTATCCCGCCCGAAACTGGATGACGACCCCGTTAAGGGGCCGGTTCTCCATCGTGGCCGCGTTCGCAGCAAGAACAGGTGTGGTCGGCCGATCCCATCCGAACTCGATCAGTTTCTTGATGGGATGCTGGGCGAAAAGGGGAGCCGCCGAGGCCAGCAGCAGCACGATGGAGACGGCGGGGATGTTGCGGCGGGGCATGCTGCGCTCCAGGACAGACAGAAGCTTGAATTGTAACGGGGCGGCGACTACCACGCGGGCCTCACAGGTCAGCGAGAAAGATCGATTGGCCCCCCGAGGCTCGCGTCTTGAGGGATCCCTCCCCACGCTCGGGAGGACGAATCGTGTACCCAATCAGTTCTCAGCCCGCGCCTCGCTCCGCGCGCGCATCACCTCCAGCAGGGAGTCCACCTCCCCCCGTGGTGGTTCGGAGAGCCCCTGGGAGCGAGTCCCCTTCCCCTCTTCATCGCGTCGGAGGTCGGCGAAGTTGTAGATCTCGCCATTGAAGACGATGACGTACCGGCCGCTGGCGGAGACCATCGGCTGATGGCCCAGCGGCGAGAGGTCGATGATCGACAGTCGCCGGTGTCCGAGGGCGATCCCAGCGTCGGGGTCGAGCCACTGCCCTTCGTCATCGGGCCCGCGATGGCGAAGGGCGTCGGTCATCCGGCGCAGCACCTCCGCTGCCTCGGCTCCCCCCGGATCCCCCCAGAACCCCGCGATGCCGCACATGATTAGACCAGGGATCGGTGGGGGTGTGCCATGGGCCGAAATTATAAGGACTTAGGTGGCTTCCGGGGAGGGCGGCCGAAGGCCGGTGACGGGGGACGCCCGGGTCAGTCACGACCGATCCCCTCGATGTCAGTCCCCCGCCGCCCCGACATCGCGCGCGTGCACCGCCCGCAGCAGGGAATCCACTTCGCTCCGGAGCGGTCCGGAGAGCGGCGGCAGCGGGCGGATCTCCGCGGGATCCCTGGCCGTGTCGTAAACCTGGAGCGAATCCCGCCCGTCCTGCAGCACTCGAAGGGTGTCGCCGGTAAGGGCGATCTGATCTCCCAGACTGACCGGCCATGTCGGAGGAAATCCGGGGCGGCGCCTCAGGGTGGACACCACCCACGGCTCGGTCGGGGACGCCGAGACGCCGGAGTCCCAGACGGGGCGGAGTGACAGCCCCGGCAGGATCCGCGTCCCCAGCCCCGCCAAGTCCTCGATGGTAGGCGCAACCCGCCGAAGCGACACCGTCTCCGCAATCCGCCGCCCAGCGGGCAGCCGCCCCGGCCACAGCAGCACCAGCGGGACATGCACGGTCGTCATGAAGAGGTTGCTGCCGTGGAGCATCTGGCCATGCTCTCCGAATTCCTCACCATGATCGCCCGTCAGGATCACCAGGGTGTTGTCCCGCAATCCACGACTCGCCAGACCGGCGAAGAGCGAATCGAGACTCCGATCGATCGCCGCGATGCTGGCCTCGTAGGCGTCCCGCTCCGCGGCGATCCCCTCGGCCGTCCAAGTCGTCTCGCCGACCATCAGGGGATCCTGCCGGACCCGCCCGCCCCCGAAGCGATCCGCGAGGTCCCGCGGCGGAAGGTAGGGATTGTGCGCATCGAAGTAGTTCACGAAGGCGAAGAACGGGCGATCGCGGTGGCCATCGATCCAGTGCAGCAGGGACGCGGTGAGACCGGGTGCCGGCTTGCGCCAGGGGGTCTCGTACCACCCCAGCAGCCGGCGGAATCTCGGATCGTCGAGCAGCGCGCGCCCGAGGGCGGTGCTGTTGACGAGGGTCCCCCAGGACACCGGATAATCCTCGTAACGCTGAAAACCTCGAGTCAGCCCGCTCTCATAGCTGCACAAGACCACGTTGCCCACGAAGCCAGCGGTCCGGTAACCTCGGGACTCGAGCACCTCCGCCAGCGTCGGGAACCGGGTGTCCAGGGGGGTCTCCCAATTGGCGTTCAGCTCGTCGGCCCCCCGGCCGGTGAACAGCGAGGCATGGGACGGCAGAGTCCAGCTCGTGGTGGCGACCGCCCGATCGAAAACCACCCCTCCCCGGGCCCACGCTTCGATCGCCGGCGTGGTCGGACGCGGTGCACCATAGAGCCCGAGCGATTGGGCCCGCACGGCGTCCAGCACGATCAGCAGCACGTTCGGCGCGCTCGCCGGCGGCGGGGGCAGATGGGTCTCGGTCCGCCACTCCCGCCACCGCAGCACCCCGTGCAATCCGAGGCCAATCGAAACGGTGAGTCCCGCCAGGATGAGCAACCCCACGCGGCCCGCGCGCAGCGCCGAGGCCTGATGCCGCACCAGAACGCTCGACAGTCGGATGCCAAGGCCGAGCGCAAGCAGGAGAGCGGCGTACCGTCTGAGACCACCGGGAATCGTCAGGAGGGCAAAGCAGCCGCAGGTGATCAGCGCGCCGACGATCGGCCTGAACCGCTCCGGCTTCATCCGGCGCGTGAAGAGGGCGTTCGTCAGCAGTGCCACCGCGACGAACAGCAGCAGGTTGCCGACGGGAGCCAGCCAGAGGGTATCGCGGCCCAGCAGGAGGAAGGGATGGGAGAATCGGCGGATCGCCAGTGCCAGCAACTCGAGATAGCCCTCGGCGAGTCCCATCGCCGCGGCCAGGGTAATCAGCCCCCGGGCCAGCGGCGGATGCACCGGGCGGGATTGCTCCTGGGCGACATGGGGCCGAGATTCATCACGGCCCCAGCTCATCGCTCGTGCGCCAGCACCAGCCTGAGGGCGTGTCGCATCGCCGCACCCAGCAGCGGCGCGGGGTGCGCGGCCAGGAACTCCTCCGGCTCTTCGACGTAGAGCCAGAAAATCTCCATGCACTGTGCGTCGCTCAGCTCGTCAATCCACGACGCGCCGCGCGGGACCTCCGGACTCACTTCCACGAACGGCTCCATGATTCGGCAGCCCCAATCTACCGCGCCTGCGCCATGTGCGGCATAGCCGGGATCGTCGGCGCCGGCCCGGACCCCCGGGCGCGCGACCAGGTGGCGGGGATGCTGCACCAGCTGCGGCATCGCGGCCCGGACGGCGAAGGCATCCTCGAGCGACGCGGTGAACGCCGGTCGCGCCGCCGTCGTGCTCGGCCACCGCCGCCTCAGCATCATCGATCTCACCGCCGCCGCCGCTCAGCCGATGACCTCGGCCGACGGCCGCCGCCACCTCATCCTCAACGGCGAGATCTACAACTACCTCGAGCTGCGCCAGGAACTCGAGGCGCTGGGGCACCGCTTCCGCACCCGGTCGGACACCGAGGTGCTGCTCGAAGCCTGGGGCGTGTGGGGCGCCGGCGACGCTCGATCGCGTGATCGGCATGTTCGCCTTTGCGCTGCTCGACGAGGCGAAGCGAGACCCTGGTCCTCGCCCGCGATCAGTTCGCGATGAAGCCGCTCTACTACACCCTCGCGGGCGGCCGGCTGGCCTTCGCCTCGGAAATTCCGCCGCTGCTGGGACTGCCGGGCGTGCGCACGGGCCGCCGACCTCGATGCCCTGGCGGACTTCCTCACCCGATCGGTCAACAATCACGAAGGCCACACCATGTTCGCCGACGTGCGCGAGCTGCCCGGCGCGCACCTGGCCGAGGTGCTCGCTCGACGGGCCGATCGCAGATCCGCCCGGTGCGGTATTGGCAGCCGCCAACGACGCTCAGTCCACGACCTGCCCTTTGCCGCCGCCGTGGACCAGTTCCGCGACCTCCTCGAGCAGAGCGTACGGCTCCATCTGCGGAGCGATGTTCCGCTCGGGCTGCTGCTCTCCGGCGGCCAGGACTCGTCCTCGCTGCTGGCGCTGGCGCGGCGCACCCTCGGGAGCCGGCGCCGAGCTGCACACCTTCAGCTACCGGGGCCAGGACGGCGCGGTGGATGAAGGCCGCTGGATCCAGGCGGCGCGGGACGGCGGCCAGCGCCGTCGGACACGAGGTCCGGCTCACGCCGGAAGAATGGGCCGCGGACCTGCACGCCCTGGTCGCATCGCAGGGCGAGCCGTTCGGGAGCCCGGTGATCTACGCCCAGCGACGGCTGTTCCAGCAGGCGGCCGCGACGCGGCATCCGGGTCGTGCTCGAGGGCCAGGGCGCCGACGAATATCTCGCCGGATACGACAAGTTTCGCGCGGGGAGGCTGGCGTCGCTGCTGCACCAGGGCCGGTACCTCGAATGCCTGCGGGTGGCGGAGTGGCTACGCGTCGGGCGGTGCCGGATGGCGGGGGCCGGCGACCGCGGCGATCGCGCTGCGCTGGCCGGGGCTGGGAGCCATGCGCCGAAAGGACCCGGAGCAGGAGTCGCTGCTGGACGAGGCCTGGGTCAGCGCCCGTGGCGCCGCGACCTCGCCGCCGTGGCGCCCGGCCGGGCCCGACGTGCTGCGGGAGATGCTGGGCAACGCGCTCCGCGCCCCCAGCATCCCGTGGCTGATGCGCTACTCGGACCGGAATGCCATGGCCTTCTCGATCGAGAACCGGCTGCCGTTCCTGAGCTCCGCGACTGGTGGAATTCAGCCTCGGCCTGCCCGAGGAGTATCCTGATCGCCAGGGACGGCCTCGGCAAGAACCTGCTCCGCACGGCGATGCGCGGACTGGTGCCCGACGTGATTCGGGAACGGCGCGACCGGATCGGGTTCGACGTCCCCCTCGAATCCTGGCTGCCCCGCACTCCGGGACTGGCCGACCTGCTCGAGGCCTCCCTGGCGATTCCCGCGGTGCGCCGCGCGCGCGCCGCGCCGCTGCTCCAGGCGGTCCGCAGCGGCCAGTCCCTTCCCCGGCCCCGCGCCTTCGAGGCGTGGCGGCTCGTCACCCTGACCGCGTGGTCCCGGGAATTCGGCGTGACCTTCAGCTGACCGGCAGGACTCGGTCGGCGCGGCCACGATCATGCGATTGGGTGGGGCTGCCGAGCGGTCGGTGACGACCGACCCGCGCCGGAAGGGCGAGAGCAGGTGCGCCCAGAACGATTCGGCGACCCGCCACCCCTCGACCCCGGTACGCTCGGGCAGGCCTTCGGCATCAATCGCGGTGCCGAAGAGAAAGTCCCAGGTGGAGAACATTCCGCCGTAGTTGCGGTTGTGGATCGCCGGGTCGGTGGAGTGATGGGCCATGTGGAACACCGGAGAGACGAAGATCTTGCGCAGCGGCCCGAAGCGCCACGACAGGTTGGCATGGTGCATGGCGGCGTAGAGGTCGAGCAGGAAGGTGAAGGGAACCCAGGCCACCATCGGTGCACCCAACAGCAGTCCCGGCACCAGCGAGATGCTGAGCGCACCCAGCTGATCGAGGGGGTGGTTGCGGAATCCCGTGGCGAACGTCACCTGCTCCTGGCTGTGGTGCACCCGATGAAAGCGCCACCAGTAGCGCGAGTGCTGAATCCGGTGAATCCAGTAGCCGAGGAAATCGAAGATCACCCAGGACGCCGGCAGCGCAACCCACAGCGGCGCATGGTTCAGCAGGCCGAGGTCCAGCGAGGGCTGCGCGGTGCGCAGCGCCGCCACGATCGGATTCCATAGCGCCGCCATGTAGAGGATGGTGACCAGACGGTACAGCAAGTCGATCGCGAAGTGCCGTGAGGCGTAGCGCGACATGCTGAGGCCGGCGCGGCGTTCGAAGGCGGCGATCACCAGAAAGCAGCCCGCGGCCAGCGCGCTGGCCCGCATGATGTTGTAGCCGAGCCCGCCCTTGTGCAGCCAGGCCGGAATCAGCTGCGTGAAAGCGAGGTGGATTCCGTTCATGAGCGGGCCGGTAGGGATTCGGGGGAGTGCGGTCGACCGTGCGAGCGGGTGCGGCCGCCCGTGCGCTGGTCGCCACCCAATATGCGAACGATGCGGATGCGCCGGCAAGGCGGATCGGCAACCGCGTTCGAGGCCCGGCGGCTGGTTACCCTGGCTGCGTGGTCGCTGGCATTCGGCGAAGCCTTCGGCTGAGTGCGGTCCAGTCCACCAGGACCAGGATCAGCCACGCCTCGGGGACATGGATATTCATGGACAGCAGCACCCCCACGTGAAACGCCAGCGCGACCGGCACGAGCACGACCCGCGAGGGTCGCCAGAACAGCGCCAGCGGCATCGTCCACTCCATCACCACCGTCGCGGCACCGATGAGTCCGCACAGCCAGGCGTATTGCGCCAGCCACGGGCCGAGCGTCCCGAAGACCACCGACTGGGTGTCCTGATTGAACCACAACAGCCAGAGCCGCATCCGTTCGGCCGAGCCCCACGCCAGTCCCGGTGCGCTCCAGCTTGCCGATCGCGGAGAAGAGGTAGATCTCGCACGACCAGCAGCTGGATGAGCAGCAACGCCCAGCCATAGCGGGACGCCCGACGTTCCTTCGATCCCGTCGGGGCGCGAGGCCAGAGCGCGAACGCGTCCGCGCTCGGCGCCGCCGCCAGGATCAGCAGCGCCGTCGGGGCCAGCGTCATCCCCCGCCCCTCCGGGGCCGCAGTCCAGATGGCCGCCTCGAGCGGCGCCAGGTGATACAGCAACAGCGCAGCCACCGCGCAACAGACCCGGGGCGCGATGCCGGCGATCGCGCCGATGAGCGCGATCGCCGCCAGCCCCTGCAATACCCGCTCGATGTCACCGTGGCCCGGCACGATGAGATAGCGCCAGCGGATGGCCGCCGGTGCCGAGCGCCAGAAGACATCCGGCACGTCGGACATCGCGGCGTAGTTGCGCGAGGCCAGGATCCAGAGCGCGTTCAGCGCGACCAGGATGCGTGCCACGGCCAGGTTTCCCGCGCTTTCCGGCTGAAACCAGAAGCGGGTCCACGCCCGCTTCAGCCGGCCGATCATGGCGCGGCTGGTTCCCGGTACTCGTACAGCCGGGTGCGCGTCACCCGCGTCGGATCGACCGCCCGCTCCTCGAGGTCCCAGGTCTCACCGTAGACCCGCAGGGCGACGAACGGCGTGGTCGGCACCGAACTGACGCTCGTCCATTGTGCCGGATGCAGGGAGTGAAACGGGAGCCCGCAGCGGTCCCAGCCAGCGCTCCTGGGTTCCCGGCTCGTCCCCGGCACGCACCCGTGCCCGCGCCACGTTGAGGCGCCGGAGGAGAAAGCCGGCGACGCTGTCCTGCTCGGCGCGTGGCAGCTTGAGGAAATAGCTCCGCATCCACGCCATCAGTTCCTCGATGGCGAACGGCTCGACCGCCCGATAGTCGACCGGGTACTCCCGCTCGGCGTCATCCACGGCCAGCAGCCGCAGGTAGACCGGATCGACGCCCATGTCGCGGCGCGGCGCGCGGGTCATCAGCGACCAGGACGACAGCGGCCAGAGATCGCGCTGGGACACGCCGGCCAGCAGCGTCGCCCCAACCACCCAGGCGATCAACAGCTGTCTGGCACCACGCAGCGCCCGATGCCGGCCGCGACACTCGGCGGCCGCCACGCCGGCGGCCGCCAGCACCATGCCGGCGTAGGCGGCGGCGGCGACGAGGTTCTGGATCACGAGATGCGCGACCACGCCGTCAGGGGTCCAGGCGGTCCAGCCCGCGCCTTCGCGCACCACGGAGCCTGGCGCGAAACGCGGCTCCCTCTCCTCGTAGCCGTCCACGCGACGTGTAGGGCACCGGCGCGCCCGCCGTGTCCACGAACGGATCCCGGTACCGGGCCAGCAGCCCGGCAAGGAAGTGCCAGGCCTGGGCGCAGCACCACGTGGCGAGTTCAGCGTAGCGCCGTCCCGCCGTCGGGGACGGCGCCGCGGTGGCGGCGGATTCATCCTGGTCCCGGGGTGCCGCGCTGCCTTCGGCAAGCTGGGTCACGGCGCGCGCCAGCAGCGCTCCGCCACTGGCCGCGCCGCGCGCGTGCACATCCACCACCGACTCGCCGCGCGCGATGGGGAATCGCTCCTGCAGCAGGATCGCGCCGGCGTCGAGCCGCGACGTCGCGAGGTGGATGGTCACGCCGCCATCGAGGTCGCCGGCGTGGTAGGTCCAGAAGAGGGGGTTCGGGCCGCGGTGCCGCGGCAGCAGCGAGGGATGCAGGTTCACGCAGGCGCGACCCGACGCGGCCAGCAGCACGTCGGGGATCCTCCGCGGGTAGGTCGCGATGCAGCCGAAGTCGGGGGCGAACGATCGAATGCGCTCGGCCGTGCTCGCGCGTCATCGCCCGCCGCCGACGCCGACGATCGGGTACCCCGCGCGGCGCCGGCCCACGCCGTCCACGGGGTCGGCCGGCCGCAGGCCCAGCGCGCCGGCCGCTCCGGGCCGCAGCGCCGCGCCACCGTCGGAGCGGGCCGACGACCGGGCGCGCACGATGACCGCCACCTGGTGAGTCGCCGCCAGCGCATCGAGCGCGTGCAGCGCGATCGGTCCTCCCGACAGGAATGCGGCGACTCGCAATCTTGGCATGAAGCTACTAGTATTGTTCCAATTCAGACCGCGCCGCCAGCACGCCCGCCTCGGCGAGGAAGCGCCATGACATCTGGCGACCTGATATCGTTCATCGGCCATCTGCTGAGCACCCGCCGCTACGAGTTCGGGTTCGTGGCCGCCGCCATCCTGTTCGAAGTGCTGGTGCGCTCCCGCCTGCGCCATGCGGCTGCTGCCCAGAGGGTATCTGCTCGACCTGACCTACTGCGCTGATCTACCGTTTCGGCATCTACACCGTCCTCATCGACCGGCCGATCAACCAGTTCATCTTCTCCCACATCACCTGGCAGCCGATTCTCGGCGTACCCGTCTGGGTGCGGGTGATCGCCTACATCCTGACGCTCGACTTCGCGAACTACTGGATCCACCGGATCGAGCACGCCGTGCCGGCGCTGTGGGCCTTCCACCAGGTCCACCACTCGCAGGACCAGCTCTCGATCATGACGACCTACCGCAACCATCCGCTCGACGTCTGGATGCGCGGCTTCGTCGGGCCGGTGATCATCATGATGCTGGTCGGCCTGCCGCCCGCGATCTGGCTGTGGCTCTCCATCCTCTGGGACGTGACCCTCAACCTGTCGCATCTCGACGTGAACTGGACCTACGGCCCGCTCCGCTGGCTGTTCGTGAGCCCGGTGTCGCACGCGCATTCATCACTCCATCGAGGACCGCCACCAGCACCGGAACTTCGGGGCCAACCTGGCGATCTGGGACCGCCTCTTCGGCACCGCCGACACCGGCACCACCCGGCCGGTGGCGGTGGGGCTGCCCGGCTGGAATGTGCGCAATTCGGTGCTGGTACACTGCTGGGCCCCGATCCGCGGCGTGGTGCGCCACTTCGCGGGCTTCCCCTGGATGGCCTCGCCCCGCTGACCCGCCCGTCCGCGCCGGCCGCCGACCGCCGTCGACCGGCCGGCCGGCCCGCGCGTGACGGCCACAGCAGGCGCGCTGACGGCGGCGCACGCGCCTCGCCGCCAATCCGGCGCGGCTGGATCGAGTCCCCCGGATTCGACCTGCCGATGTTCGTGCTGTCTCCGCTCCTGGGCCTCGGCTTCCTCGCGCTGGCGCTCGGCGGTGCCCGCGCAGTACGCCTTCATGGTGCAGGCGGCGGCGTTCTACTTCGTGGCCGTGCCGCACTACATGTCCACCTACACCTTCTTCCTCGGCGACGACAACCTGCAGTACTATCGCTCCCGGCGGCTCGCCTTCTTCGGCGGACCGGCGTTCATCACCCTCGCCGTGTCGGTGTTGTGGGTGCTCCGCTTTCCGCCGGTCATCCAGGCCGCCGTGTTCGTCTGGAATGTCTGGCACGTCGCCCGCCAGAACAGCGGCATCCTGGCGATGTATCGGCGACTCAACGCCGGCTCGCACACCGAGCACCTGCCGGCGAACCTCGCCATCCTGGGCGTCAGCGCCGGCATGGCGTTCTGGCATATCGACCGCTACCCGCCGACTCGGGCGTCCCCTGACGAGCGCTGCACCCCGAGGCGGGCCCGCTGCTGGCCCTGGCCTGCTTCGCGCTGGGCGCCGTGGCGCTGCTGCTGTACTTCCGCCGCCTGGCCGCACGCGATCGGCCCGCCCCGCCTCACGAACTGGGATTCCTGCTGTCCAGCCTGGTGATGTTCCATCCCTATCTCTGGGTGCGCGACTATACCCTGGCGACGCTGGGGATGCTGATGGGACATTTCGTGCAATACCTGGCGATCGTCTGGCTGCTGCATCACCGGAAGTATGGCTCGCTCCACACCGGCTCCCCCGCCCAGCGGCTGCTGTCCCGGGTCAGTGCGCGGTACGTTCTCATCGGCGCGTTCATCGCGGTGTCCGGGCTCTTCTTCATCGCGGCCAATCACACCACGGCGGCGATCGGCATGCCCTCGGTCTACACCGTCTCCTGGTTCGCCTTCACCTTCATTCACTTCTATCTCGATGGACTTCATCTGGGCGTTCCGCCAGCCCTTCGTCCGCGAGTCGGTGGGCAGCTACCTCATGCCGGCCAACCGGGTGATCGCATGAGCGCCCCAGCCGCGCCCCGCCGCGTCGCCGTGGTCGGCGGTGGCGGCTTCATCGGCCGGCACCTGGTCGCCCGCTGCCGACGCGCGGCGCGACGGTGCGGGTGGTGGGACTCTCCGGCCCCGGCGCCCCCGGCGAGGTCGAGTGGGCGCCCTGCGACGTGCGCGATACCGCCGGACTCTCGCCGGCGCGTTCGACGGACGGGAGCTGGTGTACAATCTGGCCGCCGCACATGGACTCAATACCCACGCGCCCGAGGTCTACCACGCGGTCAACGTCGAGGGCGCCCGGAGCGTCTGCGAGGCCGCCATCCGCTGCGGGGTGCGGCGCCTGGTCTTCACGAGTACGGCCGACGTCTACGGGCAGGGACCGTTCTTCGACGAGTCGACGCCCACCGCGACCGCTGGCCGAGTACGGCCGCACCAAGGTCGCCGCGGAAGCGATCTACCGGAACTGGGCTGGAGAGAGTGCGAACCGTTCGCTCGTCATCGTGCGGCCGACCGTCGTCTTCGGGCCCGGCGGCGAGGGCGCGGCGGACCGCTTCATCCGTCACGTCGCCGGGCCCGATTTCGCCCACTACGGCGAGGCCGCCAACCGCCGGTCCATGGCCTATGTCGAGAACCTCGCCGAGTTTCTCGCCTTTGTCGCCGACCTCGGCGGACGGCGTTCGGCTGTTCAATTACGCCGATGTCCCCGACCTGACCGTCGCCGAGATCGTGTCGATCGTGCGCGGCGCGCTGGGCCTCGCCCCGGCGCCGCGGCGTTCGCTGGCGGGCGCCTACGCCACGACCTCGGGGCTTCGCTCCGGGCCCGGCTGGTCGGTCGGCCACGACCGCCGGCACCCACCGTGCGGGGCATGATCCGCCAGCTCTCGCTGGAGCGGCGGCTCGACGCTCGCCTCGCCCACGGCAGCGGTTTCGCCCCGCCCGTCCCACTCCGCGACGCGCTGGCACTCACCGCCCGCGCGGACGCCCGCTGGGTCGCGCTGCTCTCCCGGGCCCGCGCATGAGCGGACTGCCCTGGCGTGAGGCGCTCCGCCGCCACGCGACCGCTCGCCGGCTCGCCATGCGCTTCGATGCCGACCCGCTCGCCACCGACCTCGCCCGCTTCGACGAGCAGTGGTGGAATCCGACACGCGGGTCCCTATCACGACGGCGCCTGGGAGTCGGTCTCGCTCTGGGCGCCCCGCGGAGACCCGTTCGAGCAGCGCTCCTTCGGCGGCGCCTTTGCGGCGACGCCGGCGCTGGCCCTGGCGCCGGCCATCCGCCAGGTCCTCGACCAGTTCGCCTGCGAACGCAACCGCATCCGCCTGATGCGCCTCAAGCCGGGCGGCCGCATCCTCCGGCACTCCGACCCGCTGCACACCATCGATCCCCGGCTGGTGCGGCTGCACGTTCCGGTGGTCACCAATCCCGGACGTCTTCTTCCTGGTCAACGACCAGCGGGTCGAGATGCGCCCCGGGCGAGGTCTGGCATGTGGATGTGCGCTTCCCGCACGCGGTCGAGAATCGCGGCACCAGCACCCGGGTGCATCTGGTCATGGACCTGGTGCGCAATCCCGGGCTCGATCAGCTGCTGGCGCAGGGGGTCCCGGTCGGTCACGGCAGGTTGCTGGGGTACTACGCGGTGCATGCCCTGCCGGCGTCCCTCCGGCGCGCCTGGGGGCTCGGGAACTAGCCGGAACTCCAACATGAACGTGGCGCAAAAGACCCCCGCGACTTGACACTTCGTGCCGCATCCGGTGATACGATGGACGTGTCCGACTTCAGCATCAGGAATGTCATGTCCGTACGGTATGCACGAGCGCCATCGGTGGAAGCGGCGCCCATGCAGGGCGAGACCATCCTGTTCAATTCGCAGACCAACACCTTCTGCGTGCTGAATGCATCGGCGGCGGTCGTCTGGAACGAAATCGAGACGCCGACAGGGTGTCGACACCCTCGCGGCAGGATTTGCGAAGCGTTCGACGGCGTCACGGTCGAGCAGGCGCAGCGGGACGTCGAGAAGGCGCTGAAGGAATTCGCTTCATTGTCGCTGGTCGTCACTCAGATCTAGACAGGGCAATATCACCCTTTCTTCCCCTCCGGAGGGTACCGATACCATGGCTGACTCGAATCGCTACGGTGAACCCCGTCCGGCCTATGAGCCGCCGAAGCTGACGGTGATGAGCGAGCAGGACCTGCTGAAGTCGTTCCAGATCACCAGCGCGGCTGCGACCTGGTGGGGCATGTAGTTCGGCTCGGAACCCGGCCCGATGCCTGCCAAGGGCCTCCCGGGACGCTACACCGCGACGCCGTCCGGCACTCACGCCGGCGGCGTCGATCCGCTTTGGGTGGCACTGTGAGCTCCCCTCGCTGGTTCCGGATCGGCGATGCCATGCTGGGCCTCGACAGCGACGACGGCCCCCTCAATGAGCGGTTTGACGAGATCTACGGCGAGTGCGCCGTTCCGGATCCCGGCGATCTGCCGACACTGCGCTGCCGGGTGACGTCGGCCGCGGCCAGACGTCGAGGTCGCGTTCGACGATCCCGAGCCGCTCGACGTCTCCCGCTTCGCGGCCGCGGTCTTCCCCGGCCGCCCCTGGGAGGCCGAGGTTTCGGGGATGGTCGGACCCTCCGGATGGCACGGACCTCGGAATGGCGGCCCTTCGTCGCCAACCTCGCCGTCAGTCGCACCCAGTGCATGCAGCGCCACATCATGTTCTTCCACGCCGCCTCACTCTCGGTGGCGGGCCGGGGCCTGCTGGCCTGCGGCCCCAAGCGCTCGGGGAAGACCACCCTGGCCATGGCCCTGGCCTGCCGTGGCCATGACCTGTTCGGCGACGAAGTGG
Organism: uncultured Gemmatimonadales bacterium; assembly: GCA_963825065.1. Classification (GTDB taxonomy): domain Bacteria; phylum Gemmatimonadota; class Gemmatimonadetes; order Gemmatimonadales; family GWC2-71-9; genus JADJOM01. Next base: position 27,443 of record CAWGRU010000008.1, read on the forward strand.
CCGCGGTTCGCCTGGCTGTCACGGGAGCTGCTGCCCGTGCGCCGGTCGCTCGCGGTCCGCGAAGGCCCTGCCTCGGCGCCGGCCCGGGCCGCGTTGGAGCTGAGCGAGCCCGAGACCGAGGTGTTCCCGGACGGCGAGCGCCGGGCGAGGGCCGCCGTGGGGAGTCTCTTTGCGGCGCCGGCGGCGTCGGCGCCTTTGACGACCGTGCTCCTGCTGCGCAGCTTCGCTGCCGCCCCCACGGCCGAGGCCGCGGTGGCATCGCCGGCGCTGCTCGGCCACCTGACGCCACTGGCGGCGTCGCTCTGGGGCCGGCCGGCGGGCGCGGTTACCATTCAGCTCATGCGACTGGTGTCGGCTTCGCGGGTCTTCTGGATCGATGCCGGCCCCCCCGAGCAGACGGCCCTGTTTGTGGAACACCTTCTGGAGAGCTCATGACGATCACGGTTCGGGAGCGCGCCGACACCATCGGCACGCTCCGCTATGCCTCGGTATTCGCGATGGAAACGCTGGCGCGCTGGGTGCCGACCACCCCGGACCTCGAAGCCAAGATCCTCTTCGGGCGGCACATCTGGGAATTCGCCCAGCACGCCGATGCGCTCGGCAAGCGCACCCATGAACTGCGCGCCGCGCTGCACTACACCCCGGCGCCGCTGCCGGCGTACGGCGCCGCACTCGAGCTGCTGCGCAGCACCGAGGGCGCCCGCGAACGGGTCGAGGCGTTCTACGACGCGTTCCTGCCCGACCTCGAGCGCCGCTTTCGCGGCTACCTGGCCGCCACCGATCCGTTTCTCGATGAGCCCAGCGTGCGCATCGTCGATCGCGTCCTCACCGACCTGTCCCGGATGGCCGCCGAATCGCATGCGACCCGGGCCGAGCGACCCGACATGACCGGCTCGGGCACCGCCACCGCCGCCCGCCTGCGCGAGCCAGCTCGCGGCCGCGGCTCGAGTACGTGAAGCACCGCGAACCCGCGGGTTCGGTCGCGGAGAGCCTGACGTGACCGCCACCGCCAGGCCGACCAAGCTGGTCCGCGGCGTGGCCCTGCACGCCGATCCGGCGCGCGAGCCCTGCTTCACGGTGGTCGGCACCGACGCCGAGATGCACGAATGGCCGGACATGTCGGACATCTCCCGGCGCGAGCGGCTGCACCGCCACATGAACAACGAATGCGCGGCCATGGAGATCGCCTCCCAGGCGCTGGTGGACTTCGCCGACGCCCCATGGGACCTGCGCATGGCGATCGCCCGGCAGGCGACCGACGAGTCCCGGCACGTCGGACATCCTGCTGAAGCGCTTCAAGGAACTCGGCGGAGTGAAGGGCGAGTTTCCGGTGTCGAACTACGAGTGGAATCTCTGCGGCATGGTGGACAACCTGCCCGGACGACTGGCCATCGAGAACCGGACCTTCGAGGCGGGGCTGATCGACATCCTGGGGCAATTGCGGACCACCTGGCGCAACGCCGGCGATCACCAGACGGCCGACGCCCTCGAGGCCATTCTCGCCGACGAAATCACCCACGTGCGCTTCGCCAATCGGTGGATCCGGAAGTTCACCGAAGAACAGCCCCGGGTGCTGCTCCAGGTGGCGCAGGCGATCCGCTTTCTGCGCGCCGTCAACGCCGCCGTCGCCGCCGCGCCCGGCGAGTCGAACGCCGTGGGCACCCAGCTCACCGAGGAGCGCCTGCAGCCGCCCGCCGTCTACGTGGACGGCCGCATCGAGGCCGGGTTCACCGAGGAAGAGGTGCTGGAAGTCCTCAAGCAGGCCGGCTTCCGGTCCATTCTCCCCGCCCATGTGAAGTGAGCCGGCCATGACTCCCCTGCACCCCTCCCTCGACCCCGAGTGTTTTGACGAACCGTCCGCCCGTGATGAGCGGTTCACGATCGTCGATCTGTGGGACGAATGCGCCAAGTTCCCCGACGGCGACCCGCAGAAGAAGCAGGAGTTCATGCACCGCCAGATGAACGAGGAGATCGCCGTCCTCGAGAACGCCGCGCGCAGCCTGGCGGAATTCCCGGATCTCGACTGGGAGCTGCGCATGTGGCTGGCCCGCCAGGCCGCCGACGAGGCGCGGCACGGCAACAACTACCGCCGCCTCTTCCTCAGCCGCGGCGGCCGCATCGGCCAATATCCGGTGCTGAGCTTCCAGTACCGGATCCTCGGCAAGGTCCGCGACATCGTCGGCCGCCTGGCGGTGCAGAACCGGACCTTCGAAGCCGACGGGCTGGACGCGGTGACCCACGCCATCACCGAGGCGCGCGCCGAAGGCGATCACGACCTCGCGGCGATGTACGACGCCCAGCAGGCCGACGAAGTGGTTCACATCCGCTTCGCCAACGAGTGGATCAAGCGGCTCGTCGCCAATAACCCGGCGGCCCTGCTGGGCATGGGCCGGGCCGTGTCGCTGGCGGCGAAAGGGTTCAAGCAGGTCTTCCAGCCCGGCGGCGGTACCCGGGTGTCCAAGTACGGCGTGGCCGAGGATCTGCGGGCTCAGGCCGGCTTCAGCAACGATGAAATTTCCGTGGCCCGCGACATCAGCGAAGCGCGGCGCGAACGGGTCCGCCGCGGCGGGGTGTGAGCGGACCGGCCGACAGCGGCGATCCCGTCCGAGGTTGCTTCGCTGCTCCGGATGCTGCGCCGGACGGCGGCCGAGATCGAGTGTGTGGTCCAGGGCGGCAGCATGGGAACCGCCATCCCCGATGGCGCCTCGGTGCGCATCCGGCTCGACGGCGGGGTGAGCGCACAGCCAGAGGACGCGGTCGCGGTCCTGCTCGGCGGCGACACCTTCACCGTGCATCGCCTGATCAGACGCGGACACTCCCCCCAGGCGCTCGGCTTCGTCATCACCCACGGCGACGGCAACCTCTTCTGCGATGCCCCCCACCCCGAAGGGGAGCTGCTCGGTACGGTGGTCGCGATCCGGCCAGTCGGCCAGACCGAGTGGGGCCCGGTGCCGCCCGGTGCGCGCCATGGACTGCTGCGGCATACCGTGACGCCGGCATTCGAGCGACTGATGGGCGCGGCCTTCGAAGTGAGTCCTCGCCTCGCCACGGCCCTCAAGAATGCCCTGGTGCTGACCCTGACGCCGCTCTTCTGGCTCCGTCCCTACGAAGCCGGCCGCAGCCGCTCGACCTCGCGGCTGGTCGGCTCCCACCCCGTCGCGCCGAGGTGACGGCAGCGCCGCACCTCGACCGCGACCCCTCGGGCTCTGCTGCTCGAGTTGCTCGGAATGCCGCGCCTCTCCGACGACGACCTGCGGGCTCGGGCCGCACAGGCCGACTGGCAAGGTCACGCTGAAGATCGCGGGCGCCGCGCTGCAACCGATGCTCGCCTACCGACTCGCGGAACGGCGCGTCGACGCACCAGGCTGGGTCCGGGTGCGCTGCAGCAGGCTCGCCAGGTGAGCGCCGCGACGACTCGCCGGCGCCGGGCCGAGACTCGGCGCGCTCTGGATGCGCTGGAGCGCGCCGGCATACCGGTGATCGTGCTCAAGGGATTCGCCCTCGCCCACCTGGTCTACCCGTCGCCCGAGACCCGGATGATGGGCGACGTGGATCTCTGGCTCCACGTCGGACACCTGGACCCCGGCGATCGCCGCGCTCGAGCCGCTCGGGTGGCGGATGCCCTGGTGGCGCGACACGCGCGAGCCCGATCGGCCCGGAGGCGAGGTGGGGCTGCTGCTGCGATCGGCCTCGCTGATCATCGAACTCCATCGCGAGCCGGGATCGCTGGTCGAGACCATCCCGCAGATTCGCTGGAGATTTCTGGTCGCGTCGGGTGCGGTCAATCTCGGCGGGGTGCCGGCCTGGACCCTGCCGCCCGAAGAGACCCTCATCCACCTCGCGCTCCACCTCGCCGCCCATCACCGGTTCATCGACGCGATCCCCCGGCTGCTCGACCTGACCCTGGTGGTCCGGACCTACGGTTCCGGCATCGACTGGCCGGCCTTCACCAACCGCTGCGCCACGCTCGGCATCTCCGGCTGGGTCGCGACCGCGCTCGGCACCGCCAGGGCGATGCTCGGCGCTCCGATTCCGGATGAGGTGCTCGCCGCCTTCCGGGTACCGGATCTCGACCAGCTCTGCACCGTCGCATCCGAACACGCGTGGTGGCCGTACCGGCTCGGCGAAGCACCGGGGTCGGTGCTCAGCGCGCCGACCCCGCTCGCGAGAGCCGCACGGCTGGGACACCGTCTGGTCGAGCTGTTTCGCGAGACCAAAGCGAGCGCGACGGAGCCGGGGCTCGGGCCCCGGCAACTGTTCCGGCGGCTGCGAGTGACGGCGCAGTTCAGACTGCCAGCCTTCCTGCGCACCGTCTGGCTCAACGTCGCGCGCCCCGCCGAAGGCGAGCGGCTGCGTCGGCTGAGCGCCGAGAACCAGGCCCTGTTCGAGGCCATGCGGAGGCAATCACCTGGCGTCCCTCGCTAAGGTCGCACTCTTCCTGCTGTGCGTTGCACTGGCCATTTCGGCGGGGCGGCGGGGCCAGGCTGCGACCCAACGCCGCACCCGGGTCTCGCGCCTGCTGCTCTTCGCCACGGCGACCAGCCTGTTGATCGGCATCACCGGACGCGAGGCGTGGCCCTTCTCTTCATGGCCGATGGACAACGCGCTCATCCCCCGCGACTTCCGTTACCTGGCACCGGTGGCCGTGGACCCGACCGGGCGGGAATTCCCCATCGACCCTCGCGCCTTCGAACCGCTCCCCTGGGTGGACCTGAGCACCTGGCTGAACCGCCAGGGCGGCGTCGACCCCGCCCTCGAAGCCGACGTCGGTCCATTCCTGCTGACCCTGGTGCGGCAGGCAAGGCAGCGCGCCGCCGCCGGCCTCGACGTGGGCAGCTACCGACGCCGGCTGGGTATCCTGGCCGCGCCGAACACCCAGCTCTCGCCGGACCGGTGGGTGGCCCACGCACCGATCCTGCCCGACAGCATCGCCCAGCTGCGCGTGTACGAGTACCGCACCGATCTCGATGCGCCCGCCCGCACGGCCGGTGAGCAGACTCGCCGAGTGGTCTTCGAATTCCCACGGCGACCGGAATGACCGCCGCCGATCGCTGGCGCGGCGGGGCCGCAGCGCTGGCCCGGATCTGGAACCGCTTCTGGTTCGCCGATGGTGACCCGCGCAATCTCGCCGCCGCCCGGATCCTGGTGGCGGTTCACGCGCTCTGGATTCTCCTGTCGCGCGATATCCCCGCCCTGAGTCAGCTCCCCCGAGCCTTCTGGTCGGCGCCCCGGCAGGTGGTGGCGCTGCGCTTTCTGCTGTTTCCCGGCGTGGCCGGAGTGGAGCGATGGGTGGAGAGTGCGGCGGTGGTGGCGCTGCTGTTGGTGGGCCTCGGCGTTGCGGTGCGTTATGCGGCGATCGTCGCCGCGCTGGCCATCTATCACCTGGGGCCGCTGCAGACCCTGCTCGCCACCCCGGATCCGATCAATCGTGGATTCACCATCGACATCCTGTGCCTCGTGGTGCTCGCCGCCGCGCCCTGCGCCGATCGCTGGTCACTGACGGCGGGCGGGAAGACGCCCGCCGAGCCGTGGGAGCATGGCTGGCCGATGCGCCTGATGTGGTTGTTCGTCGCGGAGATCTACCTGTTTGGCGCGGTGGGCAAGCTCCGGGTGAGCGGGCTCGACTGGTTCACCGGCGACAACCTCCGGCGGAACCTCATTCTGTATCTGCACCTGCATCCCGGATTCTCCGACCCCTTCACCGGCGCGCTCGCTTCCCGTCCGCTACTCCTGCAGGCGGGGGCGTTGGGTGTCCTGCTGCTGGAGAGTGGGTTCATACTGGCGATTGGCTCCCGACCCGCCCGGCGGGTACTGGTGCCCACGGCCCTGCTGATGCACCTGTCCATCCTGCGGACCATGCGCATCGTGTTCGCCAACATCGCCCACCTCGGCCTGTTCGTGAACTGGGGCTGGCTCGCCGACCGCCTCACCGGTGGCGCAGCGGTTCAATCGACGGACCCACCTCCTCCCGCCGCGGAATGAGTACCTTCCCCGGACGATGTCCGACGGACGGTACTCCTGCCGGCGCGGCTGACATGGTCGTTGGAGGGCACTTCGAGGATCGATCCGGGAGAGGACATGGCCGACAAGTTCACCGTCGGCGACTGCGTCCGGGTTCCTGACGGGCGACTGGGCCGCCTTCGTGCCCGGGTGAGTGCCGGGTGGCGGGTACGTGTCCGTCGGGTGTCCGGGTCGGGCAATCAGTTCCTGGTGCTATCCCCCGACCAGCTGCGGCGGGTATCGCCGCCGAAGGGCTGGATGACTCCCGCTGGATATCGTCGCTACCTGAAGGCGACGCTCGCCAAGCGTCGGGCCCGGTCGCGCGTTCGGTAGCACGCTGCGGCCCGAGAGCGCCGTCTGGCGAGCCGAGGCCACCACGCGGTCAGGCATCCAGTGGCGTGGCCAGCGCCGTCGCCCACGGCGCCTCGAGGCCGAGCTCGACCACCTTTCTCTCCAGCAGGGGCCGGTCAATCCTGCCGCGCTCACCCGGAGCATCCAGGCGATGTCTCGCAGGTGTTCGGCGAGCCACCCTGCTGAAGAATCGAGCTTGCGGACGATCACGTACTCGGGCGGCGCCACGAAGATCGTCTCGCCCGCGACCCGCACTTCGCATCGGGTCGGCCCAACGCCCAGGCGTGCAGACGGATCGTCGCCCGGCAGATAGATGTCGGCCCGCAGCGTCGCTCTCCAGGTGCAGGATGTTGAAGTGCCCATGCCGTCGGCCGGGCGGCTTCCTCCGCGATCATGGTTTCTATTGGCGGCACGTAGAACTCCGACGCGGGAAATGCACCGGCACCAACCGGCCGGCGTCCCGCGCCCCGAAGCCAATCGACCAGGTCGACGTCGCGGGTCAACCGAGGCTCTCCATAGATCACCGACGCGACACGCCCCCGTCACCAGGTACGCGAATCCGGCGCGCCCGATCGGTCTGACGAAGAGTGGGACGAGCTAGGCAGGTCACGCGGAACATCTGCGGACGGCGAGCAGTGCGCTCTCGGGGGAGAGTGCGGGGAGCGCGCGATCAACTCCCGCTTCGACGAGGGACCACGCCAGCCGCCACAGCGACTGCATGACCGCGAGCTTCTGTCCGGGCGTCATCGCCCGGTAGCCCTGCGATCTGCATCTCCAGGATGTGCTCAGGCACCGTCATCGCGTCTAGTAGTCCAGCGGCAGCCCCACCGTCCGCCCGTCCCGCGCCGAGAGGTAGATCCCGATCAGCAGCTCGAGGGAGCGGAGCCCCTCCCGGCCATCGGTCTCCGGCAGCGCCTCGCCCCGGAGCGCGCGGATCACGTTGTCGTAGTAGAGCGGGTGTCCGAAGCCGTACACCGAGCTGGTCTCGTAGCTCGCCGTGCGCACCAGCTCGTCGTCCGGGTCCGGCTCGGCAAACTCCCACTTCTGGATCTCGTTCACCGCCACCCCGCCCAGCCGCACCGTGCCATGCTCGCCGATCACGGTGAGCGAGCCCTCGAAGTTCTGCTTGTGAGTGAGCATGGTGACATTCACCGAACCCAGCGCCCCGCTCCGCCAGCGGATGTTGGCGACGCCGGTGTCCTCCACCTCGATGTGCCGCTCCAGTGTCGCGGTAAAGGCGTGCACGCTCTCCACCGGGCCGATCAGCCAGTCGAGCAGGTCCACGTAGTGGCTCGCCTGGTTCATGAAGGCGCCGCCGTCGAATTCCCAGGTGCCCCGCCACGCCGCGCTGTCGTAGTACTCCTGCGGCCGGTTCCAGAAGACGTTCACCGTCACCATGTAGATCCGGCCGAAGCGCCGCCGGTCGATCGCCCGCTTGAGCAGCCTGACGGTCGCGTTCAGGCGGTTCTGCTTCACCACGAACAGCTGCACGCCCGCCTTGTCGCACGCCGCCACCATCGCCTTGCCATCGTGCCACCGCGTCGCCATCGGCTTCTCGGTGACCACATGCCGGCCCGCCTCCGCCGCCTGGATGGCCTGCGCCGCATGGATCCCGCTCGGCGCCGCCAGCACGATCACGTCGGCGTTGGACTGGGCGAGCAGCGCCTCGAGCGAGCTGAACCCCGGGACGCCGGTCCGGGCCATCGCCCTGGTGAGCGCATCCGGGTTGTTGTCGCAGACCGCCACCAGCTCGGCCCGCTCGTGATGCTTCTCGAATGCCTCGAAGTGCTTGCCGGCGATCCGCCCGCAGCCCACGAGGGCGAAGCGGATGCGGCGATTGGAGATAGGGATCGGGGAGAGGGGCATGGGGTGGAGTATACGGGGAAGAGGGAATGGGGAAAAGGGAAACGGCTCCAGCCCAGACCGGAGGCAGTTGCTCGCCCCGATAGGGGGGCTCCACACTGGCGGCAGCACCCGCTCGTGGCTTGGGCTCCCCTGCAGCAGTGGGCGACTCGTCCCCTCTTCCTCTGGATGCGCCCTGATTGTCTCCGGAGTCGTGGGTATTTCCGTTCGACGCGCGCCGCGATGCTCTGCGGACTAGTCTCGAACCCCTCGAGGGGGGCCTTGCACTCCTTGGCACGCGTACTCAACTCCTGGAGTCGAGCAGATCACTCGTTGGCACACGCCCCGTCCGACTTGGCACAGCCTGCACAGGATTTGAGTCGATCCGCAATCGATTTCACCCGGCGCCCAATTCCCTTGGGTCCAGATGCACGCGACTTTGACTCGGCATGCAACCCATTTGGCGGAGGATGCAGGGTCCTGGAGTGCCCCCGTCCATCTATTCGCGGAGGAGCCACGGGGTTTCAGGGGGTATGCACAGTCCTTGGCTCGCCATGCAAATGCCTTGAGGCCGGTCCTACACTCCTTCGCTCGGCATGCACAGCCCTCGACGGCGAGTGCAAAGTCCTTGAGCCGGGGTGCACGCTTCTTGAGGGAGGCTGCACAGTACTTGGGGCGGGATGCACATTACTTGAGGGCGGATGCAAAGTACTTGAGGCGGTCCCGCAAGCCTCGCTGAGACATTTCGACACAAAGGGCGGACCCGGAGGTCCGCCCCTACCCGCCCATCGCCCAATCGCCCAATCGCCGAAGGGCGGACCGGGAGGTCCGCCCCGACGCGCCGCCCTAGGTATTCACCACCCCCGACAGCCCCACCAGCTTGCCCCTGCCGTCCTCGCGGATCACCCCGCGGGTATCCAGCACCAGTTGCGCCTCCCGCATCACCCGGGCGTAATCGATGCCGCTGTGGTCGGTGACGATCACCGCCAGGTCGGCGCCCTTGAGCGCCTGATCGGTGAGCGGGACGCTGTGCATCGGCAGTCCCTTGATGGGAGTGTGGCCGTCGTCCTGGATGATGGAGACGTGCGGGTCGTGGAAGCTGACCTCCGCCCCCTTCTCCTGCAGCAGGTTGATGATGTCGAGCGCCGGGCTCTCCCGCAGGTCGCCGATGTTCTTCTTGTAGGCGACCCCGATCACCAGCACCTTGCTCCCCTTCATCGCCTTGCGGCGCTCGTTGAGCGCGTCCGCCGCCTTGGTGACCACGTAGGCCGGCATCTCGGCGTTGATCTCGCTGGCCAGCTCGATCATCCGGGTCTTGAAGTGCAGGGTGCGCATCTTCCACGAGAGGTAGTGCGGATCGAGCGGGATGCAGTGGCCGCCGAGTCCGGGACCCGGCGTGAACTTCATGAAGCCGAACGGCTTGGTCGCGGCCGCCTCGATGACGCCCCAGACGTTGAGGCCCAGCTTGTCGCAGGCCTGGGCCAGCTCGTTGGCCAGCGCGATGTTGATCATGCGGAAGGTGTTCTCGTACACCTTCACCAGCTCCGCCGCCTCCGGGCTCTCCACCGGCACCATGGTGTCGAACACCTTGCCGTACAGCGCCAGCGCCAGCTCGTTGCAGCGCCTGGTGATGCCGCCGATCACCTTGGGGGTGTTCCGGGTGTGCCACACCGGATTCCCCGGATCGACCCGCTCGGGGCTGAAGCAGAGGGCGAAGTCCACCCCGACCTTGAGCCCGGTGGACTCGAAGATCGGCAGCAGTACCTCGCGGGTGGTGCCGGGGTAGGTCGTGCTTTCGAGGATGATCAGCTGCCCGGGCCTGAGCCCCGCCTTGCACGACTCCGCCGCCGACACCACGTAGGAGAGGTCCGGGTCCTTGGTCTTGTTGAGCGGCGTCGGCACGCAGATCGAGATCGCGTCGCACTCGGCCAGCCGGCTGAAATCGGTGGTCGCGGTGATCAGGCCCTTGGTGACGAACCCGGCCAGCGTCTCCGCCGGCACGTCCTCCACGTGGCTCTTCCCCGCGTTGATCCCGGCGCAGACCGGCGCGCTGATGTCGCAGCCGATCACCCGGAAGCCGCTCCGGGCGACCTCGACGGCCAGCGGAAGTCCCACATATCCCAGGCCGACAATGCCGACTGTGGCTTCGCCGCGCTGAATCCGCTCCCGCAACTTGTCGAGACCGTCCGCCATGACCACTCCGTAACTTTGGGAAAGTGAAAGGGGCGCAACGAGATGCGAGCCCCACCATCGAAGCTACCCGGGCGCCCCTGCTTCGTGCCAGCCGCCGGAGTGCAAGTCCCGTGCACCGGCCGTGGCCATCCGGAGGGGGATCCGACCCTTCCTCCGCCCGGCCAACCGGAGCCGTCGACCCCTTGTGAAATATTTCACATTTGATAATTATACGAGGTCCAGACAACTTCGGGAACTGGGGACTGCACCCCGGCACCCCCGTACGAGCGCAGTCCCGAGTCACCCACAGGAGACCTGTCCATGGCCACCGCTACGCCGCCCGTGAGCAAGAACGCGGTCTATCCCCGCGCCGAGATCGCGAAACTGCTCGCCCCGCCCGAGCAGGAGCACCCCGGCACCAAGCTGCGCCGGATCCTGCACGAGGCGCGCGACAAGGGTTCGTACGTGCACACGGCGGGCGCCTACGACGCCTACACCGCGGCGCTCATGACCCGGCTCGGCTTCAAGGCGCTGTACGGCAGCGGCTGGCAGCTCGCGGCGGTGAAGAACATGTACCCCGACATCGGGGTCTACCAGTCGCAGCAGATGGTGGAGCTGGCGCTGGAGCTGTGGAAGGGTGTCGAGGGCGCGCGCCATACCCACTACTACGACACCGAGGGCAAGGAGCTGCTCTCCGTGCCGCCGATGTTCGTCGACATGGAAGCCGGATTCGGCGGGCCGACCCAGACCTTTGCGCTGGCCACCGAATTGGTGCGGGCCCGCGTCGGCGGCGTGCACCTGGAGAACCAGGATCCCGCCGACCGCACCTGCGGCCACATCGTGAGCGTCGGCAAGGCCAAACGCGACAAGGTGCTGGTCCCCCGCAACGCCTGGCTCGCCAAGCTCAAGGCGATCATGGCGGCGGCCGAAGCGGCCGGCACCGACCTGGCGATCATCGCGCGGACCGACTCGATCGACGGCGCGCTCCCCGGCCAGGGCTCCGGTGGGGTGAAGATGGCGGTGGAGGATGCCTGGGAGGCGGCGGAGCTGGGCTGCGACGTGATCTGGGCCGAGTTCAACAACGTCGACCTCGAGCAGCCGCTGGCGTTCGCGGAGGGGGTGCGCAAGTACTATCCCAACCAGATGCTCGGCTTCAACCTCTCCCCGTCGCTGTACTGGGGGAAGGCGAAGAAGGCCGGCAACCTCATCACCAACCAGCAGCTCGCCGACCTGGGCTACACGCTCCAGTTCTCGACCCTGTTCAACTTCCGCACGGCCGGCCTCGCCCTCGACAAGGGGCTGAGGAAGTTCGCCAGCAAGGGCCTCGAGGCCCTGGCCGACCTGCAGATCGAGGAAGATGAGGCGCCCGGCGGCCCGCCGATGACCAAGATGCACCAGAAGCTGGCGGGCATGAACCGCTGGCTGATCCTGGAGTCGGTGCTGAGCGGCGAAGGCGTAGCCGACTCTCGTCTCGGCTGTCAGCCCGAGCGAAGCGAGGGATCCCTTGAGGACCGGCATCAAAGCCGTCCTCGAGAGATCCCTCGGTCGTTTCACTCCCTCGGGATGACACCCCCGAGAGCGCGGTCGTCCTGCTGCCTTACCCCGCCGCCCTCGCCTGGGCGATGACGTCCCACGATTGCACCTCCACCCCTTCCCGCCGCAGCTGCTCCACCTGCCACGGCGCGAGCCGGACGCTCATCGCCTGCCGGTCCCCCACCACCGTCTGCTCCAGCACCTCCCCAAGCCGGTAGAGCGAGGCCAGGCGGGCGCCGTCCGCCATCGGCAGGTAGACCGTCACCGGCGGCCGCAGCGTCCGCTCCCGGCGCGCGCAGCTCGACCTTCACCTGGTCCAGCCCGTCGATGCGCATGGGTGCTGGCCAGGAGGGCGTCGGGATGCAGCTCGCGGGCCCGCGTCGCGAACGCGGCAGGGATCGACGATCGCGTCCATCTTGTTGAACACCGGGATCACCGGCCGATCCTCGATGCCGATCTCGACCAGCACCTCGTCGACCACCACGATCTGCTCTTCCCAGCCGGGGTGACTGCGCGTCCACGACGTGCAGCAGCACGTCCGCCTCCCGCACCTCCTCCAGGGTGGCGCGGAAGCTCGCCACCAGGTGGTGCGGCAGCTTGCGGATGAAGCCGACGGTGTCCGACACCCGCGCCCGGCACCCCTCGCCCAGATCGACCTCGCGCGTCAGGGTGTCGAGCGTCGCGAAGAGCCGGTCCTCCACGAAGATGTCGTGCTCGCCCGAGAGCATCCGGAGCACGCTCGACTTGCCGGCGTTGGTGTAGCCCACCAGCGCCACGTTGAGCAGCGGCTGACCGCCCCGCCCGCAGCACCTCGCGGTGCCGCTCCCACTCGCGCAGCTTCTCCCGCAGCAGCTGGATCTTCTCGCCGGATCATCCGCCGGTCGGTCTCCAGCTGGGTTTCGCCCGGCCCCCGGAGCCCGATGCCGCCGCGGATACGGGAAAGGTGGGTCCACATCCGCGCCAGCCGCGGCAGCAGGTACTCGAGCTGGGCCAGCTCCACCTGCAGCTTGGCCTCGTGGGTGCGCGCCCGGGTCGAGAAGATGTCGAGGATGAGCTCGGAGCGGTCCATGACCCGGACCTTCAGCTCCTTCTCGAGGTTGGCGCCCTGGTTGGGCGTCAGCTCTTCGTCGAAGAGCACCAGGGTGCCGCGCTCCGCTTCCAGCAGCGCGTGCAGCTCCTCCACCTTGCCTTCACCGATGAGCGTCGCGGGATTGGGAGAGGCGATCTGCTGCGACAGCCGGCCGACCACGAGGGCGCCGGCGGTGTCGGCGAGGCGGGCCAGCTCGTCGAGGTGTTCGGTAAGGTGCTGTGCGTCGTCGGAACCCTTCCGCGGCGCGCCTACCAGGATGGCGCGCTCGGCCGGCGGTTCGATCGTGATCAGTTGGCGAATGACTGGCTCCGCAGGATTACGGCCGAAGGAGCGGGACGTTGCCCTGCCCCGAGAACGGCACGTCGAAGGAGGTGCTCGGCGTGGGTGCGATCGTGAAAGTGCCGTTGATCCCGTAGTTCACCGCGCCGTAGTCCAGCACCGAACGCGCCGCCGAGCCGACAGCCGACCACCGGAAGGTCATGGGCACCGTGAGCAGGGTGGTGTCGCGCCCGACCAGCGAAAAGGGATTCGTACAGGTCGATGTCCCCGAAGTGATTCCCCTCGATGTCGAGCCCCGCCGTCAGCCGGGTGCCCTGCAGGTTGATTTTGTTCGGGTTGTGGAAGGCGAGGACCAGGTCGAGCGTCCCGCCCGACAATCCCACGTTGCGCACGGCCAGGTGATGCAGCCGCACGTCGGGATTGAGGAGATTCGCCGGATTGACCGTGCCGGGCCCGCAGGCCGCAATCAGGGCGCCGAGCGCCAGGGGGAGGAGTTTGCGCATGACCGTAATATAGCGGAGTGCACGATTTGTCATCCCGAGCGCAGCGAGGGATCTCTGCAGGACGGGCTGGGTGCCGGTCCTCAAGAGATCCCTCGGTCGTTCCACTCCCTCGGGATGACATCGCAGGGCTACGCGCCACCGCTCTCCCGCTGCTTCGCCCACCACTCCATCCGCTCGCGGATCCGCTTCTCGAAGCCGAGCTCTCCGGGCTGGTAGAAGTCCGTGCCGCGGAGTGACTCGGGGAGGTACTCCTGGGGGATGTAGCCGGTCGGGGCATCGTGGGCGTACTGGTAGCCCGCGCCGTAGCCCAGCTCCTTCATCAGGCCGGTCGGGGCGTTGCGGATGTGGAGCGGCACCGGTTCCGCCGGGGTGCGCTTCGCCGCGGCGAGCGCCTGCCACAGCCCCATCGCGGACCGGTTCGACTTGGGCGCCGTCGCGAGGTAGATGGTCATCTCCGCCAGCGGCAGGTAGCCCTCCGGCGGGCCCAGCATGTGATAGGCGTCCCGCGCCGCCACCGCCAGCTTGAGCGCCTCCGGATCGGCCAGGCCGATGTCCTCGGCCGCCATGGCGATGGCCCGGCGGAAGAGGGTCATCGGATCCTCCCCGCCCTCGAGCATCCGCGCCATCCAGTACAGCGCGCCCTGGGGGTCGCTCCCGCGCAGCGACTTGTGATAGGCGGAGAGCAGGTTGAAATGCTCCTCGCCGCTCTTGTCGTACGCCGCGACCCGCCGGCCCAGCGCCTGCGACGATCCGCTCCTCGGTGAGCGCGCCGCGCGGCCCCACCAGCCGCGCCGCGTTCTCCAGCACCGTGAGCGCCCGCCGCGCATCGCCGTCCGACTGCTCGGCCAGCAGCTCCAGCGCGCCCGGCCCGACCGTCAGCTCCAGGTGCCCGAGGCCGCGCTCCGGTTCCGCGCAGCGCGCGCTCCAGCAGTGCCCGGATCGTCGCCGCGGTGAGCGGCTGCAGCACGAACACCCGGCAGCGGGAGAGCAGCGCGCCGTTCAGCTCGAAGCTGGGGTTCTCCGTCGTGGCGCCGATCAGGGTGACCGTCCCCCGTTCGACGTGCGGCAGGAAGGCATCCTGCTGGGCCCGGTTGAAGCGGTGGATCTCGTCGCAGAAGAGCACCGTCCCCCGCCCCATGACCTGGCGCTGCTCGGCCTCGCGGATGATCTCCCGAACCCGCTGGACCCCGTCGAGCACCGCGGACAGCTCGACGAACTCCCGCTCGGTGTGCTGGGCGATCAGCCGCGCGATCGTGGTCTTCCCGGTGCCGGGCGGCCCCCAGAGGATGACGCTGCCGACATCCCCCCGGCGGATCGCGTCGCCCAGCGCCCGCCCCGGCGCCGAGCAGCGACTCCTGGCCGAGGCATTCCTCCAGGGTGCGCGGCCGCATCCGCGCGGCCAGCGGCTCGGGCAGGGCGAAGAGCGACGGGGCGGTCATCGCACCCCCGCTGCCTCGACCAGCAGGCGGGTGAGGAAGAACATCCCGGCACCGCCGAAGAACACGACCGGCATCTGCCAGCCGCGCCGGGCCTGGAACTCCGGCACCAGGTTCGACGCGGCGACGTAGATCGTCACGCCGGCGGAGATGGCGAGGCCATGCTCCACCAGCGGGGCGCTGACTTCGGTGACGATGACTCCGATCACCGTGGCCAGCCCGAGCAGCGCCGCGGCACCGAGGGCCCGGCCACGGCTCTGGCCGCCGGCGAGCATCACGCTCGACATGGCCAGCCCCTCGGGCAGCTTGTGGAAGAAGACCGCGAGGAAGAGCAGCAGGCCGAGATGCCCGGAGACCAGGAAGCCGCTGGCGATCGCCACGCCGTCGAAGAAGGTGTGCAGCAGCAATCCGACGAGCGCGCTGATCCCCTGCCGGGCGCTCACCCGGTGGGTCTCCTCGCCGAAGTGGAAGTGCGGCACCATCACGTGCTGGGCGAGATGCACGGCGAGGTAGCCGAGCAGGATGTAGACCGGCGCATCGGCGCGCCGGGCGATCGCCTCCGGGGCCACTTCGAGGAGCGCCACCGCGAGCATGAACCCCGCGCCGAAGCCGAGGAAGAGTTCGATGACGTCGAGGCTGCGGCGCTCGTGGCGCACCACCGCGTAGCCTCCCGCGAGGTTTCCGAGCGCCGCCACCAGGGCAAAGATCAGCGCGATCATCCTGGTGCCCTGGCGCGGGCGAGCAGCGTCTCCCGGGTATTGAGCGAGGGGTCCTCGACCACCAGCGCGAGCAGCCGGTCGAGGATCGCACCCATCTGGGGCCCCGCCGGGATCCCGAGCTCGCGGAGGTCGGATCCGTTCACGGCGAGCTGCTTGCGGGTGAGCGGCTCTCCCCGCTCCCGGATGCCGCGCATCACCGGCTCCCAGAGGGGTGCCGCACCGTGCCGCAGCCGCCAGAGTGTGCTGTGATCGTCCGCGGCGTCGCCGACTGCCGCCATCCACCGGCGCACCCCCACCGGGGTGAGCTCCGCCGGCTCGGCCGGTCCGGTGAACAGGGCCATCGCCCGGGCGATCTCGGCGTTGGGTGCCTTGAGCCGGCTGAGCACCGCGACTGGATCGATCGTGAGCAGGGTCGTGAGCAGAATCGGGTCCCTGGGCAGGTCGGCGCCGCGCTCATCCAGCATCGCCAGGAGGGCCTGGGTCCGCTCCGGCATCCGGCCCACGTTGGGGAGCCGCTGCACCAGCGGCGACCCGGTCGGAGACACCGTGGGCGTCGGAATGGAGGGCCGCTCGGCGAGCAGCTCGGGCAGCCACACCGCCGCCGCGCCGCTGGCGATCCACAGTTCGATCAGCCTCGGGATATCGCGGGCGGTGCGCAGCCCCTTGAACCACTCCTGCTGCACCCGCTCGGCGGAGAGCTGGGCCAGTCCGTCCACTGTGCCGCGTATCGCCTGCCAGGTGGCAGGGTCGATGGCGAAGCCGAATCGCGCCGCGAAGCGCAGCGCCCGGAGGATCCGGAGATAGTCCTCCCGGAAGCGGGTCTCCGGATCGCCGACGGCCCGGATGAGTTTCGCATTGATGTCGAGCGCCCCGTGAAACGGATCGCGCCACTCGTGACGCAGCGGATGATGGGCGATGGCGTTGATGGTGAAGTCGCGCCGGGCGAGGTCCTCCTCGAGCGAGGCGCCATATTCGACCACCGCATGCCGCCCGTCGGTACTCACATCCTTGCGGAAGGTGGTGACCTCGTGATACCTGCGCCGGGTCCTCACCGCAACGGTGCCGAACCGCTCGCCCACCAGCACGAAGTGCCTGAAGAGGCTCTTGGTCACCTCGGGCGTCGCCGAGGTGGCGATGTCGTAGTCGGTGTTCTCCTCGCCGAGCAGCGTGTCCCGCACCGCGCCGCCGACGCACCACGCCTCGTAGCCCGCCGCCTCGAGGGTCCGCGCGATCTCGACTACGTCGTCCGGGATGGCCAGCCGCTCGGGGAACTTCATGCGCCGTACCTCGCCCCGGCCGAGAGCGCGATGGTCAGCTCCATCCGGGCCTGCGCCGGCGTCCTCGCTCCGGCGGGAATCACTCCGTCCCTGACCAGCGTGGCGCCGCCTCCCTCGAAGGCGTACGCAGGGATCACCTCGCCGTAGGGGCAACGGCTGGCCAGGACCACCGGCTTCCCCTCGGCCAGCCAGCGCCGGATCGCGGGGACCGCACCGGGGGGCACGTTGCCGCTGCCGAACGCGACGACCACCACCCCATCGTGCCCCGGGCGCGCCAGGTCGAGCAGCTCCCCCCGGTCCCCGACGACCATCGGCATCAGGGCGACGCGGGCGCCGAGGTTCGAGGGGGCGAGGGCGTCCGCCACCGCGGGCTTCGCCACATAGCGGACGCCGTCGGCGCCGACGCTGCCGATGGGGCCGGCGTGTGGCGCCGCGAAGGCCTCGAGCGCCGTCGCCTGCATCTTGGCAACCTCCCGCCCGGCGAAGATTCTCCCGGCGAAGACGACCATCGCCCCCCGCCCGCGGCTGGCCGGGTCGGCCGCGACCCGCGCGGCATCGACCAGGTTGCGGGGACCATCCCAGCCCTGGTCGCTCGAGGTCAGCATCGCGCCGGTGATGACCACCGGAGTCGTCGGATCGAGGGTCCGCGCCAGCAGATAGGCGGTCTCCTCGATGGTGTCCGTCCCGTGGGTGATCACGATGCCGGCGGGCGGCCCCTCCCCCGCCACGACGGCAGCCACCCGGTTGCGCAGCTCCCAGATCCTCTCCTGCCCCATGTGGCAGGCGGGAAGCCGGCCCCAGTCCTCGATGCTGAAGGGCGACACGCCGGCGAGCTCCGGCGCGAACTCCACCAGCGCCGCGCCGCCGTGAGCCGGAACGTTGCCGCCGGCGCGCTCGTCCCGCTGCATGGAGATGGTGCCGCCGGTGAACAGGAGATGGATCAAGGGCAGTACCGAGTACCGAGTACCGAGTTCCGAGTGTACTCGGCATCGTGGCACCGGCTTCCCGCGGTTCCAGGTCCCAAACTCGGAACTCGGAACTTGGAACTCGGAACTACCCGCATAGCACGGAGCCCCCGTTCACATTCAGGATCTCCCCCGTCACGTGCCGCCCGAGCTCGCTGCAGAGGAAGAGGATCGGGCCGGCGATGTCCTCCGCGGTCGCGATCCGCTTGAGCGGAATGGTGTTCGCGATCCGCTCCCTGCCGCCGTCGCCGAAGGCCGGCCAGCTCATCTCGGTCTCCACCCATCCGGGCGCGACGCAGTTGACGGTGATCCCGGGCGCGCACTCGACGCAGAGCGACTTCACCAACGAGATCATCGCCCCCTTGGTGGCCGCGTAGTCGGCGTGGAAGGCCTCGCCCCGCTGCCCCGCCGTGCTGCCGACGAGGACGACCCGCCCCTCGGGGCGCATCCGGCGGAGCGCGGCACGGGTGGTGAGGAAGATCGCGTCGAGGTTGGCGCGCATGGTGGCCGCCCAGCGCTCGGCCGACATGTCCCGAATCGGGGTCTCCTCGGCCGGCCACACTCCGGCGTTGCCGACGAAGCAGTCGAGGGGGCCCAGCGCCTGCACGGCGCCATCGAACAGCTGCTCCACCGTCGCCGGATCGCCCAAATCGCCGGCGCCGACCCAGGCGCGGCGGCCGAGCTGGCGGATCTCCGCGGCGACCGCGTCGGCCTCCGCCCTCCGCCGGTGGCAGGTGAGGGCGACATCGGCGCCGGCGCGCGCGAACAGCAGGGCTGCCGCCCGCCCGATCCCGCGAGAGGCACCGGTGATGAGGGCTGTCTTGCCGCTGAGGTTGATCATGGCCGGTCTTCGCCGTGGGGACCGAGCAGAGTGCGCAGCCGCTCGAGGAAGGAGAATCGCCAGGCGAGCGGCGGGACCGACGCGACCGGCCGGTCGTCGAGAATCGCCTGCGGATTGCGGACCAGCAGCAGCTGGGCCTGACCGGCACCCTCGTGGGTCATCAGTTCATCCCACGCGCCCTTGAGGCTTCGGTCGTCGCCATGGTTGTCGCCGGCCGCGATATCGGCCAGCCCCTCCTGCACCAGCTCACGGGCCCGCGCCCCGCGCGGCCTCGGGGAGAGCAGCGTCGGTCCGTCGACCTGCAGCAGGCTGCCGAGCGACTTCCAGCGCCGTGCATTGTCCACGGTGCAGCACCGGTACCGCTCGGGATGCGCGAGCAGCGGCACCAGGCCAAGCGCGACCACCAGCGCGAGCGCCTGCTCCACCGTCTGCGCCGCGACCATGCGGGGGAACTCCACCAGGATGTAGCGGGATCCGTTCAGGGTGACGCGACGATCGCGCGCCACCACCGTCTCCAGCGGGCGATCGAGCATGATTTCCGCCCCGCGGAAGATCCGGATCCCCTTCGGTACCCTGGGGCTCAGTGCCTCGAACGCCCGCTGATGCCGCGGCGGGGCACCGGCCGAAGCCTGGCTCGCCAGCAGGTGCGGGGTCAGGCAGATGCCGGTCACCCCCTGCGCCGCCAGCCGAGTGAGCACGGCGACCGACTGGTCCACGCTCTTCGAGCCGTCGTCGACGCCCGGAAGGAGGTGGCTGTGAAGGTCGATCACTCAGGCCACGCGCTCCCCGGCGAGCAGGTCCTCCGCAAAGGCGCCCAGCCGCTCCGGCGCGGACTCGGCCTGCGCCAGGAGGGCGAGGGTGATTAGGGCATCGGCGGCCAGGAGATCGAGGGCGATCGACCGGTCACCCGGGTGCTCCTCGACGATCGCCACGACCCGCTCGGCTGCCAGCGCCAGGTGATCCGCGATGGACTCGGCACCGGTCGGCACCCGGGAGTGCTCGAACACCCGGGCACGCAGGACCGTCGGCCCCCGGGCGGTCCGGGCCTCGAGCCAGCGGAGGGCGCCGGGGGGGATGCCCGCCGACTCGTTCACTGGTTCAGCCACCCTTCGATGAGCGCCGGCGCCGCCTCGCGCACCGCGCCCAGCCGAGTCGGGTCACCGGCGCCGGCCGACGCGAAGCCCGGTCTTCCGCCCCCCTTGCCGCCGCTCACCGCGGCGAGCCGATTCACCAGATCACCGGCCTTCTTCCCCGCCTTCACCAGATCGTCGGTGAGCGCGACGTGCACCGCGCCCCGCCCGGCCGCGGAGAGCAGCACCAGCATCGATTTCGACTTGCCCTCGCGGAACCGATCCGCCTGGGCCGCGACTTCGTCACGGTCCTCGAGGTCGGTGTCGCCCAGGGTGACCGATACTCCGTGGATCAGCCGGGTCTCGCCCTGCGGCTGCGCGCCGCCGCCTGACTTGAGCAGGTGCTCGAGCCGCGCCTCCAGCTTCTCCTTCTCCTGGCGTACCTGGTCCAGCTTGCGGAGCACCTGGTCGGGGTGAGCCTTCAGCGACTCCGCCACCTGTTCCAGCAGCGCCTCCTCCCGCTCGACGCTGGCATACGCCTCCGGACCGGTGATGGCTTCGATCCGGCGGACCCCGGCGGCGACGCCCGCCTGCCCCGCCACCCGGAAGAGGCCCAGCTGCCCGGTGGTGCGCACGTGGGTCCCGCCGCAGAGTTCAAGCGAGGGACCCATCCGGACCACCCGGACCCGGTCGCCGTACTTCTCGGAAAAGAAGGCCATCGCGCCCAGCGCGAGAGCCTCGGGAGTGGGCATCTCGCGGGTCTCGACGCTCCAGTTCTCCAGCACCTGGTCGTAGACGTCGCGTTCGATCGTGGCGAGTGTCGCCGGGTCGATCGGGGCGTGGTGGGAGAAGTCGAAGCGGAGCCGGCCCGCTTCCACCAGCGAGCCCTGCTGGCGCACATGGTCGCCCAGGCGGTGGCGCAGCGCCCAGTGCACCAGGTGGGTCGCGCTGTGATTGCGTTCGATGTCGCGACGGCGGGCCCGGTCGACGGTCGCCCGCACCCGCCCCGGCTCGAGTACGCCGGTGACCGTGCCGCCCAGCACCTGGCCGCGCGGGTCCTTGCGGACCGAGTCGACCTGCATGCTCCAGCCCTCACCGACGATGACCCCGGTGTCGCTGAGCTGGCCGCCGGACTCGGCATAGAACGGGTTGTCGGCCAGCAGGAGCTCGACCGCATCGCCGGCACGGCGGAAGGCCACCACTTCGGTCTCCGCCTCGGTCTGGTCGTACCCGATGAAGCGGGGCCGGTCGGAGGAGAGCTTCGTCCACTCGCCATCCTGGCCGGCCACGGCCGCGGAGGCCAGGCCGCCCTGCTGCGCCTTGCGCACTTCGCGGGAACGCTCCCGCTGCTCCTGCAGCGCCTCCTCGAACCCCGTGATGTCGACCGCGAGCCCCCGCTCCACCGCGATGATCTCCGTCAGGTCGATCGGGAAGCCGTAGGTGTCGTACAGCTTGAACGCCTCGGCCCCGGAGATGGTCCCCGCCCCCGAGGCGAAGATCTCCTCCAGGCGCTTGAGTCCCCCCTCGATGGTCTCGAGGAAGCGCTCCTCCTCCTGCCGGGTGACGTCGGCGACATACGCCGCCTTGGCGCGGATCTCCGGATAGGCGTCGCCCATCTCCCGCACCACCACCCCGGTGAGCGGCGTGAGGGTCGGGGCCTTGCGGCCCAGCAGCCACGCATGCCGCACCGCGCGGCGAAGGATGCGGCGGAGGACGTAGCCCCGGCCCTCGTTGCTCGGGTAGACCCCGTCGGCCAGCAGAAAGGTCACCGCGCGCGCGTGGTCGGCGAGCACCCGGAACGAGCCGCCCGCCGGCCCGCGGTCGTACGGCCTCCCGACCAGCTCCGCCACCCGGTCGATGAGCGGCATGAACAGGTCGGTATGGAAGTTCGAGTCCTCGCCCTGCAGCACGGCCGCGATCCGTTCCAGCCCGGCACCGGTATCGACGGACGGCTTGGGGAGCGGCGTCAGGGTGCCGTCGGCCGAGCGGTCGAACTGCATGAAGACCAGGTTCCAGATCTCCAGCATCTGCCCCGACTCGGCCAGCTCCTCGAACTGTTCCTTGCGGATCACCTCGGCGCGCACGTCGGCGGGGCGCTCCTTGCGGAGGTCGACATAGATCTCGGTGCACGGCCCGCAGGGACCGGTGTCGCCCATCTGCCAGAAGTTGTCCTTGTCGCCCAGCCCGTAGATGCGGTGATCGGGGAGCGAGGACAGCTCGAGCCAGAGCTTCCGGGCCTCGTCGTCGCTGTGGTGGACGGTGACCCGCAGCCGGTCGGGATCGATGCCGAGGTACTTCGGCCCGGTGACGAACTCCCAGGCGAACGCGATGGCGTCGCGCTTGAAATAGTCGCCGAAGGAGAAGTTGCCCAGCATCTCGAAGAAGGTGTGGTGCCGGGTGGTGTGGCCCACCTGTTCGAGGTCGTTGTGCTTGCCCCCGGCGCGGACGCACTTCTGGCAGGTGGTCGCGCGGGAGTAGTCTCGCCGTTCGACCCCCAGGAAGAGCCGCTTGAACTGGTTCATCCCGGCGTTGGTGAACAGCAGCGTCGGATCGTCGGCGGGCAGCAGCGACGAAGAGGGCACCTCACGGTGCCCCCGGCTGGCGAAGTAATCGAGGAAGAGTCGGCGGATCTCGGCGGCTTTCATAGGCCGAGAAATATAGCCCGGCCCAGGGGGAGGCGGGACCTGCCACTGCGATGGGTCATGGCTGTCGAACGTGGCGGGGAGCGATAGCTGGCGCCTGTCACAGGCTGGAATCAGGCCGCACCATCTCCCTGCAGGACCCTGGTGACCAGGTCGCTCACCCGATGGCCCGAGAAGCCGCGCCGCTCGAGATAGGCCAGCAGCCGACGCCGGCGGACGTCGCGGGGGAGGTTGGCGAGCTGGCGCGCCCGGCGCTTCGCGAGGTCGAGCGCGAGATCCAGCGCATCGTCGGGTTCGGGCCAATGGGCCTGGATCGCGGCCTCGATGAGCCCCCGATCGAGCCCCAGCGCCGAGAGATCCCGGCGGAGCCGTGAAGGCCCCCTGCCCCGCGCGGCGCGCGACTCAACGAACCGGTTCGCGAAGGCGGCATCGTCGAGCAGCCGGGTCGCGAGCGCCCGGCTGATCGCGAACTCCACCGCCTCCGGCGTGTGACCCTTCTGCTTGAGCCGGCGGCGGAGCTCCGACACGCCGAAGCTGCGCCGCTCCAGCGCACGGAGGAGGGCTCGCCACGCCCCCTCCTCGTCGGCGGCACGCCCCGCGGCACCGGCCTGCTCGCCGGCCCATTCGGCACCGATCGCGAAGCTCCCCGCGGCGACTGCCTCCTCGTGCACCGTGCAGAAGAGACGGCCGTCCACCAGCACCCGCACCGCACCGGGACGCTTCGGGTCGGGCTCGAGCCCCGTGATTCTCGCCATGGTCGATGAATTGCGGAGTGTCTACTCCTCTTCCTCGAGCACCGCCACCGCGCCGGCCTTCATGCCGAGGAAGTCCTTCACCTTGGTCTCGACCTCGGCACACATGGCGGGATTGTCCTTGAGGAACAGCTTGGCATTCTCCCGGCCCTGACCGATGCGCTGGTCGCCGTAGGAGTACCACGCCCCCGACTTCTGGATGATGTTCGCCTCGGCCGCGATGTCGACCACCAGCGAGACGTGGCTGATGCCTTCGTCGAACATGATGTCGAACTCGGCCTGCTTGAACGGCGGCGCGACCTTGTTCTTGACCACCTTCACCCGCACGTGATTGCCGATGACGACCTCCCGGTCCTTCACCGGGCCGACCCGGCGGATGTCCAGCCGGAGCGAGGCGTAGAACTTGAGCGCCTTGCCACCGGTGGTGGTCTCCGGATTGCCGAACATCACGCCGATCTTCTCGCGCAGCTGGTTGATGAATACCACGGAGCAGTGGGACCGGTTGATGCCGCCGGCCAGCTTGCGCAGCGCCTGGCTCATCAGCCGCGCCTGCAGACCCATGTGGCTGTCTCCCATCTCGCCTTCGATTTCCGCCTTGGGCACCAGCGCGGCGACCGAGTCGATCACGATCAGGTCGACCGCCCCGGAGCGGACCAGGATCTCCACGATCTCGAGCGCCTGCTCGCCGGTGTCCGGCTGCGACACGAGGAGGTTCTCGATGTCCACGCCGAGCTTGCGCGCGTATTCGATGTCGAGGGCATGCTCGGCGTCGACGAAGGCGGCGACCCCGCCGGTCTTCTGCACGTTGGCGACGAGATGGAGACAGAGCGTCGTCTTGCCGGATGATTCCGGGCCGTAGATCTCGGTGATCCGCCCGCGGGGAACCCCACCGATCCCGATGGCCGCATCCAGGTTGATCGCGCCGGTCGGAATCGCGGCCACCTTCACCCGGGGGGTCTCCGACCCCATGCGCATGATGGAGCCCTTCCCCAGCTGCTTCTCGATCTGGGAGATGGCCAGGTTCAGCGCCTTGCGGCGCTCGGCATCAAGCTTGGTCTCTTCGGTGGCCATTTGGTTTCTCGCAATCTCTAAGTGGCGTGTTTTGATTCATTGGAAGACTTGAGCCAATGTACAACCGAACATGATCCGAAGCAATAGTTAAATTGTGGATCATTTTCATCCATATAGCCTATCATGGTGGACGAGCACGCCAGGCATCCTCGAGGTGCTCGATTCGGCTGGCGTCATCCGTCTGGGGGACCACCTCGATCACATCGAAGCGATAGACGTCCCCGGGGCGGCCGTAGCGGAGGCGCCAAACTTCGGCCACCCGCTCGAGGGTTCGGCGCTTTCTCCACCCGACGGCGAGGCGGCCCGGACCCATCTCCCCGCCCCGCCGGGTCTTCACCTCGATGAACGCCACGAGGGTGCCCCGTCGAGCCACCAGATCGAGGTCGTTGCGGCCGACCCGGAAGCGGTGGGCCTCCACCTGCCAGCCCCCCGCGAGGAGGTAGCCGATGGCGTCCTCTTCCCCCGAGAGGCCGAGTCGGTGGCGGGGGTCGGTCCAGGTGTCGGGGGATGGGGCGTGGTGGCGCGGCATGGAGTCACGATAGGGACGCCATGCCGCCGCCTTGGGCACCGAAAAGCGATAGGGGTGGTGCAGGAAACGCGGCAGCCCGCGGAGCCAGCGGTCGCTAGTGCGCGGCCAGTGCGGCGTCGAGGAAGCTCTTGAGGTCGACCTCGTTCACTCCCGGTTCGCCCGGCTGCAGGTTGTCGAGCAGGCCCGCGTCCATCCGCTTCTCGAGGTCGTGCACCAGGTAGAAGAGGTGCTCGAAGTCCTCGATCACGAACAGGAGCGGCTGGTAGTGGTGGATCTCGAACGACTGATTGACGATCCACTCCACCTGGGCCGGGAAGCGCTGCACCAGCGGCGAGTCCACCGAATGCGCCAGCTCGCCGTAGCTCGAGAGCAGCCCGCTGCCGTAGACCCGGACCTGCCCCGGCGCGATCGCCGCGTCGGGCCGCTCCCGCATCAGCCCGAACTCCACCGTGAACCAGAAGAAGCGGGCGAGACCCTTCATGACGCTGGTCAGCACCCGGATCCGCTCCTCGGTGTCGCGGATCCCGGCGACCCGCTCCGCCGTGCGTTCCGCGAACCGTCCGAACCTGACCAGCGCCTCGGCGAAGGCCTGATCGGTGTGCATCGGCACGTGACCGGCGATGTCGTGAAAGATGTCAGGCTCGGGCAGGTAGTCGAGCGAGGAGCCGTCACGGATCGTGATCGTGGTGGGAAACTCCCGCTGCCTGAGGCAGTCGAAGAACAGGTAGGCCGGGACATAGCCGCTGACCGGCTTCGCCTTGAAGCCGGTGCGGGGCTCGAGGAACCTGTTGATGTCGTCGCAGCGGGGCACGTGCAGGGGATCGAGGTGCAGGGTCTCGATGCCCTCGAGGAATCGGCCGTTGGCGTAGCGCTCCCAGCGGGGCCGGATCCGCTCGAGCAGCCGGCCCCAGGTCGCGTGGTTGTCTTCGCTGTACAGCTCGTACGGCTGGCTGATGTACAGCTGGCCGTTCGCCTGCGCCTGCTCGATGAATGGTGCGCGCGTCGTGGTCAGCCCCGCCACCCCGCCCGCCGTCGCCGATCCGCTCATGGGTGCTCCTTGTCAGTCCGTTGCCGGCAGCAGTCTGCCGCGGCATTCGCCCAGTCCGATGCGGACGGCTCCGGGCCGCTCGCACCAGCCGCTCATGACCACCTCGTCGCCATCCTCGAGAAAGGTGCGGACCTCGCCGGACGGCAGGGTGAGTGGTTCCTTGCCGCGCCAGGAGAGTTCCAGCATGCAGCCGCGCTCCTCCCGCGTCGGCCCGGAGACCGTACCGCTGCCCACCAGATCCCCCGGACGAAGGTTGCACCCGTTGCTGGCGTGGTGGGTCACCAGCTGGGCCAGCGTCCAGTACATCTGCCGGAAGTCGGTTTGGCTCAGACGGGCAGGCGGCAGACCCTGGTCCCGCATGCGCGCCGTGTGCAGCGCCACCTCGAGGGTGATCGCGATCCCGCCATGCCCGCGGTTCCCGGCGTCCTCCAGATAGGCGAGGGGCGCCGGATCTCCGGCGGGCCGCTCGAACGCCGGGACCCTGAACGGCGCCAGGGCTTCCATGGTCACCACCCATGGCGAGACGGTGGTCGCGAAGTTCTTGGCCAGGAAGGGGCCCAGCGGCTGATACTCCCACGACTGCAGGTCGCGCGCCGACCAGTCATTCAGCAGACTGATCCCGAACAGGTGACGCTCCGCCTCGGCCATGGGGATGACCTGACCCAGGGCGTTCTCCTCGGCGATCCATGCCCCGATCTCCAGCTCGTAGTCCATCTGTCGCGACGGTCCGAAGGCCGGGGCGGCCGCGTCGGGTGGCTTGGCCTGGCCCCGGGGCCGGCGGATCGTGGCCCCACTCGCCACGACCGACGAGGCCCGGCCGTGATAGCCGATCGGGACCCACTTGTAGTTCGGCAACAGCGGACTGTCGGGACGGAACATCGATCCGACGTTGGTCGCGTGGAACAGCGAGGCGTAGAAGTCCGAGTAGTCCCCGATGTCCGCAGGGAGCTGAAGTTCCACCTCCCGGATCGGGCGGAGCAGACGCTCCTGCAACGCGCGTTCTCCCGCCAGCGCGCTCTCCGCGCCGAGCAGGGTGGAGATCGCTGCCCTGAGCGTGCGCCGGGCCTCCTGCGGCTGCGCCATGAGACCGTTCAGCCGCGGGGCGTGGCAGGCCGTAGCCACCCGCTCCGGGGCCTCCAGGCTGCCGGACTCCAGCGCGGCGGCGAGGTCCAGGACCCGGTCGCCGATCGCCACCCCGATGCGGGGGCGGTCCCCGGGCGAGGCGCGAAACACGCCGAACGGGAGGTTCTGCAGGGGGAAGTCCGCTCCCGGGAGATTCGCCGAGGCGACCCAACTCCTGCGGGCCGGATCGTGGGTGGCGTCGAGCGGTACGTGGCTCACGAATCGATCTCGTCCAGGGGCTCGGTGAATGAGCAGGAACCAATCGCCTTGGCGTACTGCCGGCGCGCGCGGCGGATCTCCTCGATGCCGATCTCGATGCCCTCCCAGCGGATCGCGCCGGGCGCGCTGAGCTCGAGCGTGGTGCGCGCCTCGGCGACCAGCAGCCGGCGCGCCTCCGACTCGGGGCGTCCGTGCCAGAGCACCGTCGCGGCCAGGACGAGATTCAGGTACCCGAACATCGTCGCAGAGGCGCTCCCCGCAACATAAGTGAGCGGCGCGGGACCTCGGACCGGATGATGCAGCCCCGCCGTGGCCTTGAACGGGACCCGGGCGGCCGCAGTGGCCCGGAGAAATCCGAGGACCAGCTCCGGCGAGGGAAAGTCGCTCGCCTGGATCCCGCCGGTACGGATCTTCGCCAGGCCACCGGTCTCGCGGACGGCGGCCACCAGCGGCGCGAGATCGTCACCGAGGGGCAGCTCGCAGTAAGCCTCGATGGCGGGCCCCGCACCGCGGACGACCCGCTGGACCTGATCCACGTTCAGCGTGCGTGCCTCGAGCGACAGGACCTGCGGCCCACCGTGGACGTGCCGCTCGTTGAACTCGAGGACCCGGCCGATCTCCTGGGTCGACTCCTGCCCGAGGAGCGCGGTGAGCGGCCAGCGGGTGCCCAGCCGCTCCGCCTCGGTGAGCGAGCCCAGCGCCGATTCAAACTCCGGCAGCCGGGCGACGGGCACCACGAACCGGCCGAGTGCCCAGGCATCCGGCCGCCGCTGGTAGGCAGCGAAGTTCCGGACCGCCGCGGTCATCTCGAGGCCGGCCGGCGGAAAGAGCCCCGCGTAGTCGATCAGCCCCTCGAGCAGGGCGCGCAGCGCCGCGGCGTCCCGTCCGGGATGCTGGCTGCCGGGAGCGGCGGCCGAGCTCATGTGGTCAGCTCCACCAGGCCACGGAACAGGTCGAGCGACGCGGGGTTGGCGAGGGCGTCGGTGTTGCCGACCGGCCGGCCGTGGATCGCGGCACGCACGGCGAGCTCGGAGAGCTTGCCGTTGATCGTCCGCGGCAGGTCGGTCACCTGCAGGATCTTCTTGGGGACGTGGTGGGGGCTCGCATGGGCACGGATCTCGTGGCGGATCCGGCCCTCGAGTGCCGGGTCGAGCCGGAGCCCCTCGCGCAGCCGCACGAAGAGCACGACCCGGACGTCGCCCTGCCAGTCCTGCGCCACCACCAGGCTCTCCATGATCTCGGGGAGCCGTTCCACCTGGCGGTAGATCTCGGCGGTGCCGATGCGCACTCCCCCCGGATTCAGGGTGGCGTCGCTGCGACCGTAGATGACCAGCCCGTCGTGAATGGTGAGCTCCGCCCAGTCGCCGTGACGCCAGGTGCCGGGGTAGTGCCCGAAGTAGGCGGTCCGATACCGGCTCCCGTCGGGGTCATTCCAGAAGGCCACGGGCATACTCGGGAAGGGCTGGGTACACACCAGTTCTCCGGGCTCCCCCCGCAGGCTCTTCCCGGCCGCATCGAAGACGTCGACCGCCATGCCGAGTCCACGGGACTGCAGCTCGCCCCGCCAGACGGGCGCGATCGGATTGCCCAGCGCAAAACAGCTCAGCAGATCGGTGCCACCGCTGATGCTGGCGAGATGCAGATCACGCTTGATCGAGGCATACACATAGTCATAGCTCGCCGCCGCCAGGGGACTCCCGGTGGAGAGGATGGTGCGCAGGGCGGAGAGATCGTGTTCCCGGCCGGGGTGGTGGCCTTCCTTCTCGGAGAGTGCGAGGAACTTGGCGCTGGTTCCGAATACCGTGATCCGTTCCTGCTCCGCCATCTGCCACAGCCGATCCGCCCGGGGCGCACCGTCATACAGCACGACCGTCGCGCCGACGGCCAGGCTCGACACCAGCCAGTTCCACATCATCCAGCCGCAGGTCGTGAAATAGAAGATCCGGTCGTCGCGGGTGAGATCGGTGTGAAGCACCAGCTCCTTGAGGTGCTGCAGCAGCGTGCCCCCGGCGCCGTGCACGATGCACTTGGGCAGTCCGGTCGTGCCGCTCGAGTAGACGATGTACAGCGGGTGGTCGAAGGGGAAACGCTCGGAGGGGCCTGAGGGCAGGCCACTCGGCGGCTCGACCCCCGCCAGCCAATCCGCCAGCGACAGGGCCCGCGGCAGCTGCGGGCACCACTCCTCCAGCCGCCGAGCCGCCGAGCCGCCGAGGTAGGGGACGACCACGATGCGCCCGGTGCCGGGAAGCTCGGCGG
Organism: uncultured Gemmatimonadales bacterium; assembly: GCA_963825065.1. Lineage (GTDB taxonomy): Bacteria > Gemmatimonadota > Gemmatimonadetes > Gemmatimonadales > GWC2-71-9 > JADJOM01. The sequence goes on from CAWGRU010000008.1 coordinate 57,160, forward strand.
CGATGCGCTGCAACCGCTCGCCCAGGTCGATCTCCCGACCGGCGTAGCGATAGCCCTCGACGGTGAAGAGCACCGTCGGCTGGATCTGGCCGAAACGATCGAGGACCGCGCGATCCCCGAAATCGGGGGAGCAGCTCGACCAGAGCGCACCGAGGCTCGCCGATGCCAGCATCGCGATGATCGTCTCGGGCAGATTGGGCATGAGCGCAGCGACCCGGTCACCGGCCACGACTCCCTCCCGACGCAGCGCCATCGCGTAGCGGGCGACCTCCCCCCGCAGCTCGGCGTAGCTGAGCTCGCGCTGGCGGCCCAGCTCATTCCAGAAGACGATGGCCGGGCGGTCATCGGCAAAGCGGAGCAGATTCTCGGCGAAGTTGAGCCGCGCGCCGGGGAACCAGCGGGGACCCTGCTGCGGATCCGGCGGGGCCATCCGGCCGCCGCCCCGCAGGACGGAGTCCCAGGGCGGCCCTTCGGGATGCGGCTCGGCGATGACGCCACAAAACTCCCAGACCGCCGGCCAGAACTCTGCCGGGCAATCGACCGACCAGCGCCAGAGCGCGCCGTAGTCGGCGCCCGGACGAAAGCGGGAGATGAACCGGGTGAGATTCGCGCGGGCGATGCGGTCGGCAGACGGTGCCCAGAGGGGCGAAGTCATGAGAAGCGGGTTGCGAGTTCCGAGTACCGAGTACCGTGTGCCTGGGAGTGGATGCGCGGGACTCCGCACTCGGCACTCGGAACACCCGTCACGAGGTCGGCGGGTTGAACTGGGCGTGCTGCTGATCGAGCCACGACTTGTGATAGCCTGGATCCTCGATGGCCAGCGCCGCGGTCGCGACCTTGAGCGGGCGGAAGGAGTCCATCATCACGGCCAGCTCGTTGGTGGCCTTGGCACCGATGGAGGCCTCGGCCCGCCCCGGATGCGGGCCGTGCGGCAGGCCGTCGGGGTGGTGGGTGATGGACCCGTACTCGATGCCCTTGCGGCTCATGAACTCGCTGGAGGCGTAGAAGAGCACCTCGTCGGAGTCGACGTTGCTGTGGTTGTACGGCGCCGGCACCGCGTTGGGATCGAAGTCATAGGGCCGCGGACAGAACGAACAGATCACGAATCCGTCGCCCTGGAACGTCTGGTGCACCGGCGGGGGCTGGTGAATGCGCCCGACGATCGGCTCGAAATCGTTGATGTTGAAGATCCACGGGTAGAAGTACCCGTCCCAGCCGACCACGTCGAGCGGGTGGTGGTCGAGCACCAGCTCGTTGACGGCGTCGTACTGCTTGACGAGCACCGGGAAATCGCCCTTCTCGTCATGGGGCCGCAGCTCCATCGGGCGGCGGATGTCCCGCTCGCTGAACGGTGCGCCCTCCAGCAGCTGGCCGAACTCGTTGTGGTAGCGCTTCGGGAAACGGATATGGCCGCGGCTCTCGAACACCACGAACTTCGCCGGCCCGGCCGCCAGGTCGAGCCTCCAGCGATGCAGGATGTTGCGGTGGATGACGACGTAGTCGCCGGCGCGGAACGGCAGGTCGCCGAAGACCGATTCCAGCACGCCCTTTCCCTCGACGACGTAGACGCACTCGTCGGCCTGGGAGTTCCGGTAGCAGTGGGCGTCGTTCTCGTCCGGCTCCACGTACAGCATCGCGATGTCGCGGTTGAAGAGCAGCGGGATGCGGTCGATCGTGGGGCTGCCGCCCTGCTTGATCCGGCTGGTGAGGAAGTGCCGGTGACGGAGGCTGGTGTCCTCGTCGGCGGTCCAGACGATATCGCGCAGCTTGCGGGCGGACTTGACCGTGGTCGGCGGATGGATGTGATAGAGCAGAGCGGAGGTGCCGGTGAACCCCTCATGCCCCATCAGCTCCTCGGCGTACAATCCCCCGTCCGGGCGGCGGAAGACGGTGTGCCGCTTGCGCGGGATCTGGCCGATCGCGTGGTAGAAGGGCATCAGAGATTCCCCCGGAGCGCCTGCTCGCGCTCGATGGCCTCGAACAGCGCCTTGAAGTTGCCCTTGCCGAAGCTCTTGGCGCCCTTGCGCTGGATGATCTCGTAGAACACCGTCGGCCGATCCTGGACCGGCTTGGTGAAGATCTGCAGCAGGTAGCCCTCGTCGTCGCGGTCGATCAGGATCCCCAGTTCCCGCAGCGGCGCGAGACTTTCGTCGATGGTGCCCACCCGGTCAAGGACGGTCTCGTAGTAGCTGCCGGGGACGGTGAGGAACTCCACCCCCCGGTCACGGAGCGCACTCACCGTGGCGATGATGTTGTCGGTTGCGATCGCCACGTGCTGCACGCCGGGCCCGCGATAGAATTCGAGGTACTCGTCGATCTGCGACTTCTTCTTCCCCTCGGCCGGTTCGTTGATGGGGAACTTGATCCGCTCGTTTCCGCTCGACATCACCTTCGACATCAGGGCGGAGTACTCCGTCGAGATGTCCTTGTCGTCGAAGGAAATGAGATTCTTGAAGCCCATCACCCGCTCGTAGAAGCCCACCCACTCGTTCATCCTGCCCAGCTCGACGTTGCCGACACAATGGTCGACGTACTTGAGACCGACCGGAGCGGGCTGGTAGTGCGGGGCGACCGGGCGGAACCCGGGCAGGAAGAGTCCGAGGTAGTTCCGCCGCTCCACCAGGCTGTGGATGGTATCGCCGTAGGTCCGGATCGCGGCGATCACCACTTCACCCTGAGCGTCCTCGAGCACCGTGGGCTCCTGCACCGCGGTGGCGCCGTGCGCCGTGGCGTAGGCGAACGACTTCCGGCAATCATCGACCCACAGGGCCAGATCCCGCACGCCGTCGCCGTGCTTCCGGTGATGCTCGGCGATGGGCGAGTCGGGCCCCATCGCCGAGGTGAGGACGAATCGCACCTTGTCCTGGATCAGCAGATAGCTCGCCCGGTCCCGCACCCCGGTCTCGGGGCCGCGATAGCCGACCAGCTGGAATCCGAAGGCGGTGCGGTAGTAGTGGCTCGCCTGCTTGGCGTTGCCGACGTAGAACTCGACGAAGTCGGTCCCGTTGATCGGAAAGGGATCGACGACGGGGGTGGACGCGGAGGAGCGGACCTGGGTGGCCATACGGGCTCCGGGCAAGGGGACCAGCTGCTGCCTCGAACCTAGCAATCGGGTACCCATATGTCCAATATTACTGATCCGCCACACTGAGACGTCGGTGATATGGTCGAGAACCTCGAGCTCCGCCACCTGCGGTACTTCGTCGCCGTCGCCGAGGAGCTCCATTTCGGCCGGGCCGCGGCCCGGCTGGGGATGGCGCAGCCGCCGCTCTCGCAGCAGATCCAGCGGCTGGAGAAGCTGCTGGGGACTCAGCTGCTCGAGCGGACCAGTCGCCGGGTCCAGCTCACCGAGGCGGGGCGCGCCTTCCTGCACCGAGGCAGAGCGGGTACTCGCCGGCGCCTCCGCCGCCGTCGAGGCGGCGCGCCGGGCCGGCCGGGGCGAGTCGGGAGAGCTCCGGGTCGCCTTTGCGGCCACGGTGATGTTCATGGCGTTGCCGCAGATCATCCGCGAGTTCCGCAATCGCTTCGCCGGAGTGCACCTGGACCTCCGGGAGATGCCCACCGGTCCGCAGCTGGCCCAGCTCCGCCGCGGCGAAATCGATATCGGCTTCGTGCGGGAGCCGATCCCCGACCCCGATCTCGAAATGGTGACCGTGATGCGGGAGCCGCTCCGGATCGCGATCAACAGCGGGCACCCGCTCGCCGCGCGAGCCCGGCTGACGGTGCGGGATCTCGCCCACGAGCCGTTCGTCCTGTTCCCGCCGGACCTCGCCCCCGGGCTGCACGCCCAGGTCATGGCCCTCTGTCGCAAGGCAGGGTTCTCTCCCCGCGTGGTGGAGGAGAGCCGGGAGCTGTACACCAGCGTCAGCCTGGTGGAGGCGGGCGTCGGGGTCTCCATCCTGCCGGCCTCGGTCGAGAAGCTGGGATGGAAGAACGTGCGCTACCGGTCGGTGGGGGCGAAGGCCGGGGAGACCCGGATCGCGGCGGCGTGGCGGCGGGACCGGGTGCGTCCCGTGATGACGGCGTTCCTGGGGGTGGTCGGGGAGGTGGTGGGAGGGAGTTGAAGTACCGAGTACCGAGTTCCGAGTTCCGAGTTCCGAGTTCCGAGCCTCAGGTACGCACTCGCAACCTGTCACTCGGTACTCGGCACTCGGAACTCGGAACTTCACTTCACCCGCAGTATTCGTCGATCTGGTCGATGCCGATCAGCACTTCCCGCGGCTTGCTCGATCCCGGGGGCTGCGCGCCGAGAATTCCCGCCATGTGCAGCTGGTCGATGATCCTGGCGGCGCGGCCATAGCCGATCGACAGCCGCCGCTGGAGCAGCGAGGTGGACCCACCCTGGTTCTGCACACACACCTCCGCGGCATCCCGGAAGAGCGGGTCCCGCTCTCCCTCGTACCCCCCTGCCCCACCGCCCTCTTCCTCTGCCAGCCGGGCGCGCATGAGCTCGACGATATCGGTCTCCCGCCGCTCGGGGACCCCGGCGGCCTTGCGGGCCTCCCGCCGCTCGTCGAACCAGTCCATCAGCCGCTCGGTCTCGTCGGTCGCGATGTAGGCGCCCTGGATGCGCATCGGCTCGCTCCGCCCGGGCGGCAGGAAGAGCATGTCGCCGTTGCCGAGCAGCGCCTCGGCGCCGTTCTGGTCGAGGATGGTGCGGCTGTCGACCTTCGAGGCCACCCGGAAGCCGATCCGGCTGGGGAAGTTGGCCTTGATGAGACCGGTCAGCACGTTCACCGACGGCCGCTGGGTGGCGAGGATGATGTGGATCCCGATGGCACGCGCCTTCTGCGCCAGGATGGCCAGGGGACGCTCCACCTCCCCCTGCACCGTCATCATGAGGTCCGCCAGCTCGTCGACGATCATCACGATGAGCGGCAGCGGCCCGTCCTTGTAGACGTTGGCGTCTTCCGCCTCGGGGGCGGTGGTCTCCGCCTCGGCACTGATGGACGCGAGGGTAGGCCGCTGCTGTTTCACCGGATTCTGCAGCGGCTTCCCTTCCGCCGCCTTCTTGTTGAAGTCGGCCAGATTCCTCGCGCCATTGGCGTGCAGCAGCTCGTAGCGACGGGTCATCTCGTCGACCGCCCACCCCATCACCAGCGCCGCATCGTTGTTGTTGGTCACCACCTTCTGGCGCATGTGCGGCAGGGCGTTGTACATCGACAGCTCGACCATTTTCGGATCGACCATCAGGAAGCGGAGCTGCTTCGGCGTGTAGTGATAGATCAGGCCGGTGATGATCGTGTTGATGGCCACCGACTTGCCCGAGCCGGTGGCGCCGGCGATCAGCAGGTGCGGCATCTTGGCCAGGTCGGCAACGACGGCCTTGCCCTCGAGGTCGCGTCCGAGCGCGATCGGCAGCACCGCCTTCGAACTCTCCCACTCCGCGGACTCGAGCAGCTCGCGCAGGGTGACCATGCGGGCGGTGGGGTTCGGGATCTCGACACCCACGGCGCCCTTCCCCGGAATCGGCGCCACCCGGATCGACTGGGCCCGCATGGTGATCGCCATGTCGTCGGCGAGGGCCGCGATCCGTCCGACCTTCACGCCCGGGGCCGGCACCACCTCGAACTGGGTGACCACCGGGCCGGTGGTGCGGCCGGCGATCGTCCCCTCGACCTTGAAGGTCTTGAGGGTCTCGAGCAGGACCAGCCCCAGCCGATCGAGCTCGGCCTGGCCGGCATCGCGGTCCTGGGCCGGGGGCGGGGCCAGCAGGTCGATCGGCGGAAACTGGGTCTCGTCGGTGGGATCGCCGATCGGGGCACCGGAGGAGCGGGTCGGCTTCTTCGGCTTCTTCTCCCGCTTGGGCGACACCACGGGCGGGGGCTCGTCATCGGCTTCGTCGGGCACTTCCAGGGCTCGGCCGCCCGCCGCCGCCGCGGCGTCGGCCTTCCGGGCGGCGGCGACCGGGACCTCATCCGACTTCACCAGGCGGCGGAGGGGGTGCCAGGCGATCGTGGTAATGGTGAGCGCCGAGAGCGACAGGAAGCCAAGCAGCAGACCCGCCGGCGAGTCCGATTCCCTCCACGACGTAGTATGCGAGGAATCCGGGGACGACCCCGGTGAGTCGCGGGGCAAGCGCACCGGAGTCGTAGGACGCCGGGCGCACATCGGTGACCACGCCGACCAGGAACGGGATCAGCAGGGCGAGGCCGACCACGAGGATCGCCACCCGTTTCATGTCGAGCGAGGGGAGCCGGTCGAAGCCGGCCAGGCCGAGCCCGAGGCCGAGCAGGGGAAAGCCGAGGGCGCCGACGCCGAGCGCGCGCCAGAGGCCGGCGCCGAGGCTCTCGCCGAAGGGACCGGTGAGATGAACCGGGAGCAGGGTCAGCCCCACGAAGCTGCCCAGGACCAGCGCGACGATCGCGCTGAGATGGCGGCGGCCTTCGTCGCTCATGGGCTCGCGACCACCCGGCGGTCGTGGAAGGTGGCGCGCACCGGGTAGGCATCGACCCGGGCGGCGTCGGTCACGTCATCGGTCATCCCCAACTCTACCAGATCCCGGCCCCCGCGGCTCGCCAGGAGGGGGCGCTCCCAGCGCCGGCCGTAGCGGCGGACCAGGTCGAGCGAGACCAGCGCCGCGTCGCTCAGTCCCTTGCGCCCGCGCCCGCCGCCCATCGCGGCCTCGACCAGGCGACCGGCGGTGTAGGCGTCATCCAGCGCGAAGCGGTGCTCCCGGCCGGCACAGATGATCAGCAGGTTCTCCCCGGAAACCCACGCCTCGTGGGCGCGTGCCGCTGCGATCGAGAGGTTGACGGCGCCGGCGATGTGGACCTCCGCGGCGCCGGCGGTCGCCAGCAGGGCGGCGGTCCCGTTGGTGGTGGTCATGATGATCGTCTTGCCGCGGACCACCTCGGGGAGCATCTCCCGGGGCGAGTTGCCCAGGTGGAAGCCGGGGATCGGCACGCAGTTCCGCTCTCCCGCGAGCAGGGTGTCCCCGCTGCCGAGGGTCTGGGCGAGGCGGAGCGCCTCCTCGGTGCTGGGCACCGGCACGACCGCACGGGCGCCATGATGCAGCGCGGCGCACATCGTGGTGCCCGCGCGGAGAATGTCGATGACGAAGACGACACGCCCCTGGACCTCACCGGCGGTGAGGCCAGTCGGAGTGAAGACGACGTCCAGCTTCATGGCTCGGGGCGGAGCAGCTCCGGATGGCGCTCGAGAAACTTGGTGTCCACGTCACCGGCCGCGAATTCCGGGTGCCGGATGATGCGTGCGAGGAACGGGATCGTCGTGGTGACGCCCTCGATGATGAAGCTGTCGAGCGCCTGCCCCATGCGGGCGAGCGCCTCCTCGCGGGTGTTGCCGTGCACGATGACCTTGGCCAGCAGGGAATCGTAGTACGGTGGTACGGTGTAGCCGGCATAGACGTGCGTGTCGAGCCGCACCCCGGGGCCGCCGGGCGGATGATAGGCGGTGATCAGCCCCGGCGACGGCTGGAAGTTCCGGTAGGGGTCCTCGGCGTTGATGCGGCACTCGATGGCGTGGCCGCGGAGCCGCCCCCCTTCCCCGCGGAAGCTGATCGGCTCGCCCGCGGCGACCCGGATCTGCTCCTTCACCAGGTCGAAGCCGGTGACCATCTCCGTCACCGGGTGCTCCACCTGGATGCGGGTGTTCATCTCCATGAAGTAGAAGCTGCCGTCCGAGTCGAGCAGGAACTCGATCGTCCCCGCGCCGACGTAGCCGATGGCCGCGGCCAGCTTGACGGCCGCATCGCCCATCTGCGCGCGCAGCTCCGGGGTGAGGGCCGGACTCGGGCTCTCCTCGATGAGCTTCTGGTGGCGGCGCTGGACCGAGCAGTCGCGCTCCCCGAGGTGCACCACCCGGCCGTGGGTGTCGCCCATGACCTGGATCTCGACGTGCCGCGGCCTGGCGAGGTACTTCTCGACGTACACCTCGCCGTTCCCGAACGCCGCCAGCGCCTCGTTCTGGGCCAGCGAGAAGGACTGGGCGAACTGCTCGGCGTCGAGCGCCACCCGCATCCCCTTGCCGCCGCCGCCGGCGGTGGCCTTGATGATCACCGGGAAGCCGATCGCCTCGAGATGGGTCAGCGCCTCCTCGAGCTCGTGGATCGTACCCGGCGTGCCGGGCACCGTCGGCACCCCCGCCTCCTGGGCGAGCTTCTTCGCGGTGGCCTTGTCGCCCATGGCGCGGATCTGGTCGCCGGAGGGGCCGATGAAGGTGATCCCCGACGCCTTGCAGGTGTCGGCGAACTCGGCGTTCTCGGCCAGGAATCCGTAGCCGGGGTGGATGGCGTCGGCGCCGGTGATTTCGGCGGCGGCGATCAGGTGGGGAATCCGCAGGTACGACTGCCGGCTCGGCGGCGGGCCGATGCAGACGTCGTCATCGGCGAAGCGCACATGCAGCGATTCCCGGTCGGCCTCGCTGTAGACCGCCACCGTCTCGATGCCGAGTTCGCGGCAGGCGCGGATCACCCGGAGGGCGATCTCGCCGCGATTGGCGATCAGGACTTTCTTAAACACGCGAGTCTCCGCGACCACCGACCGCGTCCGTGGCCCGGTCAGTGATTGGCACCTGCTTGAACGTCAAGGCGTGAAGTCCTGGGTGAGGTCGGACTTGGCGCTGGTGGTGGCGATGCCGCTGAACGTCCGGTCGGACGCGGAGCTGATGCCCGAGGCGCGCAGCGCAAACTCGCTCGGATTGGTGGAGTAGAAGAGCGCGCTCTCGTAGCTGATCACCCCCTCCTTGAACCACTGCATCAGCGACTGGTCGAAGCTCTGCATGCCGTAGGCCTCGGTGCCCTCGGCGATCAGGTCCGGGATGTTCAGGGCCTTCTCGATGTCGCGGATGTTGTCGGCGACCGCGGCGGTGTTGATCAGCACCTCCGCCGCGGGCACCCGGCCCTTGCCGTCCTTGCGCGGCACCAGCCGGAGGCAGACCACGGCCGCCAGCGCCGTCGAGAGCAGCGACCGGATCTCCTGGTGCTGGTGCGGCGGGTAGAAGGAGATGACCCGGTTGATGGTCTGGGTGGCGTCGGTGGTGTGCAGGGTCGAGAACACCAGGTGTCCGGTGTCGGCCGCCTTGAGCGCCACGTCGAGCGTCTCCGCGTCGCGGATCTCGCCGATCAGGATCACGTCGGGATCCTGCCGCAGCACATGCCGGAGCGCGGTGCCGAATGCCAGCGTGTCGCTGCCGACCTCCCGCTGCGAGATATTGGCCTGGACGTCGCGGTGCAGGAACTCGATCGGGTCCTCGATCGTGATGATGTTGACCCGACGGTTCTGGTTCACATGGTTGATCATCGCCGCGAGCGAGGTGGACTTGCCGGAGCCGGTCACCCCGGTCACCAGCACCAGGCCGCGCGGCCGCACCGAGATCTCCTCCAGCACCTCCGGCAGGAACAGCTCGCGCACCGTCTTCACTTCATAGGGAATGGCGCGGAAGGCGAAGGCCAGCGTGCCGCGCTGCTGGTAGATGTTGGTCCGGAAGCGGCCCACCCCGGGGACGCCGATGGCGAAGTCCGCCTCCTTCTTCTCCGCGAATTCCTTCACCTGCCGCGGCGTCATGATCTGCTCCGCGAGCAGCTTCAGGTCTTCGGGCTTGAGCGGCTGCATCTCCAGACCGGCCAGATCGCCGTTGACCCGGATCGTCGGCGGCCGGCCGACCTTCAGATGCAGGTCGGAGCCGTTCCGCTGGACCATGAGCGAGATGGCCTGCTTGAAGTTGAACGGCGGCAGCAGTGCCGCGGGCGCGGTCGTCTCACCCATTGGGATCCACCCGGAACAGCACGCTGCCGAATTCCACCGGCTGGGAATCCTCGACCAGGATTTCCCGCACCACCCCCGAGACCTCGGCTTCGATCTCGTTCATGATCTTCATCGCCTCGATGATGCAGACGGTCTGCCCCGCCGTGACCCGGCCGCCGACCCTCACGTACGCCTCGGCGCCCGGTTCCGGCGACTTGTAGAACGTGCCGACCATGGGCGACTTGATGTCCTTCAGCGTGGAGGGCGCGGCGGCAGCGGCCGCCGGTGCGGTAGCGGCGGCGGGGGCGGCCCCGGCCCCGGCCCCGGGGGCCGACGCCGGGGGCGCCGCGTAGGACATCGGCACCGGCGCCGCGGGTGTGGGCGCGTGGTTGCCGGTCCGGGTGACGACGACGCCGGTGTCGAACCACCCCTTCACCTCGATCGAGCCGAGTTCCGGGAACTCGTGCAGCAGCTCGGCGAGCTTGCGCACATCCTTCAGTTCCACCGTGCGGATTCCGGGAAGCTTGCCGAGCATCTTGGCGAGGTCGGTCGTGTCTTTGGCGTTCATTGAGCCATCAGGGTTCAGGGTTCGGCATTCAGCGCGCCGGCACTCCAGCGCCGGGGGCGCGACAGCCCGCCCCCGAGCGCTGCACTCCGGCTGCTGCCACCTCAGACCAGTTCGAGAAGCTCCACGCAGTTGTCGGACAGGAGTTCCGGCCCCGTCGGGGCGAGATGCAGATCGTCCTCGAGTCGCACACCGCCCCAGCCGGGAAGATAGATCCCGGGTTCGACCGTCACCACCGCGCCGGCGGGGACCGGCTGCTCCCCCGTCGGGGAGAGCCGCGGGCCTTCGTGGACCTCCAGGCCGAGACCGTGGCCGAGCGAATGTCCGAAGGCCTCGCCGTAGCCGGCGCGCACGATGACATCGCGCGCCAGGCCGTCGGCCTCCCGTCCGGTCATTCCGGCACGCACGTGCGCGATCGCCCGTCGCTGCGCCAGCCGCACGGTCTCGTACACCTCGCGCTGCCGGGCATCGGCCCGGCCGCCGACGATCACCGTGCGGGTGAGGTCGGCACAGTATCCGTCCACCTGCGCGCCGAAGTCAAGCAGCAGCCATTCGCCCGGCGCGAGGATCCGCTCGCTGGTGCGGGCATGCGGCAGCGCCGAGCGCGGGCCCGACGCGACGATCGTGGGAAACGGGTGCCACTCGCTCCCCCGCACCCGCAGCGCCGACTCCAGCCGCGCGGCGATGGCGAGCTCGGTCTCGCCGGCGCGCACCGTGGGCAGCAGTTCGGCGAGGGCGGCCTGCGCGAGCGCCGCGGCGGCGCGGATCGCCTCGACCTCCGCCGCATCCTTCACGAGCCGCAGCTGCTCCACCAGGTCGGTCGTGCCGAGCCAGGCTGCGTGCGGCTGCAGGGCCTCGATCCGCTCCCGCTCCCGCACCGTGGCGACGTGGGCCTCGAAGCCGAAGGCGCCGATGGCTCGCTCACCGAGGACCCGCTTCAGCCGCTCCCAGATGTTGACCTGGTCGATTTCGACCCGGGCCACGTTGCCGACTTCCCGCGGAGCCTGGGTCGCGTATCGGAAATCGGTGACCAGCACGGCATCGTGAGCACGGACCGCGAGCAGCGCCGAGGAGCCGGTGAATCCGGTGAGATAGCGGATGTTGGGGAGAGACTGGACCAGCAACAGGTCGAGCCCCTGCGCCGCCAGCCGCTCCCGGAGGGCAGCCTGACGAGCTTCCCGGCGGTCAGCCCCCACCGAGCTTGGCGACCAGCGCCTGGAGCCCGAGCAGATAGCCCGAGGGTCCGAAGCCGGCCACGATCCCGACCGCGAGATCCGCCAGACGCGAATGCCGCCGCTCCGCCTCGCGGGCGAAGATGTTCGACAGATGGACTTCGACGAACGGCACCTTGACCGCCAGAAAGGCGTCGCGGATCGCCAGGCTGGTGTGGGTGAATGCCGCGGCGTTGACGAGGGCGCCGTCGGCCTGTCCCGCGAGCCCCTGCACGGCGTCGACGAAGGCACCTTCGTGGTTGGTCTGCATCCAACTGAGCGAGACGCCCAGCCGCAGCGCCTCCGCCCGCACCAGCTGTTCCAGCTCGCCCAGGGTGGTCCGTCCGTAGACTTCGGGCTCGCGGGTACCCAGCAGGTTGAGGTTCGGCCCGTTCAGAACGGCGATCCGTATCACTTCTTGAGGCTCTTGAGCCAGTTCTGGAACTGGTCGAGATCTTCGCCTTCCGGAGGCCGATTGCCGCCCGGAGCACCGGGCGCCCCGCCCGGCGACGCCGCACCGAAGAACTGATCGAAGCTGAACGCATCCGGCGTCGCCGACTTCGCGGGCGCCTCACCCACCGCGGCCGCGGTGTGCGAGGTATTCGACTCGTCGCCGAAGATCGCGCTCAGCGAGAGGGGATCGGTGGTGGGCCGGGTCGGCGCCCCTTCACTCTGTTCATCCTCGACCATCGCACGCGCCATCCCGGGCCCCGCCGGCCGGGCGCCCGCCAGCGAGCGGAAGAACGACTCCACCGACTCCCCGCCGGTGTCCACGGCCACGTAGGACAGACGGCGATTGCCCGCCGCCTGGGACGCCTGCAGTGCCCGCACCTTCTCCTGCAGCCGGAGATCGCCGGGCTGCCGCTCGGCCAGCACCCGATAGACGTTGAGCGCCTCGGCAACATGGCCCTGTCGCAAGTACAACTCCGCCATGCTCTCCGTGAGGACCGGTGCCGGTTCCGTGCTGACCGGCTCCACAGGCTCCGCCTCGGCTTGCACTTCCTGTGTGAGGCGCCGATGCCGGGGCGGCTCCGGTTCGGCGGCGTCGTCGGGAAAGATGAGCTTGAGGTCCTTCTCTTCGTGAACCGGCTCGGGCGCGGGTTCGATGACCGGTCCGACCGCCGTCGTCCCCGCCGCAGCGAGCATGTCCACCAGCGACGATTCCGGTTCGGCTTCCGTCTCCGGTGCTTCGGCGACGTACACCAGTTCGCTCGAGGTCGCGCCGACCTCGAGCTCCGGCTCCAGCTCCGGCTCGAGGACCGGTACCGCGACCGACTCCTCCTCCGGCGCCACCATTTCCACCGGCTCCTCCGGGAGATCGGTGGAGAGTTCTTCGGTCGGCATCAGGCTGATCGCCGCGAACCCAGTCGTGATGACCTGGTTGTACGGGCGGGGCTGCGGCTCGCTCGGGCCGACGGGCTCGGGTTCCGCCAGCGGCTCCGATTCGGGTTCAGGCTCGAGTTCGGGAACGGGTTCGGGAACGGCCCGTTCGGCCGCCTTGAGCAATTCGTCCGCCCCGCTGGGCGTCTGGTACTCGGTGCCGCCCGCGGAAGAGAGCGTCAGCTCCGCAGAGGCGTCCGGCACCTGGAACTCGGAACGGCCCGGGGAGAGATCGAGCAGGGCGAGGCTGTCGTCCGGGGCCTGGAATTCCGTCACCCCCGAGGGCCGCAGTTCGATTGGCGTGGTGGTTTCCTTCTCGAGGGAAACCACGTCACCAAAGCTGGTCGGCTCGATCACCAGGTCGGCGGCTGGCTCCGCCGGGGCCGGCGGCACCTGCAGCACCGGCTCGGGGACGGATTCGAGCTCGAGGACCTCCAGCGCTTCCAGCTGTGCGGTCTCCTCTGACTCGGCAGTCGTTGCCGGCTCGGAGGGCAGCGCGGGAAATGCCATCGGCCGGGTGGGCGTCGGGGTCTCGTCGAAGAGGCTGAAGCGGGCATCGATCTGGGACTCGGCGTCCTCGTCGATACGGCCGACCGCCACCTCCACCGTGGGGACCTCCGAGGGCGGCGGCGGGGGAGCCTGCCGCGGCTTCACGTCCAGGGCCTCGGTCAGGTCCTCCGCCCGGCTCGGCTCGGGGGCCTGGCCGCCGCTGTGGGTGAGCGGCGCGGTCATGGCCGCCGCGGCAGCTTCCCTCGCCGAGTCGACCCGCGCCAGCTGGTCCCGGGCCTCCTCGTTGCTCGGGTCCACGGTAATCAGCCGGGACAGCCAGCCGACCGCCTCCATGAGGCGACCCTGGCGCTCGGTGATATCGGCCAGCGCCTTCAGCGCGATGACGTTTTCGGCGTCGAGATCGAGGACGTGGGTGAAAGCCGCTTCCGCAGGCCCGTCCTCGCGGAGGTCGAGGCAGCAGCGCCCGAGTACGATGTTCCCGGGAATGTGATCCGGGTGCAGTTCCAGACCCTGACGGAGGACGTCCCTGGCGAGGAGGTGATCCCCATGCTTGCGCAGTACTTCGGCGTACGGCGCAAAGACGGTCCCCTTGGGATTCTCCTTCCAACGGCGCTCGAGCTTCTCGATCTCGCTGTTTGGTGGCATCCCTGTCTCTGTGCGTAAGTTGTTGTGGCGATTGAATAAACATTAGAACGACCGGGGGGTGGTGTCAACCGGTCAGGAGCCGGATCGGCTTGAGATTCCGCGTTGCCCGGCTTAGACTTAGCCCTCTTTTTCAGCCTCCCCCTCAGCCGCAGGGCAGTTCCTATGATGCAAGTCTTCCGCAGCATCGCCGGCAAGGTCGCCGCCGCGATCTTCGCCGTCCTGATGCTGGTGTTCCTCTGGACCAGCGTCGATTGGCGCCAGGTCACCGGCGGGTCCCGCACCACGGTCGGCGAGATCGACGGCCAGAAGATTCCGCTCAGGAACTACCAGCAGATGGTGCAGGGCGAGGTCGAGCGCCGCCAGCGCCAGGTGGGGCATTCGCTCAATGCCGAGGAGACCGAAGAGGTCCGCAACGCGGTGTGGGACGAGCTGATCCAGCAGCAGAGCCTGGAACACGAATACGAGGCCCGCGGGATCTTCGCGACCCCCGACGAAATCGCGGGGGCGATCCAGGACAACCCGCCGCCTGAATTTCTGCAGCAGCCCGAGTTCCAGACCGACGGCAAGTTCGATATCGGCAAGTACCAGCGCTGGCTGCGCTCCAGTGCGGCGGCACAGGTGGTCCCGCTGCTCGAGGCGCAATACGGCGAGCAGATCCGCCAGTCCAAGCTGTTCCGGGTGGTGACCAGCGACATCTATCTCTCGGATGCGGCGCTGTGGCAGACCTGGAAGGACAACAACGAGAAGACCGGCTTGGAGGTCACCGCGATCCTCCCCCGGAATGCGGTGCCCGATTCCGCGGTGACGGTGACGGACGCCGAAATCCGGAAGTACTACGACGACCACCGCGACGAATTCAAGCAGCCGGCCACGGCGTTTCTGAGCTATACCGAGATCCTGCGCCTCCCCGATGGAGCCGACTCCGCGGCGGCCCGGCAGCGGGCGCTGGATCTCCGCAAGGAGATCGCCGACGGCGCGCCCTTCGAGGAGGTCGCCAAGCGGGAATCGGCGGATTCCGGCAGCGCTGCCAAGGGTGGCGACCTGGGCGAGTTCGCCAAGGGCACCATGGATCCTGCGTTCGAGCGTGCCGCCTTCAGTCTTCCCGTCGGGACCCTGTCGGAGCCGGTGCTCTCGGCCTTCGGCTACCATCTGATCAAGGTCGAGAAGCGTGCCGGTGCCAAGGTCCACGCCCGCCACATCCTGATCCCGATCGAGATTACGGGCACACACCGGGACCGGCTCGACGCCCGGGCCGACAGCCTCGAGGCGATCGGGGCCGAGAAGCTCGACCCTGCCGCCCTCGACACCGCGGCGAAGCTGCTCGGCCTGACCGTCGGGCGGGCCAATCCGCTGCAGAAGGGGAGCCGGGTCCAGGTGGGGGTGCAGGCGGTACCCGACGCCGGCCTGTGGGCCTTCCAGGCCAAGGTCGGTGAGACCGGCCGGATCATCGAGGTGCCCTACGCCTACTTCCTGTTCCGGCTCGACAGCCTGCATCCCGATGGCGTGCCGGCGTTCGAGACGATCAAGGGAGCGGTGGCGGTCGCCGCCCGTGACGCGAAGAAATGGGACGCCGCGCGTGCGATCGGCACCGATCTGCTGAAGCGGCTCAGCGAGGGCAGTACCCTCGCCCAGGCCTCCGCCGCGCTGCGCCTCCCGCGCCAGGAGTTTCCGCCGTTCCCCCGGACCAGCCCGCCCTTCCCCAACTCGAAGGTGATCGGCGCGGCGTTCGGGCTGGAGGAAGGCAAGACCAGCGGACTGATCGAGAGCGACCAGGGGCTGTACGTGATCCACGTCCTGAAGCACCTGCCCGCGGATTCGGCCGAGTACCTGAAGCAGTACGACGACTTGCGCAACAAGCAGATCCGGCTGGCCCGGCAGGACCGGGTCCGCAGCTACCTCGAGGCGCTGCGGACCAGCGCGAAGGTCGAGGATCGCCGGGCCCAGATCTACCGCACCGACGCCCAGGCCCAGCAGGACCAGGACCGGAAGAAGAGCTGAGCCGTTCGGCGGTCAGACCTGGACGAAAAACCCTCCGGTGCGAACCGGAGGGTTTTGCTTTCGGCCGAGTCGCGGTGCCGGCTTACTGCGACAGCCGCTTCGGCTCGCCACCCGCGGGCGGGGTCGGTCCGCTCCGGCCGTCGAGCTGGCGGGAGGGAGGCGTGGACGTGCTGTCGCCGCCCGAGACCGCCTCGCCCGCGTCGGTCAGACTGCGCTTGAACTCGCGGATCCCCTTGCCGAACGAAGCGCCGATTTCCGGCAGCCGCTTGGACCCGAACAGCAGGAGGCAGATCACCAGAATTCCTACGATTTCGCCGAAACCGAGATTGCCGAACATGGCGGCCCCAACTTAGAAGAGTGAGCGAGCGATCAGGTAGGCGATGATGACGCCCAGTATCGCGAGCGGCGAGACGTTCACCGCGAACGGCCCCATGGTCAGGCTGAACACCAGCAGGTTGAGCGACACGGGGCCGAGGCTCGCGCTGGCGGTAAAGGTAAACACCTGCTTGGCAACGCTGTCGGGCATGACCGCCTTGACCAGCGCGTTCAGGAATCCTCCCAGGATGAACCCGGCGATGAGCACGCCGAGATGGAACATCGGGCGTCGCGGTCCACTGGCCATCAGCGCCGCCGATCCAGGACGTAGGTGAGACTGTCGCGCAGGGTATCGCGGGCCCGGCTGGGGGGCAGCGCGTCGAGTTCGCGGTCGGCCTGTTCGGCCAGCCGCTGGGCCCGCTGACGAGCGTATTCGAGTCCGCCGGCGTCCGACACCAGCCCGATGACCGTCGCAATCTGGGCGTCGCTCGGCTCCGGCGCCGCCATCAGCGCGGCGACCTCCCGCCGGGCCGGGGCGGAGAGCCGCTCCAGCGAGAAGATCAGCGGCAGCGTCACCTTGTGTTCGCGCAGGTCATTCCCGGACGGCTTGCCGGTCACCGCTTCTTCCTCGGTGTAGTCGAGGACGTCGTCCACGATCTGAAAGGCCATCCCCAGATACTGCCCGAACCGGCGCAGGGCATCGCGCTCCGCCGCTCCCGCGCGCAGCGCACCGACCTCGCACGCCCCGGACAGCAGCGAGGCGGTCTTCGCCATGATGAGGAGGTCGTATTCCTCCTCGGTGAAGGCCAGCGGTTCGTGGGCCATCAGCTGCCGCATTTCGCCGACGGTCATCTCGTTCGTCACCCGCGAGAGCACCCGGAGCGGCTCGATGTCGCCCAGCCGGGTCAGCTCCACTACGGCGCGCGAATACAGATAGTCGCCCATGATCACGCTGATCTGGTGACTGAACAGCGCGTTGATCGTCGGCATCCCGCGGCGGAGAACCGAGTGGTCGACCGAATCGTCGTGCACCAGGGTCGCCAGGTGGATGAGTTCCACCACGGCGGCCAGGGTTTCGGCCCGCGGATCCGGCGTGCCGGACGCCTCCTCGCTGAGCAGCAGCAGAGTGGGGCGGAACAGCTTCCCCTGCATCTGAAGCAGATGGCCGTTGACCTCGCTGATCAGCCCGAAGTCGCTCTCGATCACCCGGCGGAGCTCGCGATGCACCGCCTCCAGGCGGGGCTTGAGGGTCGCCTGCAGCCCCTCCAGGGTGATGCCGGCCGCGGACGACGTCACTGCGCCCGCCCCGCGGAAAGCCTCGCCATGCGCGCCCCTGTGTCCTGGAAGCCGATATCCACGGCCAGCACCCGCTCGAAGGTCGTGATGGCCTGGTCCACCTTGCCCTGCGCCTCCTGGGACCGGCCCAGCCAGTAGATCACGCCGATCTGCTCGTCGTCTGTCGCGCCCAGGCTCTCTACCGCGCGCTTCAGGATGGCCTCGGCGATGGCGTACTGCTTCTTCTCGTAGAAGGCACTCCCCAGCGACTCCGTGGTCTTGAGCCGCACCTCGGGCGAGCGCAGCGCCTTCTGGAACTCGGCGATGGCCTCATCGAGCAGACCCATCTCCTTGAACGCCACACCCAGGTCGTAATGCGCCTGGAAGTCTTCCGCGTCGATATTCGCGTCGATGCCGCGCTTGAACTGCTGCAGCATCTCCTGGAAGTCCTTCTGCTCGTCTCCGCTCGGCTCCTCGTCTTCCACCCGCATCCGGGTGTCCTTCACCGCCTCGTCGTCCATGACCATGGCGCCGAAGTCGACGAAGTCGCCGGCCGGCTCGGGCTCGCGCGGCTTCGGCATCGGAACCGACTGCCGCGACTTGCGGCCGCCGGGCTTGGCGGGTGCGGGGGCCGGCGGAGCCACCTCCGCAATCGCGTCGAACGCGGCGTCCGCCTCGTCCGCCATCTGCGCGAGCCGGGCCTCGGAGTCCGGCGCAGCGGCCGGCGGCTGCGGCGGGGGAGGAATCGGCGGCAGCGTCTCCTCCACCGTGGAGAGCGCGTCGAGAGCCGCGAGCGCCCGGGCGTTGCCCGGGTCGTGCTCGGAGACCCGGCGATACACCGCCAGGGCTTTGTCGAGCGCGCCGACCCGCAGCAGCGCGTCGGCCAGCTCGACGTAGGCCTCGATCAGCCGCGACCGTTCGCCGCTGCGGAACGCGATCTCCACCCGCTTCTGGTGGTACCGCACTCCGTTCGGATCGAGCCGGATCAGCTCGTGGATCAGGTCGCTCGCCCGCTGCCAGTCCTCCCGTCCCTCGAAACCGGCCAGCGCGAGCTCGAGCTCCTCCTGGCCCCGCAACTGCTCCCCGGCGGCGAGCAGCGCCTCGCCGAGCGCGCGATGGGCCTCGGGATCGTCCGGATCGTCGAGCACCCGATCCTCGAGATCGGTGATCGACAGCTCCGCCGACCCGTCCACCTCCAGGTAGGTGACACTCTCGTCCTCGGCCGGCAGGTCGACGGACGGCTCGCCGACCAACGGCATGAGGTCGGCGGATTCGACCAGCTCCAGCCCGAGACCCTCCATCGGTGCGGAGGACAGCGTCCCCAGTCCGGCAGCGTCATCGTCGCCCAGGTCGGCGGGCGCCTCGAGGGGCTCCGGCACCAGGAAGCGGTCGGCCTCGATGGGCTGGATGTCCATGTCGGTCGCCTCGCTGGCCCGCTCGAGGTCGAGACCCTCCGTCGAGACGTGCAGCTCCACACCGTGGGCTGCCGGCTCGTCGAGTTCCAGCCCATCGAGGGGCGCCACGCCGGCGTCGTCCAGTCCTTCGACCAGCGTCGGTTCGAAGCCCAGCGCCTTGGTCACTTCCCCGGAGGCCGTGGCCTCGAGCTGCGCCTCGTCGGAAATCAGCTGCACCGACTCGAGCTCGAGCGGCGTGTCGACCAGGCTCGCCGTTTCGATTTCGAGCGGCGGCACCTCGGGTGCCGGGGTCGCGGCCGGCGGCGCGACTTCGATCAGCGGCAGGCCGGCCACCGGCTTGGCAACCTTGGCCTCGGCCGCTGGCGGGATCACGACGGCGCGAGTCTTCCGCGAGGCCGGACCGGTCGCGGGCCGCAGCGCCGGGCGCTCACCGGTCGCGCCGGTGTCGAGGAAGACCAGATCGCCGGACCGCCCCTTGTGGCCAGCCGGCTTGGGCGCGTCGGCCGGGACTTCGCCCTCGGCATCAAGCGCCTGCAGACGCATGAGCGTCTTCCGGGCGCCGATGGTGTCGCCCCGCGCCTCCAGGTCGCTCGCCAGCTTTTCCAGCTGTTCCCGGGCCTCGGCGTTCCGGGAGGAAGCCCGAAGCAGTTCCGAGAGCATCAGCCGGATTTCCTTGTTGCCGGGGAACTGGTCGGCGAAGTCCTTGACCGACTTGAATGCCTCGTCGAGCTGATTGAGGGTATTCATCCGCTCGAGGTACTCGAGCAGGTTCTTCTTGGCTTCGATGACGACGTTCTTGCGGGCGTGGAGGTACGCCAGCTTCAGGTAGGTCTGGATCCGGCCGGGGTTCACCCGCAGGATCTTGCCACAGAGGGCGATGGCGTTGTTGTAGAAGCCCTGCTCGCCGTAGAGGTCCGCGGCGCGCTCGTATGCCTGCACCGCCGCGCCCGCTTCGTTCGCCTTCAGGTACAGATCGCCCACCCGGTTGTAGACCGAGAGATCCGGCACAGGATCATTGCCGGCCTCGAACTCCCGGATTGCCTGAAGATAGACCTCGATGGCCCGCCGCCACTCTTCCTTCTGCTCGTACTTCCGGGCGGTCTCTTTGAGCTTTTCGAAGTTCATCCAGCGGGGCGGGTGAGAGGGTGAAGGCCCATGAAACACAGCTACTTAGAAGATACCGGCCGCCCCCACCCCTAGCAAGCCAAACCGGGGGCGGGATCGAGTGCACCAGCGGCGACAAGCCGTGCCAGCCGGGCCAGATCGGGAGCCGGCGGGCGATCCTCGGCCAGCGCCGCAACACCGTCGCCCTGGGCGCGGACCCGCCGGTAGAGGATCTCGACCCCCTTTCCCGGCCGCAGGGGCCTCAGAAAGTCGAGCGCCTGTGCGCCGCAGAGGAACTCCGCCGCAAGGACCTTCTGGGCGTTCGCCAGGATCCGGCGGGCCTTGTAGGCCGCGGCCATCCCCATGGGAACGAAGTCTTCCTGGTTGGCATCGGTCGGGATCGAGCCGATGCTCGCGGGCATGGCGATCGAGCGGGATTCCGCCACCAGGGACGCCGCCGTGATCTGGACCATCATGAACCCGCTGGACAGGCCGGGATCCCCCGTGAGGAACGCCGGCAGACCCTGGGACAGGTCCGGATTCACCAGTCGCTCCACCCGGCGCTCGGCAATGGCCTGCAGGGTGGTGAGCGCGACGGCGAGGAAGTCGAGCGCCTGGGCCACCGGCTGGCCATGGAAATTCCCGCCCGAAAGCACGTCGCCGTTGGGAAAGACCAGCGGATTGTCGGTCGAGGCGTTCAGCTCGATCGCCGCCACCTCGCGGGCAAAGCGCACCGCGTCGGCCACGGCGCCCAGCACCTGGGGCGTGCAGCGCAGGCTGTAGGCGTCCTGTACCCGCGGGTCGTTGTCGCGATGGGACTCCCGGATTTCGCTCTCCGCCAGCAGGGCGCGCATCAGCTCCGCGGTACGAACCTGGCCAGGATGGGGCCGGGCCTCGTGGATCCGGGGGTCGAGCGGCGTAGGCGTTCCCTTGAGCGCCTCGAGGCTCATCGCGGCCGCACCGACCGCGGTCCGCCAGAGCGACTCCGCATCGTGGACCAGCAGCGAGAGCAGGGCGGTCTGGGCCTGGGTGCCGTTGATGAAGCTGATCCCTTCCTTGGGGGCGAATCGGAACGGGGCGAGCCCGGCCCGCGCCAGCGCTTCACTCGCGGGCCGCGGCCCGGCTCCGTCCTCCCCGAGGACCTCTCCCTCGCCGATGAGCGTCATGGCGATGTGGCTGAGCGGCGCGAGATCCCCGCTCGCCCCTACGCTTCCCTGCTCCGGCACCAGGGGCACGATCGAGGCATTCAGCAGACCGACCAGCGCCTCCACCAGAGCCGGCCGCACGCCGCTGGTGGGCCGCAGCAGCACATTGGCTCGCAACAGCATCGCGGCGCGCACGATGTCCGCCGGCAGCGGCTCACCCACGCCGGCGGCGTGACTGCGGATCAGATTGACCTGCAGCTGGTCGAGCTGATCGGCGGCAATGCGGACGTTCGCCAGTTTCCCGAACCCGGTGTTGATGCCGTAGATCGTCTCGCCCCGGAGGATGGCCCGATCCACGAGGGCCCGGCTCTCGCCGAGCCCGGCGAGGGCCGAGGAGTCGAGTCGGATGTTCGCACGGGGAGACCGCGCCACCGCCACGACGTCGTGGATTGTGAGGGAGCCACCGGTCAGGACGAGCGAGAGGGTCGACATGCCGGAAACGTAAGCAGGAATGCTCGGCACGCGCATCCCGCCCGCCAAATCAACGAGGGATCCTGCCGGGTCGCTCCCGTCAGGATCCCTCGTCGAAACGCTCCCCTGCCGGAACCTCAGGGCGCGCGGAGGAGCTCCGGATTGCCGTGGTCGGTCTGGAACGACCAGTCCAGGATCAGGAAGTTCTGCCCCACGTGCGTCACCCGCACGGCCCCGTAGCGGGCGAAGCCGTCGCCACCATCAGTTTCGAATACGTAGCCATATCCCGGCAGCGCCTCGATGCCGCCGAGCCCGTAGGTGATGTTCGGGGCGTAGTCGATGCTGGTCAGATCGGCGACGGGGGCGTTCCCGTACAGTGCCACGCCGGTGCCGCTCCTGACCGGAGTAAGGAACAGCGCGCCGGTGTTGTCCCGCTCCACCGAGAAGTCATTGAGCGCCGAAGATCCGCTCTGCACCAGCCCGAGTTCTCCCGCGTCCGCGAGCCCGTTGCCGTTCACATCGCGCCAGAATCGGAACCCGCTACCCGCATCCTGGGCCTGACGGGCGTACACCACCACGTTTCGGGCGTCCGGGCGGGGAGTGTCGTTGCGCAGCGGCGACCAGAGACTCTCGAACCCCTCCTGGCTCACAGCGGAGACCGCGAAGCAACGGGGAACCCCGTTGGTGAGGGCGCCGGAGATGAACTCGGGCGCGACGGTGCTCCCCTCCAGCGACCAGGTCGTGCCGCAGAGATTCTGGTCCAGGTCGTACGATGCGCTGTACACACGATAGATGCGGAACCGGGAAGGGTCCGACAGGTAGGCGTTGTCCGCCCAGGTCAGGGCAATGGCGGCGTTGAGGCTCGTGCTGGTCAGGGTCGCCGGTTTCTGGAGCGCCAGCCGCTCGTCCACCGTGACCACGTTGCTGCTGGCAGTTTCGTTGCCGTCGATATCCTGCGCCGTGACGTAGTACTGCAGGTGAGGGATCCCGGCGTCATGGAACGAATTCGAGGTGGTCGTGCCGCGCAGCCGGTAGGATTCCGTCGTGCTCCCGCGGGAGTAGACGTTCCACGAAGCGAGGTCGGGGTCGTTGTCGAAGTCCCAGGTAAGGAGGACCCCGTCAGGCTGCCCCGGGGTTCCGCTCGGCTCGACGGTGTACCCGACGTTCGTCGGCGGGGCCACGAGGGCGCCGCCGCCCCCGCCGTACGGGGTCTGACTGCAGGCGGCGAGCACGAGGATGGGCAGGGCCCACAAAGACTTACGCATGAACGGCTCCGGAGAGGGAACGCACACGCGGAGAGCATGCCTGATGCCAGCACGACTCCCGCATGCAAATCCTTGTCAGTTCATAAGTTGAAGATTTGACCCCCGAGGCCGTGTCTCCTGATGCGGGGACAGAAGGGGCCCGAGTGTCCTGTGGAGGAAACGCCGACGGCGGGGATCAGCGATCGAGCGAGGTCTGGTTGTAGTCGAACTTGATGTCCGGGAGATCGGACAGATACACCGAGAAGACGAAGGCGAAGTTGCCGTTGGGGTTCCGCAGGAAGGCGAACCGCGCCCGCCACTCGTGCAGCACCCGCTCCAGCGTGACATCCTGAGACTCGAACTTGTTATCGGTGATGTTGTACTGGGTGGTCCATGAGATATTCCAGAAGGCGGTCGGTGCGAATCCGGTGCGGAGCCCGAGGCTCTGGGTGGTCGGGGGGGTAAGGCTGTTGGCCGGCGGATGCCGGAGCGGCCGCGTCCGCGACAGACTGTAGTTGAAGCTCGCGGTGAACCGGTGGTTCGTACCCACCCCGAGCGACTGGTCCGTGCCGATACCGTTGAATCCCGGCGGGCCGGGTGGGCGGCCCCTTCCGAGGCCATAGGCAGGCACCGGCGGCTCCTTGGCGCTGGCCGAGTCCGGGCTCCGTCGCAGTCCCAGAATGCGAAGCAGGGACTTCACCGTCCCGCCGGAGATGGCGAAACTCGCGGTCACCCCCTGAAGGAACGGCGAGAAGCGGGAGCTGTCGGCCCCGACATCGCCATCCCAGAGGTCGTGCGTCAGGCTGAGACTGAAATTGGGGAGCAGATCGCTCTGGAACTGGTTGTTCATGGTCTTCGTGCGCCACCCGGTCTTGCCCGGCTGCTTGGCCTGCTCGAAATCGTACTGCACCGCCGATGTCTGGATGCCCAGGATCCGGAATCGACGGGCGTTGTCGATACCGGATGCCCCCCCGGTGCTGTCGGCGCTGGAATCGGCGGTGGAGCGCCGGACCGACTTCCCCTCGATGTTCTGCGACAGCCCCACGCTGAGCAACTGGGTCGGATCGCTGCGCAGCCTGAGGGTCTCCCCCGGACGGGCCACGGCTCGGGCGTAGTCCCGATCGATTGCCGCCGCCGGGCTGTAGCTCCAGGACACCGAGGGGGAGATGCTGTGCCGGATGCGTTGGATCGACCCGAACCCCGGGAAGAAGCCGAAGAAGGTCGGCGAGATCTGCAGTGCGAAATTGAAGCGCTTCCCCTGGCGAACCCACTGCCCATTGGTGTTCCGGTTGCGCACCAGGAAGGCGCCGGAAGTGGAATTCACGATGCCGACCGACGGTTGCAGCTTCCAGCTGTTCCGGAAGGCGGTGGGCAAATTGATCCCCGTCTGCCAGTCGATGTCGCTCTCGAAATCACCGTTGGTGAACTGACTGACGGTGATCGAGTCGGTCGGATCGGGGGTGAAGGTGTCAGGCACCTTGATGCCACCGATGACCTGCGGCCCGGTGTTCTTCCGGTCGCTGTAATTGAACGAGTTCGCCCAGTTGAACCCGCCGAATCGGATCGGAGTCTGGAACGCGACGGTCGTGGTCCGGCTGTCGCGCGTCGTCCCGAGGGTATCGAGCGCCCCACCCGGCAGCGCCACGATCGGCGCCGGAATGACCGGAAAGTTGTTCTCGAAGCTGTTGGTGACCGAGAGCCCCGGGGACCAGGTCACCTCCCGCGCGATGTCGATCGGCTTGGGCGAGATCGTGAATGAGGGGAGCTGCATCGAGACGCTCTTGTCGGACAGATTCTGCCGCCGGTTGCCGCCCAGGGTCACCGACCCCCAGCCGAATCGCTTGGTGAAGTTCGCCGCGCTGGTGATCTGCTGGGTGGACAGCGGCACGTCGATGGCGTTCCGGCGCTGCACGAAGCCGCTGCTGGTGTAGTTGACGCTGAGATTGAGCGAGGTCGAGAGGTCGAAACTCTGCTGGTGATTCCACCGCAGGGCCGTGGCGCGGGCCCCGTCGCTGTTGACCGTGCGGCTGTAGCCGATGCCGCCGCGGAGGAAGCGATTGAGCACGTAGTAGTTCATGTCCGCCCCATACTGCAGGAACCGGTTCGCGTACCAGTCCATCTTGGCGGTAATGTCGAGGTATTCGTTCGGCGCCCAGTAGTAGCCGATGTTGGTGACCTGTCGGTTGTAGCCGGGGTTCTGCCGCACAATGTCGTTGAGCCCAAACCTGGGGATCAGGATGCCGGAGCGACGACCGGTCCGCGCGTCCTGGAACACGAAGGGCAGCCATAGCACCGGCACGTCCCGGATATAGAGCACGGCGGGCCGCGCCACCATGACCGTCTTGGAGATCCACTTCACTTCCTTGGCGGAGAAGTGATAATGTGGCTCCGGCAGGTCGCAGCTGGTGATCTCCCCCTCGGAGGCGTACAGCCTCGCCGCGCTCGAATCCTGGGCGAGGTTGCCGCGGAGGAACCAGTCGGTCCCCCCCTGCTTGAAACTGGTGAGCGCGTCGGACACGACGCCGCGCCGAATGCAGGTGTTGTAGCGAATCCCCCCGAACCCGGTGAGCACCGTTTCCTTGTCGAAGAGGGCGGGATCGCCGGTCGCCCGGATCAGGCAGTCGGACTCCTGATAGGCGATCGAGTCCGCCTCGAGGGTCGTCTCCCCCCGCTTGGTACTGGCCTCGCCGCGCAGGTGGAGCCGGCGCTCGTCGGCAAAGACGGTGGCGGAGTCGGAACGGAACCGGGTGGCCTGATACCCCTTCCGCCCGAGCAGGTCGGTGACAACGGAATCGTCCGGCGCAAAGCTGCGGCGCGGTTCCGTCGGCAGACCGAGGCGCCGGGCGGTCGCGGTGTCGACCGCCTGTCCCGGACGCGGCCTGGTGGAATCCGCTCCGGTCGAGTCGGTCCGGGTGGTGTCACCGGCCGCGCGGGGCACCGGGCGGGTGGGCACCGGGCGCCGCTTGGGAGGGACGGGCTCCTGCGCGCTCAGCCGGCCCGGCGAGGCGAGGGCCAGCCAGCAGAGCGCTGCCGTCGCGGCCGCCCGCGCGACCCGCCGGCGATGAATGATCCACGAGCCGAGAAAGCCGATCTCGTAGAGCAGCAGGATCGGCACCGTCATCAGGATCATCGAAAGGATATCGGTGCCCGGCGACAGGATGGCACCTGCGACCGCCGAGAGCACGATCGCGAACCGCCTGAACCGGTTGAGGCTGGCCGGATTGGTGACCCCCAGCGCGGTCAGCAGCATGATCACGAGGGGAATCTCGAACGAGAGGCCCATGGCGAGCACCAGCTGCACGACGAAGCTGAAGTACTCCTGAAAGGTGATGAGGTTCTCGAGACCGGCGGACTGGAAGCTGAACAGGATCGGCAGCGACTGCGGCAGCAGGACCTCAAAGCCGAACGCCGAGCCGGCGAGAAACATGACGGTCCCGGCGAGGAGCGCCGGGACCACGAGCCGCTTCTCGCGGGCGTAGAGCGCCGGCGAGAGAAACCCCCAGATCTGATAGATGATGTAGGGAGAGACCAGGACCAGCCCGGCGATGAGCGCCAGCTTGAGCGTGATCATCACCGCCTCGGTCGGGCTCGTGACCACGAGCTTCCCCGCCGTGACGGTGAGATAGGGGGCGATCGGGGCCTTGAGCAGCTCGACGACCTGGAACCGCTGGACCGCCCAGTATCCCACCAGAAAGCCGACGACCAGCGCGAGCAGCGTGCGCACCAGCCGCTGACGCAGCTCCTCGAGGTGCTCGAGGAAGGGCATTTCCGCGCTGGGGCCGGTCATCGGAACTTCCTCGGCCCGGTCTAGTGGCCGAGCGTCTTCAGGCGGTCGCGGGCGAGCGCCGCTTCGTCCGAGCGTGAATAGTCGCGCACCACGCGCTGGTAATAGCCACGCGCGCCCTCGAGATCCTTCCGCCGTTCCGCCAGCAATCCGAGCTTGTAGAGCGAGCTCGCGGCGCGGGACGACTGCGGAAAACTCTCCACCACCCTGGTGTAATACAGCGCCGCGGAGTCGGGTGACTCGGCCGCGAACGTCTCGCCAAGAAAGTAGGTCGCATCGCCGGCGCGCGCGTGTGTGGGGTAGAGACGCAGCAGTTCCCGAAAACCCATACGCGCCGTGCCGGGGCTGCCCCGGCGCAACTGCTGCAGCGAAGCCGAATATATCTGCTCGGCGGAAGGCGACCCGGCCGGAGGGGCCGCGGCGCCGCCGGCGGCGGGTGCGGGGCCGCTGTCCGCCGGCGCGGGCGGGGCAGCGTTCAGCTGTTCGCTGCGCGCCTCGACCTGGGTCTGCAGCTCGGTGAGCCGCTGCTGGCTCTGCCCCGTCAGGGCCTGTACCTGGACGAGCTGCTGCTGGATGCTGACGAGGTCGTTGGCCACGTCACCCTTGAAGGTGGTGACCTGCCGGCTGAGCTGCCCGACCGTGCGATTCACGGACTGAAGCGAGTCCATGATCCCGCGCTGGATGGCGAGAATCTCGCCGAGCTGATGGGCACGCGCGGAGTCTGCCCGCTGGTTGTCGGCGCGGCTGAGGACCAGCTGATCCTCCACCCGGCGCAAGTCGCCCTTGGAGGCACAGCCCCCAAGGGCGACCAGGAGGAGCCAGGGCGCGAACGTGCGGATGCGGGGCATCAGGGCATGCGCAGGTTGGTGGCGCCGGCCGTCGCATCGAATTCCGCGCGGCGGTTCTGGGACCAGGAGTCCTCGTCGTGACCGAGGGCGAGCGGCTTCTCCTCCCCATAGGAGACCACCGCGATGCGGGTGCCATCGATCCCCTTGTTGGCCAGGTAGGTCTTCACCGCGGCGGCACGACGGTTGCCCAGGGCCAGGTTGTACTCGTCGGAGCCGCGTTCGTCGGCGTGCCCGCTGACGGTGATCCGCAGGCCGCCGTTGGTGCCGAGAATCGCCGCCTTGCGATCCAGCGTGGCGCGGTCCTCCGCCAGGATCTCCGACTTGTCGTAGTCGAAGTGCACCAACACCTTGAGCTCATTGAGCACCGAGGTGGTGACCCGCGCCGCCGCGGCAGCGGGATCCTCCCCGGCGGGAGCGGCCGGGGTCACCGGGGCGGGCGCCGGAGCGGGCGCGGCGGGCACGGGTGCAGGCGCCGGGCCGGTGGGCTGCGGGGCCGGCTGTTCGGGGGGCTTCTTGCTGCCGCACGCGGCGATCACCACGATGGTCGCGACGGCGAAGATGGCTCGGAACGGAGAACGCATTGGACCTCCGGAAGACGTCAGTGGGTGACAGGGGCGGGACCCGCGAAGCGACGGGACCACGCCGGGAGACGGACCTGGCCGACGAAGGTGAGCTGCCGAATGCGCCCGGTGAGAGTGTCGATCACCCAGAGCTGCCGTCGGCCGCTTCGATCCGAGACGAAGGCGATGTGCCTGCCGTCCGGCGCCCACGTCGGGTCCTCATTGCGCCCGGACGATGTCAGCTGACGAACCTTTCGGCTCGCGACATCGACGATGAAGACTTGCGGCGAGCGATTCACCTCGCGGTGGAACACCACACTGGCGCCGTCAGGCGACCACTCGGGCGCATTGGAACTGCCCGTGGCACCGAAGTCGAACGGCGCGAGCAACTCCTGATCGGTACCGTCGGCCGCCATGACGTAGATCTGCGGCAGACCGGCGCGGGTTGAAACGAACGCCAACCTGCGCCCATCGGGCGCGAAGGTCGGGGAAAGATTATCGGCATACCGACCAACGGTCAACCGCTGCACGCAACAATTCTGCGTCACATCCGCGGTGAAAATGTCGGTCCCCGTCTCGTCGGAACGCGCAAACACCAGTAAGCGTCCATCGGGCGAGAAGGCTGGGGTGATGTTGAGCCCGCTGGTGGTCCCGGTCACAGTGACGCGCTGCCCCGTCGCCACCGCCTGGAGCACCAGGCTGCCAGTGCCCGCGCCGAAGTGCGTGAAGGCGAACCGGCTGCCGTCGGGACTCCAGACCGGCGACAGGACGTCCTCCCCGGGGGCGGACAGCTGCACGACCCCCGCGCCGTCGCTGTCGACGCGCTGGAGCCTTCGATCCACCAGAAACAGGAGCTGGGAGGCGGCATAACCGGGCGTGCCGGTGATCCACCGCACAAGTTCGTCCGCCACCTGGTGTGCCGAGAGGCGAAACGCCACGTCGAAACCCGGAGGGAGCGTGAAGCGCTGTTCCCGGCGCAGGATGCCCTGGACGATGTCATGGAGTCTCACCGTCGCTCCTGGACCATCCGGAACCACTTCCACTGCGTACTCCGCCCCGATGGTGCGGAAGAGGGCGTAGTTCACGGTGCGGCCACCGGCATTGGTCGCAAAGGCGCCGCTGTCCTGCGGTGTAAGCGCGATGACATCGAATCGGTCGCTGTAGTCGAGGTCGCGCGCGACGATCGCCCGCAGCGAGTCGAGCCCCCGTCCGGGCAGCACCACGATGGCCGGCCGCACCCCGGGCCGGTATTCGATGCCGACGCGAACCCCGTCGGGGGGACGGATGCTGTCCTGGGCGGCAATGACCCGAGGAAGGACGGCACAAGCAGCCAGAAACAGGCAGAAACGGCGCAGAGCGATCATTGCGTCCGGGGCGTGAAGTAGAAGGAAACCGGCAGCACGTCGGCAGGGTACCCGTCCGGCAGCTGGCCGAAGGCGTGGGAGGTCCCCGCCGCCTCCACCGCACCCTGGGCCGAGAGGTCGAACGAGAAGCTGCCCGAGGGGCGCGTCAACTTGATCTCCCGCACGGTCCCATCACGCATGATAAGGAAGCTGACCTCCGCACGCAGTGCGGCGTTGCCTAGCGGGCGCTGCCAGCGGCGGTAGACCTCCTGCACGATGTTACGCAGATAGTCCGGGAAGGGAAACTGCAGCCCGGGCGTACTGACCGTCACCGCGTCGTTGCCGGTACTCGGCGTCTCACCGGGGAGCGGCTGCGTGCGCGACGTGGCGGGTGGGTTGGGTTCGGTGCGCGCGGGCGGCTTGGGCGCGACGGGCTTCGGCTTCTCGGGCGCGGGCTTCGGTGGCTTGGGCGCGGGTTTGCTCGGGGCCGGCTCATCGGCCGGCGGACGAGGGGTCGCTTCCGGAGCGGGCTTCGCCTGGGGCGGCGGTGCCGGCGCCGCGACCAGTTCCACCGCATACACCGGCGGCCCGAGGTCGACCGGCTTGACCGTCGTCCAGAGCAGCCCGATCGCCAGCGCATGCACCACGACCGTTCCCGTGAGCCCTGCGGCGACGCCGGTTCTTTCGCCGCGGGCCCCCCGCCGCGCCGTCACGGCCGATCTTCCTCCTCGGCGACGAGCCCCACATCGGAGATCCCGGAAGCACGAATCGTGGCGAGCACCCGCACGACTTCGCCGTAGGGTACCCGGCGGTCCGCGCGGAGGTAGACCGACTTGGGCTTGCGGCTCTTCACCAGCGCGCCGAAGGTCATCTGGAAGTCGGCGTAGGAAACCATCGTTTCGTCGATGAAGATCCGGCCCTGCTTATCCACGCTCACCACCATACCCTCCTTGGCGGTGATGGGCCGGGCCTCGGCCCGCGGTAGCTGCACATCCACTCCGCCCTGCATGATCGGGGCGGTGATCATGAAGATGATGAGCAACACGAACGCCACGTCCACCAGGGAGGTGACGTTGATGTCTGCGGTCAGCGGCAGTTCGCCATGCCCCCGCAGACCGCCGCCGCGGCCGACGCCCCAGCTCATGTCAGAGCAGCCCTTCCCGAGCCATCGTGCCGATCATCTCGTTGGCAAATCCTTCGAGCTCACCCGCAAAGAGACCCAGACGATTGACGAAGAGGTTGTAGGCGATGACCGCCGGTATCGCGGTCGCCAGACCAGCGACCGTGGTGACCAGGGCCTCGGCGACGCCCGGCGCGACCGCCCCGATATTTCCGGATCCCTTGGCCGCGATCCCGATGAAGGCGTCCATCACGCCCAGCACCGTACCCAGCAGGCCGAGCAGTGGCCCGACCGAACCAATGGTAGCCAGCCAGGAGACGAATCTCGCCATGAGGTCGCGCTCGGCGCCGACTTCCTTGCCGAGGACGCTCTTGAGCGCCTCGAGCTGGGTCATCGTCAGGATGCTCTGCGCGGGTGCCTGTCCTTCATTCTTCAGCACGCCGGGGCGGAGGTCGGTCAGGAAGTTGAGGCCCTCCCGGAAGATCCGCTGATAGGGGGACGGCGGCAGCTTCATGACCGCGTGGTAGGCGTCTTTCAGCCGGGTGGTGCGTTCCAGGACGGCGAAGAACCGCTCGGCCTGGCCGCGCACTCGACGGAACTGCCACCACTTGACGCCGATGACGAACCAGGAGATGAGAGAAAAGACCAGCGTGATCGCCAGCACCACCTTGGTCTCGGGACTCGAATTCACCACGAGATCCCAGGAGGAGGAGGGGCAGCGATGACCCGGCCTGCAGCATCAGAAGTCTCACCAGGATTGGTCCTCAGACAGGAATCGGGCCCTCAACGGAGCTCCGGCGAGTGCGCCGGCGGCACCGCTGAGGGCCCGGGGGAGACGCAGGGGGCGTGGCCGAAGCGCACGCCGAATCACGAAGGGAGCTTGGCGATCTGCCGGGCCTCGGTCCCGACCGGGATATCCGGCTGCACCACCTTGGCCACGCGCGCGGTCGAGGTGCGCTCGCCGACGTGCACGATCTGCACCGTCGCCATCACCTCGCTCACGACCGTGGCACCGCCGACCCGCGCCCGCGGCTTCTGCCGGAGCTCGAACAGGTCTCCGAGCGCCACCCCATCCTTGCGGCCGCGATCAAGGAAGAGCACATCCTGCTGGCCGCTGAGCGGAGAAAGGTCGCGCTGCCCGATGACCTTGCCGTTTACACCGTCGGAAATCGGGACCGGACGGACGTTGCCGGGATCACGGAACTTCTCTGCAGGCAGGACACTCTGGTGGTCACGCACCGCGCCGTAGGCCGCGATTACCTCCGCGAGGT
The DNA here is from genome assembly GCA_963825065.1 of uncultured Gemmatimonadales bacterium. Taxonomy (GTDB): domain Bacteria; phylum Gemmatimonadota; class Gemmatimonadetes; order Gemmatimonadales; family GWC2-71-9; genus JADJOM01. The sequence goes on from CAWGRU010000008.1 coordinate 89,071, forward strand.
TTTCGGGCCGGCTCACGTCGACGACGCGGAGCAGTCCGGTCGGGACGAGGACCGATCCATACCCTTCGATTTCGCGCATGATCTCGACGACGAGGAGGGTGTCTCCGACCTGATACCGTGCTCCCGCCGGCGGGGTTACCGACACCTTGCTGTACATCTGGGCGGTCGTACGGGTCGAGACTTCCTCGATATTGAGCGGGGTGACCAGCCCGAGAACCATGCCGAAGGGCAGTTTCTGCTCCTCGGTAACGAATCCCGAACTGAAGAATTCGGTGCGACGCACGGGGCGGTAGGCCCGCTGCAGGCCCAGCTCGATACCCGGACCGCTGTTCGCCATCCGGCGCCGGTCTCCCACCAGCGGAGTCAGATCCACGCTGTCGCGCGAATCGGCCACTGATTCATCGGTGAGATCGGCCACCTGCGGTTCGTTGAGACCCGCCTCGGCCGGCGGCTCTTCGGCAGCGGCGGGGGGTTCGTTCGCCTGCGCTTCCCCGAGGGCTGCCGCCGAGTCCGGCGTTGCCTCGACGTTGGGCGTCGGCGGTACCGGGGTCTCGGTCGTCGGAACGGCGGAGACGTCCGCGCCTCCGGCCAGCCGGAGGACCTCGCCGGGATAGATCCAGTGTGGATCCTCGACGACCGTCGTGTTGAGCCGGTAGATCTCCGGCCAGAGGAAGGGATCGCCAAGATAGGTACGGGCGAGGTCCCACAGGGTATCCCCAGGACGGACGGTGTGGGACTCCGGCCGGGCGTTCTGTGCCGAGAGGCCCGCCGGGACGCTGAGCGCCACCAGCACGACCGCCATGCGGATGCGAGCCGAACAGGTCATCACGCTACCCTCTGAGAGTCGGAATCGTGGTAACCCAATATATGACAGGGGGCTCCGACGCGCCACTCACAGACTACGTGAGCCTTGAGAAGCTAACCCCATGCCCGGCCAAGTGTTGAAGCAAGTGACCCCGCTCACACCCCCTGGCGACTCCCTGCCGGGGCGTTAGCGGATGCGAAAGACAATCGATTGGCGGACCAGCACCGCAGCCCTTCGACCGGCCGACCACCCGGCCTGGAAGCGACCCGCCCTGAGTGCGGACGTCGCGGACTCGACGAACGCTGGAAGCGCCGCACCGAGCACTCGAATCGTGTTGCCCGCTACCATCCCGCTCGTATCGACCACGAATTCGAGCAGCACCCGCCCCTCCACGCCTGCTTCACGCAGGCTCCTCGGATAAACGGGGGACAGCGCGCCGATCAGTCGTGGCATCGTATCGGCTAAACCGGAGAACGTGGTCGCGACCGACTCGACTTGTGAGGCGATCGCGCCCTCGGTCGCCTCGAGCCCGCGTGGCAGCAGGCCGAGGGGCGGGGGAAGGCCGGGAACGGGCGGCAACTCGACATCGACGGTGGCCGGCGGCGGACCACCATCGAAGCTGAAGCGCGTCGGCGGAGCTCGCGGCGGGATCGGGGTCGCTTCGCCGAGGGCGGTGACAGTTTCGTGATGCCCTTCCCCCGGCCACTCGGTGGGCAGGACGACCACGGGACTAACGAGCGGTTGGATGCCCGGGACTGCGCCGTGGGTGGCGCCTATGGCCCCGAGCAGCATACCGGCATGAACCGCCAACGCGATCGCCGAATGGCCAGCCGAACGGGCGGGCCGGGCACCAGACTCCAGCAGGGTCTCGAAGATGGGAGGGATCCGGGTGAGGGACCCTTCCAGAGTGGCAGGCGGGCATGACAGCCGGCTGCCCGCCTCGATGACAGTTCGGTGACGCCCCGGTGAGCGAGGCCTACAACTGACCGTCGATGCCGAGCTGGTGGTAGTAGTGCACGATCTCGTCCTGGTGCTCGAGCAACCAGTCGATGGAAGGTTCCTGCCGCATGGCCTTCCGGACCGCCTTCGCCGTGGCCTCGCGGTGAGTCTGGAAAAGGATGGCGTGATCGAAGTCGGCCGCTTCGAGCACCGCCGGATCCAGCCAGACCGAGACGATGATTCCGAGCTCGTTGACCCGCGCCCTGGGAATGTCCCCCGCGCGCACGGCATCGAGGACGCCGTTGGCGATCGCCGCCTGGACGGTCCCCATCAGGATGTTGGTGTAGCGCCCGTCGTCCACCGTCACCTTGCTGACCATCAGGGTGGCGGGCTTCACCTGAATGTCACTGTTGAGAATCGCGAAGACACGCGAGTGACCCTTCACCTGGTCGCCGAGCAGGGTCGCCAGCGCCTGGCCCACTGGCCCGTCCAGCTCCCCGATCACCACCTCCGGCTCGGCTGCCGACCACGCCGGCTCCGCTTCGACGAGTGCCTCGCCGCTGCGCAACACGATCCGCTCGCTCATTGGCGGTTCCTTCAGGGACGGTGGTGGTCCGAACGGGGCCTCCAGCGCTCAGCCGTCAGTCATCAGCGCTCTGCTGACGGCTGACGGCTGCGGCCGGCCAGTTGAATTCGATGCTGCGATATCAGAACGGCAGGTCGTCATCCTCGCCGTCGAGGGCCTCGGGGAAGTCGCCGAACGACTCCTCCTTGCCCTCCTTCTTGGCAGGTGCCGCCGTCGCACCGGCAGCCGCCCCGGCCCCGGCCCGTGCCGGAGAGTAGCCACCCTCGCCACCGCCGCCCTTGCCCGAGAGCATGATGATCTCGCTCGCGATGATCTCGGTGGTGTACCGGGTCTGGCCCTCCTTGTCCTGCCAGGACCGGTACTCGAGCCGGCCCTCGACGTAGAGCTTGTCGCCCTTCTTGACGAACTTCTCCACCACGTCGGCGAGGCCGGTGCCCGCTCCCTTGGTGTTGTTCCACGCGACGATGCGGTGCCACTCGGTCTTTTCCTGCTTGTCGCCGCCCTGCCCCGACCACTGCCGGCTGGTGGCCAGGCTGAAATTGGCGACACGCCCACCATTGGCGATGCTGCGGACTTCCGGATCCTGACCGAGGTTTCCGATCAGGATGACTTTGTTCAGGCTGCGACTCACGGGAACCTCCCCAGCTGTTGGGAGCAGAATGATTGGCGGACACATCCCCACAGTAACCACCGGGGGTGGCAGCCGGTTAGCCGAAATCTAGCGCCATCGTACCGCGATCACGCACCGGCGGGCAGCGCGAGGCGGAGGACAATCGCATCCTCGACGGGATTCCGATAGTAGCGGGCCCGCCTCCCGATCGGCCGGAAACCCCGGCGCTGGTAGAGTGCCTGGGCCGATGCGTTCCCCTCGCGCACTTCCAGAAACACCTCCCGGGCCCCCGCTTCGATGAGTGCGCCGAGTCCCGACTCGAGCAGCATCGCCCCGAGCCCCTGGCGCCGGGCCTCCGGCGCGACGGCGAGATTCAGAATTTCGCCCTCGCCGGCCACCGCCCGGGCAACCAGGTACCCCTCGACCTCGCCGAGTCGCTCCGCCACCAGCGCCCGGCCGAATGGCGAGCGGAGCAGTTCCTCGAACGCCTCCGCACTCCAGGGATCGCTGAAGCAGCGGCGCTCCAGCGGCACCAGGCGCCGGCTGTCAGCCGTGCGAGCTGGCCGAATCTGCCAGGGGGCGTCCATGCTCCCGCTCCCATTTTGCCTGGGCCTCGGCCGGGCGCCCGTACTCCGGCTCCCAGCCCGCCGGGTCGGGGATCGCCCGCACCCCGCCGGCCCGCCCGACGAGGCCGAGCAGGACCCCGGCATCGGGCCAGGTCGGCTCGCCTCCGAGAGTTGGGGCGGAAGGCCCGACGAGGCGATACGGGACAGCGATTCGGGCGCGGATCTGCTCCGCGGTGAGCACGGTCGGGCTCAGCACGACTTCCACCCGTCCCGGGGGGAAGCGGTACGCGGCCGCGAAGAGTTCGCCCCGCAGGGCATTGCTGACCGCGAGTACGGTCTCTCCGACCGGCGCTCCGGCCCCGGCTGCACAGGCCAGCAGCGATGGCGCCACCCAGAGGGGCATCGGTCGGACGCGAACCAGGGCCTTGGCGACAGCGGCGCCGACCCGCAAGCCGGTGAAGCTGCCTGGGCCGTCGGCGAGCACCACGCCTTCGATCTCGGCGAACCCAGCACCGAGGTGCGACAGGCAGCGCTCGATGGCCGGGAGGAGCGCGGTCGCGTGCCGCCGGGCCCCGATGATGGTTTCGTGCCCCAGAACCCGGCCGGGCAGCCCGAGCGCGACGGACGCCTGATCGGTCGCTGTGTCGATGGCGAGCCACATCAGTCCAAGCCCTCCACGCCGCGTCGGGCTCCATCGGGCAGATGATGAAACCGGATCCGGTGGGTCGGCTGGGGGAGCCACGGACCGGCCCGTTCGGGCCATTCGACCAGCACCGCGTCTCCCTCGGAGAGCAGCGTCTCCCAATCGAGATCGGCGGCCTCGTCGGGGCGCTTCAGCCGGTAGCAGTCGAGATGGAAGACCGGTCCCCGGCGCCCGGCATAGCGGTGCACCAGGCCATAGGTCGGGCTCGAGGCCAGCGCGAGCACGCCCAGGCCCCGCGCCACCGCCTGTGCGAACGTGGTCTTCCCCGCCCCGAGTTCCCCCTCAAGGGCCAGGATCGATTTCGGCGCCAATCGCTGGCCGAGCGCCTCGCCCTCGGCGACGAGCTGTGGCTCGGACAGCACCCGCATCATGCCCGCTTCCGAAACGGCCGGGAGCGGGTCGACTGGGCGGCCGGTCCGGCGCGCCCCTCGCCCCGAGCGACGTCTGGCGCATCGAGGGCCCGCAGCTCATTGATCTGGTCTCGCAGCAACGCGGCCATCTCGAATTCGAGATTGGCGGCCGCCTCCTTCATCTGGCGCTCCAGCGCCGCGATGGTCTGCGCCCGCTTGGCCGGATCGCGGAAGTCGAGCTCGACCAGCCGCTCCTCCCGCTTCTTCTCGACCTTCTCGGTGCGGGCGTCGGCCACACGGGTGGTGAGCCTGACCTCTTCCAGCGACTTGATAATCGAACGGGGCGTGATCCCGTGCGCTTCGTTGTACGCGATCTGGATCGTGCGTCGGCGGGTCATCTCCGCCAGTGCGCGCTCCATCGAGCCGGTCATCCGGTCGGCGTAGAGGATGGCCTTGCCGTTGATGTGCCGTGCGGCACGTCCCACCGTCTGGATCAGCGATCGATCCGAGCGGAGAAACCCCTCCTGGTCGGCGTCGAGAATCGCCACCAGCGACACCTCGGGAAGGTCGAGACCCTCGCGCAGCAGGTTGATCCCCACCAGCACGTCGAAGTCCCCCAGCCGTAGCCCGCGCAGGATCTCCATCCGCTCGATGGCGTCGATGTCCGCGTGCAGATAGCGCACCCGCACTCCCGTCTGCTGCAGGTAGTCGGTCAGGTCCTCGGCCATGCGCTTGGTCAGTGTCGTGACCAGCACCCGTTCCCGCTTCCTGGCACGATCGCGGATCTCGCCGAGGAGATCGTCCACCTGGCCCTTCACCGGACGGATCATCACTTCGGGATCGACAAGCCCGGTGGGCCGGATGATCTGCTCAACGACATGCCCGTTGGAGAGCCCCAGCTCCAGCTCTCCCGGCGTCGCGGATACGGCGAGCATCTGCGGCACGATGTTCAGAAACTCGTCGAAATGGAGCGGCCGGTTGTCGAGCGCCGAAGGGAGCCGGAAGCCGTATTCGACCAGCGTCTGCTTGCGGGCCCGGTCGCCATTGAACATTCCGCCGATCTGCGGCAGGGTCACATGGGATTCATCGGCGACGACCAGGAAGTCCGCCGGGAAGTAATCCAGCAGGCACGCCGGACGCTCGCCCTCCTGGCGTCCCGAAAAGTGCCGGGAGTAGTTCTCGATCCCCGCGCAGGTCCCCACCTCCAGCATCATCTCGACATCGAAGGTGGTCCGGGACTCGAGCCGCTGGGCCTCGAGCAGCTTCCCCGCCTGCCGCAGCAGCTGCAGCCGCTCGGCCAGCTCGGCGCGGATCAGCTTGACGGCCCGCTCGATGGTGGGCCGCTGGGTGACGAAGTGCTTGGCGGGGTAGACGGCGCACCTGTCGAGGCTCGCAGTGACTCGCCCGGTGAGCGGATCGATCCGGCTGATGCGTTCGACGGTGTCACCCCAGAACTCCACCCGCACCGCCTGCTCCGCGTACGCCGGAAAGATCTCGACGGTGTCGCCGCGCACCCGGAAGGTGCCCTGCTCGAAGGAGACATCGTTCCGGCCGTACTGGATGCGGACCAGGTCGGAGAGCAGGCTGTCGCGCCCCTTCTGCTCCCCCTTCTCCGCCGTGACCAGGAGCTTGCGGTACTCGACCGGGTCGCCGAGGCCGTAGATCGCGCTCACCGTCGCGACGATCACCACGTCGTCCCGTTCCATCAGGCTCGAGGTGGCCCGCAGCCGAAGACTCTCGATGTCGGCGTTGATCGACGCGTCCTTCTCGATGTACACGTCGGTCGAAGGGACGTACGCCTCCGGCTGGTAGTAGTCGTAGTACGAGACGAAGTACTCGACCGCATTGTTGGGGAGGAACTGGCGCAGCTCGCCGTAGAGCTGGGCGGCGAGGGTCTTGTTGTGCGACAGGACCAGCGTGGGCTTGCCGTAGTTGGCGAGGACGTGGGCCAGCGTCATCGTCTTGCCCGACCCGGTGACGCCCAGCAGGGTCTGGTACTTCTCCCCCTGAAGCAGTCCCTCGGAGAGCTGGGCGATGGCCCGGGGCTGATCGCCCGCGGGCTCGAATGGGGCGACGACCTGGAAGGCGGGGCTTGGCATAGGAGCCCCAATATACCGGCTTCGGCCTATGTTCGGGAGCCCATGGCGACGATCCACTTCCACTGCTCCCCGGTCACCGGCATCACCGAGAGCCGGGAATTGCGGAGCAGCGCCAGCTCGGCAAAGGCGGGGTCGGCCCGGATGGCGGAGAGGGGGACGGGAGCCGCGAGCTTCGCCTCGGGGATGAGGTCCACCACGACCAGCTTCGGGTCGGACTGCGCGGGGTCGGGATAGGCGGCCTTCGCGACCTTGGCCGTCCCGACCACCGCCTTCTCGCCGCCGGAGTGGTAGAGCAGCACCCGGTCACCCGCCTTCATGGTGCGGAGGTGGACCAGCGCGAGATTATTGCGCACCCCGTCCCAGACGGCGCGCCCTCCGCCACGAGACGATCGAACGAGTAGGTCGACGGCTCGGTCTTCAGCAGCCAGTGGTTGGCCATGGATCTCAGCTGGAGGAGTTCGGGGTCGGGCCTTCCCGGCGCTCGACGTCCGTGATGCCTTTGACCTTGCGGATGGCCTTGATCACCTTGGCGAGGTGAGCACGATTGTCCACCTCGACCACGATCGTGCTGAAGACGGTGCCGTCCTTGGTGGCGAGTTCCGCCGCCTTGACGTTGGTACCGGACTGGCTGATCGATTGCATGACATCGGCGTAGAGGCCGCGCCGGTCCTCGCCGCTCACCGCGAGACGTACGGCGAAGGCCTCCCCCTTCGACTCCTGCCAGTCGATCTCGACCCGCCGGCCGTCACCGGTGAGGGTCAGCAGGTTGGGGCAGTCGGCCCGGTGAATCGAGATGCCGCGGCCCTGGCTGACGTAGCCCACGACGGCGTCCCCGGGGACAGGCTGGCAGCACTGGGCGTAGCGCACCATCAGTCCCGAGAGACCCTGGATGCGAATGCCCGAGCCGAGCCGGAGGCGGTCGATCACCCGGCCGATGACGCCCGGCTTCTGTTCCTGCAGGTCGTCGGCGGGCACCTCGGGGTAGAGCGCCTTGATGCCCTGCATCAGGCTGACATCGCCCCGGCCCATGGCGATTTCCAGCAGCCGGCCATCGGCGAGGCCCAGCGACTCCGCGGCCCGGCGCAGCTGCTCGTTGTCGGGTGCGGCCAGGCGACGGCGCTTGGTCTCCCGGGCCAGCAGCTCGCGGCCGAGCTCCTGGGCCTCCTGATCCTCCTGGTGGCGGATCCACGCCTTGATCTTGTGCCGGGCCCGGGCGGTCTTCACGTGGGCCAGCCAGTCGCGGCTGGGCCGGGGGGCCGGCCCGGTGAAGATCTCGACGGTGTCGCCGTTCTTGAGCTCGCGGTGCAGCGGCGCGATCCGGCCGTTCACCTTGGCACCCTGGCAGCGCATTCCGACGTCGCTGTGCACCATGAAGGCGAAGTCGATCGGGGTGGCGCCCTTGGGGAGCTGCTTGACGTCGCCCTTCGGCGTGAAGACGAAGATCTCGTCCTGGAACAGGTCCACCTTGAGGAACTCGAGGAATTCCTCGGGCGTGTGGGTGTCCTGCTGCAGCTCCAGCAGCTGGCGGAACCAGCCGAAATGCGCTTCGATGTCGCTCCCCTTCCGGGGATCGCTCTTGTACAGCCAGTGCGCAGCGATACCGTACTCGGCCGTGGTGTGCATCTCCTGGGTGCGGATCTGCACCTCGAAGAGATGTCCCCCGGGACCGAAGATCGTGGTATGGAGCGACTGGTACGCGTTCGACTTCGGCGACGCGATGTAGTCCTTGATCCGCTCCTGCAGCGGGGTCCAGTTGTGATGGATGATGCCCAGGACGTGGTAGCACTCCTGGACCGACTTGACGATGACCCGCACCGCCATGAGATCATAGATCTCGTCGAACGGCTTGTTGCGCCGCTTCATCTTCTGGTAGATCGACCAGAGATGCTTGGGGCGACCCGTGACCTCGTACCAGGTGATGCCCGCAGTCTTGAGCTCGTGCTCCAGCGGCACCTGAAGCTTCAGGATCATCTGTTCCCGCTCGGCCTTCTTGGCGGCGATGGCCTGCACCAGCGTCTTGTAGTCCTCGGCTTCGAGGTACTTGAACGCCAGGTCCTCCAGTTCCGCCTTGATTCCCGCCATGCCGAAGCGGTGGGCGAGGGGAGCGTAGATCTCGCGGGTCTCGGTGGCGATCCTGAGCTGCTTCTCCGGCGGCATCGGATCGAGCGTCCGCATGTTGTGCAGCCGGTCGGCCAGCTTGATGATGATGACCCGCGCGTCCTTGGCGATCGACAGCAGCAGTTTGCGGTAGTTCTCGACCTGCTGCTCCGCGGTGGAGCGGAAGGTCAGGCTGGAGATCTTGGTGAGGCCGTCGACGATGCCCGCCACCTCCGCCCCGAATTCGCGGGCGATGTCCTCGGTGCGGATGTCGGAGTCCTCGACCACATCGTGCAGCAGCGCGGCGACGATCGAGGTGGTGTCCAGCAGCTGTTCCACCAGGGTCCTGGCGACCGCGATCGAGTGCTGGATGAAGTCCTCGCCCGACATGCGCTTCTGGCCCCGGTGGGCCGAGGCGCTGAACCGGAGCGCACGATCGATCTGCTCGAGGTCCAGCCGGTCGGCGTGGCGCTCGAGCAGGGTGCGGAAATCCGGGGCGATGTCGGGCAGCGTTCCAGTCACAGCAATCCCGCGGTTACGAAGCTCAGGAAACGGTCGCCGGCCACGATCACGTGATCGTAGACCGGCAGGTCGAGCAGCCGTCCCGCCTCGACCAGCTGGCGAGTCACGGCCTGATCCTCCGGCGACGGCGTCGGGTCGCCGCTCGGATGGTTGTGCACCACGATGATCCCGGCGGCCGCCTCCGCAATCGCCGCCCGGAACACCTCGCGCGGATGGACCAGGGCGCTGTTGAGCAGCCCCCGGGTCACCAGCACATCCCGCCTCACCCGGCTCTGACTGTCCAGCGCCAGGACGTGGAACTCCTCGACCGCGAGGTCCCGGAGCCGGGGGCCCAGCAGTGATACGACATCCGATGGATCACGCACCCGGGGCGGCACGGGCCGGTGTTCCTGCATGAGGCGGGCCGCCAACTCGAAGGCAGCCAGGAGCCGCGCCGCCTTGGCGGGACCCACTCCGCGGCTTCGGGTCAGCTCGGCGGGGGGACGTGCCGCCAAGCCCCGCAGGGTTCCGCCCCCTCGCTCCAGGAGCTCCTGTGCCAGCAGCCGGGCGTCCACCCCGACCTCCCCGGTCCCTAGCAGGATGGCGACAAGTTCAGCGCACGTCAACGCGGAGGCGCCCAGGGCCCAGAGGCGCTCTCGCGGGCGATCGGGGGACAAGGTGGCTGCGTCAGGCTGGCTCATCCCCCCAGCATGGCGCCCCGCCCTGGCCAGCCCGGCACCGGGAAAACGCGGGCGAGGGGGTGGTGGGCCCCCGGGCTGTGACGCTTGCCGCGCCGGGCGGGTCTCCTAGATGATCGCTGCTCGATCGTTCGGCGGGTCTTCCCAGCCGATACCACCATAGAGGATATCATGCTCGCATCGAAATCCAGACTCACCCTGTCCCTATCGGCACTGCTGCTGCTCGCCTCGGCCTGCAGCGACGCCACCCCCACCACCTTTCCACCCCTGACTGCCCAGCTGCGGGTGATTCACACCACTGCGACGCTCGGCGCCGTGGACATCCTGGTCGACGGCAGCCCGGTCGTCACCGGCCTCGGCTATGGTCAGAGTTCCGCCCTGGTCACGACCCCCAGCGGCATGCGGGATGTCGTGGTGCGCTCGGGAGGTCAGACCCTGAGCGGCGTGCAGCACACCCTCGCTGCGGACCACATCAATAGCCTGTTCATCGCCGACAGCGCGCTCCAGTTTGGGGACTCCGTCGTCTCCGACACCGGCCAGCCGGCCGCGGCCAAGGCCAATATTCGACTGGTCAACGTGGTGGGGAGCAACACCTCGGCACCGACCCTGCTCCAGGTCCTCATCCACGCGCCGAACCCGAGCCCCGACTCCGTGGTCACCTCGAACCTGGACGCGAGCATCGCTGCCTACTGGTCGCTGATGTACTTCGACCCGGGGGCGTTCGATGTCCGCTACGTCGCCGCCGGTGACACCACGACGCTGGCTCAGGTGTCATTCAACGTCGCGGCGGGCGAGAAGAAGCAGGTAGTGCTGCAGCGGGCCGCCGACGGCACCTACAGCGCCTCGGCGATTCTCGAACCCTGAGGCCGACCCCGCGATAGGCAACAACGACGGACCCCCGGGAGAAGTCCCCGGGGGTCTCTTCGCATCCAGCCGAGTCGGACGCCGGGTGTTACTTCCCGACCCCGTGGCACTTCTTGTACTTCTTGCCCGAGCCGCAGGGACATGGGTCGTTGCGCCCGACCTCGGGGAGGCCCCCCGCCGACCCGGACACCAGCGGGCCGCGATTGGTCGTCACCACCGGCGGGGCCGGCATCCGCGGACCCACGTTCGGCGGAGCCGACAGAGAGGGCGGAACCTGACGGGCATCAGGGGAGAAGAGATCGTCAGCCCCGCTGGCCGGCTGCGCGGGGGTCGGCCTGGTCGGCGGGGGAGGCGGCTGGCGCGGCGGCTCCGCCGTGACCTGGATCTTCAGGAACCGCTCGGTGAAGCTGGCATGGATGTCCCGCATGAGGTCTTCGAACATGTCGAAGGCCTCCTTCTTGTATTCCACCAGCGGATCCCGCTGGCCGTAGGCCCGGTACTGGATCGCGTTGCGCAGCTGGTCCAGATCGTACAGGTGGTCCTTCCACTTCTCGTCGAGCACCGTGAGCATCACGGTCGAGAGCACCTGCCCGTCGACGTCCTCCGCCGCGACCTGCCTGCCGAATTCCTGCAGGTACTCGACTTTCCGATGGAAGGCCTGGTGACCGGCCTCCTTGGCCGCGACGAGGATCCGCTCCAGCGTCGGGGTGCGGGCCGGGTCGCCGATGTCGTCCGCGGCGATCAGGAACTGCTGCAGCAGGCCCGACTGCAGCCCGGCCCGGTCGTACTCCTCGGGCTTCTGCGCCTCGAGCAGCGCCATGGTCACCGCGCGATCGACCGCCGGTCGACCATGCGGGTGGCCTCGGCCTTGATCTGCTCGCCTCGCTCGAGCGCGAACAGCCGCAGCGAGTAGACGACGTCGCGCTGCTGGTTCATGACGTCGTCGTACTCGAGCAGCCGCTTGCGGGACTGGAAGTTCTGCAGCTCGACCCGCTTCTGCGCCTGGCTGATCGCGCCGGTCACCCAGGGGTGGGAGATGACCTCGCCCTCTTCGGCGCCGCCCTTGTCCATCCACCCCGCGATGCGGTCGGAGCCGAACAGCCGCATCAGGTCGTCTTCGAGCGACAGGAAGAAGAGCGACCGTCCGGGGTCGCCCTGCCGGCCCGAGCGGCCGCGCAGCTGGCGGTCGATGCGGCGCGACTCGTGGCGCTCGGTGCCGATGATCTGCAGCCCCTCCCGTCCTCGGTCTTGGCGACGTCGGCGCCGAGTTTGATGTCGGTGCCGCGGCCGGCCATGTTGGTCGCGATCGTGATGGAACCGCGCTGCCCGGCGCCGGCGACGATCTCCGCCTCCCGCTGGTGGTACTTGGCGTTGAGCACCTCGTGCTTGAGGCCGCGCCGCTTGAGCTGGCGGGAGAGCGTCTCCGACATCTCGACCGTGACGGTACCGATCAGCACCGGCAGGCCGACGTTGTGCAGCCGTTCCACCTCGTCGAGGATGGCGTTGTTCTTCTCCCGGCGGGTCTTGTAGATCCGGTCCTCTTCGTCGAGCCGGCGGACCGGCCGGTTGGTCGGGATCACCGACACTTCGAGACCATAGATCGTGAAGAACTCCTGCTCCTCCGTCTCGGCGGTGCCCGTCATGCCGGCGATCTTGTCGTACATCCGGAAGTAGTTCTGGATGGTGATCGTGGCGAGCGTCTGGGTCTCGCCCTTCACCTGCACCGCCTCCTTCGCCTCGACCGCCTGGTGCAGCCCGTCCGACCAGCGCCGCCCGGACATCACCCGGCCGGTGAACTCGTCCACGATGACGACCTGGCCGTCCTGCACCAGGTAGTCCACTTCCTTCTCGTAGAGGACGTGAGCCTGCAGCAGCTTGTGGATGATGTGCAGCTTCTCGCTCTTGACCGCGTACTCGGCCTCGACGTCCCGGCGCTTGGCCACCCGCTCGGCGGGCGTCAGCGACGGGTCCCGGTCGATGCGGTGCACCTCCTCGGAGATGTCCGGCACCAGGAAGAGCCCCGGATCGTTCGGCGACATCGCCGCCGCGCCCTGGTCGGTCAGGTGCACCGAGTGGCCCTTCTCGTCGAGCACGAAGTACAGCGCCTCCTCCAGGTCCCGCATGCTCTGCTGGCGCATGGGCAGCTTGCGGTCGGCGATGTGGTCCAGCTCGACCCGCTGCACCGCGCTCTTGACTGCCCGGCTCGTTCAGGAACTTGAGCAGCTTCTTGTTCTTGGGCATGCCCAGCCGCGCGAGGTACAGCTTGCGGGCGGCGTCGTTGAGCTGCTTCGGATCGGCGAGCAGCGGCTCGGCTTCGGCGATGAGGGTGCTGACCACCGCGTTCTGCCGCCGCACCAGCTCCACGACCTGCCGGTTGGACTGGGCGTACTTCTCGTCGTTCTCGTTGCCGACGGGGCCGGAGATGATCAGCGGCGTCCGGGCCTCATCGATCAGGATCGAGTCGACCTCGTCGATGATGGCGTAGGCGTGCTCCCGCTGGACCCGCTGGTCCAGGGAGAACACCATGTTGTCGCGGAGGTAGTCGAACCCGAACTCGTTGTTGGTGCCGTAGGTGATGTCGGCGTTGTAGGCCGCCCGCCGCACCGGTGAACTCGGTTCGGTGTCGTCGAGGCAGCCCACCGTCAGCCCCAGGTAGCCGTAGACGTGTCCCATCCACTGGGAGTCGCGGCGGGCCAGGTAGTTGTTGACGGTGACCAGGTGGGCCCCGCGCCCGGCGAGGGCGTTGAGATAGAGCGGCAGGGTCGCAACGAGGGTCTTGCCCTCGCCCGTCGCCATCTCGGCGATCCGGCCCTGGTGCAGCACGATGCCGCCGATGAGCTGCACGTCGTACGGCACCATGTCCCAGATCAGCTCGCGGCCGGTCACCATGACCGTGGTCCCGACCAGCCGGCGGCAGGCCTCGCGCACGGTGGCAAAGGCCTCGGGCAGGAGGTCGTTGAGGGCGGCGGCCAGCTCCTTCTTGAACCGGGTCTCCAGCGCGTTGAAGCGCTCCTCGAGCCGGTCCCGCTCGGCCGGATCGGCACAGTCATGGCGCAGCCGGCGGACCTCCTCCAGCTCCGACTTGATCGTGCCGGTGCGCGCCGCGATCCGCTCGCGGAACCGGGTGGTCTGCGACTTGAGCTGTTCCTCGGAGCAGTCCTTGAGCTCGGCCTCGTGCCGTTTGATGGCGTCGAGGATCGGCTGGACCTTTTTCACTTCCCGCTGGAACCGGGTACCGAAGAGCCTGGTGAGCGGCTTCTGGAGAAAATCAAGCATCGGGCAAATATAACCGGTCCGAGGTGATGCACTCCGCCACCGGGTCAGGCACCCAATAGCGGATCGAGCGCCCCGCGGCAACCCGGCGGCGGATCTCGGTGGCCGAGATGTCCACGCCGGGCACCGTCACGGTGCGGACCGGCCAGGGCAGCGCGGGGATCGCGGCGCCCGGACGGGCGAACACCACGAGGGTGGCGAGCCCAGGGAGGGCGTCGGCCTCGTGCCAGGCGGGCAGCTCGCGCGCGGCGTCGGCGCCGACCAGCAGGGCGAAGTCGCGCCCCGGCTCCCGCGCCCGCAGGGCCCGCAAGGTGTCGACCGTATAGGAGGGGCCGTCGCGCCCGAGTTCCGCACGCTCGAGACGGAAGCGGGGCTCGCCGGCGATCGCCAGCGCGACCATGCGGGCCCGCAGCTCGGCGGGCGCCGCGTGACGTCCGATCTTGAAGGGCTGTTCGCGCGCGGGGACGAATCGGAGTTCGTCGAGCGCGAGCGCCTCGACGACGGCCTGAGCCACCAGCAGGTGGCCGAGATGGATCGGGTCGAAGGATCCGCCGAACAGGCCGATCATGGGTGGGCGCTCCCGCCCCCGGGCCTCAGCGACCCGCGGCAGCCGGGGTCGAGTCCCGGGGTGCGGGACAGGACTGCTCGAGTCCCGGGGTCGTGGGATGATAGCGCCGGATGTACCCGCAGGTTTCCTGCAGGTCCTCGGCGTAGCCCACCTTCCGGTACGAATCCACCAGCCGCAGCAGCGCCTGCGGAGTGACCGACGCCCGGGGGTAGGTGGCAGCCAGGTCCTTGAGATAGAGGATGGCCGAATCGTAGGCCTTGAGTTTGTAGTAGTACTCGGCCGACTTCAGCTGCTTGCGCGCGAAGAACTCATCCAGGTCGGCGACGCGGAGCCGGCCCCGCGCCGCGGCCGGCGAGTCGGGGTAACGATTCAGCAGCTCCTGATACGTCGCCTGCGCCGTCTGGCCGTAGGTGGGGTCGAGCTCCGGCCGGCGCCAGAGATCGGCATAGGCGTCGCCCGCTCGGAGGAGCGCCTCGGGGGCGAGCTTCGCATCGGGCGTGTCGTCCGACACCTTTCGGAACTCGCGCACCGCCTGCAGCTGATTGCGCTGGGCGAAGTAGCACTCGGCCAGGCGGAAGTGCGCCTCGGTGACGAGGCTGTCGCCGGCGGGCAACTCCAGAACGACCCGCTCCAGCAGCGGCGCCGCCTTGCCCCAGCGGCCCTGGGCATAGAGACCCGTCGCCCGTCCCCACAGCGATACGACCTCGTCGCGGGAGATCCCCGAGGCCACCGGGGTGGCGCCGGTGACGGGCTTCGCGCCGCGGTGACCGCAGCCGAGGGTGAGCAGGACAAGCGTGGCCAGCGCCACGCGGGAAGACAGGTGCACGGACAGCCATCCTCTCACTACTGGGAATCCGCCGACGCGGCGTTCGCGCCAAGCCGGGCGAGCCGCGCCGAAGCCATGGTGACGATCGAATCGCTCGCTCCAGGCTTCATGGCGTCCTGAAATGCGATGGTGGCGCCGAGCAGATCGCCCTGGACGATCCGGGCATCGCCCAGCCCCACCAGCGCCCGCCGGCCCGCCTCCGACGTCGAGTCGATGGCGATCACCCGGCCGAACCATTCCCCGGCGATGTCCGGCTTCTTCACCAGGAGCGCCTCCAGGCCGAGCTGCAGCCCGCAGACGGTGAGCCCCGTGCCCACCCGCTGACGCAGGACGGCATCGCGTGACCGCCGCAGCACGGCCTGGTACACCTCGGCAGCGTCGCCGCAGGCCGTCGTGCTCTGCAGTGCGGCGCCGTACTGCGCCAGCATCTGGTCGACCGCTACGGCATCGCCCGCCGCGGCCAGGGCGTTCGGGCCGATCCCCACCGCCTGCACCGGCTGCAGCCGGCCACTTCTGACCAGGGCGATCGTGTGCCGTGGGTTCACCCGCTCGGGCGAGAGCCGGCGCAGCCCCTCGACCGCCTCCTCCAGCGCCAGCCCGACCGCCGCCTGCTCGGCGCCGCGGGCGACCTGCTCGAGACCCCGCGCCGCCTCGACCACCCGAGTCGGATCGGCGGCCGCCAGCTTCTCGTAGGCCTGCCCCGCCTCACGAAACTCCCCTGCCTTGAGCGCCGCCGCTCCGAACTTGGCCCACAACCGGGCGTCCGCCTTGCTGCGCGCAGCGGCGCGGTACTCGTCGAGCGCGGAAGTGTACTCGCCCTGGACGTAGGCCGTGTCGCCCAGCCGCTCGTGGTCCGCCGCCGAACCGGCGCAGGCGGCGACAAGCAGGACGAACGAGAGGGCCCAGCGGCTCACTCGCCGGTCCGCTCCAGCATCGCGAGGTAGGCCTCGACGCGGGCATGCTTGGGGCGAGCGACGAGGCAGTCGTGCCAGACCTGCTGGGCGCCGGCGGCGTCGCCCGAGAGGTAGCGGGCGAGGCCGAGGGATGCCAGCGCGTCGACGAAATTGGGCCGGTCCCGCACCACCCGCTCCAGCTCCTCGCGTGCCGCCAGCACGTCGCCGGCTTCGAGGAGCGCCCGGGCGAGCTTGTAGCGCAGGTCGGCGAAGTTCGGCCCCAGGTCCACCGCCCGGCGGTACTGCTCGATGGCGAGGGTGAGCCCGCCCGACTCCGCGTATGCGGCGGCCAGCAGGGCGTGGTGGTTGGCCAGATTGGCGGCCACGTGTGCCGGGAAGCCGGACTCCTGCGGAACGTTGTGGGCGGCGGCACTCCGGAAGGCCTCTTCGGCCTCCTGGGTGCGCCCCAGGTCGTTCAGCAGGATGCCGCGATGGATGTGCGCTTCGATGTAGCGCGGATTGAGCTCCAGCGCCCTGGCGAAATGTTCCAGGGCCCGTTGCGGCTGGCCCAGCATCGCGAAGCACAACCCCAGCAGATGATGGCAATCCGCGAAGTCCCGCCCTGACTCCACGATCTCCTGGAGCAGGTGGACGGCCCCGTAGTAGTCCTGCAGCGCGAAGCGCTCACGGGCCTGATTGATCAGCGGTTCGTCACTGACGCGCATGGGTCTCCCGGTACCACGCCACAAAGCGGCGGATGCCTTCGGGGAAGGGGGTCGTCGGACGGTAGCCCAGCACCCGACCCGACTTGGTCAGGTCCGCGGAGGTTAGCAGGACGTCGCCCGGCTGGCGACCGATCCGCTCGATCCGTGGCGTCATCCCGAGGGCGGCGGCGATCTCGTCGATCATCCGGTGGAGCGGGATGGTCTCGTTGCCGCCCAGGTTGAACGCCTCGAAGCCCGTCGGGGCCGTGTCGGTCCAGTCGGTCGCCCGGACCACCCCGGCAAGGATGTCATCAATATAGGTGTAGTCCCGTGCCGCCGTCCCGTCCCCGAACATGGTAATCGGCTCACCGGCGCTGATCCGACGGGTGAAGCTGTGGATGGCAAGGTCGGGACGCTGGCGGGGCCCGTAGACGGTGAAGAACCGGAGCGCGGCCACCTTGAGACCGAAGTGCGGCGCGAGCGCCTCGAGGACCAGTTCCCCCGCCCGCTTGGTGGCAGCATATGGGGAGATCGGATGCACGGCCGCGGCATCTTCCCGGAACGGCGCCGGGGTATCATCGCCATAGACCGACGAGGAGGAGCCGAACACCAGCCGGGTGACCCCTGCCCGGTGGGCCGCGTCGACGACGGCCTGAGTCCCGCTCACGTTGGCACGGACGTAACCCGACGGGTCCTGCAGCGAGGGCCGTACACCGGCCTTGGCGGCGAGGTGGACGATCACGGTTTCGGGGGTGAGCAGCGCGGCCAGGTCGTCGACCCGCAGCATGTCCAGCTCGTGGAAGGTGAAGCCCGGCTGACCCCTCGCTACGCTCAGATTGGCTTCCTTGATTGCGCGAGGGTAGAACGGATCGAAGTTGTCGATCCCGACCACCTGGTCCCCCCTGGCCAGCAAGCGCTCCGCGAGATTCGATCCGATGAACCCCGCCGCCCCCGTGAGCAGGACCCGGGTCATCGGCCGAATTGCTTGGCGAAGTAGGCGATGGTCTGCTTCAGTCCCTCTTCGAGGGACACCTTCGGCTCCCAGCCCAGCAGGCTCCGCGCCTTGGTGATGTCCGGCTTGCGGACCTTGGGGTCGTCGGTGGGCAGGGGCCGGCGCTCGATCGGCGACTTCGAGCCGGTGAGCTTGAGCACCAGCTCGGCGAGCTGCATGACGGTGAATTCGTTGGGATTCCCGATATTGGTCGGGTCGTGCTCCTGGCTCATGAAGAGCCGGTAGATCCCATCCACCTCGTCGCTGACGTAGCAGAACGAGCGGGTCTGCTGACCCTCGCCGTAGACCGTCAGCGGCTCGCCCTTGAGCGCCTGGACCACGAAGTTGGACACCACCCGTCCGTCGCGGGCCCGCATCCGCGGACCGTAGGTGTTGAAGATCCGGATGATCCGGGTGTCGATACCGTGATACCGGTGATAGGCCATGGTGATGGCCTCGGCGAACCGCTTCGCTTCGTCGTACACGCCGCGCGGCCCGACCGGATTGACGTGCCCCCAGTAGCTCTCGGGCTGGGGGTGCACCTGCGGGTCACCATAGACCTCGGAGGTCGAGGCGAGGAAGAACCGCGCGCCCTTCGCCTTGGCGAGGCCGAGGGCGTTGTGGGTGCCGAGCGAGCCGACCTTGAGCGTCTGGATCGGGAGCTCCAGGTAGTCGATGGGACTCGCCGGCGAGGCGAAGTGGAGCACCCCATCGAGGGGGCCGTCCACCTGGATGTAGCGACTGACGTCGTGGAGCACGAATTGGAATCGCCGGTCGCCCTCGAGGTGGGCCACATTCTCGAGGGCACCGGTGATCAGGTTGTCCATGCCGACGACCTCGTGACCCTCCGCGAGGAAGCGGTCGGTCAGATGCGAGCCGAGGAATCCCGCCGCGCCGGTGATGAGCACCCTCATGAGGCCTCTTTCCGGCCGATGCCGTGATAGGCGAATCCCTGCGCGCGCATGCGGGCGGGGTCGTACAGATTGCGTCCGTCGATCACCAGCGGCTGGTGCAGCAGCGTCTTGAGTCGCTCGAAATCGGGGTTGCGGTAGACCAGCCACTCGGTGACGATCGCCAGCGCGTCCGCGCCGTTCGCCGCGCTGTAGGGGTCGGCCACGTACACGATCCGATCGCCGAAGACCTGGTGCGCGGTCTCGATGGCTTTCGGATCGTGCGCCTGCACCCGGGCCCCCGCCGCGAGCAGTCCCTCGATCAGCGGAATCGCCGGACTCTCGCGCATGTCATCCGTCTCGGCCTTGAAGGCCAGCCCCCAGATGCCGAACGTGCGCCCCGTCAGGCCGCCGGGAAAGGCGCGGCGGACCTTGTCCAGCATCACCAGCTTCTGCTTCTCGTTCACGCTCTCGACCGCGTCGAGGATCTCGAAGCCGAGCCCCACGTCGCGGCCGGTGCGGATCAGCGCCTTGACGTCCTTGGGGAAGCACGAGCCCCCGTAGCCGGGCCCGGGAAACAGGAAGGCCGGGCCGATCCGCTTGTCGCTGCCGATCCCCTTGCGGACATCGTTCACGTCCGCCCCCACCCGCTCGCAGAACATCGCGACCTGGTTCATGAAGGAGATGCGGGTGGCCAGCATCGCGTTCGCGGCGTACTTGGTCACCTCCGCGGAGGGGATGTCCATGAAGAGCATCGGATTGCCGGTGCGGACGAATGGGCCGTAGAGCTCGGCCATCACCTCGCGGGCCTCCTCGGTGTCCACACCGATCACGATCCGGTCCGGCTTCATGAAGTCGTCGATCGCCGCCCCCTCCTTCAGGAACTCCGGATTGGAGCAGACGCTGAAGGCGAGCCGGGTCTGTGAGGCGATCGCCGCGCGCACCTTCTCGGCGGTGCCGACGGGTACCGTCGATTTGGTGACGACCACCTTGTGATTGTTCATGTGGCGACCGATGGTCTTGGCCACCGACAGGACGTGCTGGAGGTCGGCAGACCCGTCCTCCCCCGGCGGGGTTCCGACGGCGATGAACACCACCCGCGACCGCTCCACCGCACCGCCCACGTCGGTGGTGAAAGTCAGACGGCCTTCGGCCTGGTTGCGGCGGACCATGTCCTCCAGGCCCGGCTCGTAGATCGGGATATCGTTCGCCGTGAGGCGCTCGATCTTGCGGGCATCGATGTCCACGCAGGTGACCTCATTACCCGTCTCCGCGAAGCACGCCCCGGTGACCAGGCCCACATATCCACTGCCTACGACCGCAACTCTCATCCTCGCCTCTCTGCGATTATCGGTAGAACGCGTTGACCGCGCCGACCACGGCGTCCTGCTGCGCCGCGGTCAGTTCAGGGTAGATCGGCAGCGACAACACCGCCTCCGTGGCGGCCTCGGTCGCGGGCAGGCTGCCCCGCCGGTACCCCAGGTCGGCGAAACAGGGCTGCAGGTGCAGCGCGAGCGGATAGTAGACCGCGCACCCGATGCCCTGCGCCTTCAGGTGGGCCACGAGGGCATCGCGGCGCTCCACCCGGATGGTGTACTGGTGAAAGATGTGTTCGTTCGCCGGATCGATTTTCGGCGGACAGACCGCCGCTTGCCCCGCGAACGCCGCGGTGTAGCGGGCCGCCTTCTCCCGCCGCGCGGCGCTCCAGCCGGCGAGATGCGGCAGTTTGGCGAGCAGCACTGCGGCCTGCACCGTATCGAGCCGGCTGTTGTAGCCGACCTCATCGTGATGGTACTGCTTCGCGCCCCCGTGGGTCCGCAGCCGCCGCAGCCGGTCGGCCAGGGCGTCGTCCTGGGTGACCATCATGCCGCCGTCACCCCAGCCGCCGAGGTTCTTGCTGGGAAAGAACGAAAAGGCCCCCACCTGGCCGAGTTCGCCCGCCATGCGCCAGGCGCCGTCGATCTGGCGGCGGGCCCCGATCGCCTGGGCCGCATCCTCGATGACCGCCAGCCCGTGCCGGGCGGCGATCGCGAGGATCGCCTCCATTGCCGCCATCTGCCCGAACAGGTGCACCACGACGATGCCGCGGGTGCGCGGCGTGACCGCCGCCTCGACCGCCGCCGGGGAGAGGTTGAAGGTCGCCGGGTCGATGTCCACGAACACGGGCCTGCCACCGGCGTTGTGGATGGTTCCCGCGGTGGCGAAGAAGGTGAAGGCGGGTGTGATGATCTCGTCGCCCGGCTTGAGGTCGAGCGCCTTGAGCGGGAGCAGCAGCGCATCGGTCCCGCTGGCGCAGCCGATGCCATGCCTCGCGCGGGAGAGCGCGGCCACCGCCCGCTCCAGCGCGCCGACCTCCTCACCGAGGATGAACTGCTGGCGCTCCACCACCCGCATCAGGGCGGGCAGCACTTCATCACGGATCGCCTGGTACTGGGCGACCAGATCGAGCAGCGGAACGTTCAAGTCGAGCCTCGTGTGGGACGCCAGAGGACGGCCGCGCAACGGCCGCCCTCCGGGCAATTTCAGGGCCAGAAAATCGGCCGAAACCTAGCCCCCGGCGCGGGGGGGGTCAATCAACCGAAGTGCGCCCTGCTCCTCACGATAGGTCGCCCCGCAGAAGCCGCAGGCCGCGGCCTTGTCGCGCAACTGCAACCGTTCGCCGCACTGGCACATCCACCCCACCCGGCGCGCCGGTACCCCGACCATCAGGGCGAACGCGGCCACGTCGCTGGTGACCACCGCCCCCGCCCCGATGAAGGCGAATTCGCCCAGCGTCACCCCGCACACGATCGTGGCGTTGGCCCCGATGGAGGTCCCCCGCTTCACCAGGGTGGGGCGATACTCATGCTTGCGGGAGACGTGGCTGCGCGGATTGGAGACGTTCGTGAAGACGCAGCTCGGCCCGCAGAACACGTCGTCCTCGAGGGTGACGCCCTCGTAGATCGACACGTTGTTCTGGACCTTCACGTTGTTCCCGAGCCGGGTGCCCGACATCACGACGACGTTCTGCCCCAGGCTGCAGCGCTCCCCGATCACGGCCCCGGGCATCACGTGGCAGAAGTGCCAGATCCGGCTGCCGGCTCCGATGATCGCCCCGTCGTCGATGTAGGCCGATTGGTGCGCGAAATAGTCAGTCATGACTCGCCTCGAAGGTTCCGTCCGCCCGGACGATCTTGACCTCGGTCTCCAGCGACGCGCCGAACCGCGCCTTCACCTCGGCGCGAGCCCTGGCGATCAGCCCTCGAACATCCGCCGCGGTGGCACCGCCGGTGTTCACGAAGTAGTTCGCATGCATCGGCGAGATCTCGGCCCCGCCGATCCGGGTACCCTTGAGCCCCGCGGCCTCGATGAGCTGACCGGCCGTCCTCGGTCCCGCCGACTGCTGCCAGCTCGGTCCCCCGGGATTCTTGAACACGCTGCCGCAGCAGGGCTGGTTGAAGGGAGTGCCCTCCTGCCGCCAGCGGAAGAGCTCCGCCACTTCGGCCTGGATCGCGGCGGGGTCGGTCTCGGCAAGCTCGACGGTGGTCTCGAGCACCACCCGCCCTTGAAGGCCGGCGTGGCGGTAGGTGAAGGGGATCGCGCTCCGCGCCAGCACCGCGTCGCGTCCCTCGGCGTCGACCACCGTCACTGTCTGGACCACGCCCGCCCAGTCGCCGCCATGACAGCCCGCGTTCATGTACACTCCCCCACCTACCGTCCCCGGTACCCCCACGAATCGATGCAGGCCGGCAAAGCCGGCCTCGGAGGTCTTCCGCGCGGCGAGGGGCTGCGGCAGTCCGGCCCCGGCACGCCAGCGACCCGCGTCGAGACGCTCCAGCGCGTCGAGCCCCTTGCCGATGCGGATGACCAGTGCGTCGAGACCCGCATCGGGCAGGAGCAGATTGGAGCCGAGCCCCAGGGCGAACCACGGCACACCCCACTGACGGGCCATCCGGAGTGCGATCCCGACATCCTCCGCGCTGCGTGGCAACAGTACTGTGGCGGGGCCGCCGATCCGGTAGGTCGAATACCGGGACAGCGTCTCCCCCTCCCGCACCTCCCCGCGGACCGCGCCCCGCAACTGCGCGATGAAGCCGGGGTCGCACGCCGTGGTCATGCGACGCCGCGGGCCCGGGCGGCGATCTCGTGCCACTCCTGCAGCGAGCAGACCTCGCGCTCTCGGCTGCGCAACGCGACGATGGCATCACACGCGGCCGAGGCCGCGGACATCGTGGTGGTGTACGGCACCCGGTGCGCGAGCGCCGCCGCCCGGATGATGTAGTCGTCCTGCTGGGTGAGCTTGCCGAGCGGGGTGTTGATCAGCAGCCCGATCTGCCCCGAGAGCAGCAGGTCCACGGGATTGGGACGCCCCTCGTACACCTTCAGGACCCGTTCCGCCGGGATCCCGCGCACCCGAAGGTGGCTCGCCGTCTTTTCGGTCGCAAAGATCTTGAAACCCAGCTCATGGAGCCGCCGCGCGATCGGGACCACCGTGGGCTTGTCGTGGTCGTTGACGGTGATGAAGACGCCACCCTCCACCGGCAGGGCGCCGTCCGCCGCATGCTGCGCCTTGGCGTACGCCATGCCGAACGAGGTGGCGATTCCCATGACCTCGCCGGTGGAGCGCATCTCGGGGCCGAGGATGAGGTCGACGCCGTGCAGCTTGTTGAAGGGGAAGACCGCTTCTTTCACCGCGACGTACGGCTGTCCCACGTTGTCCTCGAGGCCGAGTTCGTCGAGCGTCTTCCCCACCATCACCGCCGCGGCGAGGCTGGCGAGGCCGACGCCGGTGGTCTTGGACACGAAGGGGACGGTGCGGGAAGCGCGCGGATTCACCTCGAGGACGTAGACGACGCCGTCCTTGATGGCGTACTGCACGTTGATGAGCCCGATCACCCCGAGCTTCTCGGCAAAGGCGCGGGTGTATTTCCGCATCTGCTCCACCTGTGCCTCGGAGATGAGGTACGGCGGCAGCACGCAGGCCGAGTCGCCGGAGTGGATGCCGGCGTCCTCGATGTGCTGCATCACACCCCCGATGACGCAGCGGGTGCCATCGGCGATCGCATCGACGTCGGCCTCGAATGCGTCCTCGAGGAACCGGTCGATCAATACCGGATGTCCCGGAGCGACCCGGACCGCGCGGGTGAAGTAGTCGCGCAGCGAAGGCTCATCGTAGACGATCTCCATGCCCCGCCCGCCGAGCACGTAGGAGGGACGCACCAGCGCGGGATAGCCGACCTGCGCCGCGACCGCGACGGCCTCGTCGAGCGACATCGCGGTGCCGGCGGGGGGCTGGGTCACTCCGAGCTCGCGGGCCAGCGCCTCGAAGCGCTTGCGATCCTCGGCCGCGTCGATGTTGTCCGGGGAGGTTCCCAGGATCCGCACGCCGGCAGCCTCCAGGCCCCGCGCCAGCTTCAGCGGCGTCTGGCCGCCGAGCTGGACCACCACGCCGAGCGGCTGCTCGACGTGGACGATCTCCAGGACATCCTCGAGCGTCAGCGGCTCGAAGTAGAGCGTATCGGAGACGTCGTAGTCGGTGGACACCGTTTCCGGGTTGGAGTTCACCATCACCGTCTTGTAGCCCATCTCCCGGAACGCAAGGGTCGCGCGGACACAGCAGTAGTCGAATTCCACGCCCTGCCCGATCCGGTTCGGACCGCTGCCGAGGATGATGACGGTGTTGGTCCCCTTCGACTCCGCCTCGTTCTCCTCGTCGTAGCTGGAGTAGAGGTAGGGCGTCTTGGAGGGAAACTCGCCGGCGCAGGTGTCGACCGTCTTGAAGACCGGACGCACGCCCAGTTCGTGCCGGAGCTCCCGGATCTCCGCTTCCTTCATTCCGCGCAGGTCCGCGAGCTGCCGGTCGGAGAAGCCCATCTGTTTCATCCGGCGGATCACCGAGGCTTCACCGTAGACCTCGGCCCGACCGGCGGCCGCCCACTCCCGCTCGGACTCCACCAGCTCCAGCATCTGGTCGACGAACCAGGGATCGATGCCGGTGCGCTCGCTGACCTCCTCCACCGTGACCCCGAGCATCAGCGCCCGCTTCACCTGGAAGATCCGCTCGGCGGTCGGCGTGCGGATCGCCGCCTTGATCGCCTCCAGCGAGATGTCGGTTAGCCGGTCGTCGACCGGCGCCTTGCCGACTTCCCAGCCCGAGCGGTCGATCTCCAGCGCCCGGAACCCCTTCTGGAACGCCTCCTTGAAGGTGCGGCCGATCGCCATCGCCTCGCCGACCGCCTTCATCTGCGTCCCCAGCCGCGGATCCGCAGTCGGGAACTTCTCGAATGCGAAGCGCGGCACCTTTACCACTACGTAGTCGAGCACCGGCTCGAAGGAGGCTGGCGTGGTCTTGGTGATGTCGTTCGGCAGCTCATCCAGCGTGTAGCCGACCGCCAGCTTGGCACCGATGCGGGCGATCGGGAAGCCGGTGGCCTTCGAGGCCAGGGCCGACGAACGGGAGACTCGCGGGTTCATCTCGATGACCAGCTGTTCGCCCGTGGTCGGGCTGACCGCGAACTGGATGTTGCAGCCCCCCGCCGCCACGCCGACCTCGCGGATGATCTTGATGGCGCCATCCCGCATGATCTGGTACTCGCGGTCGGTGAGCGTCATCGCCGGGGCGACGGTGATCGAATCGCCGGTGTGGACGCCCATCGGATCGAGGTTTTCGATCGAGCAGACGATCACCACGTTGTCGGCGCAGTCCCGCATGACTTCCAGCTCGTACTCCTTCCACCCCACGATGCTCTTCTCCACCAGCACCGAGCCCACGGGCGAGAGGTCCAGCCCCCGTTCGATGACCGCGGTGAATTCGTCGCGGTTGTACGCGATGCCCCCGCCGGTCCCGCCCAGGGTGAAGGACGGCCGGATGATGGCGGGGTACCCGGTGTCGGCGACCGCCTCCAATGCCTCCTCGAGCGAGCGGATGACCCTGCCGCGTGGCGTCGCCAGTCCGATCCGCACCATCGCCTTGGCAAATTCCTCGCGGTCCTCCGCCACCCGGATCGCACGCTCGTTCGCCCCGATCAGCTCGACGCCGTACTTGGCGAGCGTGCCGTCCTTGGTCAGCGCCATGGCGACGTTCAACGCAGTCTGCCCGCCCATGGTCGGCAGCAGCGCATCCGGACGCTCCCGTTCGATCACCCTGGTCACCCACTCGGGTGTCACTGGCTCGACGTAGGTGCGGTCGGCGATCTCCGGGTCGGTCATGATCGTCGCCGGATTCGAATTGACCAGGATGACCCGGTAGCCTTCCTCCTTGAGTGCGCGCACCGCCTGAGTGCCCGAGTAGTCGAACTCGGCGCCCTGCCCGATCACGATGGGACCGGAGCCGAGCAGGAGGATGGAGCGAAGGTCAGTCCGTTTGGGCATTGACGACGTCCTGGAGGGTCTGATCGAAGGGGATGAGGGGAGACCACCCGGTCGCGGCGCGCAATCGCGTCGCGTCGCCCACGAGGTGCGGCAGGTCGGCGGTGCGCGAAAGCTGCGGGTCGACCTCGGGCAGCGCCCGCACCCCGATCAGCTCGGCCAGCCGCGAAAAGATCGAGGCGAGGGACCGGCCCTCGCCGGAAGCGATGTTGTACACCTCGTCGACCTGGCCGCGCGTGAGCAGCGCGACGTACGCCCGCGCCACGTCGCGCACATCGAGAAAATCGCGCACCGGCTCGAGGTTGCCGGTCTTCACCACTGGCGCGCCGATCCGACGCGCCGCCTTGAGCCGACGCGCAAACGCGGGCACCACGTATCGATCGGTCTGGAACGGGCCGGTATGCGGAAATGCCCGGGCGATCATGACCCGGAGTCCGGTACGCCGCGCCGTCTCGAGCGCCGCCACCTCGGCGCCCACCTTGCTGGCGGCGTATGGCGAGATCGGCGCCAGTGGATCGGATTCCAGGTGTGCCCGCGGGCCGCCAAGCGCGCCGTAGACCTCCGCCGTGGACACGAGGAGGAAGAGCGGGTCCGCCCTGCCTTCGACTCGCCGGGCACCGAGTGCGTCCGCTAGCCGCGCGGTCCCGCCGGCATTGACGTCCCAGGCCAGCCCGGGATCGCGCCGCGCCTCCGCCCCGGAGGCAAGCGCGGCCAGGTGCACGACCGCGTCGGGCAGTTCATCCACCGCGGCGCGGACCGACTCGGTCTCCCGGAGATCGAGCGGCAGCCAGCGGACGTGGCGGCGCTGGGCCTCCCCCAGGTAGTCGGGCGGGGCCTCGCCGGGCAGCCTCGTCCCCAGAACTTCGTGCCCGTCGGCCACGAGCGCCGGAAGCAGCCAGCGGCCCACGAAGCCGGCGGCCCCGGTCACCAGGATCTTCACCGCCGACGCTCCAGCAGCGCGAGGTCCGCGTCGACCATCATCGTGATGAGGCCCTTGAAGTCCACCGTCCGGCTCCAGCCGAGGTCGTTGCGTGCGGCCGTCGGATCGGCGAGCAGGATGTCCACCTCGGCGGGTCGCATGAAGCGCTCGTCGGTCTTCACGAACTGATTCCAGTCGAGCCCGGCGTGCGCAAAGGCGATCTCCACCAGCTCGCGCACGGTGTGGGTCTCGCCCGTCCCGATCACGAAATCGCGCGGCTCCGGCTGTTGCAGCATCCGCCACATCGCGTCGACGTAGTCGCCGGCGAAACCCCAGTCGCGGCGGGCATCGAGGGTGCCGAGCCGGAGTTCGGTGGCGAGCCCCAGCTTGATGCGCGCCACCGCGTCGGTCACCTTGCGGGTGACGAACTCGATGCCGCGGCGCGGCGATTCGTGATTGAAGAGGATGCCGCTGACGGCGTAGAGGCCGTACGACTCCCGGTAGTTCACCGTGATCCAGTGACCGTAGACCTTGGCCACCCCGTACGGCGACCGGGGATAGAACGGGGTGCTCTCTCGCTGGGGCGTCTCCACCGCCCGCCCGAACATCTCCGAGCTGGAGGCCTGGTAGAAGCGGGCGGTCGGGCAGGCGAGCCGGATCGCCTCCAGGATCCGCGTCACCCCGAGGGCGGTGAACTCCCCGGTCAGCACCGGCTGGGTCCACGAGGTCGGGACGTAGGACTGGGCCGCGAGGTTGTACACCTCGTGCGGCATGGTCTCCTTGATCACCATCGTCAGCGAATGCTGGTCGAGCAGGTCGGCGGGGAGGATGGTGACCTTGCCGAGCAGGTGCTCGATACGCTCGTAGCTGTGATGGCTGGTGCGGCGGACGACGCCCGCCACTTCGTAGCCCTTGGCGAGCAGGAATTCGGCCAGGTAGGAGCCGTCCTGGCCTGTGATACCGGTGATCAGTGCCCGGGGCATGGCGGGTGGGCTCTCCGGAGTTGTGCCGATGGGGTAGCGGGATTATAATTTTGGGCTCTTTGGGCAGTCTTCATCGACCGATCTCCGGAAGGAAGACCCGTATGGCCCGGGTATGTACGGTGTGCAAGAAGGGGCCGATGACTGGCAACAACGTCAGCCACGCCAACAACCGCAAGAAGCGCCGCTGGTATCCCAATCTCCAGACCGTGCGCGTGCTGGTGGACGGAGCCCCCCGTCGGCAGGCAGTCTGCACCCAGTGCATCAAGTCTAACCGGGTCAGGAAGGCAACCTGAGTCACTGATCGGTGCGCGGCGCTTCATCGCGGCGCCACCCGCTGGTGACCAGCCAGAAAAAAGGGGACCAACCGGTCCCCTTTCGTCGTTTCCAGCACAGCGCATCGTCGCCCTCGTCACTCGGGCAACAGCTCGATCCGCGCCATCTCGGCGCCGTCGCCGGGACGGTGTCCCAGCTTGAGGATCCGGGTGTATCCGCCCGGCCGGCCGGCAAAGCGGGGACCGATCTCGGCGAAGAGCCGGCTGAGCGCCTCGCGCTCGCGGATCTTCTGGGCCACCAGCCGGCGGGCGTGAAGGTCGCCGCGGCGCGCGAGGGTGATGAGCTTCTCCGCGTACGGCCGGAGTTCCTTCGCCTTGGCCACCGTGGTCTCGATGCCGCCATGCAGCATGAGGCTCGTCGCCATGTTGCGCAGGAGCGCGCGCCGGTGCTCCGACGTCCGCGAAAGCTGGCGTCCCTTGGCCTGATGTCGCATCAGCCCTCCTCACCGGCGTCCACGACCACGCGGGCGCTCGGGGGCGTACCGGCCTGGACCACTCGGAGATCGTCATCGGTCTCCTCGAAGAACATGCCGAAGTTCAGTTCCTGTGCCCGCAGCAGGTCGGCGATTTCCTTCAGTGCCTTCTCGCCGACATTCTTGACCTTGAGCAGATCGTCCTCGGTGTACTGGACCAGATCGCGCAGGGTCCGGATGTTCGAGTTCTTGAGCGAGTTCAGCGACCGCACCGAGAGACCGAAATCATCGATGAGCCGGGCCAGCTTGTCGCGCAGGGCGCCGCTGCCATGCCCGCCCGCGGGAGCCTCCGGGCGGCCGACCGGCACCTTGCCGAACTCGACGAAATAGCGGAAGTGCTCCTGGGCGAGGGCGGCCGCATAGGCGATCGCATCCTCGGGCGTGATGGTGCCGTTGGTCTCGACACTCACCGTCAGGCGGTCGTAGTCCGTCCGCTGGCCCACGCGGGTCTCGGCGACGGCAAAGTTGGCGCGCCGGACCGGATTGTAGATCGCATCGATGCTGATCAGGTCGACGGGCAGCGAGCGGTCGCGCGGGTGCAGCTCGGACTCGACGTAACCACGGCCCTTGTTGACGTACAGCTCGCCGTTGACCTCACGGTCGTCCTGAACCGTGAACAGGAGGTGGTCGGGGTTCACGACCCGCACCGAGCCGCTCGGCACGATGTCACGGGCGTAGACCGGCCCCGCGCCATCCTTCTTGATCTTGAGGATCGCCTCGTCGACATCCTCCGCGAGCACGATCGTCAGGCCCTTGAGGCGCTGAATGATCTGGTGCACGTCCTCGTGCACCCCGGGGATCGTCTGGTGCTCGTGCACCACGCCGTCGAGCCGGAATCCCCACACCGCGCTGCCGCGGAGCGAGGAGAGCAGCAGGCGCCGCAGGGAGTTCCCCAGCGTATAACCGAACCCGCGCTCCAGCGGCTGCAGCCGGAACTCGGCGATGTTCGGGTTGTCATCCCGCTTGGTCATCTCGACCAGGTGCGGGCGGACCAGTCCGGTCAGGTCAATGGTCATGGTCACTTCGAGTAGAGCTCGACGATGAGCTGTTCCTGGGCGTTGAGCGGGATCGCGTCGCGGGTCGGCCGCTCGGTCACCTTGCCGGCCCCCTTGTCGCCATCGACCTGGATCCACGAGACCTGCTGCCCGCGTGCGGCAAACTCCAGGGCCGCCTTGACCGCGGTGATCTCGCGGCTGGCCGTGGCGAGCCGGATCTCCTGGCCGGGCTTCACGTGGAAGGAGGGGACATCCACCTTGTGCCCGTTCACCTGCACGTGGCCGTGACGGACCAGCTGACGGGCCGCCTTGCGACTGGCCGCGAATCCCATCCGGAAGACGATGTTGTCCAGCCGCGTCTCGAGCGCCACCAGCAGGTTGGTGCCCTTGACGCCGGACTCACGGGAGATGCGGTCGAAGGTATTCCGGAACTGGCGCTCGGTCAGCCCGTAGATCCGCTTGACCTTCTGCTTTTCGCGGAGCTGCTTGGCGTACTCCGAGGCCTTCCGGGGACGCCCACCGCCCGACTGGCCGTGCTGGCCCGGGGCGTAGGCGCGACGCTCGACCGCGCACTTCTCGGTGAGGCAGCGGGTGCCCTTCAGGAACAGCTTGGTGCCTTCACGGCGGCACTGGCGGCAGCTGGGACCGGTATAGCGCATGGCTCAGACCCGCCGCTTCTTGGGAGGACGGCAGCCGTTGTGCGGAATCGGCGTGACGTCACGGATGGACGCGACCTTGAGACCGACCGACGCCAGCGCCTGGATGGCCGACTCGCGGCCGCTGCCGGGGCCCTGAACCCGCACATGCACCCGGCGGACACCGAGGTTCATCGCCTCGCGGCCGCAGTTCTCGGCCGCCACGGTGGCGGCGAAGGGGGTCGACTTCTTGGAGCCCTTGAACCCTGCCTTGCCAGCGGAGCCCCACACGAGGGTGTTCCCCTTCATGTCGGTGATCGTGATCAGCAGATTGTTGAAGGTGGCGGAGATGTGGGCCACGCCCTCACTCTCGACCAGCTTCTTGCCCTTCTTGGCGGCCTTGACCGGGGCCGGCGTCGCCGTAGCGACGGGAGCGGCGGCGGCGGCGGGCGTGACTGGAGTCGTCATTTACTTCTTCGTCACCTTCTTCTTGCCCGCGATGGCCCGACGTGGGCCCTTCTTGGTGCGGGCGTTGGTATGCGTGCGCTGCCCGCGGACCGGGAGGCCACGGCGATGCCGAATGCCGCGATAGCTTCCGATGTCCATGAGCCGCTTGATGTTCATCGCGACTTCGGTGCGGAGGGCACCTTCCACCTTGAGCGCGCGCTCGATGAACTGACGGAGCCGCGCGACTTCCGCGTCCGACAGGTCTCGCACCCGCGTGTCGGGGCTGACCCCGGTCTCAGAGAGAATCTTGTTGGAGGTCGGCCGGCCGATGCCGTAGATGTAGGTCAGGCCGACTTCGACCCGCTTTTCGCGCGGAAGGTCCACGCCTGCGATACGTGCCATCGCTTAACCCTGCCGCTGCTTGTGCTTGGGATTGCGCTTGCAGATGATCCGAAGCGTCCCCTGACGCCGGACCACCTTGCAGTGCTCGCAAATTGGCTTGATGCTGGAGCGAACCTTCACGGACAACTCCCAGGAACCGGGTTGCTGTAGAGCACGCAAGTATATCCGCGGGGTTTGGGTAATGCAAGGGAGCGCCGCGGCTTAGCGAGCGTCCCCGGTCATCTCCCGCAGCGCGGCCGCCGGATCGGCGGCCGCGAGGATTGGCCGGCCAACGACCAGATGGGTGGCCCCTGCCCGGGCGGCCAGTTGGGGGGAGGCGGTCCGGACCTGGTCCCCGACCTGGTCGGCAGCCCGCCGGATGCCCGGCACCACGATCCACCCCCCAGGCGGCAGGGTTGACCGGACCGCGGCGACCTCCTGGGGGGAGCAGACCACACCCCGGAGCCCCGCGGCCCGTGCCGACCCGGCGAGCCGGCGAACCTCGTCCGGCACCAGCACCCCCTGCCGGCCGGTGGCGGCTCCGTAGCTCTCCGGGCCGTGCGAGGTCAGCACGGTCACCCCGACCAAGCCGAGGGAGTCCCCGGCGGCGCGGGCGGCGGCTTCCATCATGGCCACGCCCCCCAGGGTGTGGACGGTGGCCATCGTGACACCCAGATCGGCCGCGGCCGCGACGGCCCCGGCGACGGTGTTCGGGATGTCGTGCCACTTGAGATCCAGGAAGACCTGCAGCCGCCGCCCGAGCAGCTCGCGAATAAAGGCCGGCCCCTCGCGGGTGAAGAGGATGGAGCCGACTTTCACCCAGCGGGCGTCCGGGAGCCGGTCGAGCAGCCGCCGGGCTTCGTCGGCGGGCAGATCGAGGGCGACGATGAGCTCAGCCATGGTTCTGTTCCAGGTCGTGAACGATGCGCTCGGGGATCCTCGGATCGCACATCGCGGCGGTGCCGACCGCCACCAGGGCCGCTCCGGCGCGGAGATACTGACGGGCATCGGCTGCCGTGCGGATACCGCCGACGCCGATGACTGCCATGCCCCCGCTCCGTTCCATGATCTTCCGTACCGCGAGGACTCCCACGGGCAGCAGGGCTGGACCGCTCACTCCGCCGTTGCCGTTGCCGAGCCGGGGCAGATCATCGTCCCGATAGAGGTACCCGGGCATGGTGTTCACGACCGTGACACCGTCGGCACCCGCACCGCGGGCGGTCATCGCCATGGCGGCGATGTCAGGCAGCGCGGGCGAGAGCTTGGCGAACAGCGGCTTATGGGTCCGCGCCCTGCAGAGCTCGAGCACCCGGCTGGCGCTCGCAGGGTCGGCGCCGAACTCGAGACCGCCGGCATGGGTGTTCGGACACGAGAGATTGATTTCGAAGCCGGCGATCCCCGAGAACTCATCGAGGCCGGCGACGACCTCCGCAAAATCCCCGGCCTCGAACCCAACCACGTTCACCAGAACCCGGGGCGCCCGCAGATTGGCCATCAGCCAGGGCAGCTGTTCCTCCCGCACCCGGGCCAGGCCCGGATTCGCCAACCCGACCGAATTCAGCATGCCGCCGGAGAACTCGGCCACCCGCGGCGCCCGGTTGCCGGCACGCGGCGTGGTCGAGACCGCCTTGGTGACGATCCCGCCGAGGCGCTCGAGGTCGATCGTGCCGGCGACCTCGCGGCCGAAGCCGGCGGTACCCGCGGCGAGCAGCACCGGGTTCTGAAATCGCTGGCCGACGACCGTACGAGAGAGGTCGGCGGTCACGGCTTGTCGCCGGCGTCGCCCGGCGAAGCGGGCCGGGCCGGCTGCCGCGGAGTTCGAGTGGGAGGGGGAACGGGGCGGCGAACTTCGGGACGGAAGGTGTCGGCAAAGTGGCGCAGCGAGTCCTCCAGCGCCTCGTAGGTCGGCCCCTCTTCGCCCCGCGTCAGGAGGAGGTAGGGGCTCGAGCCGTAGTGCTCGGCGGCCGCCTGGCGCAGGCTGTCTCCCGACGCTGGCTCCAGCAGGATCAGCGACAGCATCGCCTTCGGGGCGTAGGGGGAGTCCGGCCACTCGGAGAGGATCCGCCGGAACTGGCGCGCGGCGAATCGGGGTGCTGCGAGCGAATCGCGGGCGAGTTCACCGGCGAGGAAGAGGCGCAGATCCCCGCGCGGCATCGCCGGAGGGGTGGAATCGGTCACCAGCAGGACCCGCCGGATCTGGAGGGCAAGCTGGAAGGCTCGCGGACCCAGGCTGCCGCTCGCGTCCGTGGTCGCCTCGAGGCGGCTGGCCTCCTCAGCGAGATCGGCAGCCGAATCCGCACGCGCCAGCCGGGCATGGCTGGCCTGCAGGATCGCCGCGGCCCGGGTGAGGGTCCCTTCCCCCACCACCGCCGCCTCGGCCAGGCGGCGATCGGCGGCCGAGGGATCCGTGGCAACGAGGCGCGTTCCGTCCTGCAGCAGGACACCGGCGCGCAGCGCCGCGGGCAGGGTCGCCGCCGCGGCCAGTCGGTCCGCGAGTGCGCTCGCGGCGGCCGGATCGGTCCGGGCGAAGCCGGCAAAGATCGAGTCCCACGGGGCCAACGAGTCGACCCGGGCCAGGAGCGAATCGGTGACGGCGGTCGCTTCCGCGACCCGGCCGAGTGCTGCGAGCGCCGCCGCCCGCTCGCCCTGGGCACGCGGATCGGCCGACTCCATGGACTCCGCGAGGGCGCCCTGATAGTTCCCTGCCTCGCGGAGTGCCCGGGAATGGGCCCAGAGCGCGATGCTGCGCCGGGAGGGATCGCTGCTCGAAGTCAGCCGGGCGTAGGCGCTGGTGGCGCCGTCGGCATCTCCGAGGGAGAGGCGGCAGCCCCCGAGGAGCATCGCGGCCTGTTCGGACAGGTCCCTGTCCCGGGAGGAGACCATCACGGTTTCGAGCGGTTGCAGGGCCTGGTCGCAGTTATTGAGCCGGGCGAGCGCGGTACCCTGCAGCAGCCGCGCCCGGTCGGCGTAGCGGCTGTTCGGATGCCTGACAAGCACCGATTCGGCCCGGGTCGCCACCTGGCCCCAAAGGCCGTTGGCCTCGAAGGTGCGGCCGTCGCGCTCGGCGCGCCGGGCCTGATTCGCGGCCCGGTCGGTGTTGTACATGCCGTTGTAATACCCGCCGCAGCCCAGGGCGAGGACGAGCACGGCACCGGCCAGCAGCCGTTTCATCGGCCGCTCCCGGCCCCGGGCAACCCGGTCTTCCGCTCGTACTCGAGCAGGTAGGAGACGATTGCATCGGCAATCGCCGTGGCGAGCGCCTGCTGGGATTTGCGTCCGGTGAGGATCTTCGCGTCCCTCGGATTGGTGCTGTACCCCATCTCGACCAGGATGGCCGGACGCCGTGCGGTGTTCAGGACCGCGAGCTGGTTCGACTGCTTCACCCCGCGGTTCTCCCCGGTGTGCACCTGCTCGATGTGTTCCTGGACCAGTTCGGCGGCACGCGCAGATTCGCGCAGATATTCGTTCATCTGCAGGTTGCGCAGAATGAAGTCGAGATCGTCGCGGGGCCGGTCCGGCTGGGGGTCCTCGTAGCGCACCGCGTCGTTCTCCATCCGGGCGATCCGGTCGGCATCCTCGGTATTCTCCTCGCCGACGATGATCGTGTGGAATCCGCTCACCTCGCCGTAGCGCCGCCGCCCTCTCGGATCGAGCGCGTCGACGTGGAGGCTCACGAACAGGTCGCACTCGTTGGTGCAGTAGGGCGCGCGGTCGACCCGGTTGATCAGGGTGTCCGTCGTCCGGGTCATCACCACCCGTACGCCGCGCCGGCGCAGCTCGTCGCGGAGCAGCAGCGACACCGCGAGAGTGACGTCCTTCTCCCGGATTCCCCGCGGGAAGTAAAGCCCGGGGTTGCCGGGGTCGCGCCCGCCATGTCCCGGATCGACGGTGATCACATGTCCGGGGAGGAGCCCATTCGGCAGCCGCGACGGGGTTTCCTGGACCGGGGCCGGCGCCGGGGCCACGACGACGGGGACCGGCCCCGATTCGACCAGCCGGGCCTGGACCGCATCGTAGCGGTAGCGCTCCGCGAGCAGCGTCGGGAGCACCTCGGTGACGAACTGGAGTGGCAGGTAGAGGGAGTCACGCAGCCGGAACGCCCAGCCCGCGAGAGGCTGGAGGCGATCGTTGAAGACGAGGAGCGGGGCGCCTTCGAGGAACCGGAACGACTGCCGCGCGACCGTGACCTCCACCCACGGTGCGCCCTCCCGAAGCGCGCCGTTGAGGGCGCGGACCAGCGTCTCTCCGGCGACGGCCGGCCCGGCAAGGGGATCGAGCAGAATGGGCAGCCGGACAGTGCCGCGGGGTGTCTGCACCGTGAGCTGCGCTGGCGCCAACTCGGGTGCGGGGGACGCTGCGGCGAGGGTGGCGGGCGCCGCGGCGACCAGCAGCCCGACCATCGTCAGGACACGCCGCCTCCGCGGGCTCATTCGCGCCCCCGGTGCGACAGCGCACGGGCGACTTCCCGCTCGGCGTCGCGCTTCTTGAGATCCTCGCGGCGGTCGTGGTACTTCTTGCCGCGTCCCAGCGCGAGCGTCACCTTGGCCACTCCGTTCCTGAAGTACAGCTCCAAGGGGACGAGCGTGAGCCCCTTCTGTTCCACCGCCCCGATGAGCCGTTCGATCTCCCGGCGCTTGAGCAGCAGCTTGCGCGAGCGCAACGGATCGTGATTGTAGCGGTTTCCCTGTGCGTAGGGCGTGATGTTGACGCCCTCGAGGAAGACCTCGCCGTTGGCGACGCGCGCGAACCCTTCCTTGATCGACGCCTTCCCGTTGCGCAGCGATTTCACTTCGGTGCCGGTGAGCACCAGGCCCGCCTCCCACGTCTCGATGATGTGGTAGTCGTGGGTCGCCTTGGGATTGCGGGCGACCTGGATCCTGCCCTCCTCCTCGGAGGTGGCGGGGCGCGCGCGGGTCGTCATGTAACCCGAAGATAGACAGGAAGTTGGGCTGGGGGGAAGACGGGAGCAGAAACGACACGGGCGGACCCGGAAGTCCGCCCGCATGTCTTGAAGTGCCGAAGGGGGGACTCGAACCCCCACGGGCTTGCGCCCACTGCGCCCTGAACGCAGCGCGTCTACCAGTTCCACCACTTCGGCGTCGGGGGACAAACTACCGGGTGCAGGTGGCCGACGTCAACCGTGATCGATCGGGTGCACAGACGACCAGTCGTGGTGCGCGCCGCTGCTCAGTAGCGCGCCATCGTGGGATCCACTTCAACGGCCCAGGCATCGATTCCGCCAGCGAGGCTCCGCGCATGGGAGAACCCGGCACCACGGAGCAGTTCGACCGCCTGCAGCGAACGCGTCCCGTGATGACAGAGCACCACCAGGTCTCCGCGAGAGTCGAGTTCGGCGAGACGCGCCGGCAGATCGCGCAGCGGAATCAGGGTGGAGCCGGGCAGGTGGACGATCTCGAACTCGTGCGGCTCGCGGACGTCGAGGATCTTCACCCGGCGACCCGCCTGCTGCGCCGCATGCAACTCTGCCCCGCTGATCTCGGGACCACTCGCCGCCGCGGCGGCACCAATGCCGCAGAAGGCCTC
Source organism: uncultured Gemmatimonadales bacterium (assembly GCA_963825065.1). GTDB lineage: Bacteria > Gemmatimonadota > Gemmatimonadetes > Gemmatimonadales > GWC2-71-9 > JADJOM01. Next base: position 126,090 of record CAWGRU010000008.1, read on the forward strand.
GTAGTCGATCAGCCGGGTCACCGTGGGTGACGGGCCGCAGACAGGGCACGCCGGGTCCTTGCGCAACTGCAGCTCCCGGAATCGGAGCCGCAGCGCGTCGAACAGCACCAGTCGTCCGACCAGTGGCTCGCCGACGCCGAGAATCAGCTTGATCGCCTCGAGGGCCTGGAGGCTGCCGATGATACCGGGCAGCACCCCGAGGACGCCGCCTTCGGCGCAACTCGGTACCAGCCCTGGTGGTGGCGGCTCGCTGTAGAGGCAGCGATAGCAGGGCCCCCGTGCCGCATCGAAGACCGAGACCTGACCCTCGAAGCGAAAGATGCTCCCGTAGACGAGCGGCTTGCCGAGCAGCACCGAGGCGTCGTTCACCAGGTAGCGGGTGGGAAAGTTGTCGCTCCCGTCGATGACGACGTCGTACTGGCTCAGGATCTTCATGGCGTTCGCCGAGCCGAGCCGCAGCGGATGCGGCACCACCCGGACCCCCGGATTGAGATCGGCGAGACGAGCGATCGCGGAGTCGAGCTTGGGGCGGCCGACCTGGGCGGTGCCGTGCAGGACCTGTCGCTGCAGGTTGGTGAGATCCACGGCGTCGAATTCGACGAGGCCCAGGGTGCCCACGCCCGCCGCCGCCAGATACAGCAGGATTGGCGAGCCGAGGCCACCGGCCCCGACGACCAGCACCCGGGCCGCCTTGAGCTTCCGCTGCCCCTCCACACCGACTTCGGGGAGGAGCAGATGGCGGGAGTAGCGGAGGATTTCCTCGTGGGCGAGATGGGGAAGCGTCACCAGCCCTCCAATAGAAGCGCCCGGCCACCGGGCCGGGCGCAGGGTTCGATTCCTTCGAGACCGATCGGCGTCAGGCCACTGGCGAAATCGCCACCAGTTCCTGAACCTGGGTTTCGTGCTTCATGAGATCGGCCAGCGCGATGCTGCCGAGCAGCTCGTCCACGCGGAACTGCAGTGCCTGCCAGACCGGACGGATGCTGCAGGCGCTGCCGGTACTGCAGCGCTCCACGTCCACCGGATGGGACTCGCAGTTCATTTCGAAGGTCTGGTGTTCCGACGCGGTCATGATGTCGCGCATGGTGATCGCGGAGGGCTCCTTGGCGAGGTAGTATCCGCCCTTGGCTCCCCGCACGCTCTCCACCAGCCCCGCCCGGCGGAGACGGAGCAGGATCTGCTCGACGTAGTCCCCCGGCAGCCGCTCCTGCTCGGCGATTTCCCGGGCCGCAACGGGCCCGCTCCCGGCCGCCCCGCGCTTGGCGAGGTGGATCGAGATGATCAGGCTGTATTCCGTCCATGTCGTGATCCGCATGGCAGAACAATATGTGCCGGACCCGGGCTAGGCAAGAAAGAAAACGGCCGGCGGCCGCCTCCGGCGCTTAATTGAATATTCACGTGGCTTTCCCGAATTCTCCACGGTAACCGTCACCCACCTCCCGGCAGCCCGACCCCGCCCGGGACGCCGATCTCCGTCATGGCCCGGAGGTCGAGGACCTCCTCCAGTTCCTTGCCGACAAGCAGCCCCTTCTTGACCACCAGCTCCTTGACCGTCAGCCCGGTGGCGATCGCTTCCTTGGCGAGCTTGGCGGATTCGGCGTAGCCGAGCCTGGGGGCGAGCGCGGTCACCAGGGCCGGGCTCCGCTCCAGCCAGTAGGCGCAGAGCTTCTCGTCGGCTTCGATGCCGGCCACGCAGCGTTCCGCGAACACCCGGGTGGCGTTGCCGACGATGGTCAGCCCGAACACGACGTTGTGGGTGATGACCGGCATCATCACGTTCAATTCCAGTTGGCCGGCCTCGACCGCCATCGCCACCGTGGTGTCGAGCCCGAGGGCCTGATAGCAGACCTGGTTGACCATCTCCGCGATCGAGGGATTCACCTTGCCCGGCATGATGCTCGAGCCGGGCTGGACCGCCGGCAGCAGGATCTCCGCCAGCCCGGTCCGGGGGCCGGAGGCGAGCAGGCGGATGTCATTGGCAATCTTGTTCAGGTCCAGCACGTAGGCACGCAGCGCGCCACTCACGGTGGCGATGTCGCCGAGCGACTGCATGAGCTGGATGCGATCCTCGCCCACGGCGAGTTCGAGTCCGCTGACCTGCTTCAGGTACTTCACCATCAGCGCCGGGTAGGCCGCCTCGGCGTTCAGCCCGGTGCCGACCGCCGTGCCGCCGATTCCGAGCGCGCGGAGCCAGTCGGCCGCCTGGGCCAGCTTCTGCCGGTGACGGTGCACGGTGTGGCCGTAGGCGGTGAACTCCTGGCCGAGGCGGATGGGGGTCGCGTCCTGCAGGTGAGTGCGGCCCGACTTGATGACGTGGTCGAACTCCTGCCCCTTGGCGAAGAAGGCCGCGGCCAGCCGGTCGATGCCCTGCAACAGCCCCGGCAGGGTGGCGAGGGTGGCGAGGCGCATGGCAGTGGGAATCACGTCGTTGGTGCTCTGAGCCATGTTGACGTGATCGTTCGGATGCACCGGCGCGTAGCTGCCGCGCGGGGCGCCGAGCAGCTCGTTGGCCCGGTTGGCGAGCACCTCGTTACAGTTCATGTTATGGGAGGTCCCGGCCCCGGCCTGGTAGACGTCGACGACGAACTGGTCGCGATGCAGGCCGGCCAGCACCTCGTCCGCGGCCCGCACGATCGCGTCGGCGAGCTTGCCATCCAGTCGACCAGTCTCCTTGTGGGTCAGCGCGGCGGAGCGCTTTATCCAGATCACCGCGTCGACGAAAGCGGGCAGCGGGCGGAGTCCGGAAATCGGGAAATTCTCGACGGCGCGAACGGTCTGGATGCCATAGAGGGAATCGGTGGGGACCGCCTTCTCGCCGAGGGGGTCTTTTTCGAGTCGCGTGGTCATGGGCAGGTGTCGTTTGCCGTCAGCCGACAGCCGTGAGAGATGGGAGTCTGTGTCTACGAACTTCAAGCCAGTCGGAGCGGCCCAGGGCTTCAGCGCCGACAAGAGCACCAAGGCAGACCTGTTCTCGGGCGGCCGACTCTTCGTCGGACTCAACTGTTTCGAGCCAGGGCAGAGCCAGCACGTCCACGCCCATGTGGGTGCGGACAAATTTTACTTCCTCGTGTCGGGAAAGGCGAGGATGCTCGTGGGCACAGAGTCCGCCGTGGCGCAAGCGGGTGACGTCGTCTGGGCACCGGCCGGAGTGCCACACGGTGTGCTCGAGGCGATCGAGCGCACGGTCATGCTGGTGGCGATGGCGCCGCCACCGAAGGCCGGATAGGGGCAGCGATCAATCGCGGCTTCCGCCGCGCCGGCGGGTGACAGCCGCCCACAGGGGCTCGAAGCCGAAGGCATGCAGCGCCAGCACGATGCCCAACAGCGCCCCGGCTCCGACGGTGTAGAAGCGCCACGCGACCAGGAGCCCCGCTTCTCCCGGGCCGAGAGGCCCGGCCGCTCCCGACAGGAATGCCAGATCGACCGGCCCGACCCCGGCGGGCGTCGGCAATACGAGCTGGCTGTAGAGCAGCACGAAGCTCCCCACCATCAGCACCCCGAAGGGCGGGTGCCCAGGCAAAGTCAGAGCGAGCGCCGGCAGCATGAGGGTGCGGCAGGCGACGTTGATGAACGACGTCGGTACCCCCGTGGCAACGGGCCAGCGCGGCATGCTGCGCCAGGCCTGTCGCACCCGGTGCAGCCCGCGCTCCGGCTCTCGCAGCGCCACCTTTCTCCAGCGCCACGCGAACACACCGACCACCGCCGTCAGCAGGAGTACTCCGGCCACCCAGTGCCACACTCGGCCCAGGGTCGCGCCGAGTTCGGGAGCGGCGTGGGCCCACCAGTCGGGAGCAAACTGCCAGAACAGGATACCGCCGAAGAGAAAGACGACGGGATACGCAACCACGACCTCGATGCCGATCGCCATGAAGACCGCAGTCGCCGGAATGCCGGCGCGCAGCAGTCCGACGACCCGCGATACCTCACCCCCGAGCCGCATGGGAGTCAGTCCGGCGCCGGCGTCACCCCAGGCGTTGCACTGAAGCGCCTGGCCGAGGGACAGCGATTGACCGAGCCCGCGCAGATACCAGCGGATGCGGCAGGCGCGTGCGAGGATATCGGTCGTGAACAGCGCGAGGCAGACCGAATGCGCGGCGACCGGGGACAACACCATCAGGCGGCGCGGAGGATCTGCCGGTATGCGGCAAAGATGCCGTCGAAGGCGTGGTCCCAGGCGTGATGCCGCTCGGCGAAAGCGCGCGCGGTGGCACCGAGCCCCTCGAGGTCACCGCGCAGCAGGGCGGTGGCCGCCGTCGCGCACGCCCCGGGGTCTCCCGGGGCGTACAGCGCCCCGGCCCCTGAGGCCCGGACCCGGTCGGCGACCCCGCCGGCGTCGACCGAGAGGACGGGCAGCCCGGCGGCCATCGCCTCGAGCGCGCTCAATCCGAAGGTCTCCGCCGGTCCCGGCGAGACGTAGAGATCGGCCGCCGCGAGCAGGTCGGCGACCTGATCGCGATCGCGTTGGTAGGGTACCCAGCGCACCTGCAGCCCTTCCGCCATGGCGCGCAGCCGCGCCTCACGCGGGCCCGCACCAACCAGGAGGAGCCAGGCGTCGGTGCGGCGCTCCACTTCGTGCCACGCGTCCAGCACCGTCTCGAGCTGTTTCTCCTCCGCGAACCGTCCGAGGAAGAGAGCAAGCGGCCCGTGCGGGAGGCCGAACCGGCGGCGGATCTCGGCGGCGCGTTGTCGGCGGATCGGGGTGAACCGCTCGAGATCGACGCCGAGCGACACGCGATGCACCCGGTCGACGCCCTCCCGCTCGAGGTCGCGCGCCACACTCTCGGAGGCGACCAGCACAGCGCGCGAGCCGGCGGCGAGGCGCCGCACGTAGCCCCAGGCAGCCCGGCCGGCCATGCGTCGCGCCGCGGAAACCCGGCCGCTGCCGGGATCGATGATGGCCGGGAAATGGGTGTGGTAGAACCAGACCAGCGGGGCGCGGAGAGTGCGATTCGCGCGCCGGGTCACCCAGGGCACGAACCACGGGCTGCCGACCTCGATCAGCGCCGGCCGCTCGTGATCGAGGATCCGCTTGGTGGTGCGGGTCGCGAGCAGGAAGCGATAGGACTGGTCGAACGGAATGCGGGGACCTCGGAGCCGGTAGCAGCGCACCCCCTGCTCTTCCCCCAGGGCGTCGGTGGCGCCGGGGACGACCAGCACCTGCCGCAGCTCGGGATGAGCCTGGACGTAATGCGCCTTGGCGAGCAGATAGGTGCGGATCCCGCCCGTGGCGTCGCCGAAGTACTTGGTGATATCCAGGACGGTGAGGGTTCCGTCCCGGCCGAGGCGCGGGGGGAAGTCGAGCGAGGAGAGATCGATCGGGGCGCCGGTCGCGTCGGCCGCGACCGTCCCTCCCACCACCGACGCGAGCGGCCCGGGAGCCGCCGGGCCGCGATCAGTCGGAACAGTCACCGAGCGGGTAGACGGTGCCGCAGTTCTGGCAGGGATTCTTGCAGCCCCAAGGGCGCAAGGTGACGGCGAAGCCGCAGCGGTTGCAGCAGGACGGCGAGGGGGAGGCACCGACGACGGGAGTCACGGGACCGTGACCCGCGAGCTCCGCGCAGGGCCCGCGGTCATTCATACCGGTACGCGCCGGTCAGAAAGGGGTTGGTCATCCGCTCAACCCCGATGGTAGTCTCGGGACCGTGGCCGCTGTACACGACAGTCGAATCGGGCAGCGCGAGGAAGACCGAGTGGATGCTGTGCATGAGGGTCTGGAAATCCCCGCCTGGCAAGTCGGTCCGGCCGACGCTGCCGCTGAACAACACATCGCCACCCAGCACCAGACCGGTTCCGACGAAGCTGACACTTCCGGGGGAGTGTCCGGGCGTATGCCGCACCAGGACCTCGTGCGCACCGAGGTGCAGCACCTGTCCGTCGACCAGCTCCTCGTCGGGGGGCGGCGGCGCCTGAAGATCGAGGCCCATCCACTCCCCCTGCCGGGGCAGCGCGTCGTACAGGGCGCGGTCGGCGGGGTGCAGAAAGATGGGAACCCCGGTCGCGGCCTTCACCGCGGCGACGCCCATGATGTGATCGACGTGACCGTGGGTGATCCAGATCGACTGCAGACTCCAGCCGCGGGTGTCGAGCTCCGCGAGGAAGAGGGCCGGCTCCTCGCCGGGGTCGACCAGGATCGCCCGGCGGGTGGCACGGTCGGCCAGCAGGTAGCAGTTCTGCGCGAACTGGCCGTTGGGGAGGGCAACCACCTCGAGGTCAGACACCGACCTTGCTCCGCCGTTCGGTGAGGTATTTCTCGACCGCGATCGCCGCCGTCGTGGCGTCGCCGACCGCGGTGGTGACCTGGCGGACCAGCTGTACCCGCAGGTCTCCCGCGGCGAAAAGCCCGGGGATCGAGGTCATCATGCGATCGTCGGTGATGATGTAGCCGCCGGCGTCATGGCGGAAGTGTTCCTTGATGAGCCCGGTGTTGGGCTTGAAGCCGACGAACACGAAGCAGCCGCTGGCGGCCAGCGTCGACACCCGGCCGGTCACGGTGTCCTCGAGCCTGAGGCCGGTCACCTCGCGCATACCCTTTTCCTCCCGCCCCTCGATCTCCAGGACCCGGCTGTTCCAGATGATCTCGATCTTGGGATTGGCGAACAGCCGCTCCTGCAGGATCTTCGAGGCGCGGAGTTCGTCGCGGCGGTGAATGAGGTACACCTTCGCCGCGTAGCGGGTGAGATAGTCGGCCTCCTCGACGGCGGCATCACCGCCGCCGACCACTGCGATGGTCTGGTTGCGGAAGAAGGCTCCGTCACACACGGCGCAGTAGGAGACACCGAAGCCGGCGTATTCGATCTCGCCGGGGACGCCGAGCTTGGTGGGCGTGCCCCCGGCCGTGAGGATCACGGTCGGAGCGTGATAGCGATCGCCCTCGATGGTGACCACCTCGAAGCTGCCGTCGGGCTGCCGGTGAATGCCTTCGACGGTGGCCTGCCGGATCTCCGCGCCGAACCTCAGGGCGTGGGCTGTCATCCGTTCGGCCAGTTCACGACCGAGGATCGACTCGAAGCCGGGATAGTCTTCGATCTTCTCGGTGTTGAGCAGCTCACCGCCCGGGACCTTGCTCTCGAGGATCACGGACTTGAGCATTCCCCGGCCGGCGTACATCCCGGCGCAGAGCCCCGCAGGGCCACCACCGATGATGATGGTATCGAATTCGAGGTCGTTGGAGATCGTCATGTCATCTGGTCAGGTATGTGACAACAGCCGTCAGCCAAATATAGGTGGGGCAGACGCTTCTGCACTCAACGCCCGCCCAGGTGGAGCAGATTGGCCGCGCCGTGACAGGAGGAGACCGTCCCGACCAGCACGTCGACGGGCTCGCCCGGCTCTCCAGCCTGGTCAACCAGCGCCGCCCCGGCCATGACCTCCGTCACCGAGAAGGTGCCCACGCCGAACACCCGGTGCTCGCAGCGGAAGACCACGGGCCCCCGCACATCGTGCCGGCGGGCGAGATCCGCCAGCGTCTCGGTCATCTCCCAGGTCCGCGGCGCCCCGGTGACCGGGCACAGCCACGGTTCGACGCAGTGGGTGGGACAGAGCCAGTCGGCGTGCGACAGGTAGCGAGTGCCATCGGGCGCCGCCGTATCGTAGGGCGTGCCGGTCCGCCCGGGGAGGGGGCGCGATTCGACCAGCCGGCCGGGCCACCTGGCCCGGGCCCGGCGGAGCAGCCAGTTGTACATCAAATGCGGCATGAGCGGCGACGGCACGATATGATCTTCGCCGGCTCGGCGACCTGGCTCTGCCTCGCTCCCCGGTCGCGCTGTCGCGCTCCCAAGGGTCGCTCGGTCATCGGCGCTTCGGCCACCGAGAAACCGATTGAAGAACTGGTCCCAGTCACTGACGATCAGGCGACGGTCGGGACTCTCGCCGAGCTCCCGGACCATCTGGCAGGCGGGGTCCCGGTCGACGATCAACAACCGATCGAAGGTCGCCCTGCCCTTCGACTTGGCGGCGCCGAGCTGGCGCGCATAGAACGTCCCGTAACAGCCGCCACCGACGACGACGATTTCGCGGAACAGCTCGCCCGGTCGCCCCGTCACCTCGGTCGCGGCGTCCGTGGCGTCGCGGTGTTGTGGTGTAGTGGCGTCGGGGTTCACCGGATCAGCCGGCCGCCATCCACCACGATCGTCTCGCCGGTGACATAGTCGCCGCCCTCGAGCAGATACAGCACGGCGGCCGTGACGTCCGCGGGAGAACCGAGCCGTCGGAGCGGCGTGGTGCGGGCGAGGTGCTCGCGCGAGGCCGCGTCCCATTCGTCAGGCGGGAGCACCGCCCCGGGGGCAACCGCATTCACGGTGACGTCGGGGGCGAGGGCGAGCGCCAGCGTCTTGGTGAGCATGACAACACCCGCCTTGCTCACGCAGTGCGCCGCATACTTCGGCCACGGCTCCAGCCCACCGACGTCCGCGAGGTTGACGACCTTCCCCTTCGCCGCCCGGAGGAAGGGGAGGGCCCCCTGCACCATGAAGAAGGCGGAGCGCAGATTCACGTCCATCACCGTATCCCAGAGGTCCGGCGTGGTCTCCTCGACCGTCGCTCGGGCCATGATGCCGGCGGAATTCACCAGCACATCGAGACCGCCGAAGCGCTGCGCCACCGCCGCGGGAAGCGCACGGGCCTGCGCGACGTCGCCCAGGTCGGCGCCGAACAGGTCGCACTCGCGCCCCAGCGCGCGGATGGCGGCGGCGGTGCCCTCGGCGTCCTCCCGGGATCGGTGGTAATGGATGGCGACCCGCATGCCGCGGCCGGCTAGCGCCAGCGCGATCGCCCGACCGATGCGGCGTCCCGCGCCGGTCACCAGCGCGACCCGCGAGGCCAGTTCCACGTCAGGCGATTCCGTTGGTCACGGGCAGGATGTGTCCGGTGATTCCGGAGGCGGCGTCGCCCGCGAGGAACAGAACCGCATCGACGATCTGGCCCATCTCGACGTAGTGCGCGGTCGTTCCGGCGGAGGCGACATTCTCCGGAGTGCGTACCATCCCCGGCGCGATGGCGTTCACCCGGATGCCGCGAGGCCACAGCTCCACGGCCAGGCTCTGAGTCAGCGCGGCGACGCCCGCCTTGGCCGCGCTGTAGACCGCCATCTGGCCCGCGGGACGGTAGTAGGCCACCGAAGCGAAGTTGACCATCGCGCCGCCAGTCGCGCTCAGCGCATCGACCGCCGCACGGGACATGAGGAACGCGGTCTTCAGATTGATCGCGATTTCGCGGTCGAACGCCTCCGCCCCGCTCTGGCCCACGGGGCCGTAGGTCGTCAGGCCGCCGGCCACGTTGATTACGGCGTCAAGCCGGCCGAAGTGCTTCATGGCGGTCTCTACGGCAAGAGCGGCCACGTCGGGCTCGGTCAGGTCGCCCGCCGCCGGCCGGGCATCGATCCCCTCCGCCGCAAACTCCCGGACCCGCTCCGCCACTCCGACCGCGTTCCGGTCCACGGCCACCACGCTCGCGCCCGCCTTGCCGAACGCCTGGGCGACCGCATGGCCGATCTGGCCGGCGCGCCCGACGCCCGTGACGAGAACGGTCTTGCCGGAGAAGTCGAAGTGGGTAGGCATCTGCGAGTCCTGAGAGAGTTCCAGTTGGTGAGGCCGCGGCGCGGCGGCCGGAGAGTCAATTCCCGGCGATGACGATCGGTTCCCGCGGTGCCGGGCGAATCCGTTCCAGCGCGTCGAGCCACTCGGCCGGCACTTCCTGGCCACCGAGCTGCGCCTGCGGCAGTGTAGCGGATTCGTCTCCGTGCCAGTCGGAACCGCCGCTGCGTTCGAGGCCGACCGCCTGGGCGATGCTGGTGAGCCGCGCGCGGGTGTCGGCGTCGTGCACCGGATGCCGGGTCTCGACCGCATCGAGCCCTTCGGCGCGGAGCGCGGTCAGCGCACTCCGGGTGCCACGATCACGCAGGTGCGCGGCGGAGACGATTCCGCCCCCCGCGTGCACCAGCTCGGCGACCTCACGGAAGGCCGGCAGTCGCTTCTCCACGAAGCCCGGACGCCCCCAGCCGATGTAGCGGTCGAAGGCCTCCTGGATGGTCGCGACCTGCCGACGCTTGAGGAGGGCGCGGGCGACGTGGGGTCGCCCGATCGCGCCCCCGTCCGACTCGGCCAGCAGGTCCTCCAGCTCGACGGTCAGGCCGAGCCCCTGGAGCTTGCGGACCATCTCGTGACCGCGTCGTTCGCGGTCGGCCCGGCAGCGGACCAGGAACTCGTCGAGGGGCTTCCACCCCGCCGGCAGGAAGTAGCCGAGGACGTGCATCTCCCCCCACGGTGCGGCGACGGAGAACTCGCATCCGCTCACCACCCGCACGCCCAGGCGCGCCCCGGCCGCGATCGCCGCCGGCACACCATCGGTCGTGTCGTGGTCGGTGAGGGCGATCGCGCCCAGTCCCGCACGCGCGGCGCGGGCGACGACCTCCTCGGGGGGATGGGCGCCGTCGGACGCGGTGGAGTGGGTGTGGAGATCGACCGGCCGCTGAGTGCCTGCGTCCGGGGCGGTCAGCGGAGGTATCCCGTCTCTGGCGCTGTCCAGGCCGGCTGCGACCGCTCGAACAGCTCCTGCAGCCTGGCGATCGGCAACTCGGCCAGCGCGTCCTCCGGATTGCGCGCACCCACCGGGGAGAAGCGGGTCACCCGCGCCTCGGCGGCGGCGGCGCCCCGGCGGCGGAAGAGGATGCCGAACTCGTCACGGACATACTGGGTGACCCGGCCCGTAGGACTGATGTCCCAGACCTGGCCGTCGACTTCGATGCTGCGTCGTGGCATTGCACCCTCGTCAGGCGAATGATAAATCGGGGCGTTCGGACCGCGCGTCAGGTGGATTCCGGTTCCTCGGCGTCATTGGACTCGACGGCAGACACCTCTTCCCACAGGTCCCATGAGCCGGGCTCGTAGCGCGCAATCTGGTGCAGCCGCTGCTCGAGTTTCGCTTCCACGTCGGTGCGGGAAGCGCGCACCCGGTGCGAGCGTTCCGTGCGGCTCTCACTGAACTCGAGATAGCGCCCGGGCTGCCCGGTGCCGTGGAAGAGCCAGAGGTGCTGCCCCCGGCTCGCGCCGAGATCGGCGAGCGCGTGCACCGTCCGGACGTATTCCGCTTCGTGCTCCGGAGTGACCGTCACTCGCGCGATCGACAGCAGGCGCGACATCTCAGGCGGCATCCTCCGGGAAGCTCTCCAGCATCTTCTTCACGTCGGCCAGGAATCGATCGGCGGCCGCGCCATCGACCACCCGGTGATCGAACGACATCGTCAGGTGTCCCTTGAGCCGGGGAGCGATGGCGTCGGTGCCGTCGGGGAGTGTCACCACCGCAGGGCGCTTCTCGATGGTGCCGACGCCGAGGATCGCGACCTGGGGCTGATTGATGATCGGGAGCCCGGCGAGCGAGCCGAACACCCCGGGATTGGTGATCGTGAAGGTGCCCCGCTGCACGTCATCCGGGTTCAGCTTCTTGGTGCGCGCCCGCTCGCCGAGGTCGTTGATCGCGCGCGCCATCCCCATGAGCGAGAGTTCGTCGGCATTGCGGATGACCGGCACGATCAGCCCCCAATCCAGCGCCACCGCGATGCCGAGGTTGATGTCCCGTCGGAAAATCGTCGCGTCCGCGGAGACCGCCGCGTTGAGCCCCGGATGCTTGCGGAGACTCCCGGCAATCGCCTTCGCGACGAACGCCAGGTAGGTCAGGTTCACTCCGCGCTCGGTGTATTCCTTCTTCTTCTTTGCCCGTATCTGGGAGACCCGGGTGTAGTCGATCTCGAACAGGGTCTGGACGTGGGCCGAGACCCGGCGCGACATGATCATGTGTTCGGCGGTCAGCTTGCGGATCCGCGACCACGGCTCGACCCGATCCCCGGCCCAGGGCTCGGCGGCAGGACCGTGCGGCGCCGGTGCAGCTGCAGCGGCGGCCGGGGCGCGGGGCGCCACCGGTGCGGCCGGTGTGGCCGGTGTGGACGCCGCGGCGCCGGTCTCGAGAAAGCCGAGGATGTCGTGCTTGGTCACCCGGCCGGCGTGCCCGCTGCCCGCGACGGTGCCGATGTCAATGCCATGCTCGGCGGCGATCTTGCGCACCAGCGGAGTCGACCGACGCCGCAGGCGCTCGTCGGCGGTCTCCGGGCCGTTCCCTCCGGTGGAATCGGGCACCGACGCGGGGACCGGCGCGGGGCGCGACGGCTGCACCGCCGCGGGGGCCGGTGCGGGCGGGGGTACCGGACGGCTCGGTGCGGGCGCCGGCGACCTCGCCTCGCTCGCGGGCGCCGAAGCGGCCGCCCCCTTCTCCGTCTCCAGTCGGGCCACAACGGTGTTCACCGCCACGGTCTCCCCCTGCTGCACCAGGATCTCCGCCAGCACTCCGGCGTCCGGCGCGGGGATCTCGGCATCCACCTTGTCGGTGGAGATCTCGAACATCGGCTCGTCACGCTTCACTTCGTCGCCAACGTTCTTGAGCCACTTCGAGAGTGTCCCCTCGGCGATGGATTCGCCCATCTGGGGCATGATGACGTCGATGCGGGCCATGCGGTTCTTCCTCTAAGAGAGCGCGCGACAACCTTCAGTAAGCGGCAAGCCACCGGCAGGCGGTCACCAGATCCGCGGTCTGCGGCAGCACGGAGTCCTCGAGCGACGGCGCGTAGGGCAGCGGTACATCGTGCGCGCATACCCGGCGAACCGGCGCATCGAGCCATTCGAAACAGTGCTCGTTGATCCGGGCGACGATCTCACCCGCGACGCCCCCGGTCCGGGTGTCCTCGTGCGCCACCAGGACCCGGCTGGTCTTCTTCACCGAGGCGATGATCGCGGCCTCGTCCATCGGCATCAGGGTCCGAAGATCGAGCACCTCCACCTGGAGCCCGTCCTCGCGCACCAGCTGCTCGGCGGCTTCGAGCGCCTTCCAGACCATCGCCGACCAGGTGACGATGGTCAAATCCCGCCCCTCGCGCGCCAGCCGGGCCGGGCCGATGGGGGTCAGGATCTCCTCCCCCTCGGGCAGCTCCTCCTTGACCCGGCGATAAAGATACTTGTGCTCGAAGAAGAGCACCGGGTCGTCGTCCCGAATGGCCGCCTTGATCAGCCCCTTGGCGTCCCGGGCAGTCGCCGGGCAGACAAGCTTGAGCCCCGGCGTATGCAGAAACGCCGCCTCCGGGTTCTGGCTGTGGAACGGCCCGCCCCGGACGTATCCGCCGCTCGGACCTCGCACCACCATCGGGGTCCGGAGCCCAGCCCGGTACCGGGCGGTGGCGACATAGTTGGTGAGCATGTCGTAGGCGCAGGCGATGAAGTCGATGAACTGCATCTCGCAGACCGGCCGGTGCCCCATGTGGGCCGCACCCGCGGCCGCGCCGACGATCGCCTGCTCGCTGATCGGCGCGTCGATCACCCGATCCTCACCAAACCGCGCCAGCATCCCCTCCGTCACCCGGAAGGGTCCGCCCAGGGCACCGATGTCCTCACCGATGAGGAACACCGAGGGATCGCGCTCCATCTCCTCCCAGATGCCCTGGCGGATGGCCTCGAGGTAGGTGAACTCGGTCACTCGGCGACTCGCCGGTACCATTCGAGCGGAGCTGCGGGCGGATCCTGGTACACGCTCGTGAGCGCGGTGGACGCGTCCGGGAACGGCTCATCGATGCAGCGCGCCAGCGCGGCGTCGAGTTCCGCTGCGACCCGGTCGTCGCTGCCGGTGATCTCATCGGCACTAGCCCACCCCGACTCGAGCAGCCGCCGCCGGTAGCGATCGACGGGATCGTTCTGTTCCCACGCCTCGATCTCTCCCGCGGGGACGTAGCGCTGATCGTCGTGCTCCGCGTGGCCCTTCCGGCGGTAGGTCACCAGTTCCACCAGCGTCGGTCCGCCCCCGGCGCGGGCCCGGTCCACCGCCGCCCGCGTGGTCTCGTAGGTGGCGATCACGTCATTGCCGTCGGCGCGCACGCCTGGGATGCCGTAACCGACAGCCTTGTCGCTGAGGTGCGCCGCCGCCGTCTGCAGCCGTGCCGGCGTACTGTAGGCGTAGCCGTTGTTCTCGCACACCACCACCAACGGGAGCCGGCGCACCGCGGCGAAGTTGATCCCTTCGTGGAAGGAACCGGTGCTCATGGCACCGTCGCCCACGTACACCAGCCCGACCCGCGGCTGCCGGGTCAGCTTGAAGTGCAGCGCGATGCCGGCCATGACCGGCACCATCGCGCCGAGCGATGAGACCTGGCCGAGGAAGCCGCGCTCGAGATCGTTGAAGTGGATGTTCAGCTCGCGGCCCGCGGTGGGGCTCTCCGCCTTCGCCATGTACTGGCGCAGCACCTCGAGGGGTGTGGCGCCCTTGACCAGCATGGAGCCGAGATTGCGGATGAGCGGCGAGAGGATGTCAGCGGGCTCGAGCGCATACGCGCTGCCCACGGCGTCGGCCTCCTGGCCGAGGGAACGGAACAGTCCGCCGACGACCTTGCCCTGCCGGTGCAGCAGCACCAGCCGCTCCTCGAGGGAACGCGTCAGCCGCATCCAATAGTAGAGCTCGAGGACCTGCCACCGAGTGAGGCCGGCGGGGAGCGGTGCCGAGAAGGCGGCAGACGGTGCGGTAGAGGACATGAAGTGGGTGATTCCCGGCGGGGAAGATCGGGAACCAGCGCAGGGGAGTCAAGCAGGATCACGACTCCCCGGGCGCCCGGCCGCCACGCCGGGTGACCCCGGCGGGAGGGGTCCTACCTCCCCGCAGTGCCAAGCGCGTCGAGGACCAGCGCCGTCATCGTCCGCATCGCGATGGGAATCGCCCGATCGTCGGCATAGAAGGTCGGGGTGTGATGGCCTCCCGAGACCTTGCCGGGAGGAACGACCCCGATGAACAGGTAGAACCCCGGCACCTGCTGCGCGAAGTAGGAAAAGTCCTCGGCCCCCGTGATCGGCGCCCGCACGTGGACCTGTTCGGCGCCCGCCACCCGCCGCAACACGGGATCGAAGCGAGCCGCGAGTGCGCTGTCGTTCACCGTCACCGGGTGCGAGCGATCGAACTCGAGGGTGAAGCCGGCCCCCGCGGAACGGGTGATGCCGTCGAAGATCTCCCGCATCCGCTGTTCGATCGAGTCCTCCGCCGCGCTGCTGAAGCTGCGGATGGTCCCCTCGAGCTGCACCTCTCCGGCCACGATGTTGTTGCGGTCCCCGCCCCGGAATACTCCCACGGTGACCACACTCGGCGTGAACGGTGAGAGACTCCGCGAGCGGATGGTCTGAAGCGCCATGACGACCTGCGATGCGGTCACGATGGCGTCCACCCCCAGGTGCGGCGTGGAGCCGTGCGCCTGCCGCCCAATCACCTTCGCCGTGAACTTGGTCGCCGCCGCCATGGCGGGGCCCGGCGTGTAGGAGAGCCGGCCGAGTTCCATGTCGTGGCCACCCTCCGGCGGGTCACCGTCGGTGTGGAAGGCGAGGATCAGATCCGGCCTGGGATTGGCGAGGGCGCCTTCGGCCACCATGAGTTTGGCCCCGCCCGCCTCGCCCGGAGGCGGCCCCTCTTCGGCGGGCTGGAAGATGAAGACCACCGTCCCGGGGAGCCGGTCCTTCATGCCGGCCAGCACATTCGCCACGCCGAGCTGCGAGGCGACGTGAATGTCGTGACCGCAGGCGTGGGAGACACCGGTCTCCCGGCCGAGGTAGGTGGCCTTCTCGACGGAGCGGAAGGGAAAGTCGCTCTGCTCGGTGACGGGAAGGGCGTCCATGTCGGCGCGGATGGCCACCACCGGACCGGGCCGGCCGCCGCGCAGGATGCCGATCACGCCGGTCCGGGCGATGCCGGTGCGCACCTCCATGCCGAGCCCCTTGAGCTGGCGGGCGACGATGTCCGCCGTCCGGGTCTCCCGATTGCTGAGCTCCGGATGCTGATGAATGTCGTGGCGCAGCTCGATCATCCGCGGCGCGATGCGTTCCGTGGCGCGTGCCACGTCGCTGTCGGACTGGGCGGCGATAGCGGCGGGACACAGCAGCGCGGCGAGGGCGAGCCCGAAACGCATGAATGCTCCAGGAGGGGATGGCCAAGCATACGGCGGCCCCCGAAGGCGCGAAAGGGCGACCCGGTCGGGTCGCCCTCGGGCGCGGGACGCCGAGTGCCCGGACTACTGCGGAATGGTGAAGTTCGCGGCAGCCACCACCGTGTCCCACACAAAATGGATCTGGCCGCCCGCGCCCTCGGTCGCAATGTGAATGAGGAATTTCTCGGCCGGCGTGCCCTGACTCGACACCTCAAGCGGAATCCGGAACAGATCCTTCTCGGCGTGATGCTCGGTGCCCCACTGCCCGGTCTCGCTGTTGATGATCAGGGTCCAGCCGGTCGGTGTCGGCACCGTCCACAGCGTGTACATGCCGGCGGGGACGATCGTGGTCCCGAAGGCGATCGGCTTGTCGGTGCGGAACTGCGTGGCGGCGTTGGCCCCCGTCCGCCAGACGTCACCCCATGGCACCACGCCGCCGAAGATGGTCCGCCCCCGCCGCGAGGGGCGACCATAGTCGATCCAGAGATTCGCGCCCCCCGCGCTGCCGGTCGCGGTATCGCGGGGCGAGAGCATCCCGACCGCTCCGCTCTGGGCCTCGCGCGAGGCGAAGGCCGTCGCGTAGACGTCGATGTCGGCCGTCGCCACCCGATCCACCGAGTACTGCTGGGTGCCCTTGATGGGGCGGAGCCCCAGGATCCGGCCCTGCTGATCCACCCTGGCGTGGTACCGGTCGAACTCCGTCTCGATGTCGATGGAATCCTTCCCCAGCCGCCGCACCGCGACCCAGCTCAGGGTCGGGGAAGTCAGGAAGTACATCGGCAGGTGCAGCGAATCGGCCCTGGCGGCTCGGAGCCGCATGGAGAGCCCGTCGTAGAGCACCCAGGGCGAGACGACCGGAATGGCGGCGCCGGCGGGGACCGCGGCCGCGACGTGCCGGACACTGGTGTCGGCCCGGATCTCGACGCGCATCGAGTCACCGCCGCGATTGGCAACCAGGTGCTGCACCGCCGGAGCGTCGGCCGGCGCGCCGACCCGGGTGATCAGGACATCCGCCCCGTTGACCGCACCGTCCTTCGCCACGGTAATCGTCGCATGGCGTCGGAGCACCCTCGGCGCGCGCGCCACCTGGTCCAGCTCGATGCGGTTTCCGCTGCGGCTGAACCGCTCGATGCTGGTCGTGTCCTGGCCGAGCCGGACGATGAACGCCGCGCGATCCTGGGCGGCGAGTGTGCCGCAGGCGAGAGTAAGGGCCAGCAGGGCCAGTGTGGCACGACGCAAGCGAGGCATCCGGGACTCCATGAGGGAATGGGAGAGGCGGGCCGTACGGACCCGACGCTGCGCCGGGTTCCACCGCATTCCGCCGGTCCGCCAGCGTCACAAAATGCATCAGGCGGCCGGAGCGTACTGCCCCGGCCGCCTGATGGAGTCCTGCCAGGCTGCGCTCAGGCCTTCTCGATCCGCATCCCGTAGAACGACCGGTAGACGAAGATCATGGAGGTCAGCAGGAACACCCCCGCCAGGACGTGGGTGAGCATGCCGCCCTTCTCGGCGGTGAGGCTGACCGCAAGCTCCACGGCCAGCAGGCCGAAGAGGGTGGTGAACTTGATGATCGGGTTGAGCGCGACGCTGCGAGGTGTCCTTGAACGGATCGCCGACCGTATCGCCCACCACGGTCGCGTCGTGCAGCGGTGTCCCCTTCGCCTTGAGCTCGGTCTCCACGATCTTCTTGGCGTTGTCCCAGGCGCCGCCGGCGTTGGCCATGAAGATGGCCTGGTACAGCCCGAACAGCGCGATCGAGATCAGGTAGCCGATGAAGAAGTACGGCTCGACGAAGGCGAACGCCAGGGTCGAGAAGAAGACGACCAGGAAGATGTTGAACATGCCGGCCTGGGCGTACTTGGTGCAGATCTCGACCACCTTCTTGGAGTCGGTCACCGAGGCCTTGGTCACGCCCTCGAGCTTGATGTTGGCCTTGATGAACTCCACGGCGCGGTAGGCGCCGGTGGTCACCGCCTGGATGGAGGCGCCGGTGAACCAGTAGATCACCGAGCCGCCCGTGATGAGGCCGAGCAGGAACGGCGGGTGCAGGATCGAGAGGTTCGAAAGCAGTTCCGGCTGCAGGCCATGGGTCAGCGCCACGATGATCGAGAAGATCATGGTCGTCGCACCCACCACCGCGGTGCCGATCAGGACCGGCTTGGCCGTCGCCTTGAAGGTGTTGCCGGCGCCGTCGTTCTCCTCGAGGTGGTCCTTGGCCTTCTCGAAGTTGGCGTCGAAGCCGAAGTCCTTCTTGAGCTCGCTCTTGATGTTCGGAATCGCCTCGATGAGCGACAGTTCGTAGACCGACTGCGCGTTGTCGGTCACCGGTCCGTAGCTGTCCACCGCGATCGTCACCGGGCCCATGCCGAGGAAGCCGAAGGCCACCAGGCCGAAGGCGAACACCGCCGGGGCCAGCATGATGTCGGCGGGGAAGGTGGTGCTGACCCCGTAGGCGATGCCCATGAGGAGCATCATGGTCAGGCCGAGCCAGTAGGCGGAGAAGTTGCCCGCCACCAGGCCCGACAGGATGTTGAGCGATGCCCCGCCCTGCTCCGAGCTGGTCACCACTTCACGGACGTGCCGCGAATTCACCGAGGTGAAGATCTTCACCAGCTCGGGAATGATCGCGCCGGCGAGCGTGCCGCAGGTGATGACCGTCGCGAGTTTCCACCAGAACCCGGAGTCCGCGCCGCCCAGGTCGGGGATCAGCTTCATCGACACGACGTAGGTGATCACCACCGACACGATCGAGGTGAGCCACACCAGCCGGGTCAGCGGGTGCTCGTAGTCCATCTTGTCCTTGTCGCTGTCCTGCGCCTTCGTCCACGCCTCGTTGATGAAGTAGGACACCGCCGACGCGACGATCATCATGATGCGCATCACGAAGATCCAGACCAGCAGCTGGACCTGGACGGTGGGGTCCTTCACCGCGAGCAGGATGAACACGATGAGCGCGACCCCGGTGACGCCGTAGGTCTCGAAGCCGTCGGCCGACGGGCCGACCGAGTCGCCGGCATTGTCGCCGGTGCAGTCCGCGATGACGCCCGGGTTGCGGGCATCGTCTTCCTTGATCTTGAAGACGATCTTCATCAGGTCGGAGCCGATGTCGGCGATCTTGGTGAAGATGCCGCCCGCGACGCGGAGCACCGCGGCGCCCAGCGACTCGCCGATCGCGAAGCCGATGAAGCAGGCCCCGGCATAGGCGCCGGGAATGAACAGCAGGATGGTGAGCATCAGCAGCAGTTCGACGCTGATCAGCAGCATGCCGATGCTCATCCCCGCCTGCAGCGGGATGGCGTAGCAGGGGTAGGGCTTGCCCTTGAGCGCCGCGAAGGCGGTGCGCGAGTTGGCGAAGGTGTTCACCCGGATGCCGAACCAGGCCACCGAGTAGCTGCCCGCGATGCCGACCAGGCTCCAGATCAGGATGATCGCCACCCGGCCGCCGGGGAAGCCCTGCAGGACGCCGAAGTAGAAGCCGATGATCACCGCGATGAAGACCCACAGCACCATCAGGAACTTGCCCTGGGTGAACAGGTAGGTCTTGCAGGTCTCGTAGATGAGCTCCGACACCTCCAGCATCGACTTGTGCACCGGCAGGTTCTTGAGCCGGCTGTAGCTGAGCAGGCCGAAGCCGAGGCCGAGGGCCGCCACGACCAGGCCGAACATCAGCAGCGTGCGGCCGCTGGTCCCGCCGAGGAAGTTGACCGTGCCCAGGTCGGGCAGCACGAGGTTGGCCTCGCCGCCGGCGTGCGGGGCGGCCGCGGCCGCCTCACCACCGGGGTAGACCGCCGAGTCCTGCGCGAGCGCCGTATGCGCAGTGAACGCCAGACTGCACATGACGGCCAGGGCGACGAGCCAGGGCAGCGTCTTCTTCATGGGGGACCTTCTCCTCAGGTGCGTGGATGAATTGCCCGACGGATGCCGGGACGGGTCCGGGACCCGCCCCGACGGGCGACCGGGGGTCCGGTCAGTACGAGCCGCGCGCCTCGTGCAACGGATCGCTCAGGGTGTGCACGACGGTCAGGAACCGCTTGGCGAGCTTGTCGGCCTCGCTCTCGCCCGGCTGATTGGTCTCGACCGTCACCAGGGTGTAGTGGCCCCCTTCGGCCTGCACGTTGACGGCGATCTGGCCCAGGGTGCCGGAGAAGCGCCGCCGCCGGGGTGCCTCCTCGGTCGGCGCGAGACGCGGCCCGAAGAAGGCATTGGCCTGCGCCATGACGGCGTCGGGGGCGATGTGGGTGCGGTGGAAGTACTTCATCGTCGGTTTGAACTCCCTGTTGGGGGAAGAGGGAAGCGGGAAAGGCAACATCCCTTGAGCCCAGCACCGCCCCGTTCTCCCCTTTTCCCGCTTCCCTTACTTCTCTCCGTACTCGTAGTACTCGACACCCAGGTGGGTGATCACCGATTCGCCCATCAGCCAGCGCAGCGTGTTCTTGAGCTTGGTCTGCTGGATGAAGAGGTCGTGCTCCGGGTACAGCCCCGGCGCGACCTGCGGGCTCTTGAAGTAGAACGACAGCCATTCCTGGATCCCCGACAGCCCGGCCCGCTGGGCCAGGTCGAAGAAGAGCGCGAGGTCGAGCACCAGCGGGGCCGCGAGGATCGAGTCCCGGCAGAGGAAATCGACCTTGATCTGCATCGGGTAGCCGCACCACCCGAAGATGTCGATGTTGTCCCACCCTTCCTTGTTGTCCCCGCGCGGCGGATAGTAGTTGATCCGCACCTTGTGGAAGATGTTGCCGTACAGCTCCGGGATAGAGCTTCGGGCTGCAGGATGTACTCGAGCACGCCGAGCTTGGACTCTTCCTTGGTCTTGAAGGACTCCGGATCGTCGAGCACTTCGCCGTCCCGGTTGCCGAGGATGTTGGTCGAGTACCAGCCGGCGACGCCGAGCATCCGCGCCTTGAACATCGGCGAGAGCACGGTCTTCAGCATCGTCTGGCCGGTCTTGAAGTCCTTGCCGCCGATCGCGACGCCCTTGTCCTTGGCCAGCTGCTCGATGGCCGGGATGTCGCAGCAGAGGTTCGGCGCGCCGTTGGCGAACGGCACCCCCTCCATGATCGCCGCGTAGGCGTACAGCATCGACGGCGCGATCGTCGGGTCGTTGGCCTCCATCGCCTTCTCGAAGGCCGCCAGCGTCTGGTGCGCCGGGCCCGGCGCGATGAAGATCTCGGTCGAGGCGCACCAGACCATCACCAGCCGGTCACAGCCGTGCTTCGCCTTGAAGTCGCGGATGTCCTTCCGCAGCGCCTCGGCCAGGTCCTTCTTGGTCTTGCCCGCCTTGACGTTGCTGCCCTCGAGCCGCTTCACGTAGTGCTGGTCGAACACGGCGGGCATCGGGGTGATCGCCTGCAGGAAGTCCTTGATCGGCTCGACGTGCTCGTGCTTCTCGAGCACCCCGCAGTGCAGGCAGGACTGGTAGGCGTTGTCCGGGAGCGGGTCCCAGGCGCCGAAGACGATATCGTTCAGATCGGCCAGGGGCACGAACTCCTTGATGTAGCGGCGCCCGCCCCTCGGTCCGCTTGCCCAGCCGGATGGTGCCCATCTGGGTCAGCGAGCCGATCGGCTTCGCCTTGCCGCGACGGATCAGTTCGACACCCGCAATGAACGTGGTGGCCACCGCGCCGAGACCCACGCACAGAACACCGAGCTTGCCCTTGGCCGGCGCGATCGGCCGGGGAGTACCTGTCGCCACTAGGACGGTCCTTTCGGCGCGTCGGGTGCGACCGCACCCTCTGTCACCTGGTAGACGTACACGAAGCGCTGCACGACGGTGACCACCGACGCGAACGCAAGAATCGCCATGATCCAGAACAGCACCAGCCCCTCCGGGCCGGCACCGACAATCACCGACGGCAGACCGACCAGCAGGATCCGCTCGGCGCGCTGCACCAGCCCCACCCTGCAGTCGATCCCCAGCCCCTCGGCCCTGGCTCGGGCGTAGGAGACCAGCAGCGACGCGATGATTGCCACCATGCTAGATGATGATCGCCCACTCGCGATAGACAACCGAACCCGCCGGCGCGAGCAGGAAGAACACCGCGATCCCCATGAAGGTCGCGCCGTCGCCCACCCGGTCGAGGGTCGAGTCGTAGAAGGCGCCGAACTTCGTGACCTGCTCGTTGGCACGGGCCACCGCGCCGTCGAGGGTGTCCACGACCCCGCTCAGAAGGTACAGCAGCCCCCCGAGGCGTACCGAGCCGAGCCCGAAGGCCACCGCCGAGGCGACGACCAGGAGCGTGCCGACGGTGGTGATGACGTTCGGCCGGACCCCGGCCCGGATCAGACCGTCCACGAGCGGCCGGGTCACGGCGTAGAAGCCCCGTTCCACCGGCTTGGTGATCAGTTTCACCTGGCGCCTGTCCCTCGGGGATGCGGCGGGTAGGGAACCGGCATATCGGGCCCCGGAAAACCGCGCAAACGATAACCGGCGGAACGGTTTAGGGGAAGGAGCGGCCCCCGGATCGAGGGCTTATTCGGGATACAGAAGGAAGGCTTGACGGCGGGCGAGGAACTCCGCCCGGGGGGCGGCCCAATCGATGGGGGATCGCGCCATCACCGCCCTGCGGAGGGCGCCATCATCCCCGGCCAGCCGGTCAAATTGTCTCGGCGTGAAGGTGAGCCGCCCTCCCACGACCTCAAGCAGCGTCACCGCGGTCAACGTCGGGTCGTAGCGGGATCGATCGGTCACCCGGAGCCGGATCCCGGCCACCAGGGTGTCGGCATACTTGCCGTCGCCCGGAAGACTCGGCGTGAACCGCACCGCCGTGAACGCCACCCCCGGCAGCCGCGCCGCCGACAGCGCACCGAGCACGCCCGTGGTATCCAGCCAGGGCGCGCCGATCTGCTCGAACGGATGGTCGGTCCCCCGCCCCACGGAGAGGTTGGTGCCTTCGAAGAGGCACAGTCCCGGATAGTGAATCAGCGCCTCGATGCTTCGCAGGTTGGGCGACGGGCGGAATGAAGGGCAGTCCGGTCTCATCGAAGTACATCCCGCGCCGCCACCCCGCCGCCGGCACGACCCGGAGATCCGTACCGAGTCCCAGGTCGTTCCTGGCGAGCAGGGCCAGCTCCCCCAGCGTCATCCCGTGGCGCATCGGTACGGCGAGCAATCCCACGGCGGAACGGAACGAGCTGTCGAGCAGGTTGCCCTGCACCGTTCCGCCGATCGGATTCGGCCGGTCCAGCACGACGACCGGGATTCCCTTCGCCGCCGCCGCCCGCATCACCTCGGTCGTGGTCCAGAGGTAGGTGAAGTAGCGCGCGCCGGCATCCTGCAGGTCGACCAGCAACAGGTCCACACCCGCCAGCATCGAGTCGGTCGGGGCCCACGTCCGGCCATAGAGGCTGTAGATTGGGAGGCCGGTCGCGGAGTCGGTCGTGGAGGTGACGGTCGCGCCGGGATCGGCCGCGCCGCGGAAGCCGTGCTCGGGGCTGAACAGCGCGACCAGCTGCACACCGGCTTCGCGCAGCCGCTCGACATCGCTCACGCCGGCGTGATCCACTCCGGACTGATTGGTGACCAGTCCGATCCGGCGGCCGCGCACCAGCTGGACGCTGTCCGTCAGCAGGACCTCGATGCCGGGGCGCACGACGCTCCCCGCGGAAGGCAGAGCGGCCGGCGAGACCCGCGCGCCCGTCGCTGGCGTTCCCGCGCCGACACCCCGGCCGCACCCGATCCACGGTGCGACCACCAGCCAGAATCCGAGTGCCCAGTGGCCCGTTCGCATAGAGCAGTACTCTCGCTAGGTCTCCTGCTGTGCGCCGGCCTTTCGAGGGCGGAGGCGCAGCAGCCCGCCGGTCGCTTCGGGCTCGACGCGCCCGGCCCCTCCGACTCGGTCGCGGTGGCGCGCCTCCTCGATTCCCTGTCGCTGCGCGACCGGGTGGCCCAGGTCGTGATGCCGTGGATCCCCGGCAACTATGCCGCCTTCGACGACAGCCTCTTCACGGTCATGCAGGGCTGGGTCGACTCGCTCCACGTCGGCGGCATCATCGTCTCGGTCGGCTCTCCCCTCGACGTCGCCATGAAGCTCAACCGGCTGCAGCAGCGCTCGGCGCTGCCGCTGCTCGTTGGTGCCGATCTGGAGAGCGGCGCAAGCTTCCGGCTCACCGGAGCCACCCCCTTCCCCACCAATATGGGCGTGGCCGCGGCCGGCAGCGAACAGGATGCCTACGACGTCGGGCGGATCACTGCACTGGAGGGACGGGCCGTCGGGATCCAGCTCGCGTTCGCCCCGGTCGCCGACGTCAACAACAACTACGCCAATCCGATCATCAACACCCGCTCCTTCGGGGAAGATCCGTATCTCGTGGGACGGCTGGTCGCCGCGTCGATCCGCGGGTTGCAGGACCACGGCATGCTGGCAACGGCGAAACACTTTCCCGGTCACGGCGATACCTCGACCGACTCCCACCTGGCCCTGCCGCTCATCTCGGCATCGTGGCGGCGGCTCGATACCCTGGAGCTGGTGCCCTTCCGTGCGGCGATCGAGGCCGGGGTGGGCCTCGTCATGTCGGCGCACATCATCATGCCCGCCATCTCCAGTGACGCTCACCGCCCCGCGACGCTCGACTCCCGCATCCTCACCGGCGTGCTGCGGGACTCGCTCGGCTTCCATGGCGTCGTGGTGACCGATGCGCTCGACATGGGCGGCATCGTGAACACCTATGGTCCCGGCGAGGCGGCCGTTCTCGCCTTCCTCGCCGGCGCCGATCTGCTGCTGCAGCCCGCCGATCCCAAATCGGCCATCGACGCACTCACCGAAGCGGTGGAATCGGGACGGGTGACCTTCGAACGCCTCGATCGTTCGGTCCGTCGCCTCGTCATGATCAAGCAGCGCCTCGGCCTCTTCACCCGGCGCACCGTGCCACTCGACAGCGTCCCCGATGTCGTCGGCAGCGCCCGCTTCCTGGAGACCGCCCGGGACATCGCCCAGCGGGCCATCGTGCTGGTGTCCGACAGCAGCGGGACCGTGGACAGCCTGCGGGCCCGGCCCCGGCCGGTCACCCTGGTCACCTTCGGCGAAGAGAACGCCGGGACGATCGGCAACACCCTGAGCCGCCGGCTGCGCGATGCCGGCTACAAGGTGACTCTCTTCCGCCTCTGGCCCGCGAGCGGCGCCGCGAGCCTCGACTCCGCCCGCACCATCATTCGGCGGAACGGCTTTGCCATCTTCGCCGCCTCCGTGAAAGTCACCGCGTGGAAGGGAACCGTCGGTCTCCCGGAGGCGGTGGCCCGGCTGATCGACGAGACCTGCCGCCGCCGCCGGACCGTCCTGATCTCGTTCGGGTCTCCTTACATCGGCATGCAGGTGCCGCACCTGCGTTCCTATCTACTCGGCTGGACTGCCAACGGCCTCGGCGAATGGGCCATCGCCCGGGCCCTCACCGGTCAGGCTGCCATCACCGGCCGGCTCCCCGTGACGATTCCGCCCGGCTATCCGCTCGGCACCGGAATCGAGCGCGGCACGACGAGCACCGCAGCAGGCACCGGCGCCGGGAGCCAACGCTGACGGGGCGCAGGGTTCTCGCCCTCACGGCGGCACTCGGCACCGGGTGTGCCGCTCGCGCCGCCCCGCAAATCGAGCCTCGCAGCGGCCCTGCCTGGCAGGAAGTCACCCACTACCTCGATTCGATGGTGGCGGACGGTGCCGCCCCCGGTGCACTTCTCGCCGTGAGCCTGAACGGCCGCCACTACTTTCACGGTACCGGGCGGCTCGGGGTCGATGACCCCACCCGCCCCGACAGCGCGACGATCTACGACCTGGCCTCGCTCACCAAGGTGGTCGGACTCACCACCGCCATGATGCTGGCCGTCGAGGAACAGAAGATCGAGCTCGACGCGCCGATCACGGACTATGTGCCCGAGTTCCGTGGCCCGGTCGCCCCGACGGATCCCCTCGGGTCCGGATCGGCTTCGGCCCAAGGGGGCCACTCGGTCGCCGAGCCGGCAGGTCGCCGAGCGGTCACCATCCGCCATCTACTCACCCACAGCAGCGGACTCCCGGCCTGGCGACCGCTGTATCTGAATACCGGCACCCGAGCCGAGAGCTTCGCCGCCGCGGATACCACGACGCTCGATACCGTACCAGGCGCGCGGTTCGTTTACTCCGATCTCGGGGCGATGGTCCTCACCCAGGCCGTCGAGACCGCCTACGGCACCCGGCTCGACACCCTGCTCGCGCACCGGGTCTTTCAGCCTCTAGGACTGCGGGACACACGCTACCTCCCTCCCGCCGATTGGCGTTCCCACATCGCACCCACGGAGAACGATCCGTGGCGGGGACGGATGCTGCGGGGCGAGGTGCATGATGAGAACGCCGCCAGGCTCGACGGTGTTTCGGGACACGCGGGGCTGTTCTCCTCGGGGCGGGACCTGATCCGCTTCGCAGACTGGCTGCTCCGCGCGACCACCGATTGCGACGGAGGCGAAACACCACCCTACGTGGATGCGTGTGGCGCCCGGCGAGGTGCCGCCTGCAGCGTCTCGATCGGCGCGATCTCCGGCCCGCCCGTTTCTTCCGCGACGGTACGCACCTTCACAACGAGGCAGGATCTTCCCGCGGGCTCGAGCCGGGCGCTGGGATGGGATACCCCATCGGAAGGCGGGAGCGCCGGCCACCGGCTGTCGCCCAGCAGCTTCGGGCACACCGGCTTCACCGGCACCTCGATCTGGATCGACCCGACCCGCTGCCTTGCGATCGTCCTGCTCAGCAACCGGGTGCATCCGACCCGGGTCAACCCGCGATGGGGACCGGTCCGTGGCGAAGTCGCCGACCGGGTCTCCGCGATGCCGGGGGAATCCATGGTTACTCCATGATGTGTCTGGAGTTAGCCATTTCCTATCCAACTCGCCGGAATTGACAGCACCCTGCCCACCGCCTACTTTGATGGAGCGAGAATCAGCGCCGGTGCGTTTGCCCGGCGCTTTCGCATCATCGAGGAAGGGAGCACGTTCATGGAAGGCACTGAGCAGCAGGTCAGCACCCCGGGCTTTACCCTCGTCCTGACCGATCGGGCCGCGGAGGAAGTGCGGAAGTTCATCGCCGCGGAAGAGGTCTCGGTTGAGACCGCGGGTCTCCGCGTGAGCGTGCTGCCGGGTGGGTGCTCGGGGTTCAAGTACAGCCTCAACATCGAAGAGCGCCCCATCGAGGACGATGTGGTCATGGAAATCAACCGGGTCCGGGTCTTCATGGACGGATTCAGCATGCAGTATCTGAACGGCGTGACGGTCGACTACACCAGCTCCATGCAGGGGTCGGGATTCACCTTCACCAATCCCAACGCCACCGGCGGCTGCGGGTGCGGAAGCTCGTTCACCGCCTGAACCACTCCGTGCGGCGACAGCGGGGGCGGGTCTAAGACCCGCCCCCGAACTTTTTTCCAGCCATGTCCCATCTCGACCTGGGCGTCATTCTCCTCTACTTCGCGCTGACGCTCGGAGTGGGGATGTGGGTCTCCCGGCGCCAGCAGACCGCGGGCGACTACTTCCTCGGCGCGCGCGACCTGCCTTCCTGGGCCATCCTGCTGTCGATTGTCGCCACCGAGACCTCCGCCCTCACCGTCATCTCGGTCCCCTCGATCGCGGCGCAGGGCAATCTCACCTTCCTCCAGTTGCCGCTCGGCTATCTCATCGGCCGGATCGTCGTCGCCTGGTGGCTCCTGCCCGGCTACTTCCAGGGAGAACAGGAAACCGCCTACGTGCGGCTCGAGTCGCGCTTCGGGCCAACGACCCGGCGGCTCACCTCGCTCATCTTCCTCGTGACCCGGATGCTCGCCGACGGGGTCCGGGTCTATGCCAGTGCCGTCCCGCTCGCGCTGATCACCGATTGGAGCATCCCGGTCTCGATTCTGGTGATGAGCCTCGTGACCATGGTCTACACCTGGCACGGGGGCCTCAAGGCGGTCGTCTGGACCGACGTCGTGCAGTGGTGCGTCTACGTTTCCGCCGGGATGGCCGCGCTGGTCATCGCCAGCGGACTCGCGGGAGGCCCGGGGCCGACGGTCGCGGCGGCCCAGGCGGCCGGCAAGCTGCAGCTGCTCGACTTCCGGTTCGACTTCACCGTCCCCTACACGCTGCTTGGCGGCCTGATCGGCGGGGGCATGCTTACCGCCGCATCCCATGGCACCGATCACGTTATCGTGCAGCGCCTGCTCGCAAGCGGTTCACTGCGTGACGCCCGGCGCGCCCTGATCGGGTCGGGCGTCGTCGTGCTTGCCCAATTCACCCTCTTCATGCTGATCGGCACCGCCCTCTGGGCGGGCGGCTTCGCGCCAGCCGACCTCCCGGCCGACCAGATCTTCCCCCGCTTCATCGTCGATCACCTCCCCGGCGGCCTTTCGGGTCTGCTGATTGCCGCCATCCTGGCGGCCACGATGGGCACCCACAGTTCGGCAATCAGTGCCCTCGCCTCCTCGATGACGCACGATCTCTACGCCTCGTTCACCGGGGTGAAGGATCCGGCGCGGCTCCTCCGGGTCGGCAAGCTGCTGTCGATCTTCTGGGGCGTCCTGGTCACCGGCGCCGCCCTGGGGTTCTACGTCGTGGCTGGCGGAGGCCGGACGCCGGTGGTGGTGTTCGCCCTCCAGATCGCATCGATTACATATGGGGGCCTGCTCGGCGCCTATCTGCTGGCCGGCGCCCCGGCCCGTGTGGCGGGCCGCCATGTGGTCGGCGGGATCACCGTGGCGGTGGCCGTGATGCTGACCCTGTTCCTGACCAAGTCCAGTCTGGCGTGGCCCTGGTATGTCCCGCTGGGCAGCGCCATCACCGTGACGACCGGACTGGCACTGAGCGCCGTCTGGCGAGATCGCGAGGCACGCGCATGAGTCGTTTCATTGTCGGCGTCGACGCCGGCGGGACCAAGACCGTCGTGATCGTGGCGGAAGCCGACGCGGTCCGCGCCCGCGCCATTGGTGGCGGCGCCAAGATGCGCAGTGGCAAGGGCATCGCGTGTGCCACCACGATCGGCGAGGTGGCCCGGCGCGCGCTCGCCGACATCGGCCGGCTCCGGGCTGACCTGATCGTGGCCGGCGTGGCGGGGGCCGGCCGGGAGGAGGAACGCAACGAACTGCGGGAGGCGCTCCGCAGCGAAGCCATCGCCGAACGAATCATCGTCACCGGCGATACCGACATCGCGCTGGCCGCGGCCTTCGGCGATCAGCCGGGCATCGTGGTGACCGCCGGCACCGGCAGCATGGGAGTGGCGCGCGATCCCTTCGGACGCACGCACCGCTCCGGCGGCTTCGGCTGGCAGATGGGAGACGAAGGCAGCGGCTATGCCATCGGACGCGCCGCGCTCGGCGCCGTCGGCCGCGCGGCGGACGGCCGCAGCCCACGCACCGAACTCACCTCCCTGCTGCTCAAACTGAGCCGCAGCGAATCGATGGACGGACTGGTACGCTGGGCGGCCGCGGCGGGGGTCCCGGAGGTGGCCGCACTGGCGCCCGCCGTCTTCGAAGCCGCGCACCAGGGCGACACCGTCGCCGCAGGCATCATGGACTACGCCGCCCGTGAGCTGGCTGCACTCGTCCTTCGACTCCTTCCCCACTTCGGCGTCGATGAGCGCGCGCCGGTGGGTGTCGCCACCAACGGTGGCCTGCTCTTTCATGACGGGCCACTGCACCGCATGCTCCGCACCAAGCTGCAGGAGGAACCGCGGCTCCGCCTGCGGGACACCCCGCTCGACGCCGCCACGGGTGCCATTCACATCGCCAGCCGCACCCCCTGAACCTCGACGCGGGATCCCGCCCGAGGGCGAGATCCCGCGTGAAGCACCGCCAGGCCCCGAGGCGCGGGCTCAGCTTTCCGGGGCGTTACGAATCCGGCTGTGTTTGGCCCCGTACAGGAAATAGAGCACCAGCCCCACCAGCAGCCACACGCCGAACCGGATCCAGGTGATCCCCGGCAGCTTGTACATCAGGTAGAAGCAGGCCACCACCGAAATCATCGGCGTGAACGGCACCCAGGGTACCCGGAATGGCCGGGTCCGGCCGGGATCGGTCCGTCGCAACACGATCACCCCGATCGAGACCAGGATGAAGGCAAACAGCGTCCCGATGTTCGTCAGGTCCACCACCTCGGCGATGTTGGCAAAGGCGGCGAAGGTCGCGACGAAGATGCCGGTGAGGATGGTGCCGATGTAGGGTGTCTTGAAGCGCGGATGCACCTTGGCGAAGACCGGCGGCAGCAGACCGTCACGCGCCATCGACATGAAGATGCGGGGCTGCCCGAGCTGGAAGACCAGCAGGACGCTGCCCATCGCGATGACCGCGCCGATCGAGATGATCAGCCGCGACACATTGAGTATGCCCGGTGGACCATCGGCGAGCTGCAGCGCGGTGATCATCGGCTCCGGCGTCCCCAGCTGCTGCCACGGCGCCAGACCGGTCATGACGACCGAGAGCGCGATGTACAGCACGGTGGTCACCGCCAGGCTCATGATGATGCCGAAAGGCATGTCCTTCCCGGGGTTCACCGCCTCCTCCGCCGCCGTCGATACCGCGTCGAATCCGATGTAGCTGAAGAAGATGATCGCCGCCCCGGCGCTGATGCCGCTGAACCCGTTCGGCGCGAAGCCGCCGGTGGCGGGATTGTCCCAGTTGATCGGCCTCACGAAGAACGCCCCGACCGCCAGGAAGAAGAGGATGATGCCGATCTTGAGCAGCACCATCGCATTGTTCGAGTTGGCCGACTCCTTCACCCCGATCACCAGGATCACCGTGATCGCCGCCACCACCAGGAAGGCGGGGAGGTTCGCGACCACGGGGAACCCCAGGAGATGGGGTGCGGTGGTGAGCGCGGAGGCGAGGTAGGTGTTGACCGGGTCGGTCGCCCCTGCGGCGATCGCCTTCGCGGCGTCCGAGGCGGAGCGGATGTCGGTCGCGAGCCACGCGGGCAGGTCCAGCCCGAAGTGGCTCAGCAGCTCTCGGAAGTACCCCGACCAGCCGATCGCCACGCCGATGTTGCCAACGGCATATTCGACGATCAGGTCCCAGCCGATGATCCACGCCACGAATTCACCGAGCGACGCATACGCATAGGTATACGCCGAGCCGGCGATCGGCACCATCGCGGCGAACTCGGCGTAACACAGCGCCGCGAAGCCGCAGGCCACCGCGGTGAGGACGAACGAGAAGATGATCGCCGGACCGGCGCCCGGTCGGGCCGCGTCACCCGCGATCGCGGTGCCGGTCGTCGCGAAGATCCCCGCGCCGATGGTGGCGCCGACGCCGAGCGCGGTGAGGTGCCACTTGTTGAGCGAGCGCTTGAGACCGCCTCGTTCGGCGAGGTCGTTCTCGCAATCGGCGACCGACTTACGGACGAAGAGACCGGGCATGTGAATTGGGGAGAGCGTGGAACCGCAGGAGCCGCTTACTGGAAAATCGTCACGGTGTAATCCCAGCTGCTCGGGATGGGGTGACCGTCCGGGCCGAGCGCGGGGTAGAACCGGTTCTCGAGCATCGCCTCCCGCAGGCGACGGGCGTATCCGGCATCCGTTATGGCGGGGTCGAACTCCACCCGCTCGACTCTGCCCTGGGCATCGATCGAGAAGACGATACGGATGTCCTTCCCGCGCAGATTCTTCGGCGCGTCCGATGGCGGAATGACCTGGAAGCGCGGTCGGGCAGGCTTCCCGGCGCCGCCCTCTCCGGCGCCGGTGCCGCTGCCCGGCCCCGTCCCGGGGCCGGTCCCGGGACCGACCCCGCCGCCGGTGCCACCCCCGGCACCACCGCCGGCGCCGGGCCCGGCCCCCGCAACGGAATCCGGCGTCGGCGCGACGGCGGGCGCGGGCACGGAAGACGGCTGCTCTGCGGGAACCGGTGGCGGGATGACCGACGGAGGAACGGGCGTCGGCGTGACCGCAACCGGAGGCGTGGGCGCTGGCGCGGTGACCACGGTGGTCGTCCGCGCGGATGGGACGGGCGCGGGCAGGGTAATATATGCCACCCGACCACCACCGCCACCACCGCCGCCGGCGCTCCCCGGGAGGATCGGCCCCGAAGGCAGGACCCGTGCGAAGTCGTGGCGCAACGGGATCAGCAGCAACAGCCCGAACAGGACGTGCACCAGGATGGACAGCAGCACGCTGGCCGGACGGGACCGGCGGGTGGAGCCATCGATGGCGAACTCGTACCGAGAGGACAGGGCAACCTCGCGTGATTCGGTGCGCGCAGACGACCCGGGCGCGGTGAGGGGACGCCCGCCGCCCGGGCGATCCACACCGAAACATACGAACGGGGGACCGTCGTGGTGACGGTCCCCCGTTGGTGATGCCTCCAGCCGCGGCTACTGCGTCTTGTCGGCCGGGGTGAAGCCGATCACCTGCACGCCCGCGCCGCGGGCGACGTCCATCGCGTCGATGACGTCCTGGTAGATCCGCTCCGGCGCGGACTTGATGAACAGCAGCTTCGCCGGACGCGAATCGAAGATTGCGTGGATCTGGGTATCCAGCTGGTCCCTGGGGACCGGCTGGGTGTTGATGGCGTACCCGCCATCGGATGTGAGCTCCAGCACGATCTGGTTCGAGGCCGCGGTGGACTTGGTGGCCGTTTCCTGGGGCGGCACCTGGATGTCCAGGGCCATCCGCGAGAGCGGCTGCGATACCATGAAGATGATCAGCATCACGAGCATGATGTCGATCATCGGAATCACGTTCGGCTCGGACGAGACGTCGCCGGGAGCCGCGGAGGATCCGCCGGCCATATCAGTTCTCCTTCTCGGCGGCGGCGTCGAACAGGCTGCCCTGGATCTTGGGCTCCGTGATCGCCGCCATCACCCGGGCGCCGGAGCGCCGGGCCAGTTCCACCGCGTCCTGGATCCGGGCGAACCGGAGCTGATTGTCCGCCTTGAAGTACAGAATCTTGTCTTCGGTCCGCGCGGCGTAGATCGACTTCAGCTGTTCTTCCAGCACCACCGGATCCACCGGGCCCTTGCCGTTGAGGAAGTACTGTCCCCCGGCGTCCACACCCAGGATGACCTCGTTTTCGCCTTCCGGCCGCTTGTCCAGGTTCTTGCCCTTGGGCATCGTCGCCTTGAAGCCGGCGGCGATCAGCGGAGTCACGATCATGAAAATGATGAGCAGCACCAGCATGATGTCGATCATCGGAATGACGTTCGGCTCTGCCTTGACGGTGCTGCGGCCGGCACTACCCGCTGACATGCCCATGGCCGGTCACCGCCTTCTGGGCCTGGAATTCCTTGGTGAAGATCGAGCGGCCAAACTCGCTCCCCACGCTCTTGATCAGGTAGTCGATCAGTTCCTTGGACGAGTAGGTCATCTCGACCGTGAGGTTCTCGATCTTGGTGGTGAAGTAGTTGTAGAACCACACCGCCGGAATCGCCACCATGAGGCCGAACGCCGTCGTGATGAGCGCCTCGGCGATACCGGCCGAGATGCCCGCCAGACCGCCGGAGGCGCCTGCGGCGGCCATGCCGGTGAAGGCCGTCACGATACCCATCGTGGTGCCGAGCAGGCCGACGAACGGCGCGGTGGCACCGACCGTCGCCATGACGCCCATGCCGCGCTTGAAGTCCGCCAGCGTGATCAGCATCTGCCGCTCCACCGCACGCTCCGCCGAGTTGATGTCGGCCGAGGTGATCGTGGCCCGGTCCTGGATCAGGTTCTTCACCTCGCCGAGCGCGCCGCCCAGCACCTTGGCGATGTGGCTCTTCTGGTTCTTCTCGGCCAGAGAGATCGCCTTCTCGAGGTTCTCTTCCTGAATCGCGCGGGAGAACTCGGGGGCGAACTTCTTGGTGGCGGACTGGCTGCGTCGGATCATGATGGCCTTCTGAATGGCCACCGACAGCGACCACAGCGACATGATCGCCATGACCAGGATGACGCCCCGGGCGAACGTGCCTGCCGCATCCCAGAGCTTCAGAATATCAATGCCATGCTGCATGAGAAGGAGACCTCCGTGAATGATGAAGGCGGGCGGCTACTGGCCGACCTTGAATGATACCGACTGCTGCACCAGCACCCGCACCGGCTGCCCGCGCGACTTGCCGGGCTTGAAGCTGCAGGTCGCGCTGGTAATCCCCTGCTTCGCAGGCTCTTCGAACGCCTTGTGGGTGCTGTTGACGACCTTGATACCCGCGGGGTCCACCTTGCCATCGGTGTTCACCACGAACTGCAGCACCACTTTGCCGGGGATGCCCGCGGACTGCATCACCGCGGGAAACTTGCCGAGGCAGTTGGAGCCGGGCGCAATCTGGGGCGTCTCATCCACCTCGGCGGCGAGGAAGACTTCTCCTTCGATGGTGGGGACCGGTCCGGTGCCGCCCGCGATGCCCGTCGCGATGCCGCCCTCGACCCCCTTGCCCGTGAAGTCCTTCGGGTCGAAACGCTCGTTCAGGTTCACCGGCGGGATTTCGGTCGGGATGTTGTCCGGGGGCGTCACGACCTGGAACCCCTGCGGGGGCGGGTTCGCGCTCACCACCACGTTCTCCGGCGGCGGCGGTGGCGGCGGCGGCGCTTCGGGCGGCTTCAGAAACACCATGGTGGTGTCCACCATGATGTCCCTCACGACCTCGGCAGCACCCTGGGTCGCCTTGATGGCGCCGAAGATCAGGCCGGCGTGGACGAACACGGAAACCACGGACTGTCCGAGGGACATCTGCGGCTTCTTGTTCGATTCAATGAGGTTCTCGAACACGGAACGAGTCCTCCGATGGAAGGGCGATGCGGGAACCTACAGGGCGCCCATTGCAGGTCACCGCCCCGGAAGATGACAAATCGATGACAGCCGGATTACCTGTGCCGCCACGCAGGGCGCCGCCGTGCCGGTGCTGGAGTGCGCACGACCGTCGCCCGCTCGCACGGCGTCGCGGGCAGGAGAGGAGGCGAATATATCGGCGCCGAATGAATGCGCTAGAGGGAAGGAATCGGGGTCGTTGGCGGCAACGCCGGGAACGGCGCAGCGAGGCTCGCGCCTGCCTTGGGCAGGCTCACGGTGAAGACCGTACCGCGGCCCTGCCGGCTCTGCACGGTGATCGTGCCGCCGTGGGCCTCCGCGATCCACTTGGTGATCGCGAGCCCCAGGCCCGAGCCCGGCCGCTCGCCGGTGCGCGAGCGGGCCGTGTCAACCCGATAGAACCGGTCGAAGATGTGGGGCAGGTCCGCGGGGGGAATCCCGATGCCGTTGTCGCCGATGATGATCGCGGCGACCTCGCCCTGGTCCACCAGCCCGATGCTGACCTTGCCGCCGCCCGGCGTGTACTTGATCGCATTGGTGACGAGATTGAGCAGCAGCTGGCGGATCCGGCTGCGATCCACCGGAACCTCCACCGGCGTCGCCGGCACCTCGGTGCGCACCGCGATCTCCTGTTCCTCACCGAGGATGCCGGCGGTCTCGGAGGCTTCACCGATGAGATCGCGCAGATCGCAGACCTCGACAGCGAGTGTGGCACGCCCCTCGTCCGCACGCGCGAGCGTGAGCAGGTTCTCCACCAGCTCGCTCATCCGGTGAATCTCCTCCAGCACCTCCTCGAGCGACTGGAGCGCGTCGGTGGGCGTGCGGGGGTTTATCATGGCACGTTCGACGCCGACCCGGAGCACCATGAGCGGGGTCTTCAGTTCATGGCTCGCGTCGGCGGTGAAGCGGTGCAGCGAGGAGAAGCTCTCTTCCAGCCGCGAGAGCATCCGGTTCATCGTGCCGGCCAGCCGTGCGAGTTCGTCGGCCGACACCGGCACCGCCACCCGCCGGTGCAGGCTGCGCCCATCGGTGATCGCCTCGATTTCATCGACCATGCCCTCGACGGGTCGGAGGCTGGTGTCCGCCAGGACGTAGCCCAGCCCCATGCTGCCGATGAGAATGACCGGCGCAATCACCAGCATGGCCTGCAGCAGCTGTTCAGGACCGAAGGGCACCGCCCCGAGCGGCGCGACCACGAAGATGCTGGCAGGCTGCTCCCAGACGTCGACGAGCGCCACCTGGACGTAGCGGAACAGCTGGCCGTCGCCCTTCAGGTCCACGACGCCGCTTCGCACCCCGTTCGGAGCGCCCTGCCCATCACCGAGCACCGCGGAGAGGGAGGTGGTGCTGAACGGCTTCGCCGCGCTGTTGCGGTAGATCGGGGCGAGGTCGGGGTCGAACACCACGACGTAGTCGGGAATGCCATCGAGGTAGCCCCCGACGGTGCTGATCGCGAGGCCGGGGGTCTCCCCGGCGGCGAGGCGCCGGCCGAGCGAGCGCTGGAACGAGATGAAGTACTGGGCGGCGGCGTTGCCCTCCAGCGTCAGCCGCTGGTCCAGCTCGCGGAGACTCGAACGTCGACGCTCGAAGTACAGCGCTCCGCCGAAGGCGCCGACCGAGGCCAGCAGGGCGATGGCATACCAGATGGTGAGACGGCGGCGGATGCTGGGCATCGCTCAGCCACCCGGCGTGCGCGACCGTTCGACGGCGGCGCGGCGCCGCGGCGCTCTCCCGAGGGAGATGGCCTCAGGCCTTGATGACATAGCCGACACCCCGCACCGTGTGGATCAGCTTCGTCGTGTGTCCGGAGTCCACCTTCTTGCGCAGCCGGTTGATCACGACATCGACGATGTTGGTGCCGGGATCGAAGTGATAGTCCCAGGCGTACTCGGTGATGAGGGTCCGGGACATCACCCGCCCCACGTGCCGCATGAGATACTCGAGGACCGCGTACTCCTTGGGTGTCAACTCCAGCCGCCTGCCGGCCCGGGTCACCTCGCGGGTGCCCAGATCCAGCTCGAGATCGCCGACCCGGAGGCTCTTGGGCGCGATCTGCTTGGGCCGCCGTCCGAGTGCTTCCACCCGTGCCAGCAGCTCCTCAAAGGCGAACGGCTTGGTGACGTAGTCGTCGGCGCCGGCGCGGAGGGCCTGAACCTTGAAATCGACCGCGTCCTGGGCGGTGAGCACCAGCACGGGCGAGGTGTTGCCGCGGTCGCGCAGGGTGCGCAGCACCTCGAAGCCGGTCATCCCCGGGAGCCGGAGGTCGAGGATGATGAGATCGTAGTTCCCCTGGGAGGCGGCGTTGAGCGCCTCGCTCCCGTCCCCTACCAGGTCGGTCTGGAAGCCCTGCTCCACCAGGCCCCGCAAGACGTATTGGCCGACGGTGCGATCGTCTTCGACGACGAGGATCTTCATGGATGGCTCACCGGGCGGCCGGCCAGCGGCAGGTAGACCCGGAACTCCGAGCCCCGGCCCGGCTGGCTGTCGGCCTCGATGCGGCCGCCATGTTCGGCCACGATGCCATAGCAGACCGAGAGTCCGAGCCCGGTGCCTCGGCCGGGGGGCTTCGTGGTGTAGAATGGCTCGAAGATCTTGGACAGTTCCGCCCGGGGAATCCCGATCCCGGTGTCCGCGATATGCACCTCGACCTCGTCGTCGTGCACCGTGCCGAGCTGGGAGCGCACGATCAGCGTTCCCCCCTCCTCCATGGCATCGAGCGCGTTGAGCATGATGGCCATGAAGACCTGGATCAGCTGCTCCCCGTTGGCGAACACCGACGGCAGGCCCTCGGCCAGCTCGCGCCGGACTTCGATCTTCTTGAAGCGTTCGTGATGCTTGAGCAGGAACAGGGTATCCTCGAGGATGGTCGAGACGTTCACCGGGCCCTTGGCCTTTCCCTTGGGCCGGCTGAAGTCGAGCAGCCCGTCCACGATCCCTTCGCAGCGCTGCACCTCCTTGTCGATGATGTGCAGGTACTCCCGCATCCCGGCCTGCTGCCCCGCCGGCACTTCGTCCTCGAGCCGGTTCTCCAGCGCGGCCACGCAGGCCCCGATGGTTGCGAGGGGGTTGTTGATCTCGTGCATGATGCCCGCGGCCAGCTGGCCGATGGCGGCGAGCTTTTCGCTCTGCAGGATCCGCTGGCCGGCGACGTGCGCCTCCGAAACGTCCTCGCCGATCGTGATCACATGGGTGATCGTCTCGCCGTCCTGCCGCATGGGAATCTTGCTGATCCGGTAATACTTGGTGTCGCCCCCGACGGCGACCTCGAGGTCGATCTGCCGCACGTGCCCGGTCTGGAAGACGTCGTCGAATTCCTCCCGGAGCTGACGCGCGTCCTGGCGGGTGAGCACCTCGAACACCGGACGCCCGACCACTTCGTCCCGTCGCAGGCCCTGGGTACCCATCTCCCGCTTGCGGTTCCAGATCTGGATGCGGTAGTCCCGGTCGACCACGTAGAGGCCGACGGGAAGGCAGTCGATCACCAGGGTGATGAACCGGCGCTGCTCCTCGATCTCGCGGGAACGCAGCGCCACCTCGTAGGCCAGGTCCTCGGACAGCTCGATCGAGGCGAGGAACGGCGCGAGGATATCGGCGATGATGGCGAGCAGTTCGTCGGCGCCCGGAGTGAGTGGCGCGGGTCCGACCTCCAGCATGCCGAGCCGCTCGCCCTCGTGCGACAGCGGCAGCCGGATCATGTCGGCGGCGGCTTCGGGGAGGACGGCGAAGGAGCGGCTGGTGCGCGGCCCGCCCGCCGGCACCGGCGCACCGATCGCCCGCAGCGTGGTGGCGTTTGGTTCGCGCAGCCAGAGCTGCACGCTCTCCGTGCCAAGTCCGCGCCGCAGCGTCTCCGCCACCGAGGCAAGCGTCTCCTCCGCGGCGAGCCCAGTGTTCAGCATCCGGGAGATCTTCCCGACCAGGTCCAGCCCTTCAATCATCGTATGCCTCGCTCCGCTCATGCGCGACTGCTCCGTGTGGACCCGCGCGTGCCACCGCGCGACGCCCGATATGAAATACCGTGCAGACCCCGGAAAGACCAGCGGGCGAAGGCCCGGTACTACGGCTCGCCCGCTGGGCGCCTCCCGCCCGCTGACGCAATCATGGCCAGACCCAGCGAGGCCACCGCCAGCCAGAGAAGGAGGCGGAGCCACAGGTCCCCCAGTTCGGCTTCGGCGGGGGTGACGCGGAACTCGAGGCCTCCCTGGGTTCGGGGCGTCGCGGCGACGATCCGGGCGACGACCACTGCTCCGGCTTCATTGTCAGTCTCCCGGATCACGTCATCAGGCGCCCTGGATGGCGGGAGGAGCCGCCGGCTTTCCAGTCCGGCCCCGATCTCCGGCAGCCGCGCCTGTCGCACTCCCTCGGCGGTGGCGGCGATCTCCACCAGGCGACGCAGCGTGAGCAGCCGATTGTCGGTCGCGTCCCGAGCAGTCCTGTGAACGCTCCAGCCCAGATCGAGCGCGAGCAGCCCCACCATCCCCACGGCGGAGGCGTAGGCCACGAGCCGCCAACGCGCTCGGGTGTAACGGAGCAGCGTCACCGTGGCGCTGCCGAGACCGAACAGCGCGCACAGCGTGAGCAGCGCCAGGTGCCGCGACGGGATATGGGGCTGCACGGTGTTCCACGCGGCCACCCAACCGAGCACGGCGCTCTGACCGCGGGCACGGAAGGGCACCACCAC
The DNA here is from genome assembly GCA_963825065.1 of uncultured Gemmatimonadales bacterium. Lineage (GTDB taxonomy): Bacteria > Gemmatimonadota > Gemmatimonadetes > Gemmatimonadales > GWC2-71-9 > JADJOM01. Next base: position 165,452 of record CAWGRU010000008.1, read on the forward strand.
GGCGCGGATGCTGGCGTGCGTCGCCACCACCATCGGCGCTCCTCGTTCGAGCAGGAGCAGGAGCGAATCCGGCACCGGCAGCAGCCCGATGGTATCGGTGACCAGCGGCACCGAGCCGAGTGCCACCTGCAACCCGCCGCGCCAGAACGAAGCGTCGGCCAGCGCGTTCGCCGACGAGAGCAACCGCGGAGCATCGAAGCCCTGCCCCGACCCTGGCGGCGTCAGCACCGTGAGATACGCCGCGGCGTGCCGCGCCAGGGCGGCGTCGCTCGCGTCCGTGACCTCCCGCTCGGCCCCCGTGGCGGTCCACCAGAGACCAGCCACGGCGATGAGCACGACCGCAGGCCCCGCAAGCACGGGCCAGCGCAGCGGGCTCATCGCGTGAGTGCCGGGGGTGGGCCAGAGAGGAAGACCGAAGGCATGGGTAAAGGTAAGTTGCCGGGGTTGGCCCACGGCGCAAGATTGGAGGCATGACGACCATCCCGATCCTCGCGCCGTGGATCAACGGGGCCGCAAGCCCGCTCGACGGCCGGGCGACCGACACGGTGCTCTTCCCCTATTCCGGCGAGCCCGCCGTCCTCGCGGCCCAGGGCACAACGGCCGACCTCGAAGCCGCGATCCGGGCGGCCCGGACCGGCTTTGCCGGCATGAAGGCGCTGCCGCGTCACGCCCGCCGGGACCTGCTGGCGCGCATCGCGGACGCGATGACTCGCGAGCGACAGGCACTCGGTGTCGAACTCGCGCAGAGCTGTGGCAAGCCGATCGGCCAGGCGCTGGGCGAGGTGGATCGCGCGATCATGACGTTCTCCCTCGCCGCGGACGAGGCCCGCCGGTTCGGCGGCGAGGTCATCCCGCTCGACGTCGACCCACGCACGGTCGGCTACACCGGCCTGGTACACCGCTTTCCGGTCGGACCGATCAGCGCGATCACGCCGTTCAACTTTCCGCTCAATCTGCTTGCCCACAAAGTGGCGCCGGCCATCGCGGTCGGGAGTGCCCTGGTGGTGAAGCCGCCCCCGCAGTGCCCGCAGATGGCCTTCCGACTCGGCCGAATCATGGCCGAGTGCGGTTTGCCGGCGGGCGCGTACAACGTGCTGCACCTTCCGATTCCGGTGGCGGAGGGACTCGCGACCGACCCCCGGTTCGCAATGCTCACCTTCACGGGCAGCCCAACCGTCGGGTGGCATCTGAAGAAGGTCGCCGGCAGGAAGAAGGTGTGCCTCGAACTCGGCGGAAATGCCGCCGCGGTGGTGCACGAGGATGCCGGCGACCTCGACTGGGTGGCGCAGCGACTGGCACTCGGCGCCTTTGCCTACGCCGGTCAGGTGTGCATCAAGGTGCAGCGCATCCTGGTGCACCAGCCAATCTACGATCGCTTCGTGAAGAAGCTCGTCGATGCGACCTCAGCCCTGGCCTGCGGCGATCCGATGGATCCGAAGACGGTCGTCGGGCCGATGATCGACCGCGGTGCCGCCGACCGGGTGGAGGCCTGGACCGCCGAGGCCGTGGCCGCCGGCGCGGAAGTGCTGCTGGCCGGGAAGCGCACCGGCAACCTGCTCACGCCGGGGCTGCTCGCCAGGGTGCCGCACGACGCCAAGGTTTCCTGCAAGGAGATCTTCGGACCGGTGTCGATCGTGGCGCCTTACCGCGACTTCAGCGAAGCGATCGGGATGGTCAACGACTCCGAGTTCGGACTCCAGGCTGGCGTCTTCACCCACGACGTCAACCGGATCTTCGCGGCCTTCGGCGGTCTCGAAACCGGCGGTGTCATCGCCAACGACTTCCCGACCCTCCGGGTGGACAACTACCCCTACGGCGGAGTGAAGGACTCGGGATTCGGGCGCGAAGGGGTGCGCTACGCCATGGACGAGATGAGCGAGCCGCGCATCCTCGTGCTCAATCTCACGAAGTAGGCCACCCGACTTCGTCCTCGCCGCCCAGGTCGAAGACCGCCCGGCTCCCGCCGAGCGGTTCGTCGTTGAGGGTCATCCCGGCGACCTGGGGCGCATTGCGCAGCGATGCGGCAAGCCGCAGCCGCGGTCCGTGGCTCCGCACCACCTGGAGAGCCACCCAACCAGGCCGACGCCGCAGCCGCAGGTCGAGCGTCGTTGCCCCGATCCGGAGACGGCGGAGCGACATCTCGTTCCAACCCGCGGGAAGGTACGGTGCCACCGTGACCGTTTCCCGAGTGGCGTCCGGCGCGACTCCCCACAACCCTTCAATGACTCCCCGGACCAGGTCCGCGGCAGCGGCGGGCGTGGCGGTGAGACGTCTCAGCGCCGCGAATTCGGCTTCGGGGTCAGCCGAGTTCCAGGCGAAGGGAGTCGGTTCGGAAGTCACGCCGATCGCGCTCGCCCCGGGCCACTGCCTCTCCAACCAGGTGCGATCTCCGGTCCAGGCCAGGTACGCCTCGGCGAGTCGGGCCAACGGTCCATTGCCGTCGGGCCCGTCGTGACAGGCGAGACCGCTGCTGGTGATCTCATGGGGGATCTGGCCGGAGCGGTCACGGGCGCGTACCAGGAACCGCAGGACGTCCCGGATGATCTCCCGGTCGCCGGCGAGCATTGCGGCGAGCGCGATCCGGCAGGACTCGATGCTGACGTATCGCGCCCGCTCGGGCCGCTCCGGTATGTCGTCGGCCAGCACCGAGCGGCCGACTCCGGGGCTTTCGCCGAGCGACTGATCGAACCGGACCTTGGCCCACGCAAAGGCGCGGGCCAGGGCGGGCTCGGGGGCCTCCAGCGTGGTCAGGCGCTCTTCCAGCCGGCGCGCATGCAGGATGCGCTCCTGGCGGAAGGCCCGCAGCTTCCGGCGGCCGAGGGCGGCGAGGACCCGCTCGAGTTCGCTCTCGCTCGAGGCCGCGGCGAGAATCACCCGGGCCAGTCCTTCTCCGCGGACTTCGAATGTTGCGCCGTGGGCAGTGAGGACCCCAGCGGCCGCCATGACCTGCGCGGCGGCCTCCTCATGACTCAGCGTGACCCGCATCTCGGCGTCACCCCACGTTTGTACCTGCACACTCGATGTCCTGGGGGGATAGGGGCCCGTCCGGCGCAGGTCGCTCTCCCACCGCAGGGAGATCGTCGCGGACGCATCGGCCACGACACTCCAGAAGACGAGGCCATGGTCCAGCGCAACGGTGAAGCGCTCGGTCAATTCGACCTCGCCGGCGCGCAGCACCCTGATCACCTCGTCCGGCGCGGTGCGCACTACGCTCACCACAGGTTCGCTGCCGTTCACCAGGATCCGCGCGTCGCGGACCAGGCGATAGGGATGGACCCAGATCTCGCGCAGCCCGTTGCGCTCGCTGCCAATCAGCAGCGTCCGTCGCCCGGTGAGCAGCCACCGATTCTCCTCGCGAGCGCCGGATTCGATCAGGATCGGCGACGTGGTGGGAGGCCACTCGTCCCAGATCTCATCGAGGTGCGCGGGCGATCCCTGTCCGGTGGCCGCGATGGCGCTGTCGTCATCGTCCGCGAGCAGCCCGGGCCAGTGAGTCGCGGGCGCGTCGCGCGTACCATGAGGGATGGCATCTCCGAGGAGCGCATTGGCGAGCAGCGCACGGAGCTCGGCCCCACCCCGCGGATCGGCCGGTGCGAGCCGCGCAAAGGCGCCCAGGCAGAGGATTCCTCCGTCGCCCACCTGGTGCTCCCAGGCGATCCACCGTGGCGGATGGAGCGTGTGTCCCACGCGCTCGACCGCGACGCCGGCGCCCCGTTCCGGGCGGGTGGCACGATAGGTCAGCCACTCGAACGGCTCGCCCTCCACCGGCAGCCAGGTGACGGCGCCGTTGCCGGCGCCCCCGAAGAGTGGGTGGGGTCCGAACGCCGCGAACCCGCGGGCATGCCGGAACGCGGGGATCGGCGTGGCCGTGTCCGGACGGAATTCATCAGCGGCATCGCGCCAACTGCCCCGGCGACGGTCATCCGGGGGCTGAGGTTCGAGTCCGAGGCGCCAGGGCAGCTCCACCGCCTCGAGCGTGGCGAGCAGGCGCCCCCCGCCCCGCAGCCAGGCCACCAGTTCGAGACTCGGCTCCACCGTGACGGCGTGCACCCAGAGCCGCTCCACCTCGGCGAGGGGGACGGCGTCCAGGGAATGGCACCGACGCGCCCGGACGCCCGAAAGCTCCGCAAGCCAGGCCTCGGCAGCCTCTCCCTCGGTGTCGGCGGAAATCCACGCGATCTGAATGTCGGACATGGGGAAAACATAAGGGCGGGCAGAAGCCCGCCCTTCGGTCGGCCGGTCCGGCCGCCTCAGCCGAGCTTCTGGAGCTCGGCGAGCAGTTCGGCGTTCTCCCGTCTGGTGCCGGGCGTCGACTCGGCAAAGGTCCAGCGCACGATACCCTGCTTGTCGATGACCACGTAGGCGCGATTGGAGAAGAACAGGTCCTCGAGCAGCGTACCGTAGGCCCGGCTCACCTCGCGCTTGAAATCACTGAGGAGATCCACCCCGATCCGCTCCTTGGCCTTGAACTCCTTGAGCGTCGGCACCGAGTCCACGCTGATTGGAAGCACCACTGTGTTGGCGCCCTGAAACCGGGCGTAGTCGTCGGTGAAGGCGCACATCTCCTTCGTGCAGGTGCCGGTGAAGGCGAGCGGGAAGAACGCGAGCAGCACATTCTTGCCCCGGAGCGACGAGAGGGTCACGTCGGAACCGGCGGTCGACGCCAGTTTGAAATCGGGCGCGGGACTGCCAACGGCAGGTAAGGGCATTCGAGCCTGGCCTAAGAGTGGATGCTGCTGCCTGTTCACTTCGCCTTGTCGTAGCGCTTCCCCACCTCGGTCCAGTTCACTACGCTCCACCACGCCGTGACGTAGTCCGGGCGGCGGTTCTGGTACTTGAGATAGTAGGCGTGCTCCCACACATCGCAGCCGATCAGGGGGGTCTTCCCCTCCATCACGGGGCTGTCCTGGTTGGCGGTACTGTAGATCTCGAGCGACTTGTCCTTCTTGAGGACCAGCCAGCCCCAGCCGCTGCCGAACCGGGTGGTGCAGGCCTTGGCAAAGGCCTCCTTGAACTGGGCATAGCCACCGAACGCCTTTGCGATCGCGTCGCCCAGCGCTCCCTGCGGTTCCCTGGCGCCGCCCGGCGTCATGATCTCCCAGAAGAGCGTGTGGTTGTGATGCCCGCCGCCGTTGTTGCGGACGGCGGTGCGGATGGCCTCGGGAACGGCATCGAGGCTGGCGATCAGATCGTCGATGGGCTTCGCCTGCAGCGCCGCCTGGCCCTCGAGTGCAGCGTTCAGGTTGTTCACGTATGCGGCGTGATGCTTATCATGGTGGATCCGCATGGTCATCTCATCGATATGCGGCTCCAGGGCGGTGTAGTCGTAGGGCAGTGGCGGTAGTGTGTGCGCCATGGCGAACTCCTGGCAGAGTGTCATCCGTTGGCCGGGAACAATCCCGGTGCACGGCCTCGCAATATCGTCGCATCAGGGAATCGGGTCAACGCACCTATCGGGGGTTTGGTCGACGGCGAGCATGGCGATCAGCCCGGCGACGGCAATAACACTGTAGAAGATCTCGGACCGTAGCGCGCCCTCGAGGACCGGCATGACCAGCAGTGCACCGGAGAAGGCGAGGACGTGGAGGAGCAGCTGACCCCGGAGGTTGGGTGACCGTCCCGAGTCTCGCAGCATTCCCAGCAGCCCCAGCACGGCGCCGCCCGCTACCAGCCCTACCCCGCACCACCCTGCCACCCGGTCCCCCGAAAGCAGCCCCAACGAGCCCAGCGCAGTCAGAGCCTCGGCGTCGCGCCGGGACGCCGAAGCGTGCCAGGCCGCGATTGCCGCGAGCGGGTAGAACACCGGTTGCCAGTGCGTGGCCCCGTCCGACAGGAGCGGCGCGACCACCCGGACGAGAAGCGCGGCCCCGAGCAACCCGGTGAAGGGTCCGCGCGGTATGGCGTGGAAGGGCCACAATTGCAGGAACACCCAGGCCGCGAGCGAAAGGAGCAGCGCCACCGAGTGCTGGAAGGCGTTGCTGTAGGGGCCATCAAGCAGGGCGTCCAGAGTCAGGGGCAGCTCCCATGCGACATGGATCAGCAGGTAGCCCGAAACGGCCAGGGCTGCGAGCCCCGGTAGCAGCGAGACGGACCTGGCGAGCCTCCGCCCGAACCGGCGGGTCTCCAGGAGATGGCCGGCGACGGCGCCCGCCAGTACCGCGGCGAGCAGGAGGACCAGGTGGGAAGCAAGGACAGCCACGAGGGCGCAGAGTGCGTTTACCGCCAGCAGCCAATAGCCCCGACTGTCGATGGACCAGCCCACAGTGCCAGGGGCGACCCAGGCGTCGAGGCAGCGGAAGGCCCGGCCCGGTCGGAGCCGGCGAGCGACGACGCCAGCGATGGCACCCGCACCAACCAGCACCGTGATCGCGACCAGGGTGCGGCCCCAGCCGCCACTCCTGGCCATGGGGATCCCCAGCCTGAGTCCGGCGAGCGCGACAGCCATGGAGGCGCCGAGGCCCAGCGTGCGCGCTTTCGGAGTCCAGTCCGGAGAGCCGATCGTCCGGACCGCGAATCCCACGGGCACCGCCACGCCAATCAGGAGCAGCGCCGCGGTGATGGCGAGGAACGATGCCGAACGGTCCGCCGGGGCGGTCCCGGTGTCACCCGAGACGACGAGTCCCGCCAGCGCCACCGCCAGGACCATCACGCCGATGAGGGCCCGCCGCCGGGACGTCACGGCCGGCAGGGCGAGGGCGCTGATTGCGGCGGCGGCGATGAGCGGCCAGCCCAGCAGGTTGGTGGCACCACGCACCAGGGATTCCATGGCGCAGAAGATATCCCGACGCCTGCGCTCCGGCATCCGTGACCGGACCTGAAGCAACTCTCAAGGGTGTTTCACTGCGCCTAACGATGTGCGCCGGCATATTCCCGTCAGATTGGGGCAATAGCCGCTCCGACCCGACGTCGGGTGAGCGGCAGCGCAGTTCCTTCCGAAGGAGGGCATCCATGAGACACCTCAGATTCCTTGCTGTCGCCATTGCGACGTCCGTGGCGCTCGGCTGTGCCCAGGACTCCGCGACGGCGCCCGCCAACTCCGCATCCATGGCCGCCGCATCGGAGGTCGGATCATCGTTCAAGCGTCACGGGTTGACGGTGCTGAGCCAGAACATCTACGTCGGCGCTGACGTGGATGCCATCATCACCGCACTCAATTCGCCGGATCCGAACGACGACATCCCGGTGCTGGTCCAGCAGATCGGCGTCCTGGGCGAGACCGACTTCCCGACCCGTGCCGCGGCCCTCGCACGAATCATCGCCCGTGAACGGCCCGACCTGGTGGGCCTGTCCGAAGTCTCCCGTATCGACATCGACCTGCCGCCTCTGGGGATCGCATATCACGTGGACTTCGGGGAGGAGATCGGCCGGGCGCTGAGGCGGGAACACCTGCCCTACCGGGTCGCGGCCAGCATCAAGAACTTCACGGCCGCTCCGGCTCCGGGCATCAGCCTGGTCGACTATGACATCGTGCTGGTGAACCGGGATCGGGTGCGAGTCGGGTCGGGCGTGGTGTCGAAGCTGTTCACCAACAACGTGGGACCCATCGCCCCGGGCGTCTCGCTGAGCTACGGATTCGTCAGCGTACCGGTGACCGTGGCGGGAGTGCGGTACAAGGTGGTCACGACCCATCTCCAGGATGACGTCGGCGGCATCGACCTCAGTCTGCTCCGTGCGTCGCAGATGCAGGATATCGTGGTATCCCTCGGCGACGCGCCGCACGCCGTCGTCATGGGAGACATGAACGACGGTGCCGGCACGCCGATGTACCAGGTCGCCCTGGCCGGCGGATTTTCGGATGTCTGGGCCGTGCTCGAACCGGGCAGCGAAGGCTTCACCTGCTGCCATTCGTCCACCCTCACCGACGCCCGGATTCCCGACCAGCGCATCGATCTCATCCTGGCGCGGGGACTGGGACGGAACCAGGATCCGGTGGTCGGGCTGATCAGGCGCCTCGGAGTGTTGCCGAGCGAGATGTTCCCCGGCCCGGCGCATCCGATCTTCCTGAGTGACCACCTGGGCCTCCTCGCCACCCTGCACCGGCCCGAGTAACTGGCATGGTGGAGAACGGAGATCGGTACGGCCGAGCCGCGGGGCTCCCGCAGGCCCGGCCGTACGCCGTTCCAGCGACCAGGACTGCCCCTTGCGCTCAAGCGGGTGAGGGACTAGGTTCCTTCCCTAATAGACATAGCCCTTCGGGGCCCCGGAGGCGGCAACCGGGTGATGCCAGGCCGCGGTAAGACGCTCGTTCCCTTAAAGGGATCGGGCGTTTTCGTCTTTGGGGGGGCGATGACATATGCGCCGAGATGTGTATCGACTCAGACCCCTTCCTTGTGGCGTATCTCCGCGCCAACCTTCCCCTCCAGGTTCCGGCCCGCGATCTGCAGCGGGGAATTGCCTTCTTCCTTGCTCTGGTGGCCATCCGCCTCTGGCGTTCAGCATGATGCTTCGTACCACCCGCACTTGAGCTGGGCATGACCTACACGCGTGCTGCACTCTTCCTGGCGCTCCTGTTCCGGCTGCCATCGCCCCACGGGCTCCCCCGTGGGGACGATCCGGATGAGCTGACGGCCGCGGTGCGCGCCGCGCAGGCATCGGAGGAGGCGGGCCGCATCCCGGAGGCGCGTGATCGGTACCTCCTCGCCGCGACGATCCCCTCCCCCATCGGCGACTGGCTGCTGCGCCGCGCCGTGGTGCTCTCATCCGACAGCGCGGAGCGGGTCGCGCTGGGTGCCCGGATACACTCACCCATCGTGCGCGCCCGTCTGCTCGACGCCGAGGCCGCGGCGCGCGAGCGCGCGGGCGACCTGGCCGGCGCCGCGCTTCGATATGATTCGCTGGGCCGCGCGACGAGCGCGTTCCGTCTGCGGCTCACCCTGGCGAAGCGCGCCACCGAGCGGGCACGGCTCCGCCGCGAGCTTGCCGAGTTCGTGGCCCAGCACGCAGGCACATCCGAGGCCGACTCGGCGATGGCGCTGCTGTTCCAGTCGCCACCCGAGCTTTCGTCCGCCAGCTCGCTGGAGCTGGCGCGGGCCGCTTCGAAAATGCGGCAGGCCGCTCGGGCGGTACCCCTCTATGCCAAGGCGTTCCGCGGCGGCCTCGGCGGCGGAGAGGACCGGCTCGAGTACGGCCGGGCATTGGCCCAGCTGGGGCGGCAGCGGGAGGCGATCGCAGCATTCGCCCGGATCTCGGCGCCCGCCGGTCTCGCGGCCGAGGCCCGCTACCAGCAGGCGGCGGCCTGGCAGCAGGCGGGACGGCGACCCCGGGCGGTCGCGACGCTCCGCGAGCTGCTCAAGCGTTATCCCAACGACTCCACGGCGGCGCCCAAGGCGCTGTTCATGGCGGGCAACCTCGCGTCGCTGGCGGGCGATCAGGAGGTCGCACGGGCCCGCTGGCTCGAACTGGCGAGCCGCTTTCCCCGGCATCCGTCCGCGGGCCGGGCCGGATTCCTCGCCGCACTGGTGCTCTGGGAAAGGGGGAAGGTGGCGGAGGCGGCAGAAGAGTGGAGTCGCCAATACCAGCTCGATGCCGGGCCCGATGGCATGGCAGCCGGGTACTGGGCCGGCCGGGCCCACGCGGTGCTGGGTAATCGCGCGTTGGCCGAGCAGGAATGGAGGCAGGTCATCGGTCGTGACTCGCTGTCCTATTACGCAGTGGCGAGCGCCCGGCAGCTCGGCGCCGAGCCGTGGCGTCCGGCGCCGGCCCCCGACAGGTTCTCCGCCACGCCGGCTCTCGACAGTGCCTTCAGCCGCATCGCGACCCTCGGTGCGGTCGGGATGGACGTCGAGGCCGCCTGGGAGCGGGAGTGGCTGCTCTCCCACTCCACCGCATCGGTCGATCAACTGCTCGCCATGGCGGACGGTTTCCGCCGGGGTGGACAGGCGAGCGTCGCCGTGTCGCTCGCCAGGCGCGCGCTGAAGGCGGGGGCGCCGGGGGACGCGCGCCTTTACCGCCTCATCTTCCCCCTGTTGCATGAGGACGAGGTGCGCCGGTATGCGGCCGAGGCCGGCGTCTCGCCGACCGTGGTGGCGGCGCTGATCCGGCAGGAGTCGGTCTGGGAGCCAGCTGCGCGGTCCCGGGTTGGGGCGATCGGCCTGATGCAGCTCATGCCGGAGACCGCGAAGCAGATCGCCCGGACTCTCGGGGTGCACTCCGGGTGGTCGGCTGATCGGCTGCTCGACCCCAGCATCAACATCCGTTTCGGCGCCCGATACCTCGCGCACACCCTGCAGCAGTCGGACGGGGACCTGAATCGGGCCCTCGCCGGCTACAATGCCGGGCCCAACCGGGTGAAGCTGTGGGCGACGGGGGCGGCGGCGACAGATCCGGAGCTGTTCATCGAGCGAATCACGATACCGGAGACGCGCGATTACGTGCGGATCGTGCAGCGGAACGTCGCGGTCTATCGCACGCTCTACCCGGAGGCGACCCCCTAGACCGCCGGAGACCCCAACCCAGGGGACCCCGATGCCGCACCCCAAGTCGAAGGAGCCATCAGCCGAGCCAGCCGAGGAGTCGGCAGGCACCCACCGATCCCGCCTGCTCTTCGAGTGGGCGGCGGGCATCCTGCTGTTCGCCACCCTGGTGGTGATGGTCTTGCGGCGCAAGGAGGAGGTCCGATTCGTCGACCTGCTGCACCACGCGCAGCCCTGGTGGCTGCTGGTGGCGGCGGTGCTGCAGGTGGCGACGTACGCCTGCGCGGCGGGGGCATGGCGCGTCGTCCTCGCGCGGCAGGGGAAGCCACAGCCACTCTGGCGGCTCATTCCGCTGGGTCTCGCGAAGCTGTTCATGGACCAGATGGTGCCTTCCGCGGGGCTCAGCGGCACCCTGCTCGTGGTGCGGGCCCTCGAGCGCCGCGGGGTTCCGCACGGGGTGAGTGCTTCGGCGGTGATCATGGGGCTGCTCGGCTTCTATGCCGCCTACGGTATCGCGTTGGTGGCGGCGCTGACGGTGCTCTGGCTGAGCGGCGAGCTGAGCCCGCTGGTGCTGACACTCGCGTTCACCGCCACGCTGCTCATCGGCGCGATGATCGGCGCCGGGTTCTGGCTGTCCAAGCGGAGTCGTGGGCCCGTACTCAAGTGGCTGTCCCGGCTGCCGCTGCTGCGCCGGCTCATGAAGGTGCTGCACGACGCACCACGGGAGGCACTCAGGGACCGGCGCCTGCTGCTGGAGACCACGGCATTCCAGCTCGGCATCTTCCTGCTCGATACGGCGACCCTTTCCGTCTGTCTGGCCTCGATCGGCGCAAGCGCGAAGGTGACAGGGGTGTTTGCCAGCTTCGTGACGGCCTCGCTGGTCGCGACCCTGACCATCATTCCGAGCGGTCTGGGTACGTTCGACGCGACCCTGCTCGGGATGCTGCACGTCTTCGGCGTGCCCACCACCAGCGCGCTCGGTGCCATCCTGCTGTTCCGCGGGTTCACCCTGATGCTCCCCCTGATCCCCGGGCTCTGGCTCGCCCGGAAGGAGATGCGGCCCGCGGCGTAGCAAAGCCCGCCCGCGGCAGTTGACAGCCTGCGCCTGGCCATGGCAGTCTTGCCCCGCTCCCGGGGCGGGGTCACGGCGCTGTCCGTGAACGGCGCCCCTCCGTCAGGTGCCCTCCGAAGGACGATCCGTGTCCCCCACCCAGCGGACAGCCCGGGAAGCGAAGCGCGCCGCACGATGGCTCGCTCGAGGTCCCACCGTTGCCCGGCGATTCTGGGAATCGCTCGGCCCCGGCGTCATCACCGGCGCGGCGGACGACGATCCCTCCGGCATCGCCGCGTACTCGATTGCGGGGGCCCAGTTCGGCATGGGGCTCCTGTGGACGGCGCTCCTCACCTGGCCCCTCATGGCCGCGGTCCAGACGATGTGCGCCCGGATCGGGATGGTGACCGGCCGCGGCCTGATGGCCGGTCTGCGGCGCAAGTTTCCCCGCTGGCTGCTGCTTGCCGCGGGCACGGCGCTGCTCGCGGCGAACACCATCAACATCGGCGCCGATCTCTCGGGTATGGCGGACGCCGCGGAGCTGCTGAGCGGGGTCGATTCCCACCTGTGGGTCGTCGTGTTCGGCGTCGGGATCGCATGGGCGACGATCCAGCTCCGCTACGGATTGATCGCGCGGGTGCTCAAATGGCTCGCCCTGGTGCTGTTCGTCTATATCATCGATGCCCTGTACCTCGGTCCGCCGTGGGGGGCGGTGGCGCGCGCGGGCCTGATTCCGACCTGGCCGGAAGGGTCCGCCGGCTGGGCGACGCTGGTTGCCATCCTGGGGACCACGATCAGTCCCTACCTCTTCTTCTGGCAGGCGAGCCAGGAGGTGGAAGAGGAAAAGGCGCTCGGCCGGCACAGCCTGGTGGCGCGCCGCGGCGCCACACCCGACGAGCTGCTCCGGCGGAAGCTCGATGTCGGAGTCGGGACCTTCTTCTCCAACATCGTGATGTTCTTCATCATCCTCACAACGGCCCTGACCCTGCACCGGCACGGGCTGACCAATCTCCAGAGCTCGAAGGAGGTCGCCCAGGCGCTCGAACCGCTCGCGGGACGATTCGCGACCCTGCTCTACACGATCGGCATCATCGGCACGGGGGTGCTGGCCATCCCGACACTCTCCGGTTCGGCGGCGTACGCCCTCGCGGAGATCTTCGGCTGGCGGCAGGGGATCGATTCGGATTTACGCCACGCCCCGGCGTTCTACGCGGTCGTGACGGTGGCGATGCTCTGCGGCATGGGGATGGACTTCGGCGACGTCAACGCGGTGAAGGCGCTCTACTGGTCGGCGGTGATAAACGGTCTCCTCGCGCCGTTCCTGCTGCTCGGCATCCTGGCCGTGGCCACGGATCGGGTGCTGATGCAGGGACAGCCGAGTTCGCGACTCGGGCGGACGATAGTGGCAATCACCACCGTCGCGATGTTCGGCGCGGCGATCGGGATGTTCGTCTTCTGATTCGCGGGTCGATCCCGGGATGGTCCCGTCGCCATGACCGGGTGGGCGCCGCATGCACCCGGCGCTACGAGTGGTGGCCCGGCTTGGTGGACCACATCGCCCTGGCCGGTGGCCATCCCACCGGACAGACATCCGAGGATCCGACGGCCCTCACCCAGACTGGCCAGGTGATCAACCCGCGGCGCCTTCCATGACGGCATGGGCGGAGCGGCACAGCAGAGGAGTGGGGTCTCCCGTCCCGTTCGGGGACGGACGGATCGCAGGCACACAATGAACCGGGGGAATGCGATGGCGGAGCGCTCCGTGGTGCGCGCCTTCCTGGCGCTCTATCTGGTGGTTGGTGTCATCATTGCCGTCGAGAGCGTGCGGACGGTGGCGGCCGCACTGCACGGGGGATTCTCACCCCGCGAACGACCGCATGCGCTCCTGCTCGGCTCGCTGGAGACGATCGCCGCGATCCTTTTTCTCATTCCGACGACGATGCGATGGGGGGCGGCGGCGCTGGTCGGAATCTTCGGCATCGCCTTCCTGCTGCATCTCGCCGGGGGGCATCCCAACCTCAGCCTGCTCATCTACGCCGCCGCCGTCATCTTCATCCGCGTCCACGGCGTGCGCGGGTACCGCTGGTCGGGATCGCTGGCGTAGACGGAATCCGGGCAGGAGGCGATGCCCCGCCCGCCCTTGCTACCTGGGCGTCCAGGCGGGCTGAGCGGTGAACAGCCCCTGCACCACGCCGATCTGGTACGCGAGGAAGAGGCCGAAGCCCAGGCTGATGAGTCCCGAGGAAACCCGGAGTACTGAGCCCACCCGGGCTGAACGGGCCCCGCCGTACGCGAACGGGATGCTGATTGCGGCGGTGATCGCCATCATGCCGGCGATGGTGCCGGCGCCGAAGACCAGAAGATAGAAGAGGGCCCACCGCGGATCCGGAATCGTGGCCAGGACGAGAAGAGCCACCGCCGCCGAGCCGGCGAGACCGTGCACGACTCCCACCACGAGCGGGCGCGCCCATCGATAGGAACCGAGAGCGCCGAGGTGGCGATCCAGCCACCCGACCGGTGTCCGCGCAGGGTCATGAGGATGGGCCTCGGGCTCATGGCCGTGCGGGTGATCGTGGATGTAATCGCCATGGCCGTGCGGGTGGGTGTGCACGGTGCGGGCATCCGCGTCGCCGCGGGCGCGACTCTCCGTGAACAGCTGCCAGACGCCGGAGAGGTTCATGATGCCGAGCAGGATCAGCATCACTCCCACGGCGAACTCCATCGACAGACCGAGCCGGGGAGGAATCACCCAGCGGAAGAGGATGATGCCGCCGCCCACGACGAAGATCGTGAGGGTGTGTCCCAGCCCCCACAGGGCGCCGAGCCAGGCGGCGCTCCCCGCACGACGGTGCCGGGCCACGATCGTGCTCACCGCGATGACGTGATCGGGGTCGGTCGCGTGGCGCATGCCGAGGAAGAAGCCGACGGCGAGGATAGCGAGAAAGTCGGTCATGAATGTTGGAGTCGGGTTCGTCGGCATCCGGCGCACAAATGGCACCGTGGTAACAATAATGTAAGGCACCGTCAGGACGCTCGTTCGAGGCACTACTGACCCACGCGCCGAGGCACTAGGTTGCGATGCGGTTCGGTCACGAGCTTCAGCCCCGAGGCGGATGCGATGAAGGAATACCTGCTGGCCAGCGACTTCGATCAGACGCTGAGTTTCAACGACTCCGGCTACATCCTCAGCGAACTGCTCGGCATTCCGGGATTCGAGGAACGGATCGCCGGGCTGTCGAACATCCACCTGGTGCAGCAGGGCGCCGAGCTGGCGTATCTGCTGCTGCACGATCCGGAGTACCGCCGGGTGCGCAAGCACAATCTGATCGAGGTGGGCAAACGGATCCGGTTGCGCCAGAACATTCCCCTGCTCTCCCGGCTGCTGAACGACCTCGACGGGCACCGCTTCTCCTTCTTTGTGATCTCCGCCGCGCCGGAAGAGGTGATCCAGTCGGCCCTGCAGGGCATCATTCCGCCGGAGCGGATCTTCGGCACCCGCTTCCGCTACGCTCCGGAGTCGGGGGAGATCCAGTCGATCGTGCGGGTCCCTGCCGGGTACGGCAAGGTCGCGGTGCTGGAGGAGCTGCGGCGAAACCTGCCCATGGGCCGCGACCATGTGGTCTACATCGGCGATGGCAGCTCGGACATCCACGTCATGCTGCATGTCAACCGGCTCGACGGCCTCACGATCGCGGTGTCGGAGAACAAGTACCTGACCCCGATTGCGAAGCGCACCGTGCTGAGCGACAACGCGCTCAGCGTGCTGGTGCCGATCCTGGAAGAGATCGCCGGCTGGGACTCGACGGCGATCCGGGCGCTGTTCGAGAAGCACGGGCTCGCGCTGCAGGAATGGGACAAGATTCGCACCGACTCGCTGACCTTCCGCGAGACCGCCAGCTCCGCTTTCGGCGAGGCCTGAGATGCTGTCCTGGCTCGGTTGGATCGCCACCGCGGTCTTCGCCGCGTCCTATTTCTGCCGGGACCAGGTGGCGCTGCGGCGAGTACAGGCCCTGGCTGCCCTCCTGTGGGTGGCGTACGGCGTTGGCATCGGCGCGCGCCCGGTGATCGTGGCCAACCTGATCGTGGCCGGCGTCGCCGCCTGGACGACCCTGCGGCGCCGGGGACGACCTGGCGCGCCGGCCGATGCCGCCGATGGACTCGCGGTGGCCAAGGAAGCCTGAGTCACGCGCCGGCCCGCACCACCCCGCTCACCGCCTGACGACGCCGCCCGCAGCACACCCCGCCAACAGCCCACGCTTGACATGCAAGCCGTTACTTGCATATTAGCATCGTGACCGACACCGACCGGATCTTCAAGGCGCTCGCCGACCCGAGCCGCCGGCGGCTGCTCGACCGGCTGTACGCGGAGAGCGGTCTCACGTTGAGCGCACTGTGCGAGGGCCTCGCGATGTCCCGACAGGCGGTCACCCAGCACCTCGAGGTGCTGGAGGCAGCCAACCTGGTCGCCACGGTGATGCGAGGGCGGGAGAAGCTCCACTATCTCAATCCTGTGCCGATCCACGAAGTCTTCGACCGCTGGATCCGGAAGTTCGAAAAGCCCCGACTGCGCGCGCTGGAAGACTTCAAGAAGCAGCTGGAAAGGAGACGCCAATGAAGCAGGGATCCTTCGTATACGTGGTGTACATTGCCACAACGGCCCAGGAGGCCTGGACAGCGTTGACGGAGGGGGAGGTCACCCGGCAGTACTGGGGCCACGAGAACGTCTCCGACTGGCGGAAGGGCTCCGGCTGGGAGCACCGCGAGACGGACGGAACGGGGAAGGTGCTGATCAGCGGCACGGTGCTCGAGGTCGATCCGCCGAAGCGGCTGGTCCTGACCTGGGCGGCCCCGGAGGATGCCTCCAATCCGGCGAGGCAGAGCCGAGTCACCTTCGAGCTGGAGCCGATCGAAAAGATGATCCGGCTCATGGTGATCCATGACGACCTGGAACCGGGCAGCGAGATGCAGCGGCAGATCTCCGAGGGCTGGCCCAGGGTGCTGTCGAGCCTGAAGTCGTTCCTGGAGACGGGGAGGGCATTGGATACCTGGGCCGGGAGGAAGTAGCATGAGGAGCCTGACGGAGGCAGCCGTGAGTGCGCCCACGCGGCCCGGCAGGGGCCTGATCCTCCTGCTGCTCGGTGCCGCGTGCGCGGGGGAGGCCCCGCGGCCCCGGGCCGACGCCGCGCCGAACCTCGCGGTACCGGCCTGGTCGGCGGACGCGGTCTGGTACCAGATCTTCGTCGAGCGCTTCCGCAACGGCGACCCGTCAAACGATCCCACCGCACACGACATCGAAGGATTCGAGCCCCAGCCGGTGCCACAGGGATGGGCACCGACGCCGTGGACCCAGGACTGGTACCGGCAGGAACCTTGGGCCAAGGCCACCAGCCGGGACTTCTACGGGACGGTGCAGTCCCGCCGCTACGGCGGCGACCTGGAGGGGGTGCTGGACCGGCTCGACTACCTGCAGCATCTCGGCGTGACGGCGCTGTACCTCAATCCGATCAACGACGCCCCGTCGCTGCACAAGTACGACGCGCGGAACTACGCCCACATCGACCGCAACTTCGGCCCCGATCCCCGCGGAGACGAGGCACGGATCGCGACGGAAAACCCGGCCGATCCCGCCACCTGGAAGTGGACCGCCGCGGACAGCCTGTTCCTCACGCTGGTGCGCGAGGTCCACCGCCGTGGCATGCGGATCATCATGGACTACTCGTGGAACCACACCGGGACCAGCTTCTGGGCGTGGAGGGATGTCCTCAAGAATCAGCGCAATTCGCGGTTCGCCGACTGGTACGAGATCGAGCGCTTCGACGACCCCGCCACACCCGACACGAATGAGTTCTCACTACCGCGGCTGGGCCGGCGCCAAGTCGCTGCCGGAGTGGAAGAAGGTCGGGCGGCCGGCGGGCGCAGACTCACGGCGCGATCGAAGGGAACCTGGTCCCCGGCGTTCGCGACCTGGTGTTCAACGTCACCCGGCGCTGGCTCGACCCGAACGGCGACGGCGACCCCTCGGACGGCGTAGACGGTTTCCGGCTCGACGTGGCCGACGTGGTGCCGCTCGGCTTCTGGCGCGACTACCGACGCTTCGTGCGGAGCATCAACCCGGAGGCGTATCTCGTCGGCGAAATCTGGTGGGAGCACTGGCCGGACAAGATGTACGACCCGGCGCCGTGGCTGGGCGACGACGTGTTCGACGCGGTGATGCACTACCAGTGGTATGCGCCCACACGGCGGTTCTTCGCGGGCGCCCCACCCGCCCTCTCCGCATCCGGCTACGCCGCCAGCCTCGATTCACTGGGCAACGGCATCAGCCCCGCGCACCAGCGGGCGATGATGAACCTGACGGCGAGCCACGACACCCCGCGCTTCAGCACCTCGATCTACAACCCGGGTCTCGTACAAGTACCACGCCACGCCCGCGCGAAGACCCGGTCTACCGGATCGATCGGCCCGACGAGCGCACCCGCCGGATCGAAACCATGATCCTGGTGCAGCAGTTCACCTACATCGGTGCACCGCACATCTGGAACGGCGACGAGGTGGGGATGTGGGGCGCCGACGACCCGGACGAACGCAAGCCTCTCGTGTGGTCCGACCTGCGCTACGACGACGAGACTGTACACCCCTTCGGCCGTCCGCGTGCGCGCAATCGGGTGGTGCCCGATACGGCGCTGTTCGGAGTCTACCGGGAGCTGATCGCCCTCCGGAAGCAGCACCTCCGGCTGTTCGTGGACGGGACCCTGACCTGGCTCCTCACCGACGACGCGCAGAGCCTGCTGGCCTACGCACGCATCCTCGGTGACCAGCGCGCCATCGTCGCGTTCAACGCGTCGGACGCGCCACATGAAATCGCCATCGCGGCTGATGGCAACTATCGTGTCGCCTGGCCGTCGGGAGCCCCGGTGCGCGTCTCCGGCGGAACGCTCAGGGACAGGTTGCCACCACGAACGGCGAGGGTGTGGATTCGGGAGTGACCGCTACGTGCGCACTCCCGCTATCGGCGACGTTCGCTCAGCAGCACCAGCCCGGATGTGGTGGTGAGCGTGATCTTCCCCGCGACGACCCGGCCCTCCACCCCCGAGTATCCATCCACCAGCTCGGTACCGTCGGGGAAGACGCCGAAGACGGGGATGGTCTTGGCGCCTTCCCCCTGGTCCATCGCCACGAGCACGCGATCGTGGACGGCCTCGGCGTCGAGGGTCCTGCTGAAGATGTAGGGCGCCGCCTGCAGGGTGCGATGCTCGCCCGCGCCGACGGCGGGGTGAGCCCGCCGAAAGCGGCCCAGCTTGCGCCAGTGCTCGAGGACCTCCGCCGTGGCGCCGCCGTGGGCGAGGTCCGACCAGTTCATGAACGAGCGGAGGTTGGCGTCACCGTCTGCGCCTTCGACCCGGAGCGGCCGAGCCAGTTCGTCCCCGTAGTAGATCTGGGCGCCACCGGGCGCGAGCAGAAGGCGGGTCCCGGCGCCGAGCGGATCCTTGCGCTCTCCGTCGTACGGCGACCCATCGTCGTGCGAGCTCGAGGTAGTTGAGGATCGCGACTCCATTCAGCGCGCCGCCATGCAGGCTCGCGGCGTACCGGGTGAAGACGCTGTCCGGTGAGCCGGCGATCTCGCTCTTGAAGCCGAAGTTGATCAGGGCATCGTAGCCGTGCGCGAAGAAGTCCACCTTGCGGTCGCCGAAGTCGAACAGCCGCCCCTGGCCGGGCGCATAGCCGTAGACCTCGCCCACCATGTAGAAGGGGAGGCTGTCCAGCACCTCACGCGGGTGCGCCCGCTTCCAGTCCGCGAACGCGCGCTCGGCTTCCCGCTTCGAGCTCGACGCTGACCTCCGCTCCGAAATGCTTCGCGGTGTCCACCCGGTAGCCGTCGAAACCGAACTCGCGCACCCAGTCGGTCAGCCACTTGATGATGTAGTACCGCGGCGCGCGCGGGTATCCGGTGCGCTGGAAGAACGCGTCGAGCGAGGTCCGTTCGGCATCCAGCCGGCCCTCCTGCCGCCATTTCGCCAGCAGCATGGCGGGAAGCGCGACCGGAGCATCCCGTTCGGTGCGGACGTCCGGCAGGGTGGCCACCAGGGTGCAGTCGGTGGTGGTGACGTAATCCCGGTAGGAGCAGTTGGGACCCGAGCGGACCCATTCCTCGGGCCACGCCGGATCCTGAGGGGTCACCGGGCCGGTGTGGTTGATGACGGCGTCCATGAGGACACGGATGCCGTGCCGGTGCGCCGCGTCCACCACCGCGTGCAGGTCGTCCTTCGTCCCCAGCGCCGGATCCACCGCGGTCCAGTCCCGGGTCCAGTAGCCGTGGAAGGCGTAGGTCTTCCCCGTCCCCTCGTCCACGCTCCCGTGAATCTGCTCCACGAAAGGCGTGAACCAGATGGCGTTCACCCCCAGGCTGTCGAAGTAGCCCTCCTCGATTCGGCGGCGCAGGCCGGCGAGGTCGCCACCCTCGAAGCTGCGAAGCACGGCGCCGTCCTGCGCGCGGCCCAGGGCGCGGTCGTTGCCGGAATTGCCATCGTGGAAGCGGTCGGTGAGCAGGAAGTAGACGGTGGCGCTATTCCAGAATCGCGCCTGGGCCGGCGAGGTGACGGTCGCGGCCGCGGTCGGGGGACGCTCCCCCCCGGCGCGGGGAGCGCGAGCACACCCGCCGAGCAGCAGGGCACCAGCGCCGATCAGACCGAGGAGGGGAACCCTGGGTGCCATGGCGTGGCCTCCGTGTCGTCCCGGTCTTCGACCCGGAGTGTGAGCGCGGCAGCCAGGAGGAGCGAGCCGCCGCCGATGGCGAGCGCGTAGATGGCCTGGCCGCCGAAGAAGCGACCGACGAAGAAGCCCAGCAGGGCCGCCGCGACGATCTGGGGGATGACGATGAAGAAATTGAAGACGCCCATGTAGTAGCCCATCTTCGACGGCGGCAGCGAGCCGGTCAGGATCGCGTAGGGCATGGCGAGGATGCTCGCCCAGGCGATCCCGACTCCGACCATCGAGCCCAGCAGATACCGGGGATCCTTGAGGATGAGGATGGAGAGGAGCCCCAGGGCGCCGCAGACCAGACAGATCGCGTGGGCGACCTTCCGGCTGGTTCGCTTGGCCAGGACCGGAATCATGAATGCCACGATGGCGGCGACGCCGTTGTAGGCGCCGAAGCCGACCCCCACCCAGTTGGCTCCCTCGTTGTAGAGCGGCGAAGTCGTGTCGGTGGTGCCGTAGAGATGGCTGGTCACCGCGGCCGTGGTATAGATCCACATCGCGAAGAGGGCGAACCAGGAGAAGAACTGGACCCACGCGAGCTGCTTCATGGTGCGGGGCATGTCCAGGAAGTCGTTCAGGATGGTGACGAAGCCGTTCTCGTGGCGGCCGCCCCGCTGCAGGAGACCGCTCACGATCAGGAGCAGGCCGACCACCGCCAGCCCGGCCGACAGGATCATGACCTGGTAGATCTCGTCGCGGGCCAGCCAGGCGCTCAGCAGGACGCCGACGGCGAGCAGGGCCCAGCCGAGGCGGATCTGGCGCCCGCCGAGCGCCGCGTGCTCCTCCGGCGTCCGCCGCTCACGGATCTTTCCTTCCCGCGCCTGGTTCTCCGCGAAGGCGGCCATCTCCGCCGGCGAATATTCCTTCGACCGCAGCACCGTCCACAGCACCGCCGCGAAATAGACCGCGGCGCCGAAGATGAACGAGAGCCGCACCGAGTCGGGGATCACATGCGCGGGGGCCTCGTTGCTCACGCCGAACTGCCTGGTCAGCAGCCAGGGCAGGATCGAGGCGGCGACGGCGCCGGTGCCGATGAGAAAGCTCTGCATCGCGAAGCCGGTGGTCCGCTGCTCCGAGGGGAGGTTGTCGCCTACGAAGGCGCGGAACGGCTCCATGGAGATGTTGATGGAGGCATCCATGATCCAGAGCATCCCCGCCGCGACCCAGAGCGACGGGGAGTTCGGCATCGCGAGCAGGGCGAGTGAGGCGAGAATGGCGCCGCCCAGGAAGTAGGGCCGCCGCCGGCCCAGGCGGTTCCAGGTGCGGTCGCTGAAGTAGCCGACGATCGGCTGGATCAAGAGCCCGGTCACCGGTGCGGCGATCCACAGGACGGGGATGTCTTCCACCTTCGCGCCGAGGGTCTCGAAGATCCGGCTCACGTTTGCGTTCTGCAGCGCGAACCCGATCTGGATTCCCAGGAACCCGAAACTCATGTTCCAGATTTCCCAGAACGAGAGCCGCGGCTTGGTCCGTACAGCGGAGCCAGCGGTGGCGGTTGCGGCAGCGGCGGGTGATCCCATGGTGTACCAGGGCCTCAGGAATGGGCGGGCGGAGAACCGCTCGCTTGGGGATGTCGAGCGCGGTGGAGGCGACGGAGGAGCTCGTCCACCTCGGGATCGTCGAAGATCTCGTCGAGCAGGCGCCCCATCGGGCGCTGCCAGTTGGGACGCACCGAGGTCGGGGTCCCCGGAAGGTTCACCGCGACCCCCTCGAGCCAGAGATCCTCGAGCCAGGGGACGACGAGCGGGCTGTCGGAGCGACCAAGCCATTCCAGCAGCGCAGTGAAGAACATACGCGGATCCTCAACGGAGACGCCCAGGCACTCCGCGAGCCACCGGGTGGCCCGTAGCCGTTCCTCGCGAACGGCAGCGACAGACGACTCGGCCAGGAGGCGACAGCGGACCCGGTCGGCGATGTCGTGGCCGGCGAGCCACCCTGCGAAGGTGGGCGTGTCGTGGGTGCCCACGAGGGCCATGTCCGCGGCGGTTGGCGGGGGGACTTCGGGCCCCCCCGAGGCCTCGAACATCGCCAGGTACATCCCCCAGATCCGGTGGCGCGGCAGCGCCTCGAAGATCTCGCGCGGAACCGTGCCCAGGTTCTCACCCACCACCTCGCAGCGGTTGCGATTCGACTCCAGGGTGAGCATCGCGAAAAGCTCGTCGGCGGGATACGAGACGTAGGTCCCCTGGTGCAGCTCGAACCCGTGGGGGATCCAGTAGAGGCGGGTCCAGGCCATGATGTGGTCCACCCGGAGCACCCCCGCGAGCCCCGCCTGGTGGGCGATGGACGCCGCCAGGTAGCGGTGACCCTCGCGACGGGACGCCTCGGGCAGCACCGGCGAGAAGCCCCAGTCCTGTCCGCTCGGGAAGCCCTGGTCGGGAGGAGCGCCCACTGACATGCCGTCACTGAAAAGGGTCTGCCTGGACCAGGGATCGTAGCCGTCGGGGTGTACGCCCACCGCCAGGTCCAGCCCCATGCGGAACTCCTGCTGGTCGAGGCGCCGCCGGAGGTCATGGAACTGGCGGCGCGCCAGCGTCTGGGCCACGAGATGAAAGCGTTCCTCCTCGGGATCCACCTGCTCGGGCGCCAGCGCGCCGGCCCGGGCCGCCGGCGGCCAGTCCCGCCAGTTTCTGCCGAGCCGGAGCTGCGCGCCGCGGAACCGCGCATAGCGGACCAGCTCCTCGTCCAGCTCCGACAGGGGCGGGACGGGATACCCCGCGAGGGCGGCGCGGACCTCGGCATCGGCCCGGGTCACATCCAGGGTCGGCGGCGCGGGCGTCCGCCGATGGGCCTCTCCCAGGTCGAGGACCAACTCGGACCAGAAGAGGCGGCTCACCGGCGAGTACGGACTCGGCTCGGGCCACTCCGTGTTGAACGTGGGGAGCAGCGGGAGGACCGTGACGAGGTCGCCGCCCCGGTCCTGCACCCAGCGACAGAGCGACGAGAAATCCTGCAGGTCTCCCAGCGACCGGCTGCGGGCCGAGCGCAGGGCGGCCAGCTGGGTACCTACGCCCCAGCTCCGATGCAGCCCCGGCCGTCGCCACGCCTCGACCGGCGCGGCGATGACCGTGCAGGTCTCGACGTCGTGCCCGCGGCCTCGACGGTGAGGCGGTGATAGCCCCAGGGCAGCGCCCGGGTCGCCCTGATGCTCGGCACCGGCGACGTTCGAGCCCGACTGCCCCGCCGTCCTCGAGCTGCAACTCGACGTGGACCGGGCTGCGCGCGGCGACCCGGAATGGAGGCAGGACGCCGTCCCAGGCGACCAGGACGGCGGGCACGAGCTCGGTGTGTCGCCTCGCGCGGAGCGCACGCAGCGCCTCGGCGGCGTCGCCGGGGCTGGTGACGGGAGCGCCCAAGGCGGCGCAGACCCGGAGCAGCGTCTCGGGCGCCACGACGACGCGCTTGCCCAGGCCGTCGGTGTAGCGGGTGTGGACACCCAACGCCTTGGCGAGCGCGCGGAGCGCCCTCAGGTCATCCATGTGCGGAACGGGCTCATCGCGCCGGACGGATGCGGATCGCCTGACCGCCGCCGGGCGCCAGGACGACGCGCAGCCGAGTCGCGGAGGTCACCGCGCGTCGCGTGATGGTGACCGGCAGGGGATTGTCGAGCCAGTTCGCCTTCGGGCCGTCGGCATAGATCTCGGCGACGTACCGCCGCCCCGGCGTCAGGAACGATGAGCGGGACGTCGAGGGTGCGGCCTTCCTCGTCGGTGATGGCGCCCAGGAACCAGGTCTGCCCGCCGCGCTCGCGGCGCGCGACCGCCACGTAATCGCCGATCCTGCCATCGATCACCCGCGTGGTGTCCCAGTCCACGGCGACGTCGCGGATGAACTGGAAGGCGGGCTGATGTTCGTAGTTCTCGGGGAGGTCCGCCGCCATCTGGAGGGGGGAGTACAGCACCACGTACAGCGCGAGCTGCTTGGCCAGCGTGGTGCGCACCCTCGGCTCCTCCGGTCGGCGCGGGCCGACCGCTGCTCTTCTCGAGGATGTCGAAGATCCCCGGCGTGTAGTCCATGGGCCCGGCCAGCAGACGGGTGAAGAAGAGGATGGTCTCGTGCTCCGGCGGGTTGCCGCCGTCGCCGCTCCACGCATTGTACTCCTGGCCGCGCGCACCTTCACGCGACATCATGTTCGGGTAGGTGCGGCGCTCGCCGGTATCGTGGAGCGGCTCGTGGACATCCAGCATGATTCCGTCGCGCGCCGCGGTCTCGATCACGCGGCGGTAGTGGCGCACCATGAACTGCGACCAGTGCGAGTGCCCCTCGGCGGTGGTGTCGGTGACGTAGCCGGTCTTGATGGCGTCGAGGCCAAGCGAATGGTACAGGGCGAAGGCGCTGTCGAGCTGCCGCTCGTAGTTCTGGATCCCGCCCGAGGTCTCGTTGTGGACGATCAGCCGCACGCCGCGCTGCTTGGCGTACGCGGCGACCGCGGGGAGGTCGTAGTCGGGATAGGCCTGGGTGAAGGAGAAGGCGTTGCGGTTGGCGATCCAGTCGCCGTCCCACCCGGTATTCCATCCCTCCACCAGCACGCCGCCGAAGCCGTTGGCCGCGGCGAAATCGATGTACCGGCGGGCGTTGGCGGTCGTCGCTCCGTGCTTCGGACCGGAGCTCCAGGTCATCGCGCCGATGTGCATGCCCCACCAGATGCCGACGTACTTCATGGGGTGGATCCAGTCGGTGCTGGCGAGGGCGTTCGGCGGGTTGAGGTTGAGTCCGAGCAGCGAGGGCGCGAGGTCGGTGACGCGGTCGGCGAGCTGGATCGTCCGCCAGGGGGTCATGAACGGAGTCTGGCCGCGCACCTTGATGCCGTCGCCCATGGGCGCGAGGTCGGCGCGCAGGACGCGGCACTCGATGCACGACCCGCGCAGGTTCATCCGGGCATAGTCCACCAGGTCGGCCTCATGGATCACCATGAACGTGCGGCCGTCCTGCGTCTGCATGGTGAGCGGGGTCTGCACCCGTTGCAGCAGGCTCACGGGCCCCGAGGAGTAGAGCATCTCGGAGCGGTCCATCCGCGGCCGGTCGGAGGGGATCGACCAGGCCCGGGCGTTGTCCGCGAAGGAGAACTCGGTCAGCTCGTCGGTGATCTCGAAGGCGCCGAGGCCGGGCTGTTCGGGGAACTCGTAGCGGAAGCCTACCCCATCGTCGAAGACGCGCACCCGGAGGGTGAACCGTCGGTTTGGGGCGGTCGTCTCCTCGACGGCGACGGCCAGCTCGTTGTGGTGGTCATGCACCCGCGCCACTTCGCCCCACGGCTGGGTCCACCATTCGTCGTGCGACCGCCGGGTGGTATCGGTGATGCGCAGGCTGTCGCGCAGCGGCGGCGCGCCGCGGAACTCGACACCGAGCAGCGAGGGGAGGATCAGGTTCCGCCCGTCGCGGGCCAGGCTCCAGGCCAGCCGGCCCTCGCGGATCTCCACCGTGACCTGGTTGCGGCCGTCGGGCGAGGCGACGCGGCTCTGGCCCAGGAGCGGGGCGGCGACGGCGAGTGCGACGGCGGCGAGGCAGCACACGGCGAGGCCGGGGTGGCGGCGCATGCGGAGATCCTGAGAGTGGGTCGGGTTCGGCGGTGCGTGGCGGACCACCGGCTCGGTGGTGAGGGCCCGCGTCACAAGGTACGGCTCCCGGGGTCCTTCGGCCAGCCGACCTTGCGTCCGGGGCCTGCAGCGCCGAACATAGGCGGGGCGCCGCGACGCTCCAGGCGACAAGCCCCGGGGCGCGCAGGCCCGCCGCGCGCCCCTCCACCGACCGTCTTCCGGGAGCCCCCTCCGTGCAGCAGATCCACCTCGGTGCGATCGACTACGCGATCCTGATCGTCTATTTCGCCTTCGTGCTCGGGATCGGCTGCTGCTGCGGCGCTCCGTCAAGAGCAGCGAGGACTTCTTCCTCTCGGGACGTTCCATCCCGACCTGGATCGCCGGGCTCGCCTTCCTCTCCGCCAACCTGGGCGCGCAGGAAGTGATCGGGATGGCGGCCTCGGGCGCCAAGTACGGGATGATGACGAGCCACTTCTACTGGGTCGGGGCGATCCCCGCCATGGTGTTCGTCGGGATCTTCATGATGCCGTTCTACTACGGCTCGCGCGCCCGCTCGGTCCCGGAGTACCTCAAGCTGCGATTCGACGAGAAGACCCGGGGCCTCAATGCGATCACCTTCGCGGCGATGACCGTGCTCTCCTCCGGCATCTCGATGTACGCGCTGGCGAAGCTGCTCGAGCTGGTGCTGGGATGGAACTTCCACACCAGCGTGGTGCTCTCGGCCGTCATCGTGCTGGCCTACATCTTCCTCGGCGGGCTGACCTCGGCGATCTACAACGAGGTCCTGCAGTTCTTTCTCATCGTCCTGGGCTTCCTCCCGCTGGTGCTCCTCGGTCTCAAGGATGTGGGAGGCTGGGCCGGGCTGACGGCCAAGCTGGAGACCGTCTCGACCAACGCGGGATATTCCGCCGGCGCCTGGTCCCATTCGTGGCGCCACCTGGATTCGGCGAGCGCCAACCCCATGGGGGTCGAGTGGTTCGGCATGGCGATGGGATTGGGCTTCGTGCTGTCGTTCGGCTACTGGTGCACCGACTTCCTGGTGATCCAGCGGGCGATGGCGGCCGAGTCGATGACCGCCGCGCGCCGCACCCCGCTCCTCGCCGCCATCCCGAAGATGCTGTTCCCCGCCCTGGTGATCCTGCCGGGGATGATCGCGATCGCGCTGCACGCCACCCGCGGAGGCCTGCTCCCGATCGGCGAGCGACGGCACGCCGAACTACAATCTCGCGGTCCCGGTGCTGCTGGCGCACTACCTGCCGTCGGGGCTGCTGGGTCTCGGCCTCACCGCGCTCATGGCCTCGTTCATGTCCGGCATGGCCGGGAACGTCACGGCGTTCAACACCGTGTGGACCTACGACATCTATCAGTCCTACATCCGGCCGGGGCAGTCGGACCGGCACTACCTGCGGATGGGGCACGCGGCCACGGTGTTCGGCATCGTCCTCAGCGTGGCCGCGGCGTACGCGACGACGCGGTTCAACAACATCATGGACATGCTGCAGCTGGTCTTCGCGTTCGTCAACGCGCCGCTGTTCGCGACCTTCCTGCTGGGGATGTTCTGGCGCCGGACCACGGGCCACGGGGCGTTCTTCGGCCTGCTGATCGGGACCACGGCCGCGGCGCTGCATCATGGGCTGGTGCTGTCCCACGGCGCGGTAGCCGGCCTGAAGGGCGGGTTTCTCGGGACGGTGCTGCACACCTACCCGAGCGAGATGGCGCAGAACTTCTGGACCGCCATCTACGCCTGGACCGCCTGCTTCGTGGCGACGATCGTGATTTCGCTGCTCACGAGGCGCAACAAGTCGGACGACGAACTCAAAGGGCTGGTATACGCCCTGACACCCCGCCAGGTCGACGGCGGGCTCGCGTGGTACCAGCGACCGGCCACCCTGGGTGTGGTCGTGCTGGGGCTCACCCTCGTCCTCAACATCATCTTCTGGTGACCGGGCGATGAACCTCGACCTGCGACTGCCGATGGGCCTGATGTTCTCGATCTTCGGCGCGATGCTGACGGTGTACGGGCTGGTATCTGACGACGCGATTTATGCCCAGTCGCTGGGGATCAACGTGAATCTCTGGTGGGGGCTGGTGCTGCTCGCGTTCGGGCTCGTGATGCTGGCATTCGCGATGCGTGCGAGCAGGCGGCGCCACGCAATCGGCGGAACCCGCGCGTAGGCAGTCGGCGAGTACCTGCGCATCCCCCTCCTCAGGGCGGACGGCTCGATCGAAAGGAGAAGCAGATGCTTCGCAGAGTGAGGGGCCTCGTTCCGGTCTTGCTGCTGCTGGCCGCCGGCGGCTGCGCGCACCACGCCGCCGGCGAGGTGGAGCCGGCTGCAAAACCGGTCCGCGTGGAAGTGACCAACCACTACGCGCTCCCCATGGAGATCTTCGTTGCCGGGGCCGGGGCCAGCTACCGGCTGGGAGTGGTCAATCCGGAGATGGTCGGCCTTTTCACGATCCCCCAGAACCTGCTCGCCAAAGGCTCGGCGGAGTTTCGATGCCTGCCCACCGCGGGCGGGCCGATGTTCCGGTCCGGGGAGCTGCTGCTCGCGCCCGGAGCGGTCGTGACCTTGATCCTCTCGGCTCAGCTGTTCAACAGTACCGCGACGATCAGACCGTAGAGAGAGGGGAAAGGGGAAGGGGGAAGGGGGCGAAAGGGGGAAGGGGACGAGAGAAAAGAGCAGTCGCCGTGACCGGTCACTGCCTGGCTTCCCCTCCCCCGCCGAAGTGCAGGGTCACCCACTCCACCTCCACGCCGTAGCGGCCCGGCGTGACGCCGGCGCCGTCTTCGCCCCTCAGCGACAGCTGCAGCCGCTCCAGATGGTCGAGCCGCGGGCGGTCCCCCTGGCCGCCGCGCCCCGTCGCCGCCCCCACCCAGTAGTTCCACTCCCCGGGAAACCCCTCGGGCAGCAGCACGCCGCGGCCGAGGGTGAAGGTCGCGAGCGGGAGCGACGGCTCGCTCCAGGTGCTGTCCACGGGCACCGTCGCGCTCCAGCTGGTGCCGTCGTCCTCCATCAGCGTGAGGTGCAGAACCTGGCGCGGCCCGAGGCCGCGCAGGCGTAGACGCACGGCGTCCGCGCCGGCCATGGTCTCCTGCCGAGCCCTGATCCGGTCCGTGACCACGAGCGAGGCGGTGTAGTCCGGCGGAGCGCCGCCGCCCCCGTCCACCGGCAGCGTCAGGTGAAAGACGCGGCCGGCCGGTGACCCCCGACAGCGCCAGACGGAAGAGCCCGCTGCGCCCGGCGTCGCCGATGCGGCTGAAGGTGAGCCGCGCGGCATCGGCGGCCGGGGTCGAACAGGCGCAGCGGCGTGCGCGGGCCGACGACATCCAGCTTCCACGACGCGCTGGCCGTCGTAGTTCCAGTCCCGTGGGCTTCTCGCTGCAGCCCGCCGGGGAAGGTGACGGCGGAGTCACCGCGAAGCAGCGTGATCACGAACTCGTGCGGACCCTCGCGCAGCGCCGCGGCCGGAACGGTGGCGGCATACACGTAGCCGCCCGCCGGATCGCATCGCGAAGCCGCGGTAGAAGCCACCGGCCGCCGACCGGAGGAAGAGCGTGGCCGAGTCGGGTGGCGTCTGGTCGACGATGCGGGCGCGCAGCTCGGCGTCGCGCCCGGTGAGGTAGGCCGGCGCTGCCAGCGACTGGACCGAGGGCGGCAGGGTATCGGCCGGCGGCGCGTGGTACTCGGCGAAGCCGACCCGTCCCAGCGAGGCCGGCAGCGTGGCGACGTCCACCTGTCCCGCCGCGCTGAGCACGTAGACACCGGGCGTCACCGTGAACCGGCCACCCGCAGCCTGCTCGGTAGCCCGGGTTGCCCGCCGTGACCGGCTGCACGGTAAACGCGGCGCCGAGGTCCGAGCAGGTCGACGGTCATCGGCCAGGCGCGGCTGATCGCGCGGGTCACGATCTTGTCGGGGCTGGGGGGCTCGAAGGGGTCGCGGACCGGCACGGCGTCGGGATAGACCTCGAGGCGCCAGAGGCCCGGGCGCACCTTGTCGAGGAAGTAGATCCCCTCTCCCTCGTAGGTCACCGATCGGCGACGAGCCGTAGCCGGCGATGCGGCGCAGCGCCGCCGGATCCGGCGGCACGGAGCGGGTCGAGCCGGCGTACAGGAAGGCGTCGCGCGCGACCAGCTCGCCCAGGTCGCCGTCGTAGGAGACGTGGAAGTCGCCGAAGCGGGTGTTCTCGCGGATAGGCGCCGTACGAGCGCATCCGGGGCAGGCGGTGCATCGCCTCGGCCGCGATGATGGCGCTCATCGCCTTGCGCGGCGTGTAGACCAGGTTCAGGTAGTGGGTCTGCCAGCCCAGGTTGCGCGAGGCGGTCTGCAGCATGTCGTAGGCGAACATGGCGGCGAACTGCGCGCCCACCGCGCGGAAGGTCCGCGCCATCGCGGGGTACATCGTGCCGGTGCGCAGGTCGGGGCTGTCGAACTCGTAGACGATGCGCGGCAGCCGGGCCAGCTCCGGGCGCAGCATGTCGGGGAAGGCGTCGACCCCGCGGAGGTAGTTGCCCACCAGCTCGTGGCCCGGAGTTGAGCCCGGTGGGATACCAGCCGAAGGTCACCCCCTGCGCCCGCGAGCGCCGGATCGCCTCGCCGATCCGGAAGTCCTGGCTCACGTTGTAGAAGATGAGCTTGCTGCAGCCGGTGCTGCGCACCGCGTCGGTGAGGGCGTTGATGTAGCGGATCGAGCCCTGCGAGGTCCTCCGGGATGGTGCCACGGCTCGTTCACCAGCTCGATGAAGAGGATGGCCGGCTCGTCCTTGAGCGCCACGCCGGTGTAGGGGTTCACGTGATTCAGGATCTGGCGCAGATAGTTCACCTGCGCCGCGATGGCGGCCGGGTCGGTGCCCATCCGCTCCTTGCCGAAGTGCCGGCCGAAGCCCGGCGCCGTCGTGTCGCCCGAGCGCGTCCGGCCAGTTCGAGCCGTAGAGCTGGATGGGGCTGAACAGCATGTAGATGCCGCGCTCCCGCGCACGGGCGATGAGGTAGTCGAGCAGGTCCAGATGGTCGTTGGCGATCAGGTTGCCGGCGCTGTCGGAGGCTTCCCAGTCGCCCCAGAAGGTCAGCCGCAGGCCGTCCCAGCCCATGCGGGCGAACTGCGCCATGTCCTCGTCGATCATCTGCTTGCGATCGCCGTGGACGTAGCCGGCCGCGCGGTAGTCGGAGGCGGTGTGAATCACGTAGTTCGCGCCGAAGAGGGTGACCTCCTGCCGGTCGTCGCGCCAGCGGACCACGCCCTCGCGGTCCAGGTAGACGGCCCGATTGGCTACGGCGGGAGCCGCGCCGGCCGCGCGCTGGGCATGCGCCGCGGAGACGGCGGCGGCGAGCGACGCCGTGAGCAGGATGGCCAGTGCGGGGTACTGCACGCATGGGGAGGGCTCCGGCGCGGATCACTGCGGGCGCGCCGCCGGGACGGCCCTGGTCGCGGCACCACGCACCACCGGCAGGTCCACGCTCGCCGGCGGCGAGCCCGTCCGCACTGGCGGTCAGGCGGAGGAGCCCGGGCTGGGTCGCGCCCAGTATCGCCAGCCCGCGACCGTTGAAGGCGTGACGCTGGTCGGACCGGTAGGGATCGTGGTCCTGCAGGTCGGCGTTGTCGAGCACCAGAATGCTGCCGCCCGTCGATCGCGAACCGCACCAGGTTGTCGGCGGTGGGGACGACGCGTGCCGGCCGAGTCCACGATCTCGAAGCGCACGCTGCGCCACATCGCCGGACCGGTCGTGATGGTGTCGCGGTCCACCGTGAGCCGGATGGCGGCTGGCGGGCCCGCGGTGCGCACCTCGGCTTCGCAGGCCACGGTGCCATCCCGGCGCTTGCCCACGGCCCGGAGCACGCCCGGCTCGTAGGGTACGTCCCAGCTCAGGTGCAGGTCGTTGGTCGTCGCGTTGACCACCGGCAGGGCGTAGCTGTTCCAGCCGCCGGATGTCCCCTGCGCCGGGAAATTCGAGGCGCTTCTCGCCCAGGGAACGGCCGTTGAGGAACAGCTCGACGATGTTGCAGTTGGTGTACGCCAGCACCGGGATCACCTGGCCCTACCCGCCCCGGCCAGTTCCAGTGCGGAAAGAGGTGGAGCACCGGCTGGTCGGTCCACAGGCTCTGATAGAAGTAGTACGCGTCCTTGGGATGCCCGGTGATGTCCAGGGCCCCGGAGGCGAACCCCTTGAAGGGCCAGGTGCTCTCCCCCAGGTAGTCGATCCCGGTCCACATGAAGTCGCCCGCGAAGTAGTCGTGCAGGGTGACCCATTTCCACAGCCGCTCGGCCTGGAGCATCCCGCTGGTGTAGTTGGGCCGCACGACGCCCGAGTCGTTGCCCAGTGAGTAGCGCTCGTCGATCGACTCGAACAGGGTGCCGCTCTCGGTGCCGATCATCTTCCAGTCGGGATGGTCGTGCCGGTCCTGATCGGCGAACAGTTCCCGGCGCTCGTGCCAGCGGTCCACGTAGTTGTAGCCGACGATGTCTTCGGCGTTCAGGAACTCGAGCGTCGCCGGATGTCCCTCGGCGGCGATGTTGTCGTTGCCGGTGGTGACCGGCCGGGTCGGATCCTCGCGGTGGAAGATGTCGACCAGGCGGCGGAGCACCTGCGCTCCGTCCGGCGTGGTCTGCTCGCCGATCTCGTTGCCGGCACTCCAGAGGACGATCGACGGGTGGTTGCGGTCGCGGCGGACGAAGTCGGTGAGGTCCCGCTCGGACCATTCGGCGAAGTAGTTGTGATACCCCTCCGGCACCTTGCCGATCGTCCACTCGTCGAACGCCTCGGCCATGACGAGGAAGCCCCAGCCGATCGCACAGCTCGAGGAACTCGGGCGCGGGCGGGTTGTGCGAGGTGCGGATGGCGTTCGCCCCCATCGCCTTGAGCGCCTCGAGCCGGCCCTGCCAGACCCGCTCCGGCACGGCTGCGCCGAGCCCGCCGGCGTCGTGATGCAGGTTGACCCCGCGCATCTTCACCAGGCGGCCGTTCAGCAGGAAGCCCGCGGTCCTTGTCGTAGGCGATGGTGCGGATCCCGAAGGTCGTGATGCGTCACATCGGCGCTCCGGGCGCCGTCCAGGACTTCGGAGCGCAGGCGGTAGAGATAGGGAGATTCAAGCGACCAGAGCCGGGGCGACTCCACCTGCAGTCGCTGCTCCAGCTCACCCTGCTCTCCTGCCGCCAATGAGAAGGGCAGCTCCGCGCGCGCGACCTCCCGGCCGGCGCTGTCCAGCACCACCGAGCGGAGGACGCCCCGGCGCGGCGTGGGCTGGTCGTTCTCCACCCGGGTCCGGACCACCACCTCCGCGCCGCTCGAGTCGGCGCGCGGCGTGGTGAGGTAGGTGCCCCAGTGGCCCACGTGGAGCGGATCCACGACGGTCAGCCAGACGTGACGGTAGATGCCGCTGCCCGTGTACCAGCGCGAGTTGGGCTGATGGCAGTTGTCGACGCGCACAGCCACGACGTTGATGCCGCTGACGAGGTGCGGCGTGATGTCGTAGGAGAAGCTGATGTAGCCGTAGGGCCGGCGACCGAGATGGACCCCGTTGATCCAGACGTCGCTGTTCATGTAGACGCCGTCGAACTCGAGCGACACCCTGCGGCCACGCGCCCCGGCGGGCAGTCGAAACGCCTTGCGGTACCAGCCGGTGCCCGCCGGGAAGTAGCCCACGCGGCCGCCGCCGGGAGCGTCCTCGCTGGGCGTTCCCTCGATGCTCCAGTCGTGCGGCAGATCGAGCGTGCGCCACTGCCGGTCATCGAATTTCGGCCGTTCGGCTCCGGCAGGATCGCCGAGCGTGAAGCGCCAGCCAGGATCCATGGAGAGGCGTTGCCGCTGCCCGGCCGCAGGGCGAGCCGAGGTTCCCAGCGCAATGAAGGCGAGCAGGAGCGCCGCCATCGGGCGCATCATGGAATCCCCGCGGATCCCCAGGAAGGCGCTCAATTCCCGGCTCGCTTGAGAACCAGCGATCCGTACCCCGGGAGCAGGACCGTCCGGCCAGCCAGGATGCGCTTCGAGAGCAGATCCCGGGCACGAGTCGCGTTGAAGCCGGCGATGGCCACCCGCACCGGCCGGGGCCGCGAGTTCACGAGCACGAGCAGTTCGCCGCGGCGATAGGCGATCACATCATCGGATGCGCTGGTCTCCACCCCGCGGAGTTCACCGGTGAGGAGCGCCGGCTCCGAGAGCGCGAGCTGGACGATCTGCTTGTAGAAGGTGCGCGCCCGCATGGCGTGGGGCTGGTTCCATGCGACGCTGTCCCGCACGAAGAGGCCGAGCTTCTGGGGGCTCTCGACCTCCTGCCCGTTGTAGAGCAGCGACCGTCCCGGGAGCAGCGCCATCGCGACATACGCCGCCCGTGCAGCCGCCGCGCCCCCGAAGATCGCGAGCGGTGGATTTTCCCAGGCCGTCTCATCATGGTTGGTGGTGAATCGCATCCGCATGCCGCCGGGCGGCATGGCCTGCATGTCCTCCAGTTCCCGTTCGATGAACTCGGAGGCCGGACCGCCCCTGAAAACCGCCTTGAGCCGGCTATAGGAATCCCAGGCGTACGTGAGATCGGCACCGACGCGGTGCATCTGGAGATCGCCCCACTCCACGAGGATCATGATCGGCCGTGGCAGAGTGGCGCGAAGCGCTGGAACGGCCTCGCTCCAGAAGCGATAGGGGACGAACCCGGCCGCATCGATCCGGAATCCGTCGATGTCGTACTCCTGCAGCCACCAGCGCATGGCCGCGATCATCTCGCGCCGGACATCCGGATTGCTGAAGTCGAGCTGCACCACATCGGTCCAGTCGGTGAGCTTGCCCTTCTCGTCCCTCGGCACGCTGGGCGCGCCCTGCTCGTCGCGGAAATAGAAATCGGGATGCTCCTTGACCCAGGGATGATCGGGCGACGTGTGGTCGGGGACCCAGTCGAGGATGACCTTCATCCTCCGGGCGTGCACGGCCGCGACCAGCGCCTTGAAGTCGTCCGGCGTGCCGTAGGCGGGGTCGATCGCCCGGTAGTCGCGCAGCGCGTAGGGCGAGCCGAGCGGTCCCTTCCGGTTCACCACGCCGACCGGCTGGATCGGCATCAGCCAGAGGGTGTTCGCGCCGGACGCCTGGATGCGATCCAGCCCGGCGATCACGCCCCGGAGATTCCCCTGGGGGGAGAAGTCGCGGACGAAGACCTCGTAGAGCGCGCTGCGAGCGACCCAGGAGGTGTCCGGGGCCATGAGTCGCTCCGGCACCTGTGCGCTGAGCGGCCTGGCACCGGCAGGATACGCGACCGCGAGCGAGAGGCAGATCGCGGCGACGGCGAGACGATGACGCCACGGGGTGACGACTGCAGACATGAAGTCCTCCTGCGGGTTCCTACATCCTGGCCGAAGTGTCGATCGCGATCGCCGACACCGGCGCGAGCTGGAGCTGGACCGCGCCGGTGGAGTCCACGACGATCGTGGTGCCGACGCAGGCGGCGCCGACGAGCCCACCGGTCAGCAGATCGCAGTAGGTCCCGGGGGGAACGCCGGTGGCGATCGTGGCCGCCACGGTGGTGTCCTCCCGATTGATGGCGACGAAGCCCCGGTTGCCGCGGGAGAAGGCGATCGCGTTGGCGCCGTCGTCCCACCAGTGGTTGACGTCCGTGCCCGGCGACGACGCGCCGAAAGCGCACCATGTTCCGGAGGTACGGATCGCGGTGCTCGCACACCCATTGGCCGATGGTCGCGGTTTCGAGACTCGAGGCGCAGGCCACATCGAGCGTGTTGCCGCTGGCATCGGACGGCGGGCCCATCGCGTTCCCCGACGGACAGGCAAAGGCGAAGCTCGACAGAATCGACGGGTAGCCGTAGGGCTGCGCCAGCATCCACACGTTGGCGAGGCGGAAGACGTCGCCGTCGTGGTAGCCGAGTCCGCACTGGTGCTGGGTGTCGTGGTTCTGCAGGAACACCACCGCCTTGTCCGACGGGATCAGTCCCCACGCCGCCGGGGAGAATTGACTGCCCGGCGGGCCGTTGGGGTTGAGCTGCGCGATGTACTGGCCGCCGATGCGGCGGAACTTGTCGCCGACGCCGACGAAGGTGAACTCGGTGATGTCCGCGGCGCCCCCGGAGCGGTACCCCTCGCCGAAGTAGTCGCGCGGCGAGAGCGCCTCGCCGGCGCCGCCGATCACCTCGAGAAACCAGTACGGGATCGGGCGCCCCTCCGCCGTCATCGTGGAATTCACGATGGCGAGGATAGTCGTCGAGCTCCACCTGCTGGATGTGCTTGGCGGCATCGATGCGGAAACCCGCCACCCCCAGCGCGGGCCAGCATGACCAGGTAGCCGGCGATCTTCTGCCGCACCGAGGCGAGACCGGTGTTGAGGTCCGGCAGCGAGAGCAGCTCGCAGTCCTGCACGTTGGCCGCGCTCTGGTAGTTGGTGACCGTGCAGGTCGGGTGGAAGTCCGCCGGGGTGTAGAGCCCCGGGTACTCGTACTTGGTGTAGGCGGTGCCGTTGCTGCCCACGCCGGGGCTCGGGAAGTTGGTCATGTGGTTGATCACGGCGTCCACGATGATGCCCACGCCGGCGGCCTGGCAGCGGCTCACCATGCTCGCGAACTCGGCCCCGGTCCCCGAGCGACTCCGCGCGATGCTGTAGCTCACCGGCTGGTAGCGCTCGCTCCAGTCATGACCGGGAGTGATGCTGTGCTCCTGGGGCGGCGAGACCTGCACCGCGGCGAACCCGGCGGGACCCAGCACCGTCTCGCACTCGGTGGCGATGTCGGTCCACTTCCAGTCGAACAGGTGCACGAACACGTCCCCGGCGGCCGCATGGCCGCTGGGCCGGTAGGCCGGCGGTAGGGCCGGCCGATCCACGGGTGGCGGGTTCGACCCGGTCGAGCCGCCGGGCGGGCTGGTGCATGCCGCGGAGGCGAGGACGCCCGCGGTCACGAGCCACCCGGCGGACCGAACGGGCTGGTGCCGATGGCTCATGGACAAACCCAAACTCCGCCGCCGGGACGGCGACGGAGCTGGGGATGCTGCAGACACGATGCTACGCCGGGCTCAGTAGCCCGGGTTCTGGGTCAGGTTCGGGTTGGCCGAGAGCTGGCTCGCGGGGATCGGGTAGCAGATCAAAGTGCGAATCCGTCGCCATGCCGGCCTGCACATTCCCCTTCCACGACCAGATGTAGGTGCCGCCGGTGAACTGCCCGTAGCGGACCAGGTCGGTCCGGCGGTGGCCCTCCCAGAGCAGCTCCCGCCCGCGCTCGTCCAGGACGAACTGCAGATCGAGCTGGCCGGCGGTAATGTCGCCGCTGGTGTTTCCGTAGGCACGCTCCCGCAGCAGGTTCACATATGTCAGCGCCTGCGCCGCGCTGCCGCCGCCGCCACGCAGGTTCGCCTCGGCGTAGATCAGGTAGGCGTCGGCCAGCCGGAACATCGGGAAGTCGGTGTCCGGGAAACCGGCGTCGCTGCCGGGCGTCGAGTCCGACCTGAGATTGGTGAACTTGGGCGCGGGGATGCCGTTCCCGAAGTTCGTGAGACTGTTGATCGTGACCGTGAAGTTCGTATCGCTGGTGTAGAAGTACGACGCCCGCGGATCCCCTGCAGAGCGGAGGTAGGCCTCCGGCTTGAGCCTGAGCCCGTACCAGCAACCGGCCACGCCCCAGGCGTTGTACGTATGGCCCGGCAGATTCTTGTCCATGCTGTTGCCGCAGGAGGCGTGGATCAGGAAGGTCGTACCGCCGTAGCTCTTGGTGTGGATACCGTCCTGGACCACCGGGAAGATGATCTCCGGCGAGGTGTTGTTGTCCGCCTGGAAGAGGTGCGCGTAACTGGGATCCAGGGAAAACTTGCCCGAGGCGATGACCGCCTGCGCCGCGTTCAGCGCCAGGTCATAGTGCGGCGTGCCGGTGTAGACCTGCGCGTTCAGGTAGACCTTGGCCAGGAGCATGGTCGCTGCTTCCTGTGTCGCCCGGCCGTAGGTGGCCGCACCGGCCGCGGCGGGGAGCTGCTCCGGCGAAGTCCCGTTGGTGATGTCGGTCAACTCGCTCACGATGAAGTCGTAGACTTCCTGCCGGGTGTTCTGCTTGGGCAGTGCGGGTGAGGTTCGCGGTCACCACCGGGATGCGGCCGAACAGGTCGACCCCGTGCCAGTACGCCAGCGCCCGGAGGAACCGGGCCTCGGCGCGGTACTGCGGGATCTTGGCCTTGAGCGCGGCGCTGACGCCCCGCGAACGTCAGCTTGGCATCGGTCGACTGCGCCAGGAACTCGTTGGCCCAGCCCACCTGCAGGTAGATCCTGGAGAACATCCCCGCGACGAAGTTGTTGCTCGCTGACCAGTTCTGCCCGTTGAAGTCCTGAATGAATCCATCGCCCCAGGCGAGCACCGCCTCGTCGCTCGTCAGTTCCTGGTGCTCCCAGTAGAGGCGCATGTACTGCGAGAACCCCTCGTCACTGATGACCTGGATATCCTTGTCCCCCGCCCCGCCTTGCTGCCCGGTGGTCGAGAGCCCTGCATAGATCTTGGCAAGGTACGCCAGGTACGAGTTCTCATCCCTGAAGATGTCTGTCTGCTGGAATGGTGCTCGACGGCGCGACCGACGGATCGGTGCAGCCGGCCAACCCCAGGCTCAGCAGGGTGGCGGCGCCGGTGAGCGCCATGCGGATGGTGCGGTTCATGTCTCCGTCCCTTCTCGAGTGTGCGAGTCCATGGTCACGCGCCTAGAAGCGGAGGCTCATGCCGCCGCTGAAGGTGCGCGAGCGAGGATAGATGTTGTTGTCGATGCCGTTCAGCCCCGCGGTCGGATCCACGCCGCTGTAGCCGGTGATGGTGAACACGTTCTGCAGGGTGCCGAAGACCCGCGCCGACTGACCCCGGAGGTTGAATGAGTAGCCGAGCGTCAGGTTGTCCATCCGCAGGAAGGACGCCTTTTCCACGTAGTAGTCGGAGAGGTACTGCGGAGTCGTGAAGCCGGTCTTGAGGACCGAGCTGTGCAGGTTGTAGGGCGAACCGCGGTTCACTTCCGAGTAGGTGCCCAGGGTCGACGCCACGTTGTTGTAGACGTAGTTCCCCAGGTATGCCCGGACCGTGACGCCGAAGTCGAACTTCCCGTAGCTCAGGTACGAGGAGTGACCCAGGATCCACTTCGGCGCCGGGTCGTGGAAGGGCCGGAGATCGCTGGTCGTTGATGAGGCCGTCGTTGTTCAGATCCTCGTAACTCCCCTCCACCGGCTTGCCGTTGGCATACTTCTGCTTGTAGACGAAGAACGAGTTGACCGGTACACCGGGCCGGAGCACCTGGATGGTCGTGCCCACGCCGCCGGCGATGCCACCGGTCAGGATCTGCTGCGCCTGGCCGCCATACGGGGTGATGGTGAGCAGTTCTTGGAGTTGCGTGCGGCGGTGAGGTCGGCGGTCCAGCTCAGACCGCCCTTGTTTCCCTCGAGCACCCTGGCGCTGAGGCTGAACTCGATGCCCCGGTTCCGCATGCTGCCGATGTTGGTGGTGATGAAGTCGCCGGGGACGGTGCCGGACGCGGCCGGGATGGAGAAGATCAGGTCGGTGGTCTTCTTGTCGTACCAGTCGATGGCACCGGTGAAGCGCTGATTGCTGAACCCGAAGTCGAGCCCGATGTCGAAGGAGCGGGTCGCCTCCCACTTGATGTTCGTGTCCACCGCGGTGGGACGGATCGTACTGACGAACCCGTCGCTGCCCATCCAGTACTGCGCCCCCGCATCGCTCAGGGTATAGGTGGTGGTGTACAGGTAGTTGCCGAACGACTGATTGCCGGTCTTGGCCCACGACGCCCGGAACTTGAGGTCCGAAAGCGACGCGACGTTCTTGAGGAATGGCTCCTGGGAGAGGCGCCAGGCCACGGAAACTGCGGGGAAGTTGCCCCACTGGTGGGCCGGCCCGAAGCGAGAGGAACCGTCGCGACGGATACTGAACGCCGCCAGGTAGCGGTCGTTGATGTTGTAGTTCACCCGCCCGAAGCACGAAATCAGCTTGGCATCCTGGACATTCAGCCGCGGCGTGACCGTCTTTGCCGATGGGATGCCATCAGTGCCGAGCTGATTGGTGCTGAGGCTCTCGGCCTGGATACTCGGAAACTCGGCGTGGGAATTGGAGTAGGAATAGCCGGCGGTGAGATCGAGGGTGCCGGGGCCGACGTTCTTCGGCACCGCGTAGCTCAGGTAGGACTCGAGGACCGTGTTCAGCTGGGTCGGATTCTGCCTGAAGTAGTTGCCCCCATGATTGTTGTTGCTGATCTCGCCGTGCAGGACGCCAGGGGTGAACTGCACCCGGTCGGCCTTGGTCACGTCGAAACCGAGGTTGAGATTGGCCGTCAAGCCGCTGACCCAGGGGAGGCTGTATCCGCCCTGGATGTTGCCGACACCCCGGTAGGTGGTGCCCTTGTCCGCGGCCAGCTTCAGGATCTCCACCGGATTGCTCGCCGATTGGATGTTGGGCGCCCAATTGGAGAAGCCCGTCCTGCTCGTCGAATCCTTGACCGGCTGGGTCGGTCCCATCTGGGCGGCGTTGGAGATCACCCCTCCGGGCGTGAACTGGTCGGCCTGGCGCGAGCCCCGCAGATTGGTTCTCAGGTTCAGGCGATCGCTGAACAGCAACTGGTTGTAGTTGAGCCCGACGGAGACCCGCTTGGTGTTGGTGGCCTGGACGATGCCGTTCTGATCGAGGTAGTTGAGCGACAGCCGGTAGTTCGAGCTGGCGCCGGAGCCCGAGACGGCAAAGTTCTGCTCCTGACCGTACCCCGTGCGGTCCACCTGATCGAACCAGTTGGTGTTTGCGGTCCCCAGCTGGCCTACCTTCGTCGGCGCGTACTGGGTCACCGCCGCCCGGAACTGCGCGGCGTTCAGCATCGTGGGTAGCCGGGTGACGGAGGAGGCGGAGAAGCTGCCGCTGTACTCGAACCGTGGCGGCCCGCCACCCTTCCCGGACTTGGTCGTGATCAGCACCACGCCGTTGGCGGCGTTGGCCCCGTAGATGGCCGCGGCCGAGGCGTCCCGCAGCACGGTGATGCTGGCGATGTCATCGGAGTTGATGAAGTTGAGCGGATCGCGTCCGGTGGTCACACCACCGCCGGAGCCGGTGCCCAGCGGCATGCCATCGATCACGATGAGCGGGTCGTTGCTGGCGGTGACCGAAGTGGCGCCCCGGATCCGGATCGTGGTGCTGCCGCCCGGCTCGTTGTTCTCGACCACCTGTACGCCGGCGACCTTGTTCTGGATCAACTCGGTCGGGGTGACGATGCGGCCGGTGTTGAACTCCTCCGTGGTGACGTTGCTGACGGCCCCGATGATGTCGCCCGCTCGCTGCTCGCCGTAGCCGACCACCACCATCTCAGACAGGTTCACCGCGCGGGCGTTCATGGCGAGATCCACCACCAGCGTCTGCCCCGCCTCCAGCGTGACGGGCTGGGCGAGCGGATCGTAGCCGATCATCTTCGCCCGCAGACTGTCCGTCCCCGCGGCGACGCCGTTGAGGAGGTAGCTGCCGTCGGCCTTGGTCAGCGTGCTGCGGCTCCCGACCGAGACGGTGACCCCCTGAACCGGTCGTTGTGATGCCGCATCGGTGACGTGTCCGAGAATCGTCCCGGTGGGCTGTTGCGCGTGAAGCGGCGTGATCCACAGCGCCGCGATGAGTACGCCCAGACTGAAGCGTAGCCGTCTCATATTCGGGGATCCTTTCAAAAGCGGGCTACCAGAAGTCCCCGGCCGCTGGCGGGCCGGAGCGGGGGAAAGACAGGGCCAGACCGCACCCAGTGCCCGAACCAGCCCGTCCCGGGTGGCAGCTGCCCAGACAACGGGGACTCGTACGGCATAGGGGGTCCTGCAGGTGCACCACAGGTCGACTCGGCAGTCGAGTTGCTGCATCGGTGCTGCCCGGGGGCGGCCACCCTCGGAACAGACGACACAGTATCTCGCAGGAAGCGCGGGCGCTGACGTGCCGGGAGCGAAGCTGCGCTCCAAAGCCGACACCCGCTTCCGCCAATATCCGCCCAGGTGTCGCGTCGTCAAGGGGCGATTCAGCCGACGGCGGAGGTGCCTTGACCTCGGCCACCTGCCCAGGGCATGCTGAGGGAAGCCCACAGGCTTGCGCGAACGGCAGCCGCGCGATGCCACCCTAACGCTTCCCGGCAGATGGCTCCGACATGAATCCCCCCGACCGGCTTCGCGAACACCCTGAGGACCGCCTGGCTCCGCCGGTGCAGGTCGTCGACCTCGTGGCCTCGGCCGCCAGGCTGCGCGCCGAGCCCCACGCCGCCGTCGCCGGCCACCGGCAGATGGCGGTCGTCAGGCATGGGCCAGTGACGGTGATCCTGTTCACCTTCGAGGCGAACGGCCTGTTGAAGGAGCATCGCGCCGAGGGCGCGCTGACCATCCAGGTGCTCGGAGGAAGGCTGGAGGTGGTGGTCGACGAGGAGGGCCGCGAGATGGGACCGGGCGAACTGCTCGCCCTCGCGCCGGGCATACCCCACTCCGTCCGCGCGATCGTGCCCAGCGAGATGCTGCT
Source organism: uncultured Gemmatimonadales bacterium (assembly GCA_963825065.1). Classification (GTDB taxonomy): domain Bacteria; phylum Gemmatimonadota; class Gemmatimonadetes; order Gemmatimonadales; family GWC2-71-9; genus JADJOM01. The sequence goes on from CAWGRU010000008.1 coordinate 207,679, forward strand.
GACGGTGCACCGCCTCCCGACCGAGGAGGGAGCCGCCTGACCGGCGGAGAGATCAGCCCGTGCATATCCGCGACATACCGTTCGAGACTACCGACTGGAGCCAGATCGCCGTGGTCGAGCACCCGGGCACCACGGGCGTGGCACGCTGGCGCACCCGCCAGCTCGGCGACATCCGGGTCCGGATGGTCGAATACTCGGCGGGGTACGCCGCCGATCACTGGTGCGAGAAGGGGCACATCCTGCTCTGCCTCGAGGGGACGCTGCACACCGAACTCGCGGACGGCAGGCGGATGACCCTGACGCCGGGGATGAGCTACCAGGTAGCCGACGGCGCCGAGCCGCACCGCTCGTCGACGCCGAGCGGCGCGCGGCTGTTCATCGTGGACTAGGCGATACCCCATAACAATCGATGCCTTCACCGCTCGACCCCTTCATTCCCGCGCCCGACATCCGGGAGCGGTTCGAGTCGACGATCGCCGCCCCCGCGGCGCTGGTCATGGAAGTCGCGACCGGGCTGGACCTGCAGTCGCTGCCGCTGGTGCGGGGCATCTTCCGGCTGCGGGAGATTCTCATGCGGGCGCCGTCGACTCCGCCACGCAAGCCGCAGGGGCTGCTGGCGGAGACGCTGGGGCTCGGCTGGGGACTGCTGGTCGAGCGGCCGGGGGAGCTGATCGTGTGCGGCGCCACCTGCCGTCCGTGGCTCGCCGACACCGGCTTCACGCCCATACCGCCGGAACGCTTCGCCGGGTACGCCGAGCCGGCGCAGGTGAAGATCGGGTGGACGCTCGAGGCCTACCCGCTGGGCCCGGCCTCGACCCGCTTCGTGCACGAGACGCGCGCAGTCGCGACCGACGCGGAGGCAAGGACGAAGTTCCGCCGCTACTGGCGCTGGGCCCGGTTCGGCATCGTCATGATCCGACTGCTGATGATGCCGGCGGTCCGGCGCGAGGCGGAGCGACGGTGGGCGGCCCGGTGACGGCCGCAATGGAGCCGCTTCCGCTCGGCGAGGGCGTCGAGCTGCGGCCGCTGACCCGGGCGGACGCGGCAGAGGCGTTTTCGCTGATCGCGGCCAACCGGGCGCATCTCGACCGGTGGCTGCGCTGGTCGAGCACGGTGCAGACGCTCGCCGATGTGCAGGGATTCATCGCACAGTTCAGCGAGAAGCAGCTCCGCGGGGACGGGTTCCACCTGGGCATCCGGGTGGACGGGCGGCTGGCCGGCGGCTGCATCTGCTGGTACATCCACCGGCAGAATCGCAACGCCGAGGTGGGCTACTGGCTGGGCGCGGAGTACCTGGGGCGGGGGCTGGCGACGCGGGCCGCAAACGCGGTGGTCGACCGGCTCTTCTCCGGTGAAGGGGTGCACCGGGTGGAGATGCAGTGCGCGGTGGATAACAGCCCGAGCCGGGCCATCGCGGAGCGACTGGGATTCCGGCTGGAGGGGATCCGGCGCGACAGTCACTGGATCACCGACCGGTTCCTCGATCATGCCATCTACGGGCTGCTGGAATCGGAGTGGCGGGCGGCGAGGTAGCGGAGCGGGCGAAATTCGCGCATGACAACCTGTCCCCTCCCCGGCCCTCCCCTTCCCTTGTACTCCTTCGCATCTTGGAGGCACCTCTTTCAGAGAGCCCTCATGCGCGCCCTCGTTGCCGGTCCCCTCGCCGCCGCCCTGTTCACCCTCCCCCTTCATGCGCAAGGCACCGCCAGCGCCGCTTCACTCAAGTGGGGCCCCGCTCCCGCGGTGTTCCCTGCCGGCGCCAAGATGGCCGTCGTGAGCGGTGACCCGGGCAAGACGGGCGAGTTCTCGATCGAACTCTCCATGCCGGCGGGCTACCGGATCCCGCCGCACTTCCATCCCACCGAGGAGCATGTCGTCATCAAGAAGGGGACCTTTCTCGTAGGGATGGGAGACAAGCTGGACCTGAAGCAGGCCAAGCCGATGTCGGTGGGCGATACCGGAACGATCCCGGCGCTGGGCCACCACTACGCCGCGGCGAAGAGTGCGGTGATCGTGCAGGTGACGGCGATGGGCCCGTTTGCGATGACCTACGTGAACCCGAAGGACGATCCGCAGAAGGCGAAGCCGGCGGGGTACTGAGCGGCTCTCACTCCGTTTTCCGGCTTTCTTCACCGGCCGGATGGTACTTTGCAGGCAACGTCGGGCACCAAGTAGGGACGCATTCTGGGTGCCTACGAGACCCTCCCAACACGAGGCTCTCAAGACAGCGGGTGAATGCCTGCTGGCCCGACGCTCCGGCCGCTCGATGAATCATCCGAGCGGCCGGACTTGCGTTGGGTACGTGGACCCGGTACGGGCCGGCTTGCGTTGGTCGTCCGCCTTGCCACCTCGGGCAGCGGCCGTCAGCTTAGGCAGGTTCGTCGGCGGGCGCCCAGACTCGCCCTCATCATCCCAGGCCCACATCCGCGTACGCCAACCGAGGGCATGACTCCGGTGACAAGCGCCCCTCCAGAACTGAGCGCGGCCCTGAGTGGGCGTTACCGCCTTGTCCGGGAACTGGGCCACGGCGGAATGGCCACCGTCTACCTGGCGCATGATGAGAAGCATGGCCGTGAGGTCGCCCTCAAGGTCCTGCACCCCCGGCTTTCGGCGCTGCTCGGCGCCGAGCGCTTCCTGAGAGAAATCGCCACCACCGCACGGCTCAACCATCCCAATATCCTGCCGCTCTTCGATTCGGGGAGCGTGAACGGTCTCGACTGGTACGTGATGCCGTACTTCTCGGGAAAGACCCTGAAAGACCGGCTGGCCGAGAGCGGATCGCTGCCGATACCCGAGGCGCTGCGGATCTTCGGTGATGTGGCCAGCGCCCTCGACTACGCCCACCGGGAGGGGATTCTCCACCGCGACTTGAAGCCGGCGAACATCCTCCTGCAGGACGACCGCGCCGTGCTGGCCGACTTCGGCATCGCCCTGCCGCTGGGTGAGATTGGCCAGCGCCTGACCGAGACCGGCTTCTCGCTGGGCACCCCGGAGTACATGAGCCCCGAGCAGGCCGCCGCCGAACGCCAGCTCGATGCCCGGAGCGACGTCTACGCCCTCGGATGCGTGCTGTACGAGATGCTGGCCGGCGAGCCGCCGTTCGCCGGGGCCACCGCGCAGGCGGTGCTCGCCAAACGGGTCCTGGAACCGGTGCCGAAGATCGGGACCCTTCGAACCGTCGCTCCCGCCGTCGAGGCGGCCATCACCCGGGCCCTCTCGCGCGACCCGGCGGATCGTTTCCAGAGTGTGGCGGACTTCGCAAAGGCCGCCAGCGAAACGGCCGCCGGGGCCGCAGCGAGCCCCGCTCGGCCGCGGTGGATTGCGCCCGTGCTGCTCTCCGCGGTCCTCACGGTGCTGCTCGCCGCGGGCCTCGCGATCCGGGCGCGCACGCCGGCCGGCGGCGGATCCCTGGACCCCAATCTGATCGCGGTGCTTCCCGCGCGGGTCAATTCCCCCGATCATGGTCTCGACTATCTGAGCGAGGGGCTCCTCGATTTCGCGGCGGTCCGCCTGACCGGGGAGGGTGGCCCACGCGCCGCCGACCCGCGTGCGACGCTTGCCGCATGGCACTCGCTCGGTGGCGGGGAGGGCGCGGTTGCAGCACTTGCCAGTCGCCTGGGAGCGGGCAAGCTGCTCGATGCGAGCATCGTCGGCGACGGTCGCCGCGTGACGCTCAACGCCACCCTGGTGACGTTTCCCGGCGGCCGACGCCAGTCGCCGATCAGTGTCGAAGGGTCGCAGGACAGCGTCAACGTGCTGGTCGACCGGCTCATCATCCGCCTGCTGGCCTTGCAGTCGGGCGAGGGGAATCGCCCGCTCGCCGCGATCACCTCACTCCCGGCGTGGCGCGCCTACCTCGAGGGCAAATCGGCTCACCGGCAGGGTCGGTACGCCGATGCGGTGAAGGCCTACCAGCAGGCGCTGGCGGCCGATTCAGGCTTTGCCCTAGCCGCACTGGCCATGATCCAGTCGATCTGGCGGCTCGAGGGAAACGATCAGCCGGCGGTCGAACTCGTCCATCGGAACCTGGGTCGGCTCGGACCATCCGACTCCCTCTGGTTCTTCGCGCTCGTCGGCCCGCACTACCCCGGTCCCGAGACCGGCCTGGCGCAGCTTGCCGCGCGCGAAGAAGCCGTCCGCCGGTTCCCCGACCGGGCAGATGCATGGTTCGAACTCGGCGACCTCCAGCTTCACGCCGGACCGCAGATGGACCTCGACAGTTCGCGGGTGATCGCCCGACGGAGCCTCGAACGCGCCCTGGCCCTCGATTCGACGTTCGCCCTGCCCATCGACCATCTTCTGCTGATCGGCTACGCGGACGGCGACACGGCGTGGGTGCGGCGACTCTACACGCTGTACCAGGCCCACGACTCCCTGGGCGATCGCGCCGGCTTCTATCAATGGCGCACCGCCGTCGCCCTTGGCGACAGCGGCGGCCTCCCGGCGATCCGCGCCCGCTTTCCGAGGATGCCGGACCCCAGCCTCTTCTGGATCATCAGCATCCCGCAGTACGACGGCATCGGACTTGGCGACGCGGCCCTGGCCCTGCAGGCGCTCACCGCGCGCGCCGCAACCGCAGCCCAGCGGGAGGACGCCGCCCGGTACGCCCGGCGCTACGCCTTCAACCGTGGCCACCCGGCGGAGGGAGCACACTTCCGCTCGGGGCCAGAGGCCGGTGACGGATCGGGCCCGGTGATCGACGCGCTGTGGTGGGATGGGGACACCGTCGCGGGCGCGGCGGGGGCCGCACTTCTGGAACGGGCCGTGGCGAAACCGACCGCCCGAATCACCACCGCCGAGCAGTGGTCCGCCGGCTGGTACCTGACGGCCTGGCAGATCGCCCGCGGGGAACTGGGCCGTGCCGAATCGCAGCTGCGCTCGCTGCGTTCCGGTTTTCCGGCAGACTGGCCCACAGGGGCGGCGGTCGATCGTGACTTCGCCCCGCTGGTGCTGGAGGCCTGGCTCGCTGCCGCCGAGCGGCGCTCCGACGCCCCGGTGCTCCTGACGCGCCTCGACTCGGCGCTCGCGGTCTCTCCCAATTCGGCGTTCTACGACGAGGCCAACCTGACGCTCGGCAGACTGCTCGAGGCTTCCGGCGCCCGCGAGCGCGCCTACCGCGCGTACGGCCGCATCTCCGTTGCGCCGGGTCCTTTCGTCCGGCTGCGCTCCACCTTCCTCAGGCAGCATGCGCGCCTGGGTGCCGCGCTCGGACATCGGGACGAGGCGATCAGCGACTACCGGGTCTACCTCGCCCTCCGAAGCGAACCCGATGCGCGACTGATCCCTGCACGGGACAGCGCCCGCGCGGAGCTGGCGCGACTGCTCAGCCAATAGCGGGCGGCCAATCAGGCTTCCCTCGGCCTACACCTCCCGTGCCAGATCCCAGCGATGCTTCGCCTCGGCCACCAGTGCGAGAAGTAGAGTCGCCACCAGGTAGCCCACCCGGGTGGAGCCGGTGGCGACGCCGTTCCAGCCGGCGAAGTCGAGGCCGGGAAGCTGAGCGCCGTTCAGCACCATATAAAGGAAGAGCAGGAAGACCCCCATGAACGCCTTGGGGGTCCGGGTCAGGAAGCCGAGGGCGGAGGCGAGGGCGGCCATGAAGCCGGCGGCGATGAGCAGGGAGAGGGCGGCGCCCGGCGCGCCGATCGCGAGGCGGAGGGCGGGCGGGACGACGAAGAGCAGCGCCAGCAGTGCGGCCGCCGCGAGCTTGATGCGGGCGTACTCCGGCTTGAGCCGGGGCATGCTGTAGAGCATCGCCTGGACGCCGGCGGCGCGGTCGCGGGTGGAGAGATCGGCGAGGGCGATGGCGAGGATGGCGGAGAGCGCCATCGGCAGCGCGCGGGCCACGGTGGCTCCGGACCCGACGACGGTGGCCACGACGACGCCGAGCCAGGCGACGAGCACCAGCGGCGACTGGCAGAGGGACATGACCGTCTCGGCGAGGACCGGGCGGAGCGCGCCGGGGGCCGCGGGCACCAGCCGGGCGCCGGCCTCCGAGACGATCCGGGTGACCGGCTTGATGAGGGTGGAGAGCCGCTGCACCAGACCGTCGCCGCCGGTCTGGCCGCCGCTCCTCACCCGGGCCGGATCGAAGCGGTGGAAGAAGAGCCGCGCCACCAGCAGGATCGGCAGCGCGAGCAGCGCCGTGGCCACTCTCGGAAGCAGCATGGCGAGGGTGAGCGGAATCGGCGGCAGGGTCCAGGGAGGGAGGCTCGGGTTGAAGGGCGTCATCCCGATCGCCATCTGGGTGGAGTCGACCACGGCGTGCATCTGGGCCATGATGAATCCGATCCCCATCACATCCGCGTAGCGCCCGAGGCCCCCGCCCTCCCCCACCGCACCGATGGCGAGCAGCACCATCCACAGGAAGAAGTAGCCGACGTCACCCACTCGACCGGCCAGCAGCGGGACGCACTCGAAACAGAGGGCGAGCGCCGCGATCACGACGACGGCGGGGCCCAGCGCGAGCAGGTAGGTGACGAAGAAGGTGACCGGCTGCAGCGGTCCCTCGCCGCGGAGCAGGTGCATCGCCATGATGTTCAGCAGATAGGCGCCGGTGATCAGGCCGAGATAGGCGGCGCCGCCCAGGAACTTCCCCACCAGATAGGTCCCCGAGTCCACCGGCGTCGCGGCGATGATCGCCCCGGTGCGGGCGAGCAGGTCACGGCGCAGGGTGTTGCTGGTGAGATAGAAGCCGGCGAAGGTGAGCAGGAAGGAGGCGAGTCCCGCGGTCGAGATCGCCACCACCTGCGAGGTGTACAGCGCGCGGGCGCCGTCCACCACCATGAGCCCCAGGCCGGTGGCGGGATCGCGGATGAAGAGATAGGCGAGTCCGGAGAGGACCAGGATCAGCCAGAGGGTCGCGGGGCGGCGGAGCCGCAGCCGCAGGTCGGTGGCGGCGATGGCCCGGATCTGTGACAGGCGAGTGGGGGTCATCTCAGGCCGCGGCCTGCATCAGGTGCACAAAGGCGTCCTCGAGGTCCGGCTCCACCGGCTGGGCGGCGGGAAAGGGCTGCTCCCGCGCGACCACCCGGGCGTGCACCCCGTCTGCCTGACGCACCGCGCGGGTCACCTTCAGTCCGCCGCGCAGCCGCTCGTACTCGGCGGAGGAGACGACCGCCTCCCAGACCTGGCCCCGGGCGGAGCGGAGGAGTTCCTCGGGGGCGGCGCAGGTGACCAGCCGCCCCTGGCGCATGACGGCGATGGTGCCGGCGAGCGACTCGATGTCGGAGACGATGTGGGTCGAGAGGAGGACCAGCTTGCCGTGGCCCAGGTCGGAGAGCAGGTGGCGGAAGCGCACCCGTTCCTCGGGGTCGAGCCCGGCGGTCGGCTCGTCAACGATGAGCAGGGCGGGATCGTTGAGCAGCGCCTGGGCGATGCCCAGCCGCTGGCGCATCCCGCCGGAGAAGGTGGCGGCGGGCCGGTGGGCCACCTGGTGGAGGTTCACCAGCTCGAGCAGCTCGTCGATCCGTCCGCGCCGGGTGATCCCCTTGAGGCCGCCGAAGTAGCTGAGGAACTCAAAGGCGGTGAGGTTGTCGTAGACCCCGAAGTCCTGCGGCAGATAGCCGAGCTGGCGGCGCAGGGTCTCCGGCTCGCGGAGGATGTCGACCCCCTGGAATTGGATCTGTCCCTGGGTGGGCCGGGTGATGGTCGCGATGAGCTGCATCAGGGTGGTCTTGCCCGCGCCGTTGGGGCCGAGCAGGCCGACGACACCGGCGCCGAGTTCGAGGGAGAGGTCGGCGACGGCGGTGACACCTCCGCGGAAGCGTTTGGTCACCTGATCGAGCTTGAGCATCGGGGCTCCGTGACGGGAGGGCGGCCGGCGGGACGACGGGACACGTCAAAATAGCTCAGAACATGGGGTGCCGGCCCCTCGCTCGTCAGCCGGCGAGGGCGCGGCGGGCCACGCCGATTCCGCTTCCAGTCGGGGCTCATCGGCGGGGTCCTTCCGGGCGCTCGGCTTTGCGGTCGGGAGGGTGACGGTGGAGGGCGCGCGACACAGGGCGGCAAAGTCGGGGCTCAGCCGCGGGGTCCTTCCGGGCGCTCGGCGTTGCGGTCGGGAGGGTGGCGGTGGCGGGCGAGCGACGCAGGGCCGTGAAGTCGGGGCTCATCCGCGGGGTCCCTCCGGGCGCTCGGCTTTGCGGTCGGGACGGTGGCGGTGGAAGGCGAGCTACGCACGCGCCCTCCAGGACCACCGCGGCCTCGCCCCTCGTCCCAGCCCGGGAGATTCCGCGAGGCCTGTTGGTGGGTACGTGCGCCGCAAATCGGGGGAAGTCCGTCACGAATGTGGGGACGTCCGTTCTAAGTCGGGGGAAGTCCGTTGGAAGTCGGGGGACTTCTGTCACGGACGTGGGGAGGTCCGTTCTAAGTCGGGGGACATCCGTCGAAAGTCGGGGGAAGTCCGTCACGCATGTGTGGAGGTCCGTCTTAAGTCGGGGGATGCGCGCGGAAAGTCGGGGGATCTGCGCGGAAAGTCGGGGGATGCGCGCGGAAAGTCGGGGGATGCGCGTGGAAAGTCGGGGGACGCGCGTGGAAAATGGGGGGGCGCGCAGTGTGAGCGGGGCGAGATGGGTTGTCGGGCGCCGGGGGGAGGCAGACAGCGGATGATCAGGCGGCAGAACTCGCCCTGCGTGCCGCCTTGCCGCAATATCATGCGGCTCGGCCGGTTCACTCCGCGTACTGCGCGCGCCCATCCCAGCTGGATCCGCTGCGTCCGATCCCACCGGCTGAGGCACCCGGATCGGATCGGATCGAATGGCCAAGCCGGAGATGGCGGAATGGCCGGCGCACCGGGCGGTGGAGCGGAGGGTGGCGGCGTCATCTCCATGTCATACATTGCGTTACTCCATCGCAGCCCATCTCCTGGAGGGGACGACATTCGGACGGTGGGGGAGCTGCTGGGGCAACGGGAGACGGGGACGACGGTGGGTTGCACCCGGGTGTTGAATCGGGGGAGTCGGGGGTCCCGAGGACCGCTGACGGGCTATGAGGGGGTTCCTCGCTGTGGTGCAAATAAGCAGTTACCTTGCCTTGGAAGCGACCGCGTGCAGTAGAAGCACAAGTTAGCCGCCGCCGATGGCGGTCTAGGAGCCCAGGATGGACAGCCAAGCATTCAAGAGGGCCCGCGAGCTCGCGCTCTGGACTGACGCGGACATCGTCCGTCAGTTTCGTGTGCAGCCCTCCGATATTCGGGACTGGGAGGCAGGCAACGTACCCATTCCACGTGCCGTTGTAACCGCGCTCAGTGGGTCGGCTCGACCTTGGCTCGAGATCACGTGGCCGGGAGATTGCCGCACGGCCCTTCCGAGTGTTCGATGCGCGACGAACACGTTGCGGGACCAGTATGACGGTAGCGAGATTGAAGGCCCAGCGATGACGGCCATGTCTGCACGGCTCGCGTGCCGACCACCTTCGGGTGAGCAACGTCCCAGGGGCGTACTCGTTACGTCAGTCAGGGGGATAACCTCTGGATACGCTAGCGGCCCTGATATCAAGTTTGAAGCGCAATGATTGGGGTCATGCGTCATAGCATTCCTCTGGGGTCCGGTAGCCGAGCCGTTTGCGGGGTCGTTGATTGAGGTGCCGCGCGATGTGGGCGCAGTCGCGTTGGGTGAGGCCCGCCATGCTCTGGCCTTTGGGCAGGTACTGCCGGATGAGGCCGTTGGTGTTTTCGTTGGTCCCCCTCCCAGGCGTGATACGGCGCCGCGAAATAGAACTGGGCGCCGGTCGCCCGCTGGATGGCCCGGTACCCGCTGATCTCTGGGCCGTTGTCGGCGGTGATCGTGCGGACCGGGCGGACCGGGCGCGAATCAGGGGGATCGCCCGCGCGGCAAAGGCGTGCGCCGTGTGCACGGCCAACTTCCCGATCAGGACGTAGCCAGTCTTCCGTTCCACCAGGCTCAGGATGCACTCCTGACTCCCGCGGCCCAGCACCGTATCCACCTCCCAGTGGCCGATGCGCCGTCGGCCCGCCACGCTCGCCGGCCGCGTGGTGATCGAGGGCCCGACTGGCCACTCCCCCGGCGCGCGCTCCCCATCCGGCGGCGGCGGAGTTTCCGGGCCTGGCGGAGACAGCGATACAAGGTGCCACCGGCCCGGCGGTCGCGGGCGAGGTAGCGGTAGATCGTCTCGTGGCTGATGTCGAGCGTGCCCATCCGACGGCCCCAGCCGGCGATCTGCTCCGGACTCCAGCGGGCACGCAGGTGGGCCACCACGACCTGCCACGTGGCGCGAGTGAGGCGCTGATTGCGGCGCGAGTGACTGCGGCGCACGAGCGCCTGGCAGTGCGCGGGATGGGCCCGGTACCGGTCCTCACAATTCCGGTTGCGCCGGACCTCCCGCAGGATGGTGCTGGGGTGGCGGCCGAGCTCGCGGGCGATCGCGGCCGGGCAGGCCCCGACGGCGCGGAGGCTGGCCACCTGATACCTTTCGGCCAGGGTGATCGTGATACGTCATGGTAGGCTTCGTTCTCCTGGAAGAGACTTGAAGTCTACCAGTATCCGCCAGGTCACCTTTCCCATTGCACTTAGTATATGAATTCGCCCCTGGCGGCTAACCAGCGCATGCACCAGTCGGGGCGCGGCCGTCGGTTTGTTACAGGCTGGCACGACCTGCCGTCGTCGGGTAGGTTCTCCATACGCGCCGCCGCCCCGCAGGTGATGCGCGGTCGTTAGCCAGCAATTACGCTCCGAGGTTCCTTGTCCAACACTGCGCGCTTAGGGCTCACCGCCGTCATCCTTCTTGGGCTACTTGTGGCGTATCTCCTTCGTCCAACGCGAGACCTGATTGATTCCAGCATCTGCGACCACCTGTACCGTAAGGCAGGTACAGCCCAGGATACGGAGGCCATCGATCTCCAGCTCGCCCCCAAAGAACGCGGCCGCGGTGAGTACCAGGGCGGGGTAATGACGTGTGGCGAGCTCCGCCGGCTAAACGCATCTTCTCCTCGGTAACGCGTCCGTTGCAGGCTAACCAGCGCATGCACCCGTCGGAGCGCGGCCGTCGGCTTCCTTCAGGCTGGCACACCCAACCGTCGCCGGGTAAATTCCTCGAACTCGCCGCGGCCCCGCAGGTGAGGCGCGGTCGTCATCCCGAGGCCGTCATGTTCTGCTTCCTGGCGAGTGCCGCTCCTCGAGCCCTCCGCCTGGCCCTTGCCGTCTCCGCCGCGACGGGCTGCGGCGCTGCCCGCCAAGCCGCGATCCCATCGTCGCTCACAGACACCGTACAGCTCGATCCATGTCATCCGGCGCCACGCGATACCTTGCTCCCCGCCGCATATGACGGGTGGAAGCAGTACCGGCTTCTCTGCGATCGCTGTCACGGCGAGGACGCGCGCGGCACAACCTTCGGACCAGATCTCCTCCCGGCCCTCAGCCCGACCGGATCCGTACCAGATCAAGCGACGTTCGTCGCCGTTCTCATCACTGGGCGACCAGCCCGCGGCATGGCGGCGGCCGCCACACTCGGGCTCCAACCCGCGCAGTTCAGCGGCCTGTACACATATCTGAAGGGACGCAGCGCCGGCGATTTCCTCGGTGGCCAGCCCGCCCTCCGGGCGCAGTAGGCACGGTAGCGCACACATCACCCGCCGTCTCGTGAGTCGGCGCGGCATGACTACCGCATGAAGCTGATACGCCTCGGGCATCGGTTTTCCAAGGGCCAGGCAGCCCGTCTTGCCCGGGCCGGTCGGGGTTATTGCCCCGGTGGGAGCCCGGGCGGTCGATCCCGCCCGGCTCCCCCGCGAGTATGGGTTCAGTGCCCGTCCGGCATCGTCATGACCAGATGATAAGCTTCGGCCGCCGAGTCGTACTCGGCCCGGAACGAAGCGGGGAAGCGGACTCCCCCGGGCGGTTTCGGCAGCACGGGCACGGCGCCGTCGAAGCTCCGTCGCGCCATCAGCGTCGCCCGGCTCACCATCGGCTCCAGGAAGATCGGCGCCCCGCCGTAGTACCCCACCAGCACCGTCTGCTCGAACGGACCGGCCGCGGCGAGCTGCGCCGCCGGCACGCCGTGCATGCCCATGGTCGGGACGCACAGGCCTTCGAGCGTGCCCAGACCCGGGACGTCGATGTCGGGCAGGGTGTAACCCGCTGGTAGCTGGACCGGCTTGCGCCGGTCGGCGCAGTCGATGGCGCGGACCTGATCCGTGGTCACGGTATAGAAGTGAAAATCGAAGTGCGGGGTGAGGTAGGGACCCGGCGGGTGACCGTGGTGCTCCCAGCTCATCTCGAGGTGATCGAAGCCGGTGCCCCGGCGAACCTCCTCCGGCAAGGGGATGACCGCCGCCACCGGCGGGGGCCAGACCATCTTGCCCTCGGCCGGGGCGGCGGCCACCACGTCGAAGGGCACCGTCGCCCCGAAGGCCACCACCCGCTCACCGGCCATCCGGGCCCAGACACAGACCGGGGCGCCAAATACTTCCCGGCACTCACCCCGGACCAGCCGCTCCTCTCCGGGGCCAGGCGGGGCGGCCCCCGGGGTCGTCAGGGTCAACCCGCCGATCAGGCTCAGCATCAGCAATCCGCGTGGCATCGGTGCAGCCCTCCGTGTTAATCGGTGAACAGTAGTGTACGCTGATTCACAGTAGCAGCCGGGAGCCGGCTTGTCAATGAATCACTAACCAGGTATGTTCACCGTATATGACTTCCCGCGGACCCTACCGGCTGCAGCGCCGGGCCGAGAGCCAGGCCGAGACCCGGCTGCGCATCGTCGAGGCGGCGGTCGAGCTGCATCGCACCCTGGGCCCCGCCCGGACCACCATCAGCGCCATCGCCGAGCGGGCTGGGGTCCAGCGGCTCACGGTGTACCGGCATTTCCCCGATGAGAACGCGCTCTTGATGGCGTGCTCGGGTCACTACCTGACCCTGCACCCTCCACCTGACCCGGACCCATGGCGCAGGATCGCGGCTCCCCACCGGCGTCTGGAGACCGGACTCGGCGCGCTCTACACCTACTACGCCGCGACCAGCGACATGTGGGCGAGTGTGTTCCGGGATGCCGCGGTGCACGCCCCCACCCGGACCGTCCTGGCGCGGCGGCATCGGTTCTTCGACACAATCCTGGACGTGCTGGTGGAGGGCTTTCGGGTGAAGGGCGCGGCCAGGAAGCTGGTGCACGCCGCAGTTGCCCACGCGGTCGATTTCTCCGCCTGGCAGTCGCTGGTCGAGGCCGGTGGGCTCACCACCGCCCAGGCGGTGGAGCTGATGGTGGCGATGGTGCGGCGAGCGTCCCGCGCGAGCGAGACTCCGCGCCGGAGGAAGGTCCTGTTGGAGAGCTGATCCACCGATGACGCAGATGGCTACCTGGTACGTGAGGTCCTCGGCGGCCTTGATGAAGAGCAGCTTGACCCTGAGGATGATGATCAGGACCAGCAGCACACTCTCTCACGAATTACCTTTCCCGTGGCTGGAGGGTCAGGGCAACAGGCGGATCAAGCTGTCAGGGCGCGGTCGAGTGATTGTCAGGCCTTGCAGGTGATGCGCGGTCCTTGGAGCGCGGCATCGGGGCCTAGTCGCAAGCGCCCCGCAAGCGAACGGGGACCGCCATCGCCCAAGGGGTCATTGGAGCCTCGGCATGCACGAGAACGTCACTCTCAAGGGGCCCGACGCGCGAGACTCCGCCGCTCGCGGGGCCTCGTCGGGGTTCCCGACCGATCTGCTTCGCCAGTCTGCCACCCGCCTCCGCATCCTCGCCTTCCTGTACGCGTTCGTCTTCTTCATGGCCGGAATCTTCCCGGCGCTGCTGTTCCCGGGCGACCGGGCCCGATTCTTCGGGAGCTTCGTGCAGTGGGGCCCCAGCGCGATCGGGATCGTGGTAGCGTTGCTGGTCGCGGCGGCGGTCCGGAACCCGCAGCTTCCCCTCCCCACGGCGATGAGCATCGGCCTCGCCTTCGAGATCGTCAGCTGCTACGCCATCGCCGCGGCCGAGTTCGGCGATCCGAGGGGACTGGAGATGCACCGGGGCATGATCGGGCTCTCGTGGGTCGCCGTGTGGATCGTGCTGTTCACGGTGGTCGTGCCGACCTCTCCCCGCCGGGCGTTGCTGGCCGCGCTGGCCTCAGTCAGCTCGGTCCCCGTCATGATCGGGCTGGTGATCGCGTCCGGCGCCAGCACATTCAGGCTGGGCGCGGCGGAATTCTTCTTTGGACTGGTGTTCCCCTACCTGCTGGTGGTGGGCATGGCCTATGTGGGCGCCCGGGTGGTCTACCAGCTGGGCACCGAGGTCAAGCGCGCGCGCGACCTGGGCAGCTACCGGCTGGAGGAGCGATTGGGACGGGGCGGCATGGGGGAGGTCTGGCGGGCACGGCATCGGATGCTGGTCCGTCCCGCCGCGATCAAGGTGATCCGGCCCGCGCTCGCGGATGGTTCCCCCGCCGCGTCGGCGGAGGCAGCGCGGCGCTTCGAGCGGGAGGCCCAGATCATCGCCCGGCTCCGGTCGCCCCATACCGTCGAGTTGTTCGATTTCGGGATCGCCGCCGATGGCGCCTTCTACTATGTCATGGAACTGCTGGATGGTCTCGATGCCGACGCCCTGGTGCGGCAGTTCGGGCCGATCCCCGCCGGGCGGGCGATCTACCTGTTGCAGCAGATCTGTCATTCCCTGTCGGAGGCGGAGTCGCAGCGGCTGGTCCATCGCGACATCAAGCCGGCGAACATCTTCCTCTGCCGCTACGGGGAGGATTGCGACTTCGTGAAGGTGCTGGACTTCGGGCTGGCAAAGGCGATCGACCAGGCTCCGGACAGCACCGCAGAGCCGCCACTCACCGGCGAGAACACCGTCCCCGGTACCCCGGCCTTCATGGCCCCGGAGCAGGCCCTCGGCAATGGCGACCTCGATGGCCGAGCCGACATCTACGCCACCGGCTGCGTGGCGTACTGGCTGCTGAGCGGGCAACTGGTGTTCACCGCCAGGACTCCCATGGAGCTGCTGCTCCACCACGCCCGGACTCCGCCGACGCCGGTGTCGGCCCGCACCGAACTGCCGATCTCTCCGGCCCTCGACCGGCTGGTGCTGTCCTGCCTGGCCAAGGACCCCGCGGAGCGACCACAGTCCGCCGACGAACTGTCGCGCCGGCTAGCGGAGATCGAGGATGCGGGCGAGTGGACCCAGCAGCAGGCACGACGGTGGTGGGATACGCACTGCCCGGCGCAGCCATCGCCGTTCTCGAAGCAGGCAACATCCTGATCTGTGCCTTGTCCTTCCTCCATGAACGCCGAGCCTTGGGTACCGACTTTGCCGGGTCTGGCAGCCGGAGCTGCGCGGAGCCTGCTGTGCACCGCAGCACTCTGGGCCACGGTCGCGTCGGCCGGGCAGGCGCAGCAGGAGGCACCGCCGAGGCAGCAGGCCCAGGCGAAGCAGGGCCCCGTGACGGTGCGCTACAGTCAGGGCACCGTGCATGGCTTTCTTGAGCTGCGAACCGACAAGGACCGGCTGCTGGCCCATGGCGACCTGCTGCAGGTCCCGGGGGACAGCGCCATCGAGAGCCGGATGATCTTCCACTTCGGCGACACATCGTACTTCGAGGAATCCACGACCTACACGCAGCACCAGGTCTTCCGGATGGAGAGCTACCATCTGGTGCAGCGGGGGCCGGCCTTTGCGGCCGACATCGACGCCACGCTGTCACGCGACGGACGGTACGCGGTGACAAACACCTCACACAAGTCCGGCAAGGTGGAGCGCTATTCCGGCCGCCTCGACCTGCCGAGCGACGTCTACAACGGCCTGCCGATCGTGGCCGCGATGAACCTGCGGGCGGGCGATACCGTGACCATCCATTTGGTCGCCTTTACTCCGAAGCCGCGCCTGATCGGCTTGCGAATCGCCTTTGCTGGAACCGATACCGTCATGCTCGGGGACCACCCCGAGCCCACGGCCCATTTCGTCCTGTCCCCGCAACTCGGGGCGCTCACGACCTTCTTCGCGAAGCTGCTGGGCAAGCTGCCGCCGGACAGCGACGTCTGGATCGTGATGGACCAGGTCCCCGCGTTCATCCGCTTCGAGGGGCCGATGTACCTGGGGCCCGTGTGGCGCCTCAGCCTGACGACACCCACCTGGCCGGCCGCGCACTAGGCGCAACTCCACTGACGCGGCGGGGGTGGGAACCGCCCGCTCAGTAGCGGCCAGCCAACCAACCACTGCTTGAAGTTGCCGGGGCACGACCCGCGCCTCGCCTGGCAACGGGTTCGACCAGGGGATACCGTGGCCATGCTTGCCGCGCGCGCCGCGGCCCTGCAGTTTGTGAGCGACCGTCCGCATAGCGAGGTAGCGTTGGGCATCTCCGCGTCGTCCAAACTCGGCCCGGCCCAGATTGCCGCGAAGCGGCAGGCCTACTTCGCGAGCCTCTCGCCCGCGGCCCGTCGCGCCGTCAAGCAGCTGCGGGCCGCCATCCGGGCACAGGTCCCCGAGGCGAGCGAGGCGTTCAGCTACGGCATCCCCGGCTTCCGCCTCGACGGGCGCCCACTGATCTGGTATGCGGGCTTTGCGCATCATGCCAGCCTCTACCCCATGACCGCGGCGATCCGGCGAGCCCACGCAGGCGCCCTGAAGGGCTACAAGATGTCCACCGGCACGATCCAGTTCCCGCTCGACGCTCCACTGCCCATCCCCCTCGTGAAACGGCTCATCAAGGCACGCGCGTCCGAGGCCCGGAAGCAGCGAAAGCCCTGAGAACACAATGCCCCGCCTCTGCGCTCTCCTGCTGGCCTATGGCATGCTGCTGGCCGGGCCCTCCGCGCCGGCAGCGTCACGACCGGCGCCCGTCCCTCCTGCTTCCAGTGACTATCTCTACGTCTGGTCCGGGTCGAGCGACAGCTCGGGGCCGGACTTCCTGGCGGTGTTCGACGTGCGCGATCAGGGGACGGGCGACCGCTACGGCGCCCTGATCACGACGATCCCCGTCCCCGGGCGTGGCAACGGTCCGCATCACACCGAGCACGAGATGCCGGCCGACGGCCAGCTCTTCGCCAATGGCTTCCGGTCGGGGCAGTCGTTCATCTTCGACCTGTCGAATTCCTCGTCCCCGCGCCTGGCCCGGCAGTTCGGCGAGGTGGGCGCGCTGATGCATCCGCACAGCTTCTGGCGGCTCCCCAACGGCAACGTGCTGGCGACCTTCCAGATGCAGCACGACTCGGCGGGAATGGCCCCGGGCGGGCTGGTGGAGATGACCCCCACCGGCGAGGTGCTGCGCACCGCCTCCGCGGACCTCCCCGGCGTCGATCGCCGCATCCGCCCCTACTCGGCGGCGATTCTCCCCGGCAGCGACCGGGTGGTGACGACGACGACCGACATGGTCAAGGAGGACAGTACCCGCACCATCCAGCTCTGGCGGCTGTCGGACCTGTCGCTGCAGGCCACGATGGAGCTGCCCGACGGGCCGCGGGGGGACGAGGGGTTCAACACGGCCGAACCGCGGCTCCTGCCGGACGGGAAGCGGGTCCTGGTCTCCACCTTCAACTGCGGGCTGTACCTGCTGGATGGCATAGCCACCAGGGCGCCGAAGGCGCGGCTGGTTGGGTCCTTTCCGCGGAAGGCGGGCACCAATTGCGCGGTGCCGGTGGTCTCGGGGAGGTATTACCTGATCACGGTGCCGGCGTGGAGCGCCGTGGTGAGTCTCGACATTGCCGATCCGGCGAAACCGCGCGAGGTGTCACGCCTTACGCTGGGCCCCGACGACGTGCCGCACTGGATAGCCATCGAGCCCAATCAGCAGCGCCTGGTGATCACCGGCTACAAGGCGATGCGGACGCGGGTGCTGATCGCGCGGTTCGATGCCACGACGGGGCGGCTGTCGCTGGACGAGCGGTTCCGGGCCGCCGGCAGCGCGGAGGCGGGGTTCCGCATGGAGAACATCATGTGGCCGCATGGCGGAAGTGGAGCCGCCGTGCCTCACGGCGCGGTGTTCTCCCGGCCGTAGGCTCCCCGCCGCCGCCTAACCGGCGGGTGCACCAGCCGAGGCGCACCCCGGGCGGTGGGCACGGTGGCACGGCCGGCCGTGGAGGGGTAGGTTCCCTGAGACGTGCCGCGTCCTGCAGGTGAGAGGTGGGCGGCAGGCTGCCGAGCCTCGACGAGGATATCGATCCCCAATGAGCTATACGCCCGACGAAGCACGCTACAACACACCGGGCTTCTATCGTCGCTGCGGCCGTTCCGGCGTGGACCTCCCCCTGATTTCCCTGGGCCTCTGGCACAACTTCGGCGCCCAGGATTCCTACAGCAACGCTCGCGCGCTGGTCTGCCGCGCCTTCGACCTGGGGATTACCCATTTCGACCTCGCCAACAACTACGGCCCCCCCGAAGGCTCGGCGGAGGAGACGTTCGGGCGCATCCTGCGCGAGGACCTCGGCCGCTGGCGGGACGAACTGATCGTCACCACCAAGGCCGGCTATCTCATGTGGCCCGGCCCGTATGGCGAATGGGGCTCCCGAAAGAGCATGCTCGCGTCGCTGGACCAATCGCTCAAACGGATGGGGCTGGCCTACGTCGACATCTTCTATTCCCACCGCCCTGACCCGGTCACGCCGCTGGGAGAGACGATGGGCGCCCTCGCGCAGGCGGTGCGCAGCGGGAAGGCGCTCTATGCGGGCCTGTCGAACTACAGTGCCGCCACGCTGGGAGAGGCGCTGATACTGCTCCGAAGCATGGGGACACCGTGCCTGGTTCATCAGCCGCGCTACAGCATGTTCGACCGGTGGGTCGAACCCGAGCTGCTCCCCGCCCTCGCGCAGGAGGGAATCGGCGCGGCGGTGTTCTCACCGCTTGCCAAGGGTCTGCTGACCAACCGGTATTTCGATGGGATCCCACCCGATTCCCGCGCGGGCCGCGACCCTCGATTTCTCCGGGCGGCAGACGTCACCCCGGGGGTCGTTGCCAAGGCGAGGCAACTGAACGAGGTGGCAACATCCCGCGGCCAGACACTGGCCCAGATGGCGTTGGCGTGGGTGCTGCGCCATCCGATCGTCACCAGCGCGATCATCGGCGCGAGCCGAGTCAGTCAGCTCGAGGAATGCGTTGCCGCCACCCAGCATCTCGCCTTTGCCGCGGAGGAACTGGCCCTGATCGACAGGATTCTTGCGGCGTAAGAGGAGCCCGCGGGCAGCCCCCGCGGCTCGGACTGGCCTTCCCGCGGCGGGGCCTGCAGCTTTCGCACGATCGTCGGACGGCATGATTTCCCTCTCGGACAGGTCCCAGCCCTATGCCGACAAACTTCACCCTCCAGTGCCTGGTCGGCTCTCTCGCCACAGCCATTGCCATCTCAAGCTGCGCTCCCCCTGAAACTGGGTTGCCCAGGGAGGGCCGGTATGCCCTGCAGCGTGACCACGGTGCCGATACGCTCGAACTGCTCGCCACCGGCCGCTACGTCCACACCACGTCCTTCGATGGCAGTCGCTTCGCCAGTGATTCCGGTACCTGGGGCACTACGGTCATCGAAGGTCACCCCCACTTGTATCTGGACCACTGGGTCTTCTGGGAGCTCCCTGCGCCGGGTGGCCTGATGACGGCGGCGGCGGCCGGAACCTGGTTTCCTCAACCCGAGCCGCAGGGGAATGGCCTCTATGCGCTGCCGGTGGATTCCACGCGGGGTCTGACTTTTCTCCCGGTGCAGTAAGGTTCCGGATGAAGAAGCTCTCTGAGGCTTCACCACGCACCCGTATCGAGGGGCGGGTGAGCCAGGGCTTCGAGGCCGTGCGGGATGCATTCGTCGAGAACTTCTCCCGCCGACACGAATTGGGCGGCGCCTGTTGCGTATACCATCGCGGTGAGAAGGTGGTTGACCTGTGGGGCGGTGTGCGGAACAAGGCGACCGGTGAGCCGTGGCAGGAGGGCACCATGGTCCTGGTCTACTCGACCACCAAGGGCCTGGCTGCGATGACGGTCGCGGTCGCCCACTCCCGGGGCTGGCTCGACTACGAGGAGCGGGTCTGCAGCTACTGGCCGGAGTTCGCCCAGCAGGGCAAAGGGACCATCACCGTCCGGCAGCTCCTGGCGCACCAGGCGGGGCTGTTCGCCCTCGATGAGCCAGTGGACCGGAGCCTGGTCGCCGACCTCGATCGGCTGGCGGTCGTCCTGGCCCGCCAGAAGCCGGCCTGGGAGCCTGGCACCCGGCAGGCCTATCATGCGATCACCCTCGGCTTCTACGAGGGCGAGCTGCTGCGCCGAGTCGATCCGCAGCATCGCAGCCTGGGACAGATATTTCAGGACGAAATCGCCTCGCCGCTGGGACTCGAGTGCTACATCCGGCTGCCGGAATCGATTCCGGACTCCAGACTGGCGACGCTGGCGAGACCGGGCATGGTCGCGATCCTGCTCGGGTTTCCGTTCCGCTTCACGATGGCCGCGTTCAATCGTCGCTCAAACATCTACCGGGCGCTCATCGGCTCCGAGATCCCCCACGACGAGCAGCGGATCTATGCCCGCAATCTCGAGGTGCCGTCCGGCGGGGGCGTCTGCACTGCGCGCGCGATCGCCCAGGCGTACAGCGTGTTCGCGACCGGCGGACGGGAGCTGAAGTTGCGCCCCGAGACGCTGCAGGCGCTGTCGGCACCGGCGATCCCGTCGACGCACGGCTTCTACGACGAGTGCATGCTGGCCGACGACGTCCGGTTTTCGCTGGGCTTCATGCAGCCGAGCCGCACCTGGCCGTTCGGAAGCGAGGGTTCGTTCGGTTCTCCCGGATCGGGCGGTTCGCTCGGCTTCGCCGATCCGAAGGCCGGGATCGGCTACGGGTACGTCACCAGCCAGATGGGGACGGCGCTCACGGGAGACCCGCGGGACCTCGCGCTTCGGAACGCGCTGCACTCGATCATTCCACCGGTGCAGTAGGAGTGGCCGGTCGGTTGATGCCGGGTGGCACCACCGGCCGTCGGCGCACAGGTTTCCCGGGATCGGATCGATGGTCGGCCACTTTGCGCCCGGCGCTGCGGCGCTCGGATCCGCGCTCGATGCTGACGGCCCAGCGCTCACGCGCACTCCATCGGCCGGCTGGGATCGCTCTCCCCCGGCTCTCCGGATGACCCCCACTGCTCCGGTTACCCTGCTCGCCTTTGATCTCGACGGGGTGCTCTACGACTTCGTCCCCGCCCGCCGGCTCAGCTACCTCGCGCAGCTCACCGGCCGCGACCCCGGCTGGATCCAGCAGACCATCTGGGGATCGGACTTTGAACCCGCCGCGGAGGCCGGCGCGTATCCGACCGGGGATGCGTACCTGCGCGCCTTCAACGAGCGGCTCGGCGTCTCCCTCTCTCGTGAGCAGTGGATCGCCGCCCGCCGCCTGGCGATGGCGCCGCGGCCCCGGATGCTGGCCGTCCTCGCGGCCCTCCGGTCGCGGGTCCAGCTTGCGGTCCTTACCAACAACGGCGCCCTGGTGCGCGACACCCTCCCGCATCTCGTCCCGGAGCTGTGGGCACTGCTCGGGGAGCACATTCGGGTCACGGCGGATCTGGGGGCGCGCAAGCCCGACCCCGTCGTCTTCCAGCGGCTGGCCGCCGCCTATGACCGCCCGCGAAACAGTGTGGTGTTTGTGGATGACGATCTCGAGAATGTGCTGGGGGCTCGCGCGGCCGGTCTTCAGGCAATTCACTTCGAGGGTGAGGATGAATTCGAGCGGTGGCTGCCGGTCCTGTCGCCCTGTCTGGTCTGATGGATGGACGGTCCCCATGAAACGCAGCTTCAGGCCGCACGTAGAGGAGCGTGACCGGCCCTCATCGATTGAAATCCGGTGGACCGCCGACGGACGCAAAGCGGGCCTCCTGATCAATGGGTACATGCACGCCGTCTCCGACTTCGCCACGACGCGCGGCTATTCGCGCAGCAATTTGCCGGTGGACTCGCACTGGAGTACGGCGGGGCACGGCTGGGACGACAACGCGCTGACAGGCCTGCAATGACGGGATCCTCTCAAATGTCCGAGGCTGTGGAAGCGCCCGGCCCCAAGCTGGGGCGGCCGCTCTCGATCACCGCGATCGGCTGGCTCTTCATCGTTGTCGGCGCCGCCGGCCTGCTCAAGGATGTGTGGCCGCTGCTCACGCCCGACGCCGCTCAGCAGCTCGCCAAACTGAAGGCGGATGGCCTGACCGACCTGGGCCCCGCCTGGACCACCCGGCTGCTCTCGGTCATCGGAGGCGCGGGGCTGCTCCGCGGCCACAACTGGGCCCGCTGGCTGCTTGTGGCCTGGATGGCCTTTCACATCGGCCTGAGCCTCCTCCATTCCACGACCGAGCTGCTGACGCACAGCGTCATCTTCGCTCCGCTGCTCTACCTCCTGTTCAGGCGGTCCACGGAGCCGTACTTTACGGGGAGAGAGCTGCCTCCACCCAGGAGCGCGGCGGGCTGAAGGTCGCGCCACTACAGCGCATGGCGCCCCGGGAAATCCATGGATCCCACTGACATAGGCTTCATCAAGGCTGTCGTCGCCGCACTGGTAATGGCGGGGACCGTCAGTGGCGCTGTCAGGTTGTGGCTCCGGGTGCGGGCCCGTCCCCTCCCCGACACCAATCGGCTCGTGGAGGAGCTACGCGACGAGAATGCCCAGCTCCGCTCGGAGCTCGAAGCGCACATGGCCGAGCTGGAGGCGCGGGTGGATTTCACCGAGCGTCGCCTGGTTCAGGAGCGCACGGCCACTCGATTGCCACTGTCGCGCATCCAGACCCCGGTCTAGTGCGCGATCGCCGAGGCGACACCCCTGGAGGCTCCATGCCACAGCTACGCATGCTCGTCGTAGGACTTGCAGTCCTCGGCGCCTCCTGCAACGGACATGGCCCCGCATCAATCACAGTGGCGGGCGCTTACACTCTGACCAGCGAGAATGGGCAACCACTTCCCTCTGACCCAGGGGCACCGAACGGCTGCTGCCTGACGCTGAGCGGGTCGGTAAGCTTCACGGGCAGCACGTATGCGCTCCAAACCTCGCACCGCAACAAGAACCACGGCATCAACTTCGACAACTCGGAGCACGGCGTCTTCTCCCAGCAGGGCCGCACCCTGACCTTCAGCCGCGAAGGTGGAGGAGGCCTGAATGTTCCCTATCTGCTGGGCCAGGGCACCGTCTCGGCCGACAACAGCACCGTGACCCTGCTCTATGGGGACGAGGGGCCAGGATCGAATCAGATCAGCGCCACGTTCCAGCGGTGATTCTGCCGTGGGGCAGCAGGCAGGCGTAACGAGCTTCCTTAGACCTGCTGCGCCCTGCAGGAGTTACGCGGTCGATCGACCGCCGAGCAGCTAAGCCTCATCCGCCTTTCAGCCCACCTTCAGTACGCCGCGGCTATTCCTTCTCCGCTTTCATTGGCTTCAACCGTTCGGCCTCTGTTTCGCGGTGCGTCGCATGATGAATCCCGCTCGGTATCTGCTCGGCCCGGCCCTCGCCGCCAGCCTGCTCCTCGCCTGCTCAGACAGTAACGCCCCCACGCCGAGCATCGTCGACACCTGGGCGCTGGTCAGCTTCAGCGATCATGGTGTCATCGGCACGACTACCGGCACGGTGACGTTCCGCCCCGACCACAGCTTCGAGGTGGTTGGCACTGTGACCTATCCCGGAGAGTCCACCGACTCGCTCAACGTCGCCGGCACTTACACGATCAGCGGCACGACGATCTCCCTCACCACGCTGGCAGGCACTGGCCAGTGGGATATGCGCTGGACCGGCAGCCAGTTCATCCTGACCCTTCAGGGTCCCTCGCCGACGAACCGCATGATTCTCGGCGACATTCCATAGCGAGTTCGATCTTCGCGTTCCGTCTCGAAACAAACCCTCGCCGGCCCGCGTCGTAGGTAGCACCTCACGCGACGGAGCCCGATCCATGTCGATCAAGACCTGGTCGTTCGCCCGACTCTGGGCGATCAGTGCCGCGATCTGGCTGCTGGCGCTCAGCGTGGGGGAGCTGCTGGACTATTTCGACCTCGGCAGCCTCGCCACCTTCGCATTCGCCACCATTCCGGCCTTTCTGGCCGGGGCCTGGGCGGGATCCCACCCTGAGATAGGCAACTGGCCACGGGTTCGAGTGGCAGCAATGTGGTCATTCGCCCTGGCCGGCTTCCTCGGAGTCGCGGAGCACGTCGGCCATTGGCTCACTCTCGCGGCAGTCCTCGCGGCCCCGGTCGCCATCCTGACCCTCCGGTGGTACGAGTTGACCCAGGGCGTGCCACGGCTGTCCGCCCCTGCTCCATCATCTGGATCGTACTCCGTCATCACACCACCCCCACCGCCCCCGCCGCCTCGACTACCGGGGAGCAGTTCGTAAGGCCGCAATCTCGTAGGGCCGGCGAGCTCAGCCCGCAGTCCGCGGCCCGGTTCGCCCGCCGGCTAACCAGCACACTTGCCAGCAGGGACTCGGCTCGGCGATCGGCGCAGGCTGGCACCGCCCGGCGGCGCAGGGTAGGTTGTCTGAGACTCGCCGGGCTCCGCAGGTAATGCGGGGTCATTGACTGGCGCTGTCGCCGCCTCACTCCCACCGCGCCCCGATGGCCAATAAGGTGTTCCGATTCGCCCTTGGATCTCCCGCCAGTCCGTGCTCCGGGCTGTGGCGCGCGTGGACCCATGAGGACGAGGTCCACCTGGCTGTGCCGGCCACCACTCAGGAGGTAGGGCTCACGATCTACCCCACCGGACGGTGGCGGATCACGGTTGGCGGAGTCGTGAGCCGGTGGACGCGCCCAAAGGACTTCCGGCCCGGCTGGACTCGAGGCCCGGACCTGGTCATCCCACACACCGACGCGCCCATCCGGCTCCCGGCCGCTGACCCGTATCCGGCCGAGCCTCTGACCTGGTTGCCTCCGCCGGCGACCGGGTTTCAAGCGCGCTTCTCGCTGCTCATCGCGACTCCGACTGCAGAGGCGAGTCACTGGCGACCCGAGGAACCCCCGGGTACCCAGAAGCTGGCGGCCCTCCCCATGCGGACAGCGGGAACCCTGCATCTCTACAGGCTCGACGAACCGGTCGCGCCGGAAGACCAGCGCGACCAGATTCCCGCGCGGGATGGCGAGCCGCTGGCGGTGAGCGTGATCGTCAGCGCGGACCAGATGGGAACTCCCTCATTCCGGGAATCGCACGGAGCCTAGGGAAGAGGCAGTGCCGTGCAGGCGTTGCACGGTGGTCCGCCAGCCAGAATTGCGGTGCCCCATGCAGGTTCCCGATCGCAGCGTCCTCGTCAGCCGCAGCCGCCGGCTCACCTTCGCGACTCTCTGCTACAACAGCCTCGAGGCGCTCATTGCCGTCGGTGCAGGCCTGATCGCCGGCAGCATCGCCCTCGTCGGTTTCGGCATCGACAGCCTGATCGAGCTCGCAGCCAGCCTCGCGGCGTTGTGGCGGCTCGCCGTGGACTCGGAACCGGAGCGCCGCGCACGGGTGGAGCGCCGTAGTCTGAGGCTCATCGGCATCTCGTTCCTTGCCCTGGCGGGGTACGTCGCCTACGAGGCGTTCGAGGCGCTCCGATCGCGGGAAGCGCCCGCGAGCAGCCCGGTCGGCATCGCCCTCGCCGCACTTTCACTCCTGGTCATGCCGTGGCTGGCCTCCAGCAAACGCCGGCTGGCGCTCCAACTGCGTAGCGGGGCCTTGGCGGCGGAAGCGACCCAGACGCAACTTTGTGCCTACCTCTCGGCCATCCTGCTGGTCGGGCTCGGGCTCAATGCGTGGCTGGGCTGGTGGTGGGCCGATCCGGTGGCCGCACTCGCTATGGTGCCCCTCATCACCCGTGAGGGGCTGGAGGGGGTTCAGGGGCGGTCGTCGGGTTGCGCAGACTGCTAGAGTCCCGGCACCCCTGATCTGGCTGGCTAAGTCGACGCACGGGCCTTCGATCGCACAGCGAAACCCGCAGTACCCGGAGTGACAGCATGAGCATCCGCATCGTCCGACTCGGCACGCCGCGCACGCCCGGTGAAGGGCTGCGGGTTGGCACGGTTCGTCGACCGCCGCGCGGGGTCCCCAAGCGCGACTTCGCACGCGCGAACTACTACGATGTGTGGCTTCCGGATCTGGCACCCAGTGAGGCGCTGGTGCGCGCCGCACGTGCCGCGACGACCGAACGGGAGTGGCAGGCCTTTCGACGGCGGTACCTTCGAGAGCTGGGCAAGCCCCCAGCCAGTCGAATACTCGATCTGCTGGCCGGGCTGTCCCACGGCACGAATCTGTCGGTCGGTTGCTACTGCGAGCTCGAGTCCCGCTGCCACCGGTCGGTGCTGCGAGAGGCCTTTGCGGCGCGCGGGGCGGCGCTGGCGGCGCCGGGCTGATCCAGAGGAGTTTCGGACATGGACTTCGATCTCGAGCTATCCACCCTGGCCCTCGCGAGAACCCCCGGAGCGCTATCCGCCCTGCTTGACGGTCTACCGGATTCCTGGAGCCGAGCGGTGGAAGGGCCAGACACCTTCAGTCCGTTCGACGTCGTCGGCCATCTGATCGATGGCGAGGAGACCGACTGGATCCCTCGTGCCCGGATCATCCTGGCGCAAGGCGCGAACCTCGGCTTCGAGCCCTACGACCGATCCCGGCATCGCACCCGCAACGTCGGCCGGACACTCGGCGCCCTGCTGGCCGAGTTCGCGCTGCTCCGCGCGGCCAATCTGGAGCTACTCCGCTCCTGGCAGCTGACTCCTGCCTCGCTTGAATTGCCCGGGATGCATCCGACACTCGGGCGGGTCACCCTCCGCGAGCTTCTCGCCGCCTGGGTGGTCCACGACCTCGGGCATCTCGCTCAGATTGCTCGAGTGATGGCGAAGCAGTACCGGAGCGCCGTGGGCCCCTGGGTGCCATTCCTGCCGGTACTGACCGACCACCAGACCCCGCGGTCGTAGTCGGCACCACCTGTTCCCGGGTACTCGCTGACGCGTTGCAGCTCCGGTCGAGCAGCCTTGTCACCCGCACTGGCTCTTGGCATGGCCGTGCCGTGTCCCCGGTCGCTGATTGCCCGGACCTGAGACTGTGAGACCGAAGCGGTAACCCTCCAGGCGAAGTCTTGCCCATGGGCGGCGGTTGGCGGCTCCTCGCCCCACGCGGTGGGAATCTCGGGCTCCTTCCCGCGTCACTATCTCGGACGACCGCCCCACTGAGGGCAGCGACCAGATCCCTGCTCCGACGATCACTTCCAACTGCCGAGGACACCATGAAGAAGGGCCAGCACGGCAAGGGCACCAAGCCCCCCAAGTCAGCCGATCGGAAACTCAAGGCGGCCGTTCGGAACCTCGATCCCCGCAAAGCCGATCAGGTCAAGGGCGGGCTGGCCTGGACGAAGGGGGGAGGCGCTTCGGTTGGTTAGAGATCCCTGGCGGCCTCATGGCCCGGGCGCCACCCAACCGCCGCGCGAAGCCGGCAGGGCTCGGCCGCCGGCCTGGTAGAGGGCTGGCATTCTCCCGTCGGGCCCTGCAGGTTATGCGGGAGCATATGGCGGCCGGCATCGGCTGGTGCACTACGAGCCCGCTCAGCCACGGCCCTCGGAGTTACGCTGGGAGGCATGCCCAACGCGCCCGCCACGCACCAGGCGAAGTTGCGTGCAATCACGGTGATGGTCACTGGGAAGCTCTAGGGGGCTGACACGCGCTTGCACTCTACGGGGCGCGGGCGTCGGCTCCCAGAGCGCCGATCTTCCGCACCCTCATGCCAGAGTCCTGGGCCACTCGCCGCGCACGCTGGCTGTTCAACTGGTTCCCCGCCTACCGGGGCACCGGCGCTCGCGTGCTCCACATCGCCGCAGACTGGTCCGAAGTCCGGATCAGGGTCCCCTTGTCCCGCCGCACGCGCAACTACGTCGGCACCATCTTCGGGGGCAGCCTGTATGGGGGCATCGATCCGATCTACATGCTCATGCTCATCAAGATCCTCGGGCCGGAGTTCGTCGTCTGGGACAAGGCGGCCACGATCCGCTTTCTTCGGCCGGGCCGAACCACCCTCACGGCCACCTTCAAGCTCGAACCCGAGCAGATCCGGGAAATCCGCGAGGCGGCAATGGCCCGAGGGAAGGTCGAGCGGGAGTTCGAAGTGCAACTGGTGGACAGGGATGGCGTGGTTCACGCCACGAGTACAAAGACGGTACACATCCGCTGGCGCGGAGCGCAGTGACCTGCTGTGTCAGGCTGGCACGGCCAGGCGCCTCGACAGTGGCGCACCAGGTTGACATCCTGGAACTCTTCATTCCTGCAAGGACGGGCCCATGACACCAGATACCGTGCTCATCATCGTGCTTACCGCCCTCGGGGCTGCTGCGGTACCTCTGGTCGTATGGCTGCGGGCCGAGAAGCGCATTCGGCATCTCGAGATGACCCTGCTCGCCCAGACGACGGACGGCGACCGCTACGAAGAGCTTCGTGTACTGCTGCAGCAGATCGCCGCCCAGACGGATCACCTTGCCGACACTCAGGCTCAGCTCGCCCGTCGTCTCGGTGACCGCGTGGACCAACTTCCGCCGTCGCGCGCCGAGCCGGGGCGCCCGATCACACCCCACTAGGAGCGGGGTGGTACATCCGCTATCGTGAGCGTCCCGCCCATGAGACTACGCTGGAAGCGCCTTTTCACCGGCGCGATCGTCGCCGAGCTGGTGCCGATCCTGGTGCTCGTCGCCCTCGTTGCCGGGTTCGGCCCTTCCGAGCAGGCCCTGGCTGAGGACTACGCCGCCCGGCTTGGGCGCTGGGTCGGGCCGGTGGCCGGGGCGGTCACGTGCTTCGTCGTCGGGTGGTGGGTTGCGCGCCCGGACCATTCGCTCGGGCTCCAGCACGGATTGGCGCTCGGCGCCCTCACTGCGGCAATCGACCTCACCTTGATCGTGCTTTCCGGAGCCGCATTCGAATGGCTGTTCGCGGCCTCCAACGCCGGGCGGGTGTTGGCCGGGATGCTCGGTGGTGCAGCGGGCGCGAGATCCCGCCCCGCCGTCGGGTGATCGGACCGCTCGCGGAGGCCACCAGTGGTGTACCTGGTCTCTGACCCACCCGGCTCGATCAGCCCCGCCCCAGGCGAGACGCTGGCAGCCGTCACACTCTTCGCCGGGCCATGTCCGACGTAGCGCGCCTCACCATGCTCGGGCTCTGCGCCGGTGGGTTCTGGGGAGGGGTCGCCTACCTGCTCGGGGCGCCGTCCTTCGGTCCGGCGATCTGGCCCGGGGTGCTCGCTTCTCCGCTGATCGGGGTCGTTACCGCCCGAGCGACCCACCCGGCATTCGCGACGACCTCCGGACTCCGGCGCGCGCTCTGGGCCCTCGCGAGCCTCTATCTGGGGGCGGTGCTCTTCGCGCTCCCCATCTCGCTCCGCGAATTGATCGTGCGTGGGGGAAGCAGTCCTGCGCCGTTCGAAGTTGCCATGGAGCCGCTGCTGGCGGTGCTGTGGGGCATCACGCTGACCGGCTTCCTCATCGGACTGTGGCCCATGGCCTATCTGACCCACAAGTTCATCGAGTGGCGACTCGACTGACACAACTGCAGGGGACCTCATGATCCGCAAGCTGCCTTCGGGTGAGTACCGACTCTACTCTCTGAAGAAGAACCCTCGAACAGGGAAGCGCCGCAACCTCGGAACCTTCAAGACCCGGGCGGCAGCGGTGAAGCACGAGCAGGAGATCCAGTTCTTCAAGCGCCGCGGCTAGAACCGGCACCCGTCGACGAGGGTCAGGCGCGCCTGGCACGGGTGTTCGCCTTCTACACCTTCTACGACGTGCTCATGAGCCGGTTCTGAACATCACACGGTACGGTACCTCGGTGTGCATGTGTCGCCTCATCGGTGCAGGCACCGGCCAGGGCACGGCGAGTCGCCTGGCGCAGGCTGGCACGACCCGACATCGGCGGATAGGTTCGGAACAGCTCGCCGCGCACCACAGGTGATGTGTGGCACGCAGCCCGAACACCATCATCCGATCCGAGGCCCCCAGATGGGTGGAGCGGTCGCCGCAATCATCATCCGCAAGGAGAAGGACCTCGTGGCGCACTTTCAGCGAGCGCGAGCGCTCTCCCCCGCCACGGCCCAGAGTCCCGGCGCGCTCGGGATCGAGGAGGGGACTGCGCTGCGCCGACTTCGGGACCGCGCAGTCATCCGCGAAGGCGCACCCGGCACCCTCTACCTCGACGAGCCCAGCTGGCAGGCGCTCAGGCGAACTCGGCAGCGCATGGTCGCAGTGATGCTCATCATCGTCATCGCGCTTGCCATCATCGCCGCCCTCGCCAGCCGCACCTAGCCGGCACCGGCCAGGACGCGATCGTCCGCGTGCGACCTCAAGCGATACCGCCCATCCGTCGCCACCGTCCGGCGCTCACCGACGGGTCAGCAGACCGGTAGTCGCTGGGGCAACCAACCGGCTGGCACAGGTTGGCACCGCCAGCCGGCGCGGGGCAGGTTCCCTGGCACACGCCCCGCTCTGCCCGTACCGCATGCACGTCAGCCGTCGGAGCACGCCAGTCGCGCAAGGAGGTCCCATGCCGGCCTCGGACCGAGAGATCTTCGACCTCCTCTATGGCATGTTGAAGTACTACTATCAGGGCCTCGTCGACGGCGCGTTGCGCGTGAACGGGATCTTCCTGGTGGCTACGGGGTGGCTCCTCGCTTCCGCGACTGCCTCGGGCTACCTGCAGGCGCACGCCACGGCACGGTATGCGGCGGTTGGCCTCGTCGTGGTCGCCCACGGCCTCTATCTCGTCATCGCGCTGCGGGCGTTTGCGCTCTCGCGTTCCACAGCCCGACTCTTGAACGACCTGAATTACATGCCATCGCAGTACTACGAGAATCACCGGATTCGCCCAGTTACTCTGACGGTCTGGTACCTCACGAACCTGCTGGTCACCGGCGGTATCGTATCCGCCCTGGTGATTCAGGGCTGACACCGGGCGCGTCCACCGGATCATCGAATGCAGCGCCACCTCAAGGGATTCCATCAGGACCAGGAACGGCATTGGGTCGCAGAGCTGGAGTGCGGTCACAACCAGCACCTAAGCCACGACCCTCCGCTGCGAACACCTCTCCGGGACCTGGCAGAGGCCACTCGCGCTGAGTACTCGGGGACCACCCTCAACTGCCTGCTGTGCGACACGCCGGCCTCGTCCGGGCCGGGCTCGGTCCTGGAGCAATCACCGGAAGCTCGTGTGGCGTACGAGGACGCTCGACTCCGCGGTCTCTGCCACGATGGCGCTCTGGAAGCAGCCCGTCGCCCGCCAGGTGACGCGGTGCCGTAGGCCTGACACCATTCGGCAGTCCGCCGCCCCCCTTCCGATGATTCTACCGCGCCCTCGACTTCACCGTTTCCTGGGGATCTATCTCCTCGCGACCGGAGCGGCGGGTCTCGGTGGTCTTGCGATTGCTCTGGTCACTTCCTTTCGCGACCTCACCATCCTCGACGTCTGCCTCAGTGCCGCCGCCTTTTTCCTCCCCTGTCTCGCCGGCTGGGGTCTGTGGCACCGGGGTTGGGCAGCGTGGCCGTGGGGGGTTGCAGTACAGCTGCCCCAGATTCTCGAAGTGGCCACGGGCCAGCGACTATTCCGGGTCGTGATCGGCATCTACTGGAAGGTCGCGCTCCTGGGCACCCCACCTGAGACGGGATTCGGCTTCGCCGTGGGCGTCAGCGACCCGACCCCTCAGCCGGACCTGGGGCGCTGGGTCAGCCTGAACCTGGTCGCCCTCGCCCTGACGCTCCTGCTCTGGGCGACCGGGCGCGCGGGTCGATCGACCGGGCCGAAGCCAGGCGCTGGGGGCCCAGGCTAACCACCGCAAGAGCCTGACAGGGCGCTGCCGGTTCGAGCCGCGGCTCGCTTCTCCCTGCACCGAGCAGCGCGGTTGACTCGGGCTGGCACGGCCGCGCGATGCCCGGTAGCTTCTCTGAGGCCGGCCGCGCCGCGAAGGTGATACACACTCGTTCTGACAGATGCCAATCCTCGATCCCTCCGACATTCTCCGGACGATTCAGGCCGCCATTGCGCCGGTGGTGCTGATATCCGGCGTCGGCCTGCTCCTGCTCACCCTCACGGCCCGGCTCGGGCGGATCGTTGACCGCACCCGGCTGCTCGCGGCGGAGCGCCGCCTGGCGGATCCCGAGACGAGAGAAGGCCTGGACGCGCAGCTGGCGATTCTGAGCCGTCGGGCTCGCTTCATCCGCCTGGCGGTCGCCCTCAGCGCTTCCTCGGTGGCCATGATCGGGATCCTCATCACGGTGCTCTTCGTGGGTCTCCTCCTGAACTGGAACGTCGCGATGGCTGCGGTGCTGCTCTTCGTGGCGAGCATGCTCAGTCTCGTCGCCGCGATGCTGGTATTCGTTCGCGAGCTGTTCCAGGCTCTCACCGCCCTCGGCCTGACCGTGCAAAGGCCGCCGGCCTAGCTGCGCCTGAGTGGAGACGTGCATGCTACGGGTGCTGATCCAGGTCGCGGCGGGAGCCTGCGAGAAGCATGTCTATGACGAACGAACGCTGGCGTACAGAGAGACGCAGCAGGTCTCGCTCCCCTATCCCTATCCGTATGGCTTTGTCATCGGCACGATCGCCGCGGATGGAGACTGTATTGACTGCTACGTCATCACCTCCGCCAGGCTGAAGCCAGGCACAATTGTGGAGTGTGAACCCTTCGGGCTACTGCTGCAGGACGAGGGTGGGGAGGCCGATCACAAGATCCTGGCGGCGATGCCCGGCGAGGAGGTGGCGGCGGGACGAGAACTCCTGCAGGAATTGCGGGGGTTCATCTCCGCCATGTTCGCCGAGTTCCCCGATGCAAGCGTCCGCGTCGGACCCATCTTGCCTCGAGAGGCGGCGCTGCACCATCTGCGGGAGTCCCGGTTGGGTGATGGCCGGCAGCAACAGGCTGCTGCGCCCAGCCCGGATCCTGCGAAGCTGCCACCCGACTAGCTCATGCACCAGCAAGGGCGCCGCCGGTCTGACTTTGCCGTCTTCCTGCGGGAGGCGGGGCTGCTGCTTGGGGCCACGGCCGTCCTGCTCGTCGGCCTCCTCCTGTGGTGGCATCCGTGGGAGCCTTACCCCGGCGCCTCCGCCTATCGCGCCCGGATTCGCCGCGAGACCGAGGCGCGCCGGGCGGCGGTCCGGTCCGTGGAATGGCACGCCCTGAGAGTCACCGTGCCGGCGGGGTACGTCCTCACCACAAACTCATCCCTGCTCGAAGTGCTCGAGCGGCATCCGATGTCGGAGGGGCACGACCGTTGGCCGAGCCGGATGGCCTTCCTGGAGATGGACTCGGTTGCGCGGCAGCGGTTCACTGATGCTGCAGCCAACTGCGAGCTGTCCGAAGGCCGGTGCTGGAGTGACACGGTCGGAAGCTATGTGATCGAGTGCCAGCGCTCGAGCGGCACTCCCGACCCGGGTCTGGAATGGACACCACACCTGCAGTGCCAGGTCCCGGCTCTCGACGTCCGGATGGCGACCAATGCCCCACCCGGGACCACGCTGGAGTTTCTGGACATGTTCCGCGCCGCAGTGCGCTCTGTCCCAAGCAGCTACCCTGCCGTCCTGCGCTAACCGCTTCCTGATATCAAGTTTGAAGCGCAATGATTGGGGTCATGCGTCATAGCATTCCTCTGGGGTCCGGTAGCCGAGCCGTTTGCGGGGTCGTTGATTGAGGTGCCGCGCGATGTGGGCGCAGTCGCGTTGGGTGAGGCCCGCCATGCTCTGGCCTTTGGGCAGGTACTGCCGGATGAGGCCGTTGGTGTTTT
Source organism: uncultured Gemmatimonadales bacterium (assembly GCA_963825065.1). GTDB lineage: Bacteria > Gemmatimonadota > Gemmatimonadetes > Gemmatimonadales > GWC2-71-9 > JADJOM01. The sequence goes on from CAWGRU010000008.1 coordinate 241,284, forward strand.
CGTTGGTCCCCCGCTCCCAGGCGTGATACGGCGCCGCGAAATAGAACTGGGCGCCGGTCGCCCGCTGGATGGCCCGGTACCCGCTGATCTCTGGGCCGTTGTCGGCGGTGATCGTGCGGACCGGGCGGACCTGGGCGCGAATCAGGGGGATCGCCCGCGCGGCAAAGGCGTGCGCCGTGTGCACGGCCAACTTCCCGATCAGGACGTAGCCAGTCTTCCGTTCCACCAGGCTCAGGATGCACTCCTGACTCCCGCGGCCCAGCACCGTATCCACCTCCCAGTGGCCGATGCGCCGTCGGCCCGCCACGCTCGCCGGCCGCGTGGTGATCGAGGGCCCGAGCTGGCCACTCCCCCGGCGCGCGCTCCCCATCCGGCGGCGGCGGAGTTTCCGGGCCTGGCGGAGACAGCGATACAAGGTGCCACCGGCCCGGCGGTCGCGGGCGAGGTAGCGGTAGATCGTCTCGTGGCTGATGTCGAGCGTGCCCATCCGACGGCCCCAGCCGGCGATCTGCTCCGGACTCCAGCGGGCACGCAGGTGGGCCACCACGACCTGCCACGTGGCGCGAGTGAGGCGCTGATTGCGGCGCGAGTGACTGCGGCGCACGAGCGCCTGGCAGTGCGCGGGATGGGCCCGGTACCGGTCCTCACAATTCCGGTTGCGCCGGACCTCCCGCAGGATGGTGCTGGGGTGGCGGCCGAGCTCGCGGGCGATCGCGGCCGGGCAGGCCCCGACGGCGCGGAGGCTGGCCACCTGATACCTTTCGGCCAGGGTGATCTGGTGATACGTCATGGTAGGCTTCGTTCTCCTGGAAGAGACTTGAAGTCTACCAGTATCCGCCAGGTCACCTTTCCCATTGCACTTAGTATATGAATTCGCCCTTCAGCGCTAACCAGCGCAGGCACCAGCCGGCGCGCTCTCGCGCCATGACTTACGCTGGCGGAAGGAATGCCGGCCCGCCGAGTGTCGCTCGTAATGGCCGAGGACTTCCCCTCGGGTTATGTGTGCGGGCGCCCGATTCCATCGCCTGCGGTGTGCAATCGACGCCCGGAACCCTCTGATTTCCGTCGGCGAGGCCGCTCGCAGCAACTGCCCCGCTGGTTGTCGCCAGCCGGCTACAGGCGCGGGCTTGCCGACCCGGGCGCGGCGCGGCAGCTTATCCGGAGGCGCCGGCCGCCGAGGGGGGATCGAGGCGTCCCGGTACCGCCACCCCCTTCCCTCGACCCAGACTGCGATGACACGCGATCAGATCCTCGCCCGTATCCGCGAACTGCAGGCACGACTCGACGAGAAGAAGGCGGATCCCCTGCAGAGTTATTCCGGGGGCCTGGCCATTTCGGCGTCGATCCTGCGCGAACTGACCACACTGCAGGAGAAGTTGCGCGCACTGGACTCCGCCGGCTGACTGCCGAACGGCCTGGTCTTCCCTGGTCCGCTGGCGCCCTCCACGACCCGCAGCAGCCGTCGGACGGCGCCACCCCCTATCGAGCCGGTCTATGCCCATCCCCCTGAGATTACTTCGACTCCGGTCGCCTCTCCTGCTTCCGTCGGTTTTCGCCTTCGCGAGCCTGGTCGCCGCCGCGGACTGGGCCACAGGCCCGCTGGTCCAGTTCCCCATCCTCTATGTCTTTCCCGTGATGGTGGCAGCCTGGCTGGGGTTCCCCCGGTTGGCGATCGGCATCGCCATCGTCCTGCCGATCCTTCGCGCGATCGTCGAACAGGAGCTGTGGCAGGGCCCCCCGCCACTGCGGTTTACCGTGCTCAACGCCACGACCTACGCCGGAGTGCTCCTCGCCCTCGCCGGCCTGACCGCGACGGTCGCCGCGACCCTTCGGCGGGTCGCGGCCCTCGAAGGCATGCTGCCGCTCTGCCGGGTCTGCAAGCGCATCCGCACGGAGGGCAATCGCTGGGAGGCGCTCGATGTCTACATCGCCCGCCAGGCGCACACATCGTTTTCCTCGGGGACCTGTCCCGATTGCCTGCGCCGGGTGTTCGGGACGCTGATGACGTCGTAGGCATCTGCCATACAGAAACCTGCGCCGCCTAACCGGCGGCGGCGGCAGCCGAAGGTGGGGCCAGGCAGGGGCTCGTGGCTGGCGCGTCCCGGAACCGACGGATAGGTTCTTCGACGGGCCGCGCCCAGCAGGCGAGGCGCGGTCGCCCGCCGGCCAGGACAGGCGGAGTCATCCGGAGTTCGCTGCGGATGAGCCTCTCGCAAAGTCAGCTCCTCGTCGGCCCCCGAACAAGGAGGAATCGGTATGAGCGGACGCGGCATCATCTGGATCCTGGTCGTCGGCCTCATCGCCGGCTGGCTGGCCGGCAAGATCATGAAGGGGGCTGGCTACGGACTCGTCGGAGATCTGATCGTGGGGATCCTCGGGGCCGTGGTTGGCGGGTGGCTCTTCGGGCTCCTCGGCATCGCGGCCTGGGGACTGATCGGAAGCATCATCGTGGCGCTGGTCGGGGCGCTGGTACTGCTCTATCTCGTCCGGCTGCTGAAGCGTTCCTGAGGGGCGGAAGCCGGCCGACCGCGCGGCCTGAGTGGAGTGGGGAAATGCCATTGACCGAACATTACGAGATACACGGCCTGCCGGTGCGGATCGTGAACACGCGGCCCGACATCCAGACCGAGCAGGTGGTCCAGCGGCTCACCGCGGCACTGGATCTGATCGCCAGCTACGCCCCCCGATGCTTCCGGCGGCTCCACACCGACCTGGCCGGCTTCATCGTGGAGCGCTTTGCCTGCCGCGGCGCCTTTCTTCCGGCGTCCCGGGAGTGTCTGGTGGAGCTCACCTTCACCGTGAATCCCCAGCACAGCCTCGCCGAGATCGCCGCTTCGATCGTTCACGAGTCTACCCACGCGCGGGTCGCGCACTGGTGCGGGACGCTGGGGCCAGAGCATCGAGCCCGCGAGGAGCGGCTGTGCCGGCGGGCGGAGCTGGCATTCGGCCTGGCCCTGCCTGATGGCGCGATCGTCGTGGAGCGCGCCCGCGCCTCCCTGGGCCTGACCGACCAGGACGTTGCCCCCATCGTCGATTGGCGGGAAGCCGCCCGCCGCGTCGCCCAGGTGGACGCGGCGGCTCGCCGCAACGTCTAGCCTCGCCAGCTTCAGCCACCGGCCGGCCGAAGCTGCCCGGCCGCTGGCGATCCGCCTTGCAGCACCATGACGGTTTTCCCCCCGACTCCACGCAATGGTTGGCAGGGCCCATTCGACGAGGGCCGAGTGGAGTGACCACCTCGAGTCATGGAGGGCACGTCATATGGGGCTGATGCCCGAGGGTGCCGGCAATCCGTTCACCAGGCTGGACGAGCAGAGCGTGGTCGGCATGCTCAAGAGCACCGGGTCGCGGGATCCAGATGTTCTCCACGCTCAGAAGGAGAAGCTGCTCGCCCAGCCCAAGCACCTCAAACTGCTGGGGGTCATCAGTATTGTGGTTGGCATCTTTTTCACGATTACCGTGGTTCTCGCCATCGCGGGGATTCCGGCCGTCATCTTCGGCTGGTGGACCTGGCGCTTTGGGCAGGGCAACATCACGGCGATTGAATCGGGCTTCGCGCGATACGCGCAATCCGCTGCCTAGTCCTGCCCATCCCGGTGGCAGCCGCGCGTCCGCCGGCGCACGGCCAGCCGACGAGCGCATGCACCAACAGGGTTCCACCCCGAGAGTCACTTCAGGCTGGCACGGCCACCAGGTGACGGGTAGGTTCTCCGAGACAGACCGCGGGCCGCAGGTGATGCGCGGCCGGCTGGCCGCTCACTGAACTGCTGCCGCAGAAGGGGGATCCGACGCGGAAGAGAGTCCTGCCGCTGGCTCAGGTGTACCGCCTGCTCGAGCCGGGGCCGGTCGTGCTGCTCACGACCGCGCGGAAGGGCAAGGCCAACGTCATGGCCATGTCCTGGCACATGATGATCGACTTCGAGCCCCCGCTGCTCGGCTGCGTCGTCAGCAACCGCAACTACAGTTTCCAGGCGCTGAGAGGCAGCAAGGAGTGCGTGATCAACATCCCCACCGCCACGCTCGCCGCGGCGGTGGTCGGGTGCGGCAATACCACCGGCCGGGCGCTCGACAAGTTCGAGGTATTCGGCCTGACGATGGACAAGGCCTCGCGGGTGGCGCCGCCGCTGATTCGTGAATGCTTCGCGAGTCTGGAGTGCCGAGTGGTCGACACCCGCCTGGTCACCCGGTACAATCTGTTCGTGCTGCAGGTCGTTCGGGCGTGGCATGACCCTTCGGTCAAGCGGCCTCGTACCCTTCATCATCGCGGATTCGGCAGGTTCATGATCGCCGGTAGAGAACTCCACCTGCCGTCCAGAATGCCATGACACTTCGCGGCCCTGCCCTCCTGCTCGTCATCCTGGCTTCCTGTTCCCCAAGCTCCGCCGGCAACCCGCAGCCGGGCGATGTCGCGCTATTGGCTGGATCGTGGGAACTGGTGGTGCACCGCGAGGGCCAGCCGGACCTGCTCGGCCGAGTGACCCTTGCGCCATCGACGCCTGAAGACCCGACGGTCCCCGCCGCGCTCAAGGGCGGCACCCTCGAGGGCCACTTCCACCTGCGGGATACCGTGTGGCTGACCGTGGCGCCAGCGGATTCGGGGACGTCGGCGTTCATCGACGCCGACAGCTCGGTCATCGTCTACCTTCGGCTGCAGGGGCGCTGCGCCAACTGCGGCAACCTCGGGCTGGCGGGACACCTGTCCGGCGGGCAGATCACTGGGCACTGGGTGCAGGAGTTCTCGAGCCACCCGCCGGAGGGGAGCTTCACGCTGCAACGCGCCGCCGGCGAATAGGCCACGAACAGGTTCCTCTCCCGCGAGCCCATGGATCACACCACTGCGCTGCTGCTGATCGACGTCCAGGTTGGGCTCGACGATCCGTGCTGGGGACCCCGGAACAACCCCGACGCGGAGGCGCTCCTTGGCCGGCTCCTCAAACTGTGGCGCCGCCGCGGCTGGCCCATCGTGCACGTGCAGCATCTGTCGCAGAGCCCGACCTCTCCGCTTCGCCCCGGCCAGCCGGGGGTCGAGTTGAAGCCCGTGGTGCGTCCCCTGCCGGGTGAGCCGGTGGTCCAGAAGCGGGTCAACGGCGCCTTCATCGGTACGGACCTGGAGGCACGGCTGCGCGATGCCGGGATCCGCCGGCTGGTCGTGGGCGGCCTCACCACCGATCACTGCGTGTCGACGACCGTGCGGATGGCGGCCAACCTCGGTTTCGAGACCATCGTCCTCGCCGACGCCACGGCGACCTTCGCGCGTACCGGCCCGGACGGACGGGTGTGGACCGCCGGCGACCTGCACGACGCCGCGCTGGCAAGTCTTCACGGCGAGTTCGCGACGGTACGCACCGCCGCGGAGCTGCTCGGCTCGGCAGATCCCGCGCCGGAAGCCGTCTAACCAGCGTCGGGCCCCTCACGAGGGCCAGATTGGCTCGCCCGAAAATGACACTGTATCGCCTGCCACTCGTCGCACTGCTCAGCCTATGGGCGTCGACGCTTCCAAAGAGTGGACTCGGCCCCCGACCACCGCTCTCAGCTCCTCTCTCTGGCCCGTGCGATTCGGCATTTGGGGCACAATATGTAGCGCCCGTCGAGGTCGCCTTGCCTGGGTTTCTCGGTCACTTCACTGAGCACGATTCGCTGGCCCCGCATCGGGTCGCGGCGGCAAGCGACCCCATCGTCTGCCGCCAGGCAATCGCGGCGCTGCTCGACCACTACCGACAGACAGCGCTCACGATTGCCCCACCCGAGTCCGTGGCAGTGTTAACCGTGGACGATACGCTGTACCACGTCGTGCTTCGCCGGGATCAGCCCGCTGGGGAGTGGTACCCCACTGCCTGGTTCGGGCACGATTGGCACTTCATAGCCGGGCTTCTGCTGTGATCGTTCGTGCCGCGTCGTCCGGGTAGCGCTCGAAGCCCGACCTTTCTCCGAGCCCCTAGCGGGACCGAAGCATCGCCCGCACCTTGTCTCCAGCCGACCGCCGTTGGGTCAGTGATTCCCTACCTTCTCTGGAGATCCCCATGCCCACGTACATCTCCCTCATGCGTTACACCCAGCAAGGCATCGCATCGGTGAAGAACGGCCCCGCCCGTCTGGATGCGGCGAAGGAGGCCTACAAGAAGGCCGGCGGCGAGCTCAAGTCGTTCTATCTGACGATGGGCAGCTACGACATGGTTGCCATCGCCGAACTGCCCAACGACGAGGCGGTCGCGAAGATGGCGCTCGCGCTGGGGTCGGCCGGAAATCTCCGCTCGGAGACGTTCCGGGCGTTCACCGAGGGCGAGTACCGGAAGGTCGTGGCCGCGCTGCCGTAAGGGCGGGGCAGCAAAGGCGCCGACAGCGCGGCGGATACGATACTCTCTGGAGGTGCGCGTGGCATCAGCAGTCGAGGCTTTCCCCGCCCCTGCCCGTCACAGGTTCTACTCCTTCGTGGCGGGTGCGGTCCTGCTGCTGGTCTTCGCCGGCTTTGCACGGACGTACTATCTCAAGGCGCTGTTTGCGACTGAAGCACTCCCGCCCCTGGTACATCTCCACGGTCTGGTGATGACCGGCTGGTTTCTGCTGCTTTTCGTCCAGGCCCGGCTGGTCGCAACGGATCGGGTTGCGATCCATCGCCGCCTGGGCATCGCCGCGGCGGGCTGGGCGCTTCTGCTACTCCTGGTGGGCTTCGCGACCGCCATTCACGCCGCACGGCGCGGGTTCACCCCCGGTCCGCCCCCGCTGGTCTTCCTGGTTGTCCCGCTGATGGACCTGGTCGTCTTCGGCTCGCTGACCGGGGCTGCGCTGCTGTATCGGCGGCGGAGCGACATTCACCGGCGGCTGATGCTGATGGGGAGTGTCGCCATCCTCGCTCCAGCGATCGCCCGGCTGCCGCTGGCGCCGATCCACGACGGCGGCCTCCCCGTGATCTTCGGCCTCACGCTGCTGGGGGCGACGGCGTGCGTGGCCTATGACACCTGGCGCAACCGCCGGCTGCACCCCGCCTTCGGGTGGAGTCTGCTCGCCGTCATCGGCTCGGTGCCGCTGCGCATCGGGCTGGCGGGGACCACGGGCTGGCAACGATTCGCGGCGTGGCTGGTGTCCTGAGGGCGCCGGACGCCGGGCTGGGGTATCACTACGACCCCTCGCGCAAGGCGCTCCTGACCCCGGCGCGGGATGCCACCTTCTTTCCGACGGGCCGGCCCGCCGCCGAGGCGCCGTTGTGTGCCGAACTCTCGCGGCTCGCCTATGCCGAGTTCGAGCACGATCCCGGCGTCAAGACGGAAGTCGAGACGACGCTGCGGCGCATCGGATTTGTCGGCTGCACCTTCTTCAGCGCGGCGAGCACCCAGGGCTTCCTCGCCCAGGACCCGACCGGTCCGCTCTGGGTTCTCGCCTTTCGCGGCACGGAGATCGACCCCGAGGACTGGGCCACAGACCTCGACGCCACCCTCGTCCCCTGGCCTGGCGGTGGCCGGGTCCACCAGGGATTCGCCGCGGCGCTCGGCATGGTCTGGGAGCCGATTGCCGCAGCGCTCACCTCCGTCACTGGACGGCTGCTGTATACGGGTCACAGCCTCGGCGGCGCACTCGCCACGCTGGCCGCCTCACACCGATCGCCCCAGGCACTCTACAGCTATGGCTCTCCCCGGGTCGGGGACGCCGCATTCGTCGAGGCCAACGGTGCGGTCGAGCACCATCGCTACCTCAATTGCTGCGACATCGTGGCCCGGCTGCCGCCGGAGGCGCTGATGTATCGCCACCTCGGTCCCGCGAGCTACCTGGATCGCCGGGGTCAGCTGCATGCTGCGCCGGCGGACTCTCTCGTCGTGCATGACCAGCGCCGCGCCCGACGATGGTATCTGCGGCGGTGGTCGTGGCGCCGCGGCACCATGTGGACCCGCGACGCCGCGGACCATGCCCCGATCAACTACGTCTCGGCATTGAGCGCGGCCGAAGGGTCCGTCCGCTGATCCGATAGCGCGGACGACCTTGCGCATCTTCGACGCATCGCATTGGGTTCAGTGGTGACGGGAGGCCGCTACCCGCCAATCAGTGGATCCGAAGGCCGCGGCCGCTATTCAATTCTCTTACAAGTGAAGGCGCCATGGCAGATCTCTCACGACCGCTGCGCCGATCCCGCGACAATCGGATGATCGCCGGAGTGGTGGCGGGCCTCGCCGCCTATTTCAAGATCGACGTCACTCTGCTCCGGGTGATCTACGTCGTCGTCTCCATTCTGTCGGTCGCCTTCCCGGGCATCCTGGTCTACGTGATCCTCTGGCTGCTGGTGCCCGAGGCAGGGGCTGCGGAGTGAGCTGTGGCTGTGGTCTTGTCCGTTGAGGCACATAAGCAGGCGGTCTCCTCGCTCAAGCGGTTCTTGAGCGAGCAGCTCGATGACGAAATCAGTGCCTTGTCGGGGTCGGTGCGCCGCAAGTGAGCCGCGGCGCACCGCCCGACGGCTACTCCCGCACCGCCGGCCGACCCAGCCCGACGTTCCCGTTCGCGCGATCCATCAAGTAGTCGTGAATCTCCTGCATCGCCCCCATTTCAAGGCCGAGGGCGCACCAGCCGGGCATGCCCTTGTCCATCCGTCCCACGCAGACCGTCTGAATGAAGAGTTCCGCAGTCGGGATCGTGCCAGCCGGCTTCACCGATTCGACCAGCGCCGGGGCGAAGGAGGTCCCGACCCCGAAGTCACCGTGGCAGCGGGCGCAGTTGAGCGCGAACTGCTTCCACCCCTGATAGACCGCCGGCGTGACGGTGTCACGCGGGACGGCATGATAGGCGGTGTAATAGGCGGTGTCAGCGACCTCTCCCCCGCCACCGGGCGCGGACTGGGCCACGGCGGCGGTCGTCATGGGGAGCAGGCCGAGCAGGGAGAAGCAGAGGATGGCGGCGCCCCGGGCGCCAGGTGAGCTGGCAGTGCGCATAAGATCTTCTCCGATGGCGGCACTCGGGCTGGTGCTCGGGCGCCCAGATGGTGGGTTGGTGTGACGCCAGCGTAGATCGGAGTGCCTGAAGACAACCTCAGCATCGGGATGAAAGTCTCTTTCGGCCTGCTTTTCACTCTTCGGAGCGACGGTTCCCCGCCCTACGATTGATGGTAATCCCAACTCCGCCCGGGCACATTCCAGCAGTCAGCCTGACCCGCGTCCATCGCGATCGCGAGTAGAGAGGCGGGTGCGGACCGGACACCGCTCTTCCGGCATGGGCGATGGTCGATGACCGGAAAGCGACTCAACCGCGGAGGCGGCGATGGACGACGACAAGGTGACCGTAGACGAGGCGCGAAGGGTCGCGCAGCATGCATCGGTCAAGTCACAGATCGAGGGCAAGGTCAACGCCGAGATCAAGGGCCGCGCCGGGATGGCCAGCCCGGATCAGTCGGCGCGGGTCGGGCAGGTTGCGGAGGAGTTCCGGGGCCGGGCGATCAAGGAGACCGTCGCGAGCGAGCATGAAGTGTCCCGGTCCCGTGGCGCCGCGCGGCTGTCGCAGTTCATCGACTACGCCTTCTACATCATCTATACCCTGCTGGCCGTCCGGCTGGTGCTGGCGCTGATCGCCGCCCGGTCGAGCAGCGGGTTCGTGCAATTCATCAACGGGGTGACCTATCCCCTGTATGCGCCGTTCCGGGGGATCGTACCGAGCCCGACGGCGGAGGGGGGCTTCACTCTGGCCCTGCCGGTAGTGATCGCGATCCTCGTGTACATGCTGCTGCACGCGGGCATCAACGGCGTGCTCCGGCTTGCGGCTCACCGAAAGACCACGATCTGACCACCCCGGGGCCAAGGCCCCACCTTCAAGAAGGAGTTACCGTGCTGAAATACGTCGCAGTCTTCGGGATTCTGGCTCTCGCCACGCTGAGCACGTCCGCACCCCTTGCCGCTCAGGCACAGAGCGGCGTGAGCAGCAGCGATCTGGAATCGGCGGTCGTCTCGGCGCCCGCCACCAATCAGGCTACCGTGCAGAACTTCCTGCAGAACGAGCAGGTGATCCAGGCGGCGAAGGGTATGGGGGTCAATACCGCAGAGCTGTCCGCCCGGGTGAGCACGATGGATGAGGGTTCGCTGAGTCAGGTCGCCGAGCGCACTCGCGCGGCCGATCGCGCCCTGGCAGGCGGAGACCAGACGGTTGTCATCGGCACGACGGCGCTGCTGCTGATCATCATCATCGTCATCCTGCTGGCGAGCTAGCACCGAGCCGGACTGTCAATGCGGAGGATCGCAGGCTCGATCACCGTTCTATGCGGTCTCGGCCTGGCACTGGGCGGCGCACCTGCGTCCGCCCAGTTGCCGTTTCCGGAGGCACCGGTCCGGCCGCCGGCCGTTCTCGAGGTGCCGTATCTGCCGCAGTCGGAGCTGCTGTGCGGCGGGGCGGCGGTCGCGATGGTCGAGCGCTGGTGGGGACGGCGGGGCGTCTACGCCGAGGATTTCGCGAGCCTGGTCCGCCCCAGCGAGCGGGGGATCCGTACGACGGATCTCGCCGCCGCGTCGCGCGAGCGGGGGTGGGAGACGCTGGCCTTCGACGGGACTCCGGAGGCGGTACAGCGGCTGCTCGGCGAGGGGGTGCCGGTGGTCGCGCTGATCGAGGTCGCCCCCGGTCGCTATCACTACGTGGTGCTGCTGGGGTGGTCGGACGGCAGGGTGATCTATCACGACCCGGCGCGGGGGCCCTCCCGCTCGATCGACGAGACGCGATTCCTGTCGCAATGGAGTGGCGGCGAACGGTGGGCGATGGTGCTTCGGCCGGGGGAGCCGGTGGTCCAGTTGCCGGTGGCACCGAGGCCGGGGCCGGCGGCGCCACTGGCAACGGATTCGATGCCCTGCCGGCCGTGGCTCGGCGAGGCGGTCGATGCCGCGGCCGATGGCCGGCTCGAGGTCGCCACCGACCGGCTGGCCGAGGCGGCACGGGCCTGCCCGGCCGAGCCGCTGGTAGTGCGGGAGCTGGCAGGGATCCGCTTCAAGCAGCGCCGATGGGCGGAGGCGACCCGGCTCTCCGACGACTATGTGACGCGGGCGCCGGATGATGCGCTTGGCTGGCAACTGCTGGCGGCGAGCCGCTATCTCTCGGGCGACAGGGAGGGTGCACTGCGGGCGTGGAACCGGGTCGGGGCGCCCACCGTGGATCTGCTGCGGATCGACGGACTCAGGCGGGTCCGCTTCCGGACGATCGCGGACGCGATCGACACGCCGCACGGCACGGTACTCACGCCGTGGGATCTGGCGCTGGCTCGCCGGAGGATCGACGATATCCCCGCTCTGCGCCGAAGCAGCATCGGGTACCAACCGGTGGAGGGGGGACGGGTCGAGGTGCGGGCCGCGGTGGCCGAGCGGCCGATGCTGGATCCGGCCTGGCGGCTGCTCGCGAGCGGCGCGCTCCGCGCCATCACCCAGCGTGAGGTGGCGGTGACGGTCGCCACGCCGACGGGTGGAGGCGAGCTGTGGACCGGGGCCTGGCGGTGGGAGCACGCCCATCCGCGGGTCGTATTCCGGGTCGACATGCCGGTCCGGCTGGGGGTGAGGGGCGTGATCGATGTGGAGGGCGTGCGGGAGCGATTCCGCTTTGCGCTCGATACGGCGCGGAACGGCGCCTTTGAAGAGACTCGGCGCGCCGGGGGCGTGGGGTTCGGCGGATGGATCACGCCGGCGCTGCGGCCTGCGGTGGGTTTCCGGCTGGAGCAGTGGTCGGGAGCGCGGAAGTATCTCGCCGCGAGCGCGGGCACGGAGTTCCGGGCGGCGGCCGACCGGTTCGTGCTCGCCACGAGTGTGGAGTACGGTCAGGCGCTCGCGACCCATCCGTCGTACACCCGGGGCAGCGTCGGGGCGCTGTGGACCTCCTCCATCGGGCTGCAGCGTGCGAGCTGGTCGACCAGGGTCGGGGTCGACCTGGTGAGCCAGCGCACACCGCTCGGCCTGTGGCCGGTGGCGAGCGGCGACCTCGACTGGGCCATTCCCCTGAGAGCGCATCCCCGCACCAGTGGCGGCATGCTCCCGGGCGCGACCGCGGGCCGGAGCATGATTCACGGCGGCCTCTCCGGCGATCATCCGGTCCGGCGCGCGGGCCCGTTCACGCTGGCGGTCGGCCTGTTCCTCGATGGCGCCGAGATCTTCAGCCCCGCCGACGGCTCGGGGCGGGACCGGTTCTATCTCGATGCCGGCGGGGGCATCCGGATCGGCATCCTGGACGGGCACCTAGGGGTGGTGCGGGTCGATCTGGCGACGGGATTGACCGATCGTCGCACGGCGATCACCGTGGGACTGCACCAGAGCTGGCCACCCTTCCGACGGTAGTCGCACGGCGTAGCGGAGCGACGCCGCTGGGTCAGGAGAGCTGCTCCGGCGCCGAACTGCTCGCAGGCTCCTGGTGCCAACGGATCCTCCGCGCCGCCAGCCACTCGGCGAGCCGCGGGGGATCTTCTGCCAGGCGGAGGCGATTCAGCGCATCGAGGTGCTTCACGACGATCAGCGCCTCCTGGATGAGGGCGCGCAGCTCAGCGCCCGCAGAGGTGCCGGGAGTGTCGGCGGAGGGCCGCCGCCGCTGGAATGAGGCGAATCGCTCGAGGTCCCGGGCCAGGTCATCAAGCAGCCGCTCGGGCATGCCGTAGTGGAGGAGCAGCGCCCGGTGTTCCGTGGCGACCGCGAGGGCGGCGCGACCGGCCTCGAGGAGCTGGCCCCCACGGGTGGCGCCGAGGGGGACGGTCGGGAGGAAGGGGGGACGGCGCTCCTGCTCCGCGACCGCAGCTGCGAGGCGGATCAGGTGGGAGAGCCGCTGGCGGAGCGGGCCGGCGATCGCCTCGCGCTGGCTGCGGGCCGACCGGGCCTCCTCCTCCGAAAGGCGCTGCGCTCCCATGAGGGCACGGGCGTGGTTCAGAAGGCTTTCGAGGTTGGCGACGGCGGCGATCGCGGCCAGGGATGGATCGGGATGACTGCGACAGAATTCCACCACGCTCTGTACGGACTCCAGCTTGCGGTAGTCGGCGATGCGCATGCGGCCAGATCCCCTTTCGACGTCCTCCTACGGGTGGAAGCGTGGAGCCGGGGGAGGGACCCCGGTCCGGGATGCTGCGAGGTGGAGCGGTAGAGAGCCGGACGGCAGCCGCGGTAGCGAGGAGTGTGCCAGTCTCTGTGTCAGGCGGCCGCGGGGTCAGGACATGGCGCGGAAGTTATTGTGCGGCCGGGGTTTCTGGGCGAGGTGGGGGTACGGGGAAAGGGGTCTGGAGGGTTCGGCCTAACGGTCCTGAGTTGGACGAGCGAGGACAGTGGTGTCCCCGAACGGGGACAGGTGGGACAACGAGCGATCCCCTGACCTCCACGGTGGAGATCAGGGGATCGTCGCTACCGGCCGGGCGGTGAGGGGTGGGTGCCTCACGCGGCTCTGGGGCCCTGCACCGGCGGGGTCGGCGGCGCTGCGGGCTCCGACGAGGGCCAGGCCACGTTGCGCACGCTCTTCCAGGCGGCCTTGAGTTCGGGGTCGTTCCGGAAGCGGAGACGGTGAATGGAATCCAGGTGCTTCACCAATCCCATGATCTCGCCGCTGACCGCTCTGAGCTCTGCCCCGGCACCGACCTTGGCGGCGATGGCGTCGCGCTGGCGGGCGACGATGGCGTCGTACTCATCCAGCTCGGCGGTCATCGTCTCGAGCAGGGTCGCGGGCATCGCGTACTTCAGGAACAGGTCCCGCTTGGCGGTCGCCTCCGCCACCGCGACCCGGGCGATGGTAAGGAAGGTGGCGACTCCGACCCTTCCGTGAGGCAGCCGGCGATGGACGGAGAGATCGGGGTCGGTCGCCGTGGCGGCTTTGGAAATGCCGGCGAGGGCATGGAGGTGCTCGTCGATCTGCGCCCGAAGCTCGGCCTTCCGTTCCACCGCGGTGGACGCGGCGAGGTCGTTGGCCCGCTGCTGGCCGAGCAGCGAGGTGGTCCGGCCCACCAGATCGGAGAGCCGAGTGGTGAGGGCTGTCGTGACGGGGTTGTCGTCGGGGTTGGTGCGACAGAACTGCACCACCCGCCCCCCCATGTCGAGTTTGATAATGATGCGGTTCGGCATACGAACGCTCCTGTTGAGTTGAACCCGTACTGCGAGTGAACGAATGGGCCGCGGCTCTTCGGGGAGCGGCGGTGATCACACCGGATGGGGGCCCGAACCCGCATGCCGGCGGAGGCGGGTGATAGCAGGCGGCATGCCAGCGGGCCGCGGCGGTGTGTCAGGCAGATTCAGAGCGGAGCCCGCGTGGGTCGGTGACCGCGGCGCGCGTCGAGGATGCGGGGAAGTCCGCCGTCAAGACGGGGACGGGTGCAAAAAGTCGGGGGACGCCCGCTGACAATCGGGGGACGGGCGCCGAGAGTCGGGGGAGGTCTGTCGGCAATCGGGGGACGGGCGTCGAACGTCGGGGGAAGTCCGTCGGAAATCGGGGGACGCGCGTCGGCAGTCGGGGGACGTCCGTCGGCAGTCGGGGGAAGTCCGTCGGCAATCGGGGGATGCGCGTCGGCAGTCGGGGGAAGTGCGTCGAGAGTCGGGGGAAGTGCGTCGAGAGTCGGGGGAAGTCCGTCGGCAATCGGGGGAAGCGGGCGGAAAATGCCAGGAAGCGAGCGGGAAATCGGGGGAAGTGGTCGGTCGGGTGGGGCGCGCGGGCCGAGCGGCGGGGGGGGTGTCCGGGAGCGGTCCAACTGTTCCGGGGAGTGTCCTCGATGAGGACAGTGGTGGGGATCGGCTGGGCGGGGTCGGTGGCAGGGGTGCGGCGAACGGGGTGCCGGTCGGCGTTTTCCTGCACCCCGCCTCGCGGGCGGGGCGATTCATCATTAGCAATGCCGCAGAAGTCGCCCTTCCTGCACCATTGCCGCAATAAGATGCGGTTGCGCCGATTCAGTCCGCGTACCGAGCGGGCCTACCTCAGCTGGATCGTGCGTTTCATCCGCTTCCATGGCCGGAAGCATCCCGAGAGGATGGCCGAGCCGGAGGTGGCCGCCTTCCTGACCTACCTGGCGGTCGAGCGGAAGGTGGCGGCATCGACCCAGATCCAGGCGTTGAGTGCCCTGCTCTTCCTCTACAGCGATGTGCTGGGGCGGGCGCTGGAGTCGTTCGGGCAGGTCAACTGGGCGCGGAGCCGGGCCTATCTGCCGGTGGTGCTGACGCCGGAGGAGGTCGGGCGGGTGCTGGACCAGATGAGCGGCACGATGCACCTGGTGGGGCTACTGCTGTACGGGGCCGGGCTCCGGCTGATGGAGTGCCTGATGCTCAGGGTGAAGGACCTCGACCTGGTGCGGAGGGAGATCCGGGTGCGGGAGGCCAAGGGTGGGCGGGACCGGGTCACGCTGTTGCCGGGGGCGGTGTTGCCGGAGCTGGCGCTGCATCTGGAGACGGTCCGGCGGCTGCACCAGCGGGACCTGGAGGCGGGGATGGGGACGGTCACGGTGCCGGGGGCGCTGGCGCGGAAGTATCCCCATGTGAGTCGGGAGTGGGCCTGGCAGTGGGTGTTTCCGGCGACGCGGACCTATGCGGACGGGGAGACGGGGGAGATCCGGCGGAATCATCTGCATGAATCGGCGGTGCAGCGGGCGTTCAAGGGGGCGGTGGGCCGGGCGAGGATCGGCAAGCGGGCGACCTGCCACACGCTCAGGCACTCCTTCGCGACGCATGTGCTGGAGGGGGGGTACGACATCCGGACGGTGCAGGAGCTGCTGGGGCATCGGGAGGTGAGCACGACGATGATCTACACCCATGTGCTGAACCGTGGGGGGTTGGGGGTTCAGAGCCCGGCGGACCGGTTGCCGGGGGGCGGATCGCCGGGGCACAAATAAGGGGTTAGCTTACCTTGGCGGGTGAGCGTTGCAATAGAAGTACAGGTTAGGCCGCGGGCCCAGCCGTCTCGCAGGACCTGTTCAAGCGATGATGTGTCGGTGTGCCGCGCCTGGCCATCATTTGTGGCGGCCGGCACCGCCCGACGGTGAGTGCGCCCGGCGCCAGTAGGGCTGCCGTTGACGGCGGGCCAGGCCGGGCGCCTTCAGCTCCGCGCGTTGTCGCCGCGGGCATCGGTGTCAGCCGCCACGGCGCTCGGCGCTAACGGCCGCCAGAGCGATGGGGCCTTGCGCCGGTGGAGTCCCGTGGCTTCTGCCCGCGTTCTAACCCGCGCATGAAGCTGCCAGGGCCCGGCCGTCCATTCGTTCACTGACTGGCATCCTCGCGCCGGTCCCTGCAGCTTATGCGCAGACGTTAGGTGGCATTCACAACCGGGGGTCACTTGGCCAAGTGCGCTTTCTGCAGCAAGATCATTGTGTTCGGGGGCCGACGCCTCGGTGAGCACACGTTCTGCAACGCCACATGCCTGATCCGGGGTCGCGAACTCGTCAGGATTGACGATGATGCTGATGTCGCCGACCTCCGAAGTGCCGTACGTGACTTTCGGGAGGCACTACTCGTCTTGGCCGAGGAGGTCGAGCAGCAGGGGGTCCTACTTGCGGAGGTTACTGAGCGGCTGGACTTTGCTGAACGCACCCTTGCTCAATCTGGCGCCACAGCAACCCCGATGAAGCCGCCGACGCCATAGCGACACTGGTCGGGCGGGAGAGCTGAGTGGCTCGCCCTCCCAGCCCCAACAACGAGCGTACGCCAGCCGACCCTCAGATGCCTCCGAACAGAGCCGAAGCCCTCACCACCAACCTGAGCCCGCTTCGCACACAGAATGCCATGTGAATTCAACCGTGAAGTGCAACGTTCGCCCCGATAGTGTTTGTCGGGGCGTTCACGTAGGCGTCGCATAGCGGTCCTCGGGGGTCTGATAGTGGTGGCGCTTGCGGGGTCGGGTGTTGAGGGCCCGGGCAATGCGGGTGCAGTCGCGCTGCGTGAGGCGCGCCATGCTCTCGCCCTTCGGGAGATACTGGCGCACGAGGCCGTTGGTGTTCTCGTTGGTACCGCGCTCCCAGGCGTGGTGCGGGGTCGCGAAATAGAAGGTGGCGCCGGTCGCTCGTTCGATGCGCGCGTAGTCGTGGAACTCGGTGCCGTTGTCGGCGGTGATGGTCCGCACCGGCTGACGCTCGCGCCGAATGAGCTGAATGGCCCGCTGCGTCACGGCTGCGGTGGTGCGCGCACAGAGCTTGCCGAGCACCAGATAGCCCGACGTCCGCTCGACCAGACTCAGCACGCAGTGCCGATCGCCGGTGCCCAGGACGGTGTCCACCTCCCAGTGCCCGCCCTGGCGGCGCGCCTCCACCGCTGCGGGGCGGGCGCTGATGGGGCGCTTCCCCGCCATGCGGCCGCGCCGCTCATAGCTGCCGTAGCGCTTGCGCGCGAGCTTCAGGGCGCTGCGGAGATGGGTGTGCAGCGGGCCGCCGCGGCGCTTGTCCGCCCAGATGTAGCGATAGATCGTCTCGTGGCTGATGTGGAGTACGCCCGTCTGGCGAAAGACGGCCGCGATCTGCTCGGGGCTCCACTTGAGCACCAGTCGCTCGATCACGAGGGCGAACTCCTCCGGCGTGAACCGCTCGCCCCGGCGGCTCCGCCAGCGCCGTGCGCCGGCGTTGGCCTGGGCTACGGCGGGGCGATAGCTGCCATCGAGGCGGCTGTTGCGGGCGAGCTCCCGGCCGATGGTGCTCCGGTGCCGGCCTAACGCCCGGGCGATGTCGGCGGGACGGAGCCCGAGTCGCCGCAGGAGGCCCAGGGTATATCTTTCGTCCGCGGTGATCTGTGAGTACATGGGGGCCTTCGTTCTCTTGGAGGAGATCAGAAGGTTACCCGACTGGCAGGTCACCGTACTCTTCCCTACATCTGTTGCACTTAGTTTATGAATCCGCGCCACCTAACCAGCGCATGGACCAGTCGGGGCGCGGCCGGCGGTTGGTGTATGTTTGAGACCACCCGCCCAGCCCGGGCGAGGTCTGGCGACCTCGCCGCGGCCCCGCAGGTCATGCGCGGGCGTTAGGCGGCACACTTCACCGTCACATCCTATGCCTCCAGACGTACTCGAGCCACTCCCTGACCCACCGCACGGTCTCACCGGAGTCCCTGTGGGCATTAAGGCCCTAATCGCGTTTGACCACCTTCGTACCGCTGCTCAGTCAGCACGCGTCTGCTCCCTCTTGGATCAAAGAGCGCGGCCGCTTCCGGAACCCTGGCCAGCTCGATATCGACACCACGCAGCCATCAGTGTCTTCTTCTCTGTAGCGGCGCTGGAGGCCGCCATCAACGAACTCTTCTCGATGGCCGCCGATAGGTACGTTGGGGCCTTCAAGGACTCGCCTGCAGACCTCATGGAAAGGATGGTCGCTGTTTGGCCGGACGCCGAGCGAGCCGACATTCTTGCCAAGTACGCCCTTGTTGCCCGCTTAGCCAATCGGGAACCATTGCCCGAAGACAAGACCCCGTATCAGCCAGCGAAGACTTTAGTTCAGCTCCGCAATGCATTGGTGCACTTCAAGCCCGAGTGGGATACAGCACCAGAAGATCATCTCAAGATGGAGCGTCGTCTTCGCTCTTACGTGACGCCGAATCCCCACGCGTCCGAGGACCTGCCATTCATCCCCGTCCGCGTCTTGGGCCACAGTTGCGCAAGTTGGGCTGTAGCGACCACGCTCAACTACATGCACGCCTTCGCTGCGCTAATCCCCGTCGTGGTGAACTGGGCCTCCGACGACCCAGAACTGGCTGTTGTGTATCAGGGACCCCTAGAAGAGCCTGGCCTCGTGCGATCCAGGCCCGAGGTCTTCTGACGACTGTGCGGCCTAACCAGCGCATGCACCAGTCGGGGCGCGGCCGTCGGGTTGCGCCGGGCTGGCACGACCAGCCGTCGCTCGGTAAGTTCCCAGCCCTCGCCGCGGCCTCGCAGGTGATGCGCGGGCGTTAGGCCGCCCGCGATTGGATGCTTCTCGCCCTGCCCCCGTTCGGAGACCCCCCATGCTACGCCCGCTGCCCCGCACGGCCGCATTCCTCGTCACCCTGGTCACGGCAGCGTGTAGCAGCGGTACGGACTCGTCCCCGCTCCCATTCGGGATCAACCAGAGGACCCTCCACTGTATTGGTGGCCCTCCCCCCTGCACAGGCGGCGAACCGGAAGTCACCACGGTTGCACGGGGAGATACGCTTCTGTTCTACTGGGAGCTCGTTCCCCACGCTGGCGTGGCGCCGATTACCGTCCATGTCCGGCCTCTGTGCGCTCCCAATTGGGAGGTGCGCCAGGGACACACCGTGGTCGTCACGCTCCCCCTCACACAGCCGTGCCACGACTCCGTATCGGTGATTTCCAGCACCCAGCTCGTCGGTGCTCAAGCCAACTTATGGATCGTACCAGGCAACTTCCCGGTCGGCACCTATACCGTGCAGAATGTTCAGTTCCTTGACCCAGCGCTATTTCTGACTGAGAGCATTATCGTCCATTAGCAACTCGCGGCGGCCTAACCAGCGCATGCACCAGTCGGGGCGCGGCCATCGGTTGGCGTCAGGCTGGCACGTCCGGGCGTCGACGGGTAGGTTCCCAGCACGCGCCGCGGCCCCGCAGGTGATGCGCGGTCGTTAGGCCGCTTCCCGGATTTCGCCCATGACTTCAAAGCTCCACCTAGTGCAGGGCGAGGCTGCTTACAGTGGCGATCCCATCGCCGCGATTCAAGCCAAGCTCAGGAAGTACCCCCAGGCCCGGGTCGAGAGCAGTCCAACCCGCGTCACCGTTTTTCCTCTTGATGCCACCGGCTTCGAGGTTTCCTTCACGCTCCGCCCGCCTGGCTGCCTCGTCTCCTGCGAGGGCTGGCACGAGGAATTCACCGATGCAGAGTCGGCCCTGGCCTGCTTCGCCTTTGCTCTGTCGCCCGCCGCCCGTCTGCGCGTGACTCGACGTGGCGGCTTCAGCTACCGCTGGCAGCTCCAGGCACGTACTAACGGCGGAGAGTGGGCTGGGGATAGCGAGGTTGGTCTCTGGCTCTTCCCGTTCTGGGCCCGCAGGGAAGTGGTCTATCTGCAGAATCGACTCCTGGAAGCGGCCTAACCAGCGCATGCACCAGTCGGGGCGCGGCCGCCGGCTTTCGTAGGGCTGGCACCACCAGGCGTCGCTCGCTAGGTTCCCAGAACTCGCCGCGGCCCCGCAGGTGATGCGCGGTCGTTAGCCTGCACCAGGATTCCCCATGACATGGCTGCAACAAGCTGGCGCGGTACTAGCCGTGGTACTCCTGGGCTTTGCTTGGACTGCTGTCCTCGAGCCGGCCGTTAGGTATCTGTACTCCCCGCCCAGAGGGGCTTGGCTACTCGCTTTGACTTGGCTTGGCGCGGCGGGCGCTGTCAGAACCGGGATCACAATCCGCGACAGATATCCCGCCCTCGGAGCTGCCTTGTTCATTCTGGCTGTCCCCGTGGCACTCTTCGCCACTTTGATCTACCGCGATCAGCGTCGGCACTACTTGAACCTACCGCCTGTTACTGCAAACGTGCCCTATACGCTTGGTGTTGCTGGCCGTGCTGGCTTTGTGGTAGCAGCACTGCTCGCGCTAGCCATCTCCGCTTTGTTCGCCACATCCCGCGTTCACGATTGGTGGAATGCGCTCTGCTTTGCCGTCGCCGCCATTGGCTTTGTCCGTATCGCCTGGCATGGGCGGTTACCGCAGGACTTACGACGCAATCTCGGGGCCGAGGAGTAGTCACGCCCTCCGCTGGGTCGCGATATCAACTTTGAAGTGCAACAAAAGGGGTCATAGCTCATAGCATTCCTCCGGGGTTCGATAGCCGAGGCGCTTGCGGGGGCGTTGGTTGAGTTCCCGGGCGATGTGGGCGCAATCGCGTTGGGTGAGGCCGGCCATGCTCCGGCCCTTGGGCAGGTACTGCCGGATGAGCCCATTGGTATTCTCGTTGGTGCCCCGCTCCCACGCATGATACGGTGTGGCGAAGAAGAAGCGACACTGGGTGCGGCGCTCGATCGTGCGATACCCATGGAGCTCGGTGCCATTGTCGGCCGTGATGGTGCGGACGGTACGGGGCTGCGCACGGATCAGCTGCGTGGCCCGCTGTGCAAAGGCGTCCGCGGTCCGGTTGGGCAGCTGACCGATCACGACGTAACCGGTCTTCCGTTCGACCAGGCTCAGGATGCACTCCCGGCTCCCGCGGCCGAGGACCGTGTCGATTTCCCAGTGGCCGATCTGCTCACGCCGCTCCACGCTCGCCGGGCGCAAGCCGATCGACGGTCCCAGGAGCCCACTCCCCCGCCGAGCGCTGCCGGCCCGGCGACGGCGGAGCTTGCGGGCCCCGCGGAGATAGCGATGCAGCTCGCCGCCCGAGCGCCGGTCATAGGCCACGTACCGATAGATGGTCTCGTGGCTGATCGTGAGGGCCCCAGTCCGGCGGCCCCAGCCGGCAATTTGCTCCGGACTCCACCGTGCCCGCAGATGCCGGACGACGTGGCCCCACTCCGCCGCGCCGAGCCGCCGGTTGCGCCGCGACCGGCTCCGGCGGGCGACAGCCTGACACTGGGCGGGGTGCGCCCGGTAGCGCTCCTCGCAGTTGCGGTTCCGCCGCACCTCCCGCAGGATGGTGCTCGGGTGCCGCCGCAGCTCGCGGGCGATCGCGGCCGGTCGCGCGCCCACAGCACGGAGGCTGGCGATCTGATATCTTTCGGCCCAGGTGATCTGGTGATACGTCATGGTAGCCTTCTTTCTCTTGGCGGAGATGTGAAGTCTACCAGTATCCCCCAGGTCACCTTTCTCGTGGGGCCAGAAGTTGCACTTAGTATATGAATCCACCGCCGCCGTCTAACCAGCGCATGCACCAGTCGGGGCGCGGCCGTCGGTTTGCGTCGAGGCTGGCACGACCAGCCGTCGCCGGGTAGGTTCCCCGAACGCGCCGCGGCCCCGCAGGTGATGCGCGGTCGTTAGGCCGCGGGCCCAGCCGTCTCGCAGGACCTTTTCAAGCGATGATGTGTCGGTGTGCCGCGCCTGGCCATCATTTGTGGCGGCCGGCACCGCCCGACGGTGAGTGCGCCCGGCGCCAGTAGGGCTGCCGTTGACGGCGGGCCAGGCCGGGCGCCTTCAGCTCCGCGCGTTGTCGCCGCGGGCATCGGTGTCAGCCGCCACGGCGCTCGGCGTCTAACGGCCGCCAGAGCGATGGGGCCTTCGCCGGTGGAGTCCCGTGGCTTCTGCCCGCGTTCTAACCCGCGCATGAAGCTGCCAGGGCCCGGCCGTCCATTCGTTCACTGACTGGCATCCTCGCGCCGGTCCCTGCAGCTTATGCGCAGACGTTAGGCCGCGGGCCGAGCCGTCTCGCAAGGCCTTTTCAAGCGCTGATGTGTCGGTGTGCCGCGCCTGGCCATCATTTGTGGCGGCCGGCACCACCCGACGGTGAGCGCGCCCGGCGCCAGTAGGGCTGTCCGTTGACGGCGGGACAGGCCGGGCGCCTTGAGCTCCGCGCGGTGTCGCCGCGGGCATCGGTGTCAGTCAGCCACGGCGCTTGGCGTTTACGGCCGCCAGAGCGATGGGGTGTTGCGCCGGTCGAGTTCCGTGGCTTCTGCCCGCGTTCTAACCCGCGCATGAAGCTGTCAGGGCCCGGCCGTCCATTCGTTCACTGACTGGCATCCTCGCGCCGGTCCCTGCAGCTTATGCGCAGGCCGTTAGGCCGCGGGCCGAGCAATCGCTCGCAGGGCCTTTCAGACGCGATGAGTTGTCGGTGGTGCCGCGCCTGGCCATCATTTGTGGCGGCCGGCACGGCCCGACGGTGAGCGCGCCCGGCGCGAGTAGGGCTTTCGTTGACGGCGGGACAGGCCGGGCGTCTTGAGCTCCGCGCGTGGTCGCCGCGGGCATCGGTGTCAGCCGCCACGGCGCTCGGCGTTAACGGCCGCCAGAGCGATGGGGCCTTGCGCCGGTGGAGTCCCGTGGCTGCTGCCCGCGTTCTAACCCGCGCATGAAGCTGCCAGGGCCCGGCCGTCCATTGGTTCACTGACTGGCATCCCTGAGCCGGTCCCTGCAGCTTATGCGCAGACGTTAGCAGCCGCTGCCACCACCGGTGGCAGATTCGTTTCAGGGGATTTCGTTAGTGCGCCGCGCTTGGCCATTCACTTGGTTCGAGGCGGGCACGACCGGACGGCAAAGGCGCCCGGCGCGAGTATGGCGATCGTTGACGGAGGGCCAGGCCGGGGCGCCCTCAGGTTGCCGCGAGCCGTCGCCACCGCGCATCACGGCAGGCCATCACGGCGTTCGGCGCCTACTGCCGCCAGAGCGACGAGGTCACCTCGCGGGGACAGTCCAGTGACTTGCTCCGCGCTGCTAACCAGCGCATGAAGCTGCCAGGGCCCGGCCGTCCATTTGTTCACACACCGGCACCCGCGCGCCGGTCCCTGCAGCTTATGCGCGGTCGTTAGCCAGCGATCAGGTCACCATGACAAAGCGCAAGAAACCAACTGGGATTGTCGGCGGAATGATTGTCCCTCTGACGGGTTCCGCTCCCTACCTTCAGCCAGTTGTCTTCCCCCGCACCAAGGAGGACATTGAGACGTTCATTCTCGTCTCGTTTCTAGCACAGACACGGCGGCAAGGGAGGGAGCCTTGAACTTTAGGCGATCCAATCCGGAACCGGGAGGCGCATTTCGATTTTACGCTACGCACGGAGAGCGGTGAAGCGTATCTCGATCCACGGGAAATAGCTCCACCAGCCCTGCTATCGAAGGGCTATGAAGGGATCGCAAGGCCGATGAGTCCCGGGAGTATGTCGACTCGATCCTCGCCGCTATGCTTACGAAAGCCGGCGAGTCATGCAACGCTCCGACGCCACCGAGATCCATCTGGCGACCTATGCGACGGACAATCGCCTCGCATTGTACGCACCGAGTTACCCTTCTCGGCCGCCTGCCAAGAGGACGGAAACCGTCTTCGATCTAACGATCCGACTATCTTTCATCCTATCGACATCGACATCAGGTATCACCTGAACTCTACCCCAATCATCAGGACTCTCGAGGTCTCGCGGCGTTCAGCGACGAAGGCCTACGCGCGATGAATCGCACTTGTTGAGTTTACGTACGTCAATACCTCCTACTGATGACCCAAATGGGAGGATTCGCGTTGACCCGTTACGGCACACTCTCTAGCGCCGGCTAACCAGCGCATGCACCAGTCGGGGCGCGGCCGTCGGTTTCCTTCATGCTGGCACGGCCAGGCCGTCGTGGGGTAGGTTCCTCGGAACTCGCCGCGGTCCCGCAGGTGATGCGCGGCCGTTAGACGGCTATGCATGGTCCCTACACCCGGCCATTCTCCAGGGAGGCTCTCGGTCCGTGCCGTTCCGATGGCCGTGGACCGCGCTGGGCTCCTTTCCCGTTCCATGGTTTCCTCACCCTTCTAACGGCAGCCGCCTCTCGATGGATGGTCCGCACGCAGCACTTACACTCAAGGCTGCCCTGATTCTCCCCGCAGCAGTGGCGGTATTGCGCTCGGACTTTGCCGCCTTCATCGCTTGGCGCACAAGGGTGGCCCATTGGAAGGAGAAGGGAGTCGCCCCGCCTCCTGAATACGAGCGTGACAACCGCCTGTGGCGCGCCCGCACAGCACTATTCTTCATCGGGGTCGGGTGCCTTACCGCACTGTTCGCGTATCTGTATCGAGATTCTAGGGTCGAGCTTGTGGGGCTTTCCCTTGGGATTGTAGGCATCCTCGGTGTCCTCGGATTCGGACTGATGCGGCCACTCGTCCGGTGATGCTCCCGGCGCGCTCACGCCGTCTAACCAGCGCATGCACCAGCCGGGGCGCGGCCGTCGGATTCCTTCGGGCTGGCACGGCCAGCCGTCGCCGGGTAGGTTCTCCACACGCGCCGCGGCCCCGCAGGTGATGCGCGGTCGTTAGACAGCGCCGGAGGTGTCCTTCTATGCCTACTCGTCAGCCGCTGTTCCTCGCCACGGTCCTCCTGTCCCTGAGCTGTGGGAAGCCATTCTGGAACCCGCCGCCTCCACCTGCGGAACCAGTGACGCCGCCGCCCGCCTCCGCCGACGCCATCACGAGTATCTACCTCACCCGATCGGCGTGCCTTGGCACCTGCCCTCACTACCACCTATTACTCCGCGCAACTGGCACCGCGACATACGTCGGGGTCACTGATACGACCCGGCTCGGGACCTATCAGAGCTCGCTTCCCCCTGAGACATTCCGAACCCTTGCCGCGAACCTCCTACGAAACGGTTTCTTCGAGCACCCGAACAGTCTCGCAACTCCGCTGGACGCCCCGATCACGCACGTCGTTGTCACGGTCCAAGACCCTACTTTCAGGCAAAAGAGCGCGGCGGGGGCTCAGCCCGATTCCCACTACTTGTGGCCGCTGGCGGCTACCCTTGATTCGCTGGGTGCGACACTTCCGTGGCGCTTTCAATCGCGGGATACCATCCCACCGGTCCTGCCGTCTGACGCTGTCTAACCAGCGCATGCACCAGTCGGGGCGCGGCCGTCGGTTGGTGGAAAGGCTGGCACGACCGTTCGTCGCACTGTAGGATTACTTGACCGCGCCGCGGCCCCGCAGGTGATGCGCGGCCGTTAGCCGCCGCCGATGGCGGTCTAGGAGCCCAGGATGGACAGCCAAGCATTCAAGAGGGCCCGCGAGCTCGCGCTCTGGACTGACGCGGACATCGTCCGTCAGTTTCGTGTGCAGCCCTCCGATATTCGGGACTGGGAGGCAGGCAACGTACCCATTCCACGTGCCGTTGTAACCGCGCTCAGTGAGGTCGGCTCGACCTTGGCTATCGCAGATCGCGTGGACCGGGAGATTGCCGCACGTGCCCTTCCCGAGTGTTCTTGGATGCGCGACGAACACGTTGCGGGACACAGTATGACGGTAGCGAGATTGAAGGCCCATGCGATGACGTGCCCCACCTGTGCTGCACGGCTCGCGATTGCCGACCACCTTCGGGATGAGCAACGTCCCAAGGGCCTACTACGTTACGTCAGTCGATGGTGGGATAACCTCTGGATACGCTAGCGGCGGCGTCTAACCAGCGCATGCACCAGTCGGGGCGCGGCCGTCGCTTTGCTCCGGCCTAGCACGGCCCGCCGTCGCCGGGTAGGTTCTCCACACTAGCCGCGGCCCCGCAGGTGATGCGCGGTCGTTAGGCCGCGGGCCCAGCCGTCTCGCAGGACCTGTTCAAGCGATGATGTGTCGGTGTGCCGCGCCTGGCCATCATTTGTGGCGGCCGGCACCGCCCGACGGTGAGTGCGCCCGGCGCCAGTAGGGCTGCCGTTGACGGCGGGCCAGGCCGGGCGCCTTCAGCTCCGCGCGTTGTCGCCGCGGGCATCGGTGTCAGCCGCCACGGCGCTCGGCGCTAACGGCCGCCAGAGCGATGGGGCCTTGCGCCGGTGGAGTCCCGTGGCTTCTGCCCGCGTTCTAACCCGCGCATGAAGCTGCCAGGGCCCGGCCGTCCATTCGTTCACTGACTGGCATCCTCGCGCCGGTCCCTGCAGCTTATGCGCAGACGTTAGGCCGTGGACTGATCTTTCCCTACGCGATCGGTAACCGGTGTCCTGAGAGGAGTGAGGTATGACCAACCCCGCCTGGCCTCACTCGAGGCGCGCCTACACCGCTGCACCGGTACTCGCGACGCTTTCACTGCTGAGCCTCTCCCCGGCCTCCGCCCAACAGGCCTCATCTGCCTGCAAGCTTCTCCAAGGGTCGGAGATTGAGATGGCCCTGGGGAGGAAGCTCGCAGCTCCGCCCGTCGGCGAGGCCCAGAACGT
Organism: uncultured Gemmatimonadales bacterium; assembly: GCA_963825065.1. GTDB lineage: Bacteria > Gemmatimonadota > Gemmatimonadetes > Gemmatimonadales > GWC2-71-9 > JADJOM01. The sequence continues at coordinate 267,928 of CAWGRU010000008.1, forward strand.
TCCCGGCATGGCTGTTGACGTTTGCACCGTCCAACTCAGTGGACCGACGCATCCGAGTATACGCACCGTTACCATCGCGATCGTGAAAGACCTTCCGATGGACGGGCTGACGGCCATTCAGGTGCGCAACCAGGGCACGGCCCGCGAGGCCCAGTGGAAGGTGACAGGAGCGCACCTGGAGCAGAAGACCATTGGAAAGGCGCTTTGTATTTTGTCTGGCCGTCCCAATGTAGCCGGCCATTCCATCTGCACCGTGCCCCGCGGCAAGGCATACGTGGAAGTTGACGTGCAGGCCTCCGTTCAGGACTTGCCGACGATGGACGTCGTCGACGGGCTGGTGGAGAAGGCCCTAGCCCGCTGGTGATGCCCTTGCGCTGCGAGCAGCCACGGCCTAACCAGCGCATGCACCAGTCGGGGCGCGGCCGTCGGTTGTCTCTGGACTGGCACGACCGCCTGTCGCCGGGTAGGTTCTCAGAACTAGCCGCGCCCCCGCAGGTGATGCGCGGTCGTTAGGCCGCTGACCATTGCGTGAGAGGTGCCGCGTGTTGCTCCCACTCGAACCCATCGTTCAACTAGCCGACCTAGTCCTCTTCGGCCGCCGCAGCGTCACCCAGGCGCGTGCCGCGAAGAGCTCCGTTGCACTGGCGCTCACCCTTCCAACCTTTCTGTTTGTCGTGCTGTTCGGACTGCGGTATGCCGGCCGCCTCGGAATCTCAGACGACGTCGTCGTGACATTGATGCTCTTGCCGCTCTTGGCCTTCAGCGCAACGCTGAGCTGGCGCGCGTGGACCGCCGGCCCCGCCACCCGCCTGCTCACAGCAGCCGGGTTTGCTATCATCACGTTGGCGCTGCTTGGGTACTTGGGCCTCGTCCTAGGATGGGCCCAGTCACTCTCATATCCCATGGCGATGCGGTTATGGATTACGGTCGGCGTTTTGGCCCTTCTTGGGCTGGTTGCGATAGGGTGGGCCCACGAGCGCGGGGAATGGGGCTCCAGCGGCATCCAGTAGGCGCGCACTGCCAGACGGTCACGGCCTAACCAGCGCATGCACCAGTCGGGGCGCGGCAGTCGGTTCGCTCCGGGCTGGCACGACCCGTCGTCGCCGGGTAGGTTGAGCACTCTAGCCGCGACCCCGCAGGTGATGCGCGGTCGTTAGGCCGCGGGCCCCACACTCTCGCAGGGGCTTTTCTAGCGATGATTTGTCGGTGTGCCGCGCCTGGCCATCAGTTGTGGCGGCCGGCACCACCCGCGGGTGAGCGCGCCCGGCGCCAGTACGGCTTCCGTTGACGGCGGGACAGGCCGGGCGCCTTGAGGTCCATGCGTTGTCGCCGCGGGCATCGGCATCAGCCACGACGGCACTCGACGTTTGCGGCCGCCACAGCGATGGGGCTGTTCGCCGGTGGAGTTCTGTGGCTTCTGCCCGCGTTCTAACCCGCGCATGAAGCTGTCAGGGCCCGGCCGTCCATTGGTTCACTGACTGGCATCCCTGAGCCGGTCCCTGCAGCTTATGCGCAGACGTTAGACAGCACCGGAGCAATATGGTCGCCGTCGGCATCTTCATTATGGCAATGGGTGTGTACGCCGTCATTGGCCAAGCCCCTTCCGTATTCCGAGCCATTGACAGCGCCGACTGGCCAAAGGCTCCGGGTCGGGTCGTCCGTGCTGGTGTTTCCAGCCACCATCCGCTCGGCGCCCACAACTTCCATTTCTACACCGCAGACGTAGCGTACACATACCTTGTGGGCGTCAGCCAGCACGAAGGGCACCTCGCCAAGCAGCGTGGCTTCTTCACCGAGGGCTCTGCACTTGCTGCGGCGGCGCGCTACCCGTCCGACAAGGTCATCGATGTCGCCTACGACCCCAGGAATCCTACAGTCAGTTGGTTGGAGCCTGGCGCTCACCCGAGTGACATCGTGCGCCTCGCGCCAGGACTAGGCCTTGTCGCTGTCGGGTTCCTGACCGCCTTCGTCTGGTGACTGTGCTGTCTAACAGGCGCATGCACCAGTCGGGGCGCGGCCGTCGGTTTGTTTCCGGCTGGCACGGGCGGCCGTGGCCGGGTAGGTTCCTCAAACTAGCCGCGGCCCCGCAGGTGATGCGCGGTCGTTATACGGCCGGACCTGCTGCTTCTTAGTCCCTTCGCCATCCCCCACAAGCCCGCTATGGACAAGAACGCCTTTCTCATCGAGCTAAGCGAAAGCCCCCGCGCGCAGTTCGGGAAGGTTGCCTTCGAAGAGCAGCCGCTCCCTCAACGCGTGTTTTCATGTATTTGGGCGATCGAGAGCCAGGTCAACAATGGAGGCTTCCTGCAGTACTTCGAGAGCTCGGATGGCGAGACCGCTGCACATGCGCCTTGGGCGCTCCGCACCATTGGGGCTCCGAAGATGGCCGCGATCGCCCAAGAAGCACTCGGCGTTTTCCCAAAGGCTTCACCCGCTTCGGACATAGACGAACGGCAGGAGCAGCTGGAACTCCTCTCAGAGGCAGCACAAGCAACCTTGGCTCGCCTCGATGACGAGTTCATCGCTTACCCGGAGAACCTCACCGACCTGCTGTACAGCTATGTCCGATCCAAT
>CAWGRU010000009.1:0-10884 GCA_963825065.1 uncultured Gemmatimonadales bacterium
CCCCGAGTACAACGACACGATGCACCGGGCCCAGATGGAGGCGCCCTTCCGTCCCGCGCAGATCGTCGCCTCCTGCGCCCAGGTCGCCCAGGGCGGGCTCTCCCTGCTGGCGGCGGTGGGTCTCCTGCTGACCTTCCACTGGCTGCTGGTCGTGGCGCTGCTCGCCGCGGCGCTGCCGGGGCTGTTCGTCAAGGTGCGCTATTCGAGCCGGCTGTATCAATGGATGCGGCAGCAGACGGCCTTCCAGCGGCTGAGCCGGTATCTCAACTTCCTGCTCACCTCGATCGACTCCGCCAAGGAGATCCGGCTGTTCGATATCGGCGAGGTGCTCCAGGTCCGGCACCGGGTGCTGCGTGATCAGGCCAACCGCGACCGCCTGCGGCTTGCCAGGCAGCGCTCCGGCTTCGATCTGCTGGCCCAGGTGGTCGCCGTGGCGGCGGTCTTCGGCGCCATGCTGGTCATCGGGCAGCGCGCCCTTGCCGGGGCGCTGACGGTCGGCGCCATGGTGATGTACTTCGGCGCCTTTCAGCGGTCCCAGGATTTCTTCCGGGACTTTCTGGCCGGGCTGGCGGGGTTGTACGAGCAGAACCTCTTCCTCACCGATTTCAAGCGGTTCATCGAGCTCAAGCCCAACGTGGTGGACACTTCGAGCCCGAGAACCTACCCGCACCCGCTCGAGCGGGGCATCGAGTTCGACCACGTCAGCTTTCGCTACCCCGGCACCGAGGCCGAGGTGCTGACGGATGTGAGCTTCACGATCCGCCCGGGTGAGCACGTGGCGCTGGTGGGCGAGAACGGTTCGGGCAAAACCACGCTGGTCAAGCTGCTTTGCCGCCTGTATGACCCGACCAAGGGCGTCATCCGGATCGACGGCATCGACCTGCGCGATCTCCGGCTCGCCGACGTGCGCGCCGACCTCGCGGTGGTGTTTCAGGATTACGCCCGCTACCGGCTGTCGGCTCGCGACAACATCTGGCTCGGCAACGTCTCCCTGCCTCCCGACTCTCCCCGCATCGCCGAGGCGGCGCGCCGCACCGGAGCGGACGCGATCATCCGCGCGCTGCCGCTGGGATACGACACCATCCTCGCGCGGCAGTTCGAGCAGGGCGTCGACCTCAGCCTGGGACAGTGGCAGAAGCTGGCGCTGGCCCGGGCGTTCCTGCGGGACAGCCAGTTGCTCGTCCTCGACGAACCCACCGCCGCGCTCGACCCGAAGGCGGAGGCGGAGGTGTTCGACCAGTTCCACGAGCTGGCGAAGGGTCGCACGTCGGTGGTGATCAGCCACCGGCTCTCGACCGTCCGCAACGCCGACCGGATCATGGTGCTGGTCAACGGACAGATCGAGGAGGCCGGCGACCACGATGAGCTGGTAGAACGCGCGGGGGTGTATGCCCGGCTGTTCGAGACCCAGGCGAGGCCTTACCGGTGAGCGGACCCGCCGAGCGCTCCACCGCCGCCGCTGCCGGCGCGGCGCCCCCCGGCCCGGAGCAATACGACGACGTCCCCGACCGGTTCGCCACGCAGCGCGCCTGGCTGGCGCTGCTCGAAGGCGACTCCGTCCCCAGCCAGGCACTGACCGGCCGGCAATGGAGCTGGATCGCCGACGAGGCCACCCGGCATCACCTGCGCGGGGTGACCTATCGCCGGATGGCGGACAGCCCCTCCGCGGAGCGGGTTCCCCCCGAGGTCCGGGAGCGGCTCCGCTCGTTCTACCTCGAGACCGCGGGCCGGAACGCGGTGCTCTTCCGCCAGACCAGCCAGATCATCAAGGACCTGGCGGCGAGAGGGATCCCGGTCCTGCTGCTCAAGGGGATTCACCTGGCGCGCTTTGTCTACGCCGAGCCGGGACTGCGCAGCATGGCCGACGTCGACATCATGGTGCGCCGGGAGCACCTGGCCGAGGCGGAAGGGGTGTTCATCGAGCGCGGATTCGGACCATCGCCGCGGCCGGACCTCGCCGAGTGGTGCACCTGGTCCCACCATCTCGCCAAGCTGGTGAAGGAGGGCGCGCCGGTGGTGGAGCTGCACTGGAGCATTCAGCGCCCGGCGAGCCCGTTCCGGGTCGACCTCGAGGGACTATGGCAGCGTTCCCGGGCCACGACGCTCGACGGGGCGCCGGTGCGGCTGCTGTCGCCCGAGGACCTGGTGCTGCACCTGGCGATTCACCTGGCGCACCAGCATCACTTCCGGCGCGCCGCTCTCAAGGGACTGATGGACCTCACGACGGTGATCGGAGCCGAGGGGAGCGGGATCGACTGGCAGGCGCTCGCCGAACGGTCCATCGCGTGGGGGGCGTCAGGCCATCTGTATACCTCGCTCCGGCTCGCCGCGGACATCCTCGCCGCTCCGGTCCCGGCTTCGCTGTTCCCGATGCTGCCGCGCCAGCGGGCGGACGAGGAGATCGTCGCTGTAGCGCATCGCTACATCCTGATGCTGGACGCGGTCCTGCCGACATCGTACCTGAAACTGGCCCGGGGCGGATCGCTGCGCGAGCGGACCAAGCTGCTCCTGGGGGCGGTCTTCCTGCCGCGAGACCGAATGGAAGCGCTCTACGGCCTGCGCCCCGGCACCCCGCTCCTCTTCCCCTACTATGGCCGCCGGCTGGTGAGCCTCCTGTGGAGGCGGGGCGGCCTGCTGCTCCACACCCTGTTCCGGAGCCGAGTCATCCAGCGCACCATCGATCGCGAGCAGGACCAACTCCTGCTGGAGCGGTGGAGCTCGACGCCACCCGGGTGAGCGATCCGGAGACAGCCTGACTCGGGCCGGCGGAGCGTCGGCCCTCTGGAGAACTGAGGGGGAAATGTGAAGATTGGCTCCGTAGTTCCGAAGTACTAGTCACAAAGTCATCCCTAGGAGCAATACCGCGCCTCCGCGTTTCCCCCTAACATGCATCCTCGATTCCGATCCCCCGAGCGTCAGCGCACTCGAGTGGGGGCTCGGATGGGGGTGATGGATTGAAACAGTGTTGTTGAAGGAACGCGCTTCCGGTACCGGCGCCCCTTCGAAGGAGGCTCAATGAACAGATTGAATAGGACTCTCGGCGTGCTGACTGCGTGTGCCCTGTTCGGGGCCACGACGGCGCATGCTTCGGGATTTCGCGGCGGGCGCGATTGCGGCGGTTTCAGCTTCGGCACCTGTTCGGCAGTGCACATGAACGTGGCGGAGGGCCGCCTCGCCGTGGGTCAGATGAGTACTTCCTGGCACGACTGGGAGGTAGTGGGGAGCCGTCGGAACTTCGAGTTCAGGCCGATCTCGGATGGATCCCGCAACGGCCATGTGGATCCGGTCACCGTGTCAGGTTGCCCGGTGCCGTCCGGTAATCCTCTGGATTGTCCGCCCGTCACAGTCACGCCGGAACCGGTGACGATGACGCTACTGGCCAGCGGGCTCCTGAGCATGTCAGGTGTCGGACTGATCCGTCGGCGGAGACAGCGTCTGACCGAGTAGTTCGCGGTCGACCGCACCGGTATCCGGGGCGGTCTGGACGAGCAGGGGCGGAGCGGTCGCTCCGCCCTTTTTCGTGTTGCCCGGGCAAGTGCGCATCCGGCACCGTGGTGCGTCGAGGGGGTGGGGGCGGTTGGAACTTTCCGATACGGCCCGCCTCGACAATCCAAGCTCTGGGTTACGGCTTTGGGACACTGCATCCGGACCGCCCCGAATCCGAGGCGGAATTGCAGGAACATGAATCAGATCTCACACTGAATTGGCGAGAATGTACATCCTAGGAGCGTAACCTTCCCTAGCTACTTCGATTGCGATCTCCCGAATGATCGCTTCGGTTGAAGTGTTCTCCGCGATTCCCGCTCTGGAACGCACCCGGCCATTGGGGGCCGAGCTAAGACATAGAGGAGGGCCACATGCCTGCACTGCTCCGCGCCGCCACCTTTCCGATCGCTTCACCAAGACATCGGGCACCCCAATTGCGGCAGCGCCGCCCGCTCTCGGCGCACCCAGCCAAGCTCCGTACCGTCCCGGCGGTCCTCTCGATCGCGATCATCGGCGACAACCGTCTGCTCCGCGAGGGTCTCGCGGCCATGATCCACAGTCAGCCGGGGTTCGAGGTGCTCGCCGCCTCCGACGATGTCAGACAGGTCTTCCAGCAGATGCGCGGAGCCAGACCGGAGGTCGTCCTGGTGGATTTCGGGCTGCAGGACCACGATAGCCTGAGGCTGACCGCAACGATCTCTGCCGAACTTCCCGAGGCCAGGGTGATCGTCACGAGTTTTCAGCCGGCGCAGGCGCATGTCGCGGACTTCGTGCGGGCCGGGGCCTACGGCTTCATCATGAAGGACGCCTCGCTGGAGGAGTTCTTCAAGACCATTCGCGCGGTGGCCGCCGGCAACGAGGTGCTGCCCGCGGCGCTCACCAACTCGCTGTTCACCCAGATCGCCAGCGACGTTCCCGGGGCGAAGTCCCCCGTGCTTCTGGAGGAGTTGCGGCTGACCCACCGGGAACGGGAGGTGGTCGACCTGCTCGCCGGCGGCCGGAGCAACAAGGCGATCGCGGCTCAGCTGCACATCGCGGTTCACACCGTCAAGACCCATGTGCACAAGGTGCTGGAGAAGCTGGAGCTTCGCAGCCGGCTCGAGGTGGCCGCCTTCACCTACGCCAAGGGATGGCCGCGGCCGACCGTCACCCGGAGTTGAAGGAAACCGGGGGGGTGGGTGGGTGGAACCTAGACGGACAGGGGCGGCGCGGGTGGGCCGCCCCTGTTCGTCTTCAGGGACCAGGATCAGCGGAACTGGAACTCGAACCCGGGGCGGCCGCTGGGCAGCGACGCCGGGAGCAGGTGCCGGAGCCGCTCCGGCCGAGCGTCTGGATCGAGCAGGCCCACCTGCACGAACTCCACCAGTTGCCCGACTTCTTCGGTTGACAGATCACGCGGGTGCGCCAGCAGCGCATCCAGCCGGGCGAGCACCGGCGCGCTGGGGCCGGTGGGGCCACGCAGGTCGGCCGCCAGCGCCGCGGGGGTGTACGCCGGAGCCTGACGAAGGGCGTCCAGGTGATAGCGGATCGCCGCGCCCAGGTCCACGAACGCGCCGTTGTGCATGAAGGCCGGCTGGAGCGCGACATTGCGCAGCGGCGAGGTGCGGAACATGTAGCGGTCGGATGCGGCCGGTGACGTGCTCCAGGCCGAAGTCCTCGTTCGCACCCGGGCCATCGGTAGGTCAATTGGTCGACGCTGGGAAGATCTGCGGAACCCGACCACGTGCTGCCGGAAGTCGCTGAACATTTCATTCGAGCCGCCGGAGACGGCGTGGCACTTCACGCACCCGGCCTTCGCCGAAGAAGAGCAAGGCTCCCCGCTTCTGCCGCTCGGACATCGCCCCGGTCTCGCCCCGCGCAAAGCGGTCGATCGGCGCGTTGGCGAACACCAGGGTGAACTCGAACTCGGCGATGGCCGCGCCGAACATGTCGAACGTGATCGGGGCGCCCGGCCGACATCGGAAAGACTCGGCCGAACAGCCGCGCGGTACGCCGGCGTTGCGTTGAGCCGGACGGAGCACCTCGGCACGCAGCGCGTCGTTGTCGCCGGGAACGTCGAACCCGGCCACCTCGTTGCGCTCGGTCGGCGGGATGAACGCCTGGGCGTGCGAGCAGGTGGGACAGGTGCGACAGTCGCAGCCCCTCCGGGGCGGGAAGACGAAGCCGGCGCAGTTGTCGAACGGGTCGCCGGAGAGGCCGCGAACGAAGCGCGAGTTCCACATGAGGTGCGGGTAGAACGCCGTGTTGATCACCATCGGCGTCCGGCGCTGGTTCCGGGGCCCCGTGGCGATCGGGGCCGACCACACCGTTGTTGTCGATCCCGATCGCGATGGATCCGAGGTCTCCCGAAGCCCGTTGGTCGGCGAATGGCAGCCGGCGCACGTGTTGTCGTCGTTCAGCCCGGTGAGCGTGTCGAACCAGAGCAACTGACCCAGGTCCGCCACCCGGGGATCGAGCGGGCGGCCGAGGCGCGCCACCAGCGACTGGCCCACCGTGCCGGTGAACCCCACTTCGCGCAGGGTGTGGCTGAGCCGCTGGCTGGTGCTCGCATCGGTCCTCACGACCGAATTGGTGCTCTTGTCCGCTGGTGCGACCGTATCCTCGCCGGCGCAGGCCATGACGAGCAGGTTGCCTAACAGCACTGCCAGGGCGAGGCTGCGGGGTGTGGTACGGCGGGGAGAATTCATGAGGCCCTCCTTGGATGCGGATACTCGACAACGAGACGGATCGTGGCTGTGCCCGGTACTGGCAAGCCACTCGCCACATCAGGAGGGGAAGGTGAACGGACTGCAAAGCTATATGTCCGTACGCGATGGCGCACTGATCGCTTTTCGGCGTGGGTTCCTCGCGCCGGCATGAAACGCTACGGCTGTAGCGCTGCGCTACGGTGGGGAGGCCGCCGGTCGCTCTCCGAGATGGGTGATTCAGGGCGGCGCGCCGGCCCCTCCGCCAGAGCCTCCTTGACAATACCTGTTATAACAGCTAATATCGTCCCATGCCAAGCACACTGCAGGCCGAGCTCAAGCAGACCAGGCCCTTCCCGAGCCGAGCCAGCGAGGCCTTTGTGAGCATCCTCAGGACCGCCGCAGTACTCGAGCATCAGCTGGGCGAGGCGCTCCGGCCGTTCGGGCTCACCCCGACCCAGCACAACGTGCTTCGGATCCTCCGTGGCGCCGGCGCCGAGGGACTGTGCGGGCGGGAGATCGCGGAGCGGATGGTGGCCAGGGTGCCCGACGTCCCCCGCATGCTGGACCGGCTGGAGGCGCTGCGGCTCACCGCCCGGAAGCGGGACCCGGCGGACCGGCGGCATGTCACCGCGACGATCACCCCAAAGGGCTCGCGCTCCTGGAGCAGGTGATTCCCGCCATCGAAACCGTCGAGAAGGCCCGGCTCGGCCGCATCAGCGATCGGACGCTGGTCACCCTGATTGAGGCATTGGCCGCGGTGCGCGGCAGTTGATCGTCTGCCTGAATAGATGTTATAACAGTTACCGCTTTCACCACTGAATGGAGTACCCAATGTCCAACTTCGCCCTTACCACCGACGCCGTGACTGTGAGCGCCGGTCTCCTCGTCGCCCGGCTCGTCCTGGGCCTGCTCATGGCCGCCCATGGCAGCCAGAAGCTGCTCGGCTGGTTCGGCGGCCACGGCCTCGCCGGCACCGGCGGGTTCTTCGAGTCGCTCGGCTTCCGCCCCGGCCGGACGTTCGCGGCCATCGCCGCACTCACCGAGATGGGGAGCGGACTGCTGATCGCGCTCGGTTTCCTGGGCCCGGTGGGTCCCGCGCTCATGCTCTCGGTCATGATCGTCGCCGCGGTCACGGTTCACCTGCAGCATGGCGTGTTCGCGGCCTCGAACGGCATCGAAGTGCCCCTGCTCTATGGAGTCGGCGCCTTTGCGCTGGCGCTGACCGGTCCCGGCCTGTTCTCGCTGGACGCCGCGGTCGGCCTCAACGCGCTGTGGACGCCGACGTTCGCGCTGGTCGCGCTGGCCGTGGGCATCGTCGGCGGCATCGGCAACCTGGCCCTCCGCCGGCCGGCGCCTGTCGCGCCCGCAGCGTGAGGATGGCTACGAAGGAGATGGAGGATCCCATGGGCACGACCACGCAGGACATCTTCGGCAGCGTCGCGGAGGCCCAGTCCGCGACGCCGGGCAGCTACGGGGAGGCGCCGAGTGGGTATCGCCTCCCCGCTGCGACCCGGCTCGGCGCGGTGCATCTGCAGATCAGCGACCTGGGCCGCTCGCTGGCGTTCTACGAGGTCACGCTTGGGCTGAGAGTTCTCAGCCGCGGCGGGCAGCGGGCAGTGCTCGGCGCAGAGGGCAGCGACGCCCCGCTGGTGGCACTCGAGGAGAAGCCCGGTGCCCGTCCGGCGACTCAGCGAGGGCTGCTCGGGCTCTATCACTTCGCCATCCTGCTTCCCGACCGCGCCTCACTGGGGCGATTCGTGCGGCACCTGGGGGAGATCGGGGCGCGCGCCGGCGCGGGCGATCACCTGGTGAGCGAGGCGTTCTACCTGCAGGACCCGGACAACCTGGGCATCGAGGTCTATGCCGACCGGCCGCAGAGCAGTTGGCGTCGCATCGGCCGAGAGCTGATGATGGCCACCGATCCGGTGGACACGAAGGCTATCGTCCGCGCCGCGGGGGATGCGCCGTGGACGGGCATGCCGTCCGGGACGAGCATCGGCCACGTGCATCTGCATGTGGGGGAGCTGGCCAGGGCCTCGGCGTTCTACTCCGAGGCGCTCGGCTTCGATCGGATGGTGTGGCAGTACCCGGGGGCGCTCTTTCTTGGCGCCGGTGGCTACCACCACCATCTGGGCACCAACACCTGGGCGGGTACCGGCGCCGCATCGCCCACCGCGCAGGATGTGCAACTGCTCGAGTGGACCATCGAACTGCCCGGTGCGGCGGACGTCGCCGAGGTGGCGCAGAGCCTGGAGCGGGCGGGCTACGCGGTGAGTCGAGAGGACGTTGCGGGGACCGGCTCGGCGATCGTTGCGCGGGATCCGTGGGGGACGCGGGTGAGGGTGAGGGCGGGGTGAGGCGGCGACCGAGCGCATCATTCATGATGGCCTTCACCGCGATGGCCTTTGGGGACTCGATCGGTTCAACACTCCGCAACGAGCTGGCCGCCCGCCGCCGCCCGATCACAGCTGCGGTCCGAGCAGCGACGCGAGTCGCTCCATGAGCTTCTCGCGCCATGGCCGCGACTGCCATTCGGCCAGGGTGACCCGGCGCGACTGCGTCAGATCCCGCCGGAACACCAGCAGTTTGCGATGCGAGCGATTGTTCACTCGGCCGAGATTGTACCGGCGGAGGGGATGGTGTTTGCGGAATTCGACCCCCGCCTGCTCCATCATCGCCGTATAGCTCGCATCAAGGTTGCTGCTACCGGCCCAGTCGACCAGTACGTGCACCTTGATCCCTGCCCGCGCCCGTTCGGAAAATGCGACGGCGAACTGCTGTCCGATCGCGCCCGCCCAGTAGATGTAGGTCTCGAAGGTGATGGTCTTCCGGGCCCCCTGAATGGCCTGCAGCATCGCGGGGAAGATCGAATCGCCGTTCACCAGCGCCACGACCTGATTTCCGCCCACGATCGACGGGCCAAGGGCGAGTCCCATCGCTCGTGCAAAGGCGGAGTCGTGCACCGAGTAGAGGCGGGGGATCCGTCGCTGAACGCCGCTTTCCCCGCCGATGAAGTTCCGGCCGAGGACGCCAATCAGCAGGGTCACCGCCACCGTCATGACCATGACGAAGCGTTTGCGCAGCGGGCGGAGCTTGGTCGGTGTCATGCAATGGCCTCCCCGGCGAAAACCTCAGGTTGTCACCGGATGGGCGGGCACGGGTTTGTCAGGCACGTCGGCCGCGGGGCTGGTCGGCGCCGCTCCACGCCGGCGCTGCCGAAGCCGGAGCAGCATTTCGAACGCCACCACTGCGGCGGACAGCCATACGGCACCCGCGCTCCATCCCCCGGCGATATCCGACGCCCAGTGCACGCCCAGGTAGACCCGGGACAGCCCCACCAGGACCACCATCGTCAGGGCGAGCGCCAGGCACGCCGATTTCACCCCCCACGACCAGTGCTGTCGCAAGGCGATGTAGGCGAGCGCTCCGAGGGTAACGAAGGATCCCATCGCGTGACCGCTCGGAAACGAGTAGTAGCGCGAGGAGGTGAGGGCCAGAGTCAGGTCCGGCCGCGCCCGGGTGAAGATCATCTTGAGGCCGAAGATCAGGATGGCGCCCGCCACCGCAGTGACCGTCACGAAGATGGCCGACGCCCGCTCCTTGCGGAGAAGCAATACCGCAACCACCCCCACGAACGCGCCCAGCCCCGCCGTGCTGCCGAAGCTCGTCGCGGCGCTGAGGAGCACGATCATCGCAGGCCGGCGATCATGTCCGAACCAGGTATCGGATGACCTGATCGGCACGATTCACCAGCGAGGTGTTGAGCCGGATCTGCTCGGCCAGCTCCACGAACAGCCAGCCGGCGCAAACGGTTGCAATGGCGCCGAGTGCCATTACAAGGAGGATGGGAGCGTACCGAACCGGGCGGGCCGGAGTGAAAGAAGGTCCACTTCCCCATCCTGCTCTTCGCGATCCACGCCGACCCGCGCTTCGCCTGCGTCTTCATGACACGCAGGACGCCGGCGAGCGGGGTGTAGCAGAGAGCCCAGAAGCCAAGAAAGAGGCCGACTGGCAACGCGATGGCGGGAAGCGCGGAGGAGCTTGGCACGGGGGTCAGGACACGACGACCACGCGCGTCGCCAGGATGACGCCACGCTTGCTCTGTTTCCCTTCCACGACGATCACTCCTCCCCCGCTGAGAGCGGCCGCAAAGGCCGGCGGAGCGGCTCCCCACTCTGCCTGACGAGCGCAGTGTCTCCATCGATGCGCACCGCCACCGGCCTGGACCCACCCGTCTCCTTTTCGGCTTCCTCTCCGGCGACAATACAGCTCCCTGTTCCTCCGGATCCGGGCCAGCCCCGACCACGGTGACCTTTCGCCCCCGCTTGAGCAGCTCCTCGAGGTCCTCGGGAGCTCCCTCGCGGCCCGTCTCCGTTACCGGAAGCCGAGGATTCGGCAACGACGGCGGGCGCTGGCTCGACCGCCCGCGCGCTTGCCCTGCCGACTCTCGCCGCGAAGAGGGCGTCATCGTAGGTGGTCGGAACGGCCACCCGCAGCGCCCGGGACATCGCGTCAAATCGGTAAGTGACCATGAGTGAGTCCGGACTCCCGGCCTGTCGGAATGCCCTCCGATCCGGCCCCGACAGCTGGTCCTTGAGCTTGACCCGGGTGCCATCGAGTTGCAGGGCGACGGAGGCGGGCACCGTGATCCCGAAGTGCGCGCCCTGGATGTAATCGGAGCAGCCGTGACCGGTGTCGCGATGCAGCAGGA
>CAWGRU010000010.1:0-71993 GCA_963825065.1 uncultured Gemmatimonadales bacterium
GTGATCGTCGCCTTGCCCTTCCCGACCGCGCTCACTGACCCGTTAGCCGAAACCCGTGCAATCCGTTCGTCGCTCGACTTCCAGTTCACCGTCCGGTCGCTGAGCGGCCGCCGCTTCTCGTCCATCGCGACCGCGACGAGCTGCCCCTCGGAACCGGTCACCAGCGCCAGTGCGGCGGGAGTGAGCGACACACTCGAGACAGTTGCTGCAACGGCCACGGGCGGCGGTGGCTCGCTCGGCTTCGGTTGCGGCTCCACCGGCTTGGGCTGCGGTTTGGGGGCGTTGACGGTCAGCTTCGTGTCGGCGCTCTTCCCCTCGCTGCTCGCGGAAATGGTGGTCACACCGGGCCCCACCGCGGAGACCAGCCCGCTCGACGAGATCAGCGCCACTTGCGGGTCGCTGCTGCTCCACACAATCGTGCGGTCGGTGATCGCGCCCCCCTTGGCGTCCCGGAGCGCGGGCTGCAGCTGCACCGTCTCACCGACTTCCAGCGCCTTGCCGCCGCCGCCGAGCGACACACTCGCCACCGCCGCCGGCTGGTCGGCCACGCTCGGCTCCACCGCAACATTGAAGCTGTCCGCCTTGCCCTCGCTCAGCGCAACGATCGTGGCCGTTCCCGCCTTCTTCGCGGTGACCGCCCCGTTCGCCGAGACCTCCGCAACCGAGGCGTCGGTCGACAACCAGTTCACCGCCCGGCCGGAGAGTTCCACGCCCGAGGCGTCCTTCAGGTTCGCGGCGAACTGTTCGGTGCGGCCCAGGCCGAGCGTCGCTTCGTTGGCGACGATCTCGATCGACGCCACCGGGCCCGCGACCGGGGCCGCGGGGACGCTGGGCGTTTCAGTACCCCCGCTTCCCTTGCGCAGCACCGCGAATCCGATCGCCGCCATGACCGCCACCGCCACCAGCGCGCCGATCAGCTTCCCCTTGCCGCCGCTCGCCGCCGCCGGCTCGAGTGCCGGCGCCGGTGGCGGGAGCACCGGTTCCGGCTTGACCACGACCGGCTCACGCGGTGGCGGGGCAATGATTTCAGTCTTCGCCTCCGCGACGGGGACGATCGGCGCGGCGGACGCCAGGGCCTTCGCCGGCGCCGCCACCGTGACCCTGAACTCGGCCTGCTTGCCCTCGACCGAGGCCGCGATCATCGCGTCGCCGGGGGCCTTGGCGGCGACCACACCCGCCGGACTCACCGTCGCGACTTTCGGAGCACTCGAAGCCCAAGCCACCTCCCGGCCGGTCAGCTGGTGCCCCTTCGCGTCCTTGAGGGTGGCCTTCAGCGTCAGGCTGCCACCCACCGCGAGCGCCTCGGGCTTCCCTTCGATCGTGACCGAGGCGATCGGCACCGGGAGGACGGTCACACTCACCGTCCAGCTCTTCCCCTCACACTCCGCGGTGAGCTTGGCGCTCCCGGCCGACATCCCGGTCAGGTGACCATCGCGGGTGACGGTAGCGACCGCAGGGGACGACGAACTCCACTTCACCTCGCGCCCGGCCAGCGCCTGACCGCGGCCATCCTTGACGGTGGCCTGGAGCTGAACGGTTTCTCCGGCAACGACCGGCTTGGGTTCGGCGACCGTCACCGAAGCGACCGGCGCCGGGGTCACCCGGACCTTCACCGATGCCTGCTTGCCCTCGCTCGAGGCGGTGATCTCCGCCATGCCCTCGGTCAGGCCGGCGACGACGCCACGCTCCGAGATTCCGGCCACCGGCTCAGCCGAGGAGCGCCAGCTCACATCGCGGCCCGTCAGCCTCTTGCCGTTGCGATCGGTGAGTGTGGCCTCGAGGGTGACCGTCTCGCCGGCACGCAGCGTGGGGGTCGCCGGCGCGATGGTGATGGCCGCAACCGGCGGAGCCGTGACTGCCACCCGCGCGTTGCCCTTCACCCCTTCGCTCTCGACGATGATTTCGACCACACCCTCATGCGCGGCGGAGACCAGTCCGGCCGCGCTGACCGTGGCCACCTTGGCCGGCACCGCCCGCCAGAGTACCTCGCGATCGTGCAGCGTCGCCCCGTGCTGATCCCGCAGCGTGACCCGGAGCTGCACCGAGTCCCCCTCGGCAACAACCGGGTCGACCGGTTCCACCAGCACTTTCGCGACCGGCACCCGCGACACCGTGACCTGAGCCGAGCCGCTCACCCCTTCGCAGGTGGCGCTGATCGTTGCGGCCCCCGGCGCGATCGCGCTCACCAGCCCGGTGGCGGTGACCGTGGCCACGGCGGCATCGCTGGTGGCCCATTCCAGCTTGCCCACCGCGGCGGTCCCGCCCGCGGCGCGAGGGGTCGCGGTGAGCTGCATGGTGTCGCCGACGTGCAGGTCGCTCCGGCCCGGCGCCACCGAGATGCCGGTGACCCGCGGCATGGGGACCGGGACCGGGGTGGTGGCCGCGTCGACCACGGCGCGGGTCTTGGCCGGAGGTACCGGACTGGTGGGCGGCGGAGTGACCTGCCTGAGGATCTCCCGGGTGCTGCCCTTCTTGGCCAGCTCGATCAGGCGGATCCGGATCGGATCGTCGTGCGCGAGTGCGTGGACGCCCAGCGCGGCGATCGCCTCTTCCATCGAGGGGAATCGTTTGTCAGGCGCCTTCTCCAGCATGCGCATCACCGCGGCGGCCAGGTCGGGCGGGCAATCGGGACGCACCTCGGCGAGCGGCTTGGGCTGCTCGTGGAAGTGGGCGAACATGATCGCCATCGCCGAGTCGCCCTCGAACGGCTGCTTGCCGCTGAGCATCTCGTACGCGACTACGCCGAGGGAATACTGGTCCGACTTCCCGGTGATATCCTTGGCGGCGCACTGCTCCGGGCTCATGTACGACGGGGTGCCCACCGCGATCCCGGTCATCGTGAGGGCGCGATTCTCCGCCACCTTGGCGATGCCGAAGTCGGTGACGACTGACCAGCCCTCCTCATCGATCATGATGTTGGCCGGCTTCACATCGCGGTGCACGATGCCGTGGCGATGGGCGTAGCCGAGGGCGTTGCCGACCTGCTGCAGGATGGCCTTGGCCATCGGGACCGGCATCGGGCCGAGGTCCTTGATGATGGCCTCGAGGGAGCGGCCGGCGATGAACTTCATCACGAAGAAGAGCGTCTTGCCGGCGCTCTTCACCGTGTAGATCGGGATGATGTGGGGATGACTCAGGTTGGCCGCGGTGCGGGCCTCGCGCTTGAACCGCTCGCTCATCCCCTCGCCCATGAGGAGGAGCGCCGGCGACATCACCTTGACCGCGACCTTCCGGTCGAGGGCGATGTCGTGCGCCAGGTACACCGTCGCCATGCCGCCCCGGCCCAGCTCGCGATGGATCTCGTATTCGCCGATGGTGGCCGTCCGCAGCATCTCCAGGATGACGTCGTTCGCGTCCTTCTCCTGGGCTGCCGGCATCATCGCCGTGGCCACGCCTCCCTGCTCGCCGGACACGTCCGATCCGCACTTCATGCAGAAGCGCGCACCCGGAATGACGGGCTCGCCGCAGCGGGCGCAGGTCGGGCTGGTCGGGGCGGTCATGAATTAGTGGAAGTGGCTTGGCTAGCTCAATTTAGCACATCTCCCCCGCCCTTCAACGGCCCAATGCACCAGCCCCGCCGATTGGCTCGCCAGTCCCCGGAGCTCGAGACCTGACAGCGCCGACAGTGCGGCAGCCACCGGGAGCGCGGACCGGGCAACCAAGGCATCGATACCCAGCGGCCCCTCCAGCAGCGATTCGGCCAATCGGCGCTCGGCGTCGCTCAGGTCTACCGGAATCACCGGAACCTGGAGGGGCGAAGCCCCACCCTGCGACCGGCCGGATGCACCCGGTGGCTCGGCGCTCCCGACCCCCGGGAGCAGGCCGGCGAAGTGGGCCAGGAGATCGCCGACTTCGAGCAGCGGCTCTGCTCCGTCCCGGATCAGCCGATTGGTGCCGACCGAGGTGGGGCTGGTGATCATCCCCGGCACTGCCATGACGTCCTTCCCTTGCGCCAGGGCGGTGCCCACCGTGATGAGCGTCCCCGATCCCTCCGCCGCCTCCACGACCACCGTGACCCGCGCGAGCGCGCTGATCAGCCGGTTGCGCCGCGGGAACGACCCGACGGCGGGCCGCTCCCCCGGCGGGAATTCGGTCAGCAGGAGTCCCGCTGAGGCGACTCGCTGATACAACGTCCGATTGGCCGCCGGATAGATGACACCGAGCCCGTTGCCCAGAATGCCGATGGTGGCGCCCTCCGCATCCAGCGCCGCGCCATGGGCCACGGCGTCGAGCCCGCGGGCCATGCCGCTCACCACCGCAAGGCCAGCCCGCGCCGCGGCGGTAGCGATCTCCCGGCACACCGCGCCCCCGTACGAGGAATGGTCGCGACTCCCGACGATCGCCACGGCGGGGCGCTCCAGCAGGGAGAGGTTCCCCAGCGCGAACAGAAGAGTGGGCGCGTCGGGCACCTGTTGCAGGATCTCCGGGAAATCGGGGTCTCCCGGAATCAGGACGCTGGCGCCGATAGCGGTGGCGGCCTCGAGGGCACGGAGCCCGACGTCCGGGGAGGCTGCGCTGATAGCGGTTGCGGCGGCCTTGGTGATGCCGGTGACGGAGCACAAAAACGCGAACGGCGCCGAGAGGGCGCCGGATGCGGTGCTGCAGTGTTCGAGGAGTGCCGCCATGCGTGCGGGCCCGATCCCCGGAACGAGCGCGAGCGCCACGTAGGCGGCTCGCTCCTCGGCTAACTCCATTCGTCCGGCTCCCGCGGCGCAGTCGACTCTGCCTGGTCTTCATCCGGCCACGCCATCTCTTCCTTTGCGGGTTCGTCGGCCCTTACCGCCTGCACGGCCTTCCACAGGTATTCCTTGAGGTCCTCCACCCCGCTGCCGGTGATCGACGAGAAGGCAAGGGACCCGATCGCGCCGGGGATCTCCAGCTTGGGAATCTCCCCGCCAGGTGGCAGCAGGTCCCGCTTGGAGAGCAGGACCACGTAAGGCTTCTCGAACAGCGGTTCGCTGTAGGACCGGATCTCATGGCGGAGCTGGTCGATGACAGCCTGGGGGTCCGGGCTGTCGAGCGGTATCAGGAAGGCGAGCACCCTGGTCCGTTCCACATGCCGCAGAAACTTGAGGCCGAGCCCTTTCCCCGCGTGCGCCCCTTCGATGATTCCGGGGATGTCGGCGACCACGAAGGTGCGATGCCCGGAGAGGCCGACCACGCCGAGATTCGGCTCGAGCGTGGTGAAGGGATAGTCGGCGATCTTGGGTCTGGCGGCGGAGATCACGGACAGCAGGGTGCTCTTGCCCGCGTTCGGCTCGCCGACCAGGCCGACGTCGGCGATGAGCTTCAGCACCAGCTCGATCTCGCGGTCTTCGCCCTCTTCGCCCGGTTCCCACTCGCGCGGCGCCTGGTGGGTCGAGGTGGTGAACCGCGCGTTACCCCGGCCGCCACGGCCGCCTCGAGCCACCCTGACGGTATCTCCGGGGGTCAGCACCTCCGCGAGCAGTTCACCGGTGGCGGCGTCCCGGATCTCGGTACCGGGGGGAACCGGGAGGTACACGTCATCCCCGGTCGCCCCGGTCATGTTCTTGCCCTTACCGTGCATCCCCCGAGGGGCCACCCACGCCGAGTGGTAGCGATAGTCGAGCAGGGTCGCCAGGTTGGTGTCGACCTTTACATAGACCGAACCGCCGTGGCCGCCGTCGCCGCCGTCCGGCCCGCCCTTGGGCCGGTACTTGAAGCGCGCGAAGGAGCTGGCGCCGCTCCCGCCCGCGCCGGCCGTGACGCGTATCCTTACCTGGTCTACGAACATGACTGACTCGGCAACGCGGCGACGCGGCGGCTCCACGCCACGGCGTCAGGACGCGCCGTGGCGACCTGACGACCCGGCGGGCAGTCGCCGCTCCTCACTCCTCTGGTTCCCACGAATCCCGTAACGTCTGCCACATCTCCTTGACTTTCTTCCACTGGTCGTACGACAGCAGCGGATTGACCACCGCCAGCACCGCCTCCACCTTCCCGAAGGTGCCGCCCGCATGCAGCGCGCCGCGGAGATGAGAGTGCAACTGCCGCGGCACCTCCATCACCGCCGTCTGGGCCACCGTGCACAGCTCTCGGCGCAGCAGATCGAGCCCGGGGCGCGACATGGTGCGGCCGTAGCCCTCGGTGATCATCCAGAGATCGAGCGCGGGGTGCAGCTCCTTCACGTTCTCCCGCAGCCGGCGATAGTTGGCGCCGTAGACGATGCCGCAGGTCTCCTCCCCGCGCGCGGTCCACTCCCCGAGCTTGCTGTACTCGGCCTCGACGTCCCGCTCGGGTGCCGGTACCCGGCCGACCTTTCGCCAGACGGAGAACGCAATCAGGGTGCGCGGATAGCCGACCATCAGCACCGACTGGAGCAGCAGCTCCTCCACCCAGGGGATCGGCACCTGGTTGCTCCGGCACCCGGCGGCGCGATCGCGCAACTCCGGCTCATCGCCCAAGGCGATCGCCGCGGCGAATCGCACCAGGTGAAGGGTCGGCTGATCGAGCTGGTCCAGCTTGGCCATGACGCTAGCTCCCTGTCCGTTTCCCGATGGTAGCCCGCCGACGCGGGCCTGACCTCAAAACATCACCGCGCCGGCTGCCCGGGTAGATCCGGTCGCCGCGCCGCGGGTGTTCATCGTCTGCAGTTCCGCATGCCGGAGGACGTCCGGCGGCAGCGAGCCGACCTCGAAGCCGAGGGGGAACCGCTCCCCCAGCGCGCGCACCACCGCGAGCAGGGCCGGGGCCGAACTCCGCATATCCCCGTCCTCGACCTTCAGCGCGATCCCCAGTCCGGCCGAGGGGATCGTGGCGCAGTAGATCCCGTCGGCTCCCACCTTGGCGATGACCGCGCCCTGCGTCGCCACGCCGAGATCCGTCTCCAGCCGGCCCTGCCCGGCGATCAGCTCCGGAAAGACACCCATCGCCTCCCGGAGCCGGACCGCGGCCGGCTCCCGCGAGACGCCGAAGCGGGCGTAGGCCAGCGCCATGGCCCTGAGCGGCAACCCGAAGCAGACCACGGTGCATCCGTCCACCCCGAATCGCATCCGCTCCGCGGGATAGTCGGTCCAGCGCGACACTTCGGCGAGAACCCGTCGCTGCAGCGGATGCTCCGCCCGCTCGTACCCTTCGATGGGCCAGCCGCAGGTCAGCGCCAGCGCCAGCATGCCGATATGCTTGCCGGAGCAGTTGCTCCAGCGCGGCGTCATCAGGATCCCCTGGCGCAGCACCTGCTCCGCCACCAGCGGCGACAGTGGGGGATGGGTTCCGCAGGCCAGAGCGCGTTCGGCAAGCCCCACCTTCTTAAGCATCCCCTCGGCGACTTCGAGGTGAGCGGGCTCACTCGAATGGGATGAACACGCCAGTGCCAGTTCCCGCATCGTGAAGCCGAACCGATCGGCGGCTCCGTCTGCAACCACCGGCATCGCCTGAAACGGCTTGGCCGCCGAGCGCCAGAAGGTCGTCAACTCGGGATCCCCCGCCCTGGCAATCAACCGGCCCCCCGCGTCCACGACCGCCACCGACACCCGGTGGACCGACTCGACCATGTCGCCACGGGTGGACTCGACCCGGAGAGTGCCAGACATGGGGGGAGAAGATAGCACACTTCCCCTTCCGCTTTCCCTTTTCCCCTTTCCCTGTTCCTCGGTATGTTGCCCGCATGCCTCGGACCCTTCCGCTCTGGGTGGTCGCGCTGTGGGTGGTCGCGCTCTGCCTCCCCGCCTCGCTCGCCGCCCAGGCGTCGCCCTACATCCCGCTCGACGACCCCCGGCTTCCCGCACTCGAACATCTCATCGCGCGCGGCGATGTCGGTGACCCTTCGCCGCTGATCCGTCCGCTTCGACGCAGCGACGCGGTGCGCGCGCTCGACTCCGCAATGGCGCAGGGCACCGCGCGGGATACTGCACTCCTCCGGGAACTGCGGACGGCATGGAGCGAGGACAGCAGCGAGACCCGCTGGGAGCTCGAGGCGCGCCTCGGGGGTCAGGCCTACACCCAGGCCCGGCGCGACCCGCTGCATCCGGCCGGTGCCGATGGCGCCCAGCCCTACGCCGACCTGCGACTGCAGGCCACCTTCGGCAATCTGGTCCTGGTCAGTCGGCCTGCATTCGAGCGCCGGCTGCTCAAGGATCCCGACTGGCCCGGTCGCAAGGACATCGAGATCGCCGGGCGCCATGCCGAAGGCTACCTCTCGGCGCAGTTCCGTTGGGTGCGCCTGTTCTATGGACAGATGGACCAGAACTGGGGACCGGTGGGACTGCCGGGGATCGGTCTCAGCGCGTACGCGTATCCCCGGCCGCAGCTCGGCTTCGAGGTCGGCACCGATCGCTTCCGGCTGCTCTCACAGGCCGCCTCGCTCGCCGATGAGACCGACAGCACCGGGGCCGCGGTGCACCGCTATTTCTTCGCCCACCGCGCCAGCGCGCGCCTCTCCCGTCGGCTCTCCCTCGGACTCTGGGAGACGGTGGTCCTCTCCGGCGTCGATCGCAACTTCGACGGCCGATACCGCAATCCCGTCACCCTCCTGCTGCTCGCCAACCAGTATGGCCTGGGCGACGACGGGAACGTCCTGCTCGGCCTCGATGTTCACCTCCGCGTCGGTCGGGCGACCCTGATGGGCCAGTTCGGACTCGATGATTTCCAGTACCAGCACCGCAGCGGACCCACCCGCACCCCCGACCGCTACGCCTTCACCCTGATGGGCACGGGCCCGCTGCTGGGCAGCCTCGCCTGGCGGGCCGCCTACACCCAGGCGTCGAGCCTCGCCTTCCGTACCACCGACCCGTTCCAGGGGTTCACGGACGGGGGGGTGGGAATCGGCCGCGCATTCGCCGACAATGACCAGATGACGGTCACCGTCTCCGCCCCGGTCACCCGGCACTGGCTGGTGTCCCCGGAACTGACCCTGCTCCGGCAGGGCCAGGGCCGGCTCACCGATCCCTTCCCACAGGGGACCGCGCGGGGCAGCACGCCGACGCTGTTCATCGGATCCGTCGAGCGGACCTGGCGCGCCGCCGTGGGCGTGAGCGGTCAGCAGGGGCGACTCGCGCTCGCAGGCAACGCCGGTGTCCACTACATCCAGAACGCCGGCAACCTCAGTGGCTCGACCCGCACCCGCTTCATCGCCCGAATCGAGGCGACACTCGGACTCGGCGCCCGGGGACACTTCTAGGATGCCGACACCCCGCCCCGCCTCCGCGGTGAGCCGTGAGCGGCTCACCCAGCTTCTCGAACAGATGCGCGGACGGCGGGTCGCCGTGATCGGCGACGTGATGCTCGACCGCTACCTCCTCGGGGACAGCGAGCGGATCTCGCCCGAAGCGCCGGTGCCGGTCGTCAGCGTCACCGGACGTCGCCTCGCGCTCGGCGGCGCGGCCAATGTGGCCGCGAACGTGGTGGCGCTCGGCAGCGAGGCCGCGCTGGTCGGCGTGATCGGCACCGACCGCGACGCCGAGGGCCTGCGCGGCGCCATGCGCCAGGCCGGGCTCGACGACCGCTGGCTGCTCGCGCTCGACGACCGCCCGACCACCTCGAAGACCCGGGTCGTGGCCCGCGGCCAGCAGGTGGTGCGCATCGATGAAGAGGATGACGAACTGCTGGAGGGTACGGCCCTGGAACGGTTGAGCGCGCTGGCGCGGGAGGCGATCGGCTGGGCGGAGGTCGTGCTCTTCGAGGACTACAACAAGGGCGTGCTGGCACCGGAGCTGATCCGGGATGCGACGGCGGCGGCGCGGGCGCGGGCCGTTCCCACCGTCGTGGATCCGAAGTTCAGCTCCTTCTTCGAGTACGCCGGCGCGACGCTGTTCAAGCCCAATCGGCGGGAGCTGAGCAGCGCCATTCCCGGCATCGACCTCGGCTCCGCCGCCGAGCTGCAGCAGGCGGTCGCCCGGCTGGGGGTGGAGAATCTGCTGCTGACCCTCGGTGCCGAGGGCATGGTGCTGGTGCGCCGGGGAGAGCCGGAACCGTACCGGATCGACAGCCTCGCCCGGACGGTGTTCGATGTCTCCGGCGCCGGCGACACCGTGACGGCCTGGGTCGGGACGGCGCTTGCCGCGGGGGCCGCACCGGTCGAGGCGGCGGAGATCGCGAACATCGCAGCTAGCGTCGAAGTCACCAAGCCCGGTGTAGCTACGGTGTCGCCGGCCGAGGTGCTTGCGGCGCAGGCGGGGCGATAGGGCTCGCCCACTGGCGCCGGTTTGCGGCCCTGGGTAGCTTTTCCGCCCCGTCACCGGGCGATTAGCTCAGCTGGTTAGAGCGCGCGCCTCACATGCGCGAGGTCGGGGGTTCGAGCCCCTCATCGCCCATCGCCACATGCAAGAGCCCCGCCGGTCTCTCGACCGGCGGGGCCGATTCATTATCGCCACTCGCAGGTGCGCGCCCAGGGAACCAGATCCAGCCGGGTGAATGGAATTGGCTTGCCGGTGTCTTCGCAGATGCCGAACCGGTTGGGGTTGCTGTGCAGCCGTTCGAGCGCGGCCTCGATCTCCGCCAGTTCCCGTGACACGCGGGTCGCGTTCGCAGCCTCGAACTCGGCCTGCTCGGTGTCGCTCCCCAGGTCCGCCATGTGAGTGGGCATGGCGGACACGTCTCCGGCACGCTCCTGTTCGGTTGAGGAGGCGTGCCCCCGCAGGTCCTGGTTCAGCGACCGGAGTGCACGGGCCCGCTCCTCCTGCAGGCGATGCTCCAGGTGGCGGCGTTGTTCCGCAGTCAGCGTCATGATCATCCCTCCATCTAGCCGCAGGGCAAACCAGCACACCGACCCGCTCTGGACGCGGGCACGGCCATCGCGACGGCGCCCGTATGAACGCCTCGATGCTGCATCGCGTCTGCGAACTCGCAGGTCGTTCCCCACCTGCGATCATACCCCGCGGTTCGCCGCCCGTTCGTACTCGCCAGGGCTGCGACCCGTCAGCGCCTTGAAGTCCTTGATGAAGTGGGCCTGGTCGAAGTAGCCGAGTTCCACCGCGAGCCGGGCCCAGTCGATCGCCCTGCCGGCCTCGAGCCGCCCCAGCGCCTCGTGCACCCGGTAGCGCTTGATGACCCATTTCGGGCTCACCCCCACGTAGCCGGCGAAGAGGCGCTGGAGCAGCCTGACGGTCACGCCGAACCGGTCGGCCACCTGCGCGACCCGGGTGATCTCCGGTGTCGCCCGGATCGCCCCGACCATCTCGGTCACGGCATCGAGTCGGGGATCCGGACCGGGCAGGCGCGCCAACAGAAACTGGTCGATCAGATCCATCATCCGCTCGTCGATCAGCTCGTCAGCCGACGGGCTCCCCGTCGTGTCCGGCGCCGCCATGGCCGCCGCATCGAGCTCCCGCAGGGTCCGGCCCACCGCCGTGCCGGCGGTCCCGAAGACCCTGCGCAGCGAGATCGAACGATCGGTGATGCTGGCGACCGGCGCGTGAAGCCACGGGCGGAATCCGCCGGGCCGGAACCGCACACCGCACACCCGGCCCTTGCCCTCAAGCCACCGGGTGAACCGGCTGGTGCCGATGCCGTGAATGCCCGAGTGCCCCAGCTCGGTCACCCAATGCACACATGGGTGCGGCAGCGTCTCCGCCAGGTGCCCCGGCTTCCCACGGAGATCCCAGTGTACCGTCCAGTAGCAGTCGACGAACGGCCTCAGCTCAGGCGCCGGCAGATGCCGCGCATGCCGGAAGGTTCCCTCGCTCCGACCGCCGTGCAGCACGCCGGTCATCCCTGGACCGCTGGGTCTGCTCATGCGTCTCCCGGTATTCGGCGGTCACCCCTGTCGCGTTCTTACTATAGCGCCCCGGCTCGCTCGGCTATCATGGCCGCCACCGGACGTGCAGCCGCTACGGAAGCGGTATCGATCACACGGATTCCAGCGAGGGCAGGATGGAGCGACGGGCAAGGGCTGGACTGGTCATCGGGACGGCGATCGCGCTGAGCGCTGCCGCATCCCGGCCCGCGATGATCCCGGCAACCGGCGCCGAGCCGACAACTTCCACCCGGAGGGCAGCAACGATGTCAGGGACGGCGCGTGGCACATTCCAGGTCACCCTGGTCCCTCAGCCGGTGCACTCGGCCCCCGGGGGCGCGGAGCTGGGTCGGATGACCATCGACAAGCAATTCCACGGCGACCTCGAGGCGGTGAGCACCGGGGAGATGCTCAGCGCGATCACCGCGGTGAAGGGCTCGGCCGGGTACGTGGCGATGGAGCTGGTCCAGGGGACGCTCGAGGGCCGGACGGGGACCTTCGTGCTGCAGCACAGCGCCACGATGGATCACGGATCGGCGACGCTGAGCGTCATGGTGGTCCCCGAATCCGGCACCGGGGCGCTCGCGGGTCTCCGCGGACGAATGAATATCATCATCGAGAAGGGCGGGCACTCCTACGAGTTCGAGTACACCATCGCCGCCCCCTCCTGATAGCCGGGCGGGTCCAGCGAGAATCAGCGCCGCGGGGCCCGCCCAGCGCCGGCTTTCGCGGGGCGTGACACCCGTCGGATCACACTGGCGCTGGTGAGTTCCCGCAGCGCATCCTTTCCCACCCATCGCGGCGCGGCGTGCGTCGAGTCGGCCAGCCGCCGCGCCACCGTGACCGCGGCGCGGTTGAGCGCGAGATTGCGCTTGCCGGTCGCGCGCAGCGCCATGTTCACGGCCTTCATGACGAAGTGGCGCTCGTCGGTGGCCGCGCGCTCGATCAACCGCAGGCCCTGCTCGAACCGTTCGTCGCCGGCGGCCTTGTCATGCACGGTGAGACCCCACAGCAGGGCAAAGGCGGCACGCTTGACGAATTCCTCGCGGCGGCCCGCCCACTTGGCCACCATCTGCCAGGCGTGCGGCGTCTTGTCGAACAGGGCGAAACAGGCGGTGTCACAGATGCCCCAGTTGTCGAACTGGCGGCACCAACGCTCCATCTGCGCGGGGGTGACCCGCGCCGGGTCGTCGACCAGCGTGGCGAGCATCCGTGCCTCGTACCAGCCCGAGGACCACAGGTCCGGCGGCCAGCTCATGGTCGGCGGCCGAGCTGCCGGGAGTACCGCTTCAGGTCCGCCATCGTCACGCCGAAGGCCCGATCGGAGGGAATGGCGTACCGCGCCATCCCGTCCCGAGTGCGTTTGGTGCCGTGCGACTTGAGCCACCCGAGCGCAGCCTCGACCTGGGCCCCGGGCGATTGCCTTGCCGGGGATACGGTCTTCCACGCGAGGAGCGCTCGACGTTCGGGTGGCATCCAGGATCCCTGGCTGATGTGAAACGGCGGACTACGCGTCGTCGTAGGCCCGCTGCAGGGCCTGCATGTCGATCTTCTTCATCTTGAGCATCGCCTGCACGCCGCGCCCGCCTTCATCGGGTCTTTGTCGCCGCAGCAGCTTTCCCGAGCAGCGTCGGAATGATCTGCCAGGACAGCCCGAAGCTTGTCCGTCAGCCCAGCCGCACGCCTGCTCCTCGCCACCGTCGGAGAGTTTCGACTACAGTTCGTCCACCTCCTGCTGGGTCTCGCAGTTGACGAAGAACGAGACCGCGGGCGTAAACTGGTACTCGGACCGCCGTTGAGGGCGTAGAACTCCTGTCCGTCGAGCACGAAGGTCACCGAGAAGGCCGTGCCGGGCGGCCCGCTAATGCTCAGCGACCTTCGAGTTCTTGAAGATCGAGACGTAGAACCGTGCTCGCCTCCTCGGCCTGGCCGTCGAACCACAGGAACGGGGTGATCTTGTTCATGGGGCCGCGTCTCGGCGTAGGTGAGGCCCTTGGCGACCTCCGTGCCGCGGCGAATGTCATGCGGTGCTCGGCTCGGGAGCCAGGCCGGTCGGCGCCACCCAGCCAGGCCGTGGGAGCGCGGAGCGCAAGGATCGGATACCAGGCCGGCCCGACATCCATCCGGATCGCCACGATCGCGCCGGCGGTGCACAGCGCCAATCCGATCACTCCGCCGATCAGCGCATGACGCATCGGGGCGAAGGGGGCAAGCCGCGCGGTCAGGTAGCTGCCGAAGGTGTCGTAGACCAGCCGGTAGCCCAGCGCCAGCATATTCAGCGCCGGATCAAACATCGGCTGGCCCCACGGTGGATAGACTCCCATCAGATGCAGCACCTGGTCGGTGCCGAGGGACAGTGCGAAGACCACCACGAACCCCGCCAGCACGGCCAGGATGCTCCGCCCGAGACGATTGGTTGTTGGCATCTGTGCCCCGGCTCAGGATCGGGTCCGCAGATAGGACTCGAGCCGATCGTAGCTCTGGGCCATCCCTTCCTTCATCCCCGTCTTGAGCGCCGCGTCCCGCGCCGCCTTCGAGGGATAGAGTATCGCGATCGTCGCCGTCGTCCGGCCGTTCTGTTCGACGAGGGTCAGGGTGTTGAGCGTCTCCGGCCAGTCCCCTCCCCATGACTCGACCGAGACCAGCCGATCGGGAGGCGCGATCTCCCGGTAGGTGCCGCGCATCCCGAACTCGGTACCGTCGGACCTGCGCCAGACGAAGTGCCACCCGCCACCGACCCGGAGGTCGACCTCGCAGATCGGCATGGTCCAGCCGTCGGGCCCGAGCATCCAGTACGGCAGGTACTCGGGGTTGGTCCACGCCTCGAAGACCAGACGACGCCGCGCTGCGAAGCTTCGGGTCACCACGATCTCGCAGTCGGTGGGCGTGGTCACGCTCAGTTGGCCCGGGGTCGTCATCACGGTGGTCCTCTATCGGTGAGGGTGGAGACGCTTCGCTTCCTTGGCCTTCAGGACGTCGAGCAGGGCGTCCAGACGCTGGAAATTGCCCTCCCAGTTCCGCCGGTAGCGTTCCAGCCAGTCGGTGGCCTCCGCCAGCGGCTTCGCCTCGAGGCGGCGCGGCCGGCGCTGCGCGTCCCGGCCCCGCGAAACCAGCCCAGCCCGCTCCAGCACCTTGAGATGCTTGGAGATTGCCGGCTGGCTCATCGCGAACGGCTCGGCCAGCTCGGTCACTGAGGCCTCCCCCGACGCCAGTCGGGCGAGGATTGCCCGTCGGGTGGGATCGGCGAGCGCCGCAAAGGTCGCGTCGAGTCGATCGGGCGAGAGTCGCCGAGCCGAGGTTGTTTGCATAACCTGTAGGTTATATACGTGATGGGACGGACGCCGTCAAGGCCCTCCAGGCTCTGCCCCGTGGGAGCGCCACTCGAGTCCCGCCCGTTCTGCCTGACGACCGGCGAGTCTTACGATCTCCGCGGATGGACCGACGAGAGGCGAGGAGCGCGGAAAGCCCGCGCCCCTGGGACCACGCTTACCTCGCGAACCAGTAGGACAGCTTGAGCAGGAAGGTGTCGTCCGCCCGCTGGCTGAACAGGTCGCCGATGTCACCACCGAAGCCCTTGGTCCCTTCCACCGGGGCGTTGCTCTGTCGCCCCTGGCTCCAGACCAGGAACAGCGTCGATCCCGCCCGGTACTCCCAGCGGAAGACCACGTTCGATCGGAACTGCTGGAAGTTGAATCCGCCGGGATTGGCCGAGACGGCGGGGTCGGCATAGGGCTGGTAGCGGGCCGAATAGGACGCCGCCCTCGCCTTGGCCACCTCCCGCACATTGCTGAACGTACCCTTGGAGATGTAGGGGGAGGCGTACACCTGAAGGGAGGCCGTCGGCGAAAAGGTATAGCCCAGCCGCCAGGTGAAACTGAGCGTATGCTGATTCAGGTGGGCGAAGGTGTAGTGCTGGGCCTGGAGTGAGTCGGTGAAGGTGCCGAAATACTGGGTGTCGTTGCGATTGCGTTCCCAGCTCGCGCTGATCGAGGTGGTGAAGCGGGTCGAGACCTTGAAGTCCAGCTCGGGCTGCAGGTTGAGCGATTCCGAGCGCCCCTGGTCACCCCGGAAATAGTTCACCCAGAACGAGGGAATCAGCATCTTGCGGTCGTCACCCGCGATGCCGCCCCATGGCGAAATGTACGGATCCTGCCGGATCGCCGGCCCGCCGCGCGCGCAGCGGTCGCAATAGGTCGTGCCCAGCTGGCCGAGAGTGCCGCCCAGGTGAAACCACCAGCGATTGGTGAGCTGGGTGTGCACGTTGGTGTTGAACGCACGCTCGGTCGGCAGCCCGGAGGCCGTCCAGTACTCCCAGTTGTTGAAGTTCCAGCGGAGCTGCTGGAAGACCCGGTTGGGCGTCCGGAAGGCGAGATTGGCCCAGCTGGTCCACTCCTGCTGATCGGCCTGACGAAGGAAGCCCATATCGTTGATCTCGAACCCCGGCGAACGCCGCTGATAGGCGGTCTCGAACAGCAGCCGCTTGCCGCCCACCTTGGCGAAGCGGAACTCCATGTTGCTGCCGGTGAGCGTAGTACGGGGCGTCGTATCGGAAGTCAGCGGGCCGTCGGGCCGCTGATACAGGTGCACCGGGTTGCGTTGGGTCCGGGCAATCGCCGTCGGGCTCCCCGTCACATGGCTCAGATCGAGCGAGCCCGATAGCTCGAACCGCCCCGAGAAGCGCCGCCGCGCGTCGATGCCGCCGGCATAGGCGCCGTGGTGCAGGAGCGAATCGCTGCTGGGATCGAGGGAGCGATTCACCGCCGTCAGGATGAAGCCGACGCTGCCATCCCCGTTGTGATAGTCCTGGTTCCCCCGCACCACCGCGTAGTTGGTGGTGGGCTCGAGGGTGGTGCGGCCGGGGCCGCTGACGTGATCGGTCACCGCATCCAGCACTCCGATCGAGAATCCGCCGGGCAGCCTGCCGGTGACCTTGGCCGCACCGAGGATCTTCGTCGAGGTCGCCGAGGAGGCGTCGCCGTAGAAATCCGCGAGCTGGGGCGAGCGCCCGATCCGACGGGAGTAGAAGAGCCCCTCGCCGGTATTGCAGTCCACCACCACCACGCAGTTCACGTTGAAGGAGAAGAGCCCCTTCCCTTCCACGAAGAATGGCCGCCGTTCGTCGAAGAAGGTTTCGAACGCGCCGAGATTGAGGACCGAGGGGTCGGCCTCGACCTGTCCGAAGTCGGGATTGACGGTCGCGTTGAGCAGCAGGTTCGAGGCGACCCGGTATTTCAGGTCGCCACCGGCCGTGAATCGCTGGTCCCGTGCATAGTGCGCCGCGGCGGCCCCCTCGACGTTCTTGGTGACCACGTAGGGCGTGAACTCCGCGTGACCGGGGCTGCCCAGCTGCTCGAGACCGGTGAGCTCGCCGAACTGCGAGGTGAAGCCGGACTTCGAGCTGCGGTAGAGGGGCCAGGTGACCGTCTCGGTCTTCCGTTCGATCAGCCGCCAGATCAGGATCCCGAAGGTGCCGTTCGCCCGGCTCGAGTAGCGTAACTGGGAGAGCGGAATCCGGTACTCCACCGTCCAGCCGAGCGAATCGACCTGCGTCGCCGCGTCCCAGACCGCGTCCCAGGCGACATCCTCGTTGCCATCGTTGTAGATGGCGTAGTCCGACTTGACCCCCGCAGGGTTCACCGAGAACTCGTACCCCGTGCGCCGATCATGGTAGGAGTCGATGAGGAGCGTGATATGGTCGGAGGCCGTCTGATCATCCCGCCGCGACAACAGGCTCACGATGCTGTCCGGGTGAGGATCGAAGCAGCGGACGAACACGTAGAGGTCGTGGGAGTCATAGGCCACCCGGGCCTCGGTCCGAAGGCTGGCCTCGGCCCCCTCACTCGGCCGGGCCTGCAGGAACTGGTCGATCAGCGGAGCCGATTGCCAGACGGCGTCGTCATCCCGGCCATCGATCACCGGAGCCACCGCCGCGCGCGTGGCCCTGACCGTATTGGCGGTCGGAACGACGGGGGGAGTCTTGACCGACTCCACCTGAACCGCCAGCAGAACACCGAGCAGTGCGATCACGGGCAATCACCCAGGGGGAAGGTCCGAGGTTAGACAGGCGGATCCGGAAATGGGTTGCTCGGCCCCGGTCAGGGAAACGGACGGGGCCGCGGTTGAGGCCAGGGCCACGGGTCCATCCCGTTATGCCCGGCGATCCCCCGGATCGCCGCCTCGCGCACCTTCGGGTCCTGCGACTTGAGCAGCTCGGTGAGCCGCTCGGTCCGCTCCCCTGAATGGATCAGCGCGCGGACCTCGGCCTGCCGGGCGCGGGCATCCTGCTCGCGGGAGAGTGCCGCCCGGAGGGCCGGGAGCGCCGCCTCATCGCCGATCTCTGACAGAGCCCATGACGCCTTGAGCCTGAGTTCGGTTTCGCTGTCCGCGAGTGCGTCGATCAATCCCTTCGGCGCCGTCTTCAGGTCGAGCTGGCCGAGCGCCCACGCCGCCGTCCCCCGCACCCGCGGGTTGCGGTCCGTTGCCAGCAATTGTCCCAGCCCTTCCGCGGCGGAATTGTCCCCGTGTTCCCCCAGGGCCCAAACCGCGGTCTCCCGGACCGTCTCGTCGGTATCGGTTCGTGCCGCGGCAAGCAGCGCCGGCGTTGCGGAGATTGCGTCCATGTTGCCCAGCGCCCAGGCGGACATTTCCCGCACGCCGGGATCCTTGTCGCCCCGGAGTGCGGCGATGAGGTCCTGGACGGCGTCCCTGGGCTCGAGTTGGCCCAGCGCCCACGCGGCGGTGCGGCGCACGGAGGCCACCGGGTCGTCACGCAAGACGCGGAGCAGCGCCGGGACCGCGCTGGTCGAGTCCAGATGACCGAGCGCGCCGGCCGCGGCCTCGCGCACGATCGCGGAGCGGTCACCGAGAGCGCCGGTGACTGGGCGGACCGCGCGTCCATCACCGATCCGCCCAAGCGCCCAGACCGCATTCGCCCGGGTGCCGACGGCATCATCGCGAATGGCGCCGACCAGCGGCTCCACCGCGCGCTTCGGTTCCGCCAGCCCCAGCCCCAGGGCAGCGACCGTGCGCAGCGACGAATCCGGAGCGGTGAGCCGCTGGAGCAGTCCGATGGTGACCGCGTCGTTCTCCTCCTGGGCCACCAGCCGGACCGCGAGCTCCCGGACGCAGGGATCGACGGTCGCCAGACTCTCGAGCAGGAACCGCACGTCGTCGGTCGACAGCGCGTCCCGCCGCTCCCGCCGGTTGCGCCACGACTCCGCCGGGAGCGGCGTGACCGGGGCGTCGGCCGCGCCCCCCCAGCCGTAGTTGCCGACGGCACGCGCGGCGAGCGTGCACAGGGCGGCCGGCGCGCCGTGCGCAGCGGCGATGAGGTCGCGGACATCCACCCGCGCGGCGGACCCGCCCGCCGGACGGGCCGGCGGCGGCGTATCGGGAAGCACGAGGGCGAGGGCGGTAAGACTCACTCCGATGAGGCGTAGCATGGCTACTCCAGGGTTCCGGGAACCGATTCGCTGTTGAATTTTCAGCACTACAGGCCGATTGAACGGGCCCGACACGACTCGCGAGGAGTCATGCCGGGCCCGGTGCCTACGGGAACGGACGGGGCTGTGGCCGGGGCCAGGGCCAGGGGCCGAGACCGCCGCCGCCGGCGAGCGCGGTGATCGCCGCTTCCCTGATCTTCGGATCATCGGCGGTCACCAGATGCTGCAGCGCCTCCACGGAGCCGTCGCCCATGCTGCCCAGCGCCTTGACCAGCCCCTCCTGCACGTCGGAATCGGTCTCGTGCTGAAAGGCGGCGTCGATCGCCGGGGCGGCGGCAGCGTCGCGGATCATGAACAGCGCCCACGCCACCGATTCCCGCACATCGCGATCGCGGTCGGAGAGTGCGTGCAGCAGCGCGGCCGGGGCCTTCTCGGGACGGCAGGAGCCGATCGACCAGGCCGCCATCTCCCGGACCCGGGGATCCTGGTCCCCCAGTGCACCGACCAGAGCGTCCACCGCCGCGGGATCGCCAACCTCGCCCGCCACCCACACCGCAGTCTCCCGGACCTCGGCGTTCTTCTCCCTGCGGATTATGGCGGCCATCGCGCTGCCGACGCCGGAGCTGCGCCGGGCGCCGGAGAGGGCCCAGATCGACATCTCCCGCACATCGTCGTTGACATCGCCGCTCGCGGCGGCGAGCAGCGCCTGCTGGGCGACCTCGGTCTGGGCGTAGCGCTGCAGTCCCCATGCCGCCACCCGGCGCACCTTGGCGCTGGAGTCGGTGCGAAGAATCTTCGCGAGCACATTTGCCCGCTCATCATCGGAGCCGGTTGCCGAGTCAGGCGCCATCGCGGCGGCCGCTGCGCGGGGGACCGCGACCGGCCGCGGCTGAGCGGCGGGCCTGGGCGAACTCGCCGGAAGCGGGACCGAGGGTGTCGCTGAGTCCACCAGGGTCACGGGCGCGAGGTGACGCACGGGAGTCGCCGCCTGCGGCGTGACCGCAGTGCGAGGCACCGGGGCCGCCGCGCCGACGACCAGCGCGAGTACCGCGAGCGAGCCCACCAGCGAGGCGGTCTCCATCCGGCTGGGGCCGCGACGGCGCAGCTCGGGGTTCAGAATGGCCAGCATGCGTCCCTCGAATTCCTTGCGGTGTGCCATGGCGAGGGCCACCGCGGGGGTGTTGTGGTCTCTGACACAGGTCACGATATCCAGCAGGTGTTCGGCGTAGTCGCTGGGCCGGGCGCCGAATACCAGCGCCAGGTCGTCGCAGGCCCGTTCACTCTCGGCTCGGAGCCGGCGCGCCGCGGTCCACACCAGGGGGTGGAACCAGTAGAGCGCGCAGACGATCCGGCTGAGCGTGTGGCCGATCAGATCGCGCCGGCGCACATGGCCCAGTTCGTGGATCAGCACCGCGCTGCGCCGGTCCGCGCTCCAGCTTTCGCTGTCGGCCGGCAGCACGATCCGCGAGGCGAAGAGGCCCGCGGCGAACGGCATCCTGACCTCGTCGCTCTGCAGCAGCTGTGGCGCGGCATCGAGGCCGAGCCGGTCGGCGATCTCATAGAGCGGAGTCTGCCAGGCCGGCTGTTCGAGATGTCGCGCGCCGCGGACGATGCGACGCACCGACCACGCGCCGTACGCCAGCCGCGCGATCAGTCCCAGCGCGACCACCGCCCAGATCCCGAGCAGCACAGTCCCGACGTCGAGCGAGGCGCCGGCCCATGGCGTGGTGACGGGGGCCGTACGGCTCCCGGCGGGCGCGGGCGGCGCCGCCTCGTCGATCGGCGCAACCGGGTCCACCCGCTCCGCCGAGGTCAGCGGCATTACCGGGCCCGCCGGTGCGAGTGTCGCCGGCAGCACGTGGAGCTGCAACGGGCCCCAGGCCGCGAGTGCCGGAAGAACCAGCAGCCCGGCGAGCGCCGCGAGCCACACCAGGTGCCTGGATCCGGCGGAGGCCCGCTGCATCAGGAGGGTCGCGCCGAGCGCGGCCACGAGCAGGCAGGTGATCTTGAGGAGGATCAGGAGCGCCGGCAGCACCGCGGGGAAGGCGGCGAGGGCGCTGGCGAGCGGTTCGAGACCGGAGGTGGTCATGGCCGGCTCTACTTTCCACTCACCCGCGCGTGGCGGATCTTCTCGCGCAGGCGGGCAAGTTCGGCGTCATCGACGTCGGCTTCCGACAGCCGGAGCAACGCCGTGACCGCCTGCTCGGTGGAGCCGGCGAAATAGGTGCGCACCACGTGCGCCAGCACATCGTCCCGGGCCTTGTCGGTCGGCTTGGCGGGGAAGTAGACGTAGCGGGGCCCGTCCTCCTTGTAGCCGATCAGCTTCTTCTCACCCAGGATCCGCAGGATCGAGCGCACCGCGGAGTAGGTCGGCGGATCGGGGAGGGCCTCCATGATCTCGGTCACGGTGGACTCGCCGTGGCGGTGCAGGACTTCCATAACCTGCCGCTCACGGCGGCTGAGGTCCTCGATGATGGGGCGCTTGGTCATGGCCGGATCCTTCCCTCTACGGAGTCGGGTGCGGTGCGTCCCGCACTGGTGCTGACAATTCAGCACTGCTGATAATTCAACATAGGGCCACGAATGTCAAGAGGGTCGCTCGGGGATCCCAGGCCCCGCACGCTCCTCAGGCCGATACCCTGAGCGCAGGTTCATCGGGTTTCCACGCTGGCCTCATCGGAGGCTCGGCATCCTGAAAAGCGCGAAGCCGGCCCGGCGGAACGGTCAGGAGGATGTCAGGAAATGGTCGATCGGAGTCGGGTGCCAATCCACCGACTGGCACTGGTGGTCGTGGCGGCGCTGGCGGCCGGCCTGATCGCATGGTCGGCCGGCCTGCATCGGCTGATCGTGCAGGCGGTGGAGGCGAGTGCGCCGATCTTCGCCAACCACCCCGTTTCGGGGGCACTCCTCTTCATCGGACTGGCCGCGGTCTCCGCCGCGGTCGTCTTCTTCTCGAATGTCGTCCTGGTGCCCTTCGGGGTTCATGTGTGGGGGGAGGCTGGTTGCTTCCTTCTGCTCTGGATCGGGTGGTTCCTGGGCGGGGTCGTCACCTACACGATCGGTCGTCAATTTGGCCGCCCCATCGTCCGCTGGGTGCTCCCGCCGGACCGGATGGCGGAGTACGAGGCGCGAATCCCGCCCTCGCCCACCTTCCTGCCGGTCCTGCTGGCGCAGCTCGCTCTACCCTCGGAGGCGGCGGGGTATCTTTTCGGGTTGATCAGGGTGCCGGCTCGCACTTACCTCGTCGCCCTCGCCGTTGCCGAAGTGCCGTACGCCGTCGGCACTGTCCTGCTGGGCGCCGCCTTCTTCCATCGGGAGTACGGTTTGCTCCTCTCGCTCGCGCTCGCCGGGCTGCTGCTCCTCAGCTGGCTCGCATGGCGACAGCGACGCTCACACCACCCGCCTCCATCACCCACCTAGATGGCCGCCGGCGCCTCGATCGGCACCGGGCCCTCCTTCAAGCAGCCACCGACGCACTGCCAGAAACATGGAGTCACCGTGAAGTCCCGCTGGCAGGCGGATCGTTTCACCCGCGGTTCATTCGGCCTTCAACCCGCCCGTCCAGATTTCCAGACGTTGCCGGGCGACGCGGAGGCGCCCCCCGGGCCGTGTCATGGCTCGCGGACAGCCGATGCTCCAATTCTGCAGTTGGACAATCGGCCCGACTCCGGCCAGGCGGCACACGGGGGCGACACGCGCTCGGCGGCAAGGGCGCTGTCGCCCTGCGCGTTCCGCACCCAAGGTGGGGAGGTCAGCATGAGCGCCGTATTCCTCGATCGCGTAGATGCCGGCCGCCAGCTCGCTACCAAACTCGGCCACCTGGCCGGACGGCCGAACCTGGTCGTCCTCGGGCTTCCCAGGGGGGGCGTCCCGGTCGCCGCCGAAGTGGCGAACGCCCTCGGCGGTCAGCTTGACGTACTGGTGGTTCGCAAGCTCGGTGTGCCGGGCCGTGAGGAGCTGGCCATGGGGGCGGTTGCCAGCGGCGGGGTCCGGGTGATCAACGCGGACGTTGTCGACGGCCTGGGCATCCCCGAAGGGGTCATCGACGAGGAGACCGTGAGGGAGCGGCGCGAGGTCGAGCGCCGGGAGCGAGCCTATCGCGGCGACCGGCCATATCCCGACTTGAGGGACGCCACCGTCGTGCTGGTCGACGACGGGGTCGCCACCGGCGCCACGATGCTCGCCGCGATCCGTGCCTTGCGGCAGCACCACCCGGCCACCCTGGTGGCCGCCGCTGGTGTCATGTCGGAATCAGCCCGGCAGTCGCTGTCCTGCGAGGCGGACGCCTGCGTGACCGTGGCAACACCCGAGCCGTTCTACGGCGTAGGGACCTGGTTCCGCGACTTCACCCAGACCAGCGATGCGGAAGTGCTCGCGCTGCTCGCACGGTCGGCACTTGTGCCCGCGGGAACTGGACGACCGGGCAAGCAGCCCGGGCATGCTTCCAATCCCTGACGGAGACGGGATACGGGCGGCGAGGATGGCGGACCAACGCGGTGAATCACAGGACAGCAGATGAAGCCCGATGCATCAGGCCCGAGCAGTTCGCAGCAGACAGGAGGGTGGCCATGACCACAACGATCCGAATCAGTGAACGTCAGGTGCAGATCCCCTCGGGGCCGATCCTGCTCCCCGGCGAGCTCACCATTCCGGACAAGGCCATCGGCCTCGTCGCCTTTGCGCACGGCAGCGGCAGCAGTCGCTTCAGTCCCCGCAACCAGGCCGTCGCCGCGAGTCTGCATCAGGCAGGGTTGGGCACTCTGCTCTTCGATCTGCTGACCGAAGAGGAGAGTCAGACCCGGACCAACGTCTTCGACCTCGATCTGCTGGCCGATCGGCTGCTGGCCGCGACCGACTGGCTGGCGCTGCAACCGGACGCGAAGCTGCTGCGGCTTGGCTATTTCGGGGCGAGCACCGGTGCGGGGGCGGCGCTGATCGCGGCGGCAAGAGCGGAGAACCGGGTCTTCGCAGTTGTCTCCCGCGGAGGCCGGCCGGACCTGGCCCGGGAATGGCTGCCGAAGGTGCAGGCGCCGACACTCCTGATTGTCGGAGGCCTCGATACCGCCGTGCTGGGTCTGAATAAGCTGGCACTGGAGCTGCTGCGATGCCCGAAGCGGCTGAGCGTGGTGCCGGGAGCGACCCATCTCTTCGAGGAGCCGGGTGCACTGGAGCGGGTGAGCACGCTGGCGCGCGAGTGGTTCTCACACCATCTGCGGCCACCGGTGACCGCGCCCCGCTAGCAGCCCGGGCGGTGCCACGTCCGGCGGTTGCCGGTGCCTCACAGACAGATGCCGCACCGCCTCACGGGCCGACCGCCGGTCGCTCTGCGGGCGCGTCGTACAGCCTGCTCCGCCGAACCAGGAATTTCTCGGCCTCGACCGCCAGGAACACGATCGTGGAGAGGAGCAGGCAGAGCAGGAGCTCGGCCGCAGTGAGCGGCTGGGTCTTGAAGACTCCAGCCGCCCCCGGCAGGTAGATGGTGCCGAGCTGCAGGGCTACCGTCAGCAGCACCGCCCCGAGGAGCAGCGGGTTCGATCCGATTCCCAGTCGGAAGAGTGACTCCCGCTCCGAGCGAATCGCGAGCACGTGACCCATCTGCGACAGCGCCAGCACGGTGAACGTCATCGTCTGCCAGTGGGCCGAGCCGTGATTGTAGGCCCAGGCCTGGGTCGTGAGAGTGACACCCGCCATCAGCAGTCCTACCCAGACCACATGCTGCCAGAGTCCATGAGCAAAGATGTTCTCCTCCGGCGGCCGGGGCGGCCGGCGCAGGATGTTCGGCTCCGCCGGCTCTGCGGCGAGCGCGAGGCCCGGCAGACCGTCGGTGACGAGGTTGATCCAGAGCAGATGGATCGGCTGCAGCGGGATCGGTAGCAGGATGAGCGGGGCGAGCAGCAGGGTCCACACCTCGGCCGCATTGCAGGTCACCGCGTAGCGTACGAACTTCCGGATGTTGTCGTAGATCCGCCGCCCCGCCCGAACCGCACTCACGATCGTCGCGAAGTTGTCGTCCAGCAGCACCAGATGGGCCGCCTCGCGCGCCACATCGGTCCCGCCCCGCCCCATCGCGATCCCGATATCAGCCCGGCGGAGGGCCGGCGCGTCGTTGACGCCATCTCCCGTCATCGCGACGCATTCTCCCCTCGACTGCAGCGCCCGGATGATCGCGATCTTCTGCTCCGGTGCCACCCGGGCGTAGACCCGCACCCGCTCGGCCCTCCGGGCCAGCGCTTCGGGCGTGAGCGCCTCGAGCTGGGTGCCGGTCAGTACTTCCCAGTGGTGCCCGAGTATCCCCAGGCGCGTGGCGATACTGCGAGCCGTGACGGCGTGATCTCCCGTGATCATCACGACGGCGATGCCCGCGTCACGGCAGGTGGCAACCGCTGCCGCAGCCTCGGACCGCGGGGGATCGAGGAGGCCGACCAGGCCCAGGAAGGTCTGGCTCGTCTCCACCGTTTCCGGGGAGAGAGACGCCGGCAGCGCCGCGAAGCGGCGGTACGCCAACGCCATCACCCGGAGTCCCGCCGCCGCCATCCGCTCGGCCTGCTGCAGGATGGCCGCCGCCTCGAGCGGCTCGACACCCGCCATCCCCTGCCGGTCGGCGCATCCCGCGATCACCCGCTCCGGCGACCCCTTGGTGTACGCCACGACCTCCGCACCCACTTGGTGCAGCGTCGTCATGCGGGCGCGTTCGGAGGTGAAGGGCAGCTCCGCCAGGCGCGGATTCTCCCGAAGCAGCATCCCAGGATCACAGCCGGACCGGCCCGCGGCCTCGAGCAGCGCCACCTCCGTCGGATCGCCGACCGGGCCATCTGCCGGCGTGAGGTGCACGTCGTTGCAGAGGGCCAGCGATTCGAGCAATCGTCGCCAGGGCCCCGAGGCTGACGATGCAGGGGGTGGTTCGGCGACAGAGTCGTTGACCCAGTAGCTCTCCACCCGCATCCGGTTCTGGGTCAGCGTGCCGGTCTTGTCGGCGCAGATGAACGTGACTGAGCCGAGCGTCTCGACTGCGGGCAGGTGACGGACCAGGGCCCGCTCCCGGATCATCCGCCGCGCCCCCAGGGCCAGCGCCACGGTCACCACCGCGGGAAGCGCTTCAGGAATCGCGGCGACCGCCAGACTGATGGCGGTCAACAGCATGGAGAGCGGCGGTTCACCCCGAATCAGACCGAGTGCGAGCACCAGAAGGCAGATCGCGAGCGCCGCCAGCGCCAGTCGCTGACCCAGCCGAGTCAGCCGCCGCTGCAGCGGGGTCCTGCCGCCGGTCTCTCCTGCCAGGAGTCCGGCGATCCGGCCGAGCTCCGTGTGCATCCCGGTGGCCACGACCAACCCCGCCCCGCGACCGTGTGCGACTGCGGTGCCACGATACGCCATGTTGTGCCGGTCGCCGACGACCGCGGCGGGATCGGGGAGGGCTCTCGCGACCTTGTCGATGGGCATCGACTCGCCGGTGAGGGCAGCCTCCTCGATCCGGAGGTGAGATGCCTCCGTCAGCCGGAGATCCGCCGGCACCAGATTCCCGGCCTCGAGCAGCACCAGGTCTCCCCGCACCAGTTCGGTGCTCGGCACCGTCGTCACCGCGCCGCCTCGGCGGACCCGCACCGGCGGGACCGCCATCGCCCGCAGCGATTCGATCGCCCGCTCGGCGCGATACTCCTGCGCGAAGCCCAGCACCGCGTTCAGGACGAGTATCACGCCGATAGCGATGCTGTCCTGCGGCTCGCCGATCACGCCGGCGAGCACCGCCGCCGCCGCGAGCACCAGCACCATGAAGTCGGAGAACTGCGACAGCAGCATCAGGAAGGCGGGGCGGCGGCGGCGCTCCGTGATCGTGTTCGGACCGTCGTGATGCAGGCGGGTACGCGCCTCGGCGGGCTCGAGGCCGGCGGACAGGGAGGTGGACAGCAGGCCGGCGAGTGTCTCGCGCGAAAGCGTGTGCCAGGGAGATGCCTTCGGAGCCGTGGGCTCGTCAGGCAGGGCGGGCCGGGGCCCCGAAGCGATTGTGGTATCCGGTTTCACCTGGTGTCGGGCTTCCATTCTCTCACCCGCGACCTGCGGAGGTGGCGCGATTCGCCCCCGATTGCCGCGACCTCTCAGCTAACGGAACCGGAACAGCGCGGCCAGCCCATCCACCCGGGCCCGGAGTTCGGGGTCGTCGATGACCTCGACCTCCACGTGCTGCCGCAGCGCCTCGTCCACCACCTCACTGACGAGGTCCGGCACCAGCACCGCCTCGCCCTCACCCCGGCAGTCGCCCCGTGCCAGTACCAGCCGCCCGGACTGGTCACAGCGGTAGCCGGAGCCGATCTGGCCGGCGGGAACGACGAGGACCCGTACCTGTCCGCGGGCCAGCGCCCGCAGGGTCGGACGCGCCCCGTTCACCGCCCAGCCGGTACCGAGGGTCTGATCCAGCTCTGCCAGAACGGACGCTTCATGGGCTCGCTCCCACGCCGCCCGGACCTCGAGCGTGGTCCGCCGGACGTCGGCTGTCGTGGCCGAGGTCGGATTCAGCCGAGCCGTCCCCAGTACCTGCCCGGCGAGGCTCCTCGGGAGGAAGGGCTGCAGTTCGGCAATGCTCCGCGGCACTCCGGCGAGAACGAGGCCCTGGCAGGCCCGTTCCGCTGCGAGTGCAGCGAGCCGGTCTGCGATCGCGGCGGCATGCCGGTGACGTTCTTCGCGGATGCGGTTCTGGAAGTCGTGCTCCCCCCAGCCGGGCGCATCGGCGCGGTCGCTGTGGTACTTGCCGCCGCGCGTGGCGGGGAGACTCAGCCCGGACAACTCACTCGCCGCAAAGGCAGTGACTTCGAAGAAGCGCGCGTGGGTCCGGTCCACGACCGTCACCACGATGCGGCCGAATCCCTCCGTGGCGGCCAGCGCCTCGGCAAGCCGGGGACGGTCGCCTAACAGCAGGCTGGTCTGCAGCACGCGCGGGAGTGGGATGACCTCGAACAGCCCCAGCGACTCGCAGACAAAGAGCGCGAGCCCCGGACTGTGCGGCAGCCCTCCCGTGTCCTCGACGTACTGCTGCACCCGTGCCAGGTCGCGGTGCAGCGTCTCGCGTTCATCGTGGCCGAGGCCGGAATGGTCCACCGCCTCGGTGGCCCGCCGCAAGGCATCGCGCAGGGCGATCCGGTACCGGTGTCGAATCCGGTCCTGCACATCGAGTCGCAGGTAGGCGCTGACCACGATTGAGTGATCGGTATGCAAGGCGGCGAGGCGCCTAAGGGTCTCCGGGACGGCAAGCACGGCTCGCGCCGGCGTCTCGGGAGCGGGCAGCAAGGTGGAGGTCACGTGGTGACTCCTTTCCGCATCGGTGAGGACACACGCGGGCTCGGGCGGTAGAGCTCGATGCACTCCGGCTCTCGACCGCGCACCACCCGGTGACCCGCGAGCAGCCCGGTGCGCGCGGTGACGACGGTGGCCTGATGCTCCTCCCGCTCGCCGTCACCGTAGATGACGACCCAGTCACGGGTGCGCCCCAATCGGTGTGCCTGCGCGGTGTTCGAGAAGAGCGCGGTATAGTGCCGGCTGCCCCGCGAGGTGTGCAGGACGGGAAGCCATGCCCGATGCTCCGGGTTGAAGCGGCGGGGAGCGATCGTCGGCAGCCGTCCGGCGTCGGCCGCATCGCGATACTCCCGATCGACATCGAGCAGCTCCTCGATCGGGGGCGGCTGAACGGCGGTCCCCGCGCCACCCGTCACCCGGGCGAGCCGGTGGTGCAGCGCATCGACGATCCCGGCCACCCGCTTGGCGCCAAACCCCGGCAACGCCTCGAGGCGGCCGTCATGCGCCGCCACCTCGAGCTCCTCCAGCGTAGCGAGGCCGAGTTCCTGGTGCAGCCGCTCGGCGAGCTGGAGCCCGACACCGGGGAGTGCGCTGAACAGCAGAACCGGGTCGCTCTCGCCCTGCAGGCGCTCGAGCATCGGCAGCCGGCCGGTGAGCACCACATCGCGGATCGCGCGTGCGATGCCCGGACCGACCCCGGGAATCCGCTCCAGCTCGGCGAGTCCGCCGTCGCGGTAGAGCGCGGCGACCGACACCGGCAGGGTGCGCACTTCGGCCGCCGCATTCCGGTAGGCGCGGATCCGGAAAGGACCGGCCTGCTGTTGTTCCAGCAGAGCCCCGACTTCATCGAGGCACCGCGCCACGTCGGGATTGGGCGCCGGACCCTCCGCCGGCAGCCCGTGGAACTGGGCATGGTTCTCCATGGTGTCCTCCGCCGGCCTCCGCTCCCTCGTCACGGAGTCCGGGCGGCGCCGCGCATGAGGCAGCGCAACGCGTCGGCCTGGGTCACGATGCCGACGACCATCGGTTGCCCTGCTCCCCGCCGAACGACGGGCAAGGCGTGCAGCCGGGTCTCCAGAAAAAGGTCGACTGCCGCCACCAGCGGGTGCTCCGGCTCGGCGGTGACCACCCCGCGCCGCATCACTTCGCGAACGGGCAGCCGTGCGACTTGGTCCGCGTTCAGCACGCGCAGCTCCCGGCTCGGCCGCAGGACCCGCAGCAGATCGAGCGGACTCACCACGCCGCGCAGGTCGCCCTCCTCGCCGACGACAAGGCAGGGGCGCAGGCCATGTTCCTCCATGAGCGCAAAGGCCTCCTCCACGGTCGTCTCCGGTCGTACCATCAGCGGCTGCTCACTCATCGCCTCTGCAATGGTTTCGGTGGCTTCATGAGTCAACGACATGACCAACCTCCTTCTAGTTCTCCGACGTGTCCCGCTGCGCCTGGTCACTTCCCCAGGCGCCCTCTGCGGTGGTGAGGCCATCCGCGTCCGGACCATAGGCACGGCTCACCACGTCAGGCAGATCACCGGCAAGTGGTGGCCCATCCCCCCCGCCTTGCCCTCCGAAGTCTTCGAGCTGCCGGCGGGCGGCGGCAAAGGCATCCGCGAGTGCTTCGTGGAAGTCCGGCCTGGACCGCCGAGCGACCGGGAGCACCCCACCGGGGACGGTCAACGCCATCCGCAAGGTCCAGCCGATCAGATCGCCATCAGTGCGACGACGCAGAACGCTGACGGTGACCCGGCACGCCAGCAACCGATCGCTGCCCCGGTGCAGGCTGGAAGCCTCCTCCCGGATCCGCGTCTCCTGGTCCGCCGTGAGTTCCAGGTCCTGACCATTCACGGTGATGCTGACTTCCATGGACGCCTCGACTCCCGAATTGCGGAGGTCGAATGGGACCGGGTCGCCGGGCGCACGCCCCGACATCATCACGACTGGCTGCATCACATCTCGCCCGGGGCCATCCGCTCCGGTTTCGACTGCGGCACTTCGGTCAGCGTCGCCTCGGTGAGCAACAGCACGCTGGCGACCGAAACCGCGTTCTCCGGCACCGTCAGTCGGCCGGGCTGAACCCGCTTCAGCATGGGAGACGCCGGCATCGCGTTACCCCTCCGGCAGACACACGCAAAGGTCGCCGCCCGGCACTGAACCGGGCGTGAGCAGGCCGTGAAACGGGGTTCAGGGTTCCCCACGGGGGCCGCCTCTGATCGCTGTCACGCCCTCTTCCTCGTCTCTTCAGGACGGCGGTAGTAGATAGACGACTGTCGGCACCGCCTTCGACCTCCAACCCGTGAGGCACACCATGACGGCAGACGCACCGCGGTCCCGCGAGGCCATCGCCAGTTCCGAAGCCCACGAGGCGCTGGTGGAGCTTCTCGTCGGCCAGGTCGACCGTGCCTACGTCACCGCGGGCCAGCCCGGAGCGCTGACCGCGGTCCGTGAGCTGTTCCGGCGGCTGGACCAGGCTGCCCTCACCGGCCTGACCTACGAGCTGGGGCTCGAGACCGAGCCGGTGGCGGAAGAGGAACCGGGCCGGCGGCCCTGATCGGGAGCGTTCCGATGCATCCCGGTGATTTCCTCTTCTGCCTCGTGTCGTTCGAGGGTCCC
The DNA here is from genome assembly GCA_963825065.1 of uncultured Gemmatimonadales bacterium. Lineage (GTDB taxonomy): Bacteria > Gemmatimonadota > Gemmatimonadetes > Gemmatimonadales > GWC2-71-9 > JADJOM01. The sequence goes on from CAWGRU010000010.1 coordinate 31,026, forward strand.
GACGACTACGCCCGGGTGGGGGGACTGGCCGAGCGAGTCAGCAACCTCGCCCGCGAGCTGGCGGGGGGCGGCTACGAGACCCACCTGGTGTTCTTCGGTGATCCGCAGCGCCCCGCCGTCCAGCGGGTCTTCGAGCACCTGACCCTGCATCGCTGGGCCCAATGGCTCAGCGCCGGGTGTCCGGGCGGGGTGTACCAGGCCGAAACGGCACGCCGGGCGGAGCTGGCGAATTCCCTCCCGGCGTACCTGCTGGAACAGATCGTCCGCCCGATGGTGCGGGCGCGGTTCACCCCGGTGATCGTCGCGGCGGAGTGGCAGACATTCGACTTCCTGCAGGCCCTCGACCGGCTGCTGCGCGCCGAGACGCTCCACCGCGAGGTTCTCCGCGCCTGGGATCTCGCCGCACCATCCGTGGGGCGGGTCGACCTCTCCCTGGTGCCGGATGAGCTGCGGCTGCTGGGTCGCGATCCCACGGTGATCGAGGCTGCGCTCGCGGCAGGGAAGATCGCGACCCCGGTCGGTGCCGGCGCCGGCGATCTGCTTGCCGCGCTGGAGCACCCCGGCACCAGCCCGGCGCCCAGCGCGCCGCCCTCTCCTCTCGAACTCGTCCGATCCGTCACCCGAAGGTCGGTGACCAGGCGGCACCGGGCCTGACCGGCCGGGGCCGCACACTTCCGGAGGGAACATGACTACCACCGCCCACGAACCCACTGTCCTCCAGGCTATCCATCAGCGGCGCGCCGTGCGGGCGTACCGCCCCGAACCGCTGGCGGAGGTGACGATCCGCACCCTGCTGGAGGCCGCGGTCCAGGCGCCGACGGCGATGCATCTCGAGCCCTGGGCCTTCGTCGTGATCCAGGATCGACGCCTGCTGAAGCGGTACTCGGACCAGGCCAAGGTGTTGCTCACCCAGGAGGCTCACGCGCACCGGGGGCTGCTGCGGGCGCCGGGCGCGTCGTCCTCCGAGGAACATCTGGCGAGCATGCTCGCCGACCCCGACTTCAACATCTTCTACGACGCCGGCACACTGATCCTGGTCTGCGCCAGGCCGATGGGCTCCTTCGTGACAGCGGACTGCTGGCTGGCGGCAGAGAACCTGATGCTCGCCGCCTGTGCCCTGGAGCTCGGCACCTGTTGCATCGGCCTGGCGGTGCCGCTGTTCAATGCGCCGGATGTCAAGCGGGAGCTCGGCATCCCGGCGGATGTCACCGCCGTCGCGCCGATCATCGTCGGCGTGCCCGCCGGCCCCACACCGGCCGTGCCCCGCAAGCCACCCGAGATCCTGCATTGGACCCGCTGAGCACCCGCGGCGGGAACCCCGCCGCTTCCAGGACCGAGGACAGTATGACCGATACGACTCCTGCCTACGTGGTTCCGCTCTCCAGCGTGACGCTCGCCGACATCGACCGGGTGGGGGGGAAGAACGCCTCACTGGGTGAAATGCTGCATGCCCTGCAGGGGCAGGGAGTACGAGTCCCGGACGGATTCGTGCTGACCGCGGACGCCTTCCGCCTGCACCTCCGCGAGGCCGGGCTCACCGAATGGATCGAGCAGACCCTCTCGGGACTCGACCTCCGCGACGTGCGGGCGCTGGCCGAAGCCGGCCAGTCGATCAGGGCCCGGGTGCGGGAAGCCCCGCTCCCCAAGGTGCTGATTCCCGCGATCGCTGCCGCGTACGCCGCGCTCTCCGCAGGATATGGCGAGCCCGCCACCGACGTGGCGGTGCGCTCGAGCGCCACTGCGGAGGACCTCCCGGGGGCGTCGTTCGCCGGCCAGCACGAGACCTATCTGAATATCCGGGGCCTGACGGCCCTGGATGCCGCCATCCGGGCCTGCTTCGCATCGCTTTTCACCAACCGGGCCATCGTGTATCGCAGCGAGCACGGCTTCGCGCACCGCGAGGTCGCGCTGTCGATCGGAGTGCAGAAGATGGTCCGCAGCGATCTGGGCTCCGCCGGCGTGATGTTCACCCTCGACACCGAGAGCGGCTTCCGGGACGTGGTCCTGATCACCGGTGCCTGGGGCATTGCGGAGAGTCTGGTGCAGGGACGGGTCGCACCCGATGAATTCTGGATTCACAAGCCCACGCTGCGCGCCGGGTACCGCTCCATCCTGCGGCGTGAACGCGGGACCAAGGCGGTCAAGCTGGTCTACGCCGAGAGCGGCCTCCGCACGGTCAGCGAAGTACGGGTGCCCGAGGCCGACCGGCTGCGATTCGTGCTCGAGGACGACGAACTGCTCACGCTGGCGCGATGGGCCCTGCTGATCGAAGAGCACTACTCCCGGAGGGCAGGCCTTCCGACGCCGATGGACATCGAATGGGCCAGGGACGGCCGGAGCGGAGAGCTGTTCATCGTCCAGGCCCGGCCCGAGACGGTCCATGCGGGGAAGATCGGGACCCGGCTCGAGCTGTTCCGTCGCCGGGGGACCGGCCGGGTGCTGCTCAAGGGCAAGAGTGTGGGGCAGCGGGTGGGCACGGGCCCCGTCCGCATCGTCCACGGGGTGCAGGAACTCAATCAGGTCGTGGACGGTGATGTCCTGGTCGACCCGCATGACCGACCCCGACTGGGAGCCGGTCCTGCAGCGGGTAGCGGCGGTGGTCACGGACGAGGGTGGCCGCACCTGTCACGCCGCGATCGTCTCGCGCGAGTTGGGGATCCCCTGCGTGGTCGGCACCGCAACCGCGACCGCCGCGCTGACTGCCGGCCAACTGGTGACCGTCTCCTGCGCCGAAGGCGACGAAGGGCGGGTCTACGAGGGCCGGGTGGAGTTCGACCGGGAGGAGATTGACCCGGCGACCGCTCCCCGCTCTCCGGTCCCCCTCATGCTCAACGTCGCCAACCCGGACCACGCCTTTGCACTCGCCCAACTCCCCTCGGCCGGCGTTGGCCTGCTGCGGATCGAGTTCGTGATCTCGGGCTGGATCGGGATCCACCCGATGGCCGTGGCCCATCCCGAGCGGCTCGCCGATGCGGCTGTCCGGGCGGAGATCGCGACCCGCTGCCGTGGGTATGAAACGCCGGCCGAGTTCTTCATCGAACGCCTGGCGTCAGGAGTGGGGCAGATCGCCGGCGCCTTCTATCCCCGGCCGGTCATCGTGCGATTCTCGGACTTCAAGACCAACGAGTACGCTCACCTGCTGGGCGGGGCGGGGTTTGAGCCGGCGGAGTCGAACCCGATGCTCGGCTTCCGGGGGGCGTCGCGCTACTACGACGATCGCTACCGCGACGGCTTCGCCCTGGAATGCGCGGCGGTTCGCCGGGTGCGGGAGGTCATGGGTCTGACCAACCTCAAGCTCATGATCCCCTTCTGCCGCACCCTCGGGGAGGCACGCATGGTGCTCGCCGAGCTGGAGCGGAACGGGCTGCGCCGCGGGCGGGACGGCCTCGAGGTGTACGTGATGTGCGAGATCCCCAACAACGTGCTGCTGGCGGCCGAGTTCGCGCAGCTCTTCGATGGTTTCTCGATCGGCTCCAACGACCTCACCCAGCTCGCCCTCGGCATCGACCGGGATTCCGAGCTGCTGGCCCCGCTCTTCGACGAGCGCGATCCCGGCGTGAAGCGGCTGATCGCCATGGTGGTAGACGCGGCCCATCGGGCCGGACGGCCGGTCGGCATCTGCGGCCAGGCGCCCAGCGACTATCCCGAGTTCGCCGAATTCCTCGCCGGCCTGGGAATCGACAGCATGTCGCTCAATCCCGACGCGCTGCTCGGCGTTGCGGCCCGGCTCGCCCGGATCCCGCCGCCGCCCTCCCCGGAGCCGGTCGCAAGCGCGGCCGCCGGATAGCCGGCGGCCGCGGCGGGCTGGGCAGCCCCCTGCTCTACTGTCCTGGGCCAGCTGCCCTTCCCCGGCTGATGCTCCACACGTACGCCGCCACCGCGCTGACCTCCGCCGAGTCGAGCACCGTCGGACCCCGCATCGCCTGCGGATCCGCATCCGACGACGTCGCACCCCAGCCGGCATGCCGGGTGATATGGCGGAGCCATTCGTAGGTGCCCGGCCCCAGCTTCCAGGTCCCGGTCACCAGCACCGGGCCGTCGGCGGTGCCGACGCCGAGTTCCCCGTGGCAGGCCGCACAGGCGCCCTTGGTATGGTAGAGACGCAGTCCGTTCTCGACCCGTTCAAGGGTGACTCCAGTTGGTGGCTGAAGCTGCTGCGCGGATACTGGCGCGACCCACGCCAGTGCGGCGACCAGCAGCAATGCCCAACCGGAACTCCGCAGGTACCTACCTCGTCCTTCGGCCATCGTCGGCTCCTTTCCACTCGTCCCCTGCTCGCCCTCGACCTTCCTTCACCTTCGAGGAGCAGTGTAGTCTCGCCTCGGGTGGCGCAAGGCTCGGTGAATCGGCCGAGAAGACTTCCTCAAGCGCGCCCTGCGGTCGGCGACCGGCCCGGCTGAACCAGCGGCCCTCGCTGCAAGGCATGACATGGCCGCGACTTAGCCGATCTTGCCCCACCCACAATCGGAGTGTCGATTTCGCCGTCCGCCGTTCGTCGTGACTGTAGAGCCAGCCGTGAGCCACGGACGACACGCGCCGGATCCTGGCTCCCAACTGACAGGAGGGAACGATGCGATTCATGGTGATCGTCAAGGCCGACCAGAACTCGGAGGCGGGGATTCTGCCGGACCAGAGGCTACTGACCGAGATGGGAAAGTTCAACGAAGAGCTGGTGAAGGCCGGGGTGCTCCTTGCCGGGGAGGGACTCCAGCCGAGTTCCAAGGGAGCACGGGTTCGGTTCTCCGGATCGAAGCGCACCGTGGTCGACGGTCCCTTCGCCGAGACCAAGGAGCTGGTCGCCGGCTTCTGGCTGATCCAGGTGAAGAACAAGGAAGAGGCGATCGAGTGGGTGAAGCGCTGCCCCAACCCGATGCCCGGCACCGAATCGGAGATCGAGATCCGTCAGGTCTTCGAGGCGGCCGACTTCGGCCCGGCGTTCACGCCGGAGCTGCAGCAAGCCGAAGAGCAGATGCGCGCCCGGATCCAGGGGAAGTAGGCATGCGCCGGATGCTCTGGACCGGACGCGCGCTCAGCGCCTTCGCGGTCCTCTTCCTGGTCTTCGACGCGACCATCAAGCTGCTGGGGATTCCCCCGGTGGTGGAAGCCTTCGCGCGGCTCGGGATTCCAGCCGCGCTGCCGGTCACCATCGGGCTTCTCGAACTCGGCTGCGTCATGGTCTACCTGCTTCCGCACACCGCGCCGCTCGGCGCCATCCTCCTCACCGGGTTCCTCGGCGGGGCGACCATGCTCCACGTCCGGGTGGGCGACCCGCTGGCCACCCACATCCTCTTCCCGGGCTACATCGGCATCCTGCTCTGGGGCGGACTCTTCCTCCGAGAGCCGCGGCTCCGGGCCCTCCTTCCCCTCCGGGCAATGGGATCAGCATGACTTGCTTCTGCACCTCACGGGACGGCACGGCGATCGCCTATGAGCGCACCGGCCAGGGGCCCGCAGTGATCCTGGTGGATGGCGCCCTCTGCAATCGGGCCATGGGGCCCCTGGGAGCACTGGCCTCGCGTCTGGAGCAGCACTTCACTGTGTTCCGCTACGACCGCAGGGGGCGAGGCGAGAGTGGCGACACCCTGCCCTACGCGGTCGAGCGCGAGATCGAGGACATCGCTGCCCTGATCAGCGAGGCCGGCGGCTCGGCCTTCGTCTTCGGCATCTCCTCCGGTGCGGCCCTCGCCCTCGAGGCAGCGGCCCGCGGGCTCGCTATCGGGAAGCTGGCGCTGTTCGAGCCTCCGTTCATCGTCGACGGCAGCCGCACCCCCGTCCCGGCTGACTATGTGCCCCAGCTCGACCGGCTGCTCGCGGCCGGGCGGCGAGCCGACGTGATCCGGAGCTTCATGGAGATCGTAGGAGTGCCGAAGCTCTTCATCTTCCTCATGCGGTTCATGCCCGCATGGTCCAGGCTGAAGCGCATCGCCCACACCGTCCCCTATGACATGACCATCATGCAGGGCACCCAGGCCGGCAAGCCGTTGCCGACGGAGCGGTGGACATCCGTCCGCATGCCGGCGCTCGTGATGGACGGTGGGAAGAGCCCGGCGTGGATGCGCCATGGGGTGCAATCGCTGGCCGGCGCCCTGGCCGGCGCCCAGTATCGCACCCTGCCCGGCCAGACCCACATGGTCCGGCCCGAGGTCCTCGCCCCGGCCCTGGAGGAGTTCTTCCGATGCGCGTGATGCTGATGCACCGAACCAACCCGAGTCTCGAGGCAGGCGTCCCGCCGAGCCAGGAGCTGATCGCCGGCGTCGGGCGGATGATCGGGGAGATGGCCCAGGCGGGTGTGTTCCTCGACGGGACGGGATTGCGCTCGAGTTCGCTCGGGGTGCGCCTCGATTTCGTCGCCGGCACCCGCACCATCACCCGGGGTCCCTTCAGCGGACGCAACGAACGCACCGCAGGGGTATGCGTGCTCAGGGTGCGGTCGCTGGATGAGGCGATCGAATGGGCCTCGCGCTTCGGGGCCATCATCGGCGATGCCCAGATCGACATCCGTCCCGTGACGGAGCCGTGGGACCTGGGGCTCGCGCCGAAGCCGTCGGATCAGCCCACCAGCCGGTACATGGCGGTCTACAAGGCCGATGAGCAGTTCGAGGCGGGAGGGCTCCCCACCCCGGCGATCGTGGCCGCCATCGAGCGTCTGAAGGAGGAAATGGCCGCCGCGGGGAGCTACCTCGCGGCCCATCTGCTGCAGCCCAGCGCCCGGGCGAAGCGGGTCGGGGGCGCCGGCGGGAAGCCCACCGTCATCGACGGGCCATTCGCCGAATCGAAGGAGCTGATCGCCGGCTTTGCGCTGCTCCGCCTGAACTCGATGGACGAGGCGCTCGCCTGGGCTCACCCCTACGCAAGCTGCCTCGGCGACATCGAGCTCGAGGTGCACCCGCTCCGCGAGCCGTCCGATTTCACCTGAACTCACCCTGCCGTCCCCTCACATCATGGAACTGGAGACCATGCGATACCTCTGCTTTCACAAGGCCAATGAAAACGCCCCGGTGGACTTTGCGGTCCTGGGCCCCAAGATGGGGAAGCTGATCGAAGACATGAACAAGGCCGGGGTGATGGTCTCCACCGGCGGCGTGAAGCACAGTGCCAATGGCGCCCGGCTGCGGCTCGCGGGGGACCGGGTGACGGTGACCGACGGCCCCTTCACGGAGTCCAAGGAAGTGGTCGGGGGCTTCGCCATCATCGAGGTGAAGTCGAAGGACGAGGCGATCCAGTGGGTGACCCGGTTCGCGAAGATCATCGGCGACTGTGAGGTGGAGATCCGGCTGATGGACCACGGGTCGTGACTGGCTCCGACGCGCACCGGGCGGTCGAGGCCGTCTGGCGGATCGAGTCGGCCCGGCTGATCGCCGGGCTGACCCGGTTCGTGCGCGACGTCGGTCTCGCGGAGGAGCTGGCCCAGGATGCCCTGCTGGCGGCGCTGGAAGACTGGCCCGCATCCGGCGTCCCCCGCAATCCCGGCGCGTGGCTGATGGCCGTCGCCAAGCGCCGGGCCATCGACCAGTGGCGGCGGGCGGAGCGGTTCGAGGAACGCCAGGGCGAGGTCGCCCGGGAACTCGAGGCGAAGCAGCAGAATGTCGAATCCGATCTCCACCAGGCGCTCGACGATCCGGTCGGTGACGACCTCCTCGGCCTGATGTTCATGACCTGCCACCCCGTCCTCTCGACCGAGGCGCGGGTGGCGCTCACCCTCCGGCTCCTGGGCGGGCTGACCACCCCGGAGATCGCCCGGGCCTTTCTGGTGCCCGAGCCGACGATCGCGCAGCGGATCGTGCGGGCCAAGCGAACCCTTTCGGAAGCGGGAGTGCCGTTCGAGGTGCCGCGGGGGGCGGAGCTGAGCAACCGGCTGGGGTCGGTGGTCGAGGTGATCTACCTGATCTTCAACGAGGGGTACGCTGCCACGGCGGGCGACGACCTCCTCCGCCCCGGACTCTGCGAGGAGGCGCTCCGGCTCGGCCGCATCATGGCGGAGCTCGCGCCCGACGAGCCGGAGGTGCATGGCCTCGTTGCGCTGATGGAGATCCAGGCGTCGCGGCTCGGCGCGCGCGTCGGCCCTTCGGGCGCGCCGATCCTGCTGCTCGACCAGGACCGCTCCCGCTGGGACTATCTCCTCATCCGCCGCGGTCTCGCCGCCCTCGAGCGCGCCCGCGCGCTGGGCAGTGCCCTGGGCCCCTACTCGCTTCAGGCCGCCATCGCGGCCTGTCACGCGCAGGCGCCCACCGCGGCGGAGACCGACTGGCCGCGGATCGCGGCGATCTACGACGCCCTCGCCGAGGTCGCGCCGTCACCCGTCGTGGAACTGAACCGTGCGGTCGCGCTCGGGATGGCGTTCGGTCCCACGGTGGGCCTCGAACTCGTCGATGGGCTGATGACGGAGCCGTCGCTGCAAGGCTACCATCTCCTGCCCAGCGTACGGGCCGACCTCCTGGAGAAACTCGGCCGCCTGCAGGAAGCCGGTGCGGAGTTCGCGCGAGCGGCGTCTCTCACCAGAAACGCCCGCGAGCGCGATCTGCTGCTGGACCGCGCCCGGCGATGCGCGGCAGACCCTCCCGAGCGCCGCGAGGACGCCGACTCCTAGCCTCCGGCAATCGCGCCGACCACCAGGAACGGCTCGCGCCCGGATGCGACCGCCTCGGGGAGCGGAGCGTCTGGCGGCTCGAGTGAGAGATCCTGCTCGCACCCGAAGTAGCGCACGAACGCCCGCCGCTTCCGGGTGACGTGATCCCGAATCGTCCCGCAGAGGACCGGGTAGCGCGACTCCAGCTCGTCCAGCACCGACCGCTGGGTGACCGGACCCGCGACTTCGAGCAGCACCTCTTCATCCACCCGGGCCAGGGTCCGGAGGTGGTGCGGCAGCACCACCCGGATCATGGCAGGGTCTGCACCTCGACCGACAGCACCGAGGGCAGGTCGCGCACGATCGGTGTCCAGTTGTCCCCGGCATCGGCGGAGGCGTAGACCTGCCCGCCCGTCGTGCCGAAGTAGACCCCGCACGGATCGAGCGAGTCCACCGCCATCGAGTCGCGCAGCACGTTCACGTAGCAGTCCCGCTGCGGCAGCCCTTTGGTCAGCGCCTCCCACTCATTGCCGCCGCTCCGGCTGCGATAGACGCGAAGCTTCCCCTCGGGCGGAAAGTGCTCCGAGTCGCTCTTGATCGGCACCACGTAGATCGTGTCCGGCTCGTGCGCGTGAACATCGATCGGGAATCCGAAATCGGTGGGCAGGTTCCCGCTCACCTCGCGCCACGAGTCGCCGGCGTCGTCGCTGCGCATGACGTCCCAGTGCTTCTGCATGAACAACACGTCCGGCCGCGACCGGTGCATCGCGATCCGATGGACGCAGTGGCCCACCTCGGCGTCCGGATCGGGGATATACTGGGACTTCAGCCCCCGGTTCACCGGGCGCCAGGTCGTGCCCCCGTCGTCGGACCGGAACGCGCCCGCGGCCGAGATCGCGATGAACATCCGGCCGGGGACGCTCGGATCGAGCAGGATCGTGTGCAGGCACATCCCGCCGGCGCCCGGCTGCCACCGCGGCCCCGAGCCATGCCCGCGCAGGCCGGGGAGCTCCGTCCAGTTCTGCCCGCCGTCCGTCGTGCGGAACAGCGCCGCGTCCTCCACGCCGGCGTAGACGGTGTCCGGATCCTGAAGCGACGGCTCGAGGTGCCAGACCCGCTTGAACTCCCAGGGATGCTGAGTGCCGTCATACCAGAGGTGGGTCCCGGGGACACCCTCGTAGGCGAACTTGTTGCCCACCGGCTCCCAGGTCTTGCCGCCGTCATTCGACCGCTGGATGAGCTGCCCGAACCAGCCGCTGGTCTGCGAGGCATACAGCCGGTCCGGATCGGCCGGCGATCCCTTGATGTGGTAGATCTCCCAGCCCGCGAAGTGGGGGCCGCTGATGTCCCAGCGCGCGCGCTTGCCGTCCGACGTCAGGATGAACGCGCCCTTCCGCGTGCCGACCAGCACTCGCACTCCGCTCATCGCCGCCTCCCGTACGTGAGTCTGTCCATGCGCAACGACCAATCCCGATCCGGCCACCAGTGTAACTCTCGAACCCGAGTCCCGCATCCCCACAGCGCCCGCCGCGCTCGGGGCCACTCGATCGGAGGAGTGGGGGCCCGGAATTGTGCCTGGCTCAGCGGTCAGGTTGAAACGAAACGCCCCGCCGGTCCTCTCGGGTCGGCGGGGCGCACGGTCGCGGGCGGTGTTCCCGCCTCGGGTCCCGACCGGCTAGTCGTGGTCTCCCCGGAGCCTCCGCCGGAATCACCTTCCCGGGGCGGATCTCGTCGTGCCGGATCTCGCCGCCGGCCAGCGCCGTCCATGCCATCAGCAGCGTGGCCAGGGTCAGAAACGCCGTGAAGGCGTACGGGACCACCGGGTTGACGGTGCGGCCGCCACGGGAGAGGAAGGCGCCGGCCAGCCCGATGACCCCGGCCAGGACCAGGACCACCGTGGCCTTGTCGGCACGCCCTTCATGTTCTTCGAGCAGGGAATCGTGGAACCACTCGGACTTCTTGACCTGGTCCTCCGCGCCCTCGCCGGTCTCCTTCACGATGGGCGCCGAGACCGCGACCAGCGCGCCGAGCAGCATGGCGGTCACGGTCAGGTCGCGGGACTTGCGCAGCAGGCCGGCCAGCATGAACAGCAGCACCATTCCCGAGCCGATCACGGGGATGTGGTTGAGCATCAGATGCAGATGCGCCTGGGAGAGATCCATGGCAGCGACTCCGATTCGAGGACGGTCCGAAACAAAACACCTCTCCCGCCTTCTGGCGAGAGAGGTGGCAGCGCCGTGAATCCTGTCCGGCGACGTCGGGTTAGGCCGCGCCGCCCATCCTGACCAGCTCGGCCTCGCTGCCGCGGCTCTTGAGGTATGCCAGCGGGTCGTGCTCCAGGCCACCGGCGGGCAGATACTGCCCGATCGGGCCAAGCTCGCGCATGATCCGGTCGGTGTAGAACGCCGGGACCTTCGGGCTCTCGCCTTCCAGAAATGCCAGCATGGAGGGGTCGCTGTCCAGCAGTGCCCGCACCCGGGTGTGGTACTTCAGGCGGCCGAAGCCTTCCGACGAGATCGCCCGCACCACGTTCATCCAGCGCGGGATGGGCATCGTGTTGGCGGCGTAGCGCCGCCGGATTGCCTTCCAGGAGAAGGCGTACCCCGTGACCCCGACCACACCGTCGTAGAACTCGCGCCAGCCGTAGTGCAGCGGGCGGACGTTCATGGCGCGGTTGTTGTCCAGCGTGCCGAAGGGAAAGGCCAGCACCCGGCCGGTCTTGGCATACTCGAGGTTGAGCGGCGCGGCGCGGCCGAACGCCGAGAGCAGCGAGAACGCCGGAAAGGCGCCGGGAGCCAGGTCGAGGAACTTCTTGGTCAGCTCGAACGGCTCCGCACCCGAGTCGCTGTCCATTCCCAGCACGAAATTGGTCTGCACGTAGGGAATGTGCCGCATGATCATGTTGATGTGATCCGCGACCTGCTTGACCTTGTCGAGCCCGGTCTTCCGGGTCTTCGCCTTGTTTCCCATCTCGTACCACGATTCGATCCCCGGCAGGATCGCCTGGAAACCGTTCTTCGCCAGGCGCTCCAGGTGCGGCTCGGACAGGAGCGAAAGGCTGCTCTCCGCCACGTGCCGCATCTTTCCCCGCGGCACCGACTCCTCGATGGCCTGCATGTAGTCTTCGAAGCGGACGCCGAAGTTCGGATCGTGCCAGCCGGCGATCGGATCCTTCACCTTCCCCGCGAGAAACGTGAGGTCGGCGCTCAGCCGGTCGAATCCCATCGGCTGATACTCAACCGTCGAGTCGATGCAGAAGCTGCAGGTATACGGGCAGCCGAGGCTGCCCAGCATCGGAACGAACTTGACCCACGGGGCCTTCTTGAGGGTCGCCTCGACGTACTTCCACCGCTCCTCGAGCAGTGGCAGTTCGCTCGGCTGCTGTGCCGCGGAGATGTGACGCCCCATCGGCCGGTGCTGCTCGCACCCGGTCAGGACCTGCTCGACCACGGCCTTGTCGGTGAAGCCGAGCACGTAGTCGAAGTAGCGCTGCGCATCCTCGGGGTAGCAGCGCGCGTGCGGGCCGCCGAGCACCGTAATGGCGCCGCGGGAGCGGAACAGCGAGCTGAAGGCGTAGGCGAGGTGCGCCGCGGTGGTGAACGACCCGATGAACAGCACATCGAGGTCATCCGGGAACTCGGCCAGCAGGTCCTCGTATCCGGTGTAGCACACCAGATGGACCGAGTGGCCGGCCTGCTCGCACCAGACCGCGAGGGCCTGCGGCATGATGCTCGCGAAGTTCGCGTTCATCAGCCGGCCATAGAGGCCGGGGCGCGGGGTGTTTTCTACGATGTCGAGAATGCCGATTCTGAGACGGCGTGTACCGCCGGATTGCGAAGGCGGAGTCGCCCGGGACTGCCGGGACAGACGCATGTAGCTCTCTGGTGGCGGGAGGCCAACTCGGGGAGGCCACCAAACCTAGACCGGTGTACCTCCGGACGCCAGCGTTGCGCCCCGCGGAATCGTCAGGTGATGCCACACACAGTCGCAGCGTCGTTCATGAAGGCGTTGGTGAGGCAGGCGGGGCGGAAAACGCCGACGGGCGGCCCTTGCGGGCCGCCCGTGGCATGCGCTGCTCGGATCCGGTGTTAGTTCTCGACCAGGATCAGATACTTCGAGCCGGCCCAGAACTCCTCGGGCTGGTTGATGTGCAGCTGGCCGATGAGCTTGCCATCCTTCATGGAGGTGCTGTCCGCGTACGTCAGGTCCTGCCGGGAGACCAGCTTGTACTGGCGGTTGGCCGGCAGATCGATGCTGGTGGCCTGGGTCTTGTCGATCGCGGTGAACTTGGAGGTGTCCAGGCTCCGCGCGGGGTGGAGCTGCTTCCCGCCGAAGAACAGGAACTTCTTGCCTTCCTTCACGACGACGCCCTTTTCCAGCAGTTCCTGCTCGGTGCCGGTGATGTAGTAGACCGTGTTCTTGTACTGGGTCAGGTTGGTCACCGTGTCGATGAGCGCCGTCTTCTCGGTGCTGAGCTCGGCGTTCACGGTACGGGCGGTATCGAGCTGCTGATTGAGGCCGGCGATCTGCACCGACTGCGAGTCGATCACCGAACGCAGCTCGAGTTCAGTCCGCTGGGCGGTCGCCTGCAGGCTGTCGATGCTGGTCTTGTACTCCTCGATCTGGCGCAGCAGGCCGGCGTTGCGGCCCGACAGCGACCGGGCCCGCTGGCTGCTCTGCTCCAGCCGCTGCTCGGTCTCGTTCAGCCGGGAGACCAGCGCCGTGACCCGGTCCAGCGCCGCCGCACGCGCCGCGCGGTCCCGCTCGGCCGGGGTGCCGGCGTCGCTGGTGGTGGCGTTGGTGACCAGCGCGGTACGCGCCTTGGCCAGCTCCTCGTTGACTCCGTTGACGAACTTCGAGGTCTCGAGCACCTCGGTGATCAGGCTGTCCTTCTCCGCCGCGAGCGACTGTGCATCAGCCAGCGCCTTGGTCAGCTCGGCCTTGTTCTGATTGCAGGCCATCGCCAACACGAGCGGGACGAACCAAAGTGAACGACGCATCCGAAACCTCCTACTGGGGAACTCGCGTGGCGCCGACGTGGCACCTCGCACGCTGCGACCGGAAACTCCGGCCGCGCAAGGTGATCGAATGCTAAACGTATGGTTTCTGTACGGAAGTGACCTGACTCACACCAGCGGATGACAGTCCTGTCATCCACCGCTGGCGAGGCCTAACCAGTCGCTCTAATGAATGAGAAAGCAGGCTACCAGCCCCGGAAATCCGGGGTTCAGTGCCCGTCCGGGGCGTCCACCAGCCCGTACTTCTCCGGCTTGCTGCAGGCGATCGCCGCCGCGAGGATCTTGGGCACGTACTCCCGGGTCTCCTCCGGCAGCAGCTTCAGGCGATAGAGGTGCCAGAAGTCGCGCTTGGACTTCTTGAAGCCGCCGGGCGTCTGGGCCACCTTCCGGAGCACTCGCCGTACCCCGTTCTCCCCCTTGTTGTAGCTCGCCATGGCCAGCATGAACGCGTCCTCGCCGAACTCCGCAAGCAGCCCCGCGAGGTACTTGGTGGCCGCCCGGGTCTGCAGCGAGACGTCGGTCCGCTGGTCCACCGCGCCGTCGACCCGAAGCCCCAGGCTCTGTGCCGTGGTCCGGGTCATCTGCCACATCCCCCGCGCTCCGGCGCCGCTCTTCGCCATCGGATCGAACTGGGACTCCGTCCACGCCACGTAGGCCATCGCCTCCGGCAGTTCCAGCGCCTTGAACTCGGCGCTGATCTGGGGCCAGTACCTCACCTTGCGACGATAGATGAGCCGGGCCGTCGGACCTGCCTTGCGGAGCTGCTCGATATGATAGGCGACCCGCTCCTTGAAGATCGGCGGCACCGCGTAGGTGCCGGCATCGAACTGCGCCAGGATGTTGCGGATGTCCTTGTCGAGGTCGTCGCCGCTCTCCGCCACCTCGGCCGCCTTTGCCTCGTCCTTGCTCGCGATCTGGGCCAGCGCCAGCTCGGCGCTGGCCGTCTTCTCGTTGAGCTTCGCCTCGAGGATCGCCAGCTGAGCGGTGTCCCGGGTGGCGTCCATCTGGAGCTGGATCGCGTGGATCTGCTCGTCGAAATGACTCTTGGCGTCGAGCAGCTGGTTGATCTGCTGCTGTTTGAGATACAGGCTGAAGCTGAGCCCGGCGATGATCACCGCCGCCACCGTCACCACCGCGAAGACGATCTTCACCCAGCGCTTGCGCGTCTGGGTGCGCATCAGGTCCCCCACCTCGTGCATCGTGGTGGCCATGACTTCCATGGTCCGGCGGGACCTGGTGCCCCCCGCCTGGACCCGGGCCTCCGCGACCCGTTCCGCCGCCGCCGTCACCAGCCGGATGGCCGAGGTCTCGCGAGTCTTGCCCTTGAACGCCTCGACCATGGACGCGGCGTCCTTCGCCGCGTCGTAGCTCGCGTCGAAGACGACCGCGACCTCCGCCTCGGGACCACCTTCGCCGCCGAACCGGATGCGGTCACCCCCCCGCAGCGCCTGGCTCTGCACCCGCTCGCCGTTGACCCACACCCCGCCTGCCTGGCCCAGGTCCAGGACGTGGTAGGCGTTCTCCTTCATGACCACGGCCGCGTGATACCGCCCGACCTCGGGATCCCGCTCGAGGTCGTACCGGACATCGCAGTCCCCGCTCGTCCCGACGCGGATCGACCGCTTGTCGTACTCGGCCGAGGTGCCGGCGAGGCTGCCGGTGATGTGATTGAAGCGGATCATGGGGGTAGTGGGCCCTGCTGGATTCGAACCAGCGACCTATGGATTATGAGTCCACTGCTCTAACCGACTGAGCTAAGGGCCCGGGACTTCCTGGTTGTACGCCTGCACCCGTTCGTACAGCGCGATGTGCCGCTCGGCCATGAGCTGCCGGGTGAAGTATTTCTCCACCCGGGCCCGGCCCGCATCCCCCATCTTCTCCCGCATGAAGGGGTCGCGCGCCAGCGTGTCCAGCGCCTCGGCCAGCGACCGCACGTCGTGCACCGGGACTTCCAGACCGGTCTCGCCGGGCACGTTCACCTCCCGCACCCCGGTCGGGACCGCGGTAGTCAGCACCGGGCGGCCTGCGGCCATCGCCTCCAGCACCACCAGGCCGAACATCTCGTCCACGGTGATGGACGGCAGCACCAGAAAGTCCGCCTCCGCCATCCGCCGGGGCAAGTCCTCGTCCGGGTACTCCCCGAAGAAGCGCACCCGGTCGGCCAGGGCGAGGGCCTGCGTCAGGGTCTTGAGCCGGGGACCCTCCGGCCCACCGCCGACGATGTCCAGCCGCAGATCGGGGACCCGCTCCAGGGCGCGGAGCAGCACATCCAGTCCCTTGAACTTCACCAGCCGGCCGATGAACAGCGCCCGCGGCGGCGCGTCCATCGGGCGCCGGGGCAAATCGGCCCAGCGGGTCTCGTCGATGCCGAAGGGAATGACCTCCGTCTTGTGCTCGAACCCCTCCAGCTCCTGAGAGAGCGCGAGATGCGCCCGGCTCGGGACCACGATCGCCGCCGCTCGCCGCAGCACCGCCCGCGCCAGCAGCTTGTACCCCGGACGCCGGCCATCGGCGTGCTGGGTCACGACGAAGGGCGTACGGCGGCTGCGCAGCAGGCTCGCGACGTCGGCCAGCGGGTGGGGGTGATGCAGATGGATGACGTCGGCCCGGCGGCGCGCGGCGGTGAGGTACCCCGGGGCGATCTCCTCCGACCCCAGCGCCCCGAACGAGAAGACCCGGGTGATCGTCGATTGCTGCCGCCCGCCGACCCGGCCGCCGACGCGGCTCTCGACCGCGACCACCGACACTTCATGGCCGAGGGCAGCGGCGCCCTCGGCGAGGTCCTGAACCACGCGTTCCATGCCGCCGGAGCGGGGCCAGTAGTACTTGGCGAGGTGTAGGATGCGCATCGGGGGTGCCGCAAGTTGGGCTGCCCCGGGGAGTGTGTCAACGGAGGGCGACGGATATATTCCCCGCGCGATGATCGCCCTCTGCTACGGCACCAGACCCCAGGTGATCAAGGCCAGCGTGCTCCGCCGCGCCCTCGCCGCGGTCGGCGCGGTTCGCACCATCGATACCGGACAACACTACGACCACGCGCTCAATGCGCTGCTCTACGAACAGCTCGGCGTCGCCCCGCCCGACCGGTTTCTCGAAGTGGGCTCCGGCAGCCACGCCGAGCAGACGGGGCTGATCCTGACCCGGGCCGAGGCGGCGCTCCGGGAAGCCGCGCCGCGGGTCGCGATCGTGATCGGCGATACCAACTCGACCCTGGGCGTTGCCCTGGCGGCGGCCAAGCTGCGGATTCCGGTGGTGCACGTGGAGGCGGGACTCCGCGCCGCCGACCGGCTCATGGCCGAGGAGCTGAACCGGCGCGCGGTCGACGCGATCGCCAGCCTGCTCTGCACTCCCTGTCAGGCGGCCACCAGTCGCATGCGCACCGAGCATCCCGACGCGGTCGTGGTGGAGACCGGCGACGTGGCCTATGATGTCCTGCGCGGCGCCATCGGCCGGCTGCCCGTGCCCCATGCGATCGTCCCCGGGCTCACCCCGCCCTATCACTTCGCCACCCTGCACCGGGCGGAGCTGACCGACCTCCCCGACCGGCTCGGGGGCGTGCTTCGGGCGCTGGCCGCGCTGGGGACGCCCACGGTGCTGGCGGTGCATCCGCGAACTCGAGCGGCGCTGCAGGCCGCGGGCATCCGCGGGGATACCCTCGGTCCGCTCCGGCTGGTGCCGGCCGTCGGCTATCTGGAGAGCCTGGCGCTCGCCCGCGGCGCCCGCGCGGTGGTGACCGATTCCGGGGGACTGCAGCGCGAGGCCTACTGGCTGGGCACTCCCTGCGTGACCGTCCGGGCGGAGACCGAGTGGGAGGAGACGGTGGCCGCCGGCGCCAACCGGCTGGTGCCTCCGGCGGAAGCTCCCGCCCGGCTCGCGGCGGCGATTGCCGACCAGGTGGAGCGCTGGTCCGGCGTGGCGCGCTGGGCGCCGACCGCCTACGGCGAGGGGGCCGCGGCCGCCGCCGTGGCGCGGGCGGTCGGCGCCCTGCTCGCATGATCGCCGGCTGAAGGGCAGCTTCGGCCGATCCTCCGCACCCCGGGCAGCCGGGAGCGAAGCATCGGTTCCATCACTCGAGGAGCATCGACGTGCGCGCGGTCATCGTCTCCCACACCTACATCGACCCGGCCACTCGCGGGAAGCTCAAGGCCCTCGTGGGCCTCGGCACCACCCTGAGCGTCGCCGTGCCCGCTCGCTGGTCACCCGGCGGGCGGGGCCCGCTCATGCAGGCGTCGTGGGGCAACGATGGCGGGGTGCGGATCGTCCCCATCCCCGTGTCAGGCGACCGGGGCGACGATGTCCGCTGGAAGAGCGCCGATCTTCACCGGCTGCTGAGCGACTTCCGCCCGGAGATCGTGCAGATCGAGGCGGAGCCCTGGACCCACCTCGCCGCGACCGCCAGCGCGCGGGCCGAGAAGCTCGGCATCCCCACCACGATCTTCGGCTCCGACAGCGTCGCCCGCAGCTACTCCTTCCTCGAAGCGTGGCGCCGCCGGCGCACCCTGGGCCGCGCCCGTGCGCTGGTCGGCGGTAATCGGCTCGCCGCCGGAATCCTGGGCCGGGACCGCCCGGGTATTCCGGTGAGCATCATGCCGCAGCTCGGCCTGACCCCGCCGCTGGAGACTCGCCGCCCCGATCACGGCGAGCTCGCCATCGGTTTCGTCGGGCGGCTGGTCCCCGAGAAGGGGCTGGACGCGCTCTTCCGGGCCTGCGTCAAGCTGCTGGGCCGCTGGCACCTGACCGTGGTCGGCAGCGGACCCTCGCAGGAGATGTTCGAGGCGCTGGCGGAGCGGCTGGGGATCGCCTCGCGGATCACCTGGCGGGGCGCATTGCCGCCGGAGGAGCTCAAGCGGCTCTGGCCGGAGCTCGACTGTCTGGTCGTCCCCAGCCGCACCACCGCGCACTGGGTGGAGACCTTTCACCCCGCGCTGGTGGAGGCGATGGGGCACGGCGTCACCGTGGTGGCGACAGACTCCGGGGCACTGCCGGAAGTGATCGACACCGCCGGCCTGGTGGTCCCCGAAGACGACGTCGCGGCGCTCACCGCGGCACTCCAGCATCTCGCCGACGCCCCGCGGGAACGGGTCCGGCTGGGACGCGAGGCGCGGCAGCGGGTCATGTCCGAGTATGTCGATGATGCCGTGGCGCGCCGGACCCTCGAGTTCTGGCAATCGGTCGTCGCGAAGTCATGACCAGATGCGGCCCACGTTTGGACGCTGCCCGCCATTGACCACTCCCCCGGCGACCGGCATCTTCCCGCCATGATGTCCATCGCCTGGCTTCGCGCCCTCCGACCCCGCCTCGTTCTCCTCGCCCTGCTCCTCGGTCCTGCCTCCGCCCTGATCGCGCAGGTTCCGGGACTGCCGCCGGGCCAGGCGCTGCCGAGTCCGGCGCAGGCCGAAGTCCTGCTGAAGACCCGGCCCGACCTGGTAGCGCAGCTACGCAAGCGGCTGGGCAGCTCGGGACTCAGCAGCGAGCAGATCCGCTCCCGGCTGCGGGCCGCGGGCTATCCCGAGGACATGCTCGATCCCTATCTCGCCGGGGCGGACACCACGCGCTCGGTCAGCCCCGGCACCGACATCGTGGACGCCGTGCGCATCCTCGGCCTGGTCTCCGGCAAGGAGGCGGACTCGCTCGTTGCACTGACCGATTCCGCCATGCACGTCGCGGACTCGCTGCGGGCCGATTCGCTCTCGGACACGACCAAGACTCTCAAGGTCTTCGGCATGTCACTCTTCCGCCGGACCAACAACCTGTTCTCGCCCTCGCTCTCCGGACCGGTAGATGCGAACTACCGGCTCGGCCCGGGCGACGAGCTGGTGCTGATCCTCAGCGGCGACGTGGAGCTCGCCCACGAACTCACCGTGACCCGGGAAGGCTTCATCGCCATTCCCCAGGTCGGCCAGCTCAACGTCGCCAACCTCACCCTGGCGCAGCTCGAGGACCTGCTGTACGCGCGATTGTCACGGGTCTATTCGGGGGTCCGCCGCGGCGGCGGGGCCACCACCCATTTCACCGTGACCGTCTCCAAGCTCCGCACGGTGCAGATCTTCGTCGCGGGCGATGTGGCCCGCCCGGGCTCCTTCCAGATTTCCGCCGCGGGTACCGCGATGACCGCGCTGTACGCCGCCGGCGGTCCCACCGAGAACGGTTCCTTCCGGCGGGTCGAGATCCGGCGGGCCGGCACGCTGGTCGACAGCCTGGATGTCTACGACTACCTGCTGCGCGGCGACAACAGTCACGACGCCCGGCTCGAGAACGGCGACGTGGTGTTCGTGCCGGTGCGCGGAGCCCAGGTGAAGGTCTCCGGCGAGATCATCCGCCCCGCGATCTACGAATTGCGCGAAGCGGAGACGCTGCGCGACCTGATCACGGCCGCGGGCGGGTTCGAGGCGGACGCTCTACGGCGCCGGGTGCAGATCGACCGCATCCTCCCGCCGGCGCAGCGCCGCCCGGGCGGGCGGGACCGGGTGGTCATCGACCTCGCGAGCGATCAGTTCAACGACGGAGCCGGCCCCCCGTTTCCGATGGCGCCCGGTGATTCGGTGAGCGTACTCGCGGTGGCCGAGCGGCGGCGGGAGTTGATCACGGTGAACGGCAACGTCTGGACCCCCGGC
Source organism: uncultured Gemmatimonadales bacterium (assembly GCA_963825065.1). Taxonomy (GTDB): domain Bacteria; phylum Gemmatimonadota; class Gemmatimonadetes; order Gemmatimonadales; family GWC2-71-9; genus JADJOM01. The sequence goes on from CAWGRU010000010.1 coordinate 51,224, forward strand.
CTCATCGGCTGGACCCCGGGCATGACGCTGTCCGCCGCGATCCGCCTCGCCGGCGGCCCCAAGCCCGACGTCTATCTCGGCCAGGTCGTCATCACCCGGCTGCAGAGCGACTCCACCCGGCTGCAGCTCCGCTCCAGCTTCAAGGATTCCACCGGCGCGGTGACCGACGACCTGCCCCTGCTCGAGGACGACGAGATCACCGTCTACGCCCGCTCCACCTTCCGGCCGTTGCGGTACGTGGCCATCACCGGCGCGGTGCGCAAGCCGGGCCGGGTCGACTACCACGAGGGAATGACTCTCCGTGACGCGCTGCTGCAGGTCGACGGTCTCACCGAGGACGCGCTGCTCACCGAGGCCGAGGTGGCCCGGCTCCCGGAGAACAGTGAGCGGGGTATCGGCCGGGTGGCCGTCACGGTACGGGTTCCGCTCGACTCGACCTATCTCTTCGACCGGGGGCCCGACGGCCGCTACCTCGGCCCGCCCGGCATCGGCGCCCAGGCATCGGGGGCGCAGGACGTCCCGCTGCAGCCGTACGACAACGTCCTGATCTTCCGCCAGCCCGACTGGGAGCTGCAGCGGACGGTCGCCATCACCGGTCAGGTCCGCTACCCCGGCCGCTATTCGCTCGTTACCCGGACCGACAAGCTGCTGGACCTCATCCAGCGCGCCGGCGGACTCACTCGCGACGCCTACCCGACCGGCGTCAAGTTCTTCCGGACCTCCGACCGCGGCGGCCGCATCGGCGTCGATCTCCCCAAGGTGATCGCCAACCCCAAGGACCGGGAGAACCTGATTCTCTCCGGCGGAGATTCGATCGTGATCCCGGAATACATCCCGGTGGTCTACGTCCAGGGCTCGGTCAACGCCCCGATGTCGGTGACCTATGTGCCGGGGAAGAGCATGGAGTACTACATCTCCGCCGCCGGCGGCTACAAGCGCGACGCCGACCGCGGCCGCGCCTACGTGACCCAGCCGAACGGCAAGGTGGAGAGCGTCAACAAGCGCTGGTCCTTCATCCCGGACGGCAAACCGGAGCCCCTGGCAGGCGGCTCCGTGTACGTACCCCAGCGCGACCCGCTGGACAAGAAGGACTGGCTGGGGATCACCGCGTCCGTGGCGCAGATCATCGGCAGCGTCGCCACCACCCTCATCGTGATCATTCGCCTCAAGTAGCGCGACCCTCGGCGGTCGCGCGCGGGTGGGCCGGGCTACTCCTCCGGACGCCGCCGCGCCCCGCTGTCGAGGGACTTCGAGTCCTGACGCACCCGCATCCCCGCCAGCGAAGGTTCGTAGTCCGGCACCAGCCGCCGCAGCAGCCCCCGCAGCTCCTCGTCCGGCCAGCACTCCTGCGCCGCCGCCATGAGATCATTGACCACCGCCGTCAGCCCGATCGGGAGCGCCGCATTCTGGGCCCGCAGCACCTTGGAGTGCACCGTGGGTGACGCGTGCTCGGCGTCGAAGAACAGCTCCTCGTACAGCTTCTCGCCCGGCCGGGTCCCGTGAACCGGATCTCGATGTCCCGCCCGACCTGCTTGTCCGGAGAGGCGGATCAGGTCGGCGGCCAGGTCGACGATCTTCACCGGCTCGCCCATGTCGAGCACGAAGATCTCGCCGCCCTTGCCCAGCGCCCCCGCCTGCAGCACCAGCTGCACCGCTTCCGGGATGGTCATGAAGTAGCGCTTCATCTCGGGATGGGTGACCGTGACCGGCCCGCCTCCTGCGATCTGCTTGAGGAAGATCGGCACCACGCTGCCGCGGCTGCCCAGCACGTTGCCGAAGCGCACCGCCACGAAGTTGCGCCCATGCTCCTCCGCCACCAGCTGCACGATCAGCTCGGCGACCCGCTTGGTGGCGCCCATGATGCTCGTCGGATTCACCGCCTTGTCGGTCGAGATCATCACGAAATGCTCCACCTGCCACTCCGCCGCCGCCTCGACCACGTTGCGCGTCCCCAGCACGTTGTTGAGGATCGCCTCCGGGATGTTCTCCTCCATCAGCGGCACATGCTTGTGCGCCGCCGCGTGGAACACCGTGAAGGGCCGGTAGCGCTCGAAGATCCGCGCCAGCTGGGTCGCGTCCTTCACGTCGGCGATCACCGCGTGCAGCGGAATGTGCGGGAAGTGCGCCGTCAGCTCCTGCTGGATGTCGAAGATGGAGTTCTCGCCGTGGCCCAGCAGGACCAGTTGGGCCGGCTCCAGCTGGCACACCTGGCGGCAGAGCTCGGAGCCGATCGACCCGCCCGCACCGGTGACCAGCACGGTCCTGTCGGTCGCCAGCTCCTGCACCTGGTGGAGGTCGGTCTTCACCGGCTCGCGGCGCAGCAGGTCCTGGATCTCCACATCACGAAGCGCGCCCGCCTGCAGCCGGCCGGCGATGATCTCCGTGATGCCAGGCAGTGTGCGGGTCCGCACCCCCGCCTCGGAGGCGGCGCGCACCACCTCGCGCACCACCCGTCCCGAGGCGGTCGGCATCGCGATCAGCACCTCGTCGACGCTGTGGTCCCTGCAGATGCTTGCGGTGTCGTCGAGCGGACCCAGCACCGGGAGATCGTACATCTGGTGCCGCTGCTTGTTGGGGTCGTCGTCCACGAATCCGATCGGCTGCAGCCGGAGCTGGGGATTGCCTCGCAGCTGCTTGACCAGCAGCCCGCCGCCGACCCCCGCCCCGACGATGAGCACCCGGCGGCTGCCTTCCGGACTCCCCGACAGGTGCCACGCCAGGCTGCGCAGCAGAAGTCTGGGTAGTGCGACCAGGCCGACCGTGATGAAGGCGTCGATGGCCAGAATCCCGAGGGGCACCCGAAGGGACACGATCTGCGCCGCGGGGAGGAGCCAGGCCCCGAGCAGGAAGCAGACAACCCCGGAGACCCCTGTCGCGAGGAGAATGCTCTCGAGCTCGGAGACGCTCGCGAAGCGCCACAGCCGTCGATAGAGGCCGAAGCGGTACAACAGGATCAGCTTGATGGGGACCGAGAACAGCAGGTAGGTGCGCAGAATCACGCCGTAGAGCGGCCAGCCCAGGCCTCCGAATCGACCCACGAACGCGATCACTGTCCCAAGCGGCAGCAGCGCAAGATCCAGTAGGAACAGATGACGGTTGCGGATCCCGTTTCGTAGGAATTGAGGCATGAGCATTCGGTGAGATGACTCCGGACCGGCGGACGGGCTAGTACCTGATTTCGGGAATGTAGTGTTGCCCCGTATGGAGTCAACCGGAAGTCATTGCGTGAGTTAGACTGGCTCGATATGCTTCGGCCGCCTCTCCCCCCGGGAGGCCGAGGGGGACAGAATGCCGTCGAATGCGGCCGCAATTGCAGTTCTGACGGGCCCGGGGGCCATCCCCGTTCATAGCAGCAGCGATCCCGCCACGCTCGCCCTGCTGGCGGAGGCCGGCCTCGACCCGGCGCAACTCGTGACGCCAGCGGCCGCAGGCACCTGCGTGCGCCTCACACAGGACGACGGATGGGAGAGGCTGAATCTCGGTGCCCTGCGCGCCGCGGCCAGGGCCCGTCCCGGCGTCCCGGTCGAGTTCCGCACCGCGGAGGACCAGCCGCCACTCGCGCTCGCGGTCGACGGTCCGGCCGCCGCGCTCGATGGCCCCGCGGAGTGGCGGTTCACCCGGGCGGGACGGCCCCGCCCCACCGTCGCCCTGTTGGACCGCGACGGGACGATCATCGAGGATCGCCACTACCTCGCAGACGCCGAGGGCGTCACCCTGCTTCCCGGCGCGGCGGAAGGACTGCGCGCCCTCGCCGACCTGGGAATGCGGCTGGTGGTCGTCACCAATCAGAGTGGCGTGGCACTCGGACGGATCCGCCCGAATGAACTGGCGAGCGTGCATGCCCGGCTGCGGACCCTGCTGCTCGCGGAGGGGGTCCAGCTCGCCGGCATCTTCGCCTGCACTCACCACCCGGACGCCGGCTGCCCCTGCCGCAAGCCCGCCGACGGCCTCGCCCGGCAGGCCGCCCAACACCTCGACCTCGACCTGGAGCGCGCGCTGGTGGCCGGCGACAAGAACTCCGATATCGGGCTCGGCCGCCGGCTCGGCGTGCCGACTTTCCTGCTCAGCACCGGAGAGGGATGGCAGACCCTCCAGTCCGGAGCTGCGCCGGCCGACTATCTGGTAGACGACCTCCGGGAGCTGGCGAGGCTGTGCGCCCATCCCGCCGGGTTGGGCACTCTTCAGCGCCTTGGCGGCGAAGGAGCCACCCTGCATGGCTGATGCATCGCACTCCGCCGAACTGATCCGCCGGCATTTCGAGACCAGCGCCGCGGTGCAGCGGGCCGCTATCGACGCCTGCACCCCGGCGATTGCCCGCGCGGCCGAGATCCTCATCGCCGCCTTCCGCGGCGGGAACAAGGTGCTGCTCTGCGGCAACGGCGGCAGCGCCGCCGAATGCCAGCACATCGCCGCCGAGCTGGTGAACGCCCTCGACCGCGATCGGCCCCGCGCCGCGCTGGGCGCAATCGCCCTGACCACCGACACCTCATTCCTCACCGCGAACGCCAACGATTTCGGCTTCGAGCGGGTCTTCGAGCGGCAGGTGGAGGCGCTGGGGCGCCGGGGGGACGTGCTGCTCGGCATCAGCACCAGCGGCAATTCGCCCAATGTGCTGGCGGCGCTCACCCGGGCGCGGAGCGCCGGGCTGGGGACGATCGTGCTGACGGGTGAGGGAGGCGGCACGGCTGCGGGGCTGGCCGATGTGGCGGTACGGGTGCCCAGCAAGGACACCCAGCACATCCAGGAGACCCACATCGCGGTGGGACACGTCATATGCGCGCTGGTCGAAGGGGCGCTGTTCCCCGCGGGCTGAACCGCCGCTAGGAGGAAGCCGCCGTTCCTCCGGCGTGATCCCCCATCGGCATCCTGCGCTCGATCCATAGATAGACCGCCGTCAGGAGGACGACCGCCGCAAGACAGATGGGCCACATCAGGTCGGGCCGACCCAGCAATGCAGCCGCCAGCGCCCCCGTGACCCCCGAGAGCAGAATCGCCCCTCCGGTGACCCGGGCGTGACTGAACCCCGAACGGACCGCCCGCTGGTAGGCGTGGCTCTTGTGCGCGGCGTACCAGCGCTCCCCCCGCATCATCCGCCGGACCAGGGTGACCGTCGCGTCGAAGACGAACACCGCGCCGAGCAGTACCCAGCTCACGGCCGAGGGGCCCGCGGATCGTTCGGAAAGGATGGCGAGCGCGGCGAAGAGGAAACCCAGCAGTCCGGAGCCGGTATCGCCCAGGAAGATCCGGGCAGGCGCCCAGTTCCAGGCCAGGAAACCGATCGCGGCCCCGGCGATCGCCGCGCTGGTCAGGGCGAGCCCGGGATCTCGATCCGCGAGCAGGATGGTCGCTATGGTGGCCGCCACGACCGCCTGTCCGCCGGCGAGGCCGTCGATCCCGTCCATGAAGTTGTAGAGGTTGATGCTCCAGACGATGCCGACGAGCGCCAGAATGCTCCCGCCGATGCCGAGTGGGATCAGCGCTTCGCCCATCCGCAGGCTGGTCACCCCGCCGATCCAGTAGAGAAACCAGATCGCCGCCACCGCCTGTGCCCCGGCCCGTACCCGGTTAGGCAGGCTCCTCACATCGTCGATCCAGCCAACCAGCGCGACGATGATCGCCCCGCCCGCCAATCCGATGACCACCCGCCCCGGCAGCAGCGCGCGCAGTCCCAGCCAGCCGATGACCGCAAGCACTACCACCGCCACCGCGACGCCGCCCCCCCGGGGCGTGGGACTGGTATGGAGACTCCGCTCATTGGGGACGTCGAGCACCGCCCGCGCGAGGGTGAGCCGACGGACCACCCCGGTGAGCAGCCCGACGACCACCGCCGCAACGCCGCCGAGCAGCACCGGCGAGGGCACTCCGGCCGGCGGCTCGGCCAGGATCACGGTGTACCGACGGCGAGGGCGAGACTGGTGACGGAACGACCCAGCTTGGTTGGCCAGCGGAGCTCACCCAACGGGAGGACCTGCAGCCTGGCCCCCTCACGCCGCAGCCGCTCCACCCCGAGCCAGGGGCCGGCGATCACCGTATCACCGGGCCAGAGCGGGCGGCCGCCGGGGAAGAAATCGTGGAGCAGGATCAGCCCGCCCGCACTCAGCCGCCGCAGCGCTGCCGGCAGCTCGCGATAGACCGTGGCGGCGCTGTGATCGCCGTCGAGGAAGATGAGGTCGAAGCTTTCGGTCACCGAATCGAGAAAGGCGAGTGAGGGGGAGGTGACGAAGCGGACCGTGCCGCGCATCCCCAACTGCGCGACCATGTCCGACGGGGCGAGCCGGGAGCCGTAGCGTTCCCACGGGCGCGTGGCGGGGTCATTCACGTCCGCGATGTCCACCGTGGTAAGTGTGCCACTCGTCGCACCCGGACCCTGCGCGTTGGCCCGAAGTGCTGCCGCGATGTGCACGGTCGAGGCGCCGATGTGAGTCCCCACCTCCAGCACTCGCGACGGCCGGAAACCGCGGATCAGGTAATACAGCGCCCGGCGGTCGCCCGGATTCACCCCGCCGGCGGAGGTGGTGATGGCAAATCGCTCCAGCTCCTCGGCGACCGTCGGCCATTCGGCATCGACCACCGAGTCGGCCAGCACCTGACGCACCCGCGCAAGGTCGATGTGAGCCAGTGCCGTCGTATCGCAACTTCCCGGCGGGACGTGGGCCAGGCGCCACCGGTCCCGCCACCGGATCGCGGCGTTGCGGGCCGGTACAGGGAGTACGCCAGCGATCTTGCCGAGCACGGTCATCCAGACTCCTTCGAGAGATCGAGGAACCAGCGCGCCGTCTGCCGCATCCCCCCCTCCACCGAATAGGCTGGAACGAAGCCGAGTTCGCGCCGGAAGCGACTGCTGTCCACCTGCAGCGAGTCCAGCAGCCGCTGGACTCGGCTGGATGTAACCGGAAGCCGTAGCCACGGCGCAAGTGCGTCCCCGATCCTGCCCGCGGCCCTGAACAGCGCGGCGGGCACGGGCACGAGTCGCGCCGGCCGGCCGAGGGCGCGGGCGATAGCACGGACCAGCTCGGGGGTGGAAAGGTCCTCACCATCGCTCACGAAGTAGCTGCCCTGGGCGTGCGGATGCATGGCCGCGGCCTCGAGTGCCGCGGCGGCGTTACCTGCGAAGAGCAGGCTCCGCCGGTTGTCGATGCCGCCGAACGGCAGCGGTGTCCCCCGCGCCACCGCGCGGAAGAGTTGCAGCATGTTAGCCCGCATGCCCGGTCCATACATCAGGGGAAAGCGAAGACTCGCTGTCCGCACCCCGAACCGGGGGCCATGCTCCGCAATCATCACCTCCGCTTCGAGCTTGCTCCGGCCGTAGGGATCCACCGGTCGCGGCGGGGTGTCGTCCGTCCAAGCGGTGCTGGTGGACTCACCCACCGCCTTCACGCTGCTGGCGAAGACGAACGCGCGGCAGCTAGCGGCGGCGGCGGCCTCCAGCACGAGCCGGGTGAGTCCCACGTTGGCGGCCCGGTAGGCCGGTAGCGGGTCGCCCGCCTGCTCTTCCATCACATGCGCGCGACCGGCCAGGTGGAGCACGGCATCACAGCCGGCAAGCGCCGCGGTCCACTCGACGGCCCCGGCGTCGGGAGCAACGATGCGGCGCTCCGCCCCGGCACCGGTCAGCTGCGCCGCATCGCGCGTGATGGCCCGTACCCGGTGGCCACGCGCCGCGAGCCACGGGCATGCGTAGCGGCCGAGGAACCCCGAACCGCCGGTGACGGCGAGGGCAAGTGTCAGCGTGAGCACCCTTCGGCGGAGATTCCCAGACGCTCAGCCCACTGCAGGTGGAAGATCGGCATGCGAGAGGCCCCCGAGCAGGGGGCCAGGAGGAAGCACCGAATGATATGAGAGGCGATGCCGGTCAGGTAGGTCCGCAGGTGGCCATTTCAACGGGTGTGAGCGCGCGCAGGGGGAATGGCGCCCGGGCCCAGGCGTCCAGGCACACCTGACGTGCGGAAACCGCCACGCCGCGCGGAGCCGCATAGAGATAGGCACCGTATGAGCTGTAGTCGTGGCGGTGCACGTAGACGGACCCATATCCCCAGCCCGGGAAGACCGGACTGATCATGGGGGCCTCGGGCAGGGGAACGAGTACTCGCATGAGGGGATCGCCACTGAGATCGAATTCGGCGGCATCTGGAACGGGGGCAACGTTGAACCGGTTGAGCTGGGTCAGCGTGTCGGTGACAAAGCTGACTTGCCCGGTCCGGATGGATGCCGGACCGAACATCCCTCCGAAGCCCACCTCGAATTCCGTCCCGGTCCAGACCATGGTCCGTTCGATCTCAGTCCAGCTGAAATACCCGTACTCGCGCGGCCGCATCCACACGGTTCGTGTGAACGGGAACGGCTCGTTCTGGTAATTGGCGGGATATCCCCCGAGAACGGGGTCGAATCGATGGTTGCCGAATCGCATGGCGACTGCGACCTGGCCGGCTGTGGAATCGACGAGGGTGATCGAGGTCGGCTCGGTCACGACGCTCGACGTCACGTACACCGCAGTCACCGGCGCCCCGCACCGTCGCCGGGACCCAGCTCCCCCGGAGCGCGTATCCATCTCCATGCCAGCGCGCTCCCCCGTCCCGGGGTGCCAGCGCAGGCGCACTCGACCGTTACTGAGCTCGAGGTACCGCGCTGCGCCGACGGCAGCCTGACTCAGCTCCGGACGCCATCAGCGAGAAGGGCGACACCTTCGACCATCACTGAGTAGCTCGATTGCACCGACCCGCTGCGTACCCGGATCGTGACCTCGCCCGGATATCGCGCGACCAGCGTATCAGTCGATTGCACCCCTACCAGGGTCGTGTCGTCCGAGGCGACCTGAAGCACAGGATTGGAGATTGGCGCGCCGCCGCTGTCGATGACTTGTACCTGCGCCACGCGGCGCTGGTCGAGGTCCATCGTGTCGGCTGGCCGGGTCGGCAGAATCGAGGCGGCGACCTGTGAAACGGTGATCGGCAAGGTGTCCGCAAGGCCCTGGTAGGAGACTTCGACCAGGCCGGTGCCAGGTCCCGCGGCGACCACGCTGTCGACGCCCGAGAGACTCAAGACTGCCGGCGTCAGCACTCTCAAGCCAGGATCCGTCACCGTGATGGCCTGTCCGAGGCGATCCGTGACGATGAGACTCACGCGGGTCCTGCCGCTGATGCGAGTCAGGACACTTGACGTGGCGCTCGCCTGTAGCGTGACCGCCGCTTGCCGGGACGGTGACTAGCACGCTGTCCACCGCGGTGCCGGTGGTCAACCGTACACGCGCGATGCCTGGACCGGTCGACGTGAGCGATCCGTCGGTATCCGGCCGGACGACCATGGTGTCGGAACTCGAGTACGTTAGTGGCGGCCGCAAGACAACGTTGCCGAATTGGTCCCTTGCGGCGTACACAAGCCGGATGCGCAGCGCCGATAGCATCGGCAGCGAGATCATGCTCCGGCAGAAGCAGCTCTGCAGCGGACCGGGAAGTGCGGTGGCCGTCGAACTCGAGCTGGGCTGCGGGGTTTGCGGTTGCCCGTCCTCCGATCCTGGAGCCGAAGGCTGTCAGCCCGCTGCCCGAAGACCATCGCCACCTGAGGTCCGGACTCCCCGCCGAGTCGCCAGTCCGACGACGCTCGGCCGACCGAGTCGGTCACCATTCGTGGCCGGCTCGACCGTGCCGTGGCCGGTTTGGCCACGACGTTCAGTACCACCCCGGAGATGGGTGTCCACTCAGGTCCAAAACCTCTACCAGTACGCCTTGATGGATCAGTGCCCCCGCTGTGTCGACCACTCCCTGACCGCCGACACCACTATCCCCAGGGGTCCCGCACCTTCTGGACTCACTACAACCGCACTGAAGCGCTGGCCCCGGAACGAATCTCGAGAATATTCAGGTCTGGATGACCCGCCGAGACCCGCCAGAAGAGCTGCGCGGAACCATCGGGCCCGGCTGTCGCCGGGCCGTCCACGGTGTCATGCGGCGCAGAGGCGATCCAGGTGAGCGGCGCATTCGGCGACCGGCCTGCCGGAGGCGTCAAGAGCCAGCACCGCGATCCGATAGTCATCGGGCCCGGCGGGGTCGCGCCGAAACCATGTGCGGTGGGCTGACAGAGCGTGCACCCCCGCCGGAGCGAAATTCCGTCCATCGTCCGGTGCCCCCTCCCCCAGCGGCGTTGCGCACGACAGGGACATGCCGAGCGTTGCGAAGAGGAGAGCCCTCACGCCACCGCGAATGCCATTGGTACCGCGGTTTGGGATGAGAGATCGCATGGATTGAAGTGGACTTTGGTGACTGTAAGTTGTTTATGGGAAACGATTTACAGATCCCAGCTGCGGGCGGGGGCAGCAGCGCATTCCCCTCTCCGTCAACTAGGAAAAGCAAAAACACTGCCACCCAACTGGTGCTGTGGGGCGCAGTTATGGGGCTACCGAAGTGGTCTGAGCCACGGGCGGCATACTCTGATGTTTGGGGTCCGACAGACCGAATTGACCTAGAGTGGAACGCGAATCTACCGCCGGAATGCGCCGGCGCGCCAGAGGGCCATTCGGCCAACTGGGGGGCCGGCGGCAGGGGCGCAGGATGCGGTCAGGCGAGGGGCGGGGAGTGAGGCGAGTCAGGTCCTTCGGCCGGCCGGATCAAGCAGTTCGTGGTACAACTCCAGCGTTCTCCGAATCGGAATCTCCTCCGAAAACTCGGCCTCGGCCCGCCTTCGGCCTGCTGCGCCGAAACGCGCCCTGAGCGCAGAGTCCCGAAGCAGTCGTTCCACGGCGTTCGCAAACGCCGCAACGTCGCCCCGCGGTACCAGAATTCCGTTTTCACCCTCGCGGACCACTTCGCGACAACCGGGTGTGTCCGTGGCTATGATCGGCCGACCGGCCGCCGCGGCCTCGAGCAGGGCCTTCGGCACCCCCTCTCCATAGGTGGAGGGCAGGCAGACTACCGCGCTCTGTCGCAGCACATCGGCGACATCCTCCCGGTGTCCCCACCACTCGACGTCGCCATTCGCAGCCCATGCCTGCAACTGTTCGAGCGGTACCGCGGCTGGATTGTCGGGATCGGCTCGTCCGAGCAGAACAAACCGGGCAACGATCGCCTTACCCCGGAGAGTTCGGGCGGCCTCCACAAAGGTCCCGACCCCCTTTGACCAGAGCATGCGGGCTGGGAGGACGACGAGCGGTGGGCCCGGCGGTTCCGGATCCGGACAGAACTGGTCGAGCGCAACGCCCACCCCCGGAATCAGCACGACTTGCCGTTCGTGGACGAGGCCGTGCGAGAGCGGCAGACCGAGGTCGTCGGGATTCTGTAGAATGAGCCGGCTGCGTTCGCCCCGCAGCGCGCGTCGGAGGGCCGCACCGACCGCCGGCCTGAGCAGCCGGGCTTTGAGGCTCGGGCTCGAGGCGAGGTAGCCAAGTCCAGCCAGGGCGTTGACCACCGCTGGCACGCCGACCTCCTGGGCCGCGAACGAACCGTACAGCACCGGTTTCAGCGCGACGTGGTGGACCAGATCTGGGGCATGCTTTCGGTAGAGAGCCACAAGTCGCCGCCAGGTCCGCCACTCCCTCCAGGGGTGGGTCCCCGATCGGGAAATCTCGAACGGGACTACCGTGCAGCCCGCGGCTCGCAGCGCCTCGCCATGGTCACGGACCCGGCAGGCGATAGTGACCTGGTAGCCGGACGCGATGGCGGCCTTCGCCAGCGAGAGCCGGTGGGAGGCGAAGTACCAGTCTTCGGTGATGAGATAGAGCAACCGGCGTGAGACGCCCTGGCCGAGATGCTCGGTCGGCGGACTTGCCGGGATCATCGCCGCTCGGGATTCCTGAGCAGCCGCCAAGGCCTCCGCAGGTCCTCACGGAGCTCGCGCCACAGCTCCCGAAGCTCGCGAACCTCGGGGACTCGGCCGACACGGGAGCGCTCCAATCCCTCTGCCCAAGCGCGCCACCGAGACCAAGGAAGAAGCCCGCGATCGCCGCCAACATTACGCGCAGAACCAGCCGCCGTGAGTTCGGGCCGCGCGGGAATCTCCGCCGGTTCGATGACCGTGACCCTCGGCGTATTGCGGACCTCCTCGATCCTGGCCTGTTCGTAGCCCCGGTCCAGATCGGTGTACACCTGCTGCCGTGCGGAGACTTCACGCGAAAGTCGATCGTATTCGAACTGAAGACCGGCGACTTCTCGTACTGGCGATTCCGGACCAGGAACGCCTGCAGCGCGTCCTCCGCCTGGCGCAATTCGATCTTGGATTCCGCCAGTCGCCCTTCGGTGAATTGCCGCTCGGCCGACGCGCGCGATTGCCTCACGTGCAGGTCGAAGTCGATGATCGCCGCGACGATCCTGGTAGCGACCTCCCGGGAGAGCGCCGGCCAATGCGATGCCACGCTCAGGGTGACCACGCTTGTCTTCTGATCAACTCCGATCGTCAAATTACCCCGAAGCCGCTTGATCGCATCTTCATGTCGAGTCGCAGAATCACTGCCACTCGCCCGAAGCAGCGTGACCAGGGTCGCCGGGGCAAGCGCCGGTGGGACGAACGAATCGAATCTCGACTCCACGATCGGGCCAAGGACCGCCCCGGCGGTCGCCAGGTCCTGGTAGAACTCGGGGGACTGGCCGGGCGTCTGCCCGGGCACCGCCACACCGAACTGGGCCGCCAGCCCGGCAATGCGCGAAAGCGATGCGTCACTCGCTCTGTGGCAGAAAGGAGGTCGTGGCGGTATAGGTGCGTCGGGCCATGAGTGTGACGACTATCGTGATAAACACCAAGAACGCGGGAAGGCCGACCGCGAACTGTCGATAGCGGAGGGCGGTCGCCACCAGCGCCATGAGGGTATCGAGCGCGTTTTCATCGGGCGTCCCTGCCGCCGGCTCGGGCCCTGGGTTGGTCATCTGCCTACCTGCCTCGGAGATTGAATGGAGGGAGCCGGAGGCCGCTGACGCCCCAGGGAGAGCCCCGCGAAAGTCTAACCATAGGCGGGCGCATTCGATACTCGCCCGTGGATGGTTTCGTCGCTCGGCGAGAATTCGTGTGGACAGGAGCAGGATTTCCATCGCAATGAGATGCAGCCCGCCAGTCTGCACCAGCTGCGGATCACCGTACATGACTCGGCTGCAGGCAAAGATTATCCACGCCGCACGACGGACACAATCAAACGGATCGGGACCCGCGGGGAGGAGGCGCTCCAGGTGCGCGAGCAATGCACCGAATGCCGCCAGCACAACAAGCACGCCTGGAACCCAGGCGCTGTAGAAGCCGAAGGACACAAGATCGACGGGTATCGCGCCGAAGGCAGGGAATCGGGTGGAATTGATCATCGAGACAGTCAATGGGTGCTCCACCCCTAACAGGCGCTGCGGCACCAGGTACTCGATGGCGAGCGGGAAGTCGTAGAACCATCGGAATTCGACTACGTCCGGCACCTCCAGACTAGTGTTGGCCAGTACCACGGAAGGAAACGCGAATCCTGCATCACCAACCGAACGCCGTTGCGCGGATTCGTGACCGTACCGCTCGACCCGCTCCGCCAGCCGATCCTGGCTCGTGGTCGCCTGGAACAGCTGCTTGCCGAACAGAAGGAAGACGAAGGTTATGGCACCGACGACGAGCACCCATCGAAGGCGGAGGCGCCCGACCCGGACCACCTTAGCCAACGGGAAGGTGAGCAGGAACATCGCCAGCGTAAAGCGCCCCGCCTGATGGAACAGAATGAGAAACGATCCAGCGAGAAAGGCCACGAACGTGACCGTCCACCTGCGGCGCAGACCAAGGACATGTGCGCGTGATCGGACTGCATAAAGGAGGATGGCCCCCGCCATGACGAGGGGGGAGAGCGTCTTGAGGAAGGCAAACCGGGTGATCACCGGTGGATTGCTCCCCCGGAACGCGGCGGCCTGCAGGATGAGGACCCCAAGTCCGCCGATGCTTGCCGTATAGATCGCGAGACAGATCAGCCCGCTGAAACCGAGGAGCATCGCGACCAACAAGAGCGGACCGGTACTGCGCCCCGGGAAGGATTCCCCGGGCTCGAAGGCAGAGCCTGGCGGCCGCGACGATCGCCGCCGGCCAGATGAAATCCCGTAAGGAGCGCACAGTACCCGATGAAGGCCAAGGCGCCGGCATAGGCAAACGCGGCTCCGTCGAATGGCCACTTGAGCAACCATGCCCACTGCAGGTCCCCCTGATCCCGGAAGTCGTCGAGCTGCAAGTATAGCGGGAGCACAACGAAGCACATGAAGTACACGCTGCTTGCCGCTCGGAGGAAGTCGACCGCGCGGCGCGAGATCGGTCGGCTCCATTCGGCGGCCAGGATCAGAGCCCCGAGCACGAGCGCCTGGATGACGATGAGCGCGCCGCTCATGGGCGATCAGCTTTCCGGCTATCGAGGACCGGACGCCGGGATTGCCCCGGTCCTCTCGGTGATGGACCGGTACAGCCCCGCATACGCAGCGGTGCATCGCTCCTTCGAGTAGTCCCTGATGATCCGTTCCCGGGCCGCCCTGCCCCGGGCCTCCCGCTCAATCGACGAGAGTCGGAGCATGGCAGTGATCGCGCGGGCGAGGGCCGCGGGATCTCCAGGCTGTACGACCATTCCCGTCTCCCCGACCACCCTGGCGGCATCGCCTACGTCGGTCACCACGCACGGCGTCCCGGAAACCATCGCCTCCCCGACTACGTTCGGAAGCCCTCCCCCCAGGCCGATGTCATGCAGGCCAGGTCGAGAGCCGCAAACAGTGCCGGCGTGTCGGTGCGTTCGCCCAGCAGGTGGAGCCGTCCGCCCAGCGCGAGCTCCGCTGCCAGCCCGCTCAACTCGGGGTTCGACGGCGTCACCTCGCGCCCGGCACAGACGAAGCTCGCGTCCACACCGGCGTCCAGCACTCGCCGGGCAGCCCGCAAGAAGGTGGCATGGTCCTTCATCGGGTGATAGCGGTTCACCAAGCCGACCAGTCGCCGATCGGGTGGAACTCCGAGTTCGGTGTGGAGCGCCACCCGAGCCTCGGGCGACGGGCGAAAGGTATGAGGATCAAAACCGTTGGGAATGACGATGCTCGCTGCCCCGCGGAAGCCGGCCGCCTGGTGCTGGTTCCGCGCAACATCGGAGTTGTAGATGACTGCTTCAACCGAGCGAGACAGCCATGCCCCCCACTCGAATGGCCAGCGGGGTCACCGGCCGCTCCTGTTTCTCTAGGTCGTATGGCGTCTGCCGGTTGTTCGATAATACCGGTGGGACTGGCGCCAAGGCGCGGCAACCCAGCCAAGCGGCAAGGTTGCCGTGATACGCCTCTCCATTTCTGTATGAGGTTCGGCCCAAAGCCCTGCAGCGCCCGGCGCAGCCCGACGAGCGCCGCCGGCGAAGGGACCCCGCGCAGCATGCCGAGCGATACCACCTCGATCCCGAGTCCCCGTATTCGCTCCGGCGAGTGGACCGTCGGCCAGCAGCGAGACGACCCGTGCGGGAAGCTCGTCCCGGGGGAGCGCCTCCAGCAGCCGAGCCAGCGCGGTCTCCGCGCCGCCCACCAGCAGACCAGTGATCACGTGTGCCACCGCGATCGGGCGCCCGCCGACTCGGCACTCACGCCGCCGCCCGTCCCATGCTCCGCTTGACCACCTCACCCAGCTGCGCCTCGGTGCGCTGCACCAGCCGCGAGACACTGTATTCCGTTCGATCCGAGCGCGGGGATCGGACCAACCGGCGACCGCCGATTCGGTCAAGGTCCGCTCGATGGTGGCCGCATCGCGGCCGGATCATCCGGCGGAAGAGTCTCACCGGTGTCATGGACAACCCGGGCGGAATCGCCGATTGGAGTCACCGCGCAACGTACCCCGCACGACATCGCCTCGCCGATCACATTGGGAAACCCCTCGCCCGACGTGGACACAGAGACGAGCAGGTCGAGGGCGTTGTAGGCCGCCACCATATCCGCCGCCACGGGGACCCATGCGTCCGCTCCGCCACGCCCGCCTCCCGGGCGATTCCCTCGAGCGCGCCTCGGTATCCGGCGACCCGTCGCCGATACACACAAACCGCGCTGATGGCAGCGAACGCGCCAGCATCGCAGCGGCCGAAGGAAAGGTGGGGTGCCCCTTCATCGGATCGAGCCGCCCCACGATGCCGATCAGCCGCTGCTCGGCGCCCACCCCCCACGCCCGGCGCTGCCGCTCACGTAGCGCGGCTTCGGGATGGAACCGTCCCGTATCGATGCCGTTGGGATTCACTGACCGTTCGCTCCGCCGGGTATCCTGCCGCCATGATAGGCGCGCCCCGCCTCGCAAAGCTGGCGATGATCAAAGTCCGCGCGACGCGCAAGACGGCAGCTCGCCCGGAATAGCAGTCGGAACAGCCAGTCGTAGATGCGGAATCGTAGGCCGAGGCGCGTACCCCCCACACCACCGCGGCGCGGTAGAGCAGCCGACCCGACAGGAGCGCGAGGAGATTGCCGTCCGGCAGGTACCCGTGTACCACCTCGGGGCGGAAGTCGCGGATGGCGCGCCGCAACCGGATGAGCGGCCCCGCCAGGTCCCACCGGCCCCGCTCGTCCAGCGAGACCACCCGCACCCCCGCCCGATCGAACTCCTCGTGGCGCGCGCCCCCGCCGTAATAGGCGATCACCTCGACGGCATGGCCCCGCTCCGCGAGCGCCACCGCCAGCACGGTGAGCTGCCGCTCCGCACCGCCGATGCCGAGCGACCGGATGACGAAGGCGATGCGCATCAGCCCCGGACACGCTGGAACACGAATTCGTTGCAGCCGTGCCGCTGCTCCACCGTCTGGGCCTTCACCAGGGCGAATCCCCGTGCGGAAATGAAGTCGGTGATTTCGGCCGGACTAGCCGCCTCGAACGGCCACCCGCCGACCCAGTCCACCGCGTCGAAGTAAAGATTCATGCCTCGGCTACCGTGCCAGTGCCACCGGCTCCACGGTGCCCGGCCCCGCAGCAGGTCGGCCGCGCCGCTCGCCAGCGCCGCGTACCCCACGTAGGGCCAGACCAGCAGCGGACGCAGCCCCGACGGCAGCACGTGATAGAGCCGCTTCACCCCGGTCCACAGCGGCGTCAACAGGGTCTGTCGGTTGTAGATCGCGATCGCGAAAGCGCCACCCGTCGCCACTCGGCCGGCGGCGTTCTCGATCGCCCGCCACATCGCGCCGGTATGGTGCAGCACCCCCCACGAGTAGACCACCTCGAAGCTGCCCAGACTCTCGAGATACGACGGGTCGAGCACCGAACCGCGCTCCACCGTCCACTGCGGGTCATCGGGGCGGTAGCGCCGGCGGAGTTCGGTGGCGCAGGCGACGGACTGGGGATCGAAGTCGAAAGAGTGCACCGTCGCGCCCAGCCGCCGAGCCGCGAGGCTGAACAACCCGCTCCCTGAGCCGATGTCGAGCAACCGGACCCCGTCCAGCCGCGGCCGCCCGAGTAGCGCCTGCAGCGACAGTTCGGCGGACTGGATCCGGGGGTCGTCAACCAGCGAGAGAAACCGGCGCCAGTTCTCCCCGAAGCCGAAGCGGTCGCCGCTGGCGATCTCCCTCGCGGCATCAGTCACGCGGTCGTCCCGCGAAGAGCGCTGTCGAATCCTTCCGGCACGCCCGCCGTCGGCCGGCCGCTCACGATGGCGACGGCCGCCGGCCGTGAAGCCAGGAGCGCAGACCGACCGGGTTGAGGGCCAGGAGCAGCGCCCCGAACAGCAGCGCACCGCCGATGACTTGAGCCAGGAGCGCAACGGCACCGTGCCGATCGCGGAACCACCAGAGCGCCGCGACCATGCCAGCGGTGGCACCGAGGATGCGCACGACGTCCATCACCGGAATCGGAAGCCGAAGCACCCGGCGGCCCAGCG
This sequence comes from uncultured Gemmatimonadales bacterium, assembly GCA_963825065.1. Classification (GTDB taxonomy): domain Bacteria; phylum Gemmatimonadota; class Gemmatimonadetes; order Gemmatimonadales; family GWC2-71-9; genus JADJOM01. Next base: position 69,017 of record CAWGRU010000010.1, read on the forward strand.
CGATGCTGAGCGCCAGCGAGACGGCGTACGCGCATAGCGTCGCCAGGGCGGCACCGCGGGCGCCGAGCGTGGGAATCAGCAGCAGGTTCAGCAGAAGGTTGACGAGCGCGGCGACGAGCACGACCCTCACTTGGTGGATGGTCGATCGCCCCAGTTGGAAGCTGAGGTCGAAGTAATAGGCCTTCAGCCCGCCGAGCACAACGGCGAGCGCGATGATCGGCAGCAGGCCGGCAGACTCATCGGCGAACGCCCCGCCGAGCACCAGCAGGGTGATGCCGGGCGCCAGGACCCACAGCCCCGCGGCGACCGGCAGGCAGACCATCAGGAGCATGCCCAGGTGTCGCCGGCCATGGGCCTCGAAGGCCTGCCGGTCCCCCGAATCGATCGCCGCAACCGCGAGCGGATAGGCCGCGAGATTCACCACCATCATGAGGGTCCAGATCGGTTGCTGTGCCAGATCGTACGCTGCCGCGTAGGTTCCCGCCGGTCCCGGACCCCGCAGTGCACCGATGAGCAGTCGGTCGGAACTGCTGATGACGAAGTCGAGCAGGTAGGTGATCACCAGCGGCGCCCCATAGCGCAGCAGGCTCCCTTCCAGTGCGCCGGGGTCGGGCCCCCGCGCGCTCCAGATCCATGCGGACTTCGCGGCCCAAAGGCCGGGGACGAGGAACCCGATGCACGCACCCGCCAGCACACCCGTGAAGCCGAGGCCGAGGAAGGCGAGCGCCCCTCCGACCAGCAGGCTGCCGAGCGCGCGCCCCGCCGTCATCATTCCGTAGCGGAGCGGATTCGAATCGGCGCTGGCCAGCATCAGGTTGATCTCGTGCCACGCCTGGACCACCAGCAGCAGGGCGCACAACACGATGGTCGGGCGGGGCCACCCGGGCGGCCCCGCCAGCAGCGCCACCGTCGCTCCGACCAGCACCGCGGTCGACACTTTCAGGTAGGAACCGATGACGGCGCGCTGGAAGACTGGCCGGGGGGCGAGGTCGGTGTTGAGGAGGCGCAGGGTGGCGAGACTCAACCACTGGTACAGCACGGCGTAGCCCAGACCGACGGAAGCGATCGCCAGGGCGTAGTGCCCATACCCTTCCCGCCCGAGCAGTCGGGTGAACAGCGCGAGCGCAAGAAAGTTGAGAAGTCCCGAGACCCCCCTGGCCAATCCGTAGCGCAGCGTATTTGAAAGGAGCATCTCAGCCGGCGAGCCACGCCTGCAGCATCAGCAGGTTCCATAGCGGATACTGCCGGTTGTGCCGCCCGCTCTGGTGCTCCTCCCAACGCTGCCCGATGACCCGCGCGTCGAACAACCCCTGCGCCGCCAACCGGGCCGGATCGAGCAGCCCCTCCGCCCACCCCTTGAGCGGTCCCCGGAGCCAGGCATCGATCGGCACCCCGAATCCCATCTTCGGCCGCTCGATCACCGTCCTCGGTATATGCCGGTCGAGGACTGGCGCGCAACGGCCACTTCCCCTGCCCGCCGCGGATCTTGATCGACAGCGGGATCCGCCACGCCAGCTCCACCACCCGGTGGTCCAGGAACGGCACCCGCGATTCCAGGCTCACGGCCATGCTCGCCCGGTCGACCTTGACCAGGATGTCGTCGGGCAGGTAGGTCCGGGTGTCGAGGTACATCATGCGCTCGACGAAACCCGCCCCGGCGGGCAGCCGTGCTCTGCCGTCAGGACGGTGCCGTCTCCCGCCGGTCCCGCAGGATCTCCGTGGGCGGATCCCAGTTGGAGACCAGGCTCCTGGTACATCACGCCCGAAGAAGGGACCGCGAGCACGCTCGCCAGCTTGTGCATCCGGTCGCCGAGGCGCCACGCGCGAGCGCGCGGCAGCACCGCGCGCCGTCCCCAGCACCGCGCCCCACGCTCCGGCGCCACCGCCGGATGCCGCGCGCCACCGGCGCCGGACCACGCCGGCACCGCGCCAGCCGGCCCCACAGCCGCTGTGCGAGAAACGTAACGGTTGTAGCCGCCGAACAGCTCGTCGCCCGCCGTCGCCCGACAGCGACACGGTGACGTCGCTGGCGCGCCAGCTGCGACACCAGGTAGGTCGGGATCTGCGACGAGTCGGCGAACGGCTCGTCGTACATCGCCGGCAGCCGCGGGATGACGTCGAGCGCCTCGCTGCGGCGTGACGTACAGCTCGGTGTGGTCGGTGCCGAGATGGCGCGCCACCGCCTTGGCGTGCTGCGGCCTCGTTGTAGCGCGTCCTCCGCGAAGCCGATCGTGAACGTTTGCACCGGCCGCGGCTTTGCGCCTGCATCAGCGCCACGACGGTGGACGAATCGATGCCGCCGGACAGGAACGCGCCGAGCGGCACGTCGGCGACCATCTGCTGCCGACGGCGTCCCGCAGCAGCGTTCGAGCTGCGTCGAGCCGCTCCGTCGGCGTCCGCTGAGCGGATCGCCGGCCGCCGTCTCGGCCGACCTCGCGCGGCGCACCAGTAGGGCTGCGATCTCTGCGGGCCGGTCGCTGCGCGCAAGGTCAGCAATCGCGCCGGGCGGCAGCTTGGGGATGCCCTGGTAGATGCGAGTGCGGCGCGGGGATGTAGTTGTGGCGCATGAAGAGGCAGCGCAACGCGGTCGATCGACGGCGACGGAACGCCGGATGCGCCTTGCAGCGCCTTGAGCTCGGAGCCGAACAGGAAGGTCGCGCCCATGCCAGCCGTAGTACAGCGGCTTCTCGCCGAGCGGTCGCGCGCCAGCGTCAGCGTGCGCGTCTGCCGGTCCCACAGGGCGAACGCGAACATGCCGACGCAGCGCTCTCGAGTGGCGGCGCCACCCCCCACGCGTCGATGCCGCCAGCAGCACTTCGGTGTCGGAATGCCCGCGCCACGAGGCGGGCGCCGGCGCGCTTTCCAGCGATCTGCGCGCAAGTCCGCGAAGTTGTAGATCTCGCCGTTGAAGACGATCACGTAGCGGCCGCTCGGCCGACACCATCGGCTGATGGCCCGCGGGTGAGAGGTCGAGGAT
>CAWGRU010000011.1:0-124153 GCA_963825065.1 uncultured Gemmatimonadales bacterium
CGAGCAGAGCGCTCGGTACTTCTTCGTCGATTCCACAGGGCGGGTCGCGACCAACCGCTACCTCCCCGGCTACAACTACGACCTCGTCAGCGGCGCGACCTACACCCTCGATCTGAGCAGGCCCGCGGGCGCCAGGGTCAGCCGACTCGAGGTCCGCGGCCGTCCCGTCGAGCCGGGCGACAGCTTCACCCTGGCCGTGAACAGCTATCGGCAGCAGGGCGGGGGGAACTATCAGGCGCTTGCCGGCGCGCCGGTGGTCTACGACAAGGGCGAGAACATGCGCGATCTTCTGGTCGCGGAGATCCGCCGTCGGCATCTTCTCTCGCTGGCGGATGTCAGTGGCAGCGACTGGTCTCTCGCCCCGGATGATTACGCCCGTCGCGCTCGTGCCCTCTTCATCACGGGAGGTCAGCCGCAACCGGCCGAGCCGGCCCCGGTCGCCGGCGCGCTACTGACGACGCCGACCCATGCGGAGCTGGCAGCGCGGGACTCGGCCCTGCGGGCCCAGGACCGCGCCGATTCGATCGCGCGGGCGTCGGTCGCCACCCTCCGCCTGCCGGCGGAAGCCGGCCCGGGCAAGAGTCTCTCACGACTGCTCGCCGACGCCTACCGGAACTCGCTGCGCGCCGATCTTGCCGTCGTCGGCACCATCGAGCTCGGCGACCGGCTGCCGGCGGGCGGGCTGACCCGTGCGCAGGTGGCCGCCGCCGCCCCCGGTGACGACCGGCTGTGGACCATCAAGATGACCGGAACCGAAGTGGAAGACCTGCTCGAGAACATCCTGGCTGCCCCGAACCCTTGCTGTGAAGTGTCAGGCGTCGTCGTCGAGTTCGATCCGAAGGCGAAGGCATATGAACGGCTGCGTCGCGCTCGCCTGACCAGCGGCCAGGAGTTCGAGCGCAAGCGCAGCTACACGGTCGCGCTGAGCAGCCGACTCGCTTCCGGCGATTCACTGCCGCTGGGCGCGAGCGACTGTCGCGCGGAGAAGGGATGCCGCGCGCCGGGACTGCTCTCCCGGTGGACCGTGACCCGGAGCGACCAGACTCCCGGGGAGGTGCTGCTCGAGTATCTGCGGCGACTGCCCCAACCAGTGACGCCGCCTGAGGATCGACGCCTGGTACCCACGCACTGATGCCCTCCGACATCCGGGTCTACGTCAACGAGCGGGGAGGCACCCTCCCAGCCGGCGCACGGGTGCGGGATGCCCTGGAGGCGCTGGTCCCCGAGCTGCTCCCTGTCTGCGACTCGGGCGAGGGGCTGGTGACCGACGGTCGTGGACTTCCGGTGTCTCTCGAGGCTCCGCTCAGCGGAGGGATGATCCTGCGGGCGGTGCGCTCCAGCCGCCGCGCCGCGACGGAGCCCGATGCGTGAGCGGTTCGCGCGGCTGCCAAAGGCCGAGCTCCACGTCCACCTCGACGGGTCGCTCCGGCCCGGCACGCTGATCGAGCTCGCCCGTGGGGCGGATGTGCCGCTTCCCGCCGGCGACGCCGAGGCGCTGCAGCGCCACATGCGGGCCGACGACGCCCACGATCTCGAGGATTACCTCGCCCGTTTCGAGCTGACGATCGCCGTGTTGCAGACTCCCGAGGCGCTGGAGCGGGTGGCCTATGAAATGGTGGCCGACGCCGCCGCAGACGGGGTACGCTATCTCGAGGTCCGCTACTGTCCGGCGCTGAGCCGCCGGTGTGGCCTCACGCTCGAGGACACCATCCGCGCGGAGCGCCGCGGACTGCTCCGGGGCGAAGCGGAGTTCGGGGTGCGGACGGGTATCATCAACTGCACCCTGCGCCAGCTCGACCCGGCCGTCTCCGAGGACATCGCGGAGACGTCGGTGCGGCTGCGCTCCCAGGGTGTCGTCGGGTTCGACATTGCCGGCGGAGAAGCGGGCCGGCCGGCGCGTCCGCATGCCCACGCCTTCGAGATCGCGGCGCGCGGCGGACTCGGCATCACCGTCCACGCCGGCGAGGCGGCGGGGCCGGAGTCCATCGCCGAGGCCATCTTCGAGTGCCGGGCCGACCGGATCGGCCATGGCACCCGGCTCGCGGAGGATCCCGAGCTGCTGGCGTACATCCGTGACCGCGAGATTCCGATCGAGATCAACCTGACGTCGAACCTCCAGACCCGGGTCGTGTCGCGTGCGGAGGCGCACCCGCTGCGGCGCTTTCTCGACGAAGGCCTGACCGTCACCCTCTGCACCGACAACTGGCTTATGAGCGACGTGCGCCTCTCCGGTGAATACGCCCTCGCCCGGCAGGCGCTTGCGCTCACCCCGGCGGAGATCCGCATGCTCATTCTCAACGGATTCAGGGCCGGCTTCCTCCCGCTCCCGGAGCGACACGCGCTGGCCGCCGAAGCGGCGCGGGCGCTGGAGGCCGCGGCGTGACCCTCCTCGCCGTCCAGGAGGCGGCCGCCCGTCTCGCGGCGATCGAAACCGGGCTCCAGCTTCCGCTTGCCGAGCGGCTCATGGGTGTGGTAGGCGTGGCGGTGATGATCGGGATCGCGCTGGCGCTCTCGAACGACCGGAGCCGCATCGATTGGCGTCTCGTCGGCGCCGGGCTCACCCTGCAGCTCCTCGTGGGGCTGCTGGTGCTCAAGACGGGCATCGGCCGGGCGCTCTTCGACCAGCTGGGAGAAGGCTTCAACCAGATTATCAGCTTCGCCCGGGGGGGCGCCCGCCTGCTCTTCGGCGACCTCGTGGACCAGCCGGCATTCCTCGCCTTCAGCGTCCTGCCCGCGGTCATCTTCTTTTCGTCGCTGATGTCGGTTCTCTACTATCTGGGCATCATGCAGGTGGTGGTGAAGGGCTTCGCCTGGGTGATGCAGAAGACACTGCGTACCTCCGGCGCGGAAACGCTGTCGGCGTCGGGAAACATCTTCCTCGGTCAGATCGAGGCGCCGCTGCTGGTCAAGCCGTTCGTGCTCGACTTCACGCCGTCCGAGCTGTTCACCGTGATGGTGGGCGGTTTCGCGACGATCGGCGGCGGCATCATGGCCGCGTACATCGGGATGCTGTCGGGACTCTTCCCGAACATCGCCGGCCACCTGGTCGCGGCGAGCGTCATGAATGCGCCCGCGGGCCTCTACCTCTCGAAGATCATCTTCCCCGAGACGGGGACTCCCCTTACCAGAGAGGCACCGCGCATCCGGCTGGCGAAGTCCGAGACCGGCGTGATCGATGCCGCGGCCACCGGCGCTCTCCAGGGCGTGCAGCTCGCGATCAACATCACCGCAGTGCTCATCGCCTTCGTGGCCCTGGTGGCGCTGCTGAATGCCCTGCTGGGCTGGGTCGGCGGCTGGTGGGGGCAGCCCTCGCTGAGTCTTCCCTGGATGCTCGGCCAGGTGTTCCGCCCGATCGCGTGGGTGCTCGGCGTACCGTGGCAGGACACCGCCTACGTCGGCGGGCTTATCGGACTCAAGACGGCCCTGAACGAGTTCGTCGCCTACGCGCAGTTCGCGAAGGATCTCGGGGCCGGCGTCGCCCTCGCCCCCCGCAGCGCCGTCATTCTCACCTACGCCCTGCTGGGCTTCGCCAACTTCGGCTCCATCGCGATCCAGATCGGCGGCATCGGCGGCCTGGCTCCCGAACGGCGCGGCGAGATCGCGCGCTACGGCCTGCGTGCCATGATCGCGGGCAACCTCGCGGCCTTCACCTCGGCAGCGCTGGCGGGGATGCTCATATGACCGCGGAGCCGCCGCCGGCCGGAGACGCGACTGTCGGGGCCGCACACGAGGCCGTGCACCGCTGGCTGGACGGTCGTGCACCGGTCGCGGCGATCGTCCTCGGCTCGGGACTCGGCCAACTGACGGACCGGCTCGCCGAGGCCATCCGGCTTCCCTACCGGACCATTCCCGGCTTTCCCGAACCGAGCGTCGCCGGTCACCAGGGCGAACTGGTCGCGGGGATGCTCGGCGGGCGCCTCGTGCTCTGTCAGAGCGGCCGCTTCCACCCCTACGAGGGACATGCCGCCGCGGCGGTAGCCGTGCCGATCCGCCTGTTCGCGCAACTGGGGATCAGGTGCCTGCTCCTGACCAACGCCGCCGGTGGCATCCGCCGGAGCTTCCGTCCCGGCACCCTGATGCTCATCGCCGATCAGCTGAACCTGAGCTTCCGCAATCCGCTGATCGGCCGGCAACGCGAGGGGGAGGAGCGCTTCCCCGACATGTCGGCGCCCTATGACGACGCGCTGCGCCGCGCGGCGCGTGCGGTGGCTCGCACCGAGGGGGTCACACTCGAGGAGGGAGTCTACGCCGGAGTCACGGGCCCGAGCTACGAGACCGGTGCCGAGATCCGGATGCTGGAACGGATGGGGGCCGATGCGGTGGGGATGTCGACGGTGCTCGAGGTGGTCACCGCGCGGGCGGCCGGGATTCGCTGTCTCGGAATCTCGACGATCACCAACGCCGCGGCTGGGATCAGCCTCACCCCGCTCTCCCACGCCGACGTCATGCTGGCGGCGGGGGCGGCCGGCGATGCATTGCGACGGGTGCTCACGGGAGTGGTGGCCGGGTTGGATCGCCCCTAGGCGCGGCGTGCGCCGACCGTATGATTCAGGGGCCCGTGTCCTCCCCCCAGTCCCGGCGCCGCCAGCATGGCACGATGGAGGTAATCGAGCCCGTCGGCGACTGCGGATTCGAGATCCCGGCCGAGGGCCAGCCCGGCAGTGATGGCGGCGGAGAGCGTGCAGCCCGTGCCGTGGGTGGCGGTCGTCGCCAGCCGGGGATGGCGGAAGAGGCGGACCCCTCCCATCGTCACCAGCACCTCGGTCATCGTCGCGGACTCGAGATGCCCGCCCTTGACCAGCGCCGCGGCGGCGCCGATTTCGAGCAGCCGCCGCCCGGCGCGCTCCATCTGGTCGGGATCGCGGACTTCGAGGCCGGTGAGGATCTCCGCCTCGTCGAGATTGGGGGTGACCAGTGCGGCGATCGGGAGCAGCCGGTCGCGCAGGACGGACTCCGCTTCGGCATCGAGCAGCCGGTCTCCCGACGTGGCGACCATGACCGGATCGCAGACGTAACGGTGCCATCCCCGATCGGCGATGGCCGCCGCCACGCGATCTACCACCGCGACCGTGGCCAGCATGCCGCTCTTCACGGCGGCGGGGGGAAGGTCTTCCGCGAGCGCGTCCAGTTGTGCCGCGATCATCGCGTCGGGCACGGCGTGCACGGCGCGCACGCCGCGGGTATTCTGGGCCGTGACGGCCACGATCACACTCGTGCCGAAGACGCCAAACTGGTGAAATGTCTTCAGGTCGGCTTGAATACCGGCACCGCCGCCTGAGTCCGAACCGGCGATCGTCAGTGCAATCTTCATCGGGAAAGCGTGGTAGGCGTGTCGCTGATCAGTACCATCCGGGACCTCCACCGCCGCCGGGCGCGCGACCGGCGCGCCCTGACCCTGGCCGAAGGGGTACGCCTGCTGGAGGAGGCGCTGGCTGCCGGGATCGCGGTGCAGGGTGCCGTGACCTCGCCGGCGCTGGAAGGTACACCTCGGGGCGCGGCGCTCAAACGCCGGCTGCTCGACTCCGGCGTTCCGATCGAGGAAGTCGATGACGATCTCCTCGGTCAGCTCGCGGGGACCGAGCAGCCCCAGGGTGTCGTCGCGGTCGTCGAGCCGAGGGTCTGGACCCTCGATGCGATCACCCCCGGCCCCCGAGGCGTGATCCTGGTGCTCGACGGCGTGCAGGATCCGGGCAACGTCGGCGCCTTGGCGCGCACCGCTCTCGGTCTCGGCGCGGCGGGGCTGATCGCACTGCCGGGCACCGCCGATCTGCACAACCCGAAGTCGCTCCGCGGCAGCATGGGGGCGCTCTTCCGACTGCCCGCCGTGCAGGCCAGCGGCGATGCGTTCATTGCCTGGGCCCGGGGGGCCGACGTGGCGCTGTGGACGACCGCCTCCGATGGCACGCCGGTGGACCGGGCCCGGCGTGTCGGCCCGATCGCGCTGCTTCTGGGCAATGAAGGGGCCGGGGTCCGTCCCGAGCTGGCGGCCGCGGCGGCGCAGTCGGTGGCGGTGCCGCTGGTGTCCGGCGTGGAATCGCTGAACGTGGCCGTTGCGGCCGGAATCATCCTCTACGAGGTGACGCGTGAGCGTTGAGCTGTTCGTGGCGATCGCCGCCGGCCTGGTGGGGGCCACGCTGGGCAGCTTCCTGAACGTCTGCATCCTCCGCTGGCCGGCGGAGCAGTCGGTCGTGGCGCCCCGCTCCCGCTGCCCAGGGTGCGGCCAGCTCATCGCCTGGTTCGACAACATCCCGGTCTTCTCGTGGCTCGTGCTGCTGCGCGGCCGCTGCCGCCGCTGTCAGACGCCGATCTCGATCCAGTATCCGCTGGTGGAACTCGCGACAGCGCTGATCTGGGCCGGCATGGCCTGGCGCTTCGGGCCTACCCTGCTGGCGCTCGCGGGGGCGATCTTCTTCACGATCCTTCTCGGCATCACGATGACCGACGCCCGGGAGTACATCATCCCCGACGAGTTCAGCCTCGGAGGTCTGGTGATCGGCGTTCTGCTCAGCCTGCCCGGCGGGTTCGCGTCGATCAGCCATGCGCTCCTTGGCGCCGCGGCCGGCTTCGCCCTGCTGTGGGTGGTGGGCGCGCTCGGCACCCGCATCTTCAAGGAGGAGGCGATGGGGGGTGGCGACATCAAGATGATGGCGATGGTCGGCGCCTTCGTCGGCTGGCAGGGGGTGCTGCTGACCGTGTTTCTCGGCGCCCTGATCGGGACCCTCGTCTTCGTGCCGCTGTCGGTCGTCGGCAAGAAGCGCCTCGTGCCGTTCGGCGTCTTTCTCAGTATCGGCGCCGCGGCGACCTGGGTGGCGGGGCCGTCGGTCATCGTGTGGTACCGCACTTTCGTGCTGCAGTCCTGATGCGCACGGCGCTCGGACTGCTGGTGCTCATCGCAGCGATCGGCTGTCGCGGCCGGCCCCCGCTCGAAGGTGATGCCGCGATCAGCCACCTGGTCGACAGCCTGGCGCCCGCGGTGGAAAAGGCGGTGGGGCTCAAGTTCCGCACGCCACCGCACTCCGCCGTGCGCAGTCGCGAGCAGGTCCGCGCGTATGTGCTGCACAAGCTGGATCAGGAACTTCCCGCGGGGAAGGCACGGGGCCTCCAGGCGACGTACCGCCTGCTGGGGCTGCTGCCCGATTCGCTCGACCTGCGGACCCTGCTGCTCGATCTGTTCACCGAACAGATCGTCGGCTACTACGAACCCGACTCGACCACCCTGTTTGTGGTTGCCAACGCCGATCCGACCACGCTCCGTGCGGTCGTCGCCCATGAGCTGGTCCACGCGCTCCAGCATCAGTACATCGCGCTCGACTCGATCATGCGGCAGACCGGCGACAACGATCGGCTGGCCGCCGCCCAGTCGATCCTCGAGGGCCAGGCCACCCTGGGCGGCCTGCAGGTGATGGTCCCTGACCAGAACCTCTGGGCGATGCCGGAGTTCTGGGAGACCTATCGGGAGCAGTTCCGCACCCAGCAGGTCACGATGCCGGTGTTCAACAAGGCGCCCCGCGTGCTGCGGGAGAGCATGATCTTCCCCTATCTCGCCGGCGCGGACTTCCTGCGCTGGTGGGCCGGATCGGAACACCGCGATACGGTCCCGTTCGGGCCCCGGATGCCGGTGTCGACCGAGCAGATTCTCCATCCCGATCGGTACGGCCGGGGCGACCAGCCGGTCACCCTTCGCTTCGCGGCGGCCGAGCCCCGTGTGCTGTACGAAGATGTGATGGGGGAGTTCGACATGACGATCCTGGCCGCCGACCTGGCGCACGCGGGGGCCAGCACCGAAATCCAGACGCCGCTCGCACTCGGCTGGGGCGGTGACCGCTTCCGGGTCTACGAGACTCCCAGTGGCCCCGCGATGGTCTGGTACATCGCGTGGGATGATTCGACGGCACGGAACCGGTTTCTGGCCAGCACGGGCCAGCGCCTGGAATCGAGGCGTCGCCTCGGCTACCGGATGGAACTCAGCTCGCCACGGATCGGGCCCCAGCCCGGCACCCGCGTGATAATCGCGCCCGAAGGCTGGCTCGGCTGGAAGCAGATCATGGGGATCGAGGTCGTGCCCTAGTCAGTGCACCGCCGGCCGGGAGCTGCTCCCGGCGCGCTCGGCCAGGACCGCCGCCATGACCCTCGCCGAACTCGAGGCGACCTCCAGCACCGTGCTCACGAAGTCGAGACCGAGCCGGAGTTCGTCTTCACTGAGGCTGCGCGCGGTCCGCAGCGCGGCATAGGGACCGCGGGCGACAGCATCGGCGAGTGCATCTGCCACGCGCATCGCGATCGCGTCGCGATCGTCGTTGGCGGACGAGGGAACGGCGGCGATTGGCTTCACTGCGGAGACTCCGGGAAGAGGGTCGCCCAAGCCTATCTCCTCCCCCTCACCGCCCCATCAACCCCCCGACGCACGCCGGTACAATTGTCCGCCACGCCGCTTTCCCCACCCTCCAGCGGTCCTTAGCTCCCGCCCCCGTCGAACCCCAAGAGCCTCTGGTTGACATCGCGGCGCGCCCGGCTCGATGGCACCTGGGCGCGCGGTGCAGGCCCGGAAGCCCGCTCGGGATAGTAGGAAGGAGCCGGCCGCTTCTGGCGTTCGGGGGCGATCCGGTTGACTTGCCTAAGTGGTGTAACCCCTCTATTTTGCGGGGCTTATGTTCGACGAGCTGTCCGCCAAACTCACCGCCGCGCTCTCCAAGCTCACGGGGCGCGGCGTTCTTACCGAGGATGCGGTCAAGGATGGCCTTCGCGAAATCCGGCGCGTGCTGCTGGAAGCGGATGTCAGCTTTGACCTGACTCGCGAGTTTCTCGAACGTGTCGAACAGAAGGCGGTCGGCACCCAGCTGCTGAAGGCGGTTCGACCCGGCGACCAGCTGGTGAAGATCGTCTACGACGAACTGGTGACGCTGCTCGGCGAGAAGCAGGCGCCGATCGTCTTCGCCTCGGTGCCGCCCACGGTGATTCTGCTGGTGGGACTGCAGGGCTCCGGCAAGACGACGACGGCGGGCAAGCTCGCCAAGCGGCTCAAGCTGGAGCAGAAGGCGCCGTACCTCGTGGCTGCCGACGTCTATCGTCCGGCGGCGGTCGATCAGCTGGTGACGCTGGCCAGGCAGGTCGAGGTCGGCTGCCACAGCGAGCCCGGCGCGACCGACGTGGTCGGCATCGTGAAGCGCGGGCATCGTCGAGGCGGGCAAGGCCCGGGCGCGGACGGTGCTGGTGGATACCGCCGGCCGGCTGCAGATCGACGCCGAGATGATGGACGAGCTCAAGGCGCTCAAGGCGGCGGTGAAGCCGCATGAGATCCTGCTCGTGGCCGACGGGATGACCGGCCAGGATGCGGTCCGGATCGCGAGCGGCTTCCATGAAGCCCTCGGCGTCACCGGCGTGATCCTGACCAAGATGGACGGCGATGCCCGCGGCGGCGCGGCGCTCTCCATCTACGGCGTCACCAAGGCGCCGATCAAGTACATCGGTCTGGGCGAAAAGCTCGATCAACTCGAGCCATTTCGGCCGGACCGGCTGGCGGGACGGATCCTCCAGAAGGGGGACATCCTCACCCTCGTCGAGCAGGCGCAGGCCTCGGTCGATGCTGGCGAGGCCGAGAAGCTGGCCAAGAAGGCGGTCTCGCAAGAAGGGCCTGGACCTCCAGGACTTCCTGACCGCAATGAAACAGATGCAGAAGATGGGGCCGCTCAAGAACGTGCTGGGCATGCTGCCAGGGGTGAGTCCGGCGATGCTCAAGGGCGCCAACCTCGACGACAAGCGGATCAAGCACGTCGAGGCGATCGTGCTGTCCATGACGCCGAAGGAACGGGCCGATCCGGATCTGATCAACGGATCCCGCCGGCTCCGGATCGCAAAGGGCGCCGGGCGGACCGTGCAGGAAGTGAATCAGCTGCTGAATCAGTTCAAGCAGATGCAGAAGCTGATGAAGTCGGCGGGGAAGCCGGGCATGAAGCTCCCCTTCGGCAAGGGTCCGGGGATGTTCGGGATGTGGGATGGCGCCCACGGCCGTGGGCGCGTACAGACGTTCGCTCAACGAGAGGGTCGGGATCTGCATGGCAACTCGCATTCGTCTCCGCCGCGTCGGCCGCAAGGGCGTGCCGCTCTATCGGATCGTCGTCGCCGACAAGGAAGCGCCCCGGGACGGGCGGTTCGTGGCGACGCTCGGGACCTACAATCCGCGCGCCGAGCAGAATCGGAACAAGATGACGGTGGACGCCGATGCGGCGAAGGCCTGGCTGGCCAAGGGTGCCACGCCGACCGACACCGTGCGTGCGCTGCTCGAGAAGGCCGGCCTCATCGCCGCCCTCCCGAAGCCGGCCGCGACGCCGCCGAAGAAGGCCGCCGCCGCCAAGCAGGCGTGACCGGGCCGGGAAGCGCCCGGTTGCTCGCGGTGGGGCGCCTCCGGAAGCCGCACGGTCTGAAGGGCGAGTTTTCGATCTTTCCGCTGACCGCCGATCCGGCGACCGTCTTCGCGGCCGGCCGGAAGCTGGTCCGGCTCCAGTTGGATGGCGCGGTGGTGGGCGAGCCGATCGAGGTCGAACGGAGCCGCGGCTATCACCGCGAGTGGCTCGTGAAGTTCCGGGGGATCGAGTCCCGGTCGGAGCTGGAGACGTGGCGAGGGCAGTTTCTCGCCGCTTCGGCTGAGGAGTTGCCCCCGCCCGCCGAAGGCGAGGTCTACGTCCACGAGCTCGAGGGGTTCGCGGTGCGGAGCGAGAACGGGGAGGCGATCGGCCTGGTGACGGCGGTCTACGATCTCCCCGCGGGGCTGACGATCGAAGTGCAGGGGCCGAAGCGCGAGTTTCTGCTCCCGTTCAAGAAGGAGTTCGTCCGGCAGGTGCTGCGCGAGGAACGGGCGCTGGTGGTGGCCCTGCCCGACGGACTGCTGGATCTCTAGGGCGTCGGGGCGCGCCGCTGGCGAACCCGGACGGCCCGATGTCCGAGGCCGGCGCGATGCAGATCAACGTCGTGACGCTGTTTCCGGAAGTGGTCGCTCCCTACCTCGGGGCGAGCATCCCCGGGCGGGCGGCGGCGGCGGGCAGAGTCCGATACCGGCTGCTGCAGCTGCGCGACTTCACGCACGACCGGCATCACACGGTGGACGACTATCCCTACGGCGGTGGCGCCGGGATGGTCCTCAAACCCGGGCCGATCTTCGAGGCGGTGGCCTCGCTCGACGAGGAGAGCCGGCAGGGGCCGATCGTCCTGCTGTCGGCGCGCGGCAGGCGGTTCACGCACCAGGATGCCGTGCGGCTGTCGCTCGAGCGCCACGCTGACCCTGCTCTGCGGGCACTACAAGGACGTGGATCAGCGGGTGGCCGACGGGCTGGCGACCGAGGAGCTGTCGCTGGGCGACTTCGTCCTCTCCGGGGGCGAGCTGGCGGCGACCTGCGTGATCGATGCGGTGGTGCGATTGCTCCCTGGCGTGCTGGGCGACCATGAGTCCGCCGCCGGCGACTCGCACTACGATGGGTTGTTGAGCCCGCCAAGCTACACCCGGCCCCCGGTGTTCGAAGGCCGGTCGGTCCCGGAACTGCTCCTCTCCGGCAATCATGCGGAGATCGCCGCCTGGCGGCAGGCGGAGGCGGAGCGGCTGACGGCCGAGCGGCGGCCGGATCTCTGGGCGGAGTATCAGGCGAAGCATTCGTAGAACATGGAATGACGGTCGGGGGGCGCGCCCGGACGCGCGCGAATTACGAGGAGAGGAACCAATGGAGCGGATGGCAGCGGTGGCCCAGGAGGGCCTGCGGACGGATATCCCCGAGTTCCACCCGGGTGATACCATCAAGGTGATGGTGCGGGTGCGCGAGGGTGACAAGGAGCGCCTGCAGGCCTTCGAGGGCCTGTGCATGGGCAAGCGGGGCGGCGGGGTCAACGAGACCTTCCGGGTGCGCAAGGTCTCGGCGGGGGTCGGGGTCGAGCGGGTGTTCCCGCTCCACAGCCCGAGCATCGCCACGATCGAAGTCGTGCGCCGCGGTCGGGTGCGCCGCGCCAAGCTGTACTACATCCGCAAGGTGAGCGGCAAGGCGGCCCGCATCAAGGAGAAGCGGGAGAATTAGCCATGGCGGCCAGCGACTCGGCGCCCTCCCTCGCCCGCGAGGAGGACGCCTGGTCCGGCCGCGCGCTGCTCATCGGCGTGGACGAGGTCGGCCGCGGTCCCCTGGCAGGTCCAGTGGTGGCCGCGGCCGTCGCCTTTCCCGCCCTTCGCCGTCCCGGTGCGCGGGGTGCGCGACAGCAAGACCCTCAGCGCCCGGCAGCGCGCCGACCTCGCCCCCCGCATCCGGGGCACCGCCCTCGCCATCGGCATCGCCGCCGCCTCCGTCCGTGAAATCGACCGCCTGAACATCCGCCGGGCCACCGCACTCGCGATGCATCGGGCCGTGGCGCGGCTGGTCGCGGCACCCGGATTCCGCGAAGCTGCCCTCCGCGGCGGCGCCACCGGCTACCGGGTGCTGATCGACGGGCTCCCCATGCCGGAGAGCGGATTCGCCCACGAGGCACTGGTCGACGGAGATGCCCTCTGCTATTCGATCGCCGCGGCGGGCATCGTGGCCAAGGAAATCCGCGATGGGCTGATGCGCCGGCTGGCCCTGCGCTATGCCGGCTACGGCTGGGAGAGCAATGTTGGCTACGGCACCGCCCGTCATGCCGAGGCGCTTGCCACGCTCGGTCCGACCCCGCATCATCGCCGGAGTTTCGCCCCGGTCTCCCAATACTCCATCGGCCTCTGATCCCATGCGCCTGCCACTGCTGCTGCCGCTGCTGTTCGTGATCGCTCCCCGGGCCGCGCTTGCCCAGGATTCGCTGCCGCCGCAACGGGTGGCGAGCAACGCCGAACGCATGGCGAACGATCACTACAGCCGGAGTCACGACTACGATCTGGTGCACGAGCGGATCGAGGTGGCCGGCTTCGACTGGGACAGTCTGAGCTTCACCGGACGCGTGACGGTGACGCTGGTCGCGCTGCGGCCGGCCTTCGACTCGGTGATCCTCGATGCGGGGGCGCTGCTCGACGTCCGCGGGGTGACCTCGGTGCCGAGGGGACGCTCGGCGGCGGCAGCGCTGCGATTCGACCATGTGCGTGATACGCTGATCGTCCATCTCGATCATCCTGCGGGGTTCGGCGACACCGTGCGCTTCACCATCGGATACGATGGACGGGTGAAGAACGGCGACGGGCTGACCTTCATCGAGGCCGACACCATTCCGCCCGTGCGCCCGCGCCAGCTCTGGAGCCAGGGCGAGGACGACAACAATCACGACTGGTTCCCGACCTACGATTTTCCCAACGACAAGGCCACCTGGGAGCTGGTCGCGACGGTGCCCAGGGGCTTCACCGCCATCTCCAACGGCCGCCTCGCCCAGGACCGCCGGAACTCGAACGGCACCCGCACGATGGACTGGAAGCAGGAGCGGCCCTCCGCCACCTACCTGGTCTCGCTCATCGTGGCACCGCTGGCCAAGGTGAGCGATCGCTGGCGCGGGGTGCCGGTGGACTACTACGTCTATCGCGCCGACAGCGCCCTGGCGCGGCCGCTCTTCCGGGTGACCCCGGACATGATCGATGTGTACTCCCGGCTGACCGGGATCGACTACCCCTGGGCCAAGTATGCTCAGACCACGGTGGCCGATTTCTTCGGCGGCATGGAGAACGTGAGCGCGACCACGCTGGTTGACTGGCTCCCCGACGCGCGCGCCTACGCCGATCGTCCCTGGTACCAGCACATCCTGATTCCGCACGAACTCGCCCACCAGTGGTTTGGCGACTACGTGACTACCGCCAACTGGGCCAACATGTGGCTCAATGAGGGCTTCGCGGAGTTCCTGCCCGGCCAGTACTGGGGCTTCAGACGGGGCCGCGCCGCCGAGGACGACTACTACCTCGACGAGTACGAGCAGTTCATGGGGCTGGACCATCGCCGCCGGATGCCGCTGGCGTCGCTGGGATCGAATAACATCTACCCCAAGGGCGCGCTGGTGCTGGAGATGCTGAAGAAGCACCTGGGCGAGCGCCGATTCTGGGCGGGCATCCACCGCTACCTCGCCGATCACGCCTACGGGGTGGCGACCAGCGACGACCTGCGCCAGGCGTTCCTCCTGGCCGATGGCGAGAACCTCGACTGGTTCTGGGATCAGTGGGTCTACCGGGCCGGCTATCCCGAATTCGATGTGACGGCCGTCTGGGATTCCTCGACTGGGATGGCCACGGTCACGGTGCGGCAGATGCAGCGGGACACCCTTCCCGCCGACAGCACCGGCCTGCGCTACGAGACCCCCGAAGTCTTCCGGATGCCGGTGACGATTCGCGTTGGGTCGGCGGGCGGAGAGGTCGTCTCGAAGACGATGCTCGCCAGTCGCGAGGAGGTGATTCACATCTCCGGCGTGCGCACCCCGCCGACGATGGTGATCTTCGACGATGGGAACACCATCCTCAAGCAACTGACCTTCGATCAGCCGACGACCTGGCTGGCGACTCAGCTGGCCCACGACCCCGACCTGTGGAACCGTAGCTGGGTCATCGGTCAGCTCGCCGGCCGCCGCAAGGATTCGGACGCGCTCGCGGCGCTGCTCTGGGCCTCCACCAGCGCGGACTACTTCCTCACCCGGCAACAGGCGATCACCGCCCTGGCGGGATTCACCGGCCCCGGGGTCGGCGCCGCTCTGCTGCGGGCGCTCGGCGATACCTCGGCGCAGGTACGTGCTGCCGCGGCCGAGGCGCTGGCCATAGTGCCGACGGCTGACGTTCGCGGCGCGGTTCGGCGCAGCTGGGAGCGGGATCCGAGCGATGCCGTGCGGGCTGCGGCGCTTCGCAGCCTGGCGCAGCTCGATCCCGAGGTCGCCCGGCCGTTACTCGCCGCCGCGCTGCAGACCCCGTCCTACCAGGACGCGATCAGCAACGCGGCCGCCTTCGCGGCGGTGGGCCTCAAGGATTCGACGCTGATCGAACTGGTCGGCGGGATGGCGGATCGTACGACCGGGGGTGCATTCGCGCTGGCGGCCTTCGGCGCGTCAGGATTCCCGAAGGCGCTCGACCTGCTGTCGCGTCAGGCGGCTTCTCCCCGCTCGAGTGCGCGCAAGCAGGCGCTGCAGGCGTTCCGCTTCGCGCTGCCGCCAGACTCCGCCCGGGTCCGGTTGACAGCGCTGCTGGCCACCGAGGCCCCGGGCGACGCCGCCCGGGCGGATATCCGCGCAGCCCTCGGCCGGCTAGGGCAGTAGCCAGCCGGCGACTTCCTTGACGGCCAGCGCGCCCTGTTCGGGGTCGCTCAGGTAGGGCACGGTGACCACGGGGGTGCTTTCCGCCAGGCGGAGGAGCGCCCCCGCGTTGGTACGGGTGCTTTCGTCCGGCTCGCCCGGGCTGGTTCAGGACGACGCCTAACACGGGCAACTTCTCCACCTGCAGCACCCGGAGCGCCAGCAGGGTGTGGCTGATTGTGCCCAGACGATCGGCCGCGACCAGCAGCACCCGGGCGTCGAGGCTGTGCGCCAGGTCGAGTGGTTGTCGCTCCAGGTGAGCGGCGACAGCAGTCCGCCGGCTCCCTCCACCAGCAGCATCGTCTCGGGACCGGCCAGCGCCCGGATGCGGGCGACGAGGTCGTCGTAGTCGAGTCACGACGCCCGCCTGGTCGGCCGCGATCGCCGGCGCCAGCTGTCCGGGGAGGCGCACCAGCGCCCGCTTCGGCCCGCCTGGCCGGTGGCCTGGGAGCAGCTGGAAGCCATCCTCAGTCCCCCCGGGGCGGTTCGAGGCAGTCGGTCTCGATCGGCTTCACCGCGAGGACCTGCTGCCCCGCGTCCTTCAGCGCCCGGGCCAGCGCAGCAGGTGACCCACGTCTTCCCGACCCCGGTGTCGGTCCCGACGATCAGGGTCACCGGAAGCGGCGGCGGCGCCGGCACCTCCCCGCGGGCCGCCGTCGACGGTCGCGAGTGCGGCTGGGCGAGGGACGCTTCTTCGGGGCCGGCGAGGTCATGCACAGGTCTCCCGGATGCCAACTCGATGGCAGCCACGAGGTGGATGAGCTCCGCGTCGGTGATCGAGAGCGGAGGCATGCAGATGATCGTGTCGCCCAGCGGCCGAAGGAACACCCCATGACGCCGCGCCGCCCGACACACCTTCATCCCCCGTCGCTCGGCCGTCGGGAACGGTGTTCGGGTCTGCCGGTCCGCGACCAGCTCGATACCGGCGGCGAGACCGAACTGACGGACGTCTCCCACCGCCGGCAAGTCACGCGAGCCGCGCGATCTCCCGGCGGAGCCGGTGGATCTTCGCCGGCAAGCGCGGCCAGCACGTCATCCTGCTCGAAAATGTCGAGCGTCGCAAGCGCGGCCGCCGCGGCCAGCGCATTGCCGGTGTAGGTGTGGCCGTGAAAGAAGGTGCGGCCCTCCGCCGGCGGGCCGGTGAACGCCTCGAAGATTCGCTCGGTCGGCGAGAGTGGCCGCCATCGGGAGATAGCCGCCGGTGAGCCCTTTCGCCAGACACAGGAGGTCCGGAGCCACGCCCTCGGTCTCGCAGGCGAACATCCGGCCCGACCGCCCGAACCCGCTCGCCACCTCGTCCAGAATCAGCAGCGCGCCCACCTCATCGGCCACCGCCCGCGCCCGGCGCAGGTACCCCTCCGGCTGGACTACCATCCCGGCCGCGCCCTGCACCCCGACTCTCGATCACCACCGCGGCGACCGATGCCCCTCGGCCGGACCAGCGTTCCAGCGCGTGGATGCAGTCGAGACGGCAGCTCGAGCGCTCCGGCCGAGCGGGCAGCGGTAGCAGTAGGGAGACGGAGCCCGGGCCGTCTGGAACAGCAGCGGGCGGTATCGCTCGTGGAACAGGTCGATGCCGCCCAGCGAGACCGAGCCGACGGTGTCCCCGTGGTAGGCCTGACCCAGCGTGACGAAGAGCGTGCGCTGCCGTTCCCGGCCGCCGTTCTGCTGCTGCCAGAACTGCAGCGCCATCTTCAACGCCACCTCGACCGCGGTCGAGCCATCGTCCGAGAAGAACACTCGGGTCAGACCCGGCGGGGCGATCTCGATGAGTCGCCGGGCGAGCCGGACCGCCGGCACCGCGCTGTGGCCAAGCAGCGTGCTGTGGGCGATGCGGTCGAGCTGAGTCCGGATCGCGGCGTCGATTTCGGTCGCGGCGGTGGCCGAAGAGGTTGCACCAGAGCGACGAGACCCCGTCGAGATAGCGGCGGCCCTCGGTGTCGATTAGGTAGTGGCCTTCACCGGCGGCGATGAGGAGCGGATCTTCCTCGCGATAGACGCTGTGCGGGGTGAACGGATGCCAGAGATGGGCATCGTCCCACGCCTCGAGCCGTGGGTCGGTCGGAGTTCATTGCGGAGGGGGCGGGGAGCGCCCTGGGCCGCTCGCGCTCAGATCGCCGGCACCAGCTCGGCCACGCGGAAGCCCGCGTCGGCGATCATCCGCATGTCGGCCTCCGCTCCCTGGCCGGGCGTGGTGAGATAGCCGTTGCAGAAGATGGAATTCGCGGGTAGAGCGCCAGCGCCTGCAGGTGACGCAGGTTGATCTCGCGTCCTCCGGCGACTCGGATGTCGCGCGCCGGGTTCACGAACCGGAACATCGCCAGGGAGCGCAGGCAATCCTGCGGCGTGAGACGGGGCGTCTCACCGAGCGGGGTGCCGGGGCGCGGGTCGAGGAAGTTCACTGGAATCGACTCGACTTGCAGCGCGCGCAGCTCGAAGGCGAGCTGGACCCGGTCCTCCAGCGACTCGCCCATCCCCATGATCCCGCCACAGCAGGCTTCCATTCCAGCCGCCCTGGCGGCGCGGACCGTTGCGATGCGGTCGTCGTAGCTGTGGGTGCTGCAGACTTCGGGGAAGTGGGCGCGCGAACTCTCGAGGTTGTGATTGAACCGGGTCACCCCCGCCGCCGCCAGCCGCTCGGCCTGACCCTCCTTCAGCAGGCCGAGCGAGGTGCAGACGTGGATGTTGAGCTCGGCCTTGATCCGGCGGACCGCATCGCAGATGACGTCGAGATCACGCTCCGAGGGGCCGCGGGTGCTCGTCACCATGCAGTATTTCACCGCGCCCATAGCCGCCGCCTCCCGGGCGCCTGCCACCAGCTCCTCGACCGACTGGAGCTGATAGCGGTCCACGCCGGTCGCGAACTTTACCGACTGGCTGCAGAAGGAACAGTCCTCGGGGCACAACCCGCTCTTCGCATTTCTGAGCACGTGAATTCGCACGTCCCGGCCATGGTGGTGCTGGCGCACCCGGAAGGCGGCCTGCAACACCGGGAGCAGTTCGTCGTCGTCCGAGGCCAGCACGGCCAGCGCTTCCTCCCGGGTGGGGGCGGTCCCGCTCAGGCTGCGGTCGGCGAGGTAGTTCCAGTTGGTCATGGTCGGGGATCTTGGGGCAGTCGGGATCGGGGGAGCGGGTCTTGCGACTACTTCACGGGGTGCATCAGGAAGATCTGCTGTACCATGCGGAGCCGTCCGGGATAGTCGAGAGTGGTAAGGTCGTACACTTCGTCGTCGCTGCCGGTGAGGGCGCTCATTGCACCAGCGGCCCCCTCACCCAGGCGCATCTCGGATTTGCGGATGAGGCGCAGCTCCTTCACCTGTTGCACGCTCACCCGGCCGAGCGAGTCGGCCTGCCGGAATACGACGGAATCCCCGGCGAGACGGACCAGGTGGATGTCCCAGTAGTAGTCGCCGCTCTCGGTGGTGATCTGCCATCGCTCGTCGTCCGCCTGGGCCTGCGCGGCGGTAGCGCCCACCGCGAGGAGCGCGGTCGCGAGCAGGAACGTGGTGTGGCGCATGGGGAGCCTCCGCCACCAGTGTGGCCTTGAGTTTCCCCCGCGAGAGCCCCACGTTTGGGGCCGCCGGGGGCGTAGCTCAACGGGTAGAGCAAGAGACTTTTAATCTCTAGGTAGTGGGTTCGAGTCCCACCGCCCTCATCGGATGATCCCCAATCTACTGGGGATCCCCCAAACGTGAAGCCGGGCGCCTGCTCCTGAGAGCGGGCGCCCGGCTTCACGTTCGGGACCTCGAAGGGGCTCAGGGCTGGCCCTCACCTTCCCGGGAATCGCCATGTTTGGCCGCATCAGACTGAAACGGCCGATGCCCGCCTGGTGCACCTCGCTGCGGCCCCGCCAGTAGGCCTGCCCCGTGGTTGTGAGCGCGCAAGCGATGCTCCCGTCCCGCGATGATCGAAACCGTATCGAAGGTCAGCGCCGCAGGAGTGCTCCCCGCCCGCGGCGAGCGACGTGAAGGAGATGCTCCCGATGACGGTCGGCGGCCCGCGCCACGAGACGTTGCCTCCGGTTCCGTCCCGGCCCCGGAAGTTGTCGCCCCGGCAGTAGCCGGTGCCCGTCAGCATGATGCCGCAGGTCTGGCCCAGCGTGTGGCTCGTCTGGCCGCTCGAGGTCGCGATGTCACCCAGCGGAACACCGCGCTGAAGCTCGGGGTGCCCGACTCACCACCGGCGGAAGCGGCGATTTCGACGTTGCCGGCGATCAGCGCGGTCGTCAGGAATCCAGTGCTCTCCGTTCGCGCGCTGGCGGCGCTCGAGCCGGTCCAGGTCTGCGGCACGCCGGTAAGGGCCGCGCCGAGGCTTTCCTTGACGGAGGTATGGACCTGGACCGTGGCGCCCGCCGCGGTGACGGTGGCGCTGCCGGTGGCGACCACCGTGACCACGCCGCTCTGACTCACCATGACGGCGCCCGGGTTGTTGCTGCTCCGGTGATGATCATCCCGGTGATGTCGGTGGGGTTGGCGTCGCGGGCCTTCCCCGTCAACTGCGCCGTGTTCGGCACCACGCTGTTGTTGCTGGCCAGGGGGACCGCGATCGTGATCTTGGTGTAGCTCTCGGTGATTTGCTCCTCAGCCTTGCGGCCGGGGAATGTCGCGGCGGCGGCGCCAAGCGCCAACAGCAGCCTGGAGTGAGTCGGGCCATTTCTGAGGAGTTCAGGCGGTCGCCCCGCTGCGCCACCCGGCGCCGGCAGGTGCGTGGGGCGCCATACAGGGGCGAGGAGCGGCCGCACACTACGGCATCCAAACCCACTTCATTCAAGCACTTGGGTGCGGCCATGTTAAACTCTTCCCCATCTGGCAGGGGCCGAGCGGCAGGCATAGGGCCGAATGAGGCACTCGGCACCAGGAGATCTTGCCGGGTCGGCGCTTCCCCCTTCCACCCCGCGCCTCGCCCGGCGACATTCCCGGCCCAGCAGGCGGAACCACGCCCCGACACCCAGCAGAGGAATCGGTTGTGACCCTGATCTACCTGGATGGCCAGTGGCTCGACAAGGATGACGCGAAGATCTCCGTGTTCGATCATGGTCTCTTGTACGGCGACGGCGTCTTCGAGGGCATGCGCGTCTATGGCGGCAGGACCTTCAGGCTCGCGGAGCACGTCGACCGCCTGTATGACTCCGCCCAGGCGATCCTGCTCCAGGTGGGGATGACCCGCGAGCAGATGATTGCGGTGACCGAGGAAGGTGTGAAGCGCGCCGGTCTCCAGGAGGGCTATCTCCGCCACGTCGTCACCCGCGGCGTGGGCGATCTCGGGCTCGATCCCCGCAAGTGTCCGAAGGCGACGGTCATCATCATCTTTGACACCATCGCGATCTGGCCTGCCGAGCGGTACGACGAGGGGCTGACCCTCGTGACCGCCGGGACGCCGATCAACCACCGCGAGGCACTCTCCCCGCGGGTGAAATCGCTCAATTACCTGAACCACATCCTGGCCAAGGTCGAGGCAACCAACGCCGGCGCCGATGACGCCATCATGCTGGACGCGAGCGGCCACATCGCCGAGGCGACCGGGATGAATCTGTTCGTGCTCAAGAAAGGTGTGGTGTACACCTCGGCCATCTATTCTGGCCTGCTGAAGGGAGTCACCCGCGATGCCATCATCGAGTTGGCGCGCGCGGCGGGATACCAGCTCGTGGAGACCATGCTCAACCGCTACGACCTCTACACGGCCGACGAAGCCTTCCTCACCGGTACCGCCGCCGAGGTGGCGCCGATCCGCATGGTGGATGGACGGATCATCGGAGCCGGCAAGGCAGGGCCCGTCACCCGGGACCTCCGTGCCCGGTTCCAGAAGCTGGTGCGCGGCTGATCCGGTCCGACCTGCGGGGCCAGTAAGCACTGCGCGGGGGACCCGGCCCGAGGGGGCGGGTCCCTCACGAGTTCTCAGCCGCCGGTTGCCAGGATCCCGCCGGGGCCGACCGCTGCCTCTCGACTGTGATCGGAAGCCTACCGGCGACGGTGATCTATGTCTCCCATGCCGACACGCATCTGGCGGGTTCGGCCCTGGCCAGCCACGATGCCCGGTTCCGCGCCTTGGCAGGCGGGCTGCTCCTGGTCGACTTCAGCATGACGACCCGGTTGCTTCTCCGGCGACAACAGGCGCGGCACGGCTCTTGACATGTATGGATGCGGGCCGCACATTCGCGCGCCCTTGCCCCGTCGAGCGTGTACTATGGCCTGGAGAGAAGTCACAGTTGGCGATACCCGGTGGGCCGTCGCGCCCGTCGCCGAGCGGGTGGCCCACACCCAGGCGTGGCGCCTGGTGCTGAGTTGTCGCTGCGCGGGCGAGCCCCGGCGCCCGGTCTGGGCCACGACCGGGCTCCAGTCTTCGTCCCGCTCCGATCTCTATGCGCAAGCCGATCGGCTGACGGATGCCAGGGTGGCTGCCGTACTGGCGAGCCACATCGGGCCGGAGCCGTCTCCCGCCGAGCGGTAACCGGGCCCCTGTCCCGGCCTCTGCCGCGCTGTCGTACCCCCTATTCGTGTGGATCACGAGTCCGGGTGGCCCAGCGATACACCAGCCCGGACAGATCGGCCATCAGGCGCGCCGCCTCGCTGCGGTCGGAGTATCCCTTCGTCAGAATCACCAGCACATAGGGCGCACGGTCGGGCGGGTAAACGATCGCCGCGTCGTGCGAGACCGCGGTGATCTCGCCCGTCTTGTGCGCCACACGCACGCCGGGAGGCAGTCCCGCCGGAATCCCGTCGTTGAATTCCTGACCCAGCAGGAACTCCACCATTGTGCGACTCTGCGCAGGGGAGGCCGCCCGTCCGCTTGCGATGGCATCGAGCAGCACTGCCAGGTCGCGAGCCGTCGTCGTGTTGTTGAGGCCCCGGTCGAAGGCTTTCTGATCCTCCACCCCGCGAAGGACCTCGATCGAATCGGCGCCGAGCCCGTGAGCCGTGGCGTTGACGCGGGCGGCCGAAAGGCGTCCGATCAGCAGGTTCGTCGCCAGATTACTGCTCCGGGTGATCATGAGGCGCGCCAAGCGCGCTATTGTCAGCTCGTGTCCCGTCTCCTCATAGAGGGTCGAGTCCGAGTCGTCCGACAGGTTTAACTGGAAGGGCGAGCCGTCCACCAGCGAGGCGAAATTGTTGCGGACCTGGATCGGCTGATCCCAGGCGAGTTCACCGGCGTCGATTCGCCTGGCGAGTTCGATGAGCACCGCCACCTTCATTGTGCTGGCGGCGTGGTAGCGGCGGAGCCCCTCGATCAGCAGTGTGTCCCCGGTCACCGGGTCGTAGTAGGCTACGGCCACGACCGCGCTGTCCCGGTCGATCCGGGCGCGGAGGGCCTCGTCCAGGCGGGCGGCCTTCTGGGCGGCCAGAGGTGGGACCGCGAGACTGGCAAGGAGGAGGGGGAGGCACAATCTTCGCATTGTCATGCAGTGATTCCCTGATTGGAATGCGCGTACCGATACCACCGGCCTATGCCTCCCGAACCCCGCTTCCCCGACCGACTGAAATTCGCCGAGTTCAGCCTCGACCGGCTGGCCAACGGGCGGTGTCGCGCGCGTGTCGTTCTGACGTGGCAGGAGGTCAACGAATTCCTGGGGGAATCCGAGGGGCTCGGCTCGCAGGCGGGTGAACTCCGCTGTGCGGCCGAGGCCTGCGTTATCGCCCTGACGAAGGCGGTGAAAGGTGAGCTGAAATTCGAACTGCTCGGGGTGAAGGCAGTCCGGGCGTTCGATGCCAACGTGGTCATCGTGTCGATGTCGGTACCCGATCAGCACGAGACCCATCGGCTGGTCGGCTGCTTCCTGACCGAGGACGCGGATCCCACCAAGGGGGCGGCGCTCGCGGTGCTCAACGCCACCAACCGAATTCTCGGCAATCGATTCTACATGCGCTGACCGCCCGCCGCGACCGACGCAAGCTGCAGCGCATCTTGAGAAAAGCCCGGTCCGCCCCAGGTGGCCCGGGCCTTTGAGCGTCGCATCGCCCGAAAATCAGCCGAAGCGGGGGTTTGCTTTTTCCCCCCTCGCAGGGATTTTGCATTGCATCTGGGCGCTGCTGGCCGCGGGCGGTCCGTCCGCCGGCCCGGCCCCCATCCGGACCAAGATTCAGCGTACCCGCGTCTGCGCGGGCACGAAATCGAAAGGCAGGCCGATTCTTGAAGCCCATGCGCCTTCTGGCCCTGGTGGGTCTCCTGGCTGGCTGCGGCGGCGCCCCCAGGCCGGTCGCGGGTCCGGCGCCGGCCCCGGTGGCAACCGCGCTCGACACGCTCGCTGCTGCCTCCGGCATGGCCACGGTCCCCGTCGGTACGACGAAGACCGACCAAGCCGCTCTGGGGAGTGTGGTGGGCGACTCGCTGCGCCCCACTGACCCCGATTCGGCGGCCGACGCCGCCATTCTCGAGCAGCTCGCCGCGGCGCATCCCGAGCCCCAGGACTCCGGCAATGAGGACGCGGCCGGCGAAGCGGTGCCGGGGGGCGCGAACGCGGTCGCCACGCCTGAGGTTACCTACGACATCGACGTCGCGACCTACGGCGCGCATACCAGGGTTCAGTACTACCTCGATTTCTTTCAGGGGCCCGCGCGCGACCGTTTTGCCGTCTGGTTGCAGCGCATGCCCCGTTTCGAGCCGATGATCCGGGCCAAGCTCCGTGAGAACGGTGTGCCGGAGGACATGGTCTACCTGGCGCTGATCGAGAGCGGCTATTCGAACAGCGCGGTGAGCCGGGCCCGGGCTACAGGCATGTGGCAGTTCATGAAGGGTACTGGCAAGCTGTATGGATTGCGGATCGACTCCTGGGTCGACGAGCGGCGCGACCCGGTCCGGGCGACCGACGCAGCGGCGAGGCACCTCGCGGATCTGCGCGATCGCTTCGGCTCCATGTACCTCGCTGCCGCGGCGTACAACGCGGGGGCGGGAAAGGTGGGGCGGGGGCTGCGCCGGATCGGTGATGACGAGGACGAAGAAGACAACCCGGATGCGGCATTCTTCCGCCTGTACGACACCCGGTTCCTTCGGCGCGAGACCAAGGATTACGTACCAAAACTCATTGCGGCCGCGCTGATCGCCAAGCAGCCGGAGAAGTACGGCTTCGAGAAGGTCGAAGGCGTCGAGCCCCTGCGCTACGATTCGGTCATCGTGGACGATGCCACTGGTCTCGACGTGCTTGCACGGCTGGCCGATACGTCGGTCGCCGCGATGCGTGAACTCAACCCGCAGTTCATCCGGATGGTGACCCCGCCACGGCAGACTTCGGTCGTCCGCCTGCCGTCCGGGGCGGCCGACCGGGTCTCGCTTCGCTATGCCTCACTGGACCCCAAGGAACGGGTGTCCTTCGTCGATCATACCGTGAGTCGCGGGCAGACGGTGGCCAGCATTGCGCGAATCTACCACGTTACCAGTCGGCTCATCGCCGATGCGAACCCCGGCGTGCGGCTCACGCGGCTCCGCTCCGGCAGCCATCTCGTGATTCCGACCAGCTACGTCCCCACTGCGGTGGAGCCCGCTTCGCCGTCCGTCGCGGTTGGGCCGCGCACGGTCCGCGGCGGTTCGACCACGATCCGCTACAGGGTCAGGAGCGGCGAATCGCTCTCCGCAATCGCCGGCAGGTACGGGACTTCGGTCGACCGACTGCGCACCCTCAACGCCCTCAGGCGGAACGACGTGCTCCGGGCCGGACAGGTGATCCGCGTGCCCGCACCCACCGCGCCGGCCCCGGATGCCGGCAGGTCTGCCACTTCCCAGGTCGACGCCAGGAGACACCTGGTGCGTCGGGGAGATACCCTCTCCGCCATCGCGACCAAGTACGGCGTTTCCCTCGAAGCGCTGCGGACCGCCAACGGACTGACCACCAGGTCAGTACTCAAGGCCGGCACCCGCCTGGCGATTCCCGAGTAACCGTCGGCGGCGGGGCACATGCGACGGCGGGCCGGGTCGAATGACCCGGCCCGCCGTCTCTTCTCCCACCACTGTTACCTCGAATCAGCGACTGGCGCTGCTGTCGTGCGACGTGCCCTTGAGCACCGATTCCGCATATCCGTTGGAGGGGTCGCCACCCTGAAGCAGAATCTCCTCCACTCGTCCCGGGCCGCGATTGTACGCGACCAGCGCCAGCTCCATGTCACCGCCGTAGCGGCGCATCAGGTCTTTCAGGAATCGAAAGCCGAGTCGGAGATTGACGTCCCGCTCATACAGCTGCTCCTCGGCCAGCCCCGGCTCATAGAATCGGGCAGTGGCCGCCTGGATCTGGGTGTAGCCGAACGCGCCCTTGTCGGACAGCGCCCGGGGCCGGAAGTTACTCTCGACCTTCACCAGCCGGAACGCCACGTCAGCATCAATCCCCTCGCTCAGGGCGACGTCATAAATGGCGGCGGCGAGGTCTGCCGGGATCTGATAGATCCCCGAGTAACGAATAACAGCATTGGCCCGCTCCACCTGCGCCCGGGCAATCGCCAACTCGCCACGGGTCGACTCCAGCCTCCGGCTCAATGCGCGCACCTCGTCTGCCACCATGCCGAGACTCGGCGGTGGAGCGCCTTCCGCGGCCCGCGCTCCCGAGCTGGATCCGGCCAGGGCGCTCAGTGTCAGCACCGCGGCCAGCAGCGCTGCCCCTCGTGCGAGGAGCCGGCGCGTCCAGCGGGTACGGCCGTAGGGATCAGGTTCTTCGATGTGCATGCGTCCTCCTATCATCGGGTCCGAATGGCGTGGTCCAGCCCGGCACCTGCGCCGGTCCTACCGCTCCTCCAGCCGCCAATCGCCCCTGGTACCACCGGTCTTTTCCAGCAACCGGATGCCTTCGACAACCATGCTTCGATCCACCGCCTTCACCATGTCGTAGACGGTGAGGCACGCGACAGCGACCGCTGTCAACGCTTCCATTTCCACCCCGGTGCGTCCGGTTGCCACGGCGGTCGCGGTCACCCTGACACCGGGCAGAACAGGATCCGCGGCGCACTCGACTCGAATCGCATCGAGCGGCAGCGGATGACACAGCGGGATCAGCTCGCCGGTGCGCTTCCCCCCCATCGTGCCCGCGACCTCGGCGATGCGCAGCACGTCGCCCTTGGCGATCGCGTTCTCCCGCACCAGGGCGAATGCCTCGGCACTCATGCGGACCCTGCCCTCGGCTACCGCGGTGCGCCGACTGACGGGCTTGTCGGTCACGTCCACCATGCGCGCTCGACCGCTTTCATCCACGTGACTCAGGCTCACAGCACCTCCGCCAGATCATCCGCCAGTGCTGCCAGCAGCAACTGCGGATTCACGTTGCCCTGGGCGGCCTCGCGTGCCGCCGCGACCCGCTGTTGGGCGATCACGAGTGCAGGAACCGAACTCCTCCGCGAGAGCCCCTCGGGCAGCGGGCACCTCGGCTCCAGCCCGCTCGCGCCTCGCGCGGCCTCCGCCAATGTGTCGGCGAGCGCGTCCAGCATCGCAGTAAAGTCGCCTCGGGCTGACCATGGTCCCTGCCTCAGCGCCCGTTCTGCTCTGCTCTCCGGACCCCCCATGACCGCCTTCACCAGCTCTTCAGCGGCCCTGGTTGCCTTGGCGTGGTCATCCCCCAAGGCCAGCGCACGCCCGATCGATCCTCCGGCGAGTATTACCCGGTTCCGCAATTCGGCGCCAGCTAGTCCCGCCTGCGCTGCGAGAAACCCCTCCACCTCTGCGTCGGTCAGGCGGCTCAAACGCAGCGGGACCAGGCGCGACCGGACCGTCGGCAGGAGCCGATTCGCATCAACAGTCGTCAAGAGGAACTGGCTGTCGGCCGGCGGTTCCTCCAGCAACTTGAGCAGTGCGTTCGCCGCTTCCGGACTCGACTCCTGCGGAACCAATCGCTCGGCCTCCGCGACGAGGAACACCTTCCGGTGGCCCGCTGCCGGGGTCAGGGCGGCCCGACGCTGGAGCAGCCGGGCGGTCGCCACAAAATGCCCAGCGAGCCCTTCCTGCGGCTGGTAGAGCGGATTCTGACGTCGATCCGCGAGTACCTCCCCGATCGCCTCGGCCAGCTCCTCGACCTGCCTGTCCGGTTCGGATGCCTTGGGCCGCAGGACCGGCATGAACCAGTGCACATCCGGATGTCCCAAGCCCAGCACCTGCAGGCAGGGGCGACAGATCCCGCAGGGTCGGTCCACCTGACCCTCGCATACCAGTGCCTGGGCAATCCACAACGCGAACCGCTGCTTCCCGATTCCCTGGGGGCCAGTGATCAGGATCATCTGTGGTAGGCGGTCCTCCCTGAGGGCCCGCAGTACCCGATCCCGCTCCGTATGGTGTCCAACCAGGGGGTGCAATGGCATGTTGGGAAGGTAAGAGCGGGGGAGTTGTGCGGTAGTCGCGGTGTTTGTAAAAGCATTTTCCACAAAGACTTAGGTGTCAATGTGGCATCAAGAAGACAGCCAAATGACGGGCATTGCGGTTGATAGTACGTTGGTGAGCGCTCGCTCTCATTGGTATTACGTGAGCAATCGCTCGCATGGCCCGGAACGTCATTACTGCCAATGCATTGAACGGCTAGAAAGTGATCATGGGTGACGGCGCAGGAATGGCTGACGAGTGGCTCGCCAAGCTGGATTTCGGTCGATTCGGCGCGAAAACCAGGCTTGACTGTTGCTATATTGCGCCAATGATGTCTTTTTGTTGGCGTTATCGAGGCGGCCCGATCTGCGCTTGATCTATCTCACCTTTGTTTGTATCCTCTCGCGCCTTCCCGAGTAGCTCAGTTGGTAGAGCAGCTGACTGTTAATCAGCGGGTCGCAGGTTCGAGTCCTGCCTCGGGAGCTGACCGCTTCTTCCTGACGAGCCGCCCCTGAGGGACGGCTCGTGTGCTTTCGTGGACTCGCGGGCTGCCGCGTGCGCTCGCAGCACCGCGCGCCGAGTCCGCTCCGGCAGCTTCTCGACGGCGTAATTGAGTGCCTCTCGGTTGATCATCCAATACCTGTCTCCCAGGAAGCCCAGGACGGCGTCGTGATCCGCCAGCGACAGTTCGCGCAGCACCCAGCCCATCCCCAGTTGCGTGAAACGGTGCGAGGTACGGACCAGATTTCCGCAGATTCTCAGGATATCGCGGTCATGCCGTCCGTGCCGCGCCTCGGTGACAAAGGCGACCGCGGCGGCGCGCTGGCGCCAGGGATTCGCCGCCTGGCTCCACGCCACTAGCCGCTCGACGATCCGCGGTTCGCGTCTCAGCAGAGGACGAAGGACGCGAGCCGAGATAGCGTCACAGGTTCCCCAGTCGCGCACGACCTCATCGAAGACCGGTTCCAGGGAGTGCAGCACAGTCGTTGGGAGCACCCTTCGGGCGCGCCAGAGGAGGTCCACACCGACCTGGCGCTCCTCCATGAATGGAGAACGGAGCATCAGGCAGGCCTCCCGGATGATCTCCGTGGGCGGACGGGTCCGGAGCGAGGGCCATACGGCTCCTGATACGGCGCGCAATCCGGCGGTCTTCACGCCGATGAAGCGGACAACATACTTGAAGAACCGTTCTGCCCCGGCCCGGACCGGCGGGTCGGCGCGCTCACGAAGGCGCCGCCGCACCTCGGCGTGCAGTCGGGTGGGCTTCATCTCTGCAGGCGTTCCTCGAGTTCCTCGAGACTCCGGGGCCAATCGTCGCGCAGCAGCCGGCTCAACGCGCGATCGGCGAGCAGGCGGCCACCCGTCTGGCAGATGGGGCAGTAGTTGGTCTCGTTGTCGGCATACCGAATACGTTGGACCGGTGAACCGCACTCGGGGCAGGGCTGCCGAAAACGTCCATGCACCGTCATCCCCTCGCGGAATGCTGTCACCTTCTCGGGGAATCGCTCACCGGTCTGCTCGATCAACCGTCGGGTCCAGCTCGCAAGAATCTCGCGACAGGCGGCATGGAGCTTTGCCATCTCGGTGTCGTCGAGCCTGCTGGTCAACTGAAGAGGAGAGAGCCGGGCACGGTGGAGGATTTCGTCCGAGTACGCGTTGCCAATCCCGTCCAGGATTCTGGGGTCGGTCAGCGCTCGCTTGAGTGTGTGGTTCTCGCGCCGCAGAGCGGCCGCGAATTCGGCCGGAGAGGCGAGTTCTACGTCGAGACCCCCGCGATCAAACTGGGCGAGGCTTGTTCTCCCCACGACCAGATGAAGCGATGCTCTGCGCCTGGTCCCGGCCTCGGTGAGTGCCAGCGTGCCGGTGCTGAACTGGAAGGCGGCCAGGGCAACTCTTCCCGGGGCCTTGGCGCTCCCGGGGTACCAACGAAACCGACCGGCGATCATCAGGTGGATGACCAGGAAGTATTCACCCTCCAGGCCGATGACGATCCTCTTTCCGATCCTCTCCAGTTCTACGACCTCGCGGCCTTCGGCCTCTGCCAGGGGAGGGGCGACAGTTCGGAGCAGAAAGGGGCTTGCCAGGCCGATCCTTTCCAGCCGGGCTCCCCGCAGACGAGGTGAGAGTGCGGTGAGGTAAAGGGTGATGTCGGGCAATTCGGGCATCCGCGGTGTCCTCCCTCACCCCAAGCTACGGAGTGGTCGACCCTAGCGCGACCAGTCACGCGGGCGCATCTTTATGCCCTCGCTTGACTTGTGCACCGGAGTCCCGATGTCGTCGATGAAGCCGATCGTTCCCGAAACCAGCAACGTTCACGTCACCCGCTTCGAGCCGCTCGAAGCGCCTCGCGAGCTCCTGGCCGCGCTGCCGATAACGCGGCGGGTGGCGACGACGGTCCTGGAGGGGCGGCATGCTGTGCGCCGCATCCTGGCCGGAGACGACCCGCGCCTGCTGGTGGTCGTGGGGCCCTGTTCCATCCACGACCCGCTCGCCGCCCTCGAGTACGCCCGTCGGCTCGCAGGCCTCCGCGACGCCGTCGCCGACACGCTCTGCCTGGTGATGCGGGTGTACTTCGAGAAGCCGCGTACTACGGTGGGCTGGAAGGGGCTGATCAACGATCCCCACCTCGATGGTACGCGCGACATGATGCTGGGGCTGCGGATCGCCCGCCGGCTGCTGCTCGACGTGAACGAGCTGGGGCTGCCGGCGGCCACCGAACTACTCGGTCCGGTCGTGCCGCAGTACATCGCGGACCTGGTCTCCTGGACCGCTATTGGTGCTCGCACCGCGGAGTCGCAGACCCATCGCGAGATGGCAAGCGGCCTCTCCATGCCCGTCGGATTCAAGAACACCACCGACGGCAATCTGCAGGTGGCCCTCGACGCGATGCAGGCGGCCGGAACCCCGCACACCTTCCTCGGCATGGACGACGACGGGCGGGGCGCCATCGTGCATACAACGGGCAATCCGGAGCGGCACCTGGTGCTGCGCGGCGGCGGGGGCCGGACCAACTACGACGCCGCCTCGGTGGCCGAGGCGGCTGCATTGTGCCGGAGCCGGGACCTGCCGTCACGGGTGATGGTCGATTGCAGCCATGGCAACTCGAACAAGGATCACACGCGGCAACGACTGGTCTTCAGCGATCTGCTCGCTCAGATGTCGGCCGGGAGTCCGCACATCATGGGGGCGATGATCGAGAGCCACCTGCGTGGCGGAAACCAGAAACTCGGACAGGGCGCAGCCGGCCTCGCCTACGGCGTATCCATCACCGACGCCTGCCTGGACTGGGAGAGCACGGAGCAGCTGCTGGTCGAGGGCGATGCGATGCTGCGCCGGGCGGGCCGCGGGAGCTCCTCCCCGGCACGGCGGGCGACCGCCTCGTAGCCCGAAGCCGTCCTCAGGCCGGATGACGAGAGGGCGGATCCACCCGGATCCGCCCCTCGGTCGTTTCGGGGGGGGTCAGCTGCCGCGGATCCGGGTGAGGAGCAGCTGTCCGCTCTCCTTCGGAATGTTCGCGCCGGCGGACGGAAGGGTGTGCGCCTGCACATCGAAGAGCCAGGCGCCCTGTCCGAGCCACTCCGACGCGTCGACGATCCCACTGGACTCCCAGCAGGTGCCCACGGCGTCATCGCAGGTCGGGTTGGCCAGCTCGATGATCGCGCGACCCTCGCTGATGCGGCCCTTGCCGGTGTAGCGGAACTGCCAGATCTGCGGGGCGCGCTGGCCCGCGAAGGTGGTGTTGGCGGGATCTTCCTGGACCATCAGGCTGCGCTGACCGGCGGCGACGTTGTCCGGCGATGACCAACCGCTGGCGGCACCCTGCGAGCGGGCGAGCAATGTGAGCTCCGCGACTCCGGCGGGATTGCGCGGGTCGAGCTCGATCCGGTAGATCGATCCGAAGGCGTCGCAGGGCGTGCCGCCGCACAGCGTGGACTGGCTGCCCGTGTCCACGAAGTAGAGTGCCGGGCGCGCACCGGGGCGGTGGTCGTAGTCGCTGTCCTCGAGGCGAACGAACGGGAATGCGCCGAGTGCGTTCACGGTGCTCTGCAGGGCGCCAGACGACAGCTGCGATGGATTGGGCACCTCCGCCCAACGGCCGCGGATGACCTGGCCCGCGTTCAGGTAACCCGCATGCGCCGCCTGGCTGCTGGTGAAGACGTAGAGCTTCCCGGTGCCGTTGATGACGTCGGTCTCGGTGGTGCCGACGTACATGTAGAGCTCGGAGGCGCTGTTGCTGTCATCGGTGCCGATCACGACCACCTTCCCCTTGTAGGGGACGCCGGTGGCGTTTTCATGGGCGAAGCGGCCCATCCAGGGCAGCTCGTGCACCACACCGTCGCTGCCGATGGCCAGCTGGATGCCGTCGTGAACGCCGCCCAGCGACTCTTCGCCGGTGAGAAAATAGCCGCTGGGGAAGCCCTCCCGCGCCCCCACCCAGGTCGCGGAGCAGAGACGGAGGTACTGCTCGCTGCCGTCCACGACGTAGCTCGCATCCTTCACGGCCAGCGTCCTGCCATCCAACACCAGACGGGAGACCCGGGCATAGGCGAACTGGGTGACGCCGTTGACGTCCTTCACGCCGCTGTTGCTCAACTCGTGATTGGCATGAAGGATGAGGTCCGAGCCAGAAGGATGCAGCCCCAGCCCGTCGGGGATGGGTGCCCAGACGCTGCCGTCGGGGAGGGTGTCACCGACGGTGAGGAGGGGAAGTACTTCGCCCTGCACTCCGGGAAGCAGCCTGGCCTGACTGGGCTGGGAGGTGGTGACGCTCGCGAGCGGGCGCGTGGCGGCGGCCGGGAGGCCCGCCGGCGTCTCCAGAGGGCGATCGCAGGCGGCGAGGGCCAGCGTGGCGCCGGCGGCGAGAAGGGTACTGGGAATGATCCGCGACATGGGTTCCCCTGGTGAGGTTGTGGGACGATCGGACTCAAGTGCGCGGGTCCGAACCTCTCCAACCGCTGTCACCCTCAGGCCTGCGGCGGGTCAAGAACGGGTAAACGTTTTTCGCGGAAGCTCGGGGAGGAGGCTGCCGGCGATGATCAGCGCGCCGCCCAGCCACTGCAGAGCGGACAGGCGATCCCCGGTGATGAAGAAGCTGGTGACCGACGCGACGACCGGCTCAAGGGTGTAGACGAGCGCGGCGTAGGTCGCGGAGAGCACGCGCTGGGCGGCGAGCTGCAGCCGGATGGCGACGACGCTTGCGAGGATCGCCTCGTAGGCGACCATGCCGATGAGGAGCGGCGTGGGGGCGAGGCGGGGAGTTTCGAGCAGCGGTGTGGCGAGCGTGGTGAGCAGTGCGGCGATCGCGATCTGGGTCATCATGAGGCGCGACAGATCGAACCGCCGGGCGAAGGCTCCGGTGGCGACCATGTGGGCCGCGAAGCAGAACGCGCACAGCAGGGTGAGCAGGTCACCCCAGTTGAATCCGCCACCGAGATCCGCCGGCCGGGTGAGCAGGACCATG
This sequence comes from uncultured Gemmatimonadales bacterium, assembly GCA_963825065.1. Classification (GTDB taxonomy): domain Bacteria; phylum Gemmatimonadota; class Gemmatimonadetes; order Gemmatimonadales; family GWC2-71-9; genus JADJOM01. The sequence continues at coordinate 32,969 of CAWGRU010000011.1, forward strand.
CCCGCGAGCGCGACGGCCAGACCCAACGCGGCGATCCGCTCCGGCAGGGTGCGGTAGACCAGGAGCACGATCAGCGGGACGAAGGGAATGTAGAGGGCGGTGATGAACCCGGAACGGCTGGCGGTGGTCCACTGCAGGCCGATCGTCTGGGTGGCGAACCCCATGGCGAGCAGGCCGCCGAGTACTGCGCCGGCGCGCCACTCCTCCCGGGTCGCGTGGCGCAGCGACGGGGCGAGAAGCAGGGTGGCGAGGAGGAAACGCACCGAGGTGAACGCCATCGGTGAGGCGTCGCGGAGCGCCAGCTTGGCGAGCGGAAAGGCCGAGCCCCAGATGAGGCAAGTGGCCCAGAGGGAGAGGATCGCGCGGCGACGGGTCATCCGGCACCGCGTGGGTCCGGGGCGAGCACTTCGCGCAGGTAGCGTCCGGTATGTGACTCGGTCACCTGGGCGACCTGCTCCGGCGTTCCCTGCGCCACGATCCGACCCCCGCCATCGCCCCCTTCCGGACCCAGGTCGATGACCCAGTCCGCCCGCTTGATGACGTCGAGGTGGTGTTCGATGACGAGCACGGTATGGCCGGCGTCGACCAGCCGGTCCAGCACCTGGATCAGCACCCGCACGTCGTCGAGATGGAGCCCGGTCGTCGGCTCGTCGAGGATGTAGAGCTTCCTGCCGGTCCGTTTCCCGGAGTGGGCCAACTCCCGGGCGATCTTGAGCCGTTGCGCCTCGCCGCCCGAGAGGGTGGTGGCCGGCTGACCGAGGCGGAGATAGCCGAGTCCCACCTGCTGCAGGTGCCAGAGTGCCTGGCCAAGCTTCGCCTGATGGCGGAAGCGCCGGATGGCCTCGTCGACGGTGAAGGTGAGCACGTCGGCGATCGAGTACCCCTGGATCTTCACGTCGAGTACGTCGCGCCGGTAGCGGGAGCCCCCGCAGGTCTCGCAGGGCACGTAGACGTCGGCAAGGAAGACCATCTCCACCATCACCGCTCCCGCGCCTTCGCAGGTCTCGCACCGCCCGCCCGGCATGTTGAAGGAGAAGGAGGCGGCCGTGAGCTTCCGGCGCTTCGCCTCGGGGTGGGCGGCGAAGAGTTCGCGGATATCGTCGAAGCCCTTGACGTAGGTGACGGGGTTGGAGCGCGGGGTGCGTCCGATGGGGGACTGATCGATGAGCAGCACGTCCTCGAGGTGTTCCGCGCCGCGCAGGCTCTGCACGGTGCCGACCACCTCGCCGAGATGCTCCTTGGCCGAGTGTCCTCCCTTGAAGCCGCCCCTCCAGCTGCCGGTAGAGCACGTCGTGCACCAGGGTGCTCTTCCCCGAGCCGGAAACTCCGGTGACGGCGGTGAGTGCGCCGATCGGAATCTTCACCTCCACCTCTCGCAGGTTGTGCAGGGTCGCACCTCTTACCTCCAGCCATGGCCCGAGGTGACGGCGGGCGCTCGGGAATGCCGATGCGTTTTTTTCCCGACAGATATTGCCCGGTGAGCGAGTCGGTCGCGCCCGCTCGACGGGACCGGCGTAGACGAGCCTCGCCGCCATGTTCGCCGGCACCGGGGCCGAGTTCGAGCATGAAATCGGCGCGACGCATCGCAGCCGGGTCGTGTTCGACCACGATGACGGTGTTGCCGTTGTCGCGGAGCCGATGCAGCAGTCCGAGCAACCGGTCGATGTCTCGCGGATGCAACCCGATCGACGGCTCGTCGAGCACGTAGAGCGCGTCGACCAGGTCGGCAGCCGAGCGCGTTGGCGAGCGCGATCCGCTGCGCTTCGCCACCTGACAGGGTCCGGGTGAGACGATCGAGGGTCAGATAGCCGAGTCCCACGTCGCGCAGGTAGGCGATGCGCTGGCGGCAGCTGGGCCACGATCAGTTCGGCGACCTGGCGCTCGAAGGCGGTGAGCTCGAGGGCCTCGAGCCAGCGATGCAGCTGGTCCACCGAACGAGCCGAGGCTGCTGAAATCGGCTCGCCCCCGATGCGGACCGCCAGGGCATCCGGGTTGAGCCGGCCGCCGGCGCAGGCGGAGCAGGGCTTGGCGAGCTGGTACTGCCGAAGGAACACCCGGATGTACTGCTTGTAGCGCTTCTCCTCGAGTCCCCTGAGGAAGGGAAAGATGCCGAGGTAGCGCCCCTGCTTTCCGTGCAGCAGCTCGCGCTGCTGCTTCGCGGTGAGCTTCGACCAGGGCTTGTCCGGGTCGGCGCCAAGCGCCCGGGCGGCAGTGAGGAGCAGGCGGCGGCGAGTCTCGTAGCGTGGCTTGGTCCACGGATCGATGGCGCCTCCGGCGAGACTCCGCGTGGGGTCCGGAACGATGAGGGACTCGTCGTACTCGAGGACGGCGCCGAAGCCGTTGCAGGTCTGGCAGGCGCCGCGAGGGTTGTTGAACGAGAAGAGCGCGGGCGTCACCGTGACAGCCGGGGTGTCGCACTGGCTGCAGGCCGGCCGTTCGGTGAAGCGCAGCCGCCCGCCCGGGTGCAGCACGACGGCGATGCCTTCGCCCTCGGTAAACGCGGTCTCGATGGCCTGGAGCAGCCGGGAGGGCAGCTCGACGACCGGGCTCTCGCTGGCTCCGTCGTGCAGGGGCGTTCCCGAGCGTTGCTCCATCGTCGGCGCCTGGTCGAGGATCAGGCGATCGACCACCACCAGGAGTTCGCTCGCGGCGGCGAGATCGAGTGCGGGAGGCAATTCCTCCAGGTGCTGCGGCACGCCATCGGCCAGCACCCGCACGAAACCCAGGGCGCCGAGATTCTCCACGATCGCCGCGTGATTCAGTCTCGCGGACGGGGCGAGCGGGAACGTGACCTGTACCGGGCCTCGCGCCTGATGGACGGTGTCTTGCGCCGCCGATTGCGGGGAGTCGCGACGGACGGGACTGCCGCAGAGCCGGCACTGCTGGCGGCCGACCCGGGCCCAGAGCAGGCGGAGGTAGTCGTAGATCTCGGTGGCGGTGCCGACCGTGGAACGGCTGGAGACGGTGGGATTGCGCTGCTCGATGGCGACGGCAGGCGCGAGTCCCTCGAGCCGGTCCACCAGCGGCTTGGGCATCCGCTCGAGGAACTGCTTGGCGTAGGTGGAGAGCGACTCGATGTAGCGCCGCTGCCCCTCGGCGTACAGCGTGTCGAAGGCCAGAGAACTCTTCCCCGAGCCGCTGGGGCCGGTGACGACGACCAGCGCCCGGCGAGGCAGGTCGACCGTGACACCCTTCAGGTTGTGCTGCCGGGCGTTGACGATGCGCAGAACGGGGGACGACATGGGCCGGAAAGAATACTAGATTTGACCCCCAATGGCTTCCGTCCTCAGCCCGCGCCTGCTCCTCCGCGGGTTCCTCGTCTTCGTCGGCATCTCGGTCCTGGGGTACGTCGGGGTCCTGCTGTATGGCAACAACCTCCCCGCGTTCGTTCAGGCGCTCGGGCGCATCCACTGGATCTGGATCCTGGTGGGGGTGGGTCTCGCGTCGATGGACTGGTTCGGCGGCGGGCTGCGGAATTGGGTTCTGGTGCGTCATGTCCATCCCGATCCACCGATCGCGGGGATGATTCTCTCGGGCGGCATGGGGGCCTGGGCCGCCTATCTCACGCCGCTCAATTCGGGCGCCGGCCCGATGACGATCTACGCCCTGCGCCGCGCGGGGGTGCCGCTGCCGGTGGCGGTGACGACCGACGCTCATGTCGTTCATCGCGACGGTGCTGTTCTTCGCCATCGCCGGGCCGCTCGCGATCTTCCTCGGCGCCGGCCACTCGCTGCGGCAATCACGGCGACGTCCTCGGCCTCACGCTCTACGACCTGTTCCTCGGAAGCCTCGGCATGTTCGTGGGGATCGGGGTGGTGCTGGTGGCCGCGATCATCTTCCCCAGCGTCGCTCAGGGGTGGCTGCACCGGCTGGCGGTGCTGCTCGCGGGCCGGAGCCGCCGTGTCGCCGAGCGCATCGAGGCGTCTCCGCGCGGCATCGACGACGCCCACAAGAGCGTGCTCGCCTTCAACAGCCCCAGGGGATGGCTGTCGCTCTTCTGGGCCACGATCCTGTCGGCACCTTCGCACGCCAACAAGCTGCTGGCCGGTTACGTGGCGCTTCGCGCGGTGGGCATGCAGGCGAAGTTCGTGGACGTGCTGCTGGTGCAGACGCTCATCACCTTTCTGCTGTATTTCGCTCCGACGCCCGGCGCGTCGGGTATCGCGGAGATTCTCTCGACTGCGGTCATGTCATCGGTCTACCTCCCGAAGGAGCTGGGACCGCTGTACACCCTGATCTGGCGCTCGATCCTCACTTACTTCACGCTCGCGTTCGGTTTCGTGGTGTTCTCGCGCTGGATCCGGCATCGGCTCAAGGGCACCGAGGATCTCGCGCGATGAGGACGCGGAGCGGGAGTCGCTCCTCCCGTGGGGTCGCGAGCCGTGATCGCCGCACCGGATCCGTTCGAAGAAGCCGAGAAAAGCAGCTACGACGCCGCGCTGATGCGGCGGCTGCTGCACTATCTGCGCCCCTATCGCGCGCTCGCCGCGCTGGCGCTGGTGCTGCTGCTCGGGGCCGCGGGGCTCACCCTGGTCGGGCCGGCGCTGACCCAGCGCGCGCTCGACGTGGCCGTGCCCGCGAAGGACAGCGGACTGCTGCTCCACCTGACGCTGCTCTTCCTGGTCTCGCTGTTTCTCGAGTTCGTGCTCGACTACAGCCAGACCTTGCTGACGGCCTGGATGGGCCAGCGGGTGATGGCCGATCTCCGGCTGCAGCTCTTCAGCCACCTGCAGCGGCTGAGCGTGCCGTACTTCGACCGGCACCCGGTCGGGCGGCTGATGACCCGGGTCACGTCCGATGTGGAGACGCTCAACGAGCTGTTCTCCTCGGGGGTGGTGACCGTGTTCGGCGACGTGTTCACGATCATCGCGATCGTGACCATGATGCTGGTCGTGGACTGGCGGCTGGCGCTGGTCGCCTTCGCGGTGATTCCAGTCATGATCGGGGTCGCGGCCATCTTCCGGCGTCACGTGCGCACCTCGTTCCGCGACATCCGCACCCGGCTCGCGCGGCTGAACGCCTATCTCCAGGAGCAGCTCTCCGGGGTCCGGGTGGTGCAGCTCTTCGGACGGGAATCGGCGGAAGCGCGGAGCTTCGCCGAGATCAACCGCGGTCACCTCGAGGCGCACCTCCGGTCGATCACGATCTACGCCATCTTCTTCCCGGTGGTCGAGTTCCTCACCACCGTCGCGCTGGCGCTGCTCCTCTGGTACGGCGGGGTGCGGGTGATGGGAGGCACGCTGACGGTGGGCGTGCTGGCGGCGTTCATCCAGCTGACCCGCCGGTTCTTCCAACCGCTGCAGGACCTCTCGGAGAAGTACAATCTGCTGCAGAGCGCGATGGCGTCCTCGGAGCGGATCTTCCAGCTGCTCGACACCGAGCCAACGGTGAGAACTTCGCCGGCCCCGGTGCGTCCCTCTCTACCGGTTCGCGGTGAGGTCGCCTTCGAGGACGTGTGGTTCCGGTATCAGACGGGGGGCGGCGACGGGGGCGACTGGGTCCTCCGGGGGGTCAGTTTCACGGCCCGACCCGGCCAGACCCTGGCGCTGGTGGGGCACACCGGGGCGGGGAAGACCACGATCATCAGCCTGCTGCTCAGGTTCTACGACCCGGTGCGCGGGCGCATCACGGTGGACGGGGTCGACATCCGGGACCTCGACCCGGCGGAGCTGCGCGGCCTGATCGGCTTCGTACAGCAGGATCTGTTTCTCTTCACCGGGGATATCCTGCGCAACCTGGTGCTGGATGCGTCGATTACGCCCGAGGCGGCGCAGGCCGCTGCCCGGCGGGTGGGGGCCGACCGGTTCATCGCCCGACTTCCCGAGGGCTTTCATCACGTACTGGGCGAGCGCGGCCGGTCCTTGAGTGTCGGGGAGCGGCAGTTGCTCTCCTTTGCGCGGGCCCTGGCGCGGGACCCCCGGATCCTGGTCCTGGACGAGGCGACCAGTTCGGTCGACGCCGAGGCCGAAGCGCAGATTCAGCATGCCGTGGCGGAGCTGATGCGGGGGCGGACCAGCGTGGTGGTGGCCCACCGTCTCAGCACCATCCTGCACGCGGATGAGATCCTGGTCCTGCATCACGGCGAGATCCGGGAACGGGGCTCTCACCGTTCCCTCCTCGCCCAGGGCGGGCTGTACCAGCGGCTATATCAACTTCAGCTCCGGGGGCAAGAGCGGCGTGAGCCGATGAGTGCGTAAGCCCAAATCGCTTGCGTGGTTATACAGCCCCGGATACGTTTGGCCATCCGGTTCATACGAGGGCGCAGCGGATGATGGAACTGGAATTCGCCGGTCAGCGTACCCCCATCCCCCTGGGGGAACTTGTCGTCGGGAACGACCCGTCCTGCGGACTCAGGCTCACGGGCGTCGCCGCAGCGCATGCGGTGGTGGTCGGTGCCGGAGACGGGTCGGTCTCGGTACGCCGGGTCGGGGACAACGACGTGCTGCTCAACGGCGTCAAGCTGGGTGCCGAGCCGGCACCGGTGCTCCACGGCGACAAGATCCAGGTTGGCCTGCACGAACTGCTGGTGCACGATCCCCGGCGGAGCGGGAGCACCCAGTTCGTCAGCGCCTCGGAGGTGGCCAAGATGGTCGCCGCGACCGGCAAGGGCGGGGGCGCAAAGCCCCCGACCGCGGCCACGGGGGGCCGGCTGGTCTGTCTCACCGATGGCCGCGAGTACACGATCGGCTCGGCGCCGCTGGTGTTCGGGCGGGAGGCGGGCTGCGACATCGTGGTCCCAAACAAGGACGTCTCGCGGCGCCATGCCGAGATCTTCGCCTCGCCGCAGGGCTACGTTCTGGTGGACAGCAGCACCAACGGGACCTTCGTCAATGCGGACCGGATCGAGGCCCAGCGAGTCCTGGCCCGTGCGGACGTGATCCGGATCGGCGACCACGAATTCCGCTTCTACGCCGACCGGGCGCCCGACGCCCCCCCACCGGCGGCGGCCCCCGCCCCTTTGGCCATCGCGCCGACTGAGCCGGCTCCCGCCGCTCCGCCGGCGCCGCCCTCACCGGCCGCCGGCGCTGCCGAACGGCTGTCGCATACGATGCACGGCGTGCCGGTGCCGCCACCATCCGCCCCTCCCAAGCCGGTGGCGCGCTCCTCCGGGCCGACCGTATCGCTGGCGACCTTCCTGGTGCGCAGCGGGCAGCTGAAGGGCCAGCGCCTGCCGGTCAGGGTGCCGGTGGTCAATATCGGCCGCGCGGAATACAACGATCTGGTCATCCCGGACGACAGTGTGAGCAGTGCTCACGCGAAGCTGCAGCGACGTGAAGGAGTCTGGGTCCTCTTCGACACCGAATCCACCAACGGTACCTGGGTAGACGGCGAGCGGGTCGCGGGCGAGGCCCCGCTCGGCCCGGGCGCGGTGGTGCGCTTCGGCGAGGTCTCGGTGATGTTCGAGCCCACCGACGACCACCTGGGCACTGCGAGCGGCTCGGGCACCAAGGTGATGGGGGCGGTCCGGCCCGGCGCCATGCCGCCCACGCCACCGCCGGCGCCCGCGCCAGCACCGATGGCGAGCGCCCCCCCGCACCCTGTGCCGTCGTCCGCGCCAATTCCGGAATCGGTGGTGTCGCCGAAGGCGGGCGCGCCGCCGGTCGTCGTACCGCCCGTGGCGCCGCCCGCCGCGCCGCCGCCATTCGAACCCAGGATACCGATGCAGCCCGGGGCCGAACCCGCTCTACATCGGTCATCCCCGCGGCGACCGCCGGTGGTCATCAGCTCGCCGCCTCCGCCGGGATTCCCCAAGTGGATCATCCCTGCGGCGGCAATCGTCATTCTCGGGGTGGTTGCGGCCATCCTGCTCCTGAGGTAACCGGACTCCCGTGCGATTCTCCTGCGCGGCCCGTACCGATACCGGCATCGTCCGGTCCGGGAACGAGGATAATTATCTCATGCTGGCCGACCGTGGCGTCTTCATCGTGGCGGACGGCATGGGCGGGCACGCGGCGGGAGAGGTCGCGAGCGAGATGGCGGTCAGGATCGTCTCGCGCGAGCTCGGCACCCTCCGCGGCCTGACCGACGAGCAGGCCGGCGAGCGGATGCGGCATGCGATCATCGAGGCCAACGCCTCGATCTTCGACCGGACGCTGACCGAGCACGACAAGCGCGGCATGGGCACCACCACGACGGCGCTCATCCTGCTGCCGCAGCGCTACATTCTGGGCCAGGTGGGGGACAGCCGCGCCTATCTGCTGCGGGAGGATCACTTCCTGCAGGTCACCAAGGATCACTCCTACGTGCAGGAACAGGTGGACCTCGGGCTGCTGACGCCGGAGCAGGCGCGGGTGCACCCATACAGCAACGTCATCACCCGGTGCATCGGGGCGAACGCCGAGGTCGTTCCGGATCTGTACTTCGGGCACCTGCGGCCTGGCGACGTGCTGCTGCTCGCCTCCGACGGGCTCACCGGAATGCTCGAGGACGAGCATCTCGCTTCGATCCTCCGCAGCGAAGGCGGACCTCAGCAGTGGGTGGACAAGCTGATCAACGAGGCCAACCGGCGCGGCGGTCTCGACAACATCACTGCGATCATCATCCGGATCGAGCCGGAGATCCCCGCCGAAGTGACCTCGCCGGGGGTCCCGGCTACACCGCGGAGCTGATCGCCGTTTCGGAGCCAGGGACCCCCTGGCTCCCCGCCGCGCACCAGGCTGAAACATGGTCCGGCGCCTTCCCGTCATCCCCCCATGCCAAACCGGTCGTTCGCCCCCATCGCCATCGGCCTGGAGACGCTCCGGGCGCATCCGTTGCGGACCGCGCTCTCCATGCTGGGCATCGTGATCGGCGCGGCCTCGCTGGTCGCGGTGCTCGCGCTGGGTGACGGTGTGGAGCGGTTCGGCCGCCAGCAGATCGAACGCACCACGGACCTTCAGTCGGTCGTCGTCCAGTCGCGGACCACGGTGTCAGTCGACGACCAGACCTTTCCACTCGACAGCTATCCGGTCTTCACGCGGGCGGATGCCGACTCGCTCGTGGCGCGCATTCCGGCGGTGCGGGGTGCCCAGCTCAACCTCGCGGGCCGCTCGCCGATCACGGGATCGGGCGGAATCCGCGAGGAGGTCACCGTCGCGGCGACGCTGCCGACGACGCCGGCGCTGGTGGGACTGCAGTTCGCCGCAGGGCGCTACTTCACGGTCGCCGAGGCGGCGGCGAACGCGCCGGTGGTGGTGCTCAGTCACGCACTCGCCGGGCGAATCTCCGACGGACCGGCGGAGCAGGCGGTGGGCAAGACCGTCCGGCTGCGGGAGCGGGAGCGTCGGATCATCGGGGTGCTGCAATCGACAGCGGTCGAGCCCGGCGGTGCCGCGTACGTGCCCCTCGAGGGAGCCGCGGACGCGCTGGTGCCGACGCCCCGGCCGCGGGCGCCCAACCTGGTGCTGCAGGCGCGGGCGGTCGAGGATGTTCCCGAGGTGCAGCGCGCGGCGGAGGCGTGGCTCCGGGAACGCTTCGGAGCGTGGGAGAGAGTCGCGCGGGTGAGCAGCAACCGGGCCCGGGTGGAGCAGGCGGCCCAGGGGATCCTGGTGATGAAGCTGGTGATGGGCGCGATCACCGGGATCTCGCTCCTGGTAGGGGGCATCGGCATCATGAACGTACTGTTGTCATCGGTGACCGAACGAACCCGCGAGATCGGAATCCGAAAGGCCATCGGGGCGCGACGCAGCGACGTGCTGGCGCAGTTCCTGGCGGAGTCGATCGCGATCTCTGGAGCGGGGAGCGCCTGCGGCGCGGCGCTCGGTCTCGCCGCGGCGTTCGGCATCACCGGCGTGATCCGCCAGCACACTGCCGCGCAGATCTACGCGGCCTTCAGCTGGAGCACTCTCGCCGTGTCAGCCATGGCGGCGCTGCTGGTCGGGCTCATCTTCGGCATCTACCCGGCGCTCCGCGCCTCCCGGCTGTCCCCGATCGACGCCATCCGGCACGAGTAGCGGCTTGGGGGTCCCGGAAACAACGAGGCCCCGTCACTCGAGAGAGTGACGGGGCCTCGCCGTGGGAGGGCCTGCTCAGCTCTTGGGCTTCGCGGTGGAATCGGTCTTGGTCATGGTGCCCGTGGCGGCCTTCTTGTGCGACTTCTTGTGGGCCTTCTTCGGGGCCGCGGACTTGGCCGGGGTGGTGGTCGTCGCGGCCGGCTTGGCCGGGGCGGCGGCGGGCTGCTGCTGCTGCGCGACGGCGGCAGTGGTCGTCAGGGCCAGGGCGAGGATCGCGGCGGTGATCGAGCGCTTCATTTTGTTGTTCCTTACTCGGGTGTACAGGGAGACGAGGCGGTTGACCTCGGTGGGAAGCCCCAGCTTCCCGGTTGCACTGGCCCCCCCTAAAGCACCTGTCGTACCAACCTCCGACCGCACGGAGCGGCTCCAGTCCGCGGCCGTCGCCCGCGCTGGCAGCAGGCGACTAACCCATTCATGCAGAATAGTTTGGAGGGATGGGTCCGGGTCCAGCTCGTGCCGGCCCCGGTGGCAGCGGCTGCCGCCCGGTGCCGGCATGAAGCGCGCCGGCGGGGTCAGTCTGTCCCCGCGCCCGGGACAGAGTGGCGTGGAAGCGGAGAATGGCGCACGGTCCTGGGTGCAGCGGAGGGCGATCGGGTTGGAGGATTCCCGGCCGACGAGCAGGTGGCGGGCGAGTTAGAGCAGGGCCCGGTTCTCTCCGAGCCGCTCGGCGATTTCCGCCGGTCCCATCGCAATGAGCTCCCTCACGCCGCGCAGGTCGTGAGTGATCGGGTGAGCGGTGAACACCCGGAACCGGCGGGCGCTGCTGTAGAGCTCGCCGGCGACCCGCGGCAACCCGAACTGCCCCGCCCGTCCTTCGCCCGTGAGCCGCTCCACGCTGCCGCTCCGGGTGCGGAGCGGCAGGTCCACGGCGAGCATCGACGGGTTGCTGGGGAAGTCGAGGAGCAGCTCTCCCGGCGCCAGGCCGACCTCGACGGCGAGCCGATCCTCGACCTGTTCCAGCAGGTCGGCCCGGGGGCGGATCCAGGGATCGGTCTCCGCGGGGACCTCGCTCGCGGGGAGGTCGATGGCCCGCTTGTAGAGCCGGCGGGCGGGGACAGCCCGCGCCAGCCCAGTGGGGTCCGCGGTCGTGAGCCGTTCGGTCAGCCCGTCGTCGGTCGCGTCGCCCACCGTCTCGATGCTGAGCGCCCCGGTGGACACGGCGGCGCGCACCGCCCGCTTGAACATGCAGGTGGCGCTCCGGACGGCGTGGTGCCAGTAGACATTCCGGTACATCTGGTACTTGGCGAAGAGCAGCGACTCGAGCGCGCTGATGCCCTTCTCCTGCACGCCGAGCTGGAAGCGCCCGGGGGCGATCTCGATCAGGGTAAGGGAAGCCAGCAGCCGGTCCACGTCGACCGCGCCATAGGGCACCCCGCACATCCGCGCATCGCGGCTGAGGTAGTCGATCTTGTCGAGGTCGAGGGAGCCGGAGATGAGCCCCTGCAGCGGGCTCGGGCTCTGTCCGGTGATGAATCGTCCGATCCGCAGCGCCAGGTCAGGTACGCCCGGCCGGGCGAGTTCCTCCCGCAGCGGCTCCCGCGCCAGCCGCGCGACGCCCAGCATCTCGTGATGGGGAAAGCCCGCCTCTTCGAGGGCGTGAGAGAACGGATAGTGACCGATATCGTGGAGCAGCGCCGCGAGGCGGCCGGCGAGGCGATCCTCTTCGGGGACCCGCGCCAGCTCGCCCCGCTCCTCCAGGGCGGCGAGCGCCCGGCGGGTCAGGTGATAGGCGCCGAGCGCGTGCTCGAACCGGGTATGGGTGGCACCGGGGTAGACCAGGAAGGCATGACCGAGCTGGCGGATGTATCGCAACCGCTGCATCGGGGCCGTATCGAGCACGCGGACCGCGTGCTCGTCGAGGCGGATGTTGTCCCAGAGTGGATCGCGGATGACCTCGAGGTCGGTCATGCCCCTCAGTCTTCTTCCGTCTCGTGCGCCAGCTTCCACTCCTCGGCCGATCGCCAGAGGCTGGAGAGCACCAGCTCGCGCATGAGTATGAACTCCTTGGGAATCCGGTCGTACAGCCGTTCGAACAACTCCTGGTGCGACAGCACCTCGGCCTTCCAGGCTTCACGCGGCACCGACATCAGGTCGCGGAAGGTCTCGGGGCCGAAGTCCTCCAGCCCCTTCCAGTCGAGGTCCTCGTAGCGTGGCATCCAGCCGAGCGGGCTCTCGGTGGCGCCGGCCCGGCCGCGGGTGCGGTTGAAGATCCACTTCAGTACCCGGAGGTTCTGGCTGTAGCCCGGCCAGATGAAGTTGCCGTCGGCGTCCTTGCGGAACCAGTTGACGCAGAAGATGCGCGGTGGATCGGCGATCTGTCGGCCGAGCTGGAGCCAGTGGTTGAAATAATCGCCCATGTGATAGCCGCAGAAAGGCAACATCGACATCGGGTCACGCCGCACCTGGCCGACGGCACCGGTGGCGGCCGCAGTGGTCTCCGAGCCGATCGTGGCCGCGGTGTAGACCCCGAAGTTCCAGTTCACCGCCTGCACCACCAGCGGCACGAGCGAAGCGCGCCGGCCGCCGAAGAGGAACGCGCTGATCGGCACGCCCTCGGCATTCTCCCAATCGGGATCGATCGAGGGGCACTGCGACGCCGGGGCGGTGAAGCGGGAGTTGGGGTGCGCCGCCTTGCGGCCGCAGCCGGGTGTCCACGGCTGGCCCTGCCAGTCGGTCAACTCCGGGGGGGCGTGCTCGGTCATCCCTTCCCACCAGACGTCGCCGTCGGGCGTGAGAGCCACGTTGGTGAAGATGGTGTTGGCCTTGATGGTGGCCATCGCCGTCGGATTCGACTGGAGCGAGGTGCCCGGTGCCACGCCGAAGAAGCCGGCCTCGGGGTTGATGGCGTACAGCCGGCCATCGGCACCCGGCCGGATCCAGGCGATGTCGTCACCGACGGTGGTTACCGTCCACTGCTCACATCCCGCCGGGGGGAGCAGCATCGCGAGGTTGGTCTTGCCGCAGGCGCTGGGGAAGCCGGCGGCGAAGTAGCGCTTTTCGCCCTCCGGGCTCTTCAGGCCGAGGATGAGCATGTGCTCGGCCATCCACCCTTCGTCGCGCGCCATGACGGAGGCGATGCGCAAGGCGAAGCACTTCTTCCCGAGGAGGGCGTTGCCGCCGTAGCCGGAGCCGTAGGACCAGATGCTCCGCTCCTCGGGGAAGTGGACGATGTACTTCTCCTCGCGGTTGCAGGGCCAGGGAACGTCCTTGTCGGTGGGACCGAGCGGATGCCCGACGGAGTGCACGCAGGGCACGAACTCTCCGCCGCCCAGCGCATCGAGCGCGCCCCGACCCATGCGGGTCATGATCCGCATGTTGACCACGACGTAGGGCGAATCGGTGAGCTCCACGCCGATGTGGGCGAGGGGGGAACCCAGCGGGCCCATGCTGAAGGGCACGACGTACATGGTGCGGCCGCGCATCGAGCCGGCGAAGATCCGGCGCAGGGTGCCGCGCATCTCGCGCGGATCGACCCAGTTGTTGGTGGGCCCGGCGTCCTGGCGCCGCTGGCTGCAGATGAAGGTGCGATCCTCCACCCGGGCGACGTCGCTGGGATCCGACAGCGCGAGGTAGCTGTTGGGGCGTTTGGCCGGGTTGAGCCGCTTCAGGGTGCCCGACGCGACCATCAACTCGAGCAGCGCGTCGTTCTCGGCCGAGGTGCCGTCGCACCAGTGGATCCGGTCCGGCTGAGTGAGCGCGGCGATTTCCGCGACCCAGCTCTTGACTCGTTCGTTGGTAACCCAGGAGGGACAATTGAGAGCGAGCGCCCGCGGCTTGGCGGTGGCGGTCATTGCGTGCGACTCCGTCTGGTGGCGAGGGGGCGGCCCCGACGGGCCCTGCCCTTCAAACTGAGACAGGGAATGTCAGCAGCAGGCGGACGGGAGGCAACGGGTGAATTTCCGCTGAATGATTATTCAGCTGCGGCGGGCTGCGCCGACCGGGACAATCACGGGTGGACCGGCAGGATATCGCTCGCCGTGTGATAGAGCCGCCTCGCGGTGGCGATGTCGTTTCCGCTCAGGTCGCTCGCGGTGGGGATGGGGTACATCAGGTCGAGCGAGTCGGCCGAGTGCTGGAAGAGGCCGAGGGTGTGCCCCAGTTCGTGCGCCGCCGTGGTGCGGAGGCAGGCGGTGATGTCGGGGGCGTTGGGCAGGTTCGGGTACACATACGCGTGCATCGGCAGCTGCAGCTCGAACCGGGTCGCGCCGGTCTGCACATCGGTCGCGCCCTGGCAGGAGGTCACCAGGCGCGCCTGGCCCCGCGGGGGCGCGGGGAAGCCGACCGGCGGAATGGTGCGCACGATCAGGTCGGCGGTCAGGGAATCGGAGACGAGCACGGCGTTCCACTCCCCCACCCCCAGAGCGGTGTGCCACAGAGTGATCGCCTCCTGGACCCTGAGCGGCATGCTGTACTGATCTTCGACCCAGATCTTCACGGGCAGGGCCGAGCCGGGCCAGTGAAAGGTCAGCGTGTCGACCCGTGGTCCGACGCTGTCGTAGTCCACGTAGAGGTGCCAGTCGTACGGCACCCCGGAGGGCGGCGAGGTGCTGTCCCCGCAGCCGGCGGCCGCTGCGGCCACCAGGAGCCCGAGGCCGGCGAGGCGGAGCAGTCGCCTCATCGGCGGGTCGCCTCGGGCGGAGTGGAGATCGTCTGCATGCGGTTCAGCGGGTAGTCCCTGATTTGCCAGGTCGGGAAGGGGGACGCTTCGCGCCGCGGGCGTACGCACGCAGCCGACGGAGCATCTTCCGGTCCAGGGTGACCATGTCGTCGCCCTTCGGGGTTTCCAGGATCTTGATCACACGTCCGAGCCGTGGGTCGGTCATGATGCGGCGGAAAGGATCGGCGCCGAGGCTGCCTTCGGCGATCAGTTCATGGCGATCGCGGCGGGAGTCGAACGGCGTCTTGGAGTCGTTCAGATGCAGGCAGCGCAGGTGGGAGAAGCCGATGACGCGCTCCCACCGTTCCCACACGCCATCGTAGTCGTTGAGCAGGTCGTAGCCGGCGGAAAAGAGATGGCAGGTGTCGGCGCAGAATCCCACCCGGCTCCGGTGCGGTTCGGGGATGAGGGTGCGCAACTCCGCGAGCTCCTCGAAGGTGCTGCCGAGTGCAGTGCCGGTCCCTGCGGTGGTCTCGAGGAGGACCATCGTGCGTCCCGGAACCTGATCGAGGCATCGGGCGTAGTTGGCCGCGTTGCTCTCCAAACCGCGGCGCCGATCCTCGATATAGTTGCCCGGATGCGACACTACGTAGGGAATGCCGAGGGCCTCGCAGCGCTCGAGTTCCGCGATGAAAGACTTGACGGAGCGAGTACTTAGAGCGGGATCGGGGGATGCGAGATTGATCAGGTACGAATCGTGCGCCACTGCGGCCCGCATTCCTGTCCGTTCCATCTCCTCCACGAATCGCGCGCGCGTTTCGGCGTCGATCGCCGGCTCTCGCCACTGGTTCGGTGTCTTGGTGAAGAGCTGGAGCGCCGTCGCGCCGATGGCTTCGGCGCGCCCAGGCGCGGTGTCCACCCCACCCTGGGTCGACACGTGGGCGCCGAGCATCTCGTCGGCTGGCCGGGAGGGCTGTTTCATCGCAGGGCCTGGTTTCCTTGACAGGGCGGCGCGAGCGGATACGTTCCCGGCCGCCACGCTGAAATCCAATTCATCTTGACTGACACGCCGCCTCCGCGCCGGATCCTGCTCCTCGGCGATGTCGCTTCGCGCCCTGACGGGCTCGAGCGCGCCTTGGCGCGCGGTGGCTACCAGTTGCTCGAGTCCGAGGGCACCGAGGTCGACTACCCCCCCGCGGCGCCCCCCGACCTCATCCTCGTGACCGCACCGCGGGCCGATCCGCAACTGGAGAAGGCGCTCGCGGCGCTGAGCGGCGAAGCCTGGGGCACGATCCCCCGCCTCGTGGTGCTCGCGGAACGCGATCCGGACGGCGCCTACAAGGCGCTCGCGATGGGCGCCGACGATGCGATCGCCGCTCCGGTGAATCTCGCCGAACTCACCGCCCGGGTGGCTGCCCGGTTGCGACGGGCGCCGGTGGCCAGCGCCGGTGGCGTGGCGGCGTGGCGCCAGGAGCTCATGTTCGACATCCTCGAGGAGTTGTCCGCGTCCCTGCGCTCCGACGCCATCGTCGAAACACTGGTACGACGGGTCGGTCTCGCCCTCGAGCTGCCCCGCTGTTCCTTCCTGTTGGCCTCGCCGTGGGAACGATACGGCCGGGTGGTGGCGGTATGCGAGAAGCCCGCGACCCGCGATCTCCGCGTCGACCTGTATCGCTACCCCGAGGTTCGCGAGGCGCTGCGCACCGAACGGACCGTGTTCATCCCCGACCTTGAGGCGCATCTCTTCTTCGACGAGATCCGTCCCCTCTGGAAGGAACTCGGGGTGAGTGCCGACGTCCGCAGCGTCGCCGTCATCCCGGTGAATCTGCACGGCAAACCGGCCGGGGTCTTCCTCCTCCGGACCCGCCGAGAGGATCCGCCGCTGACCCAGGACCAGCTCGGCTTCGCCGAGCGGCTGCTCCGCGCCGCCGCCCGCATGCTGGAGAACGAAGAACGCCGGGCCGGCGTGGCCCGCCGGCAGGCGAGCGCCCTCGCGACCGACATGCTGACCGGCTGCGGCAATCTCGATGCCCTCGACCGGCGGATCCAGGAGGAGTTCCAGCGGGCCCGCCGGTACGCCCTCACCTTCAGTCTCGTCCTGCTCGACGTGGACAGTCTGCGCGGCTACAACGAGCGCTTCGGCAACGTGGTCGGTGACCGGGTGATGGCCGAGCTTGGCGGGCTGCTGCTCAAGGAGGTGCGGGCGCCGGATTTCGTGAGCCGCTATGGCGGAGACGAATTCGCCCTGGTTCTCCCCGAGACCGATCTCACGGGTGCCCGCGCCTCCATCGGCCGGGTCCGCGCGCGAATCGAGCGGCACGAGTTCCCCGATCTCCGGGCCGAGGACCGGCCGACCCTCTCGGCCGGGGTCGTGACCTTTCCGCATCCCGCCGCCACCGAGACCCAGGATCTCTTCGCCCTGGTCGAGGCGGCGTTGCTCCGTGGCAAGGCGCAGACCGACACCCGCATCGGCACCGCGGATACCGTCGCGGCCTAACGGCGCCGCTTGAGCCAGTCGGCAGGATCCAGGGGGATCCCGCCCTCGCCGCGAATCTCGAAGTAGAGCTGGGATCCCTCGTCGCTGTTCTCCCCGCCGACCGTCCCGATGATCTGCCCCTTCGTCACCTTCGTGCCGAGGGCCACTTTGGCCTCGTCGAGGTGCATGTAGAGAGAGCGGTAGCCATCGCCGTGGTAGAGAATCAGGGCGAGCCCGTAGGTCCCCATGTTCTGCAGCCGCTCCACCGTGCCGGACTCCACGGCCTTCACCGGCGTCCCGACCGGCGCGCCGATGCCGATGCCGTTGCGCTTGATGACCGCCCCGGAGGCGAGCTGCTCGCGGCCGAAGTTGTAGAGTATCTGGCCGTCCACCGGCCAGTCGAGCTTGCCGATGTCGGCGGTCGAAAGCGTCGCCGGGGTAGTCGCTCCGGACGCCCGCGGCGTGCTGCGTCGGGCCCGTTCGAGTTCGGCGAGCAGGTCGTTCAGCCTGGCCTCGTCCCGCTGCAGCGCCGAGAGCTGCTGCTCGTTGGTGCGGGCGGTACGCCGGGTCTCCCGCAGCCGGCTGGCGCTCTCGTCCGCGAGCCGGGCGTAGCGCTGCAGCTCGGCCTCGCGCTCGTCCTTGCTGCGGTCGAGCTGGGATTTGACCTGCAGGATCTCTCCCCGACGGCGCTCGACCTGGCTCTTGAGCTTCTCGACGTCACCCACCAGCGCCTTGTCCTGACGCGACTGCAGGTAGAGGTACTTGTACCGGGAGAGCAGGTCGCCGAACGATTGCGCCGCGACCAGCACTTCGAAGGTGTACAGCCGCCCGCGCTTGTAGATCTCGGCCAGGCGCCGCTCCAGCACCGCCCGCTTCTCGGCGAGATTGTCCTGCGCGAGGGCCAGGTCCGCGCTGGCGCGGTCGACGTGGCTGTTCAGCCCACCGATCTGCGTCTCCAGCTCGTTGACGATGCGATTGGTGCTCAGCCGCTGCCGCTCGATGTTGTCGAGCTCCTCGCCGAGATCGTGGACCTGGCTCTGCAGCCGGATCCGCTCCTGCTCCAGCCGTTCGCGCTCGCGGCGCACCTCCTCGAGGCGGCGGCGGGATTCGTCGAGGTCGTTCTGGCCGGCCAGATGGGCCGGCGCGCCGGCGAGGAGTGCGAGCAGGGATACGAGGAGAAAGAACCGAGGGAAACGGGAAGGGCGACGCACCGCAGTATCCCGCCCGTTTCCCGTTTCCCGCCTGCCGCTGTCCCCGCCCATCTCAGACATTCCTGAGGTGGCGGCCGACGCTGACCAGACTGCCGGCGAGGCCGATGAAGACACCGAAGACCACGCCCAGCCCGACGTGCACCGGCCGGAGGAAGACGATGCCGGAGGTGGCGAGTTCGGACTGGCCGCGGAACAGTAGATAGGTGCCGTAACAAAGCCCGACCGCGAGCACCCCGCCGAGCAGCCCCTTCAGCATCCCCTCGAGGAGGAAGGGCCCGCGGATGAAACCGTTGGTGGCGCCCACCAGGCGCATGATGGCGATCTCCCGGGCCCGCTGGAGCACTGTGATCCGGATGGTGACCCCGATGATCACCACCGCAACCGCGGCAAAGGCGGCGCCGATCGCCAGCCCGACGATGCCGGCGATGTTGCGCAGCCGGTCCAGCTTCTCGATCCACTCCCGGCCATAGCGCACGTCGTCGATGAAGCCGTAGCCCTTGAGTCGCTCGGCCACTGCCGCCGTATGCTCGGCATCGCGGTAGCCATCCTTGAGCTGGATCTCGAGCGAGGCCTGCAGCGGATTGACACTCAGATCGCGGTAGGCGTCGCGGAACTCCACCAGCTCGAGCCGGGCCCGCTTCAGTGCCTCGTCCTCGCTGACGAAACCGACCCGCGCCACCTCGGGAAAGGCGCTGATGTCCTCGGAGGCCTGGGCGATGGTCTCCGGCGGCGTGCCGTGCAGCAGGTAGGCCACCACCTCGACCCGCTGCTCCACCGTGCGGAGCGCCTCGCGGAGATTGACGGCCGCGAGCCCGAACAGTCCCACCGCGTACAGCGAGAAGGCGATCGTGGTGATCGAGAGGGCCGAGAGCAGCGGGGCGCGGCGGAAGGCGGAAAGCGCCTCGCGAAAGAGCAGTCTCATTCGGCTTCTTCGCTCCCGTCATCCTCGCCGCTGTCGAAGACCACGGTGCCGTCGCGGAGCTCGATGGTGCGATAGGTCGTCTGCTTGACCAGGTCGAGGTCATGGGTCGCCATGATCACGGCGGTGCCGCCGGCGTTGATCTCCCGGATCAGCTGGAACACCCCCCGGGTGGCCCGCTCGTCGAGATTGCCGGTGGGCTCGTCGGCGATGAGAATCGTGGGATCGTTGACCAGCGCGCGCGCGATCGCCACCCGCTGCTGCTCGCCGCCGGAGAGTTCCTGCGGATAGGCCTGCGCCTTGGCGGCCAGCCCCACCTGGGTGAGCACCCGCATCACCTTCGGGGGGATGCTGTCGCGGCGCGCGCCGGTCACCTCCAGCGCAAAGGCGACGTTCTCCTCCGCCGTGCGGTCGTCCAGCAGGCGAAAATCCTGGAAGACGACCCCCAGTCGGCGCCGGAGCCGGGGCACGTCGCTCGCGGCCAGCTCCCCGATGTTGAAGCCCGAAATCCGCACGTCCCCGCTGGTGGGCCGGAGGTCTCCGTACAGCATCTTGAGAATCGTGGACTTGCCCGCACCGGAGTGACCGGTGAGGAACACGAACTCGCCCTTCGCGATATGGAGGGAGACGTTCTTGAGGGCGGCGCCCTTGGGATAGTCCTTGAAGACGTGCGAGAAGCGTATCACGGGGGGAAGATAGGATTGGCGGACAGGGGAGTAAAGCGAGGGCGGCGGCTGTGCCCGGACGCGATGTGGCAGTGCGGGCCAGGGATGGAGCTCCGGTTTCGCCTCTACCCCAGCGCCTGGTCCAGATCCGCGATGATGTCCGCCGCGTCCTCGATCCCGCAGGAGAGTCGCACGAAACCGTCGGGGATGCCCTGCCGGTTCCGCTGCTCCTCGGTGAGCCGGGTGTGGCTGGTCAGGCGGGGTTCCGACACCAGGCTCTCCACCCCCGCCAGGCTGGGCGCGTGGGTGATGAGCTTGAGCTTCTTCAGGAATCGCTCCGCGCCGCGCGCCCCGCCCTTGAGCTCGAGGCCCACCATCCCGCCGAAGCCGCCCAGTACCCGGGCGGCGAATTCGTGATCGGGATGACTCGGGAGCCCGGGGTAGTGCACCGCCTGGATTCCCTCGCGCGTCTCCGCCCACTCGGCCACCGCGAGCCCGTTGGCGTTGTGGCGCTCCATCCGGACCCCCAGGGTCCGCATGCCGCGGTCGATGAGCCAGGCGGCGTGGGGATCGATCGACTGGCCCCACAGACACATCAGCCGGGTCACTTCCTCGATGACCGAGGCGGACCCGGCGACCGCCCCACCGATCACGTCGCTGTGACCGTTCAGATACTTGGTGGCGCTGGTGATGACGATATCCGCCGCATGCTCCAGCGGGCGGTAGTTGATCGGGCTGGCGAAGGTGGCGTCGACCAGCAGCGCGAACCCGCCGTCGCGGGCGATCTGCGCCATCGGGGTCAGGTCCAGGATCCGCATGTTGGGATTGGTCGGCGTCTCGACGAACACCGCCCGGGTGCTCTTGCGGACCGAGCGGCGCCACAGCCGGGGCTGGTCGGGCTGGACGAAGGTGACGTCGATGCCCAGCCGCCCGAACTCCTCCTCGAAGAGCCGGCGGGTGCCGCCGTAGATCCAGCTGCTCGAGACCAGGTGATCTCCCGGGCGGAGCACGGCAAGATGCGCCAGCGCCGTCGCGGCCATGCCGCTGGCGACGAAGATGGCGGATTCCGCCCCCTCGAGCAGCGCGTACTTCGCGGCGAGGCTGGTCTGGTTGGGATTATTGCCGTAGCGGCTGTACATCACCGTCTCGTCGGAGCCGACGGGATTGGTGAAGGTGCTGCTCTGGTAGATGGGGGGGACGACCGGTTCCCAGTCGCCTCGCCGCACGGGCTGGCCGTGGATGGCGAGGGTGGAGAGCCCGGGCTTCTTCTTCATGCGGCGGTGTACGGCAGCGCGTAGCAGCCGGCGTCGTCCCGGACCAGCCGCAGCCGGGCCAGGCTGTCGAGGGTATCCGCGGTACGCTCCACGCTCCACCCGATCCGGGCGGCCAGCGCCGCAATGGTCGCGGGGCCCTCCGCCTGCAGCGTGAAAAATGCCGTGCGAAGGTCGGGACTCACCCGACCTACGGGCCGGGCGGCGCCGGCGGGAGTGTCGCAGACCAGGGCGGCGAGGTCGTGATGCTCGAGCACGTGTTCGATCGCCTCCAGCTGCTCCTCGCGCAGCCCCTGCAGCACCAGGTAGGTCTCCCCCGGTGGATCGAGCAGCAGCTTGGCAATGATCTCATCGGCGCAGCTGAAGTCCACCAGCCCGACGTCGGAGAAGTCGAGCATCGTCACGACCGTGCCGTCTCCGCCGTCGGCGACCAGCGCCTGCTGGATGCTGGTCCGGACCGCCCGTCCGGTCGAACGGGTGACCAGGTCGCAGTACGGCGTCTGGACCGATTCGCGCAGCAGCCGCTCGACCCGGATCGTCTGTCTCATCCGCTGGTGCCCTCCTGGGCGGGAATTACGATCTGGACCTGTGCCCCGGGAAAGGGGGCGAGGTGTTCCGTCATCGGCGCGTCGTCGTCCCAGGGCGGGACGATGACGATGCGCGCCGTGCCGCTGCGGATGCTGAACTTGCCCTGCCAGCGGGAGAGATACCGCTTGATGCCTGCGATGCCCTGGCCGCGGCCCGGATCGCGGAAGCGGCTGACATTCTGGATGACCGCCGCCTCCAGCGCGGCGCCGTCACCCCAGCGATCTCCGAAGCGGCGGGCCTGCGTCGCCTCGAGCGAGCGCCGGAAGCCGACCCCGGAGTCACCCACCGCGATAACCACGACCCGTCGGCCGAGCCGCTTGCGGAAGCTATACGCATGGACCGAAACCCACCCGCCGGTGCCGGCGTGCTCTACAATATTCTGGCACGCCTCCGAAAGTGCCATGGCGAATCCCATCGTCGCCTTGGCCTCGAGCCCCAGTTCGCCATGCAGGATCCGCGCAGCACCTTCCTGGATCTTGCCGACCACGGCGTGCACGTCCTCCGACGCGCGAACCGGGGTGACATCGAGGAGCACGTCGGAGTGGGCGTCCGGCTTGAGTTTCGGCACCTTGCCGTGGAGCTCCACCATCTCGGCCAGGTGTCCGAAGAACCCGGTCCGCGCCCAGTAGCGGCGTACATCCTCCGAGACCGGGACCGTGAAGCCGGGCACCGGCCCTCCCGCCTCGCGGACCGCCTGCGCCGCGGCGAGCATCCCCACCAGCCCGAATGGGGACGCCCACTGGGCGCCGCGGGCATCGAACAGGATCCGGTCGGTCGGAGGCCCCGCCGAAAACGACTGGGCGAACTGCTCGAAGCTCCGGTCGTCGAACGACGCCGGCACCTCCACCACCCGGCTCACGCGCCTTCTCCCGAGGTGACCAGCTCGCCCCGCAGCAGCCGACCGAGTCGGGTGGCGCCGCGCAGCGACGCATTGCGCGCCGCCAGCTGGTTCGCCTCCGCGATCGCGGCCTCCGGCGAGCGGCCCGCCAGCAGGTTGGCGCAGAGCACCGCACCGAAGACATCGCCACACCCGGTGGGATCCAGGGCGTCGACCTGGGGCGCCGGGACCAGCGCGGTGCGGACCGCCGAGCCGTCCTGTCGGCGTCGGCCGAGTCCGTCGAATTCCGGCGCGGCGAAATAGACCGCGCCCCGGGGCCCCAGGGTGACCACCAGGAGACTCACCCCGGCAGCCATCGCCTGCGCGGCGAGCGCCATCGGGTCGGCCGCGAACTGGGCCATTTCGTCCTCGTTCATCTGCACGACGTCGAAGCAGGCGAGCCACGCCGCCGGATCGGTCAGCGGCCGCAGCACCCGGATCCCATCCTGCGGCATGCCGAAGAGCAGGCTGTGCATGTCGGCGTAGATCGGTCCGGTGAAGGCCTGCCGGAGCGCCTGGGCGGTGCCGAGTTCGAGCTCGAATCCGGAGATGAAATTCAGGTAGATCGCGTCGAGGTCGCGGACCATCGGGCCCAGCTCCGCCCAGGTCCAGCCCGGGACGCCGCCGCTCATCCGCTCGGTGCGGCGGTCCCCCGACTGGTAGCGCAGGGTGACCCGGTTGTTCGGGACGGGCACCTCGACGCAGCGGCCTCCGGGCACCAGCCGCTGCAGCCCGGCGAGCAGCTCGGCCGCCTCGTCGCGAAGGTCGCTGCCCACCTTGATCAGCGGAACCAGCTCCCATGAGGGCGGCAGTGCGGCGTCGAAGCCGCCGAGGGCGTACGCGATTCCACCCCACTCCTCGACCGGAGCGGTGGCGGGATCACGGCCATGGATCACGTCCCAGACCAGCGAGCCGAGGATGCCGACCTTCAAATGATCCCCGCCTCCACCTGCTCGACGTAGGCCCGCGCGGCGCCATAGACCCCCGCGACCCCCGTGAGCTCCCCGGGCACGATTCGGCAGACCTGCACCGCCGGCTTGAAGGCGCGGCGCGAGACCTCGCGGCGGAGCGGGCCGAACAGGCTGTCGCCCGCGAGCGTCACTCCGCCCACGATGACCACCGCCTCGGGATTGAAGATGTTGATGAGACCGCCGATGGCAGCACCGAGAAACTTGGCGGTGTCGCGGACCACCTCGAGCGCGAGTTCGTCGCCGGCCTGGGCCGCCTTGTAGACGGTCTGGGCGGTGATCTTGCTCAGTTCGCCGCCGACATACGAAGGGAGGCTCGATTCGGCGCCGCTCTCCAGCGCCTCCACCGCGCGCAGCGCGATGTTCGGCCCGCTGGCGTACGCCTCGATGCAGCCGTAGTTGCCGCACTTGCAGCGCCGGCCGTTGGCATCGATGGTGATGTGTCCGAACTCGCCGGCGATGTCGGACGCGCCGTGGTAGAGGCGGCCATCGATGATGATCCCGCCGCCGATGCCCGTCCCGATGGTCAGGCCGATCGTGTTCCGGGTGCCGCGCGCCGCGCCGCGCCACCACTCACCCAGCACGGCGCAGTTGGCGTCGTTGTCGAGCGCCGCGCGCAGTCCCAGTCCGTCCTGCAACCGCTGCCGGAGCGGCATGTTGACCCAGCCGAGGTTCGGCGTGAGCAGCACGACCCCGGACCGGGTGTCGAGCGGTCCCGGTGCGCCGACTCCGGCGCCGATGACCTCCAGATCGGGCACCTCAACGCGGCTCTCCGCGATACTCTGCTTGGCGGCCGCAATGATCCGCTGCACCACGGCGTCGGGGCCCTGCTCCGCGCCGGTCGGTACGCTGACCACCCCGTGAATGGACGACCCGTCCTCGGCCACGCAGCCGCAGACGATGTTGGTGCCTCCGAGATCGATGCCGACGATTGTGCGCATGGCGGGGCGGGGCCGGGGAGATCAGGTCAGGGAATGGGGGAATGATAGGATGAGTGCGCCAATCTCTCCACTCTGCGGGCCGGTGCCCGCCGTCCCGCCAGCGCTTCGGCTGCCCGCGCCTCACGAGGTGGCGGCGCCCCGCAACCGGGCGTGAATCGCCTCGAGGACACGAGCCACCTGCAGCTCCCGCATGCAGCGGTGGTGGCCGAGGGGACAGGTCATCGGCCCGTGGGGCGAACAGGGGCGGCAGGGCAGGCCGGTCTGCTCGATCACCTGGTCCTCGACGCCGATCGGGCCGAAACCGAAGCGGGTGACCGTCGGGCCGAAGATGGCGACCACGGGTCGGCCCAGCGCGGTGGCGAGGTGCAGCGCGACGGAGTCGTTGGTCACCAGCAGCACCGAGCGCTCGATCACCGCGGCCGACTCGCGCAGGGTGAGCGCGCCCACCGCGTCTCGCACCCGGCCCGGCGCGGCGCGTACGACGGCCGTGCCGAGCTCCGCATCCTCCGGCCCGCCCAGCACCACGGCCGGAACCTCGAGTACCGACGCCAGGTCCGGGAAGTACGGCCAGCGCTTGGTGCCCCACCGCGATCCTGGTGCGAGCGCGATGAACGGCTCGACCAGCCCCCGCGCACTGAGCCAGTCCTCCGCGCGGGTCCGGTCCGGCGCGGTGAGCACGAGCCACGGTGCCGAAGGTGGCGCCCCGGTACCCGCGAGGGCGGCCAGTCGCGTGCTCATGTGACCTGCTGCCGGTCGCCTCACGCGTGCGGTGCAGGCGATGGCGCCCGGCGCCCCTTCGAAGCCGATGCGCTCCGCCGCGCCCGCCAGCCAGGCCAGCGCCGCCGAACGCAGCGAACCGTGGGGCAGGAAGGCGCGGGCGTAGCCGGCCGGGCGGAGCGCGCGCCCAACCCGGAGCAGGCCACCGAGGCCTTTGTCGGCGCCATGCTTGTCGAACGGGATCACGCGATGGACTGCCGGATGGGTCTCGACCAGCGGGAGTGCCGCGGGTGTGGTCACGACGTCGACTGGGCCGTGCCGATCCGCCAGCCGCTGGATCAGCGGAAGTGTGAGGACGACGTCGCCCAGGTGGGCGGTCTGGATGACGAGAGTTCCAAGGTTCGAGTTCCCGATTCCGAGTGAGGTGGCCTTGTGTCCTGACTCGCTGACCATCTCCCCTCGCTCCCGATCGAACCCGGTTCTCGGCACCCGGAACTCGCTGTCAGTCGACCTGCAGCACCGCCAGGAAGGCTTCCTGCGGAATCTCCACCTGGCCGAGCTGCTTCATCCGCTTCTTGCCCTCTTTCTGCTTCTCGAGGAGCTTCCGCTTGCGGGTGATGTCACCGCCGTAGCACTTGGCCAGCACGTCCTTGCGCAGTGCCGAAATGGTCTCGCGGGCGATGATCTTGTTGCCGATCGCCGCCTGAATCGCGACCACAAAGAGCTGCCGCGGGATCAGCTCCTTGAGCTTCTCCGAGATCTTCCGCCCGAACTCGTAGGCCTTGTCCTTGTGGATGATGACGCTGAAGGCGTCGACGGTTTCGCCGTTGATGAGCATGTCGAGGCGCACCAGGTCCGATTCCCGGTAACCCGCCAGCTCGTAGTCCATCGCCGCATAGCCGCGGGAGATCCCCTTCAGCTTGTCGTAGAAGTCGAGCACGATCTCCCCGAGCGGGAAGTCGAAGTCGAATTCGACCCGGCTGGTGTCGAGGTACTTCATGCCGTGATAGATGCCGCGACGATCGGTGCCCAGCTTCATGATGCCGCCGATGTACTCGACCGGCGTCATGATGCGCGCCTTCACGTACGGCTCCTCGATCTTCGAGATTGTTGCGGGATCGGGAAGCTTGGTCGGATTCTCGAGCAGCGTCATGGTCCCGTCGGTGAGGTAGACGTAGTACTCCACCGTGGGGACCGTGGTGATGAGGTCGAGGTTGAACTCGCGCTGCAGCCGCTCGGCCACGATCTCCATGTGCAGCAGCCCCAGGAAGCCGCAGCGGAAGCCGAAGCCGAGGGCGGTCGACGTCTCCGGCTCGTACTGGAGGCTGGCGTCGTTGAGCTTGAGCTTGGCCAGCGCGTCGCGCAGCGGCTCGTACTGCTCGCTGTCGGTCGGGTAGAGACCGGCGAACACCATGGGCTTCACGTCGCGGTAGCCGGGCAGCAGTGCGCTCGCCCGCTCATTGGCGTCGAGAATGGTATCGCCCGCCCGGGTGTCGCCGACGGTGCGGGTATTCGCGACGACGTAGCCGACCTCGCCCGCCTCCAGCACGCCGGTGGGGCGCTGGCCAAGCTGGAGGTAGCCCACCTCGTCGACGGTATAGACGTCGTCGGGGTGCGCGCCAAAGGCGATTTCCATGCCCTTGCGGAGTGTCCCGTCCACCACCCGGATGCTGGGAATGGCACCGCGGTAGCGGTCGAAATAGGAATCGAAGATCAGCGCCCGGAGCGGGGCCTCGGGATTGCCCCGCGGCATCGGGACCCGCTTCACCACCGCCTCCAGCAGGTCGGGCACGCCGGTGCCCTCCTTGGCCGAGACCGACAGGATTTCCTCGCGCCGCGACCCGATCAGGTCCATGATCTCCTTGGCGCGCCGCTCGGGCTCGGCGCCCGGCAGATCGATCTTGTTCAGGACCGGGATGATCTCGAGCCCGGCATCCATCGCCAGAAACAGGTTCGACAGCGTCTGGGCCTGGACCCCCTGGCTGGCGTCGACCACGAGGATCGCCCCTTCGCAGGCCGCCAGGGAGCGGGAGACTTCGTAGGTGAAGTCCACGTGGCCCGGCGTGTCGATCAGGTTCAGCTCGTACTCCTGCCCGTCGCGCGACTGGTAGCTCATGCGCACGGCGTTCAGCTTGATCGTGATTCCGCGCTCGCGCTCGAGATCCATGGTGTCGAGGAGCTGCTCGCGCATGAGGCGCTTCTCGACCGCGCCGGTGGCCTCGATCAGCCGGTCGGCCAGGGTGCTCTTGCCATGGTCGATATGCGCGACGATGCAGAAATTCCGGATGCGTGACTGCTTCATGGCGGGGAATATAGCCCCTCCCCCTTGCCCCCGTCCGTCCGGCCCCGATTACCCTTCCGCATGCGCCGCCTTCCCTCACCCCACGCCGGCATGCTGCTGGTCGTGCTCTTCTGGGGCGGGAACTACGCCGTCTCCAAGCTCACCTTCAGCGAGATCCCGCCGCTCGCCTTCACCGCGCTTCGCTTTGCCACGGGATCGCTGCTGCTCTGGCTGCTGCTGGGCCGTGCCGAACCGACCCGCGCGGTGCCCCGGCACCTCTGGGGCCGCCTGCTCCTCCTCGGGCTGGTGGGCAACACCCTGTACCAGCTCTGCTTCATCACGGGACTCTCCCGCACCAGCGCCACCAATACCGCACTGATCCTCGCCGCGATGCCCACCGTCGTGACCGTTGCCTCCGGGCTCCTCGGACACGAGCGCATTCCGCCCCGGCAGTACGCTGCCCTGGCCCTCGCCACCGTCGGGGTGATCGCGGTCATCGCCGCTCGCGGCCTCGATGTCCATGGCGACTGGACCGGCGATCTGCTCATCCTCGGCGGCGTCGCCTGCTGGACCGTCTACACGGTCGGGCTCCGGCACGTCGGTGGACAGATCTCGGCGCTCGGGGTGACCACATGGGGGCTGCTCGCGGGTACGCCCGGCCTCCTGCTCGTC
Source organism: uncultured Gemmatimonadales bacterium (assembly GCA_963825065.1). Lineage (GTDB taxonomy): Bacteria > Gemmatimonadota > Gemmatimonadetes > Gemmatimonadales > GWC2-71-9 > JADJOM01. Next base: position 61,144 of record CAWGRU010000011.1, read on the forward strand.
GGTCTGCCCTCGCTCACCCGCATGCACTGGGGCGCGGTCAGCGCAGTGGCCTGGGCCGGGCTGGCGTACTCCACCCTGTTGTCGCTGGTCGCCGCCTACTTTCTGTGGAGCCGGGCGGTGCAGCGGTTGGGCGCGTCCCGGGCGGCGCTCTACACCTGTGCGAGCCCGCTGGTGGCTGCCGTCACGGCCATGATCCTGCTCGGCGAACGACCCACTCCGGTGCATTTCTTCGGGGGAGCGTGCATCATCGGTGGCGTGCTGCTGGGGCAGCGCCGATCGGAGCCGGAGGCGGTCCGCCCCGCGGCGGGCGCCGCGGTTGATTCCTGACGGGCGGCCGTCGCAAACCGTCAGCGGCCCGGTTCGCGCTCCAGCTCCTCCAGCCGCGCCATCGCGCGCCGCAGGTGAGGGATGACGATGCTGCCCCCCACCACCAGGCCCACCGAGAAGATCTCGAGAAACTCCTCGCGCGTGGTGCCCTCCTCGTGGCAGCGCACCACGTGATAGGTCACGCAATCATCGCAACGCAGCACCAGGCTCGAGACCAGGCCCAGCATCTCCTTGGTCTTGGTGCCCAGGGCGCCCGGCTCGTAGCACCGGTGATCCAGCGCGAAGAAGCGATTCAGCGTGAGGTTGCCCGCATTCAGGATGATGTCGTTCATCCGGCTGCGGAAGGCGTTGAATTCGGCGAGGGTCGGAGTCGAGTCGGTCATGCGGGGAAATCTGGCGGGAAGGGGGTGGGGGAGCCAGCCGATGCGGCGGCGGCGCCCGAAGGCCCCGCCGCCCGCAGGGACTGTCGCCTTACTTCGCGGCGGCCGTCACGATCTTGGCGTAGCTTTCCGGCACCCAGGTCGGACGCTCCGCCGCATTGGCCACCTCCTGCCCGAGGTAGAAGAGCAGCTTCAGGATCCGGGCCTCCTTCTCGCTTTCGAGCCGATCCGGCGAGTCGGTAACCTGATGGTAGTCCGGGTGCGTCCCGTTGAAGAAGAACAGGATCGGCACACCCTTCCGCGCGAAGTTGAAGTGGTCGGAGCGGAAGTAGAAGTTCTCTTCCGGCCACCGGTCGTCGATGGCGGTCATGTTCAGCTCGGGATGGGCGGCGTTCACCCGGGCGAGCGTCGGGCCGAGACTGGAATGCTCCCGGCCGATGGCCACGATCGTATCCTGCCAGTTCCGGCCGATCATGTCGATGTTGAGGTCGGCCACGACTTGCGAGAGCGCCACGGGCGGGTGCGCCGTGAAATACGAACTCCCGAACAACCCCTTCTCCTCGCCACTCACCGTCAGGAAGATCATCGAGCGCTTGGGCCGCGCGCCCTTGTGGCTGAACGCCTCAGCCAGCTCCATCACGCCCACCGTTCCCGACCCGTCGTCGTCGGCCCCGTTGCAGATCGTGTCGCCGCCGCGGGCCTGGCACTGCCCGCCACCGGCGGTCCCCACATGATCCATGTGGGCGGAGAAGACGACGAACTCGCTCTTCAGCTTCGGGTCGGTGCCCTCGAGCATCCCGACCGTGTTCGGCGCGGTGGCCGATTGCAGCACGGAGTCCTTGAGTCCGAAGCCGACCACCAGGTCCGGGAAGTCGCGGATGACGGCGGTTCCCGAGGCTCTGATCTTGTCGGGGCTGATGCCGGCCGCCGCCAGCGCGTCTCCCAGCGCACGCTGATGCACTTCGACGATCGGCGCGTCCTCGCCGGTGCCGTCCACCCCCACCCGGACCTGGGCCTGGCTCGCCACCCGCTGGGCAAAGGTCGCGGAGTCACGATTCGAGAGCAGTACCACCCCGGCGGCGCCGCCCTTGATCAGCGCGCCGACGGCCTGCTGCAGCACGGGCGAGAGCGGCTTGCTGTAATCCATGACCACAATGACCGCTTTGCCCTTCGCGTCCGCCCGTTCCGCATCCTCCGCCGTGTAGCTCCCGCCAACCAGCAGTACGGGGGCGTGGACCTCGTGCGCCGGGACTCCCCCGAACGCGAAGCGGGCGTCACTGGCCAGCGAGACCTGGACGTGCTGCCCCCTGATCATGAACCCGAGGTGTGAGGCGGGGACATCGATCTTGCGGCGGGAAATGGTGTAGCGCTGGAACCAGGTACCGTTCTCGCCGGCGGGCTTGAGACCGAACCGCTTGAACTGGTCCGCGACGTACTGCGCGGTCTTCTCCAGGCCCGGACTCGGCGTGTCGCGCCCCATCATCGAATCGTCGGCGATGACGTTGATCCGCCGCTGCACGTCGGCCTGGGTGATCGTCTGCGCGGCGGACCGCAGCGCGGGGGCGGTCTGGGCCGCGAGGGTCGAGGCGGTGGAGCAAGTGGCGAGCAGGCTGAGAATGAAACGGCGCATCGGCGACCCTGGCTGAAGGAATCCGGGCACGGGAAGCGGAAAAGATAGCGCCCGGCCGCACAGGTACGGACGGGCGCCAGAAGGGGTTTCGCATGCGACTATGGACGGCGCCGCCGCAGTTGAGGTTCGCCGGTGCTCCGTGGCGGTGGGGCCTGGCGCGGTTCCGCGCGAGGCCGCTCGGGGGGCGCCTGGCGAGCCGGATCGCCGCTGGGCTCGCGCCGGCTCGGCTCCCGCTGCGGCTGCGCATCGTTCGGCCGAGCCGACTGCTCGGGGCGGTCGTCGCTGGAGCGCTGCCGCGGGCTGTTGTACCCGCCATTCGAGGGAACTTCGCGGGTGTTGCCCGGATCCCGGCTCCGATCGGGGTCGGTGCGCCGAGGCGAGTCGTTGTTGCCCGATGACGGCACCTCCCGGGTGTTGCCCGGCTCGCGGGTCCGATCGGGAGCGTTGCGACGAGGCGAGTCGCTGCTGCCCGATGACGGCACCTCCCGGGTGGTGCCCGGCTCGGGTGTCCGATCGGGAGCGTTGCGACGAGGTGAGTCGCTGTTGCCCGTCGACGGCACCTCGCGGGTGTTGCCGGGCTCGCGGGTCCGATCAGGAGCATTGCGGCGATTCGGCTCGCTGCGACCTCCGTCATCCGGTGTCCCGCGGCCATCCGGGGCCGGCTGGCGGTTTTCCTGCGTCCGCCGCCGCTCGGGGTTCACGCCTCCACGGTCGCTGCCCTCCGGGGCCCTGCGCCGGGGAGAGACTGGGGCGGGAATGGCGCCACGTCCACCGATGTCGGCACTGGTCCGGTCACGTTCGATCCCGGAGCGCCGGCCATCCGAGTCACCCCGGGGCCGCTCGGCCACCCGGGTGATATAGTCGTTGCGGGGGTCCGCGTCCTTGAAGACGTAGCGCGGGCCAGGCCGGTAGGGCCGCACGATCACGCCACCCCCGTTGTAGTAACGGTAGGGGTAGTAGTACCAGTCGTTGTACACCACGATCCGGAACCGGGAGCAGTACGAACTGTACGGGTCCCACGCGCGCCAGCTGGTGTAGGTATGGCAATCGTAGCAGACGAACCGGGGATAGTCGTATCGCTTCTCCACGTAGTATTGCGAAACGTCGTAGTCGTAGTCCCCTTCCTGGGAGATCCTGTCCGCGATGTCGCTGACGGTGACGTAGGGATCGCCGCGCACCCGGCCGTCGGAGATCGTGTGGTAGTCCCAGTGGTCGCCGCGAATGATGTCGTCGTAGTTGAACGGGTCCTCCGCGGCGATCGCAAAGACGTATCCCACACCGGGATAGTCGTCAATGCGGAAGGCCTCGTCCCGGTCACGGCCGAGCACTTCAAAGGTCTTGCCGCCACGGGCAAAATTGTCTTCCCAGGGATCGATCGGAAACAGGACGCGCATCCGTCCGTCGGTATCAATCCGGACGATGGTGACGTAGGCGTCGCGGTCGCTCTTGAAATAGACCCGCGCCTGGTCACCTCGATTGTACACATCGTCCCGGTTGAGCCAGACGTTGATGCGCGGGCGGTCGGCGTCGGTGCCGCGGACCCAGCGCGCGATCAGCTCGCTCGGCGCGGGGTCGGAAGGCGGGGCGACCGGCGCGGAGAGCGCGACCAGCGCCAGGGTCAGGGCAGTCAGCATATGGCCTCCTGGGACATCAGAGTGGACAGCCCCCGCGTGAGCAGGCCGTATGCCAGCCGTCGCGATTCGGTGAAGATCTTGCAGAATAAGCACTTAGCGGCGTGGCGCCCCGGGGGGCTCCGCCTCCGGTCGTCCCGGATTCAGTACAGTGGAGCAGCGCGTTGACTTCAAGCGGCCAGTCCCGGTACGTTGCGGCCCCCATGACGGCTCCCGCCGCAGCCTCACGCCCCCGCCTCGACCTGCTCGACCCGCATGAAGCGGCCCGGATCGCGGGCCTCGAACTGCTGACCGAGGGAGTGGTCGAGGGCTTTCTCACGGGGCTGCACCGCTCGCCCCGCCGCGGCTTCTCGGTCGAATTCGCCGAACACCGGATGTATCAGCCGGGTGACGAGTTGCGGTACGTCGACTGGAAGCTGCTGGGGCGCAAGGACCGGCTCTACGTCAAGCAATATGAAGAAGAGACCAACCTTCGCGCGATGCTGGTGACCGACGTCAGCCGCTCGATGGCCTGGACCGGCGACCCGAGCCGGGTGCTGTCCAAGCTCGACTACGTGCAGCGCCTCGCCGCGGCGCTCGCCCTCCTCCTGATCCGGCAACGCGATGCGACCGGCCTGATCGCCTTTGACGACGCTATCCGCGCCATCGTTCCGGCACGGGCGCGGCCGGCGCACTGGCACCGGCTTGCCGCGACCCTCGGCGGGCTCACGCCAGGGATGGGTACGGCGGCCGAGCCGGCGCTCCGCCGGGTGGTGGATCTGCTGCGGCGCCGGGGCCTCGTGGTCTTCATCTCCGACTTGCTCCTGGAGCGTGAGCTTGCGCTCCGCGCGCTGAAGTTCCTGCGGCACCGTGGCCACCAGGTCATCGTGCTGCACGTGATGGACCCGGCGGAACTCGAACTCGGCGGGCCGGCGGAGGCGAGGTTCGAAGATCCGGAGACCCGTCAGGGAGTGACGCTCCGGCCAAAAGACTGGGCCGCAGCCTACCGGGCAACAGTTGCGGGAGTGGTCAACGGGTGGCGGCGCGCCTGCCGGGGGAGCGGCATCCACTACCATCACATCCTCACCGACACGCCGTTCGGGCTCGCGCTGCGGCGCGTCGTAAGCCGGCCGGCCGGACTCGCGTGATCGGATTCCTCCATCCCTGGGTGCTGCTCGGCCTGCCGCTGGCGGCGGTGCCGCTGGTCTTGCACCTCATCCAGCGACGCGATCCGCCAACGGTGGAGTTTCCCGCGGTCCGGTACCTGGTACAGGTGACGCAGGAGCACCAGCGCCGTCTGCGGCTGCGCCACTGGCTGCTGCTGCTGATCCGGACCCTCCTGATCCTCGCACTGCTGCTCGCCGCGGCGGCGCCGTCCGCGCCGCTCCGCGAGGCGGTGAGTCATACCCCGAGCGCGCTGGTACTCGTGGTCGACGACTCACCGTCCAGCGGAGCGATCTCAGCCGGGACGTCCCGGCTGACCGAACTCCGCAGCGCGGCTCGTCGGGTACTCGAGCAGGCCACCCCCGCCGATGCGCTGTGGCTCCTCACCAGCGACGGCGTCGCGCGACGCGGCGGGCCGGCCGACCTCGCCAGGGCCGTGGACAGTCTGCAGCCGACGGCGCGACGACTCGACCTGGGCGAGGCGATCACCGCAGCCGACGCCGTCCTGCGCACCGACGCCCGGCCCGGCAGCATCGTGGTCCTGACCGATCTGCAGGCCACCGCCGTGTCGCCCGCGCGACCGCGGGGCTCCGTCCTCATCGCGCGGCCCGCGGACGAGGCCCCGCCCAACACCGGCGTGGCCCGCATCGACGCCGGTGCCCAGCCGTGGACACCCGAGGGCGGGGGGGTGACGGTCTCGCTGGCGGGAGATTCCGGCGCCCCGGTTCCGGTCTCGGTATCGCTCGGGGAGCGCCCGGCGCGCCAGGCGCTGATCGCGACCGGCGGGGCGGGAGTGTTCGCCCTCTCCGGCGCCGGCCCCGGCTGGTGGACGGTCCGTGCGAGCAAGACGCCGGATGAACTTCGCGCCGACGATGACGGAATCGCGCTGGTGCGGATCGCGCCGGTGGCCCGCGTGGCCTGGGACGCGAGCGACCGTTACGTGAGCACCGCCTGCGACGTGCTCGAATCGAGTGGTCGCCTGCGCCGGGGAACCGATCTGACCCTGGGCACGCTCGGTGGCGGTCCGTCCATCGTGGTTCCGCCAGGCGATGCCGCGGCGATCGGCGCCCTCAACCGCCTGCTCGAGCGGAGGGGCGTCGCATGGCGGTACGGCTCGCTGGTGACCGCTCCCGGCATCAGCGACAGTGGCGCGCTGGTCGGGCGCGAGCAGGTGGCCCGCCGCTACACCCTGGAGCCCCTCCGGCCCAGCGCTGCTCCGGGGGTGGTGGCGACGGTGGGAGGCGCGCCGTGGATCGTCCGCTCGGGAGCTGTCGTCCTGCTGGGAAGCCGCCTGGATCCTGCGTGGACGGGGCTGCCGCTGTCGGCGCGCTTCGTCTCGTTTCTCGATGCGCTGATCAATCGAACGGCACGGGGACAGCTTGCCCTGCTGAGCGGAACGCCGGGCGATGCCGTGCTGCTCCCCGATCTGGCCACCGAGGTGGCCCAGGGTGAGCGCCGCTGGACAGTCGAAGGGGGCGCCGCCTTTCATCCTCCGATGACGGGGGTGTTCTATCTGCTCGCCGGAGGCGACACCGTCGGCGGCCTCAGCGTGAATCTCGACCCGCGTGAATCGCTGCTCGCTCCGATGGCTGACGGCCAGGTCGAAAGCCTGTGGCCCGGCAGCCGCGTGGTAGGACTCGCCCAGGCGCCGGGCGCGGCGTTCGCCGGGGCGGGGCGGGCCAGCCTGCAGGGGCCGATGCTCTGGCTCGTGCTGCTGCTGGCGCTGAGCGAGGTCGCGCTCGCCAGCGGACTCCGGCGGGGGACATGACCCTCTCGCTGCTGCTGGACGCCTTCGAGCGGACCGCTTTCGCCTTCGACCTCCGGGATCGGCTGCCTGCGCGTGGCCTTCACCTGGCGCTCGGTGGTCTGCCCGGCTCCAGCCCCGCGGTGATGCTCGCCTGGCTGGCCCGGACCTTCCCCGAGCGCTTCTTCACCGTGGTCGCGACCACCCCGGCGGATGCCGAGCGCTGGCTCACCGACCTGCAGAACCTGACCGATCTTCCGGTGGCGCTGTACCCGCAGCGTGAGTCGCTCGGGGAGGACGAGCCCCACTATGAAATCGCCGGCGAGCGCGCGGAAACCCTCTCGGGCCTGCTCGAGGGACGGCTGCGCATCCTGGTCACGACCGCGCGGGCCACCGAGGAGCGCACCCGGGTGGCGGCGGGCCTGCGCGAGTCGACCCTCCGGATTCGCCCGCACGCGACCTCCGCCTCGAGAGGGCCGGGCAACGGCGGGTCCGCGAAGACGACGCTCTCCGGGATCGCCGACGCGCTCGACGGCATGGGATACGAGCGGGTCCCCACCGTGACCGAGGTCGCCCAGTTCAGCGTTCGGGGTGGCATCATCGATGTCTACGGATTCGGGATGGCCAACCCCGCGCGGCTGGAATGGTGGGGTGACGATCTCGAGTCGATCCGGATCTTCGACCTGACGAGCCAGCGGTCTGGCGAGCCGCTGGACGAGATCACCGTCCTGCCTTTGAGCGGGTCGGCGACCCGGCGGCCGTCCGCCGCGGGGACGACGGACCCCGCGCTCCGGCAGAGCATCCTCGAGTTGCTGCCTACCGACGCGCTGATCGTCGAGGACTCCGCCACCGCCAACCAGGAGGAAGTCGCGCGGGCTTGGCGGGAGGCGGCGCACCACCTGGAGGTGGCGCGTCGGCTCGGCGAGGAAGTCTCGGCGCGGGAGGATCTGTTCGAGCCGCCAGAACCGTGGTCGCGGCGCGTGGGCGGCTTCGCGCGGATCTCGGTTCGCGATCCCGCTCCTGCACTAAACGCGGGGTTCTTCCCGCCGGAACCGGTCGAGCGCGACATCCGCCGGCTGCGCGGGATGCTGGCAGGGGAGATTCCCTCCCTGATCCTGTGCGACAACGAGGGCCAGCTCGAACGCCTCGACGAGCTGCTCAACGAAGGCAGCAGCCGGGTGAACGCCACGCTCGCGATCGGCGCGCTCGATGGCGGCTTCGTGATGCGGAGCCTCCGGGTGTTGACCGACCATGAGATCTTCCGCCGGGCCCGCCGGCTCCGCCGCGCCCGGCGCTACCGGCAGGCGGCGCCCACCGCGGCAACGGGCCAGCTGCAGGCCGGCGACTTTGTGGTCCATCTCGAACACGGCATCGGCATCTACCGCGGGATCCAGACGATCACGGTGGGCGAGTCCACGCTCGAGGTCGCAATCGTCGAGTACGAGGGCGGCGACCGGCTCAACGTGCCGCTGTACCGGCTGGATCAGCTGGAGCGCTACCGCGCCGCCGGGGACGACGGCGATCAGGCCCCTCCCCGGCTGCACAAGCTGGGCGGCACCACCTGGCAGCGGGTGCGGGACAAGACCCGCCAGGCGATTCGCGAGATGGCGGCGGAGCTGCTCGACCTCTACGCCCGCCGCAAGGTCAGCGCCGGGTACGCCTTCCCGCCGGATACCAGGTGGCAGCGGGAGCTGGAATCCGCCTTCCTCTACGAGGACACCCCGGACCAGCGCAAGGCGACCGAGGCGGTGAAGCGGGCCATGGAGCAGCCGATCCCGATGGACCTGCTGCTGGTCGGCGACGTCGGTTACGGCAAGACCGAGGTGGCGGTGCGGGCGGCGTTCAAGGCGATCCAGGGAGGCAAGCAGGTGGCCGTGCTGGTTCCGACCACGATCCTCGCCGACCAGCACGCCCGCACCTTCAGCGAACGGCTGGCCGATTTCCCGGTGAAGGTCGAGGTGCTGTCGCGGTTCCGGACCCCGAAGGAGCAGAAGGGGGTGCTGGAGCGGCTCGCCCGCGGAGAGATCGACGTCGTGATCGGCACCCACCGCCTGCTCTCCCCCGATGTGGTGTTCAAGGACCTTGGCCTGCTGGTGGTCGACGAAGAGCACCGCTTCGGCGTCAAGCACAAGGAACGGCTCAAGACCCTGCGGCTCACCGTCGACGTGCTCACGCTTACGGCGACCCCGATTCCGCGGACCCTGCATCTCTCGCTGGCGGGGCTGCGCGACCTGGTGCTGATCGAGACGCCCCCGCGCGACCGGTCGCCGATCCTGACCTTCGTGGAGCCGTGGGATGACGGGCTGCTCGAGGAGGCCTTTGCGCGGGAGCTGGATCGGGGTGGGCAGGTGTTCTTCGTGCACAACCGCATCGAGACGATCGCAACCATCGCTGCCCGGGTGCGCACCCTCGCCCCGCGGGCGCGGGTCGCCGTCGGTCATGGGCAGATGGCGGCGGATGACCTCGAGGAGGTGATGCGCCGCTTCGTGTCCGGGGAGGCCGATATCCTCGTCTCCACCATGATCGTCGAGTCGGGCCTCGACGTCGCCAACGCCAATACGATGGTCGTCCACGATGCCCACCGGTTCGGGCTGGCCCAGCTCTACCAGCTGCGAGGGCGGGTCGGCCGCAGTCACCGGCGGGCGTACTGCTACCTCGTGGTTCCCGACCTGATCGACAGAGATGCGGAGGATCGGCTGAAGGTGCTGGAGCACCACACGGACCTCGGGGCGGGATACCGGATTGCGCTCAAGGACATGGAACTGCGCGGCGCCGGCAATCTGCTGGGGCAGGAACAATCGGGGCACGCCCATGCAGTCGGGTTCGACCTCTACCTGCGCTGGCTGGAGGAGACCGTGCGCGCGCTGCGGGGTCAGGTGGGCAAGGGCGACCGCCCCGCGCCGCCGGAAGTGGTGCTCGACCGCCCGGCGCACCTGCCGGACGACTACGTGGCCTCGGACGACGTGAAGCTCGACTTCTACCGCCGACTGGCGCGGGCTGCGACCTCTGGCGACATTCCACCGCTTCGCGATGAGCTGCGCGAGCGCTTCGGCCCACTGCCCGAACCGGCCGAGATGCTGCTCAACATGGCGCGGCTTCGGGCGGTCGGCGCCGAGCTCGGCCTGCAGCACCTCCTGGTGCGCGGCGACGAGGCGCGGCTCACCTTCCGCGAAGGCGCGGCACCCAGATTCGCGGGTCTCTCCGCCGCGCTCGACCACGTGCAACTCGCGGTGGAAGTGCGACGCACCGTCCCGCTGGCGCTGCGACTGACGCGGCTCGGTGGTGAGGCGATCGTGCCGGCTCTGGTCCGGGCGCTCGATCTGGTCGCCGAGAAGCAGGGGACCGCAGCGAATTAGCGGCAGGCAGGTTCTACCGGGATCTCACTGGAGTATCCATGCAACGTTGGTCGATGGTGATGCTGGCGCTCGTCCTGGCGGGGTGCGCCAGCCTCAAGGACATGTTCTCCGCGCGGCCGGAAATCGTCGCCGAGGCTGCCGGTCAGCAGCTCAAGGTGGAACGGCTGGCCAAACTGATGACCACGATCAAGGGTGTCCCGCTCACGCGCGAGTCGGCGGGTTTCATCGCCGGCATGTGGGTCGACTACACCCTGTTCTCCCAGGCGCTGGCGTCGGGGCGCGATCTGACGGATTCCGCCACCGTGGCCGCGGCGGCGTGGCCGGAGCTGGCGGAGGCGCTGGGTGCCGTCTGGCACGACTCCCTGATCAGCACCCGCGCGCCGCTGATTCCTTCGGTCGCCGACAGCATCTACCAGGCGGACTCGGTGCGGGTGCTGCAGCACATCCTGGTGAAAGTCGCGCAGGGTGCCACACCGGCGGCGCGCGCGACCGCCCAGCGCAAGATCAGCCAGATCGCCGCCCAGCTGAAGTCCGGTGCGAACTTCGCCAAGCTGGCCGACAAGGAAACCGAGGATGCCGGGACCAAGGGCGCCGGCGGCATGCTCCCGCCGTCGCCGCGCGGCAAGTACGTCACCGCCTTCGACAGCGCCGGATGGACGCTGGCGCCCGGCGCCATGACCGGCGTGGTGGAGACGCCGTTCGGCCTGCATATCATCCGGCGCCCGCCGGCGGTCGAAGTCCGCGACAAGCTGCTGGAGTATGCCCAGACCCTGGCCGGGCAGCGGCTCGACTCCATGTACCTCGACAGCCTCGGGGGGCACAAGCACCTGAAGATCGCGGGCAATGCGCCCTCGAAGATGCGTGATGCGCTGGCCAATCTCGACGGCAAGCGCAGCTCCACCGATGCGCTGGGGACCTACGACGGCGGCAGCCTCACGGTGCACGACTTCGTCCGCTGGGTGACGGCGCTCGGGCCGTCCTGGTCGGCGGACCTCGCGGGCCGCCCCGACAGCATGCTGACGCAGTTCGCGCAGCTCATCGCGCGCAACAAGCTGCTGCTCGCGCAGGCGGATTCCGCCGGCGTCACCATCTCGGCCGACGAATGGGCCGGCATCCGGGGCCGCTTTGTGGGTCAGGTCGACACCCTGAAGCTGGTGCTCGGACTGGCGGATTCGAGCCTGACCGCCTCCGCCTCCACACCGCAGGAGCGCTCCAGGGCCGTCGCGCTCAAGCTGGAGACCTTCTGGGATCAGATCGGCACGGGGCAGTCGCGGCCGCGTCCCATCCCCGGCCAACTCTCGACCGTGCTTCGGGCCAACGGCGGCTATCGCATCGATGAGGCGGCAATCGCCCGCACGGTGGAACTGGCGACCGCGCTGAAGGCGACGGCGGATTCGGTGGCGAAGGCCAACGCCTCCCGCCCGCGCGGACCGGCGCCGGGGGCCCAGCCGACCGCCCCAGCCCCGAGGACCCAGTGAGCATGCGTGCCTCGGCGCTGTGGCTGATGCTGGGCGCCGGCCTCGCCGCCTCGCCGCTCGCGGCGCAGGATGCGGAGCCGGGCGCCGCTCCCGCAGCGGCATTCCGGTGCGACACGGTGGTGGGAGTGGTGGACCGGGTCGTGGCCGTGGCGGGGGACGTCCCGATCCTCGCCTCGCAAGTGGAGGAGGAGATCTTCACCCAGCGGGCCCAGAACACGAAGCTCCCGAAGACGCAGGCCGAGTTCACCGAGCTGTGCCGCCAGGTGGTGTCGGACCTCATCGACGCCGAGGTCATGGTGCAGGTGGCGCAGCGGGATACCGCCATCAAGGTCAGTGACACGGAAATCTCGGACGGCGTGGAGCAGCAGTTCCACAACGTCCGGCAGCGGTTCACCTCCGAGGTCGATTTCCGCCGGGAGCTGGCGCGCTCCGGGTTCCAGACTCCGGAGGAGTTCCGGCGCTGGCTCACCGACAGCCAGCGCAAGGCCGCGCTTCGCAACCGGCTGCTTAGCAAGCTGAAGGACGAGGGCAAGCTGAAGGCGGTCCAGCCGACCGAACGCGAGATGCGGGCCTACTTCGAGCAGTTCCAGGATCAGCTCCCGTCGCGGCCGGCCACGGTCTCCTTCCGTAACATCGTCATCTCGCCGAAGGCCTCGGCCCCCGCGCGCGACCGCGCGCTGGCCCAGGCGGACTCGATCGTTGCCGAGCTGCGCAAGGGTGCCGATTTCGCCACCGCCGCGAAGCGCTTCTCGCAGGACCCCGCGAGCAAGGATCAGGGGGGCGACCTCGGCTGGTTCCGCCGCGGCCTGATGGTGCCGGAGTTCGACGCGGTGGTGTTCCGGCTCAAGCCCGGGGTGATCTCCGAACCGGTCGAGACGCCGTTCGGCTTTCACATCATCCAGGTCCAGCGGATCCAGCCGGCGGAAGTCCAGGCGCGACACATCCTCGTCATGCCGGAGATCACCGCGACAGACGCGGACAGCGCGGACTCGCTCGCCCGCCGGGTGGGAGCGCAGCTCGCGCAGGGTGTGGCCTTCGATTCCCTGATCAAGCTGTACCACGATCCCGGAGAGGAGCGTGAGGCCGAAGACGTGCCGGTGACGCAGCTCCCGGAGGAGTACAAGGCCGGCATCGGCAACGCGGACAGCGGGCAGATCGTGGCGCCGTTCGCGATCCGCAAGGAGATGGGACTCAGGCGGAAATACGTGGTCCTGCAGGTGACCAAGCGGCGCACCGAGGGCGCGCTCCGCTACGATGACGTGAAGGAGCAGATCCGCAAGAAGCTCAGTGACGATCTCGCGACCCGGCGCTATCTGGACCGGCTGCGGCGCTCGACCTACGTCGACGTGCGGATGTAGCCGAAGGGGAAGCGGGAACGGGGAAGGGGAAGGGGAACTGCACTCCCGTGCTCCCTTCCCCTTCCCTTTCCCTTTTCCCCTGCAGTTCCCCCCGCTTACTTCTTCTCATGACTGCCTCCCGTCTTACCTCGACTTGCCGTCACACTCGGTGATCCCCGCGGGATCGGTCCCGAGATCACCGTCGGCGCGCTGGCTGCACCGCTCGCGGCGGAGATCATCGTGATCGGCGCGGAGGATCAGATCGGCGCGGTGCCCGCGGCGCGCCGAGTCCCCGTGGGACACTGGGGCGAGGGCTTCGGCGAGGAGGGTGGCGCGCCAGGCAAACCCGGTCCCTCGCGCGCCGTCCGGGCCGGGCGGATCACCGGCGCCGCCATCGAGATGGCGGTCAAGCTGACCCTGGCGGGAGAGGCCGATGCGATCGTGACCTCCCCTGCCCACAAGCACGCGCTCAATCTGGCAGGCTTCCGCTGGCCGGGGCACACCGAGTGGCTGGCCCATCTGGCCGGCGACGTCGAGGTCGCGATGATGCTGGCCGCCGACCGGCTCCGCGTGGTGCTGGTCACGACTCACGTCCCCTTCCGCTCGGTGCCCTCGCTGCTCACCACCGACAAGGTGATCCGGACCGGCCGGGTGACCCGGAAGGGCCTGCAGCAGTGGTGGGGCATCGCGGAGCCCCGGATCGCGGTGTGCGCCCTCAATCCCCACGCGGGCGAATCGGGACTCTTCGGGGACGAGGAGGAGCGCGTGCTGCGTCCCGCGGTGGAGGCACTGGGGGCGAGCGGGCCCTTCCCGGCCGACACGGTGTTCGTCAGGGCGATGCGCGGCGAGTTCGACGCGGTGCTGGCGCCCTACCACGACGTCGGCATGACGGCGATCAAGGTTGCGGCCTTCGGTCGGGGCGTGAACATCACGCTCGGGCTGCCATTCCCGCGGACCTCCCCCGACCACGGCACGGCGTTCGACATCGCGGGGACGGGGCAGGCGGACTGCTCGAGCATGCGCGCGGCGCTCGAACTCGCCGCGGACCTCGCCGTGAAGAACCGGAGTCTGGTGCGCGGTGTCTGAGCGTGCTTCCACCTGGGCCCGGCATTGCCTGTGGACGGCGGTGCTGCTTGGTGCGATCCTCCGCCTGCGGCAGTACCTGCACGCCCGTCCCCTGTGGATCGACGAGGCGATGCTCGCGAACAACATCCTCGGGCGCAGCTTCCGCCAGCTCCTGCTGCCCCTCGACACCGATCAGACGGCGCCGGTTCCGCTCCTGTGGTTCACCCGGCTCTGTGCGCTGCTGGCCGGCCCCGACGAGCGCGCGCTCCGGTTGCTCCCCTTCCTCGGCGGCATCGTACTGCTGGTCGCGTTCGCGCAGCTGTCGCGCCGGCTGCTGCCTGCCTGGCCCGCGGCGCTGGCAGGGCTGATCGCGGCGGTGTCGCCCATGCTCATCTACTACGCCAACGAGCTCAAGCCCTACGGGCTGGATGCGATGTGGACGGTGGTCCTGCTGCTCCTCGCGTTGCGGGTGCGCGAGCAGCCGGCGGACCGCACCCGGTGGATCGCGCTGCTGCTCGGCGGAACACTCGCCACCGTGGCCACCACCCCAGCCCCATTCATGCTCGCCGGTATCGGCCTCGGCCTGGTCCTGGAACCGGAGGTCCGACAGGCGAAGGGCGGGTGGACCTGGCTCACCGTCTGCGCCGCGCTCTGGGTGGTGGTGTTCGCCACGCTCTACCTCGCCCTGTATCGGGCCACCGCCGAGAGCCCGTACATGCAGCGCTACTGGGTGCCCTACTTCCTCAGCCCCACGCTCCCCGAGCTGGAGAGCAAGATCGACCACGTCGTCACGGCCGGTCTCGAGGAGTGGTTCGTCTCTGGAGGGACTCCGTGGCGGCTCCGCGCGGGCTTCATCCTCATCCCGGCGATCCTGATCGGCGTCTTTGCAGTGGTCCGCCGCCACGGGCGGGGGATCACGCTGATGCTCGTGCTTCCCTTCGGGCTCGCCGTGATGGCCTCCATGATGCGGCGTTACCCCGTGGTGCCGCGCCTCATGCTCTTCGCGCTGCCGTCGATCCTGCTGCTGCTCACCGCCGGCGTATGGGCCGTCTGCGAGTGGCTCCGGGCGCGCGCGCGCATCCCCTGGTTCGCCCTCGCCTCCGCGAGCCTGGTCGTCCTCCCGGGGATCGACGCGGCGCGCGAGTGGATCACGCCCCTCGACCGGGAGTCGCTGCGGCCCCTGATCGCTGAAATCGTGGCCGATCATCAGCCCGGTGCCGCGGTCTACGTCTATGGCCGGGCGATGCCTGCGTGGCTGTTCTACACGACCGACTGGTCCCGGCCGGATCTGGCCCGGGTGCATCTGCGCAGCCAGCTGATCGCCTCCACCGGAGGGGCGTTCTATCACGCGGCGAGCCGGGGCCATGCCGTCGGCCGCGAGGGAGACGACCTCCTCTTCCCGTACCGGGACTGGCGCGAGCTCGTGGGCGTGCCGTCGGGGCTCGGCCCGGACAGCCTGGGCATCCGGGCAGATGCGCCCGATCCCGGCTGGGGGGCCAACGAGGCGCGCAGGATTCGTGAGGCAGGGGGTCCCGAGGCGTGGCTGGTGCTGTTCTCGTTCGCGCCGGGCGTGCAGGACAGCCTGGAGGCGGCGATGCGCGCCGCCGGCGCGACCCAGACCCTGGTCGAAGAACGGGATGGCGCCGTGATCGAGCGGTACGTCTTCTAGAGTCCCCCCACCGCACGGCACCCCTCGGACATCGTCGCACGCACTCGGCAGAACCCGGGCAGCGCCTGCCCGGGCCCGGTCGCCACGCTACTCCCCGCGCAGATTGGCGAGCAGCGCCTCGAGCGTGGCGATCGTCGCCGCGTTCGCCGGGTCGGTGACGACGTTGTCGAGCTGATCCCGGTCCACCGTCAGGTCATACAGCTCCCGATCTCCATTCTGGTATTCCGCGTACAGATACCGCGCGGTCCGCACCCCCTGGAAACTCCTGGTGGGTGACGTCGTACCGAGTTCCTCGAGCAGGATCTCACTCCGCCAGGGGGCGGCCGGACAGGCGAGCAGGGGGAGCAGGTCGCGGCCATTCACTCGGGTGGCTGGAACGGTCCCGACCCACGCGGCGATTGTCGGCGCGAGATCGATGAGCCCGACCAGGCTGCTGTCTACCCGGGCTGCCTGTCCCGGCAGCCGAATCCATAGCGGCACCCGCACGCACTCCTCGTACACGCAATCCTTCCCCCGCAGCCGGTGCTCGCCCCACGCGAGACCGTTGTCGCCCGCGAAGACCAGGAGCGTGGAGTTCCAGCGACCGGACTGCTTGAGCGCCGCCACCAGGTTCGAGACCGACCGGTCGAGCGCCTGCATCGACTCCAGCTGGCTCTCATGAAAGGCATCCTCGGCCGCCATCTCCGCCGCCGTGAGCAGCGGCTCGGCCCGAAGCCAGGCCGGCTTGTCGGAGACGTCGGCCTCGTTGTAGGACGCGGGGCGCCAGTGCGGCAGGCCGGCAAGTTTCCCGATATCGCCGAGTGCGGGCGTGGCCGGCTCGTGCGGGGCGTAGGGCGTGAAGTACAGGAGGAGCGGCCGGGTCGCGGGGGTCGAGGTGATGAACTGCACCGCCTGCCGTGACAGCTCGTCGGTGGAGTAGTCCTGCGGCCGGGTGCCGTAGTTGGTGAGGGTCCCGTTGTGGTTCAGGGTGTAGTTGTAGTACTCGTCGTCGTCATGACCCACGAAGGCGTGGAACTCGCTCCACCCTGGCGGCACCGCCGGGGAGATCAGGTGATAGGCGTTGAGGTACTTGCCGTAGAGCCCGGTGCGGTAGCCCGCCTGCATCAGCCAGGTCGCGATGGTGGACGACGGATCGAACTTGATCGCTCCGCCATTCGGCAGGTAGTTCTGCAGCACGCCGGTGTTGTGGGAATACAGCCCGGTGAGCAGGCTCGCCCGGGTGGGGCAGCAGAGCGGAGTCGTGGCGAAGGCCTGGGCGAAGTCCACTCGCTCGTCCTGCAGCAGGGCCGTGGTGAGCGGCAAGTACGGCATCAGGTCGTAGCGCTGGTCGTCGCTCAGGATGATGACGACGTTGGGGCGACCGATGTTCTTGACGTGAGCCGCGACGGGAAGGGAGGTGGTGTGGTTTCCCGCCTGGTCGCGCGCAATCGCCGTGAAGACGTGATCTCCATCCGGAAGCAGCGGTGTGTCGAGGCTCAGCCGGAAGGGTGCGGAGAGAGCTTCGGCCCCCAGATTCGCGCCATCCACCTGGAACTGGACGCCGGCCACACCCACGTCGTCGCTGGCGCTGGCGACGAGATCCGCATACCCGGACAGGGTGCTGCCCGGCGCCGGAAAGGTCAGCGCGACCGTGGGCGGCTCGACGTCCCCCGGCGGCGTCGAGGTCGAACTGAGCGCGGCATCGTCGAACCAGGCCGCGCCGGCGTTGTCCGGTTCGCTGGCGACGGATGCGATCACCCGCAGCACGGCGCTCCCGGGTGGCGCCACGGTCGACCGGCTGAAAGCGGTCCAGGGCTGCGTACCCGCCTGCCGGCTGAGGCTGTCGCGGGCAAGGATCGACGCCGCAGGCGGCACTTCGGGCAGGCCGGAGGCGTTGAGCCACAGCAGTTCGATCCCGGCTCCGACCCCGCCGAGTCCACTCGTCCGGACCCAGACGGCGAAGTCGAAGCTGGCCCCCGCCGCCACGGCGACGTCCTGATAGATGCTCCGCGAGAACCGGCTGCTGGCGACCAGTTCGGCGGCCCTGGCTCCGCTGTGCGGCGAGGTCGTCACGGTGCTTCGTCCGGCCATCCCGAGGTTGCGCCAGCCGGTTCCGCCCGACTCGAACCCCGGATCACTCATCAGATTCTGCGGCTGCTGTACCTGGACAGCGACCCCGGCCGCAGTGGTGTGGTTGCCGGCGGCATCGCGGGCGATCGCGGCGATCGTGTGGGGCCCGTTGGAGAGGGTCGCGGTGTTGAAGGACAACTCCCATGGTGCGCCCGTCACTTCGCTGCCGACCGGTGCGCCATCAACCGTGAACTGAACGCCGGTCACGCCGACGCTGTCGGTGGCGGTGGCGGCGAAGTGGGCGAGACCCACCATCACCGCACCCGGCACCGGGGCCGTGATGGAGATGCTGGGCGCGATCGAGTCGGTCGGGGGAGCGGTCACCGGAGCGAACAGGGCGTCATCGAACCACGCCGTGCCGCCGCCATCGGCCTCGCGCGGAACGGCCAGGTTCAGCCGGACGGCGACCGCACCGGCGGGAGCCGTGAGCCGGCCGCTCAACCGGGTCCAGCCCGCCGTCCCGCTGAGCGCCCCGACCAGATCGGTGCGCAGCAGCGCGGCTGGCGGAAGGATCTCGGGGAGGCCTTCGGCGTTGAGCCAGAGCAGCTCGAGCCGCGCGCCCGCCGCGAGCGCGTTCACCTGCACCCAGATCTCGACGTCGTAGTCTGCGGCGCTGCCGAGCTGCAGATCCTGATAGACCGTACGACTGTAGCTCCGATTGGCCGAGATCTGCAGGGCGTGACTGCCGCCGTGCGCCAGCGACGCGACGATCGTCCGGCCTGCCAGCGCGACATTCTGCCAGCCGGCACCGCCGGTCTCGAAGCCGGGATCGCCGAGTGGGGCGGCCAGGGCGGCAAGCTGGGTCGGGTACCGCTCCGCCGGGGCAACCGGATGCTCCTGATTGCAGGAGACCATGACGAGCGCGCCGGCCACGGCAATTCCGACACCGGGACGGGTCAGGAAGTGGAGCAGTGCGCGGGATGCTGGACGATGATCCGGGTGACGCGGCGACATGACGGACGACCTCCGACGAGGACGCGACTGCCGCGGCGAGACAGGTAGCGCCGTCGGCGCTGGATCGGGCGTGAGTCGGAGGGGGGACGACTGGCGGGCGGTCCTGCGAGCAGTATGCCACTCGCCGTGCATGAGTCGGCGATGAAGACCCGGTGAGAGAACCGTCAGCGGCCCGTACCCATCAAGTTAGGCGGTGTCGCAATACGCGACGCTCGCTGTCGTGGCGACGGCGGGTACGGACCCGCGGGGCGTGCGGGCTACCGCGGCGCGAGGGCCTCCTCGAGCCGCCGCATCAGGGCCAGGTGTTCCTCGAGCTTCAGCTTCTGGCTGGCGCGGTTGGCGACCAGCACGGCGCCGACCTGGAGGATCGTCTCCCGCTCCGCGAGGCCGTTCGCCCGGAGGGTGTTGCCGGTGTCGACCAGGTCCACGATCCAGTGAGCCAGACCGAGGAGCGGTGCTACCTCCACTGAGCCGTAGACCGTGATGATCTCCACCGGCCGTCCCGCTTGGGCGAAGTGGCGCCAGGCGAGGCGGGGATACTTGGATGCGACCCGGACGGTCTTGCCCCCGGGGAGGTCGGGCCACGGCGCGCTGGCCGGATTGGCCACGACTAGGCGGCAGGCGCCGAATCCGAGCTCCAGCGGCTCCAGCACGTCGGCGTCCGACTCGCGGAGGACGTCGGTGCCGGTGACGCCCAGATCGGCGGCCCCCGATTCGACGTAGACCGCCACGTCGGACGGCTTGACCACCAGGAACTCCACCGTGGGATCGCTGGAGGGGATCAGCAGCCGGCGCCCGGGATCGGGGTCGATGACGACGCCGGTCCGGGCGAAGAGACCGACCGCCGGGTCGTACAGCCGGCCCTTCGCCAGCGCGATGCGAATCATGGGGCGAGCGCCTCGGCGATCGTATCGAGATCGAGAGAGACCCCCACCGCGGGCATCGGCGCGCCGAAGCGGCTCATGAGTTCGTCGTAGCGGCCCCCCACCCCCGCGGCCTGCCCCGCGCCCGCCGTGAAGAGTTCGAAGTGAATGCCGGTGTAGTAGCCGAGACCCCGGACCTCGCCGAGGTCGAACACCAGATGCTCGCGGTCGGCCGGCGGCAGCGCCGCCTCCAGCCGGAGCAGGTGTTCCAGCGCCGGGCTCGTCGCGGGTGATGCCTGACGCAGCGCCTCCTCCAGCACCGGGCGCCGCCCGATGACGAAGGCCAGCCTGGCGAGGGCCTGCGCCTCCGCTGCCGCCCCGGCGACCGCCCGGGTGAGGTTGCCGCGGTCCTTGCGATCGATCCACCGGCGCACCGCGACCCGCTGCTCGGCATCGAGCACGTCGAGTCCCGGGGCGAGCGCACCCACATGGCCCAGGTTGAGCTGGAAGTCCCGCAGGCCTATGGCGCGCGCGCTGGCCAGCGTGAGCCGGACGATCTCCACGTCGCCGGCGAGGTCGCCCTGGCCCAGGAGCTCGGCGCCCGCCTGCAGCGTCTCGCGCGGGCGGCCGCCTCGTTCCGGCTCCTGCCTGAAGACCTTGCCGCTGTAGCAGAGCCGCAGCGGCGGCGGCGCCGTCCGGAAGGTGGTAGCGGCCACCCGGGCGATGCTCGCCGTGAAGTCGTACCGGAGCGCCAGCATGCGGCCGTCGCGATCGGTGAACCGGATGAGGCGGTCGGCTACCTCGGGGCCGCCGGCGCGCACGAAGACTTCCTCGTATTCGAAGGTCGGCGGCAGCAGCTCCTCGTAGCCCGCCCGCTCGAGCACGTCGGAGACCACGCGCTGCAGCCGGCGCCGCGCCACGGCGGCGGGCCCAGTGAGGTCGAGGCATCCCGGCGGGATCGGAGCGATGGGGCGGGTCATGAGGCGGGCTTCACCGGTGTACCGCCGCCCACCAGGTAGCGCACCGTCTTCACCCGCCGGCCATCCATCTCCACGATCTCGAACAGGTCCTGCCCTACCGTGATCCGGTCGCCGGCCCGTGGCAGGCGGCCGAGCTGGCCGAAGAGGTACCCGCCGAGGGTGGTGTAGTCGGTGTCGTCGAGCTGCAGGTCGTGTTCGGCGTTGAAATCGGAGATCGGCACGCTGCCATCCAGTTGCGGGGCGCCCTGCGGTGCGGCCTTGGGGCGGTCGAGGCGGTCGTACTCGTCGAAGATATCGCCCACGATCTCCTCGAGCAGATCCTCCATGGTGACCAGGCCGGCGGTGCCGCCGTACTCGTCCAGCACGACGGCGAGATGGACCTTGAGCCGCTTCATGTCCGCCAGCACGTCCTCCACCTCCCGGGTCCCGGGCACGAAGAGCGGCGGGCGCATCACGGCGCCGATGGTGGTCCCCGGATGCTGTCGGACCGCAGTCAGGATATCCTTGGCGTGGACCACGCCGACGATGTCGTCCAGCGATTCGCCGTACACGGGGTAGCGGGAGCGCCGGGCCTCGGCCACCACGTCGGCGGCGTCCTCGACGGTGAGGTCCCGCTCCAGCGCCACCATCTGGGTGCGGGGGGTCATCACCTCCTGGGCGCTCTTCTCCGAGAACTCAAACACCCCCTCCAGCAGTCGGGCATCTTCCTTCCCCAGCGACCCGCCTTCTTGGCTTTGTTCGACGAGCATGCGAATTTCATCCGGCGAGTGCAGCCGCTCGTGATCCCCGGAGACGTTGAGTCGGAGCGTCTTCATGAGTCGGGTGGCGGATCGGTTGACCACCAGGGTCGGGACCGCCATGACCCAGGCGAACGCCATGAGGGGGGCCGCCACCCAGCCGCTGAGCGTCTCGGGGTGCAGCAGGGCGATGGCCTTCGGCAGCATCTCGCCCAGGATGAGCAGGGTGAAGGTGATGACGGTGAAGGCCACGATCGTCGCCACCAGATCGGTGTGGATGGGGCCGAGATGGTCCGGGAGTCCCTTGAAGGCGGCGCGGATGGCACGGGACAGACTCGGCTCGCCGATCCAGCCAAGGGCCAGGCTGCAGAGCGTGATGCCGACCTGGGTGGCCGAGATGTAGCGGGGCAGGTCGTCGAGGATCCGGAGCGCGAACCCCGCCCGGGCGTCGCCGTGCTGTGCCATACCCTCGAGCCGGGTCCGCCGGGAGCCGACCAGCGCGAACTCGGCCGCCACGAAGAAGGCGTTCAGGGCCAACAGCAGGACCACGGCCGTCAGCCCGGCCAGGAGCGGTACGCCCGACGATGTCTCCATATCCGGTAAGACTAGCCGTCCCTCTCACCGCCCGCGAGGGCAACGCATGATCCGCCAGCTTGCGGTACCCCCGTTCGACCGGCTGGACCCGTTTCTGCCCAAAGTCGCCCTCAGCGACGCCGCGACCCGCGCCGGGGTCACCGAGATCCTCGAGGACGTCGCGATCCGGGGCGACCTGGCCGTGCGCCACTGGACCCGGAAGTTCGACGGCGTCGATCTCGCGCCCGAACAGTGGGAACTGCCGCGCGCCGAATGGGAGGCGGCGCTCGACCGGATCGACGTCGAGCTGCGTGAGGCGCTGGAGATGGCGGTGTACCGGGTCCGGGAGTACCACAAGCGTCAACGGGACCTCGGCTTCACCCTGCTCGAGGAGGACGGCAGCATCCTCGGCATGCGGGTCACGCCGATCGACCGGGTGGGGCTCTACGTCCCCGGCGGCAAGGCGGCCTACCCCTCCAGCGTCATCATGAACGCGGTGCCCGCGGTAGTGGCCGGCGTGGAGGAGATCATCGCCGTGACGCCCCCCGCCGGGGTGACCGACGCGGTGCTGGCCGCCTGCGCCCTCGCCGGGGTGACCCGGATGTATCGGATCGGGGGCGCGCAGGCCGTCGGGGCGCTGGCCTACGGGACCCGGACCATCCGCCGGGTGGACAAGGTCGTGGGCCCGGGCAACAAGTGGGTGGCGGAGGCCAAGCGACAGGTGGTCGGGCAGGTGGGCATCGACATGATCGCCGGCCCCACCGAGCTGCTGATCATCGCCGACTCGACCGCGATCCCGGAGCGGATCGCTGCCGACATGATCGCGCAATCGGAGCACGATGAGGATGCCACCGCCTGGCTGGTGACGACCGATCTGCAGCTCGCCGATCAGGTCCCCGCCGCCCTGGAGAAGCACCTCGCGCGCAATCCCCGCCGCGAGGTGGCCCGCGCCTCCCTGGAGCGGAATGGCCTGATCGTCTGGGTGCCGACGGTGCAGGACGCCGTGAAGGTGGCGAACCTGCGCGCGCCGGAGCACCTCGAGATCGTCACCCGGGACCCCGAGGGCGACGCCACCGGGGTCCGTCACGCCGGCGCGATCTTCCTGGGGGACGACTCCCCTGAACCGGTCGGGGATTACATCGCGGGGCCGAGTCACGTCCTGCCGACGGCGGGGACGGCGCGGCACGCCTCGCCGCTCGGCGTCTACGACTTCGTGAAGCGGACCAGCATCATCCACTACACCCGGGACCGGCTCTACAACGACGCCTCGCGGATCATCGCCCTGGCCGAGGCCGAGGGCCTGTTCGGCCATGCGGAGGCGGTGCGGATCCGGGTGCAGCCCGAGTAGTCCCGGCGCGCGGCGTCTCCGCACTCTGGGTTTCGCACCCCCTCCGGCCGGTTGGTGGCTAGATTTCCCGCATGAATGCCCCGCCCTGCGCCCACGTCGACCGCCGGCTCGCCGGACCACCGGTCGCCCGGCTCTGGCTGGTGTTCGGCCTCACCGCGGTCTTCATGGTGGTGGAGGCGGTCGGGGGATGGCTGGCCGGCTCGCTCGCCCTGCTGGCCGACGCCGGACACATGCTCACCGATGTGGGGGCGCTCGGCCTGACCCTGCTCACCGCCTGGATCGCCCGGCGGCCCGCCAATCAGACCAAGACCTACGGCTATCTCCGCTGGGAGATCCTCGCCGCGCTGGTGAATGGCGCCGTGCTCTTCGGCATCGCCGCGTTGGTGGTCTATGAAGCGATCAACAGGATCGGTCACCCCGAGCCGATCAAGGGCGGGCTCTTCCTGGTGGTGGCCGCGGCCGGCCTGCTGGTCAACGCCGGCTCGCTCTGGCTGCTGCATGGCGCCCAGCACGAGCATCACAACACCCGCGGTGCCTACCTTCATATTCTGGGCGACCTGCTGGGTTCGGTCGGCGCGGTGGCGGCTGCGCTCATCGTGCTGAGCACCGGCTGGACCCTGGCCGATCCGATCATATCCGTAGTGCTGTCGCTGCTGATCCTGGTCGGCGCCTGGCGACTGGTCCGGGAGAGCACCGACATCCTGCTCGATGCGGTCCCCGCGCATATCGCGCTGGGCGAGGTCGAGCGGCGGATGCTGGCGGTGGCCGGCGTCGAAGCGGTGCACGATCTTCACGTCTGGACCGTGACCAGCGGCATGGTGGCGATGAGCGGGCACGCCCTGGTGCCCGATCTGGCCGCGCATCCGGGGGTCCTGGAGGCGATCCGCCGGGCCCTGGCCGGGCTGGGGATCGGGCACGTCACAATCCAGCTGGAAACCCGTGGCGGGTGCGTCGAGGACGTCCGGGAAGCCCGGCTCCCCGCCGTCCCCGACCACGCCGGTCACGCCCACTGAACCCCCCGGTTTTCCCGCCCTTGCTCCGATAGTCCTCTCTGTCTATATATGCCGCCCGGTGACCCGGGGTGGACCGGCGGTCCGTCGGCTCACGGTACCACCCCAATCGAGGAGTAGAAGGACCCGATGGCCCAGAATACCCACATCCGCAACATCGCCATCATCGCGCACGTCGACCACGGGAAGACCACCCTGGTGGACCAGATGCTGCGCCAGGCGGGGGCCTTCCGGGCCGACCAGCACGTCGAGGAGCGGGTGATGGACTCCAATCCGCTCGAGCGGGAGCGGGGCATCACCATCCTGGCCAAGAACACCGCGGTGCGCTGGGGCGACATCAAGATCAACATCGTCGACACCCCCGGCCACGCCGACTTCGGCGGCGAGGTCGAGCGCATCCTGCGCATGGTGGACGGGGTGCTGATCCTGGTCGACGCGGCCGAGGGGCCGATGCCGCAGACCCGCTTCGTCACCCGCAAGGCGCTGGCGCTGGGCCTCCAGCCGATCGTGGCGATCAACAAGATCGACCGCGCGGACGCCGAGCCGCTGCGGGTGCACGACGAAGTGCTGGGGCTGTTCATGGACCTCGAGGCGAGCCCCGAGCAGCTCGATGCGCCGTTCCTCTACACCTCCAGCCGGGCCGGCACCGCCACCTTGGAGCTCGACCAGCCCGGCACCGACCTCAAGCCGCTGTTCGAGACCATCCTGAGCCGGGTGCCGGCGCCGACCGGCGAGGCGGACGTGCCGTTCCAGATGCTGGTCTCGACCCTCGACTTCTCGACCTTCGTGGGCCGGATGGCGATCGGGCGGATCGAGCGGGGCCGGATCAGGGTGGGGCAGGAGGTCGCCCTGCTGCCGCTCGGCGAGCCGGGCATGGTCACCGACGAGGCGATCACCCGGGGCCGGATCACCAAGCTCATGACCTTCGACGGCCTCAACAAGGTCGACGTGGAAGAGGTCGGCGCGGGCGACATCGTGGTGCTCGCGGGGATCGAGGGGATCGAGATCGGCAAGACCATCACCGCCGTCGACTGCCCGGAGCGGCTGGAAGGCATCGCGGTGGAGGAGCCGACGATCTCGGTCGACTTCATCGTGAACAACAGCCCGTTCGCGGGCCGGGAAGGGAAGTTCGTCACCAGCCGCCAGGTGCGCGACCGGCTGTTCCGCGAGCTGGAACGGAACGTCGCCCTGCGGGTTGAAGATACGGACAGCCCCGACACCTGGCAGGTCTCCGGCCGCGGCGAGCTGCACCTCGGCATCCTGATGGAGACGATGCGGCGCGAGGGCTTCGAGTTCCAGGTCTCCCGCCCGCGGGTGATCACCAAGGTGGGGCCGGATGGCGAGCGGCTGGAGCCGTACGAAGAGCTGATGATGGATGTCCCCGAGAATTACATCGGCACGGTCATCGAGAAGCTGGGCCCGCGGCGCGCCGAACTGATCGAGATGAAGAATCCCGGCCAGGGCATGGTGCGTATGAGCTTCCGGATCCCGGCCCGCGGCCTCTTCGGCTACCGCTCGGAGTTCCTGACCGACACCCGCGGCACCGGCATCATGCATCACCGGTTCCTGGAGTACGGATCCTGGGCCGGGCCGCTGGCCGGGCGGAAGAACGGCGTGCTGGTGGCCGACCGGGTGGGTGAGGCGGTGGGCTTCGCGCTGTGGAACCTGCAGGAGCGGGCCCAGATGTTCATCGCCCCGGGCATGGAAGTGTACGAGGGGATGATCTGCGGCGAGAATTCCCGTCCGGGGGACATGGACGTGAATGTGGCCAAGGAAAAGAAGCTCACCAACATGCGGACCACCGCGTCGGACGAGAACGTCCAGCTGGAGACGCCGCGGCAGATCACGCTCGAGTATGCCCTCGAGTATATCGAGGAGGACGAGCTGATCGAGGTGACTCCGCAAGTCGATCCGGCTGCGCAAGCGGGCGCTGGCGGCGACGGATCGCAAGAAGATCGCGCGGGCCGCGGCCCGGGCGGATGCGTCGTAGACCCCGATGCCGGAACTCCTTCTACCCGTGACGGAGGCAGTCATGCTGCCGTGGGAAGCGTCGCTCGAGGCGTTCGAGTCGCGTCGTCGCCGTGACGATGACGACTTCGACGAGGACGAGGACAGTTTCTCGTTCGATGATGAAGAGGACGATGAGGACTTCGACGACGAGGATCTCGACGAAGAGGACGATCTCGACGAGGAGCTCGATGAGGACCTCGACGACGTCGAATTCGGCGACGGTGAGGACGACGAGGACGAGAGCCCGCGGCGCCGCTAGGCCCGCCGGGCCGGGTCGGGGCGGGCCGCATTGCCCGCCCCGCCGCCTTGGGTTGCCAACCGGCACCCCGATCCGCTATCGTCCCGTCCCCCAAGAGGACCGGGGCCTGTAGCTCAGGTGGTTAGAGCGCACGCCTGATAAGCGTGAGGTCGGTAGTTCAACTCTACCCAGGCCCACTCAAGTTCAAGATCGCGCCGCGCACTGACTTACGAGTCGATGTGCGGCGCTCTTTTTGGGGGGGTAGGCAGGGGGGGTGCCCGAGCGGTACCCTTTCTCGACGGTCGGAAACGCGGCTCGAGACTATCAGGCGAGAGCAGTGTCAGGGTTGGCGTTCCGATTGATGCGTCGGAGGTCGCACCCTCATGCCGCGCCGTGTGTCCTATGGTTTCCATTGCCAGCCTGACTCCTGGCGGGCGTCTCAGTTTCGCAATCTCGGCGCAATCGAGGTCAACGCTCCCGCATCCGGCAACGATTGGAAGCAGGTTACGCGTTGCGGGGAGAAGGCCATCTGCGCTTTGCCTTTCGTGCTCGAAGAATGACGCACACAGAAAAGTCCTGATAGGTCCGGGCCTAGTCGGCTTTCACACCCACAAGCTGAGAGGTCGCACTCGGTTTCGATCCATAAGCGGAGCGAATCCATTCAACACCTTCACGCTAAAGCAATCAACTCCGCTCTCGAAAGTTGTGGGGTAGGTTCAACCACCTGTGGAGTCCGGGTACCTTAAGAAACCACTTTGCAAGCAGGGGGTCGCCGGCTCGATCCCGGTCCGCTCCACTTCACAAGTCGAGGCCCCACACCGTGTATCGCTGTGGGGCCTCGGTTCTTCACCTCACCTCCGCCTTTGAGAGCGCGAAGCGCCTCGTCGAACCGTAGCGTCAGGGCCGGAAGAGGAGTTTCTGCAATGGGGAGCCCGCGTGGTTCTTCCCATCAAAGTCCATGATCGCGACGCTGAATGGATACTCGGCCGAGAGGTCGGTGTACTGCACGTCCTCGGTCGGCTTCCCCGTGATCAGCTTGCGCCTGATGATCACCGTGTACGTCCCGGCCGAATAGACGTCCGGCGCGTTGAGGATGTACACCGCGTCGCTCGGCTCGGT
This sequence comes from uncultured Gemmatimonadales bacterium, assembly GCA_963825065.1. GTDB lineage: Bacteria > Gemmatimonadota > Gemmatimonadetes > Gemmatimonadales > GWC2-71-9 > JADJOM01. The sequence continues at coordinate 88,845 of CAWGRU010000011.1, forward strand.
GACGTCCTGCACCGTGTAGCCAGGCGCTCCGGCGAACGCCCCGATCCGGGCCACCAGATTATTCTGCTCCGTCGTATCGGTGACGCCCTGGTTCCCTCCGCCGTGGGTAACGCCATTCGCGTTGAACTTGTTCACGATGACGTCGCGGGTCTGGTTGAGGCCATAGACTGCGAGCTTCTTCCCGAGGCCCAGGCCGTCTGCATTGTGGCAGGCCTGGCACTTGGTCTGGAACAGCGCGTTCCCGGCGATCGCGTCGCCCTCGATTGGCATCTTCGCCGTCGCAGCCAGGAAGAGTTGCGGGTCCAGGTCGAAAGTGGCTCCGTCGGCGCGGACGATCTGGTTCGCCTTGGTGGGATCCCAGACGAAGGCAGGGCCCGATGTGTTGTTCCCGCCCGACGGACGGTTGCGGACCTCGATCGTCTCACCGGCGTCGGTGATCCGCCCTGGCAGTACCGCGTCGGTGTACTGATCGTTGACGTAACCGAGTGGGTTGGAGCGGCTGGTCTTCCAATGGCAGAGGTCCGTGCGCCCGTTGGCGGGATACATGTCGCTCGGCGTGTGGCAGGTCATCGCGCATCCCGAGGTGGCGAACAGCCGCCCGTCGCTGGCGCTCGCTCCGACACCGGCGGTCACGATGTCCCACATGATGCCGAGCTTGTCGTCATTCAGATTCGAACTCCAGCCCGGTGGGACTACTTCGGTGGGGGGGCGGTCCGACACTGTCAGGTCGAACGTCGGCAGGGCGGCGGCCACGTCCCCGTTGAAGAACCAGCGCCGCCGGTTCTGGTCATTCGTGGCCGAGTGATCCTGCCACTGCGCCCAGATGTAGAGGTCGGTCGCCGTGTACGCAGCTTTCATCCGAACAGGCACGCGGAAGCCGATCTTCGACCCCGTCATGTTGTACTCGCCGCCGTAGCTCTGTCCGACACTGCCGTTGCCATCCGTGCTGGACGCGGTGAACTCGGTGAAGTCGGCGCTGGCCCAAAAATTGTCGTCGGGAGCAGCCGATACCTTCGCGGCCTCGAGCTTGACGGTCTTCACCGGCGTCGGGGGCGCCGATGGACTGTCGTTGCTACAAGCGGCCACCGCGCCGGCGAACGCAGCGAGGACAAGAACGAGTGGTGCGCGCTTCATTCCATGCCTTCCTTTCATGTGTGGCACACGGATCCGATCTCTGGCGACGCAGCCTCAGCGGCTGACTCCATCCAACTGAGTTTGGAGGTCCGATGCCAGGCAACAATCAGGAGTGCAGCCGTCGTCGTTCCATCGGATGGGCGATACTAGGCTGCTGCGGATGAGGGTTGGATGGAGGTGCGGATAACTCTTCCATGAATTCCTCATCCCGCTCCCAATTATGAAGAGCGTCGATGGACGCGACGTGCGTGATCGCAGGCCGCAAGTGCGGGCTATCTGACAACGCCTTGGGGGAAGCATTCGCGCGTCCAACTCCTGACGGTGGCGGAATTGTTGGACGGAAAGGGAATCGAATACCCGCGAACCGCCGGAACAAACGTCACCCTCGAAGCCTCGCCCAAAGCGAAACTGAAAGAAAAGACGCTGGGCAGCTAGAGCTAGAGTCAGACGACTAGCGCTCTGAGGCTGCCCACGTTCTCGAGTGTGGAATCGTATTCCCCGCGCGCAACCGTGAGCAGGCGCCCTTGGTCAGCCCCGTGGTGCTCATGAGCGCTTTCCAGCGAAGTGCCTGAATGCGGGGCAGGATATCCCACGTGAATGTCGCGGCATCGGTGGGGCCGTGATTGCGGTCCCACCGTTTGTTGTCCCGCTCAATCCGGTTCATTGCCTCCCGCCGTTTCGCGCCTGCTTCCGGGGAGCGGCGTGGGTCGATCGTTTCTCCGGCCTGAATGGGGGTCGGGGGCCGATGCTCCGGCATGACGACCCGGTTTCCGCGTCGGGGCCGGGTAGAGACAAGGTGCGCGACTCGCCCTCCATCCTTTCGCTTGCCCGGCATTTCCCGCCCGGAATGATGGCGCAGGTATGCCAGAAGCCGGTGGTCAGGAAGGTGACGGTCTGCTGCACCGGTGGCCCTGTGGCTCCACCATCGCCACCAGCGCCGTCACCACCACAGGTGGCCAGTGCCGTGATGCCAAGAAGCACCGCCATCGCTTCCATCAGGTACCAGCCAACGCGACGGCAGGACTCGGCTGTTCGAGATAGGTGCTGCAGGGGGGATGACATAGCCACCTCCATTGTTGTCACGGCAGAGTAAGCTCGCCATAGTAGTCGATCTCGATGACCACGCTGCGACCGTGGCAGACGAATGGGGTACGACCGCCTAAGCCAGGAGAGATGAGGTGAACAAGGAATGCACTCCCAGGATAGTGAAAGGAAAAGTCGCCCATCCAACCAGTACCCGACATCCTGAAGCTGGTCCAAGGGACATCCAACTTGCATCCGACTAAGGCTTCCACCGCTGTACCCGAGCCAACACCGATCTGGAAGGCAATGTTGTCCCCATTCCAGTCCGAACTAGAAGGATCGATGTTCACACCGCCGGTGATGGTCGCGCTTCTGGCAAATGTGGGCCAGGCCATCACGGCCGTGCACGAGCCGATTACAAACTTCCCGCCCTTGACCGAGTCGATTGACAACACACCGCTGAATACACCGGCTGCATCTGTGGTGAGATCGGTGGTGACAAGGCAGCCGTTGGTCTCAAGAAGGCCTGGAGAACATCCGAAGGGGCTGCAAACCATGTCTGAGTCGGCGTAAGACCATACGTATACGTTCCAACTCCCGACAAGGCGACCGTTTGGGGCAAATGGAGGAGGATCTGGCACCACGCCCGTATTTGTTGCGGAATCACAGGCGAGGGCGGCCCCAAGGAGGGCGATGAGGAGCAAGATGGCGCCCAGTGATCGGGCAGCGGGACGGCGCATGGAGTCACCTCCTGAGCAGGATGCTCTACGGACTCGACGGCGGCAATGATGCGCTCAGGAAGTCAAGGGGGAATCAAGTGGACAGGCTCATGGGTGAGCCACATGGCTGGTGTTGTGCATACTCCCATCGAATGCGAAGGGTTCCAAGAAGAGAGCGTGAGGAGGCGGTGAAACCTTCGATCTCCTTCAGGCCAGCTTGGAGTCGCAGCCGGTGCCAGCCGATGAGAACGGGCCGATCGGAGTTGGAGAGGAGGTCCGCGGAGAAAGGTCATGACGCGGCCTAACGACCGCGCATCCCCTGCAGGGCGCGGCGAGTTTCACGGGACCTACCTGGCAGCGGCGGCTGGTGCCAGCCATCCGACAACTGATGGGCCGTGCCCTGGCGGGTGCATGCGGTGGTTAGACGGCAAGCGGTTGGCGCGGGTAGGGTGCCCCTACTTGCCGCGGCGACGGCCAACGTAGAGGACTGCTCCCGCCGGTGATCACCAGCGCGGCCGCCATCATGCTGCTCGTCTTCGCGGCCTTCACTCTGGGCGACTTCCTGCTGGTCAAGATGCTGGGGTTCGCGCTGGCCGTCGCGGTGCTGCTCGACGCCACCGTGGTGCGCATGGTGATCGGCCCCGCCCCGCTCCAGCTGGCCGGGTGATGGAACTGGGGGCCGAGAAGCCCACCGGCGCCTCCGGTGCAGGGGAGCGTGGAGCCGGTCTCGATCGATGACTGACCGGGCTGCAGCGCGAGGCCGCCGCCCGGAGTGGCGGCGGCCCGTCCGACATCAAAACGTGATAGCGAGCCCCATGGCCGCTCCCTTCTCCGAGGGGCGAAGCAGCACGCTCGCACGCGGGCCCTCGCCGGCCGTGACCCAGTTCTCGTGGTGGATGAACACACCCAGGATCGCCCCGATCCCGGCTCCAATGAGTCCGGTGCCTGCGGCCACGGCCACCACCTGCCCAGGTGACTCAAAGCAAAGGAACGATTCGTTGGTGCTGCAGAGGTTTGCCACTCCGAGCACCGCGCCCCCCACCACGCCGACCCCGGCGCCGATCAGCGCTCCCCTACCCACCCTGGAGTGCCGGCCGGTGCTCACCTCCATGCGGGTGACCTGTGAACGCGAGACCGAGATTCGCCGCTCCTCCGTACCCCTGACGGCGGGCGGGCCCACTCTCGAGGAACCGTCCACGGGGCCGGCTCTCACCTCCTCCCGCAGCGTCACCGAGTCGGCATCCTGGAACACCAGCGTGCCGGTGACCACCCGCGATGTCCGGGCATCGGTGAAGTGAATTCGGACCCGATTACGGGAGTCGGGGGCGGTGGTCTGAGCTTTGAGCGATGCGAGCGGAAGAGCGATGGCGAGCACGAGGTTGATCGGGCGCATTGGAGTGCTCCGTTGGGGACGCCGGAATCCTTGCGACCGGTGATCAAGCGGCCGTCAAGCGGACCTGGTTCCCTCTCCGGCGTGCGGGCGCCTCCATTGATGCAGTGTCTTGTCGCGGTGAAGGATCTTCGCGTCGATTCCAGCTGGAACTCCACCCTGAGCATCGCCATGGCAGCGCTCGATATGCTGGCGTGGGTCTCCGTCGCGCTGTGTGTTCCTCGTGGGCTTCCGGTGATCATCCACTCGCTGCGGCATGACTGGCCGACGTCGGGCAAGCCCGAGACCGCGCCGCACTAGCCGCCGGTGTGCGATTCGCCACGCACCGCTTCCAGGATTCTCGCCCGCTGCCCCGACGTCACCATGTCTCTCCCCACCACATCGCCCATGATCCGGGCGATGAAGGCGTAGCCTCTCCCTTCCGACGTGAGCCAGCGGGACCACTCGAGCTCATCCAGGGCGCCGAGGAGATCATCGCCCGCGAGCCCCGAGCCCCGGCCGATCACCTCCGCCGGGACCCGGCCCCCGACCAGCGCCGCGGCAATGAGCGCCCGCTGCGCGTGGGCGCTGAGCCGCCGGAAATTGATCCGGATGGCGGCGACGACCGCATCGGGCAAGGCGCCGGGAAGGGTCTGATCCAGTGTCCGGAACGGCGCCGGCCACGCCCCCGGGGATTCCCGGAAATCCAGGCCGAGTCGCACGGCGTGCAGCAGCTCGAAGGCCAGCAGGGGGAGGCCAGCGGAATCGGTCGCGACCCGGCGGGCCAGCCGGTCAATCTCGCTGTCGCTGTAGGTGGGAAGAGCCCAGCGGCACAGTGCCCGCAGCTGCTCGCTCGAGAATGGGCCCAGGTCCACCGCGACGCCAGGCAGATCCCGACCCAGCCGACTCCGGAGATCGTCCAGCTCATCGCGGGGCGGGGTCGGCGTCGTGGCAATGACGACGAAGAGCGGCGAGGCCGCAAGATCCCGGAGCGCCGCTCCCAATGCCAGGAGGGAATCACGATCCAGCCACTGGGCGTCGTCGAGCACCAGAAAGACCGGCTGCTCCTCGCCGGCGGCGCGAAGAACCTCCCGAAAGGCTCGCCCGAGGGGAAGCGCTTCGACTCCCCGCACCGCAGCGGCGAAGCGCTCCGCCCACTCCGGTATCCGGGCCGCGAGTGCGGTGAGTGATTCCGGGGCGGCGGCCGGGATCCCTCCCGCCTCGAGCAGGCCGCCCCGGGCCAGACCCAACACCCCGCTCCACGGCTCGCCGGCATCGGCTTCGACCCCGCGGACCGCGGCCACCGCCGCGCCCTCGAGACGGGCTCGGGACAGCGCCTCTTCGGCCAGCCTGGTCCTGCCGAGCCCCGCCTCGGCGAGCACCATGGCGCAGGCCGCACGGCGCTCGTTACGACAGTCGCTCCAGGCGTCGAGGATCCGCGCCAGCTCGCGCTCTCTGCCGATGAGGGGCGTCCGGCGGGACTCCCCCGCTTCCTCGGTGGTCCCGGGTCTGGCCCGACGCCACACCCGTTCCCGGCGGATCCGGTCCGCCAGCGCGCGGGTTTCCGCATCGGGCTTGGTGCCCAGCGAGGTCTCCAGGCTTTTCGCAAAGCTCTCATACTGGGTCAGAGCACCGGTACGGTCTCCCGCCAGCGCCAGACTCCGCATCAGGGCACGGACCGCGTTGTCGGAGCCGGGATCGAGGGTGAGGGCGCGGGTGGAAGCCTCCGCGGCGGTACGCAGGTCGCCTCGTGCGAGCAGATCCTCGGCATGCCCCACGAGCACGCTCACCGAGCGCTGCCGCCACATCGTGCGCTCGGCCGCGAGCCAGTCCTCGTAGTCGGACGCGCCCGAGACCCCGAACCCTTCGAGAAATTCACCGGCGATGAGGGCGGCGGCACCTTTCCAGTCGCGGGCCGCACTCATCGCCTCCAGCCGGTCGGTATCCAGCTCCACCACCTCGGGGGCGAGCCGGATCTGTCCGCCATCGGTGTCCACGGCGGCCTCTCCCGCGGCACGGCGGATGAGCCGCAGCGCTTCGTTGAGCGAGTGCCGCGCGGCCGCCTCGGGCTTGTCATTCCACAGCAATCCGATGAGATGCTCGCGGGTGCGAGCCTTCCGCGGAGAGCGGGCCAGGTAGATCAACAGGGCCAGATGCTTCCGCCACAGGAGCTCGGCGGGGGCACTCTCGCCCTGGACGCTCACTTCCACGGGACCGAGGGTGCGGCAGAGAATCATGGGGGACAGCTCGCGGCGGCTTGTTCTGCCCGTTGTTTCAGGGGCGCCATGCCCGGCTCGGCATCCTCCCAGAGCTCCCGGACCCGGGCGATGAGCGGGCACGCGGTCGCGGTGTCATGCCGCGCCAGTGCGGCTTCGGCCCGGAGCAGGCGGGCGTAGACGCCGAGCATGTTGTCGACCTCACCCGGCTCGAGCTGCCATTGAGGCCAGCCTTCGAGGCCGTTGTCGGAGTTCTGGTACCAGAGCAGCGCACGGTCGGCCGCGTCGCCCTGCCGGGTGGCTCGCAGCCATTCGGCCCCTCGCAGGTACAGCACTGAGCGGCTGAAAGGATCGACCAGTGCACCATGGGGCGAATAGGTCTGCAGCGGCTCCGAGAGGGCGATGGCTGAATCCAGGTGACCGCGAACGGCGATCTGCATGGCGGTGAGAAGCAGCGAAAGTCTGGCGACGCCCGGATCGGTGGATGCCAGGCTGGCGACAACGCCGGAGTAGCGAAGGGCGGCCGTCGTATCACGCCGATGGTAGGCCTCGGCCGCCAGTGCAAAGGCGGCGCGGGAAGTGCTTTGGCCTCGCTCCACCATGGCTTCGAGGGTGCGGCGTCCCCAGGCCACCGCTTCGTCGCTGATTCCGGGGAGGCCGAGCACTCCGGGCATGACCCGCCACTCCGCCTGTTCCAGCAAGCTGTCGACCGTGTGAAAGACCGGCGGCGTCGGTCGCCCCTCTGGTGTCGAGTACAGCACTGCCGCAGAATCGAGCCGCGGGAGCGCCGCCATCGGCCGTCCCATCATCATGTATCCCAGCCCGATCCCTAGGTACCCGTTGGCCTTGGCGTAAGGAAGGGCGCCCTTTCGGACCAGCACTCGCCCCAGCGGTTCCATGGCGTTCGGAATATCGAACGATGAACCGAGGCGCTCATAGCGGCCCGCTCCTTCCAGCATGGCCGAGTCGGCGATCAGGCCCAGGGCCCAGACCTTCAGCCCGGCCAGGGACGGACGGTACCGGAAATCGTAGGCCAGTTTCAAGAACCTCCGGCGCTTGGCGTCCTCCGGCTCACCAGAGGGGCGGATCTGGACTCGATGGTCAAGCGCAGTGTCCGCCTTGGCTCGCAGGCCCAGACGGAGATAGCCGTAGAGCAAGTGATCGTACGCCGGCATCTGGTCCAGGTAGGGCTCGACTCTCACTGCCGAATCGAACTGTGCGAGGGCGGAATCCAGCGGAATGCCGATCAGTGGCCCCCGGTGAAACATCTCATCGGCATAGACGAACCGAGCGTACCCGTCCCCCGGAAAGTGGCCGACCGTCTCCCGGTACAGGGCAAAACGATTCCTGAGGACCGGTTCCAGCAACGCCTGGGCGAGGTTCCGGTATTGCAGCGGCAGATTCGGATGGCGGTCAAGAAACTCTTTCAGATAGTTCTCGAAGGGCTCCCGGACGAACCGCTTCACGATTCCCATCCGCCACGCGGCCTGCACGAAATTGGAGTCGAGGGCGATCGCACTGTCGTACTGGGCTTTCGCAAATTGGTAGGCATCACGCTGGAACTCACGCTCGCCCGCGAAGTAGTGCCGCCAGGCCTGGAGGCTGGTACTGGGGTTGGAGCCGGCGCCGAGGCGGTGGTATTCGTCCCAGTGCCGGGGGAACACCCGGCGGACCAGGGAGTCGGCCACGACCCCGCTCCAAGCAATCACATCATGCTTGTCCCCGGGAACGTCCAGTATCTCGTAGAGGGAAGGACCCCGGTACACCTTGAGATTCAGGAGCAGTCCGGCACCCTGGCGGAGCACCACGCCTTCGGCCACGTATTCGGCCTTCAGCGCCGCAGAAAGCTCCGAGGTCCCGCTCAGTGGGCTGGCCGGCTCCTGGACATACTCGGGTGGAGTCGAGTCGGAGCCGTCCATACCAATCGAGCTTGGCATTCACGAATCCGCTGAAATCGGCACCGCTGACGCCGAGCCCGTCATCGCTGATCCTGAACGGCAGAATCGCGAGGTCGGCCCGGGGGGGCGGAGGCGGAGGCGGAGGCGGTTTAGGCGCAAAGAGGAGCGGGATCAGCATCACAACGGCCACAATGGCGACGAGCGCCGTGAGACGGCTCCGACGCACGCGGACTCGCTCCAGTACCTGGCGGAATTCCGACGCGTCCCGCCACCGGTCCCCGGGTTCCCATTGCAGGGCGCGCCGGATCGCCCCGCGGAGCCGCCGTGGGACCGGGGACCAGTCGATCTGCACCACCGGCGTGAGTGGAGGGAGCCGGCGTCCGGAGCCGGCCTCGTAAAGGACCAGTCCCACCGCGTAAAGATCGGTCTGCGGAGTCACCGCACCGCCGGTCGCCTGCTCGACGGCCATGTATCCTATCGTGCCGATCGGCGACCCCTGCTCGGTCAGGCCGGACGGAGTATCTCCGCTGGGTCTGGCGATGCCAAAGTCAGTGAGAATAGCGCGACCGTCACGCAGAAAGATGTTGGAGGGTTTGATGTCCCGGTGGATCACGACTCGGTGCGCGGTTTCGAGCGCCCCGAGCAGCTCGTCTCCCAGCCTCAGCACCTCGGCGAGCGGAAGCGGGCCCCGGGTCAGGCGGGAGGCTAGAGTCTCGCCCTGCAGGTACTCCATGACGTAGTAGATCAGACCGTTCCGCTCATCGACCCGGAAGATGGGAACGATGTTGGGATGGCTGAGGCTCGCGAGGGCGCGGGCTTCGCGGAGGAACCGTTCCACCCAGTTGGCGGTGGCGATGTCGGGACGGAGGACTTTGATGGCGACGGGACGGTCGAGCTTGACGTCGTGGCCCAGGAAAACCGTCCCCATCCCGCCGCTGGCAATCTCGCGCTCGACCGTGAAGTCAGGCGTCACGGCTTTGCGGAGGCGGTCGAGCAGGGAGTTTCTACCGGTCAGCATTTGTGGGGAATATGCCGGATTCTCAGGGCGCGGTAAGAGGCGGGCGGAAAGCGGTAAGTGGTGAGCGGATAGCAGTAGATCCCGTCGCGTGTTGTGAACTGGCCCTTGAAGTCGGCAGTCCAGAGATCGTTGGGCTCGGTAGTGGCCGGGAGCGCGATGCCCGGGCGCTAGTGGGAGCGGCGACGACTCCAGAAGTCAGGAGAGCATGTGTCACCCCAGTTGGCCCCAAAGCGGATCTCTCGCAGCCAACTAGCATTACGAGACCTGTCATAGCAGCCGGAATCCTCCATCTCATTGGTGTCTCCTGGGAGGGTGGCCTGGTGTGCGAGCGGCCGCCTCACAGCAGAGTGATCTGCAAAGCCTTCGGCTTCCACCTCTCTGGAGGCCGGCAGGCAGATAGGAACAACCGCTAAGCAGCCCATTCGGCAGCTCGGCGGTCGTGCAGTCCTTCGTGGCGTCTTGTCTTGGCGTCGCGGAAGAGGCGAGGACTCGTGGCTTTGCGTCGCCGGCTTTCGCCGGGTTGGCCTTTGTCGGGGCGCGTCCTTGGGATGGGCCCCTAGCTAGGGCCCAGTACCGGCGCTGTCAAGGAGTCATTCGAAGTCGGCTTCCGCGAATCTGGAGCGGTCGAATCAGGATTGCCGAGAAAAACGGCTGCAACCGGTGACTGACACGTTGGGCTCAATATCTCCATACCCCCTAGATTCCCCGGCGGTATGGAGATATCGAGCCCAGCTTGTCAGTCCCCCCAGCCGCAGAAGTCGATGAGCCTGCGGCGCTGCCGCGATGAGCTGTGGTCGCGCCGATATCGTCCGCGCCAGGAGTGGCAGATCTGGGTAGGCTCCGCCTACCTTCTCCGGTTCCGTAGGGGGCTTCCGGTTCGAAGTCTTGTGGGACAGGTTGGTAGGGGCTGCATCGGCTTCGCAGAAATATGGCGTTAGCTTGCACTGGCAGGCAGCCCAACCACAGAACTACACGTTAGGCAGCTACTGCCCGCGTTCCCGGTATTCTTGGCCATGCGCGAAGCCCTTTTCCTTGGCTGTGCCGACTTAGCAATGGTAGGAGGCCACGCTCTCTAGGGTGCCTGAACTCTGGCTAGCAGGTGGCCTCCACCGTCCCCTGTCGACTACTACTCTACAGGCGACCTGCTACGATTGATTGTCGCTGTGCCTTGCACTTCACTCGCCCTGTCCTTGGAGGTACTTATGACCGGCCGGAAGGGATCCAAAGCCAGTGGCACCTCAAAGCGGGGGAAGTCGAAGCTGCGGGTCCAGCGCCAGACGCTTCGGAATCTGACCGTGGCCCAAGGCGAGAAGGTCAAAGGCGGCGCCCGCGGCTGCACGCAGCGCTCCAACGACCCCACTTGAGTGCCAGGGTGCCCTACACCTGACGAAGCCTACTGCCCCTACCCATCCCCGGGAGGGGCAGCGCCACGCCAGTGGCAGAGTCCGCATGGGACGGGTTCCCGCCTGGGTACCACTAATACTGCTGACGACGGAGCGGATGACCCCGCCACGTGGTTCGCGACGGCAATATGGCAGCCGGGCAGGCTCACGTCGCCTAACCACCGCATGAAGCCGACCGCGCCGTGGCCCTGCAGCTCATGCGGGATCGTTAGGCGGCCACGCACTCCGGCACGCTCATGCTGAGGATGGGAGATTCCAGATGACTATTTCGAACGATAGCTCTCTCAAAGAGCACCGCGTTGTGCCCCACGAAGAGTGGCTGGCGGCGCGGCGCGCGCTGCTGGAGAGGGAAAAGGCGTTCACGCGCCAGGGCGATGAGCTGACCGCGCTGCAACGCGAACTGCCGTGGGAGCTTGTTCCCAAGGCGTACAGCTTTGAGGGGCCGAATGGACCCGAGACGCTCGCCGACCTCTTTGCAGGCCGCAGTCAGCTTGTCGTCTATCACTTCATGTTCCATCCCGACGACAAAGCCGGTTGCCCGCACTGTTCCCTGCGCGCCGATGGCTTCGCGGGCATCGGTGTGCATTTGAACCATCGGGACGTGACGATGGTCGTGGTCTCTCGGGCTCCGTACCCCAAGTTGCAGGAGTACCAGCAGCGAATGGACTGGGGTTTCAAGTGGGTGTCATCCGGTGCCTGTGACTTCAACTTCGACTTCCAAGCGTCGTTCACGCCCGAGGAGATAGCCGCAAAGCGCGCCTTGTACAACTTCACTGTACGCGACCCCAAGGCCCGCGAGCGAGAGGGGCACAGTATCTTCTTCAAGGACGAGAGCGGTGCGGTCTTTCATACATACTCTTGTTACGACCGCGGCAACGACAAGCTCAATATCCACTATCACTACCTTGATCTCGTGCCGAAGGGCCGGGATGAGGGCGGACGCGGGCCCTATTGGGTTCGGCGCCGCGACGAGTATGATCGATGACGCAGAAGATGGCGACCGACTCCAGCGGCAGGTGCAGTGGCGCTGTGGTCGCAAATGGCCGCCTAGCCAGCGCATGAAGCTGTCGAAGCGCGGACAGCGTCCCCGGGACTACGGCCGCCCATGAGCCGCGCTTCGCAGCTTATGCGCTGTCGTTAGGCGACGGCGACGAATGACCGCAGCCCCGAGATGATCCACGCAATCGGCCGCCTGCGAGTGATCAAAGCGGCGCACACGCTCGCCTGGGCGTTCTTTGTGGGATGCATCCTCGCGGTCCCGCTCCTCGCGTTGGCCCGGCGGTTTCACCTGGCGCTTCTCCTCATCGCGATCGTTTCGATCGAGGTGGTGGTCATCGCCTTGAACGGGTGGCGATGTCCGCTGACCGCGGTAGCTGCCCGCTACACCGATGATCGCCGCCCCAATGTCGATATCTACCTTCCGGAGTGGCTCGCACGCTACGATGAGGAGGGTTGCAGTACCCTGATCGGCGCGGGCATACAGCTCACGATGATCCTTTGGATTGAGCGATGATGCCGCCACCTAGCCGGGCCATGGAGCCGCCAAGGCGCGTCCGATCCGGGAGAGCACCGGGCCCACGCCCGGTACACTCCGGAACAGGTCGCCCCGCTTCCGCCAGACAGGGCTGTGCCGCACCAGGTCGCCGAGAACCGAGTCGGCCAGGTGCAGCTCCCGCTGCAGATAGGCGATATGGGCCTAGAGGCTCTTCCGCACCGGGCGCCTGCCCTTGCCGAAGACCTCGCCCAGGCGATGGCGCTCCGCGCCGAGCATGTCGAGCAGCTGTCGGCGGCGGGTGAGCAGGGCATCGAGTGCCTGGGCCGCCGCCTCGACCCATCCTTGTGTGAATCCGGGCTCGGCCAGCCGCCGGCCCTCGCAACAGGTCGGGCTCCTGCGACGGACGATCGAAGGCGCCGCCGCGGCTGACATACGGTGCCGGGCGCCCGGACCACATCGAACTGGCGCTCAGACCAGATTGGCCGCAAACTACCTGTCAGGCTAGCTACAAGGCGCCAGCGACCTCGGAGCCGCCTGCAATGCTTGATCGACTCATGACGCAGTGGGTTTACGGCGGCTCTCGCGCCGGGTTACGACGGCTCCTCTCGACGCCTTCGCTGCGGCTGGTTCGGGCCATCCGTCGGGTAGCGTCCTCCGACGGCCTCCAGGTCAGAGGATGACACAGCCGGTCATGGCCCTCTACCACGGCAACCCGTCGCGGCTCATGGGCGGCCTGGATTCCACCCAGGCACTCTGCCGACGGATGGCCCGGGTAGCCGAGAGGCTCGACCGGCCCGATCGGGTACAGCAGGACACTCCGAGCCAGGGCCAGGACCACCGCCGCGCACCCGGCCGCAGCTGTCTGACGCATACCCCCGCCTCATGAACGCCGCCACCGCTCAGTGCGCGTTCGTCGTGCTGCGCACCCCGTTGCTTCCGGTAGAGGTCCTGCTCGACTGGACGAGCGGGCTCGGCGCGCGGGCCGCCTGGGAGCGGGGCGAGCCACTCGCCCCCGCCATCGCCGCCGACCGCACCCTGCTGCGGGAGCGCCTGGTGGCGCTGGTCGCCCGGCCCGAAGTGCGGGAGGCCATCTTCGTCGCTTCGCCCAGCCTCGACGAAACGATCGGGTACTGGCTCCGGGAACCGGAAAGCGATCGTGGCCAGCGGGCTGGACGCGCCCTGGTGCGCTACCTGGGCCGCATGACCACCCGCCCGACTCCGTTCGGACTCTTCGCCGGCGTTTCCATCGGCGCCATCGAGAAGGAAACCCGGCTCGGCGTCGCGGGCGCCGACCGACTGCCGCCGGCACACCCGACTCGACAACGACTACCTCTTCGCGCTGGTCCAGGCCCTGACCCGGGACTCCGCGCTGCAGAGGACCTGCGCTATCTGCCTAACGACAGCCTCTGCGCCGGCGGGGGACGCTTCCGCTACGTCGAGGCCCGGGTCGAGGCAACGCCTCCCCGACGGAGCTACCACCTGGTAAGTGCGGCAGACACCCCCGAACTCAGGGCCACCCTCTCGCGGGCGACCGGAGGCGCCACCCGCACCGAGCTGGCCGAGGCACTGGTGGATGGACGAGACCGAACCGTCCGAGGCCCAGGGGTTCATCGACGAACTGATCGACGCGCAGGTCCTGGTTCCCGTCCTTGCACTACCCATCACCGGCCCGGAGCCGCTGCCGGTGCTGATCCGGGAGTCTGGGTGAACATGCCTCGCTGCGAGTCCACGGTCCTGTCCCTCCGGGAAGTCGAGGCCGCGATGGCCGCGATCGACCAGGCACCATTGGGGGTCCAGCCGGACCACTACCGGGAGCTGGCCAGGACCCTGGAGCCGCTCCCCGCCAAGGTGGAACTGGCGACGCTGTTCCAGGTGGACCTGGTCAGGCCGGCGAGTGGTCTGGCACTCGGCGAGTCGGTACTGCGGGAGGTGCACCGCGGCGTCGAGCTGCTCCACCGCCTCGGCGGAGACCGCCGGCGGGACCTCATGTCCCGGTTCCGCGACGCCTTTCGCGATCGCTACGAGGGACACGAGGTCCCTCTCCTCGAAGCGCTGGACGAGGAAGTCGGACTGGGCGGCCTGCTCTCCGCCAGCAACGATCCCTCTCCGCTGCTCCGCGGGATGACCTTTGCAGAACCGCCCGACCAGGACCGGCCCTGGGGAAGGCGGGAGCAGCATCTGCTCACCCTGCTGGGTCACGCGGTCCAGGATGGACGGGAGGAGATTCTGCTGCAGGACAGCGATCTCGATCGGCTCGCCATTCCGGGCGCCGCAACCGCTTCCCCACTCCTTCGAGGTGATGGCCACGCTGCTGGCTCCCTCGGCGTTGGCCATCGAGCGCGGGAACTTCCGCCTCGCACTGAGCAATGCGTCAGGCCCTCCGGGGGCACGCTTCCTGGGTCGCTTCTGCCACGCCGACCCCACGCTGGCGAGCCGGGTAGACGACCTGCTCCGCGCGGAGGAACGACACGACCCGGACGCGATCTACGCCGAAGTGGTGCACCTGCCGGAGGGCCGGCTGGGAAACATCCTGCTCCGTCCTCAGCTTCGGAGCCACGAGATCACCTACCTCGGCCGCTCGGGGGCGCCCGAAGACCGGCAGATCCCGGCGACCGATCTGCTGCTCTCCCTCGAGGACTGGCAGTTCGTGCTGCGCTCCGCTCGGCTCAACCGGCGCGTCGTTCCGCGGCTCACCACCGCGCACAACTTCAGCACCGGTCTCGGCGTGTATCGCTTCCTCTGCCTGCTGCAGCGCCAGGGCGTGGCGGCGGCGCTGGCCTGGGAATGGGGGCCCCTGGCAAACGCGCCCTTCCTCCCGCGGGTGCGCGCGGGGCGGATCGTCCTGGCGCCGATGCAGTGGAATCTTTCGGAGCAGGAGTGCAAGCGGCTCAGGGAGGCTCGCGGAGATGCCAGGTTCGAACGAGTGCAGGAGTTGCGACGGCAGCGCCGAGTGCCGCGATGGGTGGCCCTGGCGGACTACGATAACCGACTGCCGGTGGACCTGGACAATCCGCTCTGCGTCGAGGTCCTGGTCCATGAGATCAAGGACCGCGAATCCGTCCTGCTGGCGGAGCTCTCCCTCGGCTTGGACAATCTCTGCGTCGAGAGTCCCGAGGGGCACCACACCCACGAGATCGTGGTGCCATTCGTCGCAAGTCCACCTCGCGAGGTCACCGGACAGCCGCCGAGTCGTGAAAGTTGTGTTGTCCCGCAGCCGACCGCCCGGACGCCTGTCCGTCCGTCCGTTCCCCGCCAGTTCGCCCCCGGCTCGGAGTGGCTCTTCATCAAGCTCTACACCAGCCCCACGCTGGAGGACGAGATTCTCACCGAGGTCATCGGGCCGGTCACCCGGGAGCTGCTGGAGCGGGGTACGGCGACCGGCTGGTTCTTCCTTCGCTACGCTGATCCGGAGCAGCATCTGCGGTGGCGCCTCACTGGTGACCCCGCCCGCCTGCGCGCGGAGGCGGGCCCAGCGGTCCAATCCGCCGCCGCCCGATTGCTGGAAGAGGGGAAGATCTGGCGGATCCAGTTCGACACCTACCAGCGGGAGGTGGAACGCTACGGCGGAGCGGCGGGCATGGAATTGTCGGAACAGGTCTTCCGGATTGACAGCGAGACGGTGCTGGATCTCATCGACATGCTCGAGCCCGGGGACGCCGGGCTCGACGAGCGCTGGCGGCTGGCGCTGCACGGCGCACATCGCTTGATGGATGACGCGGGCCTCGATCTCCGCACCCGGCGCGATCAGACCCGCCAGTGGTGCGCTCAGTGGCTCAAACCGTTCTCCTCGAGTGCCGATCTCCGCCATCAGATCGCCGAGCGCTATCGCAAGGAGCGGTCACGGCTGGAGCCGCTGCTCCTGGACGCGCACGATCCCGACGGCGACCTCGCTCCGGGAATCGCGATCTATCAGGAGCGGTCGGAGCGGTTAGCGCCGCTGATGGTGGAACTGCGGCGATTACGGGAAACCGGGGAGCTGTCGGTGTCCCGCACCGGGCTGGTCCAGAGTTACGTCCACATGCACCTCAACCGGCTGCTCCGCTCGGCAGCGAATCACCACGAAGTGGTCCTCTACGACTTTCTCAGTCGGCTGTACGACGCGCGGCTGGCCCGCGCCCCCGCGGCCGGAACGGCCGGGTGAGCCCGCGTCGCCGGTGGCAGCCCATTCTCTCCGGCGCCCTGCGCAGGGAGGCGCTGGACGCCGTGCTCGGTATCGCCGAGGCGCTGCGGCAGCCGCCTTCCGTGCCGGAGAAAGGGCCCCTTGATCGCGATCAGGCCGCCGCCCACGAGCTCGGGCTCCTCGCCGGCCGGGCCGGCATCGCGGTGTTCTTTGCGTACCTCTCGGAGACCGATCTCTTCCCTGACGCCGAAGCGCTCGCCTGGGAGTGCCTCGATGAAGCGGTAGCCGGGCTGGGCGCGCAGCCGCTGGGGTTCTCATTGGCTGCTGGGGTCTGCGGCATCGGGTGGGCGTACGATCATATCAACCGGCACCTCTGTGGCGCGCGGGACCGCGGCGAGCTTCGCGAGATCGACGCCGCGCTGCTCGACCTGCTCCGGGAGTGGCCGCCATCGGGCGAGTATGACCTCCTCTACGGGCTGGCGGGCATCGGTGTCTACGCGCTGGAGCGGCTGCCGGCACGGGCCGCGAGGACGATGGTTGGCCTGGTGGTGGAGCGGCTGGCGGCGCAGGCGGTGGAGGTGGAGGGAGGTGCCGCCTGGTGGACGCCGCCCGGAGCGGTCGCTATCGTGGCCGACGGACACTTCAACCTGGGCATGGCACATGGAACTCCGGGCGTGGTCGGGTTCCTGGCGCGCGCCGCCCGGGCCGGGATCTCGCCCCGGGCCACGCGGCCCCTGCTGCAGCGGGCGACGACCTGGCTCCTCGACCGGCGGCTTCCGGGCGGTGGGCCGATCGGCTACGCCCACACCTGCGATGCTCGCGGCGTGTCCCAGCGGCGGAACCGGACTGCCTGGTGCTACGGAGATCCGGGTGTGGCGGCGGGCCTGGTCGCCGCGGCACACGCCAGCGGGAATGCCGCCTGGCTCCGTGAGAGCCTGCGGATCGCGACGCTAGGCGCGGCACGGAGAGGGAAGCAGAGCGGTGTCGTCGATGCCGGGCTCTGCCACGGCTCGGCGGGATTGGGGCAGACCTTCAATCGACTCTGGCAGGCGACCGGCAAGCGGCAGTTCCGTAGTGCCGCGGTCCACTGGTTCCGGCGGACCCTCGACTACCGCCGGCCGGGCCGAGGAATCGGCGGGTTCACTGCCGTGACGAGCGGACCGGGGCAGCCCCTGGTGGAGGAGAGCGACCCGGGGCTCCTGACCGGGTCGGCGGGAGTTGGCCTGGCTCTCCTGGCGGCGGCCACCCCGATCGAGCCGGCGTGGGACCGGCTGTTGCTGCTGGACCAGCGATGAGAAGATCGCCGTTTCGAACCCGTACTATTTGATAAGAACAGATGGAACCGGCTTCCCGAGGCGGGCCGGTGGCTGATCAGGAATGCCTCAAGACGCGTCACCACAGATACCCGTGAGGACTCCCATGACCCGGAAGACCACCAAGCACAGCAAACCCACCGAGAAGAAGTCCAAGCGCCTTAGCGTGCGCAAGCAGACCCTCAAGGACCTGGTGTTTCCGGTCAGGCTGCCGAGGGAGTCAAGGGGGGGAGGGCGGCGTATACGAAAGGGTCCGTTTGCGACAATCAGTGTTGCTAGCGGAAGGGCCAGCGGCGCGGATCCCCGGGCGGGGGTCCGCGCCGGCCTGGGACCGGGTATCGCTGCTTGACCTGCCATGAGACCATCGCTGCTCGAATGCTGGGACCACCTGGTTTCAGAATCGGGCCCTCATCGCGTCAAGCGGTAGTGACCCGGAAGCCGAAAGAGTTGTTCAACAGATGCTTCCGCGTGGCGCGCGCAGCAGCACAGGGAATGCAAAGGTTGACCCCTCCCGCAAGAGGTTGGGGCGGGGAACGTAACTCCCAAGCAGTCACCAGTACCCGTATCTGCGAGGATTCCCATGACCCGGAAGACCACCAAGCACAGCAAGCCCACCGAGAAGAAGGCCAAGCGCCTTAGCGTGCGCAAGCAGACCCTCAAGGACCTGGGTGTTTCCGGTCAGGCTGCCGAGGGAGTCAAGGGGGGGCGGGTTGGTACGTCAATGAGCTGCACCGGCCCAAACACCTGTATAAGCATTAACGCCTGCTGATCGACACCTGGTCAGCGGCCACCCCAGCCCGACCGGGTGAACCGGCGACCAACCGCAGGTCTGGGACAGGGTACTGCTGCTGGACTTGACATGAGACCATCGCTGGTCGAAGGCTGGGACCACCTGGTATCGGAATCGGGCCGGTTCGGCGTTAGTACAGGGCGACCCGCAGTGGGATTGCGATTGTGCTGCAAGTACTTCCGCGTGCCGCCCGAAACTGGCACGGTGAATGCCTTGTGTCGTTAACAGGTATTTCCCGAAGCCTGCAGTGAGGGAGAGGGAGGGCTCCATGACCCGGAAGACCACCAAGACCACCAAGCCCGCGGGCAAGAGGCCCAAGCGCTTGAGCCTCAGCAAGCTGACTCTCAGGGACCTTTCCCCGCGGGGAATTGGGCCGCTCGGCGGCGTTGTGCCGCCCTATCCAGAATCCCAATGCCGGACCTGCTCCTGCAGGGCGCCCTGCTGACGCCTCCGTTGTCAAATGCAGGATGGGCCGGCGGATGAGCAGGTGATTGCGCAGCTCTGACACCACACGAAGTGAGGACCCCATGACCCGGAAGACCACCAAGCACAGCAAACCCACCGAGAAGAAGTCCAAGCGCCTTAGCGTGCGTAAACAGACCCTCAAGGACCTGGGTGTTTCCGGTCGGAGTGCCGAGGGAGTCAAGGGGGGGATGGCGGCTCGATCAATGAGTTGCCCCACCATTTGTATCAGCATCAATGCCTGTCGATAACGGAGGACACTCATGTCGAAGAAGCCAGCCAGTAGGCGCCCGGCATCTCCACAGAAACCCAAGCGTCTGACCCTGTCCAAACAGACGCTCAAGGATCTGACTCCCAAGAACTCAACCGAGGTACGGGGCGGGGGTACGAACGAAGGCAGGCCCGGGCAAAGCCGCTTTGCGGCCTGCTGATCGACAACTGGTCAGCGGCTACCCCGGCGCAAGCGGGTGCATCGGCGATCAACCGCGGGCTTGGGACCGCGTGCGGTTGGCGTACCAGCCGTAGTAGTGCTGAAGCACCTGCCCCTGATTGGGGATACTAGTCACCACCCGCGCCAGGAACTCCGGCGGGTCCAGCGTCCCGGTTTCGTCCGTGGGCCCACTGCTCTTGTCGGACTGATACCGGACCGTCACGGACTCCGCCTCATAGGCGAGCCGGCCGAGCGTCACCGGGGCGCGGCCGCAGTAGCGGGTCAAGCGGGTGGCGAAGGTGCGATCCTCGGCCGGGGCCCACACTCCGTCGTGGAGGTGAGGGCCTGAGTGGGACCATTGGTATGGTCTCGGTCGACCATCCTGACCCGAACCTGGCTGCCCGTTCGAGCGGCGTCCGGCATTGCGCGCTGTCCAAGTCTTCGCTCCAGGCGACCTGGCGGCCGCCACGAGGCCCGGCTCACGGCACCACGGCACGTCTAACTCCGTGCGGCCTGTCGGGTTCAGCCACGGTCTTGCGATCTATTGGCATGAGCCCCCTACCCCATAGGGGGACCCGGTGTTCCCCGCACGGGATCGGCTCGATGCGGCCACAGCAACCAGCACCCTCAGGAGGCACAGGTGACCAAGCGTCCTCGGAAGTCGACTCTTACATCACCCGCACCCCGCAAGAGCCTGCACCTCAAGAAGGAGACGCTTAAGGACCTCCAGCCGAGCAAGCACGCCGCCGATGCAGCTCGAGGTGGGGCCCGTGGGAACACGACTCTGGATAATAAGTGTACCTATCGCTATTCCCTGTGTACATGAGCTGACAGCTTCCAGGCCCCAAGGAGCCGTGATTTACGTGTCTGCGCAATCAGCATCACTTCAGCTGCTGTCTAACTACCGCATGAAGCATGACGGCCTCGGCCATCGGGTTGTTCAGGGACGGACAACCCGGCGGTGCGGGGGCTGGGTCGCGGTCCCGCGCCTCGGGGCGCAGCTTATGCGGGGTCGTTAGACGACAGAAACCGTTGCTACTGGCGACATCACGGTGGCTTGATTCACACGAGGAGGACTAGTGCGGCGCTCGCTGCTTGGACGTGTGACACTGTACCTGATCGCCCTGGCCGGCTCGGTCGGACCCGCCAAGGCACAGAGGCCCGACAGCACATTGCTTCGGCCGACAATGGTGGTAGTGAAGATTTCGCATGATCCCGATTCTGGCTACAACGGGACCTACCGTGCCTCTGGCGTCTCCACGAAGTGCGGATTGGCCGACTATGGCTATCCGCACCGCCTCAATTCATTCGCGGTCATGTTTCCGGACGATACCACCACTCTCGCGGTTACTTCGGTGAACTTTGACTGCCGATACCCTCAAGAGCGGCACAACTGTTAACAGCTTCTACCTGTCGGTCGGGATCCGAGTCGGGCAGCATGGCACTCCACCTTTGTACGTCGTTCGAGCCAACCAGCCACAGTTTGGTGAGCCTGGAACGGCGACTCGCACCAGAACATCGCGCGGAGCCGACTCGTTGACGGTCAAGGGGACTGCGAGCAAGGGCACCAAGGTTGACGTAGAAATGACGCTCGTGTGTCAACCATAGATGGTCCCCACCGCTCCACCGCTGCAATCCGTCCCCGACTGCCGAGAGGCCGCCACATACGAGGAAGCCGCTGCCATCCACAATCTCCGGATGGGCTGGGAGCCTTGTTCACCACGGGGGCGGCTGCGCCGTGCCCGCAGTGCTCAGCGCATTACTACCCCGATGGCAGTGGTGAATGCTGGCGATGCGACTATGAGCGCTTCGGTACTAACGTCGCGTTCGCGTAGCGCCTGATATCAAGTTTGAAGCGCAATGATTGGGGTCATGCGTCATAGCATTCCTCTGGGGTCCGGTAGCCGAGCCGTTTGCGGGGTCGTTGATTGAGGTGCCGCGCGATGTGGGCGCAGTCGCGTTGGGTGAGGCCCGCCATGCTCTGGCCTTTAGGCAGGTACTGCCGGATGAGGCCGTTGGTGTTTTCGTTGGTCCCCCCGCTCCCAGGCGTGATACGGCGCCGCGAAATAGAACTGGGCGCCGGTCGCCCGCTGGATGGCCCGGTACCCGCTGATCTCTGGGCCGTTGTCGGCGGTGATCGTGCGGACCGGGCGGACCTGGGCGCGAATCAGGGGGATCGCCCGCGCGGCAAAGGCGTGCGCCGTGTGCACGGCCAACTTCCCGATCAGGACGTAGCCAGTCTTCCGTTCCACCAGGCTCAGGATGCACTCCTGACTCCCGCGGCCCAGCACCGTATCCACCTCCCAGTGGCCGATGCGCCGTCGGCCCGCCACGCTCGCCGGCCGCGTGGTGATCGAGGGCCCGAGCTGGCCACTCCCCCGGCGCGCGCTCCCCATCCGGCGGCGGCGGAGTTTCCGGGCCTGGCGGAGACAGCGATACAAGGTGCCACCGGCCCGGCGGTCGCGGGCGAGGTAGCGGTAGATCGTCTCGTGGCTGATGTCGAGCGTGCCCATCCGACGGCCCCAGCCGGCGATCTGCTCCGGACTCCAGCGGGCACGCAGGTGGGCCACCACGACCTGCCACGTGGCGCGAGTGAGGCGCTGATTGCGGCGCGAGTGACTGCGGCGCACGAGCGCCTGGCAGTGCGCGGGATGGGCCCGGTACCGGTCCTCACAATTCCGGTTGCGCCGGACCTCCCGCAGGATGGTGCTGGGGTGGCGGCCGAGCTCGCGGGCGATCGCGGCCGGGCAGGCCCCGACGGCGCGGAGGCTGGCCACCTGATACCTTTCGGCCAGGGTGATCTGGTGATACGTCATGGTAGGCTTCGTTCTCCTGGAAGAGACTTGAAGTCTACCAGTATCCGCCAGGTCACCTTTCCCATTGCACTTAGTATATGAATTCGCCGATGCCACCTAACCAGCGCATGCACCAGTCGGGGCGCGGCCGTCGGATTGCGCTAGGCTGGCACGGCCAGCTGTCGCCGGGTAAGTTTTGCACTCCAGCCGCAGCCCCGCAGGTGATGCGCGGTCGTTAGGCCGCGGCCTTTCCGAGGTCGGTGGCCACAACGCTTGACGGAGGCTTGATCCTCGCGAGCTAAGTTGTCTGGTGTTCACCCGTTGTTGGACCAGGGCCCAGACAACCAGACTCGGAGCCGACTATGTCAGAGCACCGAACTAACTTGTCGAGTTGGTACTTGTTGTGCTTCCCTCTCTCCGGTGCCTGTTCGGGCGGCGACAGTAGCGGCCCGAATCCCCACGAAACGCTCGGCAGCCCCATCACGCCTCTCCGACTGCGCCGGTCGGCCATCGCTGCCTTCCTGCTGCTGGTCTACCTGCCGGCGTGTACTTCGTGGCACATTGGGACCCCAACTCCAGCTGCGTTCCTGCAGCGCGAGCAGCCGTCACGCATCCGCGTCACCCGTACCGACGGCACTCGTCTGATGCTTACCGGGCCCACCGTCCGGGGGGACAGCTTGATGGGGGCGGCCGACAACCGCGACACGACCTGGCTAACCTTGCCCCTCTCCAAGGTGCAGTTCGTAGAGGTCGAGAAGTTCTCTGTGGGGAATACGCTCCTCGTGGCTGGGGGCGCAATTGGAGTGCTGGTCTGGGCCGTCACTTGCAGCCCGCGGTCGGGCTTGAACGCGATGCCCTGTCCCTAGTACGCTCCGCCGCAGCCTAACCAGCGCATGCACCAGCCAGGGCGCGGACGGGCGGTTGGCGCAGGCTGCCACGGCCGGCCGTCGCCGGGCAGGTTCCCAGCACTCGCCGCGGCCCCGCAGGTGATGCGCGGTCGTCGGGCCGTCAGCGGCTCAATACCGAGGAAACGTCGATGAACCCCAGTGTTCGGCGTATCAGTTATCTCTTCCTTTGCGCGTTCCCTTTTGTCGCTCTTGTGGTCGGTAGCGTTCGTCCTCTTCGGACGGCGGGTCTCTCTCAAGTCGTCGGCGTCGTCCTGTTCTCAGCCCTCGCTGTCGCTGCGTGGGTCGTGGGACTCCGCATGATACGCCTGCAAGCGGAGGGGCCGGGAAAGCTCGCGTTGGCTGGCGTGCTGTTGATCGCGCCGTACGGAATCATTTCCCTCTTGTGGGTTGGAATTGGGGCGCCGTTCCAGGCCACTCTTTCAGAGAACTACATGCGCTTTGTCGTCCTTGTGTGGAATTCGATCCTGATGACAATCGGCTTCGTTGTTCTGAAGGATGCTCTATACGAGGCCGGCGAGCGCTTCTACTCGAGTCTCGGGTTCGCGGCGGCCCTGTCCGCCGGCGTGGCCTATCTCATTTGCCTGAACCTCAGCCTTGCACAAGTTGCCATGGTGCTACACGGGGATAAGACACCTCTGCCCCCCATACTAGGGGACTTCTACAGCGCAATCGAGTTCGTTGCCTGCATTCTGACCTATGCCGCAACGGCAATGTTCGCGACCGCGATGTCGCGAGTCCGTCTTCTCGGTCGCATCCCCGCACTCGGGTACGTGACGGCGAGCGCGATCCTCGTGCTCCTGATCCTAGTGAGGGGTCTCGAATTTCCAGAAATCTCCGCCAACACGGCACCATGGTACACGCGGCCTGGCGTCATCGCGGGTATTCCGGCGATTCCGTGGTTCATGCCAACCCTATTGGGCGTCGTGCTGCTCCGGCGGGCAGGAGAGGCGCGATCATGACAGGTGAGCGGCCCAACAACCGGTTGCAGCGGACGGTCCGCTGCGCGGCGCGCCGCTGAACCGCAGCGTCGGGCGGCTGTAGTGTTCCCTGGCCATCGAAGGCTCAAGGCCACAACCGCGCTGGCGCTGTGACACCGAGTTACTCACAAGGCGCCGCGGCTTCGGCTGGAAGAATAAGTTCGCCCAGGTGGGAATCAGCGAGGCGCACCCGCTGCGGGAGAGGGAGGACGAGATCAATCGGCCCAAGCGCCTGGTGTCGGACCTGAAGCTCGACAAGCCCACGCTGGCCGAGGCGCTCCGATCTAAACAGCCTCACTGATGCGTAGGGGGGAGCCAAGCTCCGCCCCTACGATGTCTTCGCCCCGCCGATCATCGCGATTGGTGGGGCTCCGTCCTTCCGGGAGTTCAGCCAGGCGCATGTCGTCTGACTGCCAGGCTTCAGGACTCGAGGGCTCTACATGACCGCGGAGCGGTGCGCCTTCTCGTACAGGACGTAGGGGTCGATGTCCGCGCCGTTGGGCCAGACGATCGTATCGGCCTCAAGATCCACCCGCACCTGGGCGAAGTCGGCGGGATCGCGCAGCTCGGCGAATACACCCGTTTCCCGCTCGAAGAGGAGTGCGCGGAAGTCAATGAATCCGGAGGTACCATCCTCGAAGCTCAGGCGAAGTCCATAGGGAGGGATGACCTCAACCGCTATCGCGCGAGGAATCATGGGCTACTCCAGCGGGGCGATGGGAAGGGGCGGCTCCTGAGTGCACAGGCGGCGCCAGTTCTCGAGCCGTACTCCCTGTCGCTACGGGATGTCGCGCCTGGCGGTCGCCCGCACGGCGAGGAGGTCGTCGTCGCCGACCGGCCGGATATCGGTCGCGGAGAGCCGGAGCAGGTTCTGTGTCCTGCCGGACGCCGTGACGAATTCGACTTCGAATGCATCCGGCCCGTGCACATGGACGATTGCGCCAAGATCGCCGGTCTGGAGTCCGACATCAGGGAGATCGTGGGCCAGCACGACGCTGTCGAGTTCGCGGAAGGTCGGGTTCATGGGAGATCCTCCGGGTATGCGGTCACGAATCGGGGACCGCTCGTCTGGTCCGTCAGGATCCAGATGGACAGCAGGGCCGCGTGAGTGCCGTTGCGGCCACGAATGATACCGCGTACAAGGTACTTCTGTCCAAACTCACCGAGAGGCAGCACCTCTACCTGTCCGCTCGCCGCATGAACGAGTAAGGCCGCCCGCAGCGCCGCCCAGCGCGACCGCCGAAGCCCGCCGACCGTCCCCCCGATGCGTCTTCCACCACCGCTCCGCCACCCGCCGCGCCAGCGCACCGCTCCCCGTCGCCCCTACGTAGACCCAGGCCCCCGACGCGCGGGCCCGCGCCTGGATCATGTTGCTCCCGTTGTGGCACAGGTGGCTGGTCTCGATGATCACCAGCGACTCGGCCGGGAACCGGTTCGGACCGAGCTGACCGAGACTGTTGCCGTCGAAGACCTCGCAGCTGGCGCCATGGCGCTCGAGCGCCCGTGCCATCGCCTCCCGCGCCGCCACCCGCTCGATCCCGGTGTACAGATACACCAGCCGCCCTGCGAAGACCGCCGCCAGGGAGGGCCGGGGCGGCTCTGCTTGCGCGAGCGGCGTCGGCGGCAGCGCCTCGGACCGCACCGCTTCGAGTTCCTGCCCGGAGGGCGCGGGATGCAGCAGGCGCAACGCTTCGCGCAGCTCCGCATTCTCCCGCTCGACCCGCCGGAGCCGCTCCGCCGCACGGTCCCGGCCCCGCCGCGCCTCGGCCGCCTCCCGCTGCGCCGTCGCTGCCCGGGCGAGACAGCTCCCCGACTCTGTCCGCGCCGCCTCCGCCTCCCGCTTCGCCTGGGCCAGCCGCGCCTCGAGCTTCCGGAGCCGGGGATGGATCGCCTCCAGCGACTTCCCCTCGGCCCTCGGGCGCGCGGCGCGGTCGTCCAGCTCCGAGCGCGTGGCGGTGTATCGGAACATCGCCTCGAGGCTGCCGCTCCCCCGCAGATCCCGCCAGTACTCGATCGCATTCACGACCGCGTCTTCCCAGCGCTCGATCCCCTGCCGCCCCGCCAGCGCCGCGAAGCCGGCACCAAGCTCGCGGTACGGGCCGCTCGCCAGCAGCAGCCGATCCACCGACCCGCCGCCGACCAGTAGGGTGGCGGGGAGCTGCACCGCCATCCACGCCGCCGCCTTCGGACTCTCCGGGAGTCGATGCTTCACCGCCTGGACCCGATCGGCCAGCGACATCTCCGGGTCGAGCCCCAGTTCGGCCAGCGCCCGGTCCTCCGCCCAGCACTCCCGCAGCAGCGGAACGACCGCCAGCGCCAGCTCGGCGATCGCCATCCGCTCGATGTTCCACATCGGCTCGGTGGCGGAGGCGGTGGTCGCGAGCATCGTGGCGCTCGGCAGGAGATCCGCGGAAAACAGCTGCGGAAAGATCTCCGAGAGCCGGACCGCCGCCCCCGCAAGGAACGGGGTCCACAGCATCCGGCGCGGATCGGCCCAGTAGGCGCCGTACAGCTTCGCCACGAGCCGGTCGGCCTCCGGCACGGCCGCCAGTCGGGCCGAGGCGAGCGGGCGGTCTCTCGATGAGGCCACCAGATCGCCCAGTATCAGCGGCGCCGGGAGCGGGACGCCGTTCTGTACTAAGGATGGCCGTGGCGCCGGGCCTCGGGAGAGCCCCGGAAAGAGGGCGTCGAGCTCTGCGGCCGGCCCTTCTCCATTGGTAGAGATCATGGCTTCCCTCCCGCACCGTACTCAGGATGCTCTGAATCGATGATCGGAGGTGGCTTTGCATAACATAGGCCAGAATGCAAGTCGTTGAAATCGGCAGGCTTCGTATTTCGTCGCCGGAATCGTGTCTCCATTCGAGGACACCTGGGCACCGCTGGTGGACAATCGGGGACACTCGGGGGTCAACGAATGGCCGTTCCGGTCTCTCCCGAGCCATCCGCCGCTCGCCGGCCGCGGTCCCCGGCTTTCCCGCCGATGCCCGCGACTCGGCGCGCCATGCACGGCACTCGACCGGCCTTGCCAGGCGCCGGGGATGAGGGGCATGGCACGCGCCGTGCATGGCCCATCACTCGACGGGGAAAGTCTTGCCTCACAAGGGGATCGGTCCTCTGGCCGACGCCGATATCCCGCTGCTTTTCGCCCACGGTCATCCACTTGACCGCGATGCCCATTCACTTTCCCGGCGACCCCACCTGCTGGACACGCATCCGCCGTTACTCGACCTGTTCCGCTCATCGTGTTCTCTCCTTCCGCCCTTGTGTGGCACACCACCTGCTATCGCCACCTCCCCGGACGCTCACCGGATGCGCCGGCGATCGCGCCCGATCCATCGACCACGGTAGCTGACGCCACAGGGCCTCGGGGCCCGGAAAGGAGTACCACCATGGACGCGCTGATTCGGATCAAACTGGAGGTGGGAGGCCGAGTGGTTGGGTTCTGTCGGGCACACCCGTCCGACAATCCCGGTCTCAACGCCGCGCTGGACAAGCTGGATGGCCGGTTGACCCGGGCGACCGCGCTCGACGAGCAGCACAAGAGCGGTGAGATCGCGGTGAAGGCGTCGGTCCTGAACAAGAACGACCTTCGGGTGACCGTGCGGGACGGCCTGAGCCTGGTCGCCGGCCTGGCCGAGGCGGCCGAGGAAGAGCAGCCGGACCTGGCGGTTCGCATTCGGGTGCCGAAGCTCAAGATCAGTCAGTCGACCTTCGTGAGCGAGGCGCGGGTGGCGGTGCGGCAGGCGATGGACGTCGAGCCGCTGCTCAAGAGCTACGGCCTGCCGGACACCCTGCTGGCGGAACTCTCCGCGGCGCTCGACCGGATCGACACGACCGAGGAGGCCAAGGAGGCGGGTCGGAACGCCCAGGTCGGCGCGACGGCGGATCTCGACAAGGTCACGGGCGAGATCATGCGGCTCCTGCGGCAGCTCGACCGCCTCAACCGGCACCGCTTCCGGGGAGACGCGGAGCTGCTCGCAGCCTGGAAGCGGGCGCGCAACCTGCCGCTCCCCGCGCGGGAAAAGCCGGAACCAACGGCACCTCCGAAGGCGGCGTGACTCACCCGGGGGGCCAGGTCACCTGACACGAAGCCCCACCGTCCGTCGGGACGGCGGGGCTTCGCATCGGCCCGCAGGGGAGCAGGATGCGGGGCCTTAGTCAGCGCAGGTTCAGCGGACGGTGACCAGCACCTCCACATATTCGGCTTCGACCCGGGTCCCGCCCTTGGTCGCCTTGCTGGCCCCGCGCCACAACTGCTCGAGGGCGCGCCGAAGCCCTGCACGCTCCTCCGGCCCGAGCGCATCAAAGGCGCGGACGGTGGGGCCGTAGAACGTCTGGAACAGCTCGACCACTCCCGCCGCGGAGTAGGGGAAGTCGAAGGTGATGGTGCGCGGGGTCACCGTCAGCGAACGGGCCGGCGCACCGAAGCGCTCCGCGATTCGCGCCGGGTCTCCCCAGAGCAGGGGACTGGGCGCGTCGGTCGGCGGAGGCAGGAAGGCGGCGGTGGCCCGGAACATCCGGCTGATATGGCCGTCCGGGGTCCAGTTGGCCATCGCGATGCGCCCGCCGGGCCGGGTCACCCGGATCAGCTCGGCCGCCGCCCGCTCCGGTCGGGGCGCGAACATCGCCCCGAACATCGTGACCACCGTATCGAAGCTGCCGCTCGCATAGGGGAGGCCCTCGGCGTTTCCCTCGTCGAACCGGATGTCGAGCCCTTCCGCAGCGGCACGCTGCCGCGCGCCGGCGACCAGGTTGGGCGCGATGTCCACCCCGGTGACCACGGCGCCGGCCTTCGCCGCCGGCAGGGCGAGGTTGCCGCTGCCGCAGGCCACGTCGAGCACCCGCTCACCGGCGCGGAGGCCCAGCCGGTCGATGAACTCCACCGCGCCCGGCACCATGTACTGGGCGATGCGATCGAAGTTGCCCGCCACCCAGGTGGCGCGGGTCCGCTCGGCGAGCGGGTCCACTGTTTCGCCGCGGGTGCGTCCGGCCGAGATGGGACGAACGCTTCCCTGGCCCACGGAACCGGGGAGGCAGGCGGGGGACGGATTCGACATGAGGGTCTCCTGGGAGGGGTTGGGCGTGCGTAAGGCACACCGACACCCTACCGATCCTCGCTCCCGGGCAGAATGACTGAACGTCCCCGATTCTTGCTGCTCCGTGCCCAAAGTCGTAGAATCCTGCTCCAACGTCCGGAATCGCTGCTCAGGCGTCCGGCTCCACCAGGGGCAGCATGGATCCACTCTCCGATGTGTTGCGCGTGGTCCGTTTGAACGGCGCCTACTTCTATGCGGTGGAGGCGTCGGGACCGTGGCGCGTCGAGGCGGTAGCGGCCACCCAGCTCTCCCCCCGGGTGCTGCCGGAGGCGGAGCATCTGATCTCCTACCACATCCTGCTCGAGGGCCAGTGCTGGGGCGGTGTTGTCGGCCAGGACCCGGTGCAGCTGCTGCCTGGTGATGTGATCGTCTTCCCCCAGGGCGATCCCCACGTGATGGCCAGCTCGGCGATGCCGGTTCCCGGCGTGGTGACATTGGATGCGAGGCCTGCGCGCTATCCCGACACGGTCCGGCTGGGCGACCCGGGCGATCGCAACGCGGCCTTCGTCTGCGGCTTCCTCGGCTGTGACCGGCTGCCCTTCAATCCGCTGCTCGCGACGCTTCCGCGACGGCTGCACATGCGGGGTCTCTCCCAGGGCTGGCTCGGGTCGTTCGCCCGGCAGGTCGTCGAGGAGTCGCGGACGGGACGTGCCGGTGCGGACTGTGTCCTGACCAGGCTGGCCGAGCTGATGTTCATCGAGGTGCTGCGACGCTACCTGGAGGAGCTGTCGGCGGAGCAGACCGGCTGGCTGGCGGGGCTTCGCGACCCGCTGGTGGGGCAGTCGCTCGCCCTGATCCACGCCCGGCCCGGCCACCCCTGGACGCTCGCGGAGCTGGCGCACGAGGTGGCGGGCTCGCGCTCCCGGCTGGCGGAGCGATTCACCCACCTGCTGGGCTATCCGCCCATGCAGTACCTCACCCAGTGGCGCATGCAGGTGGCCGCCAACCTGCTGACCCGGAGCGGCGCCAAGGTCGCCGCCGTCGCAGCCGAGGTGGGTTACGAGTCGGAGGCGGCGTTCAGCCGCGCGTTCAAGCGGGCGACCGGCACCTCTCCGGGGGGGTGGCGCACGGAGCGGCAGCGGGCCGGCGCAGCCGCGTAGCGGTCACGAGCGAAGCAGCGGCAGGAGCGCGAGCAGAATCCGTTCCGAGCGCCGCTGGCCGTAGCCGCGATTGTACGCGCTCGAGCTGATGGCGATGACCAGCCCGTCCTCGGGGATGACGTAGATCTTGTTGCCGCCGTTGCCGGAGGCGAAGTGCACGGTGCGACTCGCGCCGTCGATCGGGTATCGCTTGCTGTACCACATGTAGCCGTAGCCGTCGGCGTAGCGATCGAGCGCCGCGATCGCCACCCGGTCCTCCCACGCGCGGGCCACCCAACCGCTGTCCACGATCTGCCGTCCCTCCCAGCGACCCCCGTTCCGGAACAGCTCCCCGAGTCTGGCCATGTCCCGGGCCGTGAGGGAGAGATTGCCCTGGCCGACCCCCTCGCCCTGCGGGCCGCGGCGCCACTCGAAGCGGGTGATGCCCAGCGGCGCAAACAGGGTGCGGCGCGCGTACTCGGCGAGCGGCTCCCCGGCCGCCCGCTCCACCACCAGGCCGGCGAGAAAGGCGTTGAGCGAGGCGTAGACGTAGCGCTCGCCCGCCGGGCCCGCCACCGGGACCTGCGCCGCGAACCCAGGCCAATCCTCGCTCCCGTCAAGACGATTCTCGTTGCCGGGCGAGAGCGAGTCGGCGTCGTCGGCCGCGAGCCCCGAGCGCATGGTGAGCAGGTCCTCCAGCCGGATGCTGCGCTGCGCGGATGGCACCCCGGCCGGCAGCAGCCGGTCGAGCGTTGCATCGGTCCCGGGAATCAGCCCCTGGTGGATGGCGATCCCCACCAGCGTCGCGGTGATGCTCTTGGTGGCGGAGCGGATGTCGTGCAGCTCCGCGACGTCGGCCCCGTTGAAGTACCGCTCCGTCAGTAGGGCGCCACAGCGCAGCACCACCACTCCGCGGAGGTCCCGGGTCGTGTCCTGGGCGAGCGACCCCAGCAGCGCGTCGATCGCCGCGGCGCGATCGGGGGTGAGCGCCCGCGCCGGACAGGGGGCGACCTGGGCCGCCACCGCGCCGGAGCCGAGGACGAGGCCGAGCAGCGGCGCGAGCAGCGCACCCTTCTCGAGCCGGTTCACTTCGCCGGCCTATTCTCCCACACCACGTTGATGATGATCCACTTGCCATTCCACTTGATCTCCTCGAGGAAATCCACCCAGGTCGAGGCGTCGATGCGAACCACGGCAGCGTTCCCGTAGACGCTGAGAATGGCAACGTCTTCGCGCCGTTCCGCGGCAGGCACTGGCGGGTGGGCCCGGGTGCCCTGGACCAGCTCGAGTGCGGTCAGGTCCACCAAGCGGCTGTGGCCGTTCGGGTCCGTGAAGACCAGGCGTTTGGCCAGATGGGTGTGCAGCGCGCTCTCCATCCGCGCGGCGTCGTTGGTATACCAGCCATCGATGTAGTTCAGTGCGGTGGCCCGGATGGCCGCGGAATCGGCGGCGGTCTGGGCCCGCGCCGTCGGCGCGACTGCGGCCAGCAGCAGCGCGGTGAGCAGGATTCGCATGACGTCCTCGGAGTCTGGGGTCGGCTGCAATCTCGGGGAATGGATGCGGTGCGCCACGGCGACGTGGCCGGAGCGGACGCGGCGGGGACGAACGCGGCTCTTCGCGTGACCAGCGGGAAGCGGGATTTTCGCTCTTGCCCGGGCTCCTGGCCGGACGAAGATTGCGGGATGCTCCCCCGCTCGGTTGGCTTCCGCATCGTGCTGGCGTGGTTCGCCGTCGCGGCGTTCTACAGCGCCCAGAACGTGCTGGTAGGCGCCGCGCGGCACCGCCCCCTGGCGTGGCAGTGGGACATCTTCCACGAATTCGTCTACTGGCTCACCTGGGCCGCCTTCACCCCACTGGTCCTGGCGGCCGCCCGACGCCGGCCACTCGCCCCTCGTGCCGGCATCATCGTTCCGCATCTCGGGGTCATGGTCGCGCTCGCCCCGGCGCAGATCGTGACCACCTACACGGTGCACTACCTGATCCTCTCGGCCATCGGCCAGCCGCCGGCCCCGGGGCTGGGCGCCTGGCTCGGCGGACTCGGCGCCGGCATCCTGTGGGGCACCCTCACCGGGTTCCTGTACTACTGGGTGATCCTCGGCATTCACGCCGCGTTCCTGTACCAGCAGATGTATCAGACCCAGCTCCGCGCCGCGGCAGAGCTGGAAGGGCGACTCGCCGCGGCCCAGCTCGACGCGCTCCGGCTGCAGCTGCATCCTCACTTCCTGTTCAACACCCTCAACGCCATCAGCGCCTTCGTCGGGGCGGAACCGGAACAGGCGCGCCGCATGCTGGCGCGGCTCGGCGATCTGCTCCGCGGTACGCTCGACCGCGACGCGGCGGAGATCTCGCTCACCCAGGAGCTGGGCCTGCTCGCCCCGTATCTCGACATCCAGCGCATCCGCTTCGGCGACCGGCTCCATCTCGAGCTCGACGTGGCGCCCGATGCAGGCGCAGGCCTGGTCCCGACCCTCATTCTCCAGCCGCTGGTGGAGAACGCGGTCGAGCATGGGGTGAGCCGGCGGCCAGGCGAGGCCACCATCCGGGTGCGCGCCACCCGCCACGCCGAGCGGCTGCTGCTCGAGATCGCCGATGATGGGCCGGGGCCGAGCGGCGGCGGGAATGGCATCGGGCTGCGGAACACCCGCGAACGGCTGCTGCGCCTCTATGGCGCGGCCCATCGCATGGAACTCGGCAGCGGCCCCCGCGGTGGCACCGTCGTGGTGGTCGAGATTCCCTACCGGGAGCGCGCGTAGCCGTGCGCGTCGTGATCGTGGATGACGAGCCGCCGGGACGACTGGCCCTGCGCCAGGCGCTGGGCCCGATGTCCGACGCCGAGATCGTGGCCGAGTGCCGCGACGGTGCCGAGGCGATCGAGGCGGTGGTGCGGCACGCGCCGGATCTGCTGCTGCTCGACGTGCAGATGCCGGGGCTGAGCGGGTTCGACGTGCTCGAGCGGCTCGGGGCGGACGCCGTCCCGGCCGTGGTGTTCGTGACCGCGCACGACCGGTACGCGGTGCGGGCGTTCGAGGCGCACGCGGTAGACTACCTGCTCAAGCCGATCGATCCCGACCGCTTTCGCGAGGCCTATCATCGCGCCGCCCGGCGCGCCGCCGAAGCGGACGACGAGGCCGCCGCGGCGCGGCTCGAGGCGCTGCTCGGTTCGCGGCCGCAGCACCCGCTCGACCGGCTGGTCGTGCGGGATGGGAATCGCCTGATATTCGTGGAGGTGGACGCCATCGAGTGGATCGAGGCCGCAGGGAACTACGTCCGCCTGCACGCCGGAAGTCGGGCGCACCTGCTCCGGCGGCCGCTCGCACGAGTGGGGATTCAACTGGGTGAGCGATTCGTGCGCATCGGCCGCTCGGCGCTGGTCAACCGGCGCGCCATCCAGGCGCTCGAACCGTACGGCAAGGGGAGCTACGTCGTCTTCCTGCAGGACGGCACCAGGCTCATCTCCAGCCGCTACGCGGGCCGAGGACTGCGGGCCCTGCTCGACGGGTGACCCGGGGAGCGGGAGCGACGCCGAGTTCGTTCCCGCGCTCGATAGCATCGAGCCGGCGCATCCGCCGCTATATTGGCCCTGTGACGTCACCTCCATCGCAATCCGGCTGCAACCGCAGTCACACTTCTGATTCTCCGTGAGTTCCTCCCCGGCGCATTCGAGCAGCACGCCTGACGGGGCAGTCGCCTCCCAGCGGGTACGCCTGGTCGGCATCCTCGCCGCGCTGCTGCTCGTGCTGCACGCGGCGCTCGCCTGGTGGCTGCGGGTACCCGGTCTCACAACAGGCCAGGACGACGCCGTCTATCTGCTGCTCGGCCGCGCGCTCCGGCACTACTCCTATGCCGATCTCTGGCTCGTCGCCCATCCGGCCGAGTCGCTCTATCCGCCGCTCTACCCGGCCGTGCTCGCGGTGGCCGGGCTCCTCCCGGGAGACCCGGTGGCCGTCGGGGTCGCGCTCAACGTCGCATTCTCCACCGCGGCACTAGCGGTGCTCTTCACCATGATGCGGGGATGGCCCGGTGGACTCGCCCTCCTGGTGCTCGGTGCCGCCGCAGTGAACCCCGCGCTGCTTGGTTCTGCCGGGACCGTGGCGAGCGAGCCGCTCTACATGCTGCTCTCCTTTCTGGCGCTGCTGGCGCTGGTTCGGTCAGGCGACGCCCCTCGGGGTCGGCTGAGCGCAGGCCTCCTCGCCATCGCCGCCGCGCTCACCCGCAGCATCGGCGTAGTGCTGCTGCTCTCGCTCCTCCTGCTCTGGGTGGTCGAGCGGCGGTGGCGTGCCACCGCCTGGCTGGTGCTCGGCAGCGCGCTCACGGTGGGAGCCTGGCTCACCTGGACGGCCCTCGCACCGCGGCAGCTCGCCGGGCAGTCCTACGTCGCGGACGCTCTGCGCGCCGAGCAGGCGCCGAACCCGTCTGGACTGCTCGCCCAGCGGGATTCGGCCGAGGCCGCGCGTCCTCCCGCCGACTCCGCTCGGTCGCCCGCGCCACCGGTGGTGACGAGCCATCGATCGATGGGCCAGGCGCTGGCGGGGAGATTCCGCAGCAACCTGCCGGGCTATGGCGCCAGCGCAATCCCGACGGCTCTGGGGCTGCCGCCGCTGACTGGCACCTCGCTCGACAACTGGGGTTGGGTGGTGCTCTTCTTTCTCTTCGGTCTCGGCGGCACCTGGGTCCTGGCGCGGGCGCAACGTGTCACCGCCACCTACCTGGCGGGGTACGCCGCGCTGCTCCTGCTCTGGCCCTATCGTCTGGAGCGCTTCCTGGTTCCGGTACTTCCATTGCTCATCATGCTCCTCCTGCTCGGGGCGTGGCGACTCTTCCCGTTCCGGAGCCGCCGTGCGGGCTTGGTACTGCCGCTGCTGTTCGCGGGTGTGCTGCTGATCGTGGGCCTGCGCAGGGACGCCGCCCGGTGGCGCGAGCTGGGCGGCTGCGACCACGCCGCGCCGTACCGCTCGGCGGGGTGCTACAGCAGCCGCCAGCTCGCCTTCTTCGCCGCGGTGGCGGAGCTGCAGCGGCGGGTGCCGGCCGATGCCACGCTGTTCACCCCGAAGGCGGCGACGGTTC
>CAWGRU010000012.1:0-80675 GCA_963825065.1 uncultured Gemmatimonadales bacterium
GCGTGGTGGACGGTGACCTGGCCGGTGTATTCGATCCGGTCGATGAGCGCCCCGCCGCCCTGCGCAAACTCGGAGTTGATCACCTGACTCCCGTTGGCGCCCTCACCCTGCAGCGCGAAGGTCCCCCAGGGCCTGCCAGGCACCTGGGGCAGGACCCGGATCCGCCGCTCGGGCGTTCCCCGCGCGAGCACCAGCCCGCGCGAGACGATCGATACGTCGGGCGCCATCAACAGCGTGGTCCCCGGTTCGATGACCAGGGTGTCCTGGGCGGGAATCTTCAGCGTCTCATCGATCCGTATCTGGCCGCTCAACCGGTGCGTCCGCCCGACCGAGATCGGGTATTGCCAGGGATGCCACGCCGTCGGCGCACGCAGCGGCGCGCCGGCCTCGAGCGCGAGCAACTCGGCGGGCCCGCCGGTGGCCCGGTTGGCCAGCACCGGGGTGACGGTGGCACCCGACGGCACGCCCGTCAGAAAGATCCGGTAGGCGATGTGGCCCGGCTTCACTCCGGCCCCCGTCGTGTTCCAGCCCGAGTAGAGCGCCACCGCCGCGGCAGGAATCAGCCGCAGCCCCGAATCGCCGACTTCGACCCGGAGCGGCACCGCGGGGTCCGACGCGTCCAACTCGCCGTCGCGGTTACGGTCCAGGCGCAGCACGGGAGTCCCCGCGGGACGCCGGTCGATGGTCAGGGCGGTCAGATCCGCGCCGACCAGCCCCTGGGTCTCGAAATCGAGCACCTGACCCATGGTCGTGCCGGCAGCGTGGAAGGCCACCCGCGCATCGGCGGTCCACCGGCGGAGGAGGGCGACGTTGTTGCGGACCGTGGCCACGACCTGATCGGCGGAACCGACGTCAGGGACGAGCCCCAGCCGGCGGCGGTCGTATTCGAAGTAGTCGTGATACCGGTTCTCCGCGCCGTGGGCGAGGCTGTCCACCACGGCCACCGTGGCGTCATCACGAACCCGCCGCGCCACCTCCCGCATCGTGCCGTCGATCACGAACGGATCGCTCAAGATCGCACGGAACCAGTCGTTCAGCGGATGCTGGGGCCGCGCCAGGTCAAGCAGCCGGATGTCCCACGGAATCGGGTGCAGCAGCGCTGTCCACGAATCTTCGTAGATGAGCTGGTTGTGGACATTGTCCATGTGGTAGGGATCGCCCACCACGAACAGGTAGGTGAACAGCCGCTCAAACTCCGCCGGATCGGCCCGCTGCATGACACGGAGGTGGTCCTCGAAGGTCATCCCCCGGATGTCCCGCAGCAGCAGTGCCATCATCCCGGATCCCGGCCCGGTCCAGCGGTCGCTCTTCGCCGCCCGGTCCCATAGCGCCAGGTTCTCGAAGACGTTCCGCGGAACTCCCTTGAAATATTCCGCCCGTTCCGCCCGATCGGCGCGGAAGATGTTCCCCGGCATCTCGTCGAAGGGCCGCAGGAACCCCTCGGTCGGCAGCTCCACCATCCGGAACATCCCGAAGAAGCGATTGTTCAGGTAGACCGGCAGCACGTCGGTCTCGGGGGCGAGCAGGCCGAACTCCTGGGCCATCCGGTTGGCGACATACGCCGGCAGCACATCCTTCACCGACAGCCCGAACTGGCGATAGCGTTTGTAGAACTCCTGCTTCGGCGTGCGGATGGTGAGGGAACGCTTGTCGGTCAGCCAATGGACGCTGTTGTCACCGCGCTTGCGGAGACTGATGTCGATCGTGGTCTCGCCGTAGCGGAGCTTCCCGTCCACCCACTTCCCCCACATCGCCAGGGGATCCGCCTCGAGGGAGTCCCAGACCCGGCCCGGCACGTCGAGGCGGATGGTGCCGGCGTCACGGGCGTCGGGGTCGAAGCCGTGGCGCAGTCCGAGGGTGCCCGGCAGCGCCTTGAGCGCATGCATCCGGGCGCGGAACGCGCCGGCCACGGTCTGGTCCTTCGAGTACCAGTCGTCAAACTGGCGGGCACGGCTGTAGTCGAACATCGCGCTGCCGAGCAGCAGTACTACCACGGCCAGCGGCAGAAGAGTGAGCAGCAGTGCGTCGCGGAAACGCAGCTGCTGGAAGGCGCGCGCGAGCAGGCCCGGCCGGGGACGGGTAGCGGAGGTCGCCATGCGCTCAGTTGCCGCGGTCATCGGCGATCAGCTCCTCCCCTTCCTGGGCCCAGGGGAGCCGGGTGAGCACCGAGTCGGCCGCCGCAGCCGAGGCGAACGGCACGGTGCGCGCAGCGGCATCTGCCTTCGCGGAAGCGTCCAGCAGATTCTGAAAGGCCCCCGCGACCGTTCCCCACATCTGTCGGTCGACCGGCTTGAACAGTCGGAGCCGCAGCCGCATCTGCTCGATTCCTTGGGGTTGATCGGGGACGGCCACGCTGACCGTGGACGCGCTCCCCGCCGGGAGGACCGCCCCGTCCGGTCCCGGCTCCATTCCCTGCAGGACCTGCGGTTGCACCCGCAACATCGTCTCTCCCCGCCGCTGGACCACGCCCACCGTGACCGCAGGCGTGAGGAAGGCGGCGTCCAGCGCCATGGCGAAGCCACCGGGCTGCAGGACCAGGTCCCCGCCCCAGCCCTTCGGTGCCGACAGCGGCACGGGGATGTCGTGCGGCAGGCCATCCACCGGCACGAGTGCGACGAAGGTGCTGTCGCCGAGGCGGATCTGCACTCGTTGAATGAGGAAGGCGTCGAGATACTTCTGATAGGCCTCGACCAGGGGATGCCACTCCCCCTTGTCGGAGTAGTAGTTGACGATGCCCCGGACCGACGGCAGATGGTAGGGCGCGAGCACGAGGACCTGGGCGTAGGCGTCACGCGCCTCCGGGGCGAGGGCCCAGCCGCTGAGCAGCTTCTCGGCCGCCTCGGCCTGCTCGAAGTGGTTGCGGTAGTTCAGCGAATCGAACGCCACCAGCCGGGCGAAGGTCTTCATCGCCTTGCTCTTCTTGTCCAGCGCCTCGTAGCTGCGGCCCAGCAGGGTCAGCAGCCACTCCCGCTGCTTGTCCCGACTGTGGCGCACGCTGCGGGCGGGGAACTCGGCGTCGAGACGCTCGAGATAGGCCGCCGCGGTCGCGTAGTCTCCCCGGCGGTACAGCTCCTCCCCATAGGCCAGCCGGCGGGACCACCGGTCATCCCAGTGGTCCACCACCGTCTGCAGGGTGTTGAGCAGGCGAACCCGCACCGGCGTCACCAGCAGCGCGCCGATCCCGAGCCCGACGGCGGCGAGCCAGCACAGCGCGAGGAGGCGTTCGTGTCGCCGGAGCGTGTTGCGCCAGTCGCCCGGCCCGCTGACGGCCGAGGTCACACGTCGATGCTTTCCTGGCCGGTCAGCAGCGCAACCTTGCGGCCCTGGTTGATGCGCCGCAGCTCGGCGAGGAACGCCGCTTCATCGAGCTTCGGCTTGAACTCGAGGGAGTAGACCAGCTCGAGATCCGATCCGTCCCGGAGGGTTTCCACGCTCAGGAGGGCGTGGTTCTGCAGCGACTTGTAGTACAGCTCGTTGAAGGCCGTATGGTAGTCGAGCCCGGCCGGCACCTGGAGCTTGAGCAGCACGTCCCGGCGGGAGGTGCTGCCGATCTCGAAGCGGGCGAGCGCGTAGACCATGAAGCAGGCGAACAGGGTGAAGACGATGGCGGTGAGGTAGAACCCGGTGCCCACCGCCATCCCGATGGCCAGGGCGATGAAGATGAACGAGACGTCGCGTGAGTCCTTGACCGGGTTGCGGAAGCGGATGATCGAGAGCGCGCCCACCAGGCTGAACGCCCGCGCGATGTTGCTCCCGATGATCAGCATGATGATCGACAC
This sequence comes from uncultured Gemmatimonadales bacterium, assembly GCA_963825065.1. GTDB lineage: Bacteria > Gemmatimonadota > Gemmatimonadetes > Gemmatimonadales > GWC2-71-9 > JADJOM01. The sequence continues at coordinate 3,780 of CAWGRU010000012.1, forward strand.
CGTCACGCCGAGAATGATCATCGAGTGCACGAACGAGACCGAGTAGGACAAACCACGGTGTGACTGCCGATAGAAGTAGGCGAGCATGAGCATGAGCGCGAAGCTCAACCCCAGCGCGATGAACGTCTCCCACAGGCCGAAGGTCTCACCCCCCGCCGTCGCATGTCTCAAGAACTCGTCCACAGCTCCCCCTCGGGTTGATAGCGGCTCAGGTGTTCTGCCCGCCGAAGTAGTACTTGTCGACCGCCGAACAGTATTTCGACATGCGGACCATCGAGAAGCCGTGGCGGGCGATCGACTTGATCAGCCAGGCCGGCGCGCGATGATCGTACTTGATCTCGAGCACCGATACCCGCGGGTCGAGGATGTAGCGGCCCACGTCGAACGGACGGGTGATGTCGAAGTGCGCGGGATGGTACTGCAGCCGGCCGTCGACGGTGATCCGCAGTTCCGGGTCGAAGGCGCCGAACAGCGCCCGCCGCCGGTAGGTGATCGCCATCCGCGGCTTGAGCCGCAGCCGGTCGATCATCAGCGCCACCTCGGTGGCCACCGGATCGCCGGCGACTCCCTCCCAGTCCACCGCGTCGCCACCTTCACCGAACACCCGCTGCACCCGGTCCGCCGGCCACCGCAGGCGCCGCTTCTGCACCGTCCGGTCCTCGCGCTGCTTGACCTCGATGAACACGTCCCTGGAATCGCCGTAGCGCCGGAACCGGAGCTTCCGGCGGAACTTCACGCCCTCGATCTTCTCCCAGAACAGGGTGAAGTCCTTGGTGTCCCAGTATACCGAGTAGATCGGGTAGCCCCAGTTGCCCTCGCTGTGCGGATCCAGCCGGGTGTACGCCCGGAACTCCTCGAAGAGATCGTTCACGGCCACCGTCGGGATGAGGTATTTCACCTCATACCGATTCATGGTCTCGTGCTGGACGGGCGCCGTCGGCGCCGGAGAGCTGGTGTCGGTCACGATCGGGAGATCAGACTACTCGTGTGAGGGTGCGCCGGGGGCCGAGGCCCTCCGGAAACCGCCGAATGTGTAGCAATCGCCGTGCCGATAGATACTCCGATCCCATCCCGCAAGATATTTCAGGCGAGGCAGTTAGTCGCCTCGGGGCGGGCCCGCTCCGGGCGCTTCGGCGGCGCCTGCGGGGCGTCAAACGCTCAAGATCGGACGCCGGCCGGGGTCGAGCCGGATGCCGCCGAGCAGGGCCAGGACGGCCACGTAGGCCACGCCCCCGCCGGCCACAGCCAGCCAGACCGGGGCATTGGGCAAGGCCATCAGGCATCCGGCCATGGCCAAAGTGGCCAGCGCGACTTTGCCATATCGGCGCGGCCCCGGCAGGTGGAACCCGACCCGGCGGGCCGCCCATGCCGCCAGCAGCATGCGCACCGCCTCGGTCACCACGGTGGCGAGGGCGGCGCCGGCCAGGCCCCACAGGGGGATGAGGACCACATTGAGAGCCAGGTTGAGGGCCGCCGAGATCAGCGTCACCCGGAACACCGCTCGCTCCCCTTCGGCCGAGAGCAGTGCCATCAGGGGCACGTCGCGCAGGAGATTGAGGGGAATCGCCCAGATGAGGATCGCGAACGGTGCCGCCGATGCCCGGTACCCGGCGCCGAACAGCAGGAGCACGATGCGCTCCGCCAGCAGCGATCCGCCCACGGCGAGCGGCAGACCCGCTGCGAAGACCTGGGCCGTGGCCGTGTGGAACAGCGCCTGCCGGTCGACCGCCGTATCCCGGAGCCGGGTGAGTGAAGGCAGCAGGCTCAGGTTGTACGCGATGCCGAGATTCAGGAAGAAGGTCACCAGGGTGTAGCCGGCCGCATAGTACCCGACGGCCGAGGTGCCCTGCAGCACCCGCAGGAAGAGAAAATCGGCGTTGTAGATGACAATACCGAGCAGCGCGCTCGCCACCAGCGACCAGGCCCGCGGGAAGAGCGGTCGCAGCACGGCCCACTCGAGCCTGAGCGGCAGTCGCCGGCCGACCGGTCCGAGGGCCAGGCAGAGCAGCACGGTGGCGAGCAGATCGCCGGCCACCTGCGCCCCGGACACGGCGGCGACATCGCCCGGGCCGCGGACCAGGCCGAGGACCAGCAATGCCATGCCAAGCTGGCCGGCGGTGCCGGCGAGCGCCGCGGTCCGGTTCCGGTCGCTCCCCAGGTGAATCCACCGGGTGCTGGTCCCGACGGCGAAGAGCGCAAGCCCGTGGACGGCGAGCACGGCGCCATCGGGCTGCGGCAGGAACAGGAAGCCGACGAGGGCGAGGAGGAGGACGAGCAGGGCGGAGAGCAGGCTCCGGAAGCCGATGACCGATGGCGCCACCCGGTCGAGGAAAGCGCCGTCGGCGGCAATCTCCCGCACCCCGAGCCCGAGGTCGAATCCGAAGTCGGCGATCCGGTTGAGATAGAGCGCCACCGCGGCCGCGACGCCGACCATCCCGTAGGTGGACGCCCCCAGGACCCGGATGGCGTAGACGGTGGCAGCGAAGCCGACCAGTCTGGCCACGGCCTCGCCCAGACCGAGGGCGAGGAAGCTGCGGTTGACGTGGTGGTGCGACGGCCTAGCGCCCATCGCGGGCCGGCATCACATGTAGCCGTCGCGGCGCAGCGTCTCGAGGCCGCCGCCGTCGTCCTTGTCCTGGGCGCGGCCCGAACGCTCGGCGATGTTGGCGAACTTGCCGGTCTGCAGTTCGACGATGATCTCACGCACGTTCTTCGCCGTGGACTGCACCGGCGTGGTGCACGGTCCGCAGCCGAGGGACCGGTAGCGGATCCCGGTACCGTGATCGTAGTACAGCGACACGGTGGGGATGTTCTCCCGCTCGATGTACTCCCAGATGTTCAGCTCGGTCCAGTCGAGCAGCGGGTGGATGCGCAGGTGCGTGCCGGGTGCGAATTCGGTCTTGTACTGGTTCCAGAACTCGGGCGGCTGGTCCCCGACATCCCAGGACGACTGCTGATTGCGCGGCGAGAAATAGCGCTCCTTGGAACGGCTGCCCTCCTCGTCGGCGCGGGCACCCACGATCACGCCGGTGTATGGCTCGGTGTTCTTGTCGATCTCGTAGGCCTTCTTGGCATGGTTGAACTTGTAGCGCGGCCACTCCCCCGAGAGGGTCTTCTTGAGTGCCTCGGTCTTGAGCGCGCCACAGCAGGCGATGCGGTCGACCTTGCCGTCGGGAAAGGTCCGCTTCTCGGCGAGCGCCTGGACGTTCTGGCCGTAGATCAGGTTCAGGTTCCACTCCGCGGCGAAGCGGTCGCGGTAGGCGATCATCTCCGGAATCTTGAACGCCGTGTCGATGTGCACCAGCGGGAACGGCACGTGGCCATAGAATGCCTTGCGCGCAAGCCAGAGGAGGACCGTGCTGTCCTTGCCGATCGACCAGAGCATGCACAGGCTCTTGAAGCTGGCGTAGGCTTCACGGAAGATGTGGACACTCTTGGCTTCGAGCTGCTCGAGATGATCCATGGTCCCTGATCCTAGAAATGATGGCTCAGCAACTGCAGCACCTGGCTGCTCGCCTGCTGCGCCGAGGTCGTCCGGATGTCGAATGTCAGGTCCGGCTTCGCCGGTGCCTGGTACGGTTCATCGATCCCCACTACGTGCTGCACTGTCGCCCCTGCGCGCCCGGGCGTACAGCCCCGTCTGGTCCCGCTCCTCGCATGCCGCCAGCGGTGTGGCGACGTGCACTTCCAGAAAGTTGCCGCACAGTGTGCGGACGAACTGCCGCGACTCCTCGAACGGCGACACGAACGAGGCGACCACGAACACCCCGTTCTTCTCCAGCCGGCTGGCGAGGTAGCCGATCCGCTTGACGTGCTCCTCGCGCTCGGCGCGACCGAATCCCGTCTCCGGGAAGATGTCACGCACACTCTCGCCGTTGAGGTACTCGACCTTCACACCCCTCGCCGCCAGATCGCTGGCCACCTGCCGCGAGATCGCCGTCTTGCCCGACTTCGACAGCCCGGTGAACCAGATCACCGCCGGATCGATCGGCTTTCGTCCGAACCGGCTCCTGTCCCACGCCCGCTCGTGCAGGAAGTACAGGACCAGCTTGATCGTCGTGTCCAGTCCGCCCACCAGCAGGGCGAACTCGAAGCGATGGGTCAGCGTCCACACGATCACCGAGGTCGTGATGGTCGCGATCGCCCGCCACGAGACCGTCTTGACCACCGAGCGGAGATGCGTGTCGCGGTACATGGGCCCGCGTTACAGGCGCGGCCCCAGCAGGTCCCGCACCCGCGCCACCGCCTCAGGCACCGCGACGTGGGTCGTGTCGATCGTCAGTTCCGGAGCCGAGGGCGCCTCGTAGGGGTCATCGAGTCCGGTGAAGTGCTTGATCTCTCCTGCCTGCGCCCTGGCGTACAGTCCCTTCACATCCCGCCGTGCGCACTCCGCGAACGGGGTCGAGATGAACACTTCGACGAAGTGCCGGCACAATCCGCGGACGAACTGCCGGGAGTCCTCGTAGGGCGAGACCAGCGAGGCGACCACGATGACGCCGTGCCGCTCCAGCCGGCTCGCGACCCAGCCGACCCGCCGGATGTGCGCGTCGCGTTCCGGACGGGTGAAGCCGGTTGCCGGGAAGATGTCCCGGATCGCGTCCCCATCGAGATACTCGACCCGGCGCCCCTCGGCCTCCAGCGCGGCGACGACCTCGCGGGCGATGGTGCTCTTCCCCGAGCCCGACAGGCCGGTAAACCAGACCACCATCCCCTCGCCGCTTCGGGTGTCGACCTGGCTGTCGGCGAGCCCGATGACGAAGCCCTGGTTCTTCAGCTCCGGCTGGTTGTACACCAGTTCCGACACGCGCGGCTTCCGCTCGCCGGAATTCCGGAAGATGCAGTCGCCCGCCGCGACGTCCCATTCCATGGTCGGGCCCAGCCGGGGATAGATGTCGGCCTTGCCCTCGGCGACCCAGCAGAACTTGAGCGAACTGCCCGCCGGAACCCGCTCCGCCACCGGGATGGTCTGCAGGTAGGCTTCCAGCTCCCTGGACGGATGCGACCGGCTCTCCGCGACCCGGAGCGCGTGCTGCGGCAGCGGCGGCCGCGAGACGATCCGCACCGGCGCCCCGCCCGCCTCCCGCTTCCAGCTCCCGAGGCCCTGGCCGGCGTAATAGAGCAGGTCGAGGGCGGGCGCGTAGATCACGCCGAGCACCGGCACGCCCTCCTCGATCAGGGCGATGTTCACGGTGAACTCGCCGTTGCGCTGGATGAACTCCTTGGTCCCGTCGAGCGGGTCGACCAGCCAGAAGCGGGTCCAGCCGCGGCGCGTCTGCGGGCCGGGGATCTCCCCCTCCTCCGAGACGATCGGGACGGTCGGGTCCCAGGCCGCGAGCGCCGCGACGATGATGGCGTGCGCGGCGGTATCCGCCGCGGTGACCGGGCCCTTGTCGCCCTTCTGCTGCACCGCAACGCCGGCGTGATAGTGCACCAGCGTGGCGCGCCCCGCCGCGACCGCGAGCTCGGTCAGCCGGACCAGCGTGTCCGGCGAGACCGAGACCGGAGACGCCGGCGACGCGGTCACCACGGCCGGAACAGGACGCCCTTGTCCTGGAGCAGGCGCTTGATCCGGTCGACGCCCTCGGCATCGGCCTCGTTGTCGCCCAGGATCATGTCGTAGCTCACGTCGGTGCTCACGTGATCGCCGACCCAGATCAGCTCGATCCGGTCGGGGTCGACCGCCGTGCGCACCACCTCGAGGTCCTCCTGCGACAGCTCCTGGGCCGAGACGATCAGAATGGCGCCGGCGTCGAGCATCATGTTGGCGACCTCGCCGAGGCGGCGCAGGTGCTCGCTGCGATTCTCCGCCTTGCGCTCGATGTCGGCATCCACGCCGTAGAGCATGCTGGCCATGCCAAGGTAGTAGACCACCCGGCCATCCTCGAACAGCCGCGACTCGAGGTCCTTCGCGAGCGACTTCCGGTCGCTGTCGCGCGCGCCGGTGATGATGAGCAGCGACGCCTTCTGACCGTACTTCTCCGCCCGGCGCTCCGGCGCGATGATGCTCGGCTCCCACTTGAAGTTGCGGAGCATCACCTTTTCGCGGATGTCCGACTGCCGGTCGGCCAGGGCCTCGCGCACGATGCCGCCACCGCGGATCTCGTAGTCGTCCACGATGACGAACCGGCTGGTCGTCGCCAGCTCGTCGGTGGTATCGAAGGCGACGGCGCGGTTCAGCTTGAGCGTGCACTCCGCCACGTCGTGCCGGTCGATCCGGTCCTTGGTCTCGCTGGTGTTCAGGTTGGACGCGTCGATGACCCGGTGCAGCTCCTCCAGCCGGCACGGCACCCGGGCGGTCCCCAGCTTGAGGATGTAGTCCTTCTTCTTCACCAGCGGCTGCTTGCCCAGCCAGAACAGGCTCACCCGCACCCGGGTGGTGACATCGGGTTTGGTCTGCCCCGCGATCGCGGCGGTCTCGCCCCGGGCAACATAGATCTGTTCCGCGAGCGTGAAGCCCGCCGCCTGTCCGGCCTGGGCCTCGAGCTGCGGCGGGCGGTTGAAGGCCTCGATGCTCTTGACCTTGCTCTTCTTGCCCGAGGGATAGAAGACGACTTCGTCGCCCACCCGCACGACGCCGGTCTCGATGGTCCCCGCGATGATGCGGCGGTCATCGCCCTGCGCGGTGAACTTGTAGACGTCCTGCACCGGCATCCGGAACGGCTTGTGGAGCGCCGGACGCTCGGTGGCGAACCGGTCCAGGGCCTCGAGCACCGTCGGCCCCTTGTACCAGGGCATGTTCGGGGAGAGGCTCGCAATGTTGTCGCCATCGCGGCCCGCCGCGGGAATGAAGCAGGCGGGATGCACCCCGATCTTCGCCAGGAACTCGGTGTATTCCCGGACGATCCCCTCGAAGTGCTGCTGGCTGTAGTCCACCAGGTCCATCTTGTTGACCAGCACGGCGATCTGCCGGATGCCCAGCATCGACATCATGTAGCCGTGGCGCCGGCTGTTCTCCTGCACCCCTTCCTTGGCGTCGATGACCAGCAGCGCCGCCTCGGCCCGGGAGGCGCCGGTGACCATGTTCTTCAGGAACTCGATGTGGCCGGGGGCGTCGATGATGATGTAGTGCCGGAGCGCGGTCTTGAAGAACACCCGGGCCGCGTCGATCGTGATGCCCTGGGACTGCTCGTCTTTCAAGGCATCGAGCAGGAAGGCGTACTCGAACGGGCGCGCCGTGCGCTCGCACATGGCCCGGACCGCCTCGAGTTTCCCCTCGGGCAGCGAGCCGGTATCCGCCAGCAGGCGGCCGACGACGGTGCTCTTGCCGTGGTCGACGTGCCCGCCGATCACGATGTTCATGCGTTCCTGCGCCAGTTCATTGGCGCTGGCGGGGATGGGGCGCGCTGCCGTTGGAGCGGTCATGGGGCGTTGTCGTTCGATCGATGAGAAGTAGGAGAGTCGAGCGGCCCGTGGGGCTGGGCTGTCGCGGCAGAGACGCCATCGACGCGTTGCAGGGAATCCAACAGGCTGCGGAGCGCCGGGAGAACAGCGGCGTATTCGGGCCGGCCGATAAGGTTGTCGGACTCCAGCGGATCCCGACGGTAGTCGTACAGCTCTTCCCGCCCACCCTGGACCCGTAGATAGTGCAGATTCTCCTGGACAACGGAGAGCCAGGTCTTTCCCTTGTAGCCCTGGAGATGGGAGAAGGCCGGCTCAGACGCCATCAGCTGGAGCTGTCGCCGGACCAGAACCGACGCCACGACCGCCCGGGGAGTAGTTCGCCCGCCGACGCCGGTGACATCGAGAACGGTCGCCGCGAGATCCACCAGGCTCACCGGGTGCTGGACGACACGTGCCGCCGTGGCTCCGGGGTCCAGGACCAGCAGGGGCACTTCGATCAGTTGGCGATACAGGCTGTTGCCGTGATCGAACAGTCCATGCTCGCCGAACTGTTCGCCGTGATCGCCCGTCACGATCACCAGCGTGCTGTTCGAGGACGCCCCGCGCATCGAGGGTGTCGAGCAGACGACTGATCTCGGAATCGATATAGGCCATCGCGGCGTCGTAGGCTTCGATCTCCCGCTGCCAGCTCCGCCGGCGACATCCCGCGCTTGCCCAGGGCGGCCTCGTGGACGAAGTGCTCCTGTCGCTTGATGAGGGCGAGCGCGGCGCGGGGTCGCCGAGGCGAACCGACGGTCGAACGTCCGCGGGGGGCAGGTAGGGCTGGTGGACGTCGAAGTAGTTGACGAACCCGAAGAACGGATGCGCCGACGTGCCGGTGCTCCGAGCCAGCCGAAGCAGCGAGCCGGTGACATCGCTGCGCGGACTTGCGCCCAGGGATGTCGTACTGGCCTGACCAGCCGCCGTAACCGGCTGCTCTTCGAAACTGCCCGTCCGAGCGAGGAGCTGATCAGGAATTCGCCGGGCTTGAAGGAGTAGTCCTCGAAGTGCATGAAGCCGCGGGACAGCCCGTAGTCCCGAGAACAGTAGGCTCAGGTTGGCGACGAAGCCCCCGGTTGCGTATCCGTGGGCGCGTCAGGAGCCTCGGACAGGGTCGGATAGCGATCGTCGAGCGGCGTGACCCAATCGCGCAGAGAGCTCGTCGGGCAGACCGGCCGGTGAACATGCTGGCGTGGGAGGGCAGCGTCCAGGACGTAGGCGCGATTGCGTGCTCGAACTGCACACCCCGCTTCGCCCACCGTTCCAGCCCCGGTGTGGTCGGCCTGGAGTAACCGGCGAGGCTGAAGTTCATGCCCCGAGCCGTGTCTAACACCAACAGGAGGACATTGGGGGCCCCGGCAGGAGCGGCCGGGAGTCGAGCGAAGGGCGCGCCGCTCCAGGTAGCGCGGCAGCAGCAGGAGCCCGAGGGCCAGCACCACCAGCGCGGCTACCAGCGGGATCGACGGTGCGGCGAATGGTGACAGCCACCAAGCCGAGGCGTGAGGCAAATACCCGCCCAAGTTGCACGCCGCAGCCGAGGCCGAGCAGCAGGGCGGAGAAGCCGCTCAGCCTGCCGGTAGAGCAGGAAGATCGCGACGAATCCCAGCCCGGAGAAGGCGGCGAGCACAACCTGCGGGCCGAACCATGACGGTTTGAATCGCCGGCCAAGCGCCAGCACGCCGGCCAATGCCATGAACCAGGCCATGTTCGATACCGGAGCCATCCACAGCACGTGAACTCCGAGATCATAGGACCGGGCGCGGGCCGCCACGTAGATGCCCTCTGCGAGCCCAGTGACGATGGCGAACCAGCACGCGAGGACGACCAGGCCCGGAAATCCGAAGCCTTGCGCCTCGGCCGCGGAGCTGGACGCACTACTCGTCGCACTCACGACCGGTCCGCCTGCCCCCGGATCACCACTATGAACCACAGGCTAGCCGAGGCAGCGCCGCGCAGAGGCGGCACCTGGGTACGATCGATGGTCGACGCCTTACCGCTCATGCCCCTGCTCCCTCCGGCGGCGGAGCGCACCCCGTTCGCCATCTGAGTCTCGACCGGCCAGCCGGCGATGCGCCGGGGCCTGCTGCTCCTGCAACTGGACGGACCTGGTACCATCCGGCCGGCCGGCCGGCCGGAACGGACGGGCGGCCGGGGCGTTGGACCACCCCCGGCCGCCCACGCGGTCATCGCGTTGCCCGGGGTGACTGGGCTCAGGCGCTGGCCTGATCCCCTTCGGCTACCGAGGCCGGTTCCAGATCCGACTCCCCCGCCTGCGGTCCATCGGCGAGCGTGACCGGGACGCGCTCCGAGTCGAGCAGGGGCAGCGGCTTGCGCCAGACCTTCCCCTTCAGCGTCGCCTCGATCAGCGGCAGCGGCTGATAGACGATGCTCGACCACATGAAGACCTCGGTCGTGCAGTAGCACTCCTTCTTCGCGATCGACTCCCGAAGCTTCTTCGCCTCGTCGGAGTGCCAGATCTCGGGGAAGGATTTCTGCCGCAGGTTCCCGATCGGCTTGTGGATCTCGCAGACGCCGACATCACCGTTGGCGTATACCACGCCGGAGATCTTGCCCGCCTTGCAGGGCACCACCTGGCGCTCCTGCTTTACCGTCTCGACCTTGGCCCACTGCAGCATCGGCTCGACCGCGGAGCCCATGCGGCCCTGCTCCCGGGGCGCCCACAACCGGCGGATGTATTCGTACAGGTCTTCGTAGTTCTTGAGGCTTGGGCCTTTCAGCGTCGGATTCTTCCGGTCGCCCCGGATGATGGCCAGATTGTGATGGTCCATCTTCGGGCAGCGCTGGTACAGGTAGGTCGTCAGCCGCTTGATCTCGTCCATGTTGACATCAGTGGCCGTCGAGATCGAGTGGATGTGCAACCGCGGGTCCTCCTCCTGCAGCTTCACCAGCGCATCGTAGGTCTCCATCGCCTTCTTGAACGAGTTCTTCGCCACCCGGAACTTGTCGTGGAACGCCGGCATCCCGTCGAGCGACAGCTCGGCGACGAACAGGTCCAGCGCCGGCTCCTTGAGGACTTCGCGGACGGCCGCGATGCAGCGGTCCGTGAAGTAGCCGTTGGTCGGGACGTAGATCTGCTTGACCCCGTTCGTCTGGATGAACTTGCGGCAGATCTCGCCGAACTCCTTGCGCAGGAACGGCTCGCCGCCCGAGAGATTGAGGTTCTCGATCGGGCCGAGTGAGTCGGAGAGCGCGAAGATCTCGTCGCGCGACAGGTCGTTCTTCTGGTTCAGACTGGTCCAGTAGAAGCAATGCTCGCACTTCATGTTGCAGATGCTGTTGATGAACAGCACCAGGAAGGGCGGGCTGTCCATGTCCCGATAGGAGTAGCTGGTGAGCCGCGCATGTCGCGCGACTCGCTTGATGGGGTTCATACCCGTTCCTCGAACTCGGCCGTGGGACTCGATCCCGTGATGGTATCGGGACTTGAGTCGCGCTGAAAGAGCAACTCGTGTGCCCGTATTTGCAGGCATCCCAGTCTGGATTGGGCTCCTCAGAGCCCCCATGGATGGCTCCCGTGAGCCCGCCCCGCCAGCCTACTGTAGGCCCGGCGCATCACCCGCCGCACGGATCCTACATAGTCTGGAGGCAGATCGGCAACCGCTAGGTCGCTGCCACCCGCCCCGCCTCCTCGTTGCCTCTCAGCGGTCCGGCCAGGTAGCCCGCCGCCTCCCCGGCCGCCCAGCTCGCCAGGAAGGCGAGGGTCACCGGGAGCGCGCGCGCGAACGCGCCGGGGTCCTCCCCTGCGGCGGCCCGGGCGATTCTCCGCGCCAGCACCAGCGGCAGGAGGGGCGTCAGGGCCATCAGGGTCCAGCGGCGGCCGCCGCGCTCCTCGGTCAGGCGCGCCCGGGCGTAGTCCCAGCCATGGTCGTACCGGTCCCTGCAGAAGGCCCGAAACGCATATCGGTGGTCGTGATAGACCCGTGCCTCCGGCGCAAACCGGAGCGCGCGACCGGCTCCGGTCAGCCGGTCGTGGACCACGTTCTCCCAGGCGCCCTCATGACACCACCGCGCCACCTCCGGGACCACCCGTCGGCTGTACGCAATGTTCGCCGCGGTAAGCAAGGGTACCGGGCGCCGGTCGGCCGGCCGCGCGTAGCTGTAGAAACCGTAGTCGGAGAGATACGCCCCCCAGGCCACCGGCCCGCTCCCCGGGGCGTTGGCCATCCCGCCGCCAGCCACGTCGGCACCCGCGCGGGTATGCACCAGCAGCCGCTCCATCCAGTCGTCGGCCGGCCGGCAATGATCCTCGGTCATGGCCACCGGGTCCCCGGTGGCCGCGTCGAGTCCAAGGCCTCGCAGCCGGGGAATGCCGGCTCCCGGGCGCCATAGCGGCGATGATAGCCTCCGGGAATCGCTCCCGCACCGCGGCGATGTCCGCGGTATCGCCGGATCGGGCGATCACCAGCTCGGCGCCCAGGGCCGCGCACTGCGGGCGGAGGCAATTGACCGCGCGTTCGAGGAGCGTGAGGGCGCGGCAGGAGGCGATCACCACCGAGGGACGGCGGGAGATCCCGGGCGCGGAGCCCGCAGCGGGGGACGGCGAGGGTGACACGCGACGCGCGGAGAGAAAACCCGGAGGCGGGGCCAAGGTGACCCCGCCTCCCTGTCTGACCGTCTACTGCTTGCGGAACAGGCCCGCGACCTTGCGGAACACCCCGACCACCTGCCGCCAGAAGATCATGATTGCTCCACCGATCGCGCCAAGGATCGAGGTGAGCGGCAACAGCTGGTCCGGACCGACGTAGAGCATGACCGACATTGAAGACTCCTCGTCAAGAAGAATGAGAAACACCTGCCTGCGCCCGCCCCGGTCTGTCCGGCGTCCGGTGCAACCGGTCCGGAGAAAGGTCAGCCCCTCGGCCTGAGGGGGTGAGCCCCGCAATTGCGGTCGCGAATTGGTGCGCGCCCGTCATGGCTGTAAAGTCCGAGCTACCCGGGGCCCCAGGAGGCCGCCTGGCCTTCCTCGGTGGATCCTAAGGTCGGCCTACCCGGGCACAAAGCGGGCCAGCCCCTAATCCGGAGGACAACCACATTCCTCCTAGCTCATTGTGCCCCAATACCTTGTCGCTGAGCTCTCAAGCATGCCCGGACGCGGCGCACTGCACCCCCGGTCACGATCAGCGAGCCGGTCCAGCGGAATGACCCGGGAGCGCCGCACCCGTGCCACAGTGAGGCCCGCACTCGCTACGAGGCGCGGTTCAGCGACCCCATTTGTCGGGTCCGGTGGCAGTGAGAATAGAGTCCATCGTTGTGCGAAGCTCCTGAAGGACGGCCTGAGCCGCCGCTTCCTTCACCAAGTCCGGGGGATTCTCATTTCGGCGGAGCGCGTACAGCTCCTCCCGGCCATCCTGACGGCGGACGTACTGCGTATCCCGCTGGACCACGCTGCGCAGGATCTCGTTCTTCGTCGTTACAACTTCGAAAAACAGCGGCGTGGGGACCGGGACGGGCTGACCGGGCGTCCAGTACCGGGACAGCGACTGCCCCGGAAAAGAGTCGCGTGCCGGGTCGCCCACGAGATCGAGGATGGTCGCCGGAAGATCCCGCGTATTGATGCGATCGTCGACCGTCACGCCGGCCGGCAGCCGCGAGGGGAAGGCGAGCAGCAGCGGCACACTCATTACCGGTTCGTACAGACTGTTGCCGTGCACGAAGAGGCCGCGCTCCCCAAACTGCTCGCCATGGTCGGAAGTGATTATCACCAGGGTGTTGTCCAGCATGCCCCCGGCACGGAGACTGTCGAGCAACTGACCGATCTCGGAGTCGAGAGAGGCGATGGACGCGTCATAGGCGTCCCGCTCCCGCCGGATCTGGGCGGGCGACAACTGCTGTTTGAAGAGCATGCGCGCCCCGCGGATGCTCTGGTCGGTCTTGTAGAGCACCCGCGGCGTGTTCGAGGCGAACCGCCGCTCGAAGTCCGCCGGAGGCAAGTAGGGCTCATGGGCGTCATAGTAGTTCACGAAGGCGAAATAGGGGCGGCCCTTCGTCCCGCGCAGCCAGGTCAGGAGCCGTCGGTCGATGCCGTCGGCTCGCCGGCGGCCGATGATGTCGTAGTAGCCGAGCAGCTCGCGGACCTTCATATGCGTCGCGAGATAGCGCCCGAGCGACGAGTTCAACAGTAGCTCCCCGGGCGAGACGACGAAATCCTCGTAGTGGGTGAAGCCGCGATTGAGACCGAATTCCCGGCTGCAGAAATGGAGATTCGCAACGAAGCCTCCCGTCGCGTAACCTCGCCGGGTGAAGACTTCGGCCAAGGTGGGCTTGGCACCATCGAGCGCGGTCCGCAGGCCGGCGGAGAGCTGGTGCGGGAAGTATCCCGTGAACATCGTGGCATGGGAGGCGAGCGTCCATGGGGCCGGCGACCAAGCCCGGCTGAACCGCACGCCTCCGGTCGCGAACTGCTGTAGCATCGGCGTGGTCGGACGATCGTACCCATCGACGCTCACACTCCAGTCGCGCACCGTGTCCAGGACCAGCAGCAGCACGTTCGGCGCGCCCGCCGGCGCTTTGCCGCCGCCCGCCAGCGCGCGACGCTCGGCCATCCGGAACGCCGCATTGACCCCAGCCGCACTCAAGGCCACCAGCGCGAGCAGCACCCAGACGCCCCGACGGGTGAGCGCGAGGAACCTGTCGGCCCTGGAGGCGATCAGCCGGGTGCCCTGCACCGCAAATCCCCCGGCGATCAGCAGACCGGCGTTACGATGCAGGCCGCCGAAGATGAGGCAGAGCGTGAACACCCCGAGGAAGATGAACACCCCCGAGACCGCACGGAGGGAGAACCGCTCCGGCCACAGTCGGGTGGCGGCGAACAGCAGCACCGCGGGCAGGGCGAACCAAATGACGTCCATGACCGGCGCCATCCACAGGACATGCGGCCCGAGAAGGGTGGCCTGGTGGAAGACGGAGTGCGCGAAGAACATGTACCAGCCTTCGAGCAGCCCGAACCCGAGTGCGAACCAGATCCAGAGGCGGAAGATCGGCAGGGTCCGCCCGGAGAGCGGCGGTGACGAGGCGGCGACGGTCGTGGACATTGGTGCGTTTCACTCCTCCTTCGGGAGGGGAGCCCTAGACGACCAAGGCTCCGAAGGGGACAACACGATGCGGACCACCGATCCCGGTGGCTCGGCGATGGGGAGCCGGCGAGTCAGTGTCGCTCGGGACGCGGACCGCGGGAATGAAGAGCCGAGCCCGGGCGAGGGAATGCCGGGGACGGCGACCCGGCTCCCCGCCTTTGCCACCATCCGGGAATTCGGCAAGCTCCGCGCCGGGATCGTGACAGGCCCGGCACTCCGCGGAGCGGGCGGGAATGGGATGGGACGCGCCGCGCGAGGGGATGGCCCGGGGCACGGCGCGCACCGTGGGAAGGGAGACTAGGTCGCGGGACCGATGAGCCGATTGTATACCGTGCCGATCAGGCGGCCCAAGGCATAGCCGAGCACGAAGGCGTAGATGAAGCCGATGATGCTGCCGACGAAGCTGACCGAGTAGCCCGGGAAGAAGACCCGGAGCAGGCCGAGGTGCTTGCCGACGTTCTCGCCGCCCTGCATCACCAGAACGTTCGTGGCGATGAACAGGCCGCCCCCGAGCAGCAGGCCGAAGGCCAGCCCCCAGGCGCGTGCGTTGAGCCGCAGCATGATCGTTCGCAGTTCGCGCTCTTCTTCAATCATAGTTCCGGGCATGGTGCCGGCTGCTCCTCAGATGTGATCCAGAAAATCGCGGGTCTCGTTCAGCTCGGAACGGGCCCGGATCCAGAACAGTGACACCGCGATCACAAAATTGCGGGAGAATGCGACGAACCAGCCGGCGACGAATCCGACGACCGAGCCCCAGGCGAAGCCGATGAGCGCCCCACCCCAGGTCGGCGAATAGCCGGCGAAATAGTGTTCGAGCGGCCAGAGATTGACTTCCGCTCCGGCACCCCGCAGCAGGTAGACGGCCGTCATCAGGAAAATGAACAGGCCGGTCGCCAGTCCGACGGCGGTACCGAGGGCGCGCTTGTGCAGCGGGGCGAACGCCAGCGCCACCGCGGCGGGGAGCACTTCGGGTTTGGACTCTCGGCGGACTGCGGTCATGGGTCTCGCACGTAAAGGAACGGCCCGGCGCACGCCAGAAGCAGAATATCGCCCTTCGGTGCTGGGGCGGCAATCCGTCGGGTGCCGGCGCCAGTGGCTCACGAGTGGCCGGTCTCCGTCCGTTCGCTCGCCCGCGCCAGTCCGCGAGCACCCCAGGGACTGCGGACCGGCACCGGCGGCCACCGCCGCACCCCCACCTCGAAGAAGGCCTGCACTTCGGCGGCAGGGGTCAGCTCGCCAAACCAGTGATGCAGCAGCCACCCGACGGCGGCGGAGCAGCCGTTCAGGAAGTAGTAGACGATGTGCAGCGGCAGGACTCCGATCGCGAAGAGCAGGCCCCGCTCCGCGACGAAGAACCGGTAGAGATCCAGGTTGTTGTACAGGACCGGCAGCAGCAGCACCCCCGCGGCGGCCAGCGCCGGCAGCCCGAACCGGATGGCGAGCAGCGTGCACACCAGGGCGAGCCCGACCAGCGCAGTGTTGATCTTCTCGCTCAGCTTCAGATTGAGCGCCTGCATGCTGCCGGTGCGCCCCTCGTGCAGCAGCAGCCGCATCCAGGGGATGCCGCGATCGAGCAGGTCGGTGCGCAGCATCGAGTACAGCGTCCACCGCTTGAGGTGGGTGCACTGAATCTCCGGCCGCAGCGCGATACGCCCGCCCTGCCCCCGAATCCGGTGGCCCAGCTCGATGTCCTCGACCGAGGGCCGGTTGTAGTGCCACTCGTCGAACTTCCCGGCCTTCAGAAACGCCGCCCGACGGACCGCGCCACACCCCGCCCAGAAGGTTTCGGCCTCTCCCTCGTTCCGCTGGTGATGATAGTGATGCAGCAGATTCCGATACTGCGTGATCAGTCCCTGCGCGGGCGGCGCCGCATCGTAGGACCCGAACGCCGCCGCGAGAGAGGGATCCTGCGAGAACAACTCGGCGATGCGGCGCAGGGTGTCGGAGTGGACGCAGACGTCCGCGTCGATGAAGACCATCACATCACCGAGACCGGCTTCCACCCCACGGTTGCGGGCGTATGCGGGGCCGTGCGGCGGCCCGGGCAGTCGCACGACGGCATCGGCCCAGCGCGCCGCGAGCGCGGCGGTCTGATCGGTGCTCCCGTCATCGACCACCAGCAGTTCCCACCGGTCCCGCGGCAGATCGCTGGCCGCCAGCGCGGCCAGGGACTGCGGCAGGACCCGGGTGCCGTTGTACGCCGGCACCACGACGGTCAGGAACGGGTGATCGACCATTACCATCCTCCAAGCACGACTGCGAGAGTTGCCCGGGCCCGGCGGGCCTGGGCGCGAAACCAGAGCGTGCGGTGGAACCGCGCCGTGCCCCAGGATTCCAGCCGGCCCGGCGACCGCAGGTAGTACATGTCCAGCCGCGGCAGGCGGAGCAGGTCGTCGTCCCCGTCCAGCACGCGCAACTCGGTGGTCACCGCGAGGGAGAACACGGCGCGGGTCTCCTCCGCGACCGCATCGTCCACGTCCCCGTACGGGTACGCAAACTGCCGCGGCACCCGCCCGGTCCGTTCGCGAATCGTCTCCGCCGCCCCGCTCAGTTCGTCCTCCCGCTGGGCGACCGTCACCTGCGTGAGGTGCGGGTGAGTACGGGTGTGGGCGCCGAGAGTCACCCCCTCCTCCGCGAGGCGGCCCAGCTCTTCCCAGTCGAGCAGCGGCAGCCTCGGCACCCGGTCAGCGGCGTGCCCGCCCCACGCATTGTCATGGCCGACGTGACCGGAGACCACAAACACCGTCGCCGGCAGCCCATGATCGCGCAGCAGCGGCGCGGCGATCTCGCCGAAGTTGGCGAATCCATCATCGAAGGTCAGCGCGACCCCTTCGGCGCCAGCGGGCATCGCGACCAGTCGCTCGAGGGAGACCACCGGCACCCGCCCCGACGCCAGCCACCGCAGGTGCCCGCGGAACTCATCCGGCGCCACCGAAATCGGCGACCCTGAATCATCCAGCGAGTGATACGTCAGAATCGCGCGCATACCCCGTTCCGGGCGAACGCCCCTCAGCATCGCCCGGCGGGCACGGCAGGGGAGGCCATCGGGCCCCGCCCTACCGTGCCGCCAGCCTCGCCTTCTGATCGGCGACCACGTCGGCGATGATCTGCGTCAGCGGGGTCCGGGGACGGAAGCCGATGGCCTTCTCCAGCTTCCGGACATCCGGCACCCGGCGCAGCATGTCCTCGAATCCTTCCGCGTAGGCCTCGCTGTAGGGAATCAGCTTGATCTCCGAAGCGGAGCCGGCCGCGTCCCGCACCAGCTCCGCCAGCCGGTGAATCGTCACTTCCTCGTCGTTGCCGACATTGAAGACCTGTCCGACAGCCTGGGGCGCGGCGATCAGACGGAGGATCGCCTCGACGGCATCCTTCACGTGGCCGAAGCAGCGCTGCTGGCTCCCGGTGCCGTACACGGTGATCGGTTCGCCGGCCAGGGCCTGGGCGGCGAAGTTCGGCAGCACCATGCCGTAGCGGCCGGTCTGCCGCGGCCCGACGGTGTTGAAGAACCGGGTCACGATGACCGGGACCTTCTTCTCCCTCCAGTAGGCGAGGGCCAGCCACTCGTCGAGCGCCTTGGAACAGGCGTAGGCCCAGCGCGAGTGCGTGGTGGGGCCGAGCTGGAGATCATCGTCCTCATTGAAGGGGAACTTGACGCTCTTGCCGTACACCTCGGAGGTGGAGGCGACGAGCACCAGCTTCCCCTTCTTGGCGGCGGCATCGAGCACCGTCTCGGTGGCGCCGACGTTGGTCTCGATCGTGTGCACCGGCTGTTCCACGATGAGCCGGACGCCGACGGCGGCGGCGAGGTGCACCGTCACGTCGCAGCGGTCGACGCACTCGGTGACCAGGGGCACGTCCAGCGCGGAGCCGATGCGGTATTCGAACCCCGGCGCCCCCACGAGATGGGCGATGTTGTCCATCGTCCCGGTGGAGAGGTCGTCGAGCACGAGCACCCGGTCGCCCCGCGCAAGCAGCCGCTCCGCCAGATGCGACCCGATGAACCCCGCGCCCCCCGTAATGAAGACTTTCATGCCGCCACCTTTCCCAGCTTCGTCAGTACCGTCAGGTCCTGCTTCCGCCGAGCGGCGGCTGCCACGATGTCCAGATACTGCGGTATCACCGCGCTCTCGCTCCAGCGCGTCACATAGGCCTCGTAGCCGGCGCGGGCCAGCCGGTCCCGGCGGGCCGGATCGTCCTGCAGCCGGCGCATCGCCGCCACCAGCTCCTCGCGGGTGGCGAAGAGCTCGCCGGCACCGGCCGTCTCGACGATTTCCGGGAAGGGGCCGATCCGCCGCGCGATGACCGGCGTCGACTGCTTGAATGCCTCGATCAGGATGATCCCGAAGGTCTCGAAGCAGACCGACGGCACCAGCAGGGCGATGGCGTGCTCGTAGTAGCGCCGCAGCTCCTCCGGGGCAACGCGCCCGAGGAACCGCACGTTGCCCATCCCCTCCGCCGCGGCCTTGAGCGTGGCCGCGTATTCCCCGTCGCCGGCGATGACCAGATCGGCATCCGGATATTCCCGGAACACCGGGATCACGTCGTCGAGACCCTTGATCTTCTCCAGCCGCCCGACGAACAGAAAATAGGGGCGGGGATGCGGGGAGGGGCCCCCGATCCTCGCGCCGCCCGCCTCCGGGTCCGGGAGAAAGTAGGGCAGCACCTGCATCTCCCGGGGGAAGCCGAATTCCCGGTGCTTCTGGCGACTGAACTCGCTCATCGCGATGAAGGTGTCCACGTGCGCCAGTTCCTGTTCCAGGTACCCGGTGGCGCGCCACAGCTGCGGCGGCCGCCGGAAGATGAGCTGGCACTTCAGACATTCGCGGCCG
The DNA here is from genome assembly GCA_963825065.1 of uncultured Gemmatimonadales bacterium. Classification (GTDB taxonomy): domain Bacteria; phylum Gemmatimonadota; class Gemmatimonadetes; order Gemmatimonadales; family GWC2-71-9; genus JADJOM01. The sequence continues at coordinate 23,083 of CAWGRU010000012.1, forward strand.
GTGCACAACTCCCGGTTATGCCGCCACAGGACGTGGCTCGGGCAGACCAGCCAGTGCTCGTGCGCCATGTACAGCTTGAGTGCCCGGCCGTACTTCAGGATGCCCGGACCTCCCACCAGCGAGATGTTGTGGAAGTTGATGACGTCGAACTTCCCCTGCTCCAGGATCTCCGCGATCCTGCCTCCGTTGACGACTGGCCGCCCCAGTTGCTGGGTCAGCAGCGACGAGACCTTGCCGAGCCCGCTGCGCAGCCGGATGACCTCGAGCCCGGCCGGCTCGGGCGCCGCTGCCGGCTCGGCGCCGTGGTGCAGTGCATTGTAGGCGTCCACGTCGTGAATCACGGTGACCTGGTGCCCTGCCTTGACCAGGCCGTGCGCCAGCCGCTGGATGCCGATCCCGTCCCCGCCGAAGTTGTGCGGCGGATAGAAGGTCGTGATGAACGCGAAGCGGAGCCCGGTCACGCCGCCGCCTCCCGGAGCGCACCCAGCGCCGCCTCGGCCCCGCGCGCCCAGGAGAGCGCAGCGGCGCGTTCCCGCGCCACCCGCCCCATCGCGGCGCGCGCGGGCTCATCGGTCAGCATCAGGCGCAGCGCCGCCACCAGCGCGGCATCGTCTCCCGGTCGCACGAAGATTCCTCCGCCCTCGAGCAGTTGCGGCAGCGGGCTCGCGAGCGTCGCGATCACCGGCGCGCCGCAGGCCGCCGCCTCCACCGCCGGAAGCCCGTAGCCTTCATTGGCAGAGGGGAGCAGCAACGTCACCGCGCCGCTGTGCAGGTGACGGAGCTCCTCGTCCGGCACGAAGCCGGTCCAGTGCACCAGCGCCTCGGTCCCCGCGTCGGCGATGGCCCGGCGGATGTTCGCCTGATCGCCATGAAACACATCCTTGTCAATCGTCCCCACCAGCAGCAGGTGCGGCGGCTCGGCCAGCTCGCGCGCCACCACCGCATGGGCGCGGACGATGGCGTCCACGTGCTTGTGGGGGTTGAACCCCCCGACGTACATCAGCCATCGAGCGCCCGCCGGGAGGCCGACCCTGGCCGCAGCGCGGGCGATTTCCTCTGGAGCGATCGTGGGCCGGAACGCCGCCGCCGGCGCTTCTCCGCACACCCGGATCCGCGCGGGCGCCACATGCAGCACCTCGGCAATTTCGCTCGCTGCGAAATCCGACACGGTCAGAATCAGCCGCGCCTGCCACAGCGCCAGCCTCACCTTGAGCTTCCAGAAGAGCCGAGCCCGCGGCGAGGGCAGGGTCAGCTCCGGAAAGCGCTCCGCGATCGCGTCGTGCACGGTCACCACCGCCCGCTGCCCCGGGGGAAGCGGGAAGTAGGTATACACCGACGGCGAGAAGAAGACGTCGGGCCGCGCCCGCCAGACGGCCCGCGTCAGGCGCAGCATGTCCAGTGGTGCCCGGTACCCCTCGGCAGCCGCAGCGGCGGTCGGGGCGCTCCCCTGCTCCACCAGCACCGGCTGCACGTTGGGCGCGAGCAGATCGAACCGAGCGGCGGATGCCGCGTCCAGAAAACAGAGGAATTCGTCGCCGGGGGCCGCCGCCGCCATGGCGGCGAGCAGGTGGCGGGTGAAGCGCCCGTACCCGCGGCCATTCACCCAGCAGGTGGCGTCCACACCGATCCGCATCGGTCAGCCGGCGGACGCTGTCGCGGCGCCGGGCCGGCCCCCGAGGTGCTGTTCCTCGATCTTCTGCTCCTCGTGGTACTCGAAATCGGTGTTGACCGCCCACACGTCGTGGGACGCGCCCTGCATGTTCCACACGGCCATCATCGCGGTCAGCATCGAATGGTCCTGATTGTTGTACTTGTGCATCCCGTTCCGGCCGACGGTGTGCAGGTTGGGGATGGGATCGATGTAGCTGCGGATGAGATCGAGGTGGGCCCGATACTTGGAATCGTAGATCGGATATGCCTTCGGCATCCGGATCACAGCCCCGTCGACCACCTTCACATCCTTCGGACAGAGGCCGAGGGAGAAGAACTCCTCGGTGGCGAGCTTCACCAGGTCGGCGTCCTTGCTCTCCCACAACCCGTCGCCCTTGAAGCAGAAATACTCCAGGCCGAGGCAGGTGTGACCCTCGACCGGGACCATCGCCTTGCTCCAGTTGTTGAAGTTCTGGATGCGGCCGACCTTCACTCCGGGAGTGTGGATGTAGATCCAGTTGTCGGGGAAGAGGTCGGTCGCCTCGAGCATGAGGGCTACCACCAGGAAGTCGCGGTAGGCCAGGCCGTCGCCGGCCTCACGCACCGGCGCGGGCACGGCGGGATCCAGCGCGCGCACCAGCGAGCGGATCGCGGTGGTCGAGATGACGTGCTCGCACTCGAACCGCTTCTCCCCTTCCGCCGTGCGGGCCCGTACCGCTGTGACCTTGCCGTTCTGCTGTTCGACCGCCGTGACGTAATGCTTGAGGTGCACCACGTTGCCCATCTCGCGGATGCGGTCGACGCAGGTCTCCCACATCTGGCCGGGGCCCAGCCGGGGATACTGGAACTCGTTGATGAGGCTCTTGATCTTGGTCGAACGCTTGTTGAGCGAGGCGGCGGAGATGATGGCGCTGGCCAGTGACAGCCCCTGGATGCGCTGGGCCGCCCACTCCGCGCGGATCTCGGTGCAGGGAATGCCCCAGACCTTTTCGGTGTAGGTCTTGAAGAAGATCGAGTAGAGCTTCTTGCCGAAGCGGTTGGTGACCCACTGCTCGAAGTTCTCCTCGACCGGGTTCGGCCACCAGTGCCAGCGCAGATAGCTCATCACGATGGTGATCGCATTCCAGATGCCGAGGCCCTGCAGCGCGTTCATCGCCTTGAGCGGGTAGTCGAAGAACTTGCCGTCATAGTGAATGCGGGAGAGGCGCGGCACCGAGATGAAATCCTCACCCAGGATCTCGTACCACAGGTCCTCGACCGGCTTCACCTTGGTGAAGAACCGGTGGCCACCGATGTCGAACCGGTACCCCTTGTACTGCGCCGTCCGGGAGATCCCGCCGACGATGTCGTCCGCTTCCAGCACCGTGACGGCGTAGCCCTGCTTGGAGAGCAGGTAGGCCGCGGTGAGCCCGGCTGGGCCACCGCCGATGACCACGATACGGTCACCGGGCTCCAGGGGCGCGACTTCGCGGGCGGTGGGCGGCACGGGCGTCATTGCGATTCCGGGGTCGAAGCCATGTCTGGTTGGGAGGTCTCCCGGGCGATCCGGGTCACCGGACCCGGGAGAGAGCATCTCCCGGGCCAAACCAGTAACCGACGACCTCTCCCGCCCCCCAGGCTGTCACGAACAGCGCGAGGAGCGGCAGCGAGAGAGTCAACTCCTTGCGGTGACGGCCCTTGGACCACACCGTCCGGACCACTCGCGCGAGCAGCACGAGGGGCAACAGGAACGCCGCGAGCCCGACACCGAAACGCCTGAGTGCCGGCGCACCGAGCAGCCGGGTGCCGGCGTACGACCGCGCATACAGGTACCGTTGCGACAGGTAGAGCCCAACCGTGTAATGCATCCGGTGTCCGACCACGATCTCGGGACGCTGGGTGAGGACGACGCCGTCCCCGCGCATCGCATCATGCAGGGTGTTCTCCCACCCTCCCGCCTGCCAGACCCGCCGGTACCGGAGCAGGAGTTCCCTGCGATACACGGTGTTGTTACCCGTGAGATTCGCCACTTCGCCGGCCGGCAGTGGAGCCAGGAGCTGGCTGTACTCGCACAGGAACGCGGCCCAGTCCACTATCGTCTCGGTCGCGGCGTTCTCTACCGAGCCACCCACGACCTCGGCGCCATCCGCCAATGCCGCGAGCAGGGATTTCGCCCAATCCGGCGGCACCAGGACATGATCCTCGATGACCGCGACCGCCTCGGCGGTCGCCGCCTCGAAGGCCGCGGCCCGGAGCGCCGGAATCGAGGCGGTCGCCGGGGCCGGGAGCAGCCGGATCTCGGGGAAGTGGCGACGTACCTCCGCCCGCAGATTCTCGCCCAGGCGATCGGCGACCAGCACCTCGAGGGGCTCCTCGCTTCCGGCAACCGCCAGCGCCGCCAGGCACTCCGACAGGATCGGCCAGCCGTTCACCGACGGCACCACCACCGAGAGTCGCGGAGGTGCCGTGCTCACGCCACCGGCTTCCCTGCCTCGGGCGCCGGCTCGCCCGGTGGCGCGGCGGCCTCCCCATCCGGCTGGGCAACCATGCCGAGTCGGTGCAGGAGGATCTCGTTCCAGTCGAGGCGCGGTGCGTCGACGTCGGTGGTGAGCAGGACCAGGTCTCCCTTGGCGACGGTGAGCCCAAGCGACGGGTACCGCTCCGGAAGTTCGTCCTCCGGGGCGGGGACCACCCTGACCCCCACGGGAACAGCCTCGGTGACCGCGGCGGGTCGTACCAGAAGTACCTCCACGTCCCATTCCCGGCAGACCGGGAGCACCGCTGCGAGCGCCGCACGGCAGCGTGCAACCTCGGTCGTTGCCGCGATGACGAGTGAGACGCTAGGTCTGGTCGACAGGAGGTGTCCGCTCACCAAGGGTTCGACGCCGGGGGTAACTTGCTCTATGTGGCGACCATGCAGCTACGTGTCTTGTTGGCGACACGGCTCGTTTGGCAATTGTGGTGCCAGTAGCAGGTACTGGATACACCACTCGGTATCCCGGCGGCACAGTTCGGCATAAGTATATGTCAGCGTGCGTGATGAGCTGCAATTCCCCGGCGGGAGATGGAGCCTGGCAGGGACCGCCGATGCCCAGGTTCGCGCCCATCGACGAGAGCGAATCGCGGATGGGAGGGCGAGAGCGGCCAGATCGGCCCGACCGACCCGTGGCATCGTCCCCCAGCCTGTAGAGATATTGCAACACAACTGCGGCCTTGGTCGACCGAGTAGCTCGAACGACGGGCTCTCGGGCGCCGCTGGACGCCAGCGCGGGGCGGTCGATAGTGGCCCTGCTATTGCCAACAATGTCTGTCTTTGCCGGCGCCTCCCGCCATGCCGCCGGCGTCCCGCCACGGAATGACATGTCGAATACGAGCGCCGCTACCTCCGCCGGGCGGCACCTGCTGACCATCGGCCTGGAGGATTACTACCAGATCGGCGCCTTCAACCGCCTGATCCAGCGGGGGGAATGGTATCGCTTCGAAGCCAGAATCGAGCGTACCACCGCGCGCACCCTGGACCTGCTGGATGAGTGCGGGGTACGTGCCACCTTCTTCTGCCTGGGGTGGGTCGCGGATCAGCTGCCGGAGCTGGTGCGGCAGGTCGCCGGGCGCGGACACGAGATCGCCTCCAAGGGTTATTACCACCGCAGCATTCGCCAGATGACCCCGGCCGAATTCCGCGACGACCTGGCCCGGGCCAGGGAGGCGCTGCAGCGGGCCTCCGGGCAGCGGGTGCTGGGCTACCGGGTGGCGGACGAGTGGTTCGCGCCCGCGGACCTGTGGGCGCTCGATGTGCTCGCGGAGCAGGGTTACGAATACGACTCGAGCATCGGACCGATCGGGCGGCGGTGGCGGGCGGAGCCGTGGCGACGCTTCACGCACACCCACCAGTTCGGCGAGCGTACGCTGTGGGAACTGCCGATCTCCGCGGTGGAGCGGATGGGGATGATGATCCCGATCGCCGGCGGCAACTGGCTCCGCCAGCTCCCGCCCTGGTTCGTGCAGCGCGGCGTCGATCACTGGGTGCGCACCTACACCGCTCCCTTCGTGATGTACTTCCATGTATGGGAGCTGGATCCGACCATTCCGAAAATCAGTGCGGCGCCGTGGCTGCAGCGGGTGCGTGCCTACCGCCACCTCGACCGGATGCCCGCGCTGGTGAAGCACTACCTCGATCACTACCACTTCACCTCCGTGGCCGACTATCTCGGTCTCGCCACGGGGGCATCGACGACGGCGCCCCTCCCCGCCGCCCGGACGCCTGCAGCCGTCGCCGCGCGATCGCCCGCGGCCCCCACACCGGAGCCGACCGGACCGGGCATTCCGGTCACGATCGTGGTGCCATGCTTCAATGAAGAGCTGATCGTTCCCTACCTCGCCAATACCCTTGCCAGTGTGACCGCGGCACTGTCCTCGCGCTACGATCTCCGCTTCGTCTTCGTGGATGACGCCAGCAGCGACGGCACCGGCGAAGCCCTGAACCGGACCTTCGGGTCGCTGCCCGGTTGCCGCATCGTTCAGCATTCGCGGAATCTCGGCGTCGCCGGTGCGATCGCGACCGGCCTGCGCGAGGCGACGACCGAGATCGTCTGCTCGATCGACTGCGACTGCACCTACGACCCGCATACGCTGGCCGAGATGATTCCGCTCCTGGGGCCGGAGGATGACCTCGTCACGGCCTCGCCGTACCATCCGGCGGGGAGCGTGCGCAACGTCCCGGAGTGGCGCCTGATGCTGTCCCGGACGCTGTCCCGGCTATACCAGCGGGTGCTGCATCACAAGTTCTACACCTACACCAGCTGCTTCCGCGTCTACCGCCGAAGTACGGTGCTGCAGGTTCCCGTCAGAGACACCCGCTTCCTCGGCATCGCCGAGATGCTGGGCCGGCTGGATCTCATGGGCGGGAGCATCGTGGAGTTTCCGGCGACGCTCCAGGTGCGGGTCATGGGCCAATCGAAGATGCGGATCATGCGCACCATCCTGGGACACCTCGGTTTGCTGGCGCGGCTGGCACGGCTCCGGCTTTCGGGCAAGGGACCGGCGCTGCATCGCGCCACCGCCAGCGATGCCTCCATCGGCGCAATCACCCATGTCTGACGTCGGCATCGTCGGTGGCGGCGTGCTGGGCATGACGCTCGCCTGGCGGCTGCGGGCCGCGGGGCACCGGGTCACGCTGATCGAGGCGGCGCCCTCTCCCGGCGGACTCGCCGCACCGCAGGAGCTCGGCGGTTTCACCTGGGACCGGTTCTATCATGTGATCCTGCTGTCCGACAGTCACCTTCGCGGCCTGCTCGCCGAACTCGATCTCGAGGACCGCCTCCGCTGGGGCACGACCAGGACGGGGTTCTACACCGATGGCAGACTGTACTCCCTGTCGACCAGTCTCGAGTTCCTCCGCTTCCCGCCGCTCTCGCTGCTCGACAAGGGCCGGCTGGCGGCGACCATCCTGCATGCATCGCGCATCAGCGACGGCCTGCCGCTCGAGGCGGTGCCGGTGACGGAGTGGCTGGCCCGCTGGTCGGGACGGAACACCTTCGAGAGGATCTGGCTCCCGCTGCTCAAGAGCAAGCTGGGAGAGAACTACCGGCTGGCCAGCGCCTCCTTCATCTGGGCGATCATCGCCCGGATGTATGCGGCCCGTCGTTCCGGACTCAAGCGCGAGCTCTTCGGCCATGTGGATGGCGGCTACGACGTGGTCCTGCGCCGTTTCCGCGACCGCCTCGAGCAGGCCGGCGTCGGATTCGTCTGCGGAAGCCCCGCGGTCAGGGTCGATGCTGCGGGTGCCCCCGACGGCGGTGAGGCGTGGGTCGAGCTGGGCAGCGGCGCGCGACTGCTCTTCGATGACGTGATCCTGACGGTGCCGTGCGGCCGCGCCGCGTCGCTCTGCCCCGGGCTCACCCCGGCGGAACGGGCCCGGCTGGAAGGGGTGACCTATCAGGGGATCGCCTGCGCGTCGCTGCTCCTCCGGCGGCCGCTGGCGGATTACTACGTTACCAACATCACCGAGCCCTGGGTGCCGTTCACCGCGGTGATCGAGATGACGGCGCTGGTGGACCGCGCCACCTTCGGCGGCAACGCCCTGGTCTACCTCCCGCGCTACCTGACCCAGGAGGATCCATTCTGGGCCCGGAGCGACGCCGAGATCCGGGACGCGTTCCTCGCAGGGCTGGAGCGGATGTATCCGGCCTTCCGGAGGGATGATGTCCTCGCCTTCGAGGTCGCCCGGGTGCGCGACGTCCTGGCCGTGTCCACGCTGCACTACAGCGAGCGCTGCCTGCCGCCCGTCGTGACCTCTCTGCCGGGCGTGTACCTGGTGAATTCAGCGCAGATCGCCAACGGGACGCTCAATCTGAACGAGACCGTCGCACTCGCGAATGCCAAGGCCGCCGAGCTGGCACCGCTGCTCGCACGCCGCGGCGCGGCGATGGGAGCTGTCCCGCAATGAGCGATCCCCGCCCGCTGGCCAGCGTGTCGCTGGACGTCGACAATCTCTGGTCCTACATGAAGACCCATGGCGACCCGGGCTGGGAGACCCGGCCGACCTACCTCGACCGGTTCTTCCCGCCGGTGCTCGATGCGCTCGATCGGCTCGGACTGCGGATTACCTTCTTCTGTGTGGGCGTCGACGCCGACCGGGAGGAGAATCTCGAACCGTTCCGGAGCCTGACGGCGCGGGGTCACGAGATCGGCAATCACTCCTACGAACACGAGCCGTGGCTCCACCTGTACTCGCGGGAGCAGCTGGTCGAGGAACTCGTCCGGACCGAGGAGGCGCTGGTCCGCGCGACGGGGCAGCGCCCGATCGGCTTCCGGGGGCCGGGCTACAGCTGGAGCCCGGCCCTGCTCGAACTGCTGGTCGATCGCGGGTATCTGTACGACGCCTCCACCCTGCCTACCTACCTCGGGCCGCTGGCGCGCCGCTACTACTTCCTGACCGCCAGGCTCACCGCCGAACAGCGGCGGGAGCGGGCCGGCCTGTTCGGCAGCTTCCGGGACGGCTTGCGCCCGGTCCGGCCGTACCGCTGGCGACTGGGCTCCGGGCGCACCCTGCTGGAGCTGCCGGTGACGACGATGCCGGTCGTGAAGGTCCCCTTCCACCTCAGCTATCTCCTCTATCTGAGCCGGTTCTCCGAGGGGTTGATGGTGACCTACCTGCGGGGAGCGCTCGCCACCTGTCGCCTGACGGGGACCGAGCCGAGCTTCCTGCTCCATCCCCTCGACCTGCTGGGCGGTGACCAGGTCAGGGAGCTGGCCTTCTTCCCCGGGATGGATCTGCCCGGCCGCCGCAAGATCGCCCTCTTCCTCAAGGTGCTCGGCATGCTCGGGGAGCACTATCAGCTGGTGAACATGAGCACCCATGCGCGGGCGATCCTCGCGCGGGCCGGGCTGCATGAGCGACCGACCGCCGCTGAACCGGCGGCCGGCGTCCGGGGCGACCCGGGCCATCCGTCACCGCCGCTCAAGGCGCGGGGCTGATCCCGCATGTGCGGCATCGCCGGGGTGCTCCGATTCGATGGCCAGCCTGCGCGGCTGGAGCCGCTGCTCCGGATGGCGGCGACCATCCGGCATCGCGGGCCCGACGACGCGGGCCAGTTCGTCGAGGGGCCCGTCGGCTTCGCGCACCAGCGGCTATCCATCATCGACCTCGCCAGCGGCCACCAGCCGATGGCCACCGAGCGCTCGGTCATCGTCTTCAATGGCGAGATCTACAACTACGTGGAGCTGCGCAACGAGCTGCGAGCCCGAGGCCGGAGCTTCCGCACGGCGAGCGACACCGAGGTCATCCTGCAGCTGTACGAGGAGTACGGGCCGGAGTGCGTCGGGCGGCTCAACGGGATGTTCGCGTTCGTGCTGTACGATCGCGAGCGCCAGCAGGTGCTGCTCGCCCGCGATCACTTCGGCATCAAGCCGCTCTACCTGCACGCCACCCCGGCCCGGCTGCTCTTCGCCTCCGAGATCAAGGCGCTGCTCGCCGAGCCCGAGGTGCGGGCGCAGGCCAGCCTCGACGGGGTCCGCGAGTATCTCACCTTCCAGTTCGTGATGGGCGAGCGGACCATGTTCGAGGGCGTCACCAAGGTGCTGCCGGGCGAGTACCACGTGGTCGATCTCGCCTCGGGCAGCCACCGCTCGGTGCGCTACTGGGAACCCCGGTTCCAGGTCGACAACGATCACACCGAGGCCTACTTCCTCGAGCAGATCCGCTGGCTGGTCGCGGACGCCGTGCGGCTGCAGATGCGCTCCGACGTCCCGGTCGGTGCCTACCTCAGTGGCGGCATCGACTCGAGCCTCGTGACCGTCCTGGCGTCCCGCGCCGGGGCCGGCCCGCTCCAGGTCTTCACCGGCCGGTTCGACGAGGGACCGGAGTTCGACGAATCCCCCTACGCCCGGATGGTGGCGGAGGCCTGCGGGGCGACCATGCACCTGGTCACCCCGACGGAGGAGGAGTTCGTGGATCTGCTGCCACGGCTCCTCTACCACATGGACGAGCCGGTGGCGGGGCCGGGGCTCTTTCCACAGTACATGGTCTCCCGGGAGGCGGCCCGGCAGGTGAAGGTGGTTCTGGGCGGCCAGGGAGGCGACGAGATCTTCGGCGGGTACACCCGATACCTGGTCGCGTACTTCGAGCAGGCCGTCAAGGGCGCGATCCATGAGAGCAACGAGGAGGCCGAGCACATCGTCTCTCTCGCCTCGATCCTGCCCAACCTCCCTTCCCTGCGCCAGTACGTCCCGATGCTGCAGCAGTTCTGGCGCAGCGGCCTCTTCGAGGAGATGGACCGCCGCTACTTCCGGCTGATCGACCGCAGCGGCGGGGCGATGTCGCTCTTTTCGGCGGCGTTCCGGGACAGCCACCGCCCGGACGCGCTGTTCGAGCGGTTCCGGGAGGTGTTCGATCACCCCGACACCGCCTCCTATTACAACAAGATGACGCACTACGACATGGTCACCAACCTCCCCGCCCTGCTGCAGGTCGAGGACCGGGTGACCATGGCGTCCTCGCTCGAATCGCGGGTCCCGCTGCTCGACTACCGGCTGGCGGACCTGGTCGCGAGCATCCCGCCCGGGATGAAGTTCAAGGGTGGCGAGCTCAAGTACATCCTCAAACGGGCCATCGGCGGGATGCTGCCCGAGGCCGTGCTCAACCGGAAGGACAAGATGGGCTTCCCGGTACCGCTGCACCTCTGGGCCCGGGGCCGGTCACGCGCGTTCGTCGGCGACGTGCTGCTCTCGCGCCGCTGCCGGGAGCGCGGGCTCTTCGACCCGGTCGAGGTGGAGAAGCTGATGCTCTACGACGGCGCCTTCAGTCGCCGGCTGTGGGGGTTGCTGAACCTGGAGCTGTGGTACCGGACCTTCATCGACGGCGACTAGGCGAGCCTCGCCGGCCGCTTATGGCCTGACAACCCGGATCGGAATCCATGCCGCTCACGCTCGCGAACAACCGTGTCACCCACTGGTCGGTCCAGCGGATCGCCGTCGTCGGTCCGGGCATCGTCGGGATGCCGATGGCCGCGATGCTGGCGCACGCCCGCATCCGCGAGGGGAGCCCGGAGCCGGCCACAGTCACCGTGATCCAGCGCAACTCGGCGACCTCGGGGTGGAAGGTGGCCGCCATCAACGCCGGCCGGTCTCCCATCGGAGGCATCGAGCCCGATCTCGACCGGGTCGTGGCCGAGACCGTGGAAGCGAAGTTGCTCTCGGCCAGTCACGACTACGCCGCCGCCCGCGACGCCGACGTCATCCTGATCTGCACCCAGACCGACAAGAGCGGCCTCGCACCCGATTACGGCCCCCTGTTCGAGGCGCTCGACGGCCTCGCCGGTGCGCTCCGCGACAAGCCGGCGGGAAATGTCCCGCTGGTGATATTCGAGTCCACCCTGGCGCCGTCGACCATGTCCACCCTGATCCGCGACCTGTTCGCGAGGCACGGCCTGATCGAGGGGCGGGACGTCCTCCTGGGCAACAGCCCGAACCGGGTCATGCCCGGGCGGCTGGTGGAACGGGTGTGCGAATCGGACAAGATCGTGGCCGGGCTGCACCCTGAAACGCCGGGACTCATCCAGCGGCTCTATGCGCGCATCGTCACCAAGGGCACCCTGCATCCGACGAACAGCATGACCGCGGAAGTGGTCAAGACCCTGGAGAACGCCTACCGCGACGTGCGCATCGCCTATGCGGCGGAGGTGGTGCGGCACTGCGATGCACTCGACATCGACTTCTACGCACTGCGCGAGCAGGTCAATGCCCGGCTCGAGCAGGCTGATGCGGCGAATACCGACCCGAATGCGGTGCCCAGCGGCGGCATCCTGGTGCCCACGGTGGGCGTCGGCGGCCATTGCCTCCCCAAGGACGGGATCCTTCTGTGGTGGCGTGCCGTCGAGGCGAAGCAGGATACCGGCCGCAGCCTGATCCTCGCGGCCCGGAAGATCAACGACGCTTCCCCGGCCGAGACGCTGAAGCTCGCCGAGCGGGCCTTCGGGCCGCTCAACGGGCGTGCCGTCGCGCTGCTCGGCGCCGCCTACCGGTTCAATTCGGAGGACACCCGGAACTCGCCGACGCTCACCCTGGCGCGACTGCTGCTCAACATCGGCGCCCGGGTGACCATTCACGACCCCTACGTCTACCCCACCGACCAGAACCTGCGGCGCACCGGGCTCGCGGAGCTCTTCACCCGCGAGTTCGAGCAGGCGGTGGCTCCGGCCGACGTGCTGATCATGTGCACCGCGCACCGAGTCTATTCGGAGCAGCGCCTGGAGCTGCTGGGCGCCGCCCGGCGCGCCGTCGGCGTGCTGGACGCCTGCAATCTCTGGCGCCCCGCCGACGTGGAGCAGTGCGGGCTCGGGTACGCCGGCATCGGCCGCGGTGCGCTTCTTCCCCCTGCCGCCCTGGTCTCGGACGTCCTCGAAGGCTTCCGCGCAGTCGAACGCGGCGTGGCGAACGAGGTCGACGACCTGGTGCGCTTTCTCAATGCGCGCTACGCGGCCGACGCCTTCAACCAGGTCCAGTTCCGGGAGGTGCAGCGCATCGCCGACACCTGCGTGACCGGATGCCATATCGTCGACGCCGGCCGGCGGACGGTAGCGCCTGGCGAGAGCGGGTTCGTCTCCCTGCTGGCGGAGCTGGCCTCCCAGAGCCTCGTCGCGCCGACCGGGCCCACCTGATGGTCGGTTCGGAGGGCCGCGCCGGCCCGGAAGCGGCGGCCGGCGGTGTCGGCTTCGTCCAGCGGATCGGCCTCTGGCTCTCGCTGCTGCTGACGGCCGGTATCGCACTCCCGCGGCTGTTCACGACCAGCGTGTCAATCGATGAGGCCTATTCGATGGACACGGCCGGCCGGAGCCTCGCCGGCACGCTGCACCAGTCGATCCACTTCGAACTGCAGCCACCGCTGTACTTCCTGCTGCTCAATCTCTGGCTGCGCCTGTCGCGGAGCCCGGAGTTCGCCCGGTTCCTCTCACTCGGCTGCGTCCTCTTCGCCCTGGTGGTGCTCTCCCGCGTCGGTCGGCGGCTCGGCGGCGGCTGGGGACTCGCCCTCCTGCCGCTGCTCACCGCCCTGCTGGCTCCAGTGGCGTGGAGTGCGATCACCGTCCGCGGATATGCCCTGGCGTTGCTGCTGCTGGCCGTCTGCGCCTGCGGCTTCGCCAACCTCTGGTGGGACGACCGGGAACCGCCTCGCTGGGCGCTGCCGGCGTTCATCCTGGCGGGCGGGGCCGCGATCTACACCTTCTACTACAGCGGGTTCGCCATCGCCGGGCTGGTCGTCGCGGCGGCAATGAGCGGTCGTCGCCGCAGGGAACTGCTCACCGCTGTGGCGCTGCTCACCCTGCTGGTGCTCCCGCTCCTGCCGGCTGTGCGGATGCAGTTCGCATCCCCATCCACCGCTGCCGGAAAACGCCGCGGCGGCCAGACGATGGAGCGTCGCATCCGACGAACCTGCTCTTCGGCGGACTCATCTGGACGGGCCTGCTGCACCGCCCGACGGGGATGGTCGTGCTCGCCCTCGGGTTCGCGGTGATCGGTGCCGCCCGGTTCCTGGATAGCCCGGCCGAGCCTGGAGCCGGCGCGAGACCCTCTGGTGCATTGCTGCGGTACTGCCATGGGGACTGCTCCAGATCCTCGAGCTTTCAGGACTCGCGCTGGTGCTCCCCCGGCACGAGATCGTGCTGGTGCCTGCATCGATGATCCTCCCCGCGGTGGTGCTCGACGAGATACGCGCCCCGTTGCGCCGCAGCGGCGCACTGATGGTGATCCTGATGGTGATGGGGATCTTCTTCGCGAGCTACGAGCTGAATCAGGACTACTTCGACTGGCGGGCGGCGGCCGGGGTGATCGTCCGGGAGGAGCACCCGGGCGAGCCGGTGATCGTCCATACCTCCGACGGCCTGCTGCCGCTGCGGTGGGAGTACCGCGGCAGCAATCGGCTGTTGGGACTCCCCACCGACCCTGACCTCGAGCGGTACGATCCCGCCGAACGCTACCTCACGGACAGTGCCCAGGTCCGCGCTCGCATCGAGGGCGCCGTGCCACCGGGACAGAGCTTCTGGCTGATCCGCCGCCAATGGCTCCCCGCCGCCGCAGGCACGGCGGTGCTCGAGTGCCTACGTCGAGCGGAACACCGTGCGGCTCGGCAGTTGGCAGGTGGGAGGCATCGACGTGCTGCGCCTGCGCCGGCGCGACCGCTGAATGACGATCACCGCCGAGGCGCCATTGCCTCCGCTCCGTCGCTTGCTCTTCCTGGTCCTGCTCCTCGGGGCCGGCATCAGGGCCATCGATCTCTGGCGGCCCGTCGACGGCCACATCCGGGAATCGTGGCGGGAGGCGGATGTCTCGGCCGTCGCCCGCAACTTCAGTCGTGAGGGGATGAACATCCTCTACCCCCGCATCGACTGGCGCGGCGACGGCCCCGGGTACCTGGAGATGGAGTTCCCGCTCTACCCCTGGAGCATCGCCGTCTGTCACCGGCTGCTCGGGTACCACGAAGTCACCGGCCGGATCATCTCCTATCTCCTCTCGCTGGCGACGCTGGCGGTCTTCCTCGCGCTGGCTGTGGAAACGCTGCCGGGCTGGGCCCCCCTCGCCGCCGGACTGTTCTGGGCGCTGAATCCGCTGGAGATCCGGCTCGCCAACGCAATCCAGCCCGAGCCGCTGATGTTCTTCGGCTATGTGGCGGCCGTGTATGCCTTCCGCCGCTGGCTGCTGGGAGGAGAGCGGTCCTGGTTCCTGCTGGGGGTGGCCGCGACGGCGCTCGCGCTCCTCGCCAAGCTCCCCGCCCTGCACCTCGGCATCCTGTTCGCCGCGCTGCTGTTCAGGCGGCACGGCCTCGCCGCGCTGCGGCGGCCCTCCGTGTGGGCGTTCGCCACGCTCGCGATCGTGCCGGCGCTGCTCTGGTACCGGCACGCGCACCAGTTCTGGCTGCTGTACGGCAACTCCTTCGGCATCTCCAACGAGTACCACTGGATCGGCTGGGATTTCTTCACCGACTCGAGCTTCGCGACCGGCATACTGCGGCGTGAGATCGAAGCGATCTGGATGCCGACCGGCGCGGCCGTCGCCCTCTTCGCGCTGCCGCGCGAGCGGCGCTCCGAGGGCGTGATCCTCGCGCTCTGGTGGCTGTTCGCCGTCGGCGTGTTCTACCTCGTCGCCGCCCGCACCACGGGAGACCGTTGGGCGACGTACTACCACATCGTGTCGCTGCCGGGTGCGGCGCTGCTGGTCGGTGCCGGCGCCGAGGCCATCCGCAGTCATGCCACCCGCCCGGCGATCCTCGGCTATGCCGGCCTGGCCCTGGTCATGGTCACCGCGCTCTTCGAGGTACGGCAGATTCGGCGGGACCTGCATCCCGCGGGCTACGTCGCCCGCTACGACACGGCGATGCGCTTCGCGCCGCTGGTCCCGCGAGGCGATCTTATCCTCGCCTCCGGCGGGGTCTGCGAGGAACAGGGCCACGAGGTGGCCTACAACGCTTCCTACTTCTTCTACTGGATGGACCGGAAGGGCTTCAACATCTGCCGCGAACAGCAGTCCCTGACGGCGGTGGCGGGGCTGGCGGCGCGCGGCGCCCGGTACTTCGTGGCAGAGCGGCCCGCCCTGGCAGCGAAACCGGGTTTCGAGTCGGAACTCCGACGGAGCTACCCCCTCCTTGCGGAGACCGGTTCCGCACTCCTCTTTGACCTGCGGAGCGCCGGGCGGGGGGGCACGCCTCCCCCATGGGGGCCTGCATCCGGTGGAGCTTCCCCAGCGGCAGATAGGCATCATTCACTTGACCGACCCGGAGCCTGACGATGGCCTCACCCGCTCCCGCTGCCACCTCCCATGAAGCCGAAGACCGGCTGACGCTCTATGTCGCGGTCGTGATCGCGTTGGCCATCACGATCTGGGTGAACCTGCACAAGAGCATGTGGCTGGATGAGGCGTCCACCCTGCGGTGGACCGGCACCTCGCTCGACTACACGATTCAGATGTCGGAATTCCGGGAGACCAAGCCGCCGCTCTATTTTCTGCTGCTGTACTACTGGCGGAAGCTCGCGTCCGGGATCGAGTTCAGCCGCGGCCTGTCCACCCTCTGCCTGGCGCTGACGGTGGTGTATTTCCATCGGCTGTCGGGATTGCTCGGGATCGGCCGGGGCTGGTGGAGTCTGGGGCTGGTCGCGGCACTCACGCCGCAGCTCCTCTGGGCGGGAACCGAGGCGCGGGTCTACGCCCTCGCGACACTCTGCGTCGTATCGAGCATGTACTACTTCACCCGGGTCCAGTTCACCGGAACCGAGCATCCGTGGCGGGACTCCGCGCTCTTCGTGTTGTGCGGCTACGCCGGGCTGCTCACCTTTTATTACAACGGCTTCATTCTGGCCGCGCTGTTCTGCGCGGGCCTCTTCGGCCGCGACTTCCGCCGGCTGGTGTGGTCCGGCGTCGCCCTGTGCCTCCTGATGTTCCCCTGGATCGACTGGGTCCGGGCCAACGTCTTCGAGGCCTATCCCAGCTACCTCCGCCCGGTCGACCTCGGCGGGCCGTCCCTGCTGGCCAAGGCGGTGACCCTCACCGCCTGGTCGGGCCAGACGGCCACGAGGATGGTGTTCCGGCTGGCGACGCCGCTCATCCACCGCGACTTCGCGAAGCTCGGACTGCTCCTGGTGCTGGTCGGGCTGCTCGTGGCGCGGGTCTGGACCGGCCGGCCGCGGTGGAGCCGACTCGAAACGGCCTACACGATCATCGGCCTGGTCGGCTTCGGACTGCTGGCCGTGATCCGCCTGACGAATGCGAGTCTGGCCGACGAGCGGCACTGGATCGTCACCGTGCCTGGCCTCATCATTCTGCCCTCGCTCCTGGCCAGCCGGGTGGTGCCGGGGTGGCCCCGTCGGGTCGCCGGCGGCGTGGTCCTCGCGGTGTTCGGGTTGGCGGCGGTGAGTTTCGCGCGGAATGAACGGGGACAGATCGACTGGCGCGGCCCCGCCAGCCTCATCGCCGCCAGGGAGCAGCCCGGAGAGCCGATCGTGATCTACGATCAGGACTCCCATCCCTTCGAGTACTACTACAAGGGGATCAACCGGTTCAGCGAAGTGCCGTACATGGCCCAGGCGATGCGCAGCGACAGCGCCGGCGTTGTCAGCTTCAGCCCGGCCGAGGTCGACCGCCTGCGCCGGATCCTGGCGCAGCGGGATCCGTCGCGGAACTCCTTCTGGATTGTCGAGGGGGAGAAACTCACGAAGGCAGTGGAGGTGCTGAGCCGGCAGCTCGGCCGGCCGTTGCAGGTACTCCAGAGCTGGCAGTTCCACCGCACCAACGTGCATCACGTCGCCCTGGACACCGCGGCCCACTGATCGGGAGGCGCTCCCGTGCAGGCTATCCGTCGACCGGGGACCGGCTCAGCGTACTTCCTGGCGGTGCGGCGTCGAGATGACGTAGTAGCCGAGGTCGCTGCACGCCCTCTGCGACGGCGGCAGCGGCGCCGGATGGAGCTGGTAGAGGCGGCCGTAGGGCGGAAACCGTCGGATCAGCTCGAAGTAGGTGCAGTTCGCCAGCAGCTTGGGCGCCAGCACCTGCAGCTCCACGTTGGTGAGCCGGGTCACCACCACGTAGTCAATGTGATTCCCGGCGAGATAGGCACGGAAGGTGGAATCCGGCATGCCGAGGGCAACCTGGTCGTGCTGGACAATGCGGTGAGTATGGTAAGCGAATCCCGCCTCCCGCTCCACCAGAAATCGCGCTTCGGCGGGGAGGCTGTCCCGGGCGAATGTCACCGCAGCGAAGAAGCTCCGCTGGTCGTCGTCGTAGCAGTTGCTGTCGGTCCAGGGTGCTCTGCGATCGCAGGCCCGTAACATCTCGAATTTCTTGAGGGTGCCGGGAATTGCGGCGACAAGCACCGATCCGAGCAGCGCGAACCCGAGGATGCTGGCGAATCGAGGCAGCCGCTGGCGCAGCA
Source organism: uncultured Gemmatimonadales bacterium (assembly GCA_963825065.1). GTDB lineage: Bacteria > Gemmatimonadota > Gemmatimonadetes > Gemmatimonadales > GWC2-71-9 > JADJOM01. The sequence goes on from CAWGRU010000012.1 coordinate 41,123, forward strand.
GCGCTTCGACGCCGAACACCATCGTGAGCAGGACGAAGGGCTGAATCGGGATGAAGAACCGCCGCGGCCCCCACGGCCAGACTGCGATCAGACCGAGGTAAAACAGGAGGTAGAGTCCCAGCTCCGGCAACCGGCGTCGGAGCGCCAACAGTCCCATCCCGCCGAGCACCACGGCCGCGACCAACCAGACGATGTTGTCGATCGCTGTGCCGCTCACCCGGATGAGGGGGAGCATCGCCGGCAGGGTTCCCATCACCTGCTCCCGGACCCGACCAGCGATCCGCATGGGGAGAGGCAGCACGCCGCCGGCCCCGCTGTCTATGTGCTGGAGTTCGGCCGCGGCATCCGCGACGTAGGACCGCCCGACGACATTTTCGTGGTTCACGGCCGTGAACAATCCCCACCCGCCCAGGAGAAGCGCGGCTGCCACCACGAATCCGACCAGCGATCGCCACCGCCGTTCATAGGCCCATCCCACGACCACCGCGCCAATCAGGGTGATGCCGATGCTGCGGGTGAAAGCCGCGATGATCGCGGTGATACCCGCGAGGACCAGATAGCGTCGATCCTCCCGGCCTCGGATGAGGGCCCAGACCGTCATCGAGGTCCAGAACCAGAACGCCGCCTCGGACATCACCCGCCCGCCATACGAGACGAGGGATGGGTTGAGCGCCGCACCAGCGAGCACCCCGAGCGCGAGGCCCACCGGGAGTAGTCGCCGTGCGGTGGCAAAGAACGCGACGAGCCCCAGGGTCGAAAGCAGAGTAGCCAGCGCGAACGCCGCGGCCTCGCGATCACCGCTCACGACTCCGGAGACCGCGATCATCGCGGGCCACGCCGGCGGATACTGACCGTGCATCGGCGCGCCAACCCGAAATTCCTCCCGATACGATAGGTGCTCCAGCTGCCTGCCGAGCAACATGTAGAGCGCGTCGTCGTTGCTGTGGGTCACGCCGGGCGTCCGGCTCTGCCATGCCAGCACGGCGTGGCTGAGGATCAGGACCAGCGCGATCCCCCACGCCCACCGGGATGAGAGCGCGTAGGCCCGGACCGTCATCGGGGTCGCGGCCGGTGTCGCCCCCGCGGAGGCCGCCGGAGCGTCAGCCGCGATGGGCACGGGTCAGCGCCTCGTAGTGATCGCTCAGGCGCCCGGCACAGAGGCGCGTATCGAAGGACCCCAGAATCTGCTCACGCAGTTCCAGTCCCTCGCGGGTCATCGTGTCCGGTTCGTCGAAATAGCGCTGCAGCCGCTCCGCGATCGCGCCGGGATCGCGCTCCGGCACCAGCCGGTCGGCGTAGGGGCCGAAGGTGTACGGGATGTCGGAGTGCCGGGTGGCCACCACCGGCATCCCGGTCGCCATCATCTGCCCCATGACGGCAGGTGACCCCTCAGAGTCGCCATCAGCGGCCGTCACGCTCGGCGCGACGAATACGTGACACTCGAGCGAGAGCGCGATCAGATCGCGAAAAGGCAACCACGCTCGATGCGAAGTGAATGGCTGGAGACCAAGTGTATCGATGAGGCGGAACAGCTCTGCCCTAGTCTCGGCGTCTCCCGGACGGCCGGCTGCTTCGCCGACGAGGTGCAATTCGAGCGGCACTCCGCGGCTCCGCAGGCGCCCGAGCGCCTCGAGGAGGTAGCCCCCCCCCTTCTTCTCCCGGAAGGTGCCGGAGAAGAGGACTTTGAGTGGTTCTTTGGGACCCCGTACCCGAGGCCGGTGGGGGAGTCCTACCGCATCCACGCCAAGTGGATGTACGGCGATCTTTTCGGGGGGACAGCCGAGCTGTTCCAGCGCGGCAGACATGGCGGGGCCGAGTGAAAGAATCCGCTGGGCTTGGGCGAAGAGCGGAGCGTAACGATCCACCCAGATCTGATGACGGGAGAACAGGTACACGTCCGCCCCGTAGAAGCTCACAACCCAGGGGAGTTCCAGCGCCTGCACAAAGGGGAAGTCCCCCACTGCCACATAACCGAGATGCGAGTGGAAGATCTTGGCGTTGTACGTCCGCAGGCGACGGGCATCGAGCGGATACAGCCGATTGCGCTGCAGGCGGTACCAGAGTCTCCGTCCGAGGTGCTCGCGGTCGATATGCACCGCCTCCAGATCGGGGAATTCGTCGCGGTTCTCGAGACTCCCGCAGACCACCACCGGGCGGTGCCTCGGCACCTTCCGCATGTGGTCGTAGAACCAGTTCTGGGTACGCGCGACGAACCGGTCGATATGCTCCAAGGCCACCGGCAGGTCAGTGCGGGAGGGGGAAGTCGCCGGCGTCGGGGCTGGTGTAAGCGCTCTGGAGTTGCGGAGTCATCGACATTCCCGATTGACTATCTCAATGTCCGTGCCACCCTCGGCGGGCGAGATTGGGCGCCGTCGCCCATGGGCTAGCCGATGTACGGGCGGGGTCAGAAGGAGCTATGTTGCATCGTCGCAACATCACAGTGGAGCCAGCACCAACGCAATGGCCTTGGACTTGCTCAGCCCGGACCTCATGACCGACGCCACTCCCCACCCCTACTCCCTCGCCGACCACCAACCCCTCCGAGCTCCACGGATCGCTCGCTCGAGGCATTGCCTGGACCGGAGCGGCGAAGTGGCTGACGCAGGCCGTAACTTGGGGCGCGACGCTGGTGGTGGCCCACCTCCTCGGTCCGGAGGCCTATGGCCTGGTGGGAATGGCCAGTCTCTTCCTTGGCCTGGTGACGATGTTCACCGAATTCGGCCTGGGGACCGCGATCGTCAGCCTGCGGGACCTCGAGCAGCGACAGGTCGCCCAGATCAACAGTGTCGCGGTGCTCCTGGGCCTCGGCGGCACCCTTATCACCTGCGCGGCGGCCTGGCCGCTCTCACGCTTCTTCCACGAGCCGTCGGTGCTGTGGATCGTGGTCGCGATGAGCGCCAACTTCGTGATTTCCGGCGCTCCGACTGGTGCCGTACTCGCTGTTGCAGCGAGACCTGCAGGTTCAAGCCGCTCGCCATGCTGGAGAGCGCCCAGGGGATCGTGTTCGCGCTGGCGAACATCCTCTTCGCCTGGCTGGGCTTCGGCTACTGGACTCTGGTCATCGGGGCCATTGTCAGTCAGGCCTTCGCCACCGTCACCACCCTGGTGCTCCGGTCGCATGGCTTCGCCCGGCCGACCCGGGAGGGGATGCACGGCGTGCTCCGCTTCAGCGGGCACATCCTGATCGGTCGGTTCGCCTGGTATCTCTACAACAATGCCGATTTCGCGGTGGCGGGGCGCGTCCTCGGCAAGGCGGCGCTGGGGGCCTATTCGTTCGCCTGGCAGTTCGCCGGCATCCCGGTCGACAAGATCACCTCGATGGTCACCCGGGTGACCCCGGCCTATTTCGCCGCCGCGCAGCACGACAACGCGACGCTCCGGAAGATCCTGCTGAACGTCACCGAGGGGATCGCCTTCCTCACCCTGCCCGGCGACGGTGGGCATCGCCCTGGTCGCGAGGGAATTCGTGCCGCTGGTGCTGGGTCCGGAGTGGACCGCGACGATCGCACCCCTGCAGGTGCTCTGCGTCTATGCCTCGTATCGGTCGCTGGTCACCCTGCTGCCGCAGATTCTCAACGTGAAGAACGACGCGCGCTGGACCATGTGGCTCGGCGTCGTCACTGCGCTGGTGCTCCCGGCGAGCTTCTTCCTCGGCAGCCACTGGGGCCCGGTCGGCATCGCGACCATGTGGATCATGGTCTACCCGATCTTCACCATTCCGCTCTACCGTCGGACCTTCGCCAAGATCGAGATGCCGTTCCGGGAGTATCTGGCCGTGTTGTGGCCGGCGATGCGCGGCACGCTCCTCATGGCGGCGGCCGTCATCGCGCTCCGCCTCGCCTGCCGGCGGGCTGGCCGCTCTCGGTCGCGCTGCGGATTGCTGGCAGGGACCGGCGCGCTGGTCTACACCGTCACCACCGCGCTGCCGCAGCGGGAGCGGCTGCGCAAGATTGCCAGGATGGTACGCGGGCCTGCCACTGCGACGGCGAGCCTCGATGCCTGACCCGCGTGCACGGTGCGCCATTCTTCGCTCTTCCCGGCGCTCGGAGCGGGACCCGGCCTCGATTGCTCCTGCTCAGCTACCACTTTCCTCCAAGCCAGGCGGCCGGCGCACTCCGGTGGCAGAAGTTCGCGACCTATCGCGTGGGAGCGGGGCTGGGAACTCGACGTCTTCTGCTCTGGACCCGGAACTCCTGGACCGGCCGGAACCGGAGCGTCTTCGGGAGTTGCCGCCCGGGACCCGGGTATTTGGCGTCAGACCCACGCGGCACGTGTTGGAGATCGCGGCCATGATTCCGGCTCGTCTCCGGCAAAGCCAGTCTATTACCTCCACCAGGAACCAGGGGTCCGGGGAGGGCCACCCACCGCCGCCCGGGCGCGCCGCTGTTCGTGCCTCATCCCTCTCGCGCGGTGAGATTGGTTGGGATCTCACAAAACGACGATGGTGGGTGCGCACGTATCACGCGCTGCTTGACCACGAACGCCACAAGGCCTGGGCCCTTGCCGCGGCCGCTGCAGCGTCGGCGATCTTTGAGAAAGGCGTTCACCGCTGCGTCATCAGCAGCGGTCCACCGCACCTCGTGCATGAAGGCGGCCGCTGGCTTGCAGCGCGGACCGGTATCGCCTTGGTCATGGATATGCGGGACCCCTGGGCCCTGCAGCAGCGGCTGATCGAAGGCGTCGCCAGCTCGCTCTGGTTCTGGCTTTCCGAGCGCGCTGAGCGGGCGTGCGTGCGGGATGCCACGGTCGTCGTAGCAAATACGGAAGCGCTCCGGTTGGCGATGCAGCAGGCCTATCCTCGTGCGGCCGGGAAGATCATTTGCGCGATGAACGGTTTCGATCAAGAGGAGGTCCCGAGCGCGGATCTCCAGGATCGCTTTGTCATCGCGTATGCCGGCACGGTATATCTTGACCGAAATCCGCGCATGTTGTTCCGCGCCACCGCGAAGGTGGTCAGCGAACTGGGGTTGGCACCAGGCGACATTCGGATCGAGTTTATGGGGCATGTGAGCAGCCTTGACGGCCATCCGCTGGTGGCCATGGCACAGGAGGAGGGCATCGCAGACTTCGTGCGCCTACGCCCGCCCGGGCCCCGTCCCGCTGCCCTGCGGTTCTTGGCGACGGCATCCGTGCTCGTCAGCCTGCCCCAGGACAGCGACCTCGCCATACCTTCCAAGGTCTTCGAATACATGCAGTTTCCCGCGTGGCTGCTTGCCCTGGCTAACCCAGGAGCGCCACCGCGCTCCTGCTCGCAGGCACCGAGGCCGACGTCGTCCGCCCTGATGACATCGCTGGAATCGCGGCGACTCTCCGCCGACGCTATGAGCAGCACCGACAGAGGCAGCGTCCCGCGCCGCTCGCCCGCCACTCCGAGTTCAGCCGTCGCGCCCAAGCGGCGACACTCTTCGATGCCATCGACGCGCGCGTGCCCCACTCCGCCTCCTGACATCGGCTCATGACATCTCAACTCCGCATCGCGCTCTGCGTCGACCTGGCACCGAGGAAGCTCGGCTCCTTCGAGGCGTGGATGCTTGCCCTTGTCGCGGAGGCGGATCGCAGGGGACACCGGATGGACGTGCTCAGTCGTCAGCCCGTCCACCCCCAAGTCGCTGCAGAGCTGTCGGGCCTCGGCGCCTCCTGGACCGCCCTCGGCGAGCTGGAGCGTTCCATCCTGCCGACCGCCGCCCGGCTGCGCCGCGACTACGATGTGCTGCATCTCAACTTGTTCACTCCCAGAGGCCGGTTCGCCCTGGCGGCCTATGCGGCCTGGCCCGCGGCCGTCCTCTGGGTCGACCATGTGAGTGGACCGATCGATGAGTTACAGCGGACTCGGCCCCTGAGCACGAGACTCCTGGACCGCTATACCATGCGACGGGTTAGAAGCCTGGCCGGCGTTTCCGACTACGTCCGTCGCCGCACCTCCTCGCGCTTTCGCCTGGACGCAGACCGCACCCGGGTGATCTACAATGGTGTCGCCCTTCAGCGCTTCGCGCCGCGACCGAACGGTACGACAGAGCACGCACCGCTCACGCTCCTTTGCGTCTCCCACCTCATCCGGGAGAAGGGTGTCGATATCCTTCTCCGGGCCGTAGCGGCGCTGAATCGCAGCGACATCCGTCTGCTTGTGGCGGGTGACGGCCCTGAGCAACCCATGCTCAAACAGCTTGCGGCGGATCTTGGCATCTCGCCCATCACCGAATTTCTGGGTTTGCGAAATGACGTCGACTCCCTGCTCCGTGACGCTGACATGTACGTTCACCCTGCGGTCTGGGCCGAGGCGTGCGCCTACGCGATTCTAGAAGCGATGGCGAGTGGCTGTGCGATGATCGTCACGGGAACGGGCGGCAATCCCGAGTTGGTCGTAGATGGAACTCACGGCCTGGTAGTGCCGCCAGGGGACGTTCCGGCCTTTGCCGGGGCACTCGAACGTCTCTGCAACGACCCTACGTTGCGGACAAACCTCGGTCTTAACGCGAGGGAGCGCGCCCAGCAGATGTTCGACCTTCCACAGTGCGCCAGGGCTCACCTGGACTGGTGTGAGGACTGCGCCGCGCGTCGGTGATCGAAGTCCGTCTTCCGCATCAGGTAGCCGGGCGCACCGGGCGTACCGATGTGCCCATGTGGCGTCGGTCGCAGGCCGTCCTCCTGACCGGGAGGCTGTCACCCAGTGAGCAATAGCTTCTCACCCGTCATGCCCGTGAGCCGCGTCGGCAGCGCATCGCGCTGATGCTCGAATCCGACGGGCCCGGCGGCGCCGAGACGGTGCTCCTGCACCTGGCGGAGGGGCTGCGTGCGCGGGGGCACATCGTGGTGCCCGTCCTCCCCGGCATCACCAAGGGGAAGAAGTGGCTCCGGGGGCAGCTCAAGGAGCGCGGCTTCGAGGTGGAATTGTTCCATCTCCCCCACGCACTCGACCTGCGCTGCGTACCGGAGCTGATGGGGATCTTCCGCCGCCGTGGGGTCGAGGTGGTCCACAGCCACGAATTCACCATGGCCGTGTTCGGCGGGCTCGCGGCCCGTTTTGCCGGCCTCCCCTGCGTCATCACCATGCATGGCGGGAAGGGCTTCGCCGGACGCTGGCGCCGCCGGGCCGCGCTCCGCTGGGCCATCCGCCACAGCCGGGCAACAGTCGGCGTCTCCGGCGCTGCGGCCGAATTCCTCGAGTCCTCGCTCGGGCTGCCCCACGGCATGGTCGGGGTGGTCGAGAACGGCATTCCGGTCCAGACGGGACGACGCGACCCGGTCCGTGCCGAGCTCGGCCTGAGCCCCGGCGAGCCCCTGATCGTGTCGGTAGGAAATCTGTACCCGGTGAAGGGACACATCGTCCTGCTCAAGGCGCTTGCCCTGCTGCAGGCCAGTCGACCAGGACAGGACTGGAAAGCGGCGCTCGCCGGCCGTGGCGAGGAAGAGGGACGGCTCCGCGCATTCATGGCCGAGCACGGACTCGAGCGGCGAGTCACGCTGCTGGGCTTTCGCCCGGACGTCCCGGACATCCTGGCTGGCGGTGACATCTGGGTGATGCCGTCGCTCTCGGAGGGGCTTCCGATCTCCCTGCTCGAAGCCATGTTTGCCGGCAAGGCGATCGTCGCGTCCCGGGTCGGCGGGATTCCCGAGGTGGCGCGAGACGAGCGGGAGGCGCTGCTCAGCGAAGCGGGAGACGAAGTACAACTCGCGGCGCAGCTGGGCCGATTGCTCGACGACCCCGAGCGTCGCCGCGCGCTCGGCGAGGCCGCGCGGATGCGGGCGGAAGAGAAGTACCGGCTGGAGCGAACGCTGGACGAATACGAGCGGCTCTACCGCTCCGGCCGATCCGCATGATCCCACCGGCAGGTCGGAGCCGCCGATCACCGGGCCGTACCCGGGAAACGGGCGCCCCGGCGCCAGATCAGCGGAAGCGACGCTTCAGGGCGTGGAGCGCGGTGAGCGCGGGCGCCGGCAGTAGCCCGAGCGCTGAGATGAGTGCCAGCCGGGTTCCGCGGGCACCCGCCTGACGGGCGTCGCGGACCGCCGCCCGCGCCGCGTGGCCGTTCGTGAGCGAGAGCTGAGTGTAGGCGAGGTCGGTGAGGAGACGGCGGCGTCCCTCCCCCTGCGCCACCTGAGCGGCAGGCGGTAGCGGCGTGCGGAGCTTCGCCGCACGCTCCCCGCTGGTGAGCGCGTTCTGAATCAGCGTCACGACGTTCTGGGCGGAAACCAGGGAAACCGGCTGACCCACCCGCCAGCGGAATAGTGGCGTGGTGATGACACCGAGCTGGGCATACGCGGCCACCCGGTGGAAGTACTCGGTCTCTTCGGCCAGCCGGAAGCTCTCGTCGAAGCCGCCGACCCGCTCCACCAGGCTCCGCGCCAGGACGGCGCAGGTCGGCGAAGTAAAGTTGCCAAGAAAGAGCGGCGCGAACGCGTCGCCACACCAGGCCACATGCCGGCTCCCCGCCGCCTCGAGCTCCACCCTCTCGAACCAGCGCGCGAAGAACTCGTCCGCTCCGACACCGAGCCCGTCAAACAACGAAAAGTTCCGCTCGAAGCCCTGGCCGCCGGGGAGTGCCACCCCGTCGAGCCCGATCGTGGTAGCGTTGGTCACCGACCAGCCGATCTCAGGGCGGAGCCGGTGCAGTGCCATCTGCACCGCCAGCTTGGTCGGCTCCCACAGGTCGTCCGAATCGACCAGCGCGATGAACTCGCTTCGCGCCTCCCGCATGCCATGATTCCGCGCCGCTCCGACCCCGGCGTTTCGCTGCCGGAGATACCGGACCGGCGCCGGGAAACGGGTGCAGACCTCCGCGGTATTGTCGGTGGATCCGTCGTCGATGATCAGGATCTCGGCGGCGGGATGGGTCTGCGCCAGCACCGATTCCACCGTCGCCGGCAGCCACTCGGCTCGGTTGTACGAGGGGATGATGACGCTGACGGTGGGCGCTGCACTCATCGGCGGATCGTCCGCATCACCAATTCATGCACCGAATTGACAGCGTCCAGCCCGCTGCGGAGCGCCGTGAGGCCGGTGAGTCGCGCCGCCCCGAAGGTGGCGTACGCGTCGAATCTCATCGTGGCCCCGATGTTGGTGAAATGCCCCGCCTTCAGCTCGCGCCAGCGGATCGGCCGAGTGCGCGATCGAGCAGGACCCGGGTACGCCGGTCGTTCCGGGCATCATGCTGGTCGAGACCGGCCGTGGCGACGACCTCCGGTCGTCGGGCGCGGATGTCGTGCAGTAGCCGGATGGCCCGCGGATCGGGCAGGTAGCGGGTGTTGTACGAGGCGTTCCACACCTCGATGGCGTCGATGCCGGCCCGCACCTCCTCCGGCAGCTCATAGTTCGGCAGCACCGGGTGGGCCACGATCGTGAATCCCGTCACGCCGCGAGACTGCACCATGAAATCCGCCGGCGTCCTCGGCGCGATCCAGCGGCTCAGGCCGAGCGCCAGGAGGTGCAGGCCCGAATAGCCGTTGAACCGGTATTCGAGCCCGGCGATGATCCGCACCCGTGCGTCCGACACCGCCTCGCAATGGCGCTGCAGCGCCTCGTAGCGGTCCGGCTCGAAGTCCTCCGCATGATCGGTGAGCCCCACGAAGCCGATTCCCCGCGCCAGGGCGAACGCGTGGAGCGCCTCGATCGAGTCGCGGCCGTCATGGGAGTAGTCGCTGTGGACGTGGATCACGCCCAATCGCGCGGAGTCGCTCATCGTCCCTGGACCCAGAGCCGGAGTTCACGCAGCGCCGGCGCGGGATCGCGCCAGCGGAAGATCTCGCTCCGGTCGCCGGGCTTCCACAGCGTCAGGAAGTCGAAGATCGCACGCAGCCGGCTCGGAGCTCCCGGTGGGAGTGCCAGTTCGGCGCTGGTCCGCCGAATGCGCGCCAGCAGGTGGTCGACGTCGCCCAGCCACCAGCGGCTCCGCACTCCCGGCCGGTAGCGGGTCACGGGCGGCGGATTCTCCCCCTGCGCCAGGGCGATGAGCAGCGCCGGAAAGTCCACACCGGCATCCACCGCGAGCTGCAGCGAACCCCAGAAGCGGCCGTTGATCTCCATCAGGTATGGCGTCCCCGTCGCCTCGTCGACCTTGAACTCGATCATGGCCACTCCCTGCCAGGAGAAGCGGTCGAGCAGCGCGCGCGAACGCGCCACCAGCCCCGCGTCTGCGGCAATGCTCTCTCGGTAGACACTCACCCCACCCGATGGCGGCTTCTCCCGAATCCGTCGGTGCGAGAACACCGCGCGGGTCTCCCCGTTCCAGATCAGTAGGAAGATCCCGACTCCCGGTCCGACCACCCGGCGCTGCACCAGTAGTGGATAGGCCTCAGCAGGAAGCCGCCCGCGCGCAGCTTCCAACTGCAGCGGCATCGGCTACATGCACCACGCTGAGCTTCACGCCCTCGGCCACGGAGCGCGATGGCTTGAGCACCAGCGGGAATCCCAGCGACGGCGAGGTCGGCCCACCCGGCGGAATCGCCGCCGGCGACCACCCGCTGCTCCGGCACAGCAATGCCGACCTCGCGCGCGGTCTCGAGCAGCAACGCCTTGTCCGAGATCCTGCGAAAGCTCTCGGCCGGGGCGCAGGGGAGCACCGCACCAAGTGAGTCGCGGACCGGCAGCAGCGCCAGCATCGCCGCCTCGGTGAGCGGCAGGATGAAGTCGATCTGCCATCGGCCCACCTGCCCCCGCACCGCCGTGACGAAGCCCTCGGGGTCTGCCAGCGCGGACGGCACCACCGCCTGCCCCGCAGCGTAGCGCGACGCGGCGGCCAGCGACTGCAGAGCGCCGGCAACCACGAATGGACGATGCCCCGCCCGGCCGAGAGAGCGCACCACCGCCAGGGAGGAGCGTTGCTCGCCGTCGGTGACGAGCACCCGGACGCTCACCGACAGAACATCCCCGCCAACCGGAGGGCGAAGCCGTCCGCCGAGATCCCGGCGGGCACATTCAGGCGTGGCAGCGCGAAGTCCCCATCCCTTCCTGCGCGGATCCAGCCCCCCTCCACCCGCAGCGCCGCCCGGTACCCCGCATCCTTCGCCGCGGCCGCGACCGCGGGCGACCAGGATCCGTAGGGATACGACAGCCAGGGCAGCACCTCCTCGAATCGCTCGCGGAGCCAGCCGAGGGGCCGGGTCAATTCGGCGGCGAGTTCCGCCTGCTCCAGTCGCGCCAGGTTCGGATGCGACCAGGTATGTGATCCCAGCGTGATCCCCGGACTCTCCGCGGCTCGGCGCAACTCCGCCTCGCTGGCGCCGCGACTGTCAGGCGGCGGTTCGGAGATCTGCAGGCCGGCTGAACGGCCCCAGTCGCGGATCCGCGCGTCCTTCCCCGAGAGCTCATCGAGTGCCCGGACCCGTACCGCATCGGAGAGCCCGGTCTCCGTCGCCAGCGCATCCCACCAGAAGGCGCGACCGCCGAGGAAATCGGGCGTCACGAAGATCGTGGCAGGCAGCCCGCGCGAAACCAGCTCCGGGACTCCGAGCGTGACCGCACCCTGGTACGCGTCGTCGAAGGTGATCGCGACCCGCGGTCGCGCGCCGCGCGGCGGCTCGAGGACCCCGGCGAGCGGCACCACGTCATGGCTCGCGCGCAGCTGCTCGAGCTGATCCCGGAACCGGCTGAGTGACAGGTGCAGCGGCAGGTCCCCGGCCGGCGCCGCGAGATCGGGCCGGATGTTGTGATACGCCAGAATGAGGACCCCGTCGGGGCCCGGACCCGCCAGCCGGCGGGCCACGCCGCTCCGGGCGAGGAACCTCTCGAGCGCCTGTTTTGCCCCGAGCCTCAAGTCCGACAACTGGCCCCCAATGTCCCCTTCAGGAAGTACGCCATGGTCTGTAACTTGCTCCCGCCGGGGACAGCCCTGGGCAGTGCCGTCCCGGCGCGTAATCTCATTGATTGGCAATGGGTTACAAGACCATAATATATCAAGGCCCGATGCGTTCTGCTCCGACCGATTCCCCGCGCGAGACCATGACAGCCCAGCCATCCCAACCCGCTACTCCCCGCACCGGGCCGATCCGTGTCGCCCTGGTGGGTGGCGGGAAGATGGCGCAGCACCACGCCCGGGCCATCGCCCGCTGCAACTTCCCCGCCCAAGTGGTTGCGGTGGCCGATCCCAGCGAATCCGCCCGTGCGGCGATGCTCGGCATCGCCCCTGGAGCGCTCGGGTTCGCCACGCTCGAGGAATTGTTGCGGGAGCAGCAGGTGGATGTGGTGGATGTGTGCACACCCCCCGCGAGCCACGAGCGGCTGGCGGAACTCGCGTTGCAGGCGGGGTGCCACATCTACGTCGAGAAACCGTTCGTCGACTCCACCGCCGCCGCCACTCGATTGATCGAGCTGGCTCGCTCCAGGGGACTGGGCATCTGTCCCGGGCACCAGTTGCTGTACGAGCCGCCGGCGCGGAAGGCGGTCGAACTCATGCCGGCGCTCGGCCGCCTGGCCCACGTCGAGAGCTACTTCTCCTTCCGCACCGTGCGCCGGAGCCCCGATGGCCGCGCGCCGCTCAGGCCCGACCTGCAACTGCTCGACATCCTGCCCCACCCCGTCTATCTGCTGCTCGACATCCTCGAGCGCTCCGGTCCCGGCACCACCGAACTCACCGCGCTCGAGGTGGGAGCGGCGGGGACCATTCACGCCCTGGTGCGGCGCGGTACACTGACGGGGACGCTGGTGGTCACCCTCGAGGGGCGGCCGGTCGACAGCTACCTGCGGCTCTCTGGCAGCAACGGCTCGGTCCACGCCGATTTCGTCCGCGGCACCGTGCAGCAGCTGATCGGCCCCGGCACCTCGGGCATCGACAAGCTGTTCGCACCGTACCAGATCGCCTGGCAGACCTTCTCCCGCTCGACGGCCGCCTTCGCCCGCCGGATCCTCAAGCGGCAGCGCAGCTATCCCGGCCTCGCCGAACTGTTCGAGGCCTTCTTCCGCTCCATCCGCGAGGGCGCCACCCCGCCGGTGAGTCCCGAGAGCCTCCGGGAGACGGTGCGCATCTGGGAGCAGGTCGCGAGGGCGCTGGAGGCGCCGGCCGCGCCCGCGGCGGCCCCGGCGACCTCCGGCAGCGGCCCGCTGGTGGTGGTCACCGGCGGCACCGGTTTTCTCGGCCGGGCGCTGGTGCGGACCCTGGTGCAGCAGGGGTGGCGGGTCCGGGTGCTTGCCCGCCGGGAGCCGGCGCACTGGGATGCCGAGGCCGGGGTGGAGTATCTGGTGGCCGACCTCGCCAAGCCGATTCCGACCGAAATGATGGGCGGAGCCGAGGCGGTGATTCATGCGGCCGCCGAGACGGCAGGAGGCTGGGAGCAGCATCAGGCCAACTCGCTCGACGCCACCGAGCAGATGGTCCGCGCCGCGGCGGCGGCGGGGGTCAAGCGCTTCGTGCACGTGAGCAGCCTGGCGGTACTCGCGAGTCCGAGCGGCGGAGCGGCGGTGGGCGACGACAGCCCCCTGGAGCCCAACAGCCGCGGCCTCGGTGCCTACGTGTGGGGCAAGCTGGAGTCGGAGAGGCTGGCGCTGAAGCTGGGCGCCGAGCTGGGAGTGCCGGTGAAGATCTCCCGACCCGGCGCGCTGGTGGACTACGCCAATTTCGATCCGCCGGGCCGGCTCGGCAAACGCCTCGGCCCGATGTTCGTGGCGGTTGGCGGAGGCGGGCACACCCTGGGCGTCGTGGACCTGACGTTCACCGCGCATACCCTGGCCTGGACGCTGAATCACTTCGACGAGGCGCCGGCGGTACTCAACGTGCTCGATCCGGTGCTCCCCACCAAGCGGGACCTGGTAAAGCGGCTGCGCGCGGCAAACCCCGGGCTCACCGTGGTCTGGTTGCCGACAATCGTGCTGATTCCGCTCTCCTGGTTCGCGCTGCTGCTGCAGAAGGTGCTGCGGCCCGGGAAGCCGGCGACGAACGTCGCCAAGATCTTCGCGAAGCAGCGATATGACACGGCGCGGATCGCGGGGCTGGCCCCGCGGATCGAGGCGGAGGCGAAGGCAGGCCGAAGTTAGGGGCCGACGGAGCCGCGCGAGGGAGCTGCCGGCACGCGGCGTGTCGGAAATACACGGGAGTGAATGTTGTTGGGTTCTGACGGATTGACGGCACCGACTTTCGTGGGACCGATCCGTGTCAGAAGTACCCGAACCGGGATCTGCAGGGGCTGTGGCTAGCGGTCCAGGGGGATGCGGACGGGCGGTAAGTGTTGTGCACTCCCCGGTCAGGACTTTGCAACGGGTGGTAAGTGTTGTGCACTCCCCGGCCAGGAATTTCCAGCCGGTGGTAAGTGTTGTGCACTCCCCGGTCAGGACTTTCCAACGGGTGGTAAGTGTTGTGCATTCCCCGGTCAGGACTTTCCAACGGGTGGGAAATGTTGTGCATTCCCCGGTCAGGACTTTCCAGCGGGTGGTAAATGTTGTGCACTCCCCGGTCAGGACTTTCCAGCGGGTGGCAAATGTTGTGCACTCCCCAGTCAGGACTTTCCAACGGGTGGTAAATGTTGTGCACTCCCTGGTAAGGACGTGAGGAACGCTGGTAAGTGCTGTGCGCCCCCGGGTAAGGACGTGAGGACGGGTGGTAAGTGTTGTGCACTCCCTGGTAAGGACGTGAGGACGGGTGGTAAATGCGGTGCATCCTCTGGTAAGGACGTGAGAGTCCGCGGGCAATGCCGGTGTCCCGGTGATCAGGGCCGGAGGGCCCGCCGTAAGAGCTGTCCAGCCATCGGGCAGAGTTGTGCATCGGGCGGCACGGTCAGGAGGACGCGTCGTCATGACTGGAGGTCCACCGGGAAGGCGGTGAGGCCGAGTCTCCGAGGGGAGCGGGAGACGCGTCCAGGATCGGTGGCGAAGCGGGAAGAGTGGGGGCTGAGTCTCGACGCGTGGGGAACGAGGGGGGAGGCCGGCTGGATGAGCCTCCGACAGGGGGAAGGAGTGGAACGGGCCGGAGGACGGGTTGTCGGAGGCGGAGGGTGGGGAGAGGGAAGGCGGGATTGGGGTGGTTGAGAGGGAGTGTCTGATCCTTATGTATATGAGCCGGGTCTCCGCCTGGCAGTGAACACGACTCATACACAAAGCATCAGACACTCGCTAGGCGCAGGATGGCCTGGAGGTCCACGGAGGGGCCCAATTCGCCACCGATCACATTATTGCCTACTACGATCGCCGCTCCAGCGTGAGGAAAACTGCCATCGGACGCCCAGTCCCCGGAGCGAGCTCACCGCAGGTTCATGATTGCCAAGGGAGCTTCAAACGGGGAAAGCAGTGTCCGCCTGAGCCGGCTTTTCGTGATGAATCGTTCGACTTGGACGCCGCTCTCACCGATCAGGCGTAGGTCGATTAGGATTGCACCTGCGACGCTGAGGACGCGCTGCTGCAATGCGGCATCATCATAGTGCCGCTCATAGAAGACCGACTGATTGCCGGCGCGCGCCCGCTCGTATACGTCCCGCTGGACGAAAGTCTCCCGGTACTCCAAGCCGTAAGGCGTCGTTATCACGATTCGACCGCCAGGACGGACTACCCGCACCAGCTCCGCAACTGCCGCCGAATCCCCCGAGTCCGGGATGTGCTCGATGACCGATACGGCGAAGGCAGCATCAAAGCTCGCATCGGGATACGGAAGTTTACGTCCGTCCTGCACTTCCGAGATCATCCGGCCTGCACCGACCCCTTCCACACCGAGCGCGCGGGCATAACGGTTACTCAGTTCAATGGCGCCTGGAAGGATGTCCGTTGCGACTACCTCGTATCCACGGCAGCTGGCGAGAAGAGCCGGTAGATCCTTGGGGCTTCCGACATCGAGTATCCTCGCACCGCGCCCTAGCAGCAGTTGCCGAGCTGTGTACGCGAACTCCTGGGTGCGCCAATAGCTGACCGGCAAGATGACGCGCTTGAGCCCCATCTTCCGTTCGCGAGGGAGAATCCTCAAACCGGCGGCAAAGGTCTGCCACCAGATACTTGCCGGGGTATCGAGTACTCGCCTCATCGCCCGGATCGGGCCGCCGTGGGGCGGCTGGACGGGTTGGAAAGTAGGCCGGAATACGCCGCAAGCAGCCTGTCACCAACCACGTCCCAGGCGTAACTGCGCTCGACCGTCCGCCGACCATTCTCACCGAGTCGGTGGCGCAGAACAGCATCGTCCAGCACTGCAACCACAGCCTCGGCGAACCCTTGGGGATCGTCGCGGATAATGATGTTCTCGCCGTCGATTGTCTCCAACCCCTCACAGCCCACCGAGGTCGAAACGACGGCCCGGCCCATCGCCCAGGCGTCGAGGATCTTCAGGCGCGTACCCCCCCCCACGCGGATCGGCACGACGGAACAGGCCCCTTCCGCAGCGGGGGGCGCACATCGGGCACATACCCGAGGCACCGTACCCCCTCATCTGGTCTCGTAGCGGATGCGTTCGGGAGCCGCCACTTTGCCGATCAGGTCGAACGAGGCGTCGGGGCGCTGGCGGCGAATCCGTGGCCAGACGTCGCCTAGAAAGAACTCCACCGCATCCCGGTTCGGGAACATGTAGGTCGGGCCGAGAAAGCTCACCCGGCCCTGTACCTCCGTCTTCTGCAGTGCGGGCCGCATGAAGTCCGTATCCACTCCATTCGGAATCACCACGGTCCGCGCGCCGGGCACCATGGCCCGCAAGCGCCCGGCGTCGATGTCGGACATCATCACGTTGAGCGATACCCGGCCGCAAACGTCCCGCTCCACTCGCTCCATGAGCGTGGCCTGGTGGTTCATGTAGCGTGCCAGCACCCGCGAACTCAGGTGCTGCGCTCGGGAGCGTAGTAGGCTCGACTCGATGCTGTGGTGAGTACACGCGACGGGTCGTCCGTGAACGAACGGGAGGTAGGCATAGAGATCGAGACTGTCGAAGTGAACCAGATCCGGCGCAATCCGTTCGACGGTCGCCTGCAGCTCCCGGGCGACTCTGGGATCCCAGTACTCGAAATAGGTGTACGGCCGCGCGGTGGCCACGCTGCGCGCGTGGGCGACGTATCGAGCGCGCCGCGAGCGCTCCGAGGGGATCCGGACCGGCGGAAGAACCTCCGTCAGGTGTTGGGCCAAGAGCAACACGTGCGCCCTCCATCGCTAGCGCGTCAGGCTGATGATTGCGTCGGCTGAAGGCCAGCAGCGTCGTGTCAAAACCACGCTGGAGCTGGCGCAGGATGTTGAAAGTACGGTTGGTGACCCCACTGTGTGGGGGGTAGGGCAGACACTGCGAGAGCACCAGGACCTTGGGACGAGACGTCCACCGATCGGTCCCGGGGTGAGAGGAGGAAACCACCATCACTCGCTATCAATCCCGCGAGGCAAGGGGAATGCCGGATAGATACACGTCGTCGATTTGCACAAAGTCCTGCCGGGTACGGCGCACGTTATTGCCCCCGCCCCAGGTCGGATTCCACTTCCACAAGTTGAATCCGTACGGAGTCTCGGTGGTGACGTAGGTAACGTCCGAGTAATCGATCACCCGGTTTCCGTCGACCCACATCCGAAATACGCCGTTGGCTCGGGAGATGTCGTTCAATTCGAGAACCGCTTCCCAGTGGTGCCAACTCCCGGTCGTCATCGACCGGACCCCTGGTGACATTCTCCGTGAGATTCCGCACCAGCCATCCGTTGGGCTGGCGGATGCCCTGTTGACGGAATTCCATGCGGAAGGAACTCGCAGATTCCTGGTGCCCGGTCCCGACTAGAAGGAAGAATCCCTGGCTCTGGCCGCTATGGGGTGAGATCCCGTACGCGATGAACCCCATCTTCGTCCCCACGGGGTGGTTCTCGTAGTTGTCTCCCAGAATACGAATCCAGAGCGAGAAGTACACCTTCTGCTTCTGCGCCTCCGCGATTCCGGCGGCGTCCCATCCCCGCCCAGTCGACCGGGCCTCGGCCTCCTTGGAGACCGGCCGGGAACCGGTTCTGGCAAACCGAGGGAGGGCTGGCTGGAGCCGTGGGATCGGAAACGATAGTGAGATTTGGGTTGCGATGGGGAAAGGCGTACCACGTCCCCATCTTGCCCGATTCAGAGCGCGGGAACATCGGAATTCCGTCGCAGGTGAACTCCGCGAAAGGCTGGAATCCCGCGGGCTCATGTGGGTGGCCATTACCCCCCTGACGGGCGATCGCCCCGGGCCGAGGACTGGCCTTCGGATCTCCCACGGTGTCGGCTCGCACAGAGGCGTGGTCCACCGCCGTCACGGGACGTCGCTCCGCGGTTGCGGTTGGGCTTCGTCTCGAGGCGCCGACGCATTCGGACTGGGGGTGGATAATCGTCAGCACGGCGATCAACCCCGCACCTCGCAATGCTGCAATTGGATGTTGTCTCATCACCGGCCCGAATGTCCTCCCTTCAGCGCCCGGGCCCCGCCGCGGTGCGTGGGACGCCCCGGCCTCATGGCATGCCCAAGTAAGGCACTCGTCGGCCGGGGAAGATGGGTCGCGCGTTCATCCAGCACGCGGTCAGGGCACCCCAGAGATGTAGACATGATCGATGAGCACGTAATCGGTGCGCGTCCTCGTACCGCCGGATCCACCCCAGGTTGGATTCCATTTGTAGAGATTGAACTTGGTAGTCAGGGTCGGCGTCAAGTACGTGATGTCGGTGTAGTTGTGTGTCTGGACGCCGTCAATCCACATTTTGAAGATACCATTTGCCTGCCCTGAGTGTTGAGCTCGAGCACCGCCTCCCAATGATGCCAGGAACCTGCCGTCATCAGGTGCTGACGACTCACGTTCGGATTGAGGTTTCGAGTGACCTGCCCATTCGGCTGCGGGATGCCCTGCTGCAGGAACAAGACGGCGAAATCGGTCTGCACAGTCTGCGCACCGGTGCCATTCTGCAGAAGGAAGAACCCCTGGCTCTGCCCTGAGGAGGAGGGGTGGCCATAGGCAAGGAAACCAAACTTGGTACCCGATGGATGGTTCTCGTAGTCGGGCCCCTGAATTTTGATCCACACCGAGAAGTAGACCTTGCTCTTTTCGCCGGCCGGTCCGGAGCCGGCGACATCCCAGCCACCCCAGTCGGCCGGCCCGACGCCCCCGACCTGCCCCTGTGGAAGCGGGTCTGAATCACCGAATCGGGGCTCTGGGGAGCGGTCGGATCGGTGACGATCTTCAGATTGTTCCCGCCGCCCGGTGGGTAGGCGTACCAACTGCCCAGCACCCCGCCCACCGCCCGGCCGAAGACCGGGATGTCGCTCAGGCTGATGGATTGCGAAGGGTGTGTACCCCGCGGGCTCGTTGGACGAGGGTGGCGGGGTCGTGGTGACGAACACATCCGCCGTGTCCTTCAGCGTTCCTCCCACGAGTTGGGCGAAGACCTTGTACTGTCCGGCTGTGCCACCGGCGGTGAAGAGGCCGCCGGAGGTGATGGTCCCGCCTCCGGAGACGCTCCAGGTCACCTGGACCGTGTTCGTCGTGCCGTTGGAGAGCCGGCCGGTCGCCACGAACGGGACAACGCCTCCGACCCCGATGGTGACGGTGGCCGGCGCGATGATGATCTGGGTGAGCTGCGCCGGGCTGAACTCACGACCACATCGGTCGTGTCCTTGAAGCCGTAGAGGGTCGAGGCGCCGATGACCTTGTAGGTGCCCGCCACGCCGGGGCGGTGTAGAGCCCGACCGACGTGATGGTGCCGCCCGATGCGATGTAGACGACATTCGCCGTCGTCGTGGTAGTCCCGTTGCTGTAGACGTCCTGGGCCGCGAACTGCTTGGTGCCGCCGGTCAGCACCGATGGCGGAGGCGGGCAGCAGGTTGAGCCCCACCACGGTCGCCGGCGGCGCCTGCACCGTAACCGTGGCGGTATCCGTCTTGCCGGTAGTCACTTCGGTGGCCACCACCCGGAAGTTGCCGGCCGTCTGGCCCGCGGTATAGAACCCGCCCTGGGTGATGGTGCCGCCGCCCGCGGTGTAGTTCACCGTGACCGGGGTGGTGCTGCTGTCGGTGCGGATGCCGATGACGCTGAACTGCTGGGTGCCGCCGTACTGCAGCGAGAAGGTGTGCGGCGTCAGATCCAGGCGCGCGAGGGTGCCGGTGACCGTGACCGCGGAGGTGTCGGCCTTGCCCGAAGCGTGGGTCCCGATCACCCGGTAGTTGCCCGCCACCTGTCCGGCGGTGTAGAGGCCCCCTGCCGTGATGCTCCCGCCCGAGGCAGTCCAGGTGACCGCAAGCGCGAGGGTGCTCCCGTCGCTGTACGAGCCATTGGCGGTGAACTGCCTGGTGCCACCGGCCGCGAGGCTCGCGGTGGCGGGCAGGGTATTCACCTTCTGCAGAGTCGGGGCCGCCACCGCGACGATCACCGCCGCGGTGTCCAGGAGCTGGCTGTTCGCCGGATCGAGGGCATCCACCCGGAAGGTCCCGGTGGTGCTCCCGGCGGTGAAGTTGCCCGCCGCATCGATGGTGCCGCCGGTAGCATTCCAGGTGGGCGTAAAGGGCACGACGCTGCCATCGCTCTGGTAGGCGCTCGCACTGAATGCCCGTGCCGTGCCCGGCTGCACCGACACCAGCGCGGGAGTGACGACCACCGAGTCGGTGATCACCAGCGGGGTCACGATGACCGTGACGGTATCCCCGACCCGCGGAGCGCGGTGGGTGGTGCCGATGACACTGTAGGTTCCCACCGTGCTCGAGGTGAACTCGCCGTCCGGCCCCGAGGACGCCGCCGTTGGCCACCCAGTCGAGCTGGGGCACCACGCTGTCGCCGCCGACCGTGCGGCCGAAGTACTGGAAGCCGATCGTGGTTCCCTGCGGGATGGTGATTGTGGATGGCAGGATGGTGATCGAGGAGATCACCTTGTTGGGGTCGGTCCCCAGCCCTCCCTTGAGCTCCGAGGTACACCCCCACACGGTTGCAGCGGTCGCGATCGCGCTGAGACCAAGAATCGCCGCTCGGGAAATCCGGTAGTTCGGGACCATCTGCCCCCCTGAGAACCACGGTAAGCGCTGCCGCCCGGCGATACCTTCCACCCCGGGGAGGGGGGATGATCGCCGTGCAAGTCATTGCTGGATAATACTTGTGAGCTCGACCCGACAGCCCCTCAACCTCGAACAGTCGTGAGGCGCGGTCAGGCGTACAGCATATAGCAGGGGACAGGCCCGCGCGAGGGTGAGGATCACCGGAAAGAGGTGATGCTGCTGCAGGGCCTCAGTAGCCTGGTCCGTCGGCTTCGCTGCGCAAGGTGTGAAGGAGGAACCAGAAGCGCGGTCCGATGATCGCCTCGACGCGCCGCTTAAGGGCCCAGTCGGTGGCCTGTACGGCGACGTCCCCACGGACTCCGCATGGCGTCTAGCGCGGTCATCCCCTCATCCCCGCGGATCTCGATCCGGCAGAGTTTCTCCGGATTGGTATCCCGGCTCAGGTAGCACGGGTCGGAGGTGAAGAACCCGGTGAAGCCGGCGCGCTCGACTCCGGCGACGACCGCCTCGTCGTAACGGCCCCCCGGCGCCGAGACGAACGCGATGGGCTGGCCGGAGAGCGGCGCTGAGCCGCGCCCGGGTCCGCTGCAGACTGCGCGACCATCGAGTCCGGCTGCTCGTATCGCATGTCGTGGTGGTGCTCGGTATGCGAGCCGATGATCATCCCGGCGGCCGCAAGCGCCCGCACCCCCTCCGAGGAAACGCCGGGCGGATGATCCAGCCAGACAACCGGCACGAAGAAGATGGCCTGGAAGCCGTTCCGCAGGAGGTGCGGCAGCGCCAGCGCGGCGTGCTGCGATTCCCCGTCGAGATCGAAGGTGATGAGCACGGCCTTCGGCGGGAAGGGACAGGCATCCGCCCGGTCGCTGCAGCCAGGCCACGACCGAATCGGGCGAAGGTGTGACCGCGCCCGCCGCCTTGAGCGAATCCATCTGCAAGCGGAAGTCACTCTCCCGAACCCGATACCGGGCGGCCTGCCGTTGATCGGGAACGACGCCGTGGTACATCAGCGGAGTAACTCGGCAGTCCTCGGCGCGGAAGTCTGTCCAGCGCGAAACGACCATCCCGGTGTAGCCGAGTCCGACGAGTAGTCCCACCCCGAAGAGTCCCAGCCCGCCGTAGCGGATCCAGCGCGTCACGGAGTCCCTGCGCTGAGGCAACCCCGCGACCATGTGCTCCGCATTCGTCGTGAGACCGACCGGTGTCGAAGCCCTGCATGGCCATCACCTTAAGCAGGCCCGCCACCAAGCCCGCGGCGGCCCAGACCGCGTAGCCGAACGCCTGGGTGATAAAGGAACCCGCCACCAAGAGCCCGATCAGCACACCCGGTGAGCGCCGCGGCGAGCGCCGCGCCTTCCTTGAGTTGAGGGGACGCGTCCGGGGCGCGCGCCAGTTGGAGAAGACGCTTGAGCCGCTGCATGCCGCCGAAATAGAACACGAGGAGCGCCGCCAGCCCGGGAATCCCCAGTTCCGCCCCGATCTGCACCCACGAGGAGTGTGCCACGGACCACTTGGTACCTCGCCCCGCCGCCTGCCGCTCGGTAATGATGTCGCTGCGCCCCTCCGCACGGCTGAAGTTGTTCACACCGACGCCGAAGATCGGATGCGTGAACATGTACCCCATGCCCGCGCTTCCAGATCTCGATGCGGCCTGTCAGGCTGACCTTGTTGTAGTCCTCTTTCCCGCCTTCGTCGACAAAGATCGTCCGCATGCGATCCCAATAGGAGCCGGTTGCGGCGTAGAGCATGAAGAGGACGACGGCGGCGGCTGCACCCACCCGCCAGCTCTTCGAGACGCCCTCGAGGAAGAACAGCGTGTAGATCATGACCGCGACGAGCGCGAGGAAGGCACCTCGGCTGTCGGTTTCGACCGTGGCCATCGCGAGCGAAACAAGGGCGATGGCGGCGAACAGCTTGGGTTTCGAGCCCCGCGCCCTGGTCAGGGCGTAGATGCCGACCGGAAGCGCCGACACCAGCACCATGCCGAGGTCGTTCGCGTCGTAGGAGGCGCCGCCGAGCCGCATGCCGCCGTGCTTGCGGGCCATGGCGCTGCAGGGCGAGATAGACGATCCCCCCGCCGTAGACATATACCAGGCGCCGCACGTCGTGGAGATCCCGCACCGAGGCCGCGACCAGCAGGAAGAGCACGGCGACCGGATAGCGCTTCCTCGCGGAGGTAGAAGACCGAGTGGGTCATGTAGATCCCGAACGGCACCCCGATCATGGCCCAGATGATGATGAATCGGGCAGCCTTCGACGTCGGATCCTGGAGCAGCTTCGCCTTGCGCGATGCGGTCTTGTCCGCGATGAATGCGAACAAGCCCGAGCGCCGCACAGGTGATCAGCGGCTTCAGGACTTCGATCGGCTTGTACAGCTGGTGGATCCGCGCGACCGCCGTGAGGATGTAGACCGCCGTGCAGATGAGCAGGACGTCCCACTTCTGCGGACGCGTCGAGATCGGGTCGACGATCGTTGGAGCGCCAGCCGCTGGAGCGGAGACCGCGGCTGGCGCGGACACCGGGAGCCCGCTGGGGGATCGGCGCCGGGACGATCGGCCGCTTCAGAATGGGCGGAAGTGCTGGATTCACAGTGACTTAGATTAGCAAGGTTCGTGCCGGGGTGCTAGGGGGTGTAGCCGAGTCGGTCGGCCGCTGCACCGACTTCGGCGCGCAGCAGCCGGATCTCGGCAGCGGGCACGGGATCGGGCTTCACCCCCCGCCCTTCCACCCGCTTTTCCATGACCTCGGGCCTGATATTCAATCCGACGAACCCGGCGAGCCGCGCCATATCCACCCGGCCGGCGGCGAGGTCCTCATACCCGACCAGCATCCCGCCCAGTTCCTCGCACCCCGAGAGATACCCTTCGACCAGGTCCCGCCAGAGTGCGCCGAAGGCCTTCGCGGTGTAGATCGGCTGGTCCGGCCACCGGTAGTACCAGTTGCGCCAGATCCGGTACGACCGCCAGGAATGGTAAGGGTTGCGATACAGCAGGAGGAAGCGCGCCTTCGGATACAGGAAACGGAGGTAGCGCGCGTGCTCGATGCCGTAACGCACCTCCTTGAGTCCCCACCGGGCGTAACCGTAGCGCCGGGCCGGCTCCGCGTAGAGGGTACTCAGCATCGCGCGGTGGGCAGTCACCAGGTCCTTCGGCTCCGGGTACAGATTGGCGATCCACTGGTCGCCGAGTTCTCCCCGGCCCTGCGCCATGCCCTGCTCGACGAACCACTCCGGCACCGGGTAGTCGGCCCGAAAGATCCGCAGCGATGCCGCCAGGGAGCCCAGGTAGTCGCAGTTGGCGTAGGGCTCCCCCCACACCAGCAGCTTCGGATCGGACATGACCAGCCGCTGCAGCAGGGTCGACCCCGAGCGCCAGCCCGCCGACAGGATGAAGACGGGGTCGTCGACCGGAGCGCCCTGATCGAGCTCGGGCCACCGCGCCCGCATGGTCGCGATCGCCTGGCCGACCGAGGGAATGGTCGCGACGTGCTTGCGGTGTTCCAGCCGGACATCGAGCCGGCCCATTCTTGCCTCGAGCGGGACCTTCACCAGTCGCTTGAGCGCGTTCAACAAGCCTGCCATCGCCACTCCCTGAGTTCAGGCCGCGCGCGCGGCGAGGAGCCAGCCTTCCAGCCGCCGCAGGTCCGCCTCGTTCAGGCGGCCGTGCGTCGGGAGTGTGCCCAGCCGGGCTGCCAATTCCCGAGCGCCGGGAAAATCCGCCGCTCGATTGATCACCCGATCGGAAAATCCTCCGAGCTCCGCCAGGGTACCTGGATAGCCGGGCATGATACCGAGCGCCTGCGCGGAAGGGTCGGCAAGGAGCCGGGGCCCCATCGCGACGCCGATGACCGGCAGACGAAGAAATCCGGCCACCGCCCCCGGGACCGGAGTAGCCGCGCGGAGTCCGGTCGCATTGCCCAGCGCCACCAGGAGCCGTGCCGCGTTCGCGCGACGCCGGTCCGCTTCGGCGGCAGCCAGACCGATCGTCAGCGAGAGGATCCCCGCGGCCGCCCGCGGCAACCGCCCGACCGGGTGCGGAGGATGATAGAGTGTCTCGCCCAGACGAAGAAAGGGGAGCGAGGCCGGAATGCCGTACAGCGACGGCCGCGCCAGCAGGTGCTGGATCAGCGACTTCGGCAATTCCATCCAGCCGCGCGAGGCCGTCGAGAACCGTGAAGCCGCCTCCTCCACGGCGGTGGCCCACTGCGATCCGTACCCAAGCAGTGCCCCGCCGCGCCCCCCGGTGATTCCCTTCCCCCGGCCGAAGCTCAGCACGGCGAACTCTCCTCCCAGCGCACCACAGGGACGGCCACTCACGGAGGCCCCCGCTCCCTGCGCGGCGTCCTCGATGATCACCGCTCCCTGTTCGCGGGCCAGCGCGGCCACTTCGGCGACCACCACCGGCAGCCCGTAGAAGTGCACCACCACGGCGGCCGCCACCCCGCGCACGAGGGCCGCACGCAACGAGGTCCAGTCCGGCGCGAGGGTGATCGGGTCGAGGTCATAGAGAACCACCTCGACGCCAGCGCCATCGCAGGCGGTGGCGAGGTCGTAGCAGCCCCACGCAGGCAGGGCGACCCGACCACCGCCCGGCGCCGCGAGGGAGAGCGCCAGGGTGAGTGCGGAGGTGCCCGAGTCAGTCAGCAGATGTCCCTGCGGCGCGAAGGTCTCGCCGATCCACCGCTCGACGGCCGAGTGGGCGCGGCTGGCCGCACCGGAGCTGACCGCAGCGCCGAGCCCGGCACAGAGCGCGGGGCCGGAGAGCGGGGAGCAGACCGGAGGAAGCCGCCGAAGACTCACGGAATGGAGCGGACGATGCGCGGGCCGAGCGCGGTCGCCACGCCAAGGGGGAGTTTCCGCCAGAGCCGCGGCCCCCAGGCGTAGGCCCCGTCGTCCGGTGAGGGCGTGCTGGCCTCGCTACCGTCGCGGGTCACCTGATACCACCAGAGGGTCTCGTCCCGCGACCCCCATTGCCGCTTGAACCGGTGAGTCCCCGCGCCCACGGAGCACCGGCCGAAGTTGAAGAGGCTCAACTTCTCGCTGACGGCCCGCTGCATGAAGGCCCAGTAGAGCCCCATGTTAGGCGAGACCTTGTTGTAGGCCGAGAGGGCCGAGGCCCAGGTCATCTCGTACTCGCCGCCCCAGACGAACCCCGCCCCCCCCGCCACCGGCTTGCCGCCCAGCCAGGCGCAGCCAAACCATGCGTCGGGAAAGACCTCGAGGATCGTCTCGAAGAGCCGTCTGGGCTGGGTGGGCGTGCCGAGATCGCGCATGTGGGCGGAGAAGACGTCGAAGAACGGTCCGACCTGGTCCGGCCCGAAGCGGACCTCCACCCCCTCCTTCTGGGGTCGGCGGACCTGGCTGCGGAGCTTGGAGTCGAAACTCTTGAAGAGGCGGTCGGGGTCGCCGGGTGGCAGATCCAGGACGACCGTGACCTTGCGATGCGACACCGGCAGCTCGAGAGGTAACTCCCGCCGGCTGCGAAGTTCGAGCAATCTGACGCCGTCCTCCCGGGCGCGGTCCGCGGCCCACGCCGCGAGCGCCTGCACCGCCGCTGGAGTGCCCAGGGGCCCGCCGTAGTTGAGGAACGGGACGGACACGAGATAGTGGCCGAAGAGGAGACTCCGCACCCGCACCAGCGGCAGCACGCCCTGCAGCGCGCCGGCCTCGTCCCGGGCCTCGAGGTAGAAACACTCGTGGCCGAAGACCCGCTCGAAGACCTGTCGCCAGCCGTGCTGGTGAAAGTGGGTCCACCCGGCCTGCGCCCGGACGAATCGATCCCACTCCTCTGCGGCCCCGGCAAAGGGACGGACGGTGACACTCATGTCGTGCCGCCCGGCAGCGCGGCGAGTCCGGCGCCCAGCAGTTGCCCATATCGCTCCGCAACGCTGGTGAAGGGGAACTCGGTCAGGAGCTGGTCGATGCGGGGCCAGACCAGATCGAGATTGCGATAGTGACGAAACGCGGTCACTCGGCCGCAGGGAAGACGGGGCTGGCCCTCGTCGAACTCCCAGGGGTGGATGTAGAACATCGCGGAGACGCCGCGCTCTCCCCACCGGCGGAATGCCCGGCGGAAGAGTCCCATGGGGAATTGCCGGAGGTACCCACCGCCCGCCGCCGGGATTCGCAGCCCGAACACCCGGGTGGTCGCGAGAGGCAACTCGAGCAGCACCCCTGAGGGGCGGGTGATCAGGAAGGGGTCATCCGGGGCGTCGGGATAGCCGTAATCGGGCCGCCGGATCGGGAAGAGACTCGAATCGTACCGATACCCCTCCTCGAGCAGCACATCGAAGGCCCATTCGAGGCCGGGAACGATCGAGAAGCTTGGCGCCCGGAAGCCGAGGCATGGCTGTGCGGCGAGAGCCTCCAGGCGAGCCTTCGACTCCCGCAACTCGCTCCGGAACTCCGCTGGCGAGAGGGTACTGACGCGGCGGTGCCAGTAGCCGTGGGAAGCGACTTCATGCCCGGCCGCGGCGATCCTGCGGACGATGCCGGGGTGCTTCTCGGCTACCCAACCGAGCGTGAAAAAGGTCCCGCGCACCCCATGGGCGGCCAGGAGTCCAAGCAGGCGATCGGTGTTGGCCTCTACCCGCGAGGGGTAGCCATCCCAGCTCCCCCGGTCGACGACGGGCTCGAAGGCGACCACCTGGAAATAGTCCTCCACGTCCACCGTGAAGAGATGGGGCGACCCGGGGGTGGAGGCGAGGCGAGTGACATGCATTGGGGTAGCGGACACGGCCACAAGTTACATGGAGACGACGTGGAACGTGCAATGTCCGGGCCCCACAAAGCAGCGGCCCCGGAGTGACGAGCCCCGGGGCCAAGTTCACCAACTACACTGCGGTGCTGCTCTAGACGGAACTCAGGCGACGTTCTGCTTCATCTTCCGGCGGCGGAAGGCACCCATGCCACCGATGCCGGCGAGGCCAGTCGCCAGGAGGGTCATGCTAACCGGCTCCGGGGTGACCGTGGTGCAGTTCGACGCGCTGTTGGTGCCCGGAATGTTGCCGCTCCAGCACTCGGTCGAGTTCGGTCCGGGGCCGTTGATACCACGGATCACGATGTCAGAGGTGTTTGGATCCCAGTTGCCGGAGATCTTGAACTGAAAGGTGACCCAGTCCGCCGCGTTGTTACTGAGCGGGGTGCAGGGGTTCACGTACAGCTTCTGGTTCAAGGGTAGCTGACCGGGAGCCGCACACCCGCTGGCGATGCCGTTCTGAGTGTTCCCGGTGCCCGAAGTCTGGGTCCGGAAGTCCACTCCGAAGGCCACGGTGGCGTTGTTAGCCAGCTTCCAGGAGAGACCACCGCCGGCCGGCTTGGGGCCGGTGGCGCTCAGGGTGCCGATGACGGCGCTGACGCCATTGGTGTTGTAGAAGCCGATGCCGTTGAAGATGGTGCCACCGTAAGTCTGGGTACCGTAGGTGGCGGCGCTGTTGCCCGAGAGATTCCACAGGCGGACAGTCACGTCGCTGCCGACGACGTTAATCGTGACCGCAGCGCAGGTCGCAAAAGTGCCTCCGCCGCAGATCTTGTAGGACCGGAACCCGTCGGCATGTGCTACCGCGGGCAGGCCTACCGCGAGCGCCCCAAGCAGGGCGACAAACCGGCCAGTCTTCATCATGAGAGTCCTCAGTTCCTCGTCAGTTGGTGAACTATGGCTTCACGCCTTCTGGGCGTGTTTCCATCCAAGGATCGCGATCCAGAAGAAGCACATGGGGTAGAGCACACCCTGCGCGATCGACTTCAGAATCGCCTTGTATAACCCCGCCTTGAGAAGCGGATCGGTTTCGGAGGCCATGGCCGCCGGAATCGTGGTGGCGTAGAGGATCAGGCAGGCCAGGAGAAGCAGACCAGTCAGACCCAGTACCACCGACAACGTTCGGAGCGTTCCCAGCTTGCCGCGGGCCACGGCGGCGCAGAAACTCAGTCCCAGCCCCATCGCCAGCAGCGGCAGACCGCCAAACACCGCCGTCACGGTCCCGAACGCCCACTCCGCGTCCCCGAAGCGCAGCGGATACCAAGCCAGCACCAGATCCGCCGCTGAAACCACCGCGAACACCAGCCCGATCCCACCGAGCAGATACCACCCCGTCTCCGGGGAAGGGTCGAGCGAAGCGCGGTTTTTGTCGTCTGTTTTGACCAGGATCCGGGAGGCGGTCATGTGAGCCCCTCGGCAGACCTGTGATCTCGGACACACCCTAGTGCAGGGTTCGGGCCAGAGTTAAAGACCATGGTAGAGTTGCCTATATCAATGTGGAATAATGGCTTATGCCGTTTCACAGGTCTCTGCATGCCCCCGCAGAGTTGCGGCTGTTGTCGTGTTGCCACAACAGAAAGTGACCGGTTCAGCCGCCGGCTCGCTTCCGAAAACTGGCTCGCCATCCAGCGCCGGCAAGCCAAAGCAGCGCAAAGGGGTACAGCAACGCCTCCACCGCTGTCTTCGAGGCGGCCTTTTTCATCGGCGTCAGCAGCGCCGGATTCGGAACCCGAGCGAAGGCCATCGGGAGCACGGTCGCGTACAAGGCGAAGGCCAGCCACATGAACACTGCGATCAGGATGCAGAGCGTCGCGATGGATCGGGCCTGCCAGCGCCGCCCCCTGGCGATCCCGGCCGCGAGCAGGAACGACATCCCCAGGCCGAGAAACGGGAAGGTGTCGAAGAACTGGCTCGTCGTTCCCAGTTCCCACTCCGATTCCCCCAGGCGCAGGGGGAGCCAGGTGAGGCCCGCGTCGAGCAGGCCCAGCACGAAGAACACCACGCCGATCGCGGTGACGACCTGCCAGACGACCTGGTCGCGGGACGAAGGGGTGCTGCGCTCGGCCACAATCGTCTCCCTGCTAGAGTACCGGTCCGGCGGACTGCCGGCCCGGTGCTACCGGACTCGGGAACGTAACCCTTGGCCCGACGGCCGCAATCAGCCCGGAATCAGAATACCGTGGCATCCTGGGTCGCCCGGGGTCGCAGCTGCCACTGCCCGCCACCCACCGGGACCAGCACGCCCGTCGCCCTGAGAGAATCCCCGGGGATGAAGAGCGCCGCGTTCACGGGCACCAGTTGATCGAAAAGCACCTCGAGCTGACCGCTGCCGTCGTCGACCGTGACCCGGAAATCGGCACCGACGGTCAGGGTGTCGATGATCATCGTGCCACCCACGAAGGCCAGATTGGCGTCGCGGGTGCCGCCCAGGGCCTGAGCCGCCTGCGCCGTCGTGAGCGTATCAAGGGGGATCGTCGGCAGGCCGGGGTGCAGGAGCACGGCGCGGGCGCTGTCGAGCACCGGCTGGCCGTTCCGCTGGCTGACGGTGCCGAGCACCCGCACCGAGTCACCGGGGGCGGTGAAGCCGCCGGAGACGACCTTGACGTTTGTCAGGCGGATCGCGCCGCTGGTATCGCGCATGTTCGCGGTGGTATCGCTGAACGACTGCTTGCCGGCCAGCACAGTCCCGGTCACGACCGCCCGGCGGCCCGCGGTGCTGGTGCGGAGGTCCCCCACGGTCAGCACGGGGTAACCGAGCCGGCCGACGATCGCCTTCGTGCCGCCGCCGGCGGCGATCGTCACCGTGGCGGGAGTCGGGGTGATGAGCATCGAATCGCCCAGTGCCGCGGCCGAGTCCACCGTGATGGTATAGGGACCGAGCGGAGGTGAGGTGAATGTGACGAAGCCCCCGGCATCGGTGAAGCCGGAGTCGACGGTATCCCTGGTCCCCGCCACCAGCAGATAGATCCGGATCCCTGCGAAGGTGTTGTCGACTCCGGGAGCGCTCGGGACGTTGTTGAAATCGAGGTCGTAATAGACCTGCGCAACGATGTTCGGGCCCCTGGGGATGGTGATCCCCAGGCCGTCGCCCGCGTTGCCACACCCGAGGGCAATCGTGGCCAGGCCGGCGCAGAGGCCTGTTCGAAGCAGTTTGGAAAGGCAAGAACGCAGCATCGTGACCTCGATCAGTACGCGACCCGGAGCCCGAACCGCACCATGCGGGGGTCCGTGCGGCGGCTCAGGAGTTTGCCGAATCGCGGATTGGCGAGCAGCGGCAGGGTCACATTTCCCTGCGGGTCAGTGGTCAGCGTGCCGGCGGGGTCCACCAGCAGCAGCGCGCGATCGACCACCCCCGAGGTGGTCGAGACCAGGTTGA
This sequence comes from uncultured Gemmatimonadales bacterium, assembly GCA_963825065.1. Taxonomy (GTDB): domain Bacteria; phylum Gemmatimonadota; class Gemmatimonadetes; order Gemmatimonadales; family GWC2-71-9; genus JADJOM01. The sequence continues at coordinate 72,116 of CAWGRU010000012.1, forward strand.
AGACGTCGACCAGGACCTCGAACCGGCCGCCGAGCGACCGCAGCGGGAGGCCGAGGGCGGCGGAGAGATCGAGGGCGTGATTGGCGGACTCGCGGCAGGAATTCCGCTGAGCGAACTTGCCGATCTGGCTCCGAAGGCAGTCGTGCTGTCCGATGACCTGGCTCAGCCCGGGAACGCTGGTGTCCAGGAACGCGGGGTCGTTCCGCCCGGAACCATCGCCGTTGGCGTCGACTCCCGGCCGGAAGCCGGGGGTGAAGGTCAGGCCCGACCGGAAGCGGTACCTCGCGCCGAGGGTAATCGGCACCCGCCCCCTGGTGGTCCAGCTCGCGAGCGCCACCACCCGGTGAGGGATGTCGAAGTCGGAGGTACCCTCCGCCCATTCGTTCCCGGGTTTGTCCAGCGGGAACGGGGAGAGTTCCTCCGTCGGATCCCCGGTCCAGCTCTGCAGCCAGTTGTCCCGGGTCCTCGACCAGAGGTAGGAGGCGGAGAAGGACAGCCCGACGCTCGCCTCGCGGGAGAAGGTGAGGCCGATCTCGTAGTTGTCCGAGAAGCCGGTGGACGCGAGTGCGGAGACCAGGTCGAAGCCCGAGAAACGGCGGTTGCTGCCCGGCGTCGCGACGACCAGTCCGCCCTCCTGCGCCAGCGTCCCGAAGACCTGGCGACCCTCCTGCGTCGTCCCGGTCGCGCCGGGCAGCAGGTTGAGATCGCTGCGGCGGAGCAGGAAGTCGGTATGGTGATACCCCGCGGAGAGATTCACCCGCGTCACGGCACCCGAGGTCGCGGCGATCGTCCGGCCCAGCGACAGGTCGAGCTTGCTCGTGCGGGGATTGCGGTACTGCTTGGTCGGGCTGAAGAGGGTGATGATCTGCCCGCTGTTCGGTGCGATGAGAGTATCCGGCAGCGCCGGCCACGGCCCGAGGCTGCCAACGCCGCGGCGTGCGACCAGCGGCCCATCGGCGATGGCCGCCTCGGCGAGACGCGCGGGATTGAGCTGGCCGAAGTGACGGGAGGCGCCGAGCGAGGCGTTCCATCCCTTGTTCGCTCCCCCTTCCCAGGTCAGGCCGAGGCGGGGCGCGATGTTGTGATTGTCGTCGGGGATCGCCGAGTTCCGCAGCCCGAAAGCCGAGAGAAAGACGCCGTTGTTTGAGATCGGACCGGTCCTCACCGGGAACTTCTGCCGGCCGTAGCGGACGCCGGCCAGCCCGGAGAGCCCGGGGCTGAATCGCCAGATCAGCTGCCCGAAGAGTCCGTACTCGCGCACGGTGAAGCGGGTATGAGACGAGGGGGCCTCTGCGACATAGAACGCGCCGCGGTCGCGGCCGAAGGCGTCCAGATCACCGAAGGTGAAGATCCCGTCCGCGCCGTAGTTGTAGTCCTGCTCCCAATGCCCGCTGGAATACTGGGCGCCGACCTTCACCCGGCCCTGCCGGTTGCCACCGACGTTGGCCTGAAAGGTCTCCGAGAAATCGAACGAAGTCCGGGTGAAGTCGCCCGGCAAAGCCGGCGAGGAACCGATCCCGATCCCGTCACCGACGAGGTAACTGGCAGGGAGACGGGCGGAGCGCCAATCCCGCTCGGTAGACCGGTAGCCGACGCGGAATTCATTGGCGCCGGTCTCCCAGCCGGAGGCGAGGGCGACCTCGCCGGAGAAGTCGCGGGAATCGAGGTGGGTCGCGCCATCGTTGAAGAGGTCGAGACCCAGCGCCGGGCTCCATTCCCGATGGCGGGCGAAGTCGCTCCGGGCCGTGATGGCGTGGGTCGGAGAGAGGCGCCAGTCGATGCGAAACCCGCCGGCCCCGCCTCGATAGCTCCGAATCGGCGCGTGGGTGAAGCGGCGCACGTCACGAGTGAAGCTGTCCTGGGCGACCGCCTCGAGCGTGCTCACCAGAGGTACCGCAACGCCGCCGAGGCTGCTGCTGTCGGCCTCCCAGGGCTTGGCGCTGGGGGTCTCGAAACTCTCGTAGCCGAAGCCGGCGACGTAGGTTGCCTTGTTCGGCACCAGCGTACCGGAGACAGTGGCGCCCGCCTGGACGGAGGTGATCGAGGAATCGCCGGCGTTGTCCGCGGCGGGGATGCCGAGCCCGCCGCTCCAGAAGGCGAAGGGTTCGAAGCGGAAGCGGCTGGTGCCGCGGCGGGACACCGCCATGAACATGCCGCCATTGCCGCCAGCCAGTTCGCCATCGGTGCCGTGCGGCACGACCTGGACCTGACGGAAGAGGAAGCGCGGATAGGGAGGTGTCCCCGCGGGGTCGGCTTCGAGGCCGGGGTGGCGGAGCCAGTCGCCGGGAAGCCCATCGACCAGGAGGCGGGACTGGCTCTGCGGCAGGCCCCCGAAGCTGGTCGCGAACCCGGAGCGATGGTCCCGCGGACCGGCCACGAAGGCGCTGTTCCGTCCGTCGTCGGCGATATCCGGACGGGGAGAGAACCAGTCGCTCCAGGGGTGACTCGCGATTTCCGCGACGCGCGGCGACGAGGAGGTCAATTGCTGATCGGCGACCGCACTCTCCTCGACCTTCATGATGGGCGGAGGCCGGCGCGTCACCCTGATCATGCTGTTTCTGCTGGCGCAGGGCCAGAACGACCGCGCCCTCGATCTCTACGACAAGGCGCTCTGCTCGGTGAATTCCGAGAACTACGTCGACGTGTCCAATCAGGCCGCGTTGCTCAAGCGCATCGAGATGAGCGGCGTCGACGTGGGCGATCGGTGGAAGGCGCTGGCCGAGCATTCGGAAAAGCGCATTCACGATCACATGCTGCCGTTCAGGGATGCGCACTTCTGTCTGGCGCTCGCGGCGAACGGCAACTTCGACGCGACGCGCCGTCACATCGAATCGATGGCGGCGTTTTCCGCGCAAGGCGAGGGTTGGCGGGCCGAGGCCACGCGGGACATTCTCATTCCGCTGTGCGAGGGCATGATCGCCTATGAGGCCGGCGATTATGACAAGGCGACCGAGCTGCTCTGGCCGATGCGCAATGAGATATCGACCATCGGCGGTAGCCATGCGCAGCGCGATCTGTTTGCGCAGATCACGTGTGATGCGGCGGTGCACAGCAGCAAACTGGCGGTGGCGCGCAGCCTGCTTTCGGAACGGGTGCTGAGCCGCAGCACCAGGAAAAAGAACTGGCAGGATTATTCAAAGGTGCTCGCCGCGCTCGGTGAAACTGGGAATGCGGAAGCCGCGCGAAAGCACGCCGAACTGGCGCCAGAGAGCGGCGCATGACGGATTGCAGGAGATCGATATGAATACGATGGCGTTGCCCAAAAAGGTCGAGACCGTTCCCTCCAACAAGTACGGCGCCTTTCAGTGGGACGATCCGCTGCTGTTGGAAAGTCAGCTCACCGACGAGGAGCGCGCGATCCGCGATACGGCGCGCAACTATTGTCAGCAGAAGCTGATGCCTCGCATCCTGATGGCCAACCGCAACGAGGAGTTCGACCGCAATATCATCACTGAGCTGGGCGAGCTTGGCCTGCTCGGACCGACGCTGCCGGAAAAGTACGGCTGCGCCGCCACGAGCTACGTGGTCTACGGCTTGGTGGCGCGCGAGGCGGAGCGCGTCGAACTCCTGCTACCGGTCGGCCATGAGCGTGCAGAGCTCGCTGGTCATGCATCCGATCTATGCCTACGGCACCGAAGCGCAGCGGATGAAGTATCTGCCCAGGCTCGCCACCGGCGAGTGGGTCGGCTGCTTCGGCCTGACCGAGCCGGACCACGGCTCCGACCCGGGCTCCATGGTGACCCGGGCCAAGTCGGTCGATGGCGGCTTCCGCATGACCGGCGCCAAGATGTGGATCACCAATTCGCCGATCGCCGACGTCTTTGTCGTCTGGGCCAAGACAGATGACGGTGTCATCCGCGGTTTCGTGCTGGAGCGCGGCATGAAAGGCCTCTCCGCGCCGCGGATCGAGGGCAAGCTCAGCCTGCGCGCCTCGATCACCGGCGAAATCGTAATGGAAGACGTGTTCGTGCCGGCGGAAAATCTGCTGCCGAACGTGACCGGACTGGCCGGCCCGTTCGGCTGCCTCAACCGCGCCCGTTTCGGCATCGCCTGGGGTGCGATGGGCGCCGCGGAGTTTTGCTGGCACGCCGCCCGGCAATACACGCTCGATCGCAAGCAATTCGGCCGGCCGCTCGCCGCCAATCAACTGGTGCAGAAAAAGCTGGCCGACATGCAGACCGAAATCACGCTGGGCTTGCAGGTGGCCTTGCAGGCGGGGCGGCTGTTCGATGCCGGCAAGATTTCCCCAGAGGCCATCTCGCTGATCAAGCGCAACAACTGCGGCAAGGCGCTGGACATCGCGCGGATGGCCCGCGACATGCACGGCGGCAACGGCGTTAGCGATGAATTCCATGTCATGCGCCATCTGGTGAACCTGGAGACGGTCAACACCTACGAGGGCACCCACGACGTTCACGCGCTCATTTTGGGCCGAGCGCAGACGGGAATTCAGGCGTTTTTCTAGATCGCCGCTTCGGCCTTCTGCTTCGCGGCCGGAACGTCCTGATCCAGCGTCTTCAGCTCGCGCCGCATAATCTTGCCCGACGACGTTGTCGGCAGCGCCGGCACGAACATCACCTCGCGCGGCACCTTGTAGGCTGCGAGATGCTTCCGGCAATGTTCGATGATCTCGGCTGCATCCGCGCCCGCGCCGGCCCTGAGCACGATATAGGCCTTGGCGATCTCGCCCTTGTGTGGATCGGGCTTCGGGCCGACGCCGACCATCGCGACCGCCGGGTGTCCGACGATCACGCGCTCAATCTCGGCCGGGTAGATGTTGTAGCCGGCCGTCAGGATCATGTCCTTCTTGCGATCGACGATGTAGAAGTATCCGTCGGCGTCCATCTTGCAGAGATCGCCGGAGTGTAGCCAGCCGTCGGGCTCGATGGCCTCGGCTGTGGCCTTGTCGTTGCCGTAGTAGCCGAGCATGGTGTACGGGCCTCTGACCATCAGCTCGCCGACCTCGCCGACCGGCAGAGTTTTCGAGGGGTCCGCCCTGTCGGCGATGCGGCCCTGCATGAACGGCATTAGGATGCCGACCGAGCCCAGCCTGTTGTCGCAGTAGGAATGCTGCATGATGCCGGGGCCGGCGAGTTCGGTCATGCCCCACAGTTCGAGGATCGGCGTGCCGACGCGCTCCAGCCATTCGGTGGCCTTCGCCGCCGGCATGGCCTGTCCGCCGACCACCGCGGTGCGCAGCGACGACAGGTCGTACTTCCCCAATTCGGGATACGATAGCATGTAGAGATACATCGTCGGCACGCCATCCATGATGGTGACCTTGTGCCGCTGGATTGATTCGAGCGCCTGTTGGGTATCGAATTTCTCCAGCACCACGAAGGTCAGGCCGAGCAGGAAGCTCAGGTTCATCACCACGGTGCCGTAGACATGAGCCAATGGCAGGCCGGTGAACTGAATGTCGTGCTCGGTCCGCATGTTCATCGCCGCCGTCATCGCCGCGTTCAACACGAGGCTATGGTGGCTGAGCATCGCGCCTTTGGGAAATCCCGTGGTGCCGGAGGTGTAGCAGATCGTCGACAGATCTTCGGGAGCGTTGCTCGGCGCTTCGACGGTGTCGGCGCGCCCCTTGATCAGATCCTCGAACGAAATCGTGTCATCGAGCAGCGGGCCGCTGAGCACCACGATCTCCTTCAGGCTGCCGTTCTTCTTGAGATGCACGGCAGTCTTGGCGCGCTCTGACGTCGTGATCAGAACCTTGGCGCCGCAATCCTTGACGACATAGGCAAGTTCGTCCGCGGTCAGCATGGCATTGACCGGATTGATGACGGCACCGGCCTTGGCAATGCCGATGTAGCTGAAGATCCACTCTGCGCTGTTTTGCGCGAACAGCGTCACCCGGTCACCCTTCTTGACGCCGAGCGATTGGAGGCCGTTGGCGGTCTGATTGGTCAACCGCTCCAACTCGCGATAGGTGAAGGTCTTGTCACCAAAGATCAGCGCGGTCTTGCCGGGAAGGCGTGCGGCGGTTTCCGGCAGAATTTGATCGACGGTCTTCTTCAGCATGGTGGCGCTTCCCCGATTGAGGCAGTTTCTTTGATAATTTTCAGGCGCGACAATAACATCCGCTCTGGACCCCTTAAAGTGGGCCGGGCAAGGATGCTGCCAAGGATGCCGCCAGGGAGACGGCAATGACGTTTTCGGTCTCAATCGCCGATCGCTACTTCGAGGACTATCTCGAAGGAGATGTGCATCGGTTCGGTCCAATTGCGGTCGACAAAGATGAGGTGGTCAGCTTCGCCAGGCGCTTCGATCCGCAGACGATGCACACCGATCCCGAGGCGGCGAAGCGCACGCCGTTCGGCGGCCTCATCGCCAGCGGGTGGCACACCGCCGGCCTGATGATGCGGCTTTATGTCGAGCATTATCTCACCCACGTGGCGAGCCTGGCCTCGCCCGGCGTCGACGAACTGCGGTGGCTCAAGCCGGTGCGCCCCGGGGATATGCTGTCGGCGCCTGCGTCAAGGACAGCGTCGAAAGCGGTCGCCTCGAAATCCAAATCCGATCGCGGCGCGGTGACCTCGTTCGTGGAGGTCATCAATCAGGCCGGCGAGGCGGCGATGACGCTGAAGATCGTCAATTTCATCGCCAGGCGGGTGCCGACAACACGCGGGACGGCCAGCGCGCGATTGGGATGCTGCGGCAACGCCAAAGGCCGTTGCAGCCATCCGGGCGTGGGCCGATAATTGAAAAAATCACGGAGGCTGCCCATGAACGAGCGCGTCAATCCGAGTGTCGCACGGCCGGTCATCTCGCAGAGCGCAGGCGTCACAGTTCGTCGCGTCGGTGTCGATCTCGGCGCCGAGATCAGCGGAGTAGACCTGCGTCAGACGCGTTCCGAAATACAGTTCCGGGCGATCGAAATCGCGTTAGTCGAGAACGAGCTGATCATCTTTCGCGATCAGGACATTACCTCCGAGCAATTGATGGCCTTCGGCCGCAGGTTCGGCGAACTGACCGTGCATCCGTTCGCGCCAAACGAAGGCAGGAATGCGCAGGAGCTGATCAAGTTTCGCAACGACGAGACCACTCCGCCTTTCGGCACCGATGTGTGGCACTCCGATGAGACCTTTCGTGCCGAGCCGCCGATGGCGACGGTGCTGTGCGCCAAGGAGGTCCCTGCCGTTGGCGGCGACACGATGTTCGCGAGCATGTCCGCGGCTTATGACGGCCTGAGCGACCGCGTGCAGCAGTACATTTCGGGGCTGTATGCGATACACGACATGAAGCCGTTTCGCCCCCTGTTCGGCAAGAGTATTGACGAGCGTAAAAAGCTTCAAGAATACGAGCTGCAATATCCACCGCAGCTTCATCCGGTCGTACGTGTCCATCCGGTGTCCGGCCGCAAGGTGCTGTTCGTCAATCCGCAATTCACCATCGCGATTGACGGGATGGAAGAGCGCGAAAGCCGTGGGCTGCTGGAAACGCTATTCCATCAGGCCCTGGTTCCCGAATATCAGTTCCGACATTACTGGCAGCCGCACTCCATCGCGATGTGGGACAATCGCTCAGTTCAGCATTACGCGGTCCACGATTATTATCCGCAGCGCCGCTACATGGAGCGCGTCACCATCAGGGCGGCGCCGGTGACTGGCGTCGAGCGAGCTGATCCCGCAATCATCCGGGCGAAGTACGTGGCGCCGCAGGCGTCGATGTTCATGGCGGCCACAAGCCGCACTAACGGCGGCGCCAAAACCAGAACAAGCATTGCTGCGCGCCCGCGCTGCAGAAACTCTCGCGCTCATTTCATCGGGCATCGCCGGCAAGCAGTTCTGGCACCAGGCGCGAGAACGTCGTATTGCCCGACCCATGAGCGAACTCTCCAAGCCGACAGCTTCGACCCCGGCGCCTGACTTCATCCGGACGCCCGGCTTGGATCGACAGCCTGCTGCGCCCGATTTTCGGCGTTCCGTTTGAGCTATGTGCCGGTGGTCATGGTGATTTCGCCGACGGCGCGCTCGGCCTGATCCATGTCGCACGCGACCTGTGGATCAAAGAGCATTTGACGCTGACGCCTGCGGAACTTGCCGGGATCGGCGTTTGGCTGAGCCTGCCGTGGACCATCAAGATGGTATTCGGTGAGCTGGTCGACAGTGTGCCGCTGTTCGGCTCGCAACGTACCGCCTATGTGCTGATCGGCGCGAGCTTCACCGCGGGCGGCCTGGTCACGCTTGCCGGCGCAGCCGGCGGCTGGCTCGCCTTCCTCAACCCGGACAGTCTGTACGTTCTCGGCGCCATGATGATCGTCATCGGCACGGTGATCCAGGACGTGGTCGCCGACGCCATGTCGACCGAGGTCGTGGCACGCACCGATGCGAAGGGCAAGCCGCGCGCGCCCCGACGGCGACGTTCGCGCCGAACTCGGCATGGTGCAAGTGCTCGGCCGCATCGCGCTCTCGATCGGCATTCTGGCGGTGGCCGGCCTGTCCGGATGGCTGGCGAGCATGTGCTCCACGAAACGGTGTTTTTGATGGGGCTCGCTATTCCCGTGATCTCCATCACCGGCGTGTTCCTCAGGCGCTCTACGATCGCCGAACGGCGC
>CAWGRU010000013.1:0-221465 GCA_963825065.1 uncultured Gemmatimonadales bacterium
TAGTCGCGGCACTGTCGATGCGAACTTCGGAATCAAAGGGACACTAGCAATATTATGATTTCTCTTGCGGTCTTTGGATTTGAAGATCCTAAACGAGCGTGAGGCTGTAATAGTAGGACCTTCAGATTCACCGCACTAAGGCGAACCGGATCACGGCCGACCTGGCTTTGGGCCTTTGCTTCGTCGAATGATCGTGCTCGAACATTTGCGACGCTGCGCATTCCTGGGAGCGGAGGCACTGCTTGAAGCCGGTCATCGATCCGCGCCGCGGCGACGTCGAGGATGACGCATCGAGCACCAAGCGCCGCTCGCTGCTGTCGCTCGCCGGCAGCCTGCTGGCGGAGATCAGCCTGCCGAAATTGGTGGTCGCCTGGTTCCTGCTGATCGTCGGCCCGGGCCTGGTGCTCGGCGTTGCGCCGGTCGTCGCCGCGATCTGGTTGAACAAGCTGTCGAGCAGGCTTGAATATCCGGTTGCGGGAATTTGGCCGCTGGTCATCCTCGCGGTCCTGGTCGCGGTGGGATGGTTCGGCGGGCGCACGCTGTTTCGGCTGGCCGAGAACAGCTTCTGGTCGCTCAACTCACTGGCCGTTCAGCCCGCCTACACCATGTGCCGCGAGGCGTTGCGCCAGCTGGCCGAAGGGAGGCTGACGGCAGGGGCAACCAAGACGCAGCGCTCGCGGCTGCGGGCCGCGGCGGCCGTGGTGTCCGGCGCCGTCGTCTTCGCCATCGCGCTGGCGGTGCTGGCGGTCGTGCTGCCGCACGCGGAATTTGCTGCGCGGCGCGGAGGGCGTAGGGACTGCCGGCCATCTGGCCGTGGTCGCGCTGGCCAACACCGTCGTCCTGGTGGCCGGTTATCTTGCGGTTGCCGCCCTGGTCTGGGCGATCGCCGACGCGACCATGGCGCAGCCGCAGGATTCTTCGATGAGTTGCCGCAGCGTCCAAGCGCGGGTAACGACCCGGCGCGTCGCACATACTCTCGGACGTGCATACTGTCGGCGAACGCTACGGGTTCCGGATCGAAAGTGGGAGGTCGGGGCCGAGCGGCAACGAACGCCTGCGGCGGCTGCTCGCCGAACTGGATCTGCTCGATGCCCGCGAGCCGCTCGACGTGGTCCTGGTCACCGGCGACATGACCGATGCCGGCCGCTCAAGCGAGTGGGCCGATTTCATGGACGCCGTGTCGCGGTATCCCAAGCTTGCCGAGCGAACGCTGATGATCCCCGGCAATCACGACCTGAACATCGTCGACCGCGCCAATCCCGCGCGGCGTCGATCTGCCGACCAGCCCGAACAAGCGCTTGCGCAAGCTGCGGGTCCTGTCCGCGATGGGCGCGCTGCAAGGCGAGCGTGTGCATGTCGTGGATCGCGCGCGCGGCCGCGTGGGCGAGAGTCTCGCGCAGGCACTGACGCCGCATCTCGGCATGATGGCGAGGTTTGGCGACACCGGCAGGCCGGTATGGTCGAAGGAACTGACGGACTTGTGGACCAACGTGTTCCCGATGGTGCTGGCGCCCGACCGGGACGACGGGCTCGGGATCGTGCTGCTGGACTCGAACGCCGACACGCACTTCTCTTTCACCAACGCGCTCGGACTGATCTCGACCGACCAGGCCCGCAGCCTGGAGATCGCGTGCGCGCAATATCCGCGGGCGTGCTGGATCATCGCGTTGCATCACCACGTGGTGGAGTATCCGCGGCGAGCGAAGGCGCTGTCGGTGCGGATCGGCACGGCGCTCGTCAACGGCAACTGGTTCGTGCGGCGGCTCAAGCCGCTCGCCCGCCGCATCGTGCTGATGCATGGGCACCGCCATATCGACTGGATCGGCGAATGCGGCGGCATGCCCATCATCTCGGCGCCGTCGCCGGTGATGGAAGCGACCGACGACATGCAAACCTATTTTTATATTCACACCTTGGCGGTGGGAGGGGACGGGCGTCTCAAGTTGTTGCGCCCGCAGCGAATCCCGGTGCCGGGAGAACCGCAGCAGCAGGCCTAGCCGCGGCCATCGACTACTTCTCGACTTTGCCGTTGACTACGTAACGAATATATGATAAGATATTACAAATCCTCGCTCCAGGAGGGGCGTCTTCCGGAGACGGTCCTGAGGGCGGAGCGGGAGTGGCGTCCTGCGGCCGCGGCTCGTAACCGCGGGCTCGGGAGGTCCGGGACACCGCCTTGTGGCATTGAAATTCCAACCGTTTTAGCACTTTTTAGGCTGCGACCCCCGACCCGAGCCCGTGCGCACGGTCGCACTCGCCAAAACATCCCCTTCCCTATATCTGACGCCGATATGGATTCTCGCCGCGGTCCAGCATGGGTAGCATTGGCGCCTGCTTCAGCGCTTCGATTTCGAGTGGACAGCGTCACGCATTTCTCGAAACTCTTTCGGCCCTTTCAGGAGCCGCCGTTTTCGGCGTTGTCGCTCTTCGTCAGGAGCAGACGGATCGAGAATCCTGTCCAACTGCGTGGAAGCCAAGCCGAGAGCCTTCGATCTAGCTTTTTGGGTTCGCGACTTGGCTGGCTGCGCCACTGCGAGCGCCTGCTCGAGGAGGCGGCGAATTGCTTCAGGACGGGACAACCGAGCATCTTGGCGTCCCATCCAAGCATCCAAAGCGGCAAGCTGGGCCGGCTGTAAGCGCACCAGCGCGAAAGCTGATCGAGCTCATTCCACCAGCTGTTCTCAAAACCGTGCTTGGCTACCTGGTCCTGCATTACTGGGCGCACCGCTCAGGATGGCCCGACCTGCTGGTCTATCGGCCACATCAATGGTTTTTGGCTGAAATTAAATCGTGGCGCGACAAACTGAATCACGCTCAGGCGTCCTCGACCTCAATCATCTTCTTGCCACGATAGTACCCACAGGTGGGGCAGACCCGGTGCGACAGCTTCGGGGAGCTGCAGCGCGGACAGGGCTGCGTGGCCACCGAGGCGGCCTTGTGGTGGCCGCGGCGCAGCCGCTTGCGGGACTTGGAGAGTTTACGCTTGGGGACAGCCATCGGAAGCCTCAGTCAGAATGGGCCGTACACCGGCACGGCCCGGCGTTGAGATCCGCCCCGCACCGGGGACACAGCCCGGCGCAATCCTCGCGGCAGAGGGGATACGCGGACACGGCGAGCGCAAGTTCCTCGCGCACCGCCGGACGGACGTCCACGTGGGTTACCTGCGCCGGAAGCGGGTACACCGCGGGATCATCCGCCGCATCCGGATCAGCGCTGAAGAGCACCTCGACGTCCGCGTCGAGGAGAGAAACCACACCAGTCAGGCAACGGCGGCAGGTCCCCCGGAGCTTGCCCGAGACGTGCGCCTGCCAGAAGTACTCGTGATCGCCCGTCTCCGACAGGCGGCCTTCCACCTGCACCGGCCCGTCGAGGTCGAGCCCGAGACCGGCGAACGTCGGATCGGCCGGTTCAAGCTGGCCCACCGTCTCGACCGGCCCCCGCTGAAGGTCCCGTATGTCGACCTGGAGCATAGCCCGAAAAGCTAGTCGGGACAACGACTTGAGTCAAGCAGCCGAGCTTCGGCCACAGCCTGTCGCCAGCGGTCGACTCACCCCCACAGCCCGGCGAGTTCGCTCTCGCTGAAGAAGAAGGCGATCTCCCGCAGTCCGTTCTCGACGCTGTCCGACCCGTGGATGGCATTCTTGCCCTTGGACTCGGCGTACAGCTTCCGAATCGTCCCCGCCGCGGCCTCCGCCGGATCGGTTGCCCCGATCACATTCCGGAAGTGGGCGACCGCGTCTTCCCGTTCCAGCGCCATGGGGAGCACCGGTCCGGAGGTCATGAAGGCGACCAAATCCCTGTAGAATGGCCGATCCTTGTGCACCTCGTAGAACTTGCCCGCCTGCGCGTGGGAGAGACGTGTCAGCCGCGCCGCGCGAAGGGCGAAGCCCTCTCGCTGCAGGTGGGCAATGATCAGCCCGGCCTTGCCACTCTCGATGGCGTCCGGCTTGAGCATGCCGAGGGTCAGAAGCTTTGCCACGAATTGCTCCGAGTTGATTGGTTGTCCTACTTCAGTCTTGCCTTGACCAGCGGCACGACGTCGATGGGCCGCTTCATGACGGCGATGTCGGCGGCCTCGAAGGCGCTGATCTTCTCCGCCGCGGTGCCGGACGATCCCGAGATGATGGCGCCCGCGTGCCCCATTCGGCGTCCCGGGGGCGCGGTCTGCCCGGCGATGAAGCCGACCACCGGCTTGGTGACATACTCCCGGACGAAGGAGGCGGCATTCTGCTCGTCGGTGCCGCCGATCTCCCCCAGCATCACGATGGCATCGGTCCCCGGGTCATCCTGGAAGGCCCGCAGGCAGTCGATGAACGAGGTCCCGTTCAGCGGATCCCCGCCGATACCGACGCAGGTGCTCTGACCGATACCATGCTTCGTCAGGTGGTTGACGATTTCATACGTGAGCGTCCCGCTGCGTGACACCAGGCCGACCCGGCCGGGGAGGCAGATGTTTCCCGGGATGATGCCGACCTTGGCTTCGCCGGGGGTGATGAGCCCAGGGCAGTTGGGACCGAGCAGCCGCGCGCCCCGCTCACGGACGTAGGGCAGCACCCGGGTCATGTCCATCACCGGAACGCCCTCGGTGATGCACACGATCAGCCCGAGGCCGGCATCGGCGGCCTCGAAGATGGCCCCGGCGGCGCCCGCCGGCGGGACATAGATCACGGCCGTGTTCGCGCCAGTTTCGCGCACGGCATCCGCCACTGTATTGAAGACCGGCACCCTTCCCTCGAAGGTCTGCCCACCCTTGCCCGGGGTGACACCGGCCACGATGGCCGTGCCGTATTCCAGCATCTGCTTCGCGTGGAACGAGCCATCACGCCCGGTGATCCCCTGCACTACCAGGCGGGTCTGCTGGTCGACGAAGATGCTCATGCGGCCGCCTTGGCCAGGGCCACAACCTGCCGGACGGCCTCATCCATGTCGGAGAGCGCCGGCATCCCGATCCCCTGCAGGATCTTCACCGCCTCCACCTCGTTGGTGCCAGTCAGGCGGACCACGATCGGCACTTTCACCGGAAACTGCGACAGCGCCGTCTTGATCCCGTTCGCCACGTCGTCGGTGCGAGTGATCCCGCCGAAGATATTGAAGAGAATCGCCTTGACACTCGGGTCGCTGGTGATGATGCGCAGCGCGCTCACGACCTTGTCGGGATTGGAGCTGCCGCCAATATCGAGGAAGTTGGCGGGCTCCCCCCCGTAGTATTTCACCAGATCCATCGTGGCCATCGCCAGGCCTGCGCCGTTGACGCAGCAGCCGACGTTCCCGTTGAGCTTGATGAACGTGAGGTTGGCGCGCCGCGCCTGGACCTCGCTCGGCTCCTCCGCGGACTCGTCGCGCAGGAGCGCGAGGTCGGGACGGCGATCGAGTTCGTTGTCGTCGATCGATACCTTGGCGTCGAGTGCCACCACCCGCCCATCGGGGGTGGTGACCAGCGGATTGATCTCCGCCAGCGAGCAGCCATTGGCAGTGAAGACCTGGTACAACTGCTCCATGATCCGGGCGGCGGCACGCGCCTGGGCGAAGTCCCGGTACAGGAAAAACGCCAGCCCGAGCGCCTGGTGCGGCAGGATCCCGTAGCGCGGATCGACCGCGAGCCGCCGGATCTTCTCGGGAGTCTTGGCCGCGACCTCCTCGATGTCGATGCCGCCCGCCGGACTCACCATGAAGACCGGGCGCTGACTGGCCCGGTCCATGATCAGCCCGACGTAGGCCTCGCTGGCGATTTCCGCCGCGGGAACCACCAGCACCTTCTGGACGATCAGGCCCTTGATGGTCATCCCCAGGATCTTCTCCGCCGCCTCTCCGGCCTCCGCCGGGCCCTTCGCCAGCTTCACACCGCCCGCCTTGCCGCGGCCGCCGGCGTGGACCTGCGCCTTGATGACGACCGTCCCGCCTACTCTCCGGGCGATGGACTCGGCCTCGGAAGGCGTTGACGCGACGTCTCCGTCCGGCATGGGTATGCCGACCGCACGAAACAGCGCGCGGCCCTGATATTCGTGAAGATTCACAGGATCCTCGACCTCGGGTATGCATCTGATGGCCCCCATCTGACAACTGGGGCCCCGACGCGGGGCGGAAGGTAGCTGGCGGGCTAAGCGATGGCAAGATTGACACTTAGGGTGCCTTCAACGAACGCTTCAGCGCGTCCCAGGCCCGGCCGAAGGCCTCAAGATCCCCGCGTCGGAGCGCCTCGTCGGCCGCCTCGATGTGGCGTCTTGCCTCGAGCAGCAGGGTCCCTCGCTCGCCGGCCGAAATGATCGGTGCCGAGAGGCCAAGCAGGTTCTGCCACGCCTCCTCGAGATCGTGGCCGGCGCCCCGATGGTCGGCCACCGCCAGACTCACCCAGGCGAGGGTCGGCTCCTGTGCGTCGCGCCGGGCGAAGTAGACCTGATAGGCGCCGAGACCGGTCCCCGCGGGCCAGAATCGGATCGGCCCGGGCTCCAGGCGTGCCCCGGCCTTCTCGACGGAGTCCTTCAACTGCTGGAAGGTCGGGAAGCGATTCCATCGGGATTGCAGCGCAGAAGGCTCCGGCAGGGAGATCAGACTGTCGACCCTGAGGATTCCGAGTGTCTCCCACCCATCGGTGACGTGGGCCCGGACCACCGCCGAGATCTGCCGCTGCTGGGGAAACTCGTAGGGGACGATTTCCTCGACGCCACTGGTGTCGGAACTCCAGATGGCATCGTCGCTGGGGCCATTGCCGCCGAATCCCTCGTTCCGGCCGATCGCCTGGCCGAGTCCCCAGTGCGGCTGGGCCAGTACCCGGAGCTGGGCTTCGAGCACCTCCGGCGGATAGGCGAGTGCGCGCACGATCTCGGCCGGGATCGCCGAGGCCGGTTGCACGAGGCTGTCGGTGATGACCTGCCACTCCTTGGCGAGTTCGTCGGCGGAGTGGCGCAGGTAGATGCGGGTCGCGCCGGTCTGGGCGTTGACCACGCCCACAAAGCCGGCCCGGAGCGACCCGATCCAGCTCCCGCGCCAGCGAACCCGGGTTGATCCCGGGAATGCAGCACTCGGCAGGTACCCATCGACCAGCCAGACCAGGTCGCTCCCCACCAGCCGTGGGTGTCGGCACGCCCCAGACCGCGAATGGGGCAAGGGTGGCCACCCGTTCGCTCGGATCGAGGTGCCAGAACACCCTGGCGGAGGCCGAACCCGGCCCGAGGATGTCACTGGACTGAAGCGCCCAGGCGAGTGCCAGCCGGCGCAGGCCGGAGCCCACAGCGATCCCGCCCGGCACGGTATCCAGCACGCTTCCGGCGCCGCGGGGCCAGATCCCTCGCGGCGGGAGGTGAAGGACCGGCGTTCCCTGCGTCGTCCGCAGGCTGTCACCGTCGTGGTACAGGACCGCCAGGCCGGTGGGCGTGGTCTGATCGTCCAGCACCACGGTGATGCTGGCGCCTCGCGGCCCCTGATCGCGGACCACGAGCCAGGCCGGCCTCGGCCGGCGGTTGAGCGTGATGATCGTGCGATCGGCTGCGGCCACCCGTCCTGAGTCGGGGTTGGTGATTTCAGCCGCGAGGGTCGGGTGCCAGATGGCGGCCGGCCGGGGTGGTTCGGGCAGCGGCTCGCGATGCGGGAGCAGGGTGTCGCGGATGCCCGTCAGCCCGTATGCCGCCTCATCGAGGTGCCGCCGGATCGCCGGCTCGAGGGTGGAGTCGTTGGCGTTGCCAAGCACGGCGGGGATCACGTGGTGTCCGAGCAGCGAGGCGATGGCCAGCAGTCCCCAGATCGAGAGCAGGATTGTGTGCCGCTCCCGTACCGACCACCAGAACGAGAGCAGGGCCGCGGCCAGCGCCACACCGGCCAGCGCCAGCGCAGCGGCGTGACGGAACTCGAACAGGCCAGTGTGTACCGTGCCGATCACCCCGCCGACCAGCTCGTAGGGCTCGAGCAGATACCCCCAGGCGAGCGTCAGGGCGAGCAGCACCGCGAGGCCGCCCAGATGGCGGCGGGCGTGGTCGTTGATGGCGGGATGGCGGTCGACCCAGCGGACGGCACCGATCACTGCGTACAGCGTTGCGGTGCCACCCAGCGCGGTGACGGTCAGCAGCACCACGTAGCCGTGGATCAGGCGGAGAATCGGAAGGCGGACGAGGTAGAAACCGAGGTCCTGGCCGAGGAGCGGATCGGCCTCGCCGTACTGGAACCCGTTCCAGCCGAGCAGCAGGGTCGGTGCCGACTGGCTGAGGCCGCGGCCGGCGAGCAGCCCAAGCAGCAGCCCGCCTCCGATGCTGAGCCAGGCGAGCGCCCGCAGATTCACCGCTTCACGGATCTCGAGGTTGCCGACCCGGCGATGCACCTGCACCGAACCGATGGCCCGGTACACGAGGAGGAGATGTCCGATGAACCAGCCGCAGGCAAGCAGCACCCCGGTGACCTCGAGGAGCAGCGTGAGCGTGCCCCAGTAGGTCACGAATCCGGCCGCGCGAGGCGACTGCTGCGCGGCCCAGAGCCGCTCCGCGAACAGCCCCGCCGTCCAGCGACCGGCAAAGAGCACGCCGACGAGGAGGAGCACTGCGACCGTGGCGCGCAGCGCCCGCGGAGACATGCCTAGGGATTGTCCCGAAGCCACTCCATGACCTCCCCCTGGTAGGCGGCGAGGGCAGCCTCGTCGGTCGCCTCGAAGCGGAGGACGAGGATCGGCTGGGTGTTGGAGGCGCGGACCAGCCCCCAGCCCCTGGGGAAGGTCATCCGCACGCCGTCGATCGTGTTGACGGGGTATCGGGCGGCGAAATGCCTTGCGGCCTCCGCGACCAGCGAGAACTTCCGTTCTTCGGCGCAGTCCACCCGAATTTCGGGGGTGGCGAACGTCTTGGGAAGATCCGCCAGCAGGGCGGCGAGTCCGGCCCGGCCGGCGGAGACAATCTCCAGCAGCCGCGCGGCGGCGAACAGGGCGTCATCGAATCCGAACCAGTCGCCCCCGAAGAACATGTGGCCGCTCATTTCGCCCGCGAGCGGCGCGTGGAGCTCCTTCATCCGCGCCTTGATGAGGGAGTGGCCGGTCTTCCACATTTCGGGCGCGGCACCCGCCGAACGAAGCGCCTGCGGCAGCACTTCGGAACACTTCACGTCGAAGATGACGGCGATCCCCGGCCCGAAGCGTCGCACGGCGTCCCGGCCGTAGAGGACCAGTAGCTGGTCGCCGAAGATCACCTGACCGTTCTCGTCGACCGCCCCGATCCGGTCCGCGTCGCCGTCGAAGGCGATGCCCAGCTCGGCGCCGGTGCGGCGGACCTCCGCCTGAAGGTCACGCAGATTCTCGACGACCGTAGGATCGGGGTGGTGATTGGGAAAGGTGCCGTCGGACACGCAGAAGAGGGGAATCACATCCGCGCCGAGCGCTTCCAGCGTGGAGACGGCGATGAGGCTCCCGACCCCGTTGCCGCAGTCCACCACGACCTTCACCGGACGCTTGAGCTGGTGCCGGGCCAGGATGGCCTGACGATACTTGCCGAGAACCGAGCCGTCCGCCGTCTGGCGCCCTGCCCCGCTCCGCCATTGCTCGCGCGTGATGATCTCATACAGGCGCACGATGTCTTCGCCGTGGAGCGAATCCCCGGCGAGCACCATCTTGAACCCGTTGAACTCGGGGGGATTGTGGGAACCGGTGACCTGCAGTCCACCGTCGGTGTCCAGCGCGTGGACCGCGAAGTACAGCGCCGGCGTGGGCATCTGGCCGACGTCAACCGCCGTACCGCCGGTCTCGGCGATGCCGGCGCGGACTGCGGCAGCCAGCGCTTCCCCGGAGGGACGATTGTCACGCCCCACGGCGAGCACCGGGGCGCGGCCCACCCGCTCCCAGGCCAGCGTGGCGTAGGCGCGGCCCAGGCCCCGGGCGAGCTCGGAGGTCAGCTCGCTGCCGACGAGGCCGCGAACATCGTACTGGCGGAAGATCGAACGAGGAACGTTCATGACCGGCCGGTGGGGAGGGTGGCACCGCAGGCCCGCGCGCTGCGCGGGCCGCAGCGGCTCACTGCCCGGCTACCGTCTGGGACGAGGTCTGCTCCAGTGAAGCGGCGGCGCCGTCGGTCAACTGCAGGAGGCGGGTCGGCCAGACGCCGAGGAGCAGAATCAGGAAGACGCTGATGGCCACCGCGACCCGCGCGCTGCCGGCCAGGCCACGGTCGTGGTAGGCCAGCGGGGCCCGGGCGGGCCGCATGTACATCGCCATGATCACGGGCATGTAGTAGCCCGCGGACACAATGCTGGTGACCACCAGCAGAATGGCAAGGAGTGCGTGCCCGGAGGAAGCAATCGACGAGATGATGTACCACTTGCCGATGAAACCGATCGTACCGGGGAAGCCCAGGAGGGAGAGGAGGCAGACGGCGAAGGCGAACGCCATCCACGGCCGCGACTCACCGAGTCCGCTCACATCGGTCAGCGTCAGGTCTCGTTCGCCGCCCCGTCCCAGGGCACCGAGGAGGGCGAAGGCGGCGATGGTGGTCACGCCGTAGCCGAGGAGGTAGAAGGTGAGCGCCGAAGTGCCGAGCGGGCGAGCCGGGCCAGAGCGCGCAGAGCAGGTACCCCGCGTGGGCCACCGAGCTGTAGGCGAGCATCCGCTTGAGCGACTTCTGCGCCAGCGCCACCAGGTTGCCGAGGACCATCGAGGCGACAGCCAGCCCGAAGAGCACGGGCTGCCAGTCGGCCACCGAGGCGTGAAAGGCGATCGACAGTATCCGGGCCAGGGCCACGAACGCCGCCGTCTTGACCGCAGTGGCCATGAACCCGCTGACCGGCGTCGGCGCGCCATCGTATACGTCCGGCGCCCACATCTGGAACGGGACGGCGGCAACCTTGAAGCCGAAGCCGATGACCAGGAGGCCCAGCCCCAGCTTGGCCATGAGCGACAGGCTTGCCTGTCCGAACTGTGCACCCACCATGACCAGATTGGTGCTGCCGGCCGCCCCGTAGACCAGGGCGACGCCGTAGAGCAGGAAGCCGGAGGCGAAGGCGCCCATGAGGAAATACTTGAGGGCGGCCTCTGCCGAAAAAGCGCTCCGACGGTCGTAGCCGGCGAGCACGTAGACGGCCACCGACATGGTCTCGAGGCCGAGGAAGAGCACGATCAGGTCGAGCGCATTCACCATGAACAGCATGCCGAGGGTGGCCAGAAGCATGAGTACGTAGTACTCGGGCGCCACCAGCTGTTCCCGCTCGAGATAGCCGAGCGAGGCGAGGACCGAACCCGCCGCGACCAGGAGGATCAGGGCAGAGGTCACGAAGCGGAATCCGTCGAGAGCGACCATCTGGCCGAGGCCCGGCTCCGCCGGAGCGTTGCTGCTCAGCCAGAGGAGCGCGATCGCGGTGCAGCCCAGTCCGGCGAGGCTGAGCCAGCCGGCGCGGCGACTGTCCGCCGGGCCGTCGTGGCGGAGGCTCACGACGAGCAGGACGGCGAGACTCGCCAGGGAAAGCACCACCTCGGGGAGGAGGGCGACGGTCTGTCCGACCGGCGTCAGAGGATCGAAGGCCATGATCACGGGCGTGGCTCCGACGCGCCGGTCAGCGCCGTCGCCGGGCCCCGCTCCAGCACCGAGTTGGTCTGGCGAACGTAGGTCCTGGCGGCGGCGTCCATGCGGTCGAGCACGGGCTTGGGATAGAGGCCGAGCCAGACCATGCCGGCCACCAGCGGCAGGACCACCAGCAGTTCACGCGGGCTCAGGTCGCTGAGGTGCGCGTTCTCCGGCTTGTCCAGCCGGTTGAAGACGAGCCGCTGCAGGGCCCAGAGCAGATACGCGGCGGCGAAGATCACCCCCGTCGTGGCGATGCCGGTCGCCCACGGGTAGCGGCCGAAGCTGCCCAGCAGCACGAGGAACTCGCCGACGAACCCGTTGAGCCCCGGCAGTCCGATCGAGGCCAGCGAGGTCACCACGAGAATCAGGGAGAAGACGGGAATCACCCGGGCGAGCCCGCCATACGCGGCGATCTCGCGGGTGTGCCGGCGCTCGTACAGCATGCCGATGAGCAGGAACAGTGCCCCGGTCGAGAGCCCGTGCCCGATCATGATCATCAGCGCGCCCTGCACGCTCTGCTGGGTCGCGGCCCAGATCCCCAGCATCACGAAGCCGAGATGACTGACGGAGGAGTAGGCCACCAGCTTCTTGATGTCCGGCTGCACCATCGCGACCAGCGCGCCGTAGACGATGCCGATCACGGCCAGCGCGACGACGATCGAGGTGACCAGCGGCGAGAGCGCCACCTCGGGGAAGAAGGGGACCGCGAAGCGGAGGAAGCCGTAGGTCCCCATCTTGAGCAGGATGCTCGCCAGGATCACGCTGCCCGCCGTCGGCGCCTCCACGTGGGCATCGGGCAGCCAGGTATGGAACGGGAAGATGGGCACCTTGATGGCGAAGGCGATGGCGAAGGCCAGGAACAGCCACGGCGCCAGCGGGCCCAGCTGCGGCCCCGCCGCCAGGAACTGCTCATAGGCGAAGCTCGGCGCCCCGGAGGTCTTCCAGACCTGGAACATCATGACGATGATGGCCACCAGCATCAGCAGCGAGCCTGCCATCGTGTAGATGAAGAACTTGATGGCGGCGTACAGCCGGTTCCTGCCCCCCCAGATCCCGATGATGAAGTACATCGGGATCAGCATGACCTCCCACATCACATAGAAGAGGAACATGTCCAGCGCGAGGAACACCCCCAGCATGCCGGTCAGCAGGGCCAGCAGGAGGGCGTAGTACAGTTTCTCACGCTGTTCGATGTACTTGAAACTGCTCAGCACCGCGAGCGGCATGATGCCGGTGGTCAGCAGTACCATGAAGAGGGAGAGGCCGTCGAGGCCCAGGGTGTAGCTGATGCCCCACTGCCCCAGCCAGGGCACGCTCACCTGGAACTGCATGACGCTGGTCCCGGCGTCAAACGCCCACCACAGCCCGAGCGAGACCACGAACTCGACGACCGTGACCCAGAGCGCGACCTGCCGGGCCCGGGCTGCGGGCAGAAGCACGATCGGCAGCACCCCTACCAGCGGCAGGATGATGAGCGCATTCAGGATCCAGCGGTCGTACGCGAGTGACATGAGGAACGCACTCATCGCCAGGCCACCATCCCGAGAACGTAGACCGCGCCCGCCACAAAGAGGACGACGTAGACCCCAACCTGTCCGGTCTGCAGCCGGCTGCCGAGCCAGCCCAGGGCGCGCGACAGGGCCGCCGTGCCATTGACACCGGCCCCGTCGATCACCCCCTGGTCCACGGTGCGCCAGAGCACGACGCGGGAGAACCCGATCAGCGGCTGGACGATGTACCGGTCGTACAGCTCGTCCACGTAATACTTGTTGTAGAGCACCTTCCAGAGTCCACGTTCGGCCGGGGCGTCGCGGGCCGGGACGGTCTTCGCCTTCAGCGTCAGTGCACCGCCCAGGACAAGGCCGAGCAGCGCAATGCCGATCGCGATCCCGAGCAGCATGGTCTCGGCGCTCCCCTCGGGCAGAGCGGCCTGGGTTCCGAGCCCTTCCGCCACCCTGGCGCCGGCCGCGGTGACCGGTTCGAGCCAGTGATGCAGGCGATCCGTCGGGCCGAGACTGTGGAAGCTCCCCGGCAGGTTGAGCCAGCCGCCGAAGACGCTGAGGACCATCAGCACCAGCAGCGGCCCCGTCATGATCCACGGCGACTCGTGCAGATGCTCGCGCTCCCCGGCGCCGGTCCGGTTCTCGCCGAAGAAGGTCATGGCGATAAGCCGGGCCATGTAGAATGCCGTCAGCAGGGCCGCGGTTGCGCCCATCGCCCAGAAAATCCGGAAGATCGGCTGATGCTCACCCCGGCCGAAGGCGTAGGCCAGGATCTCGTCCTTGGAGAAGAACCCGGCGAATGGTGGCACTCCGGCGATCGCGAGTGTCGCCACGATCATCACCACCGCCGTCACCGGCAGATACTTCCTGAGTCCGCCCATGTTGCGCATGTCCTGGGCGTCTTCATGGCTGTGGGTGGCGTGATAGGCATGGTGCATCGCATGGATCACGCTGCCGGAGCCGAGGAACAGCAGAGCCTTGAAGAACGCATGGGTGACCAGGTGGAAGACGCCCGCCGTGATGGCCCCGGTGCCCACGCCCAGGAACATGTAGCCGAGCTGGGAGACGGTCGAATAGGCCAGCACCTTCTTGATGTCGTATTGCCGCAGTCCGATCGTCGCCGCGAACAGCGCGGTCAGCGCCCCGATCCCGGCGACGACGACCTGGCTGGTGGGCGCCAGCGCGAAGAGCACATTGGATCGCGCCACCAGGTAGACGCCCGCGGTGACCATCGTCGCGGCATGGATCAGGGCCGACACCGGCGTGGGGCCGGCCATGGCGTCGGGGAGCCAGGTGTAGAGCGGGATCTGGGCGGACTTGCCGGTGCAGCCGAGGAACAGGAAGAGCGTGATCGCGGTGACCACCGACCCACCGGCAGGCAGGAACTCCGGCGCCTTTTCGAAGACCTCGTGGAAGTTGAGCGTCCCGAAGACCTGCCAGATGATGAACATCGCGACCAGGAAGCCGAAGTCACCGATCCGGTTGACGATGAAGGCCTTCTTTCCGGCGTCGGCGTTGGCCTTCTCGGTGAACCAGAATCCGATCAGCAGGTAGGAGCAGAGCCCGACCCCTTCCCAGCCGATGAACATCATCGGGAAGCTGGCACCCAGGACCAGCACCAGCATGAAGGCGATGAACAGGTTCAGGTAGGCGAAGTAGCGCGCGTATCCCTCGTCCGGCTTCATGTAGCCGACGCTGAAGAGATGGATCAGGCTGCCGACGCCGGTGACGACGAGCAGCATGACCATCGACAGCTGATCGAGCTGGAACGCGAAGTCCACCTGCAGGGTGCCGACCGGGAGCCAGCTCCAGAAGCTGACGATCTGGGCGGAATCCGGGCTGCCCTGCCAGAGGGCGCTCAGCTCCAGGAACAGCTTGAGGGCCAGGCCGAAGCTGACCAGCAGGACGCCGGACCCGATGAGCGAGACGGCAGTCTTGGCGTCCGGTCGTTTGAGCGCGAGCGCGCCGTTGAGCACGAAGCCGAGGAGCGGCAGGCCCAGGATGAGGGCGATGGTGAGGTGCATCAGCCCCTGAGCAGGTTGATGTTCTTGAGGTCCACCGACTTGTGGTGGCGGAAGATGGCGAGGATGATCGCCAGGCCCACCGCGGCCTCCGCGGCCGCCACCGTCATGACGAAGAAGACGAAGATCTGCCCGGGAAGGCCGTAGGCTTCCGAGAGGGCGATGAAGGTCAGATTCACGGCATTGAGCATCAGCTCGACGCACATGAAGATCACGATCGCATTGCGGCGCAGCAGCACGCCGGCGGCACCGATCGAGAAGAGGATGGCGGAAACCGCCAGCGCGGTCGGAACGAGGGGCATCAGATCCTCCGCTTGGCCAGCACCACTGCCCCGACGATGGCGGTGAGCAGCAGGAAGGAGGTGAGCTCGAACGGCACCAGGTACTGCTCGAAGAGCGGCTTGGCGATGTCGCCTGGCACCCCGCGCGCCTCCGTGGCCCTGACCGGGTCGATCCCCGCGGCGTACATGGTCGAGTCGAAGACCACCGCCGGCTCCGCCAGCAAGGGCGAGCGGCTGTACTCGAGGGCGAGCCGTTCGCGGGAGTAGCTGCCCAGCGGCAGCAGCTGCGACGCCAGCGCGCCGACCAGGATCACCGCGACGAACCAGGCAGGCGCCCGCTTCAGGTCGCCCTGGTCGTGGCCAAGGTTCAGCAGCATGATCACGAACAGGAACAGCACCATGACGGCGCCGGCGTACACCAGCACCTGGATGACGCCGATGAACGGGGCATGCAGCATGTAGAACATCCCCGACAGCGAGAGCATGGTACAGACCAGCCAGAATGCGCAGGCGATCGGGTTCCGCATGAGCACGACCAGCAGCGCCGAGAGGACGGCGACGACGCTGAAGAATCCGAACATTTTCTCGATCATCACTCGCCCTTCGGGTCGGTGGGATCCCAGAGGGTCGACACCGGATGCGTCTGCGACGACAGCCGCTCCAGGTCATAGACGAAGCGGTCACGGCTGTACTCGGCGTTCTCGTAGTGCACCCCGACGTGAATCGCCTCCTCGGGGCAGACCTCCTGGCAGTAGCCGCAGAAGACGCACCGGAACTCGTCGATCTCGTAGATCAGCGGATAGCGATTGCCCTCCTCGTCCTCCCCGGGCACCAGCCTGATGCAGTTGGCCGGGCAGATCTGCGGGCAGAGCCCGCAGGCCACGCACTTCGAGCGCCCCTGCTCGTCGGTCAGCATCCGGTGGGTGCCGCGCCAGCGCGGGGAGATGGTCCACGCGCCCCGCTCGGCCTCGGGCGCGCTCTTCTCCTCCGGATACTGCATGGTCACCTTCGGCTCCAGCATCTTCCTGAAGGTGATCGCCATCCCCTTGAGCGTAGCCCGGACATAACTCACGTCCTTGACCGGCCGCTTCATGACCTTCACACCAATTGCCATATGCTCCTCAGGCCGCCCGATCGAGCCCGCCGCC
Organism: uncultured Gemmatimonadales bacterium; assembly: GCA_963825065.1. Lineage (GTDB taxonomy): Bacteria > Gemmatimonadota > Gemmatimonadetes > Gemmatimonadales > GWC2-71-9 > JADJOM01. The sequence goes on from CAWGRU010000013.1 coordinate 16,475, forward strand.
CGCGGCGCGTCCGCCGCGGGAACCGGTGATCACGAGGCCACGGTCGAAGACCATGAACACGATGTAGCCCAGCGCGAGGTTGACCAGGAGCAGCGCCCCCATGCGCGCGTACATCGAGGTGACGCCCGCGACGCTTTCGACCAGGTAGATGGTCAAGGCGATCAGCATGATGTAGGCGAGCGCGATGGGCATGAGCACCTTCCACCCCAGGGCCATCAGCTGGTCGTACCGGAAGCGGGGTAGCGTCCAGCGAATCCACATGAAGAAGAAGAGCCAGAACCACACCTTGATGAACATCGACAGGCCGGTGAGCAGCGTGGCCAGCCCGCCGGGCTGCAGGGTGGCGATGAGGCCCGGGTGGGCGGGGTCGACCGAAATGCCGGGGATGCTCCAGCCGCCCAGGAAGAGGGTGCTCACCATCGCCGACACCGTGACCATGTTGGAGTACTCGGCAATGAAGAACATGGAGAACTTCATGGCCGAGTATTCGGTATGGTACCCGGCGATCAGCTCCGACTCGGCCTCCGGCATGTCGAACGGCAGGCGATTGGTCTCCGCGAAGCCGGAGACCATGAAGATGAAGCAGCCGAGCGCGAGCGGGATGATGAACCAGACCTGCTCCTGCTGCGCCCGGATGATTTCGCCGAACGAGACGTTGCCGGTCAGCAGAATCACCGGGATGAGCGAAAGCCCCATCGCGACTTCATAGGAGATCATCTGCGCGCTGGCCCGCAGGCCGCCGAGCAGCGAATACTTGTTGTTCGAACTCCAGCCCGCGAGCGCGATCCCGTACACGCCCATCGAGCTGATCGCGAGCACGAAGAGGATCCCCACCGGCACATCGATGACGGCCATCGTCATCAGGCCCTGGTGGCGGAACTCGCCGAGCAGTGGCAGGGTGAAGTCGAAGTTCACCGGCAGGGGCGCCGCCCAGTGAATCACCGAGCCCAGCATCATCGCCGGGATGAACGCGAAGGTCGGGGCCAGGGTGAAGAGCACCCGGTTGGCGGTGCCGGGGAAGGTTTCTTCCTTGATGATGTTCTTCACGCCGTCGGCCGCGGGCTGCAGCAGCCCCCCGAAGCCGACCCGGTTCGGTCCCAGCCGGTACTGCATCCAGGCCGACACCTTCCGCTCCATCAGGGTGAGCAGTGCGACACCCACCACCGTGACCGTGAACACGACGATCAGCTTGATCGCGGTCAGCAGGATGAAACCCTTCAGCTCCGGTGTCATGGCTTAGGTTCCCGCGGGGACGGCAGCGGTCGCCTGTCCCACCCGCCCACCGAGCCCCAGGTCGGCGTAGGTCATCCCGGCGAGCGCGGGGATCTTCGCGGCGACGAAGGAGAACGCCTCCGCCGCGGTGCTCGGTTCGAATCGCCCCGCCTCGGAGGCAACCCACCACGCGGGCCGCGCCATGCCCGGGGCGGTGCGGGCCTGCTGGTAGCGCTGCACCCGCAGGTCGCGATTGACGAATGTCCCGTGCTCCTCCGCTACCGTCGTGATCGGCAGCACCAGCTGGGCGGCGGCCAGCTCCTGGCTCTGCAGGGTGCCGAGCACGACCACCGCCGCGGCGCCCCCGACCAGCGCCGCTTCGGCGTCGGTCAGGGTGACGTCGAGCAGCACGACCAGGTCGGCGGCGGATGCCGCCTTGATCGCGGCGGACCAGTCGCTCGAGAACCCGAGCAGGCGGGCACCATCGCCGTTGGCCGCCCGCTCTCTGCGGAGCGCCAGGTTCGGCACACCGCCGAGGGGCTCCTCGGTGTCGGCCCGCGGCACCTGCACCGCCGCGGTGATCCGGGGGGTCCTGAGCAGCGCCTTCACCATGCCCAGCGCCTCGAGCGAGGCATTGCCCGACGCCAGGATGACGGCGTTGCCCATCTTCCCGGCCAACTCGCCCAGGCGGACGAGTGCCGGGGTCCAGTCGGTGGCGACATGGCGGCTGCCATCCCGGAGCAATGGCGCCTCGATGCGGTCGCCGCGATTCATCCAGCGGTAGTTCATCCGACCGTGATCGCACATGAAATGCCGGTTCACGTCGAGATTGGGGCGGGGACGGAGCCGTACCACGGTGTTGTCGCGGGTGTCGATCGTGATGTTGCAGCCCTGCGAGCAGCCGGTGCAGACACTCGCGGTCCTGTCGAGGTCCCAGGCCCGCGCCTTGTGCAGGAAATCCTTGGAGATCAGCGAGCCCACCGGGCAGAGGTCGACGACATTGCCCGCCCAGGGGTGATCGAGGAGCTGGCCTTCGTCAATGCCGATGTACGCCCGGTCGCCTCGCTCCGACACGTTCAGCACCGGGGTGCCGGCCACGTCGTCCATGAAGCGCACGCAGCGGGTGCACAGGATGCAGCGGTTGGTGACGTACAGGACGTCCGGCCCGAAGTCCTCGACGGGGTTGTAGCGCTTGGCGTAGTCGCCGTAGCGGGTCCCGGCCCGGCCCTCCTGAAAGGTGTAGTCCTGCAGCTCGCACTCCCCCGCCTGGTCGCAGATCGGGCAATCGAGCGGGTGGTTGATCAGCAGGAACTCGAGCACCCCGGTACGCGCCTTGCGCGCCTGCTCGCTGTCGGTGTGCACCACCTGGCCGTCGGTCACGGTAGTGACGCACGCCGGCATCAGCTTCGGCGCCTTTTCCACCTCGACGAGACACATCCGGCAGACGGCCGGCGAGGGGAGCGAAGGGTGATAGCAGTAATGGGGGACCAGCACCCCCGCGTGCTTGGCCGCCTCGATGATGCTGGTCCCCTTGGGGACCTGCACCGTCATGCCATCGATCGTGACCGAGACGAGATCCGTCACGCGCCCACCATGGCAGGCTGTTTCATGCGGTTGAGATAGGCGTCGAATTCACCACGGAACTTCCTGATGGCGCTCACCACCGGGGCCGCGCAGGAATCGCTGAGTACGCAGATCGTCTTGCCGGTCATGTTGTCGGCGAGATCGAGCAGCAGTTCGAGGTCCTCGGGCCGACCCTTCCCCGCCAGGATCCGTTCCAGGATCTTGGTCGTCCACGCGGTACCCTCGCGGCACTGGGTGCACTGCGCGCAGGACTCGTGGGCATAGAAGCGGGCCAGGCGCATCACCTGGTAGACCATGTCGGTCGAGTCGTCCATCACGATCATGCCGCCCGAGCCCAGCATCGAGCCCTTCGCCACGACGCCCTCGTAGTCCATGGCGCAGTCCTCGACCTCCGCCGCGGTCATGATGGGCACGGACGAACCGCCGGGGATCACTGCCTTGAGAGTGCGGCCCGGGCGCATCCCCCCGCACATGTCGAAGATCAGATCCTTCATGGGGGTGCCCATGACGATCTCGTAGTTGCCGGGCTTCTGCACGTGCCCGCAGACCGAGATGAGCTTGGTGCCGGTGCTCTTGGGGCTGCTGAGGCTGAGCCCCTTGTACCACTCGGCGCCGCGCATCAGGATATGCGGCACCGCCGACAGCGTCTCCACGTTGTTGATCGTGGTCGGGCAGGCCCAGAGACCGGCGACGGCCGGGAACGGCGGCTTGATGCGCGGGTTGCCGCGCTTGCCCTCGATCGAGTTCATCATCGCGGTCTCTTCGCCGCAGATGTAGGCCCCGGCCCCGCGATGAATCACGACATCGATGCGCCGGCCGGAGCCGAAGACGTCCGCTCCCAGCGCGCCGTTCTTGTAGGCGTCCTCGACCGCGGCCGTGAGAATCTTGTGCTCGAAGGTGAACTCCCCGCGGACGTAGATGTAGATCCGCTCGGCGCCGATGGCGTGCGCGGCAATGGCGCAGCCCTCGATGAGCTGATGCGGCGTCCAGCGGAGGATTTCCCGGTCTTTGAAGGTCCCGGGCTCCGATTCGTCGGCGTTGCAGACCAGGTAGTGGGGTTTCACGACCTCCTTCGCCATGAACGACCACTTGAGTCCGGTCGGGAAGCCCGCGCCGCCGCGGCCACGCAGCCCGGAGGCCTTGACCTCCTCGACAATCTGATCCCGGGTCATGCCGAGGGCCTTCCTCAGCGCCTCGTACCCGCCACGCTTGACCCAGCCATCAAAGGTTCGCGCGCCCGGATCGCCGAAGTGCTTCGAGAGCACCGGCGTCTCCTTGGCGTGGCTCGGATGCGGATAGCCCATTACTTGTACCCCTGCAGAATCCCCGCGACCCGTTCGGGGGTGACGCCTTCGATGAAGTCATCGTCGATCAGGACCGGCGTCGCGAATCCGCAGGCGCCGAGACACTCGACTTCAATGACGGTAAAGCGGCCATCGGCGCTGGTGGCGCCCAGCTCGCCGCAGCCGGTGTGCTTGAGAAAGGCCCTGGTCACGTCTTCCGCCCCGCAGATGTTGCAGGGAGAGGTGGTGCAGACCTGGATGAAATGCCTGCCCACCGGGTGGGTGTGGTACATGGTGTAGAACGTCACCACACCCTTCACGTAGGCCGGCGTCAGCCCGAGCACGTCCGCGATCTCCGCGATGGCCCGCTCCGAGATCCAGCCGCGCTGTTCCTGCACCATCCAGAGCGCGGGAAGGAGGCAGGCCTGCCTGGTCGGATACTTGGTGAACAGGGCCTCGAGCTTCGCCCTGGTGTCGCCGACGAAGACGGGCTGGTAGTTCTCATCCTGGACGGCCGAGTGGGCGGAACCGCTCATCGGTCAATCTCTCCCATGACGATGTCGATGCTGGCATTGATGGCGATGACGTCGGACAGGAGCACGCCCTCGCAGAGCTTGGGCAGGCAGGCCAGGTTGATGAATGACGGCGGCCGGATGCGCCAGCGGACTGGCTTGGCGGTGCCGTCGGAGACGAAGTAGTAGCCCAGCTCCCCCTTGGGATTCTCCACGCCGAGATACGCCTCCCCCACCGGCGCCTTGACCCCTTCCATCACCTGCTTGAAGTGGTAGATCATCGCTTCCATGTCGCTCATCGCCCGGTGCTTCGGCGGGAGGATCAGGCGCGGGTCGGCCACGTTGATCGGCGCCCCCTTGAGCTTCTCCAGCCGGTCGAGGGCCTGCTCCAGGATCCGCACCGACTGGTACATCTCCTCGAGCCGCACCCGGTAGCGATCGTAGATGTCGCCATGCTCGCCGACGGGAACGTCGAAGTCGTAGGAGTCGTAGCCGAGATAGGGGCGGTCCTTGCGGACATCGTAGTCCACGCCGCTCGCCCTGAGCATCGGGCCGGAGAGCGAGTAGTTGGTCGCGTCCGCCCCGTCGATGACGCCCACCCCCTGCGTCCGCCCGATCCAGACGGCGTTGCGGGTGAACATCGCGTCGGTTTCGTTCAGGGTCCGCGGGAAGCTGCGGCAGAACTCGCGCAGCCCCGCTTCGAAGCCGTCCGGAATGTCGGCCATCAGGCCGCCCACCCGGGTCATGCTGGTCGTGAGCCGGGCCCCGGTCCACGACTCCTGCAGGTTGTACAGGCGTTCGCGCTGGTAGAACAGCCACAGGAACGGCGTGAACGCGCCGAGGTCGATGCCGGTGGTGCCCAGCCAGACCAGATGGGAGATGATCCGGCTGATCTCGCAGGCGACCACCCGGAGCACCGTACAGCGCTCGGTGATCTCGACCCCCATCAGCTTTTCGGCCGCGAGCGCGAGGCAGACGTTGTTCGCCATCGGGCTCAGGTAGTCGGTGCGGTCGGTGAGAGGGATGATCTGGTTGTAATGGCGGTACTCGCCCAGCTTCTCGAAGCCCGAGTGCAGGTAGCCGATGTGGGGGACGACCCGGATGACCGTCTCGCCGTCGAGCTCCACCACCAGGCGGAGCACGCCGTGGGTGGCCGGATGCTGGGGCCCGAGGTTGACGAGCATGTGCTCGCTGCCCATGTCGTCCTGGGCGGCCTCGTGGGCGGGGAGCTGGATCCCCAGCGGGACGCGGGTCGGCTGGCCCTGGGCGTCGAGCCCCGGGGTCGACAGGCTCATTTCGAGGGTACGGGTGCTCATCGGACCATCCCCCGCTCGCCCTGCCGGAGCCGTTCCTTCATCTCCGCCGGGAGGTCGTCATACGCTTCGGCGATGGACAGCTCCTCGAGCGAGTAGTGGGCCTCGGGATTGGAGCCGAGCGCCTGGCGGGTCTGCTCCGCCCGGCTGAAATGGCCCCGCAGCGGGAAGTCCTTCCGCAGCGGGAAGCCTTCCGCGTAGGTCTCCCACATGAGGATCCGGCGCAGGTCGGGGTGACCGCGGAACTCGACGCCGAACATGTCGTAGGCCTCCCGCTCCAGCCAGTCCGCACCCTTCCACAGATCGTAGACCGAGTCGATCGCCAGTGGCTGCGCCGTGTCCAGCTCGGCCTTCACCCTGAGGTCGGCCCTGCGGCCGAGGGAGCGGAGCTGCCAGACCACCTCGAGCGGTCGTTCGGTGTCCCGGTACTCGACCGCGGTGACGTCGGTGAGGTAGTTGAACTGCTGCGAAGGGTCGTCGCGCAGCCAGGCCAGGATGTCGTGGGCGCGCGCCGGCGCGACGTACACGATTGTGTCGCCGCAGGAGACCTGGTGCCGGAGGATCGCGTCGCCGAAGCGGGCTTGGAGCGCGGCCACCGAGGGAGACGCCGGAGTCATGCGGAGCGGGTCTGGTGCACGGAGTTGCCGAACGGCTCGGAGACCTCGTCGATCTTGCGGGCCGGCAGGAAGAGCCCGTCCGGCCCGAGCAGGTGCTCCGTGCGGAGATCGGCGTCGAGGAAGCTCTCGCCCCTGATCTTCTTCTGCAGGAGCTGAATGCCGTAGATCAGGCCCTCGGGGCGCGGCGGGCAGCCGGGGACGTAGACATCCACCGGGATGATCGTGTCGATCCCCTGCACCATCGTGTAGGTATCGAAGATCCCGCCTGAACTGGCGCAGGCGCCCATCGAGATGGCCCACTTCGGCTGGGGCATCTGGTCCCAGATCTTGCGGATGACCGGGGCGAGCTTGAAGGGCAGACGTCCGGCGCAGATGAGGACGTCCGCCTGCCGGGGTGAAAAGCTCATCCGCTCCATCCCGAACCGGGCCAGGTCGAAGCGGCTCGCGGCGCTGGCCATGAACTCGATGGCGCAGCAGGCCGTGCCGAAGGGCATCGGCCACAGCGAATTCGAACGGGCCCAGTTGGAGAGGAAATCGAGGCGGGTGGTCACCCAGTTGGGCGACATCGTGGAGACTTCCGTCCCCGCCCCGCCCTCCGGTTGTGTCAGTCCCATTGCAGGGCCCCGCGCTTCCAGATGTAGAAGTAGCCGACCGCGAGGATCGCCACGAAGACGAACATCTCGATCAGCAGCAGGCCGCGGATCTCGACCAGCTGGTGGAACGCCGCTCCCCACGGGAACATGAAGACGGTCTCGATGTCGAACAGGATGAAGAGCATCGCGACCAGGTAGAACTTCACGCTGAACCGCTCGTGGGCGGTGCCCAGGACCGGCATGCCCGACTCGTACGGGGCGAGCTTGATGGGGGTCAGTCGATACGAGGACAGTACGTGGGACAGCCCCAGCATGAGAATGGCGTTGGCGACGACGAACGCCACCACCAACAACACCGGGATGTAAGCCTGCAGCATGGAAGGGGGCCTCGCTCGTGAATTCCTTCACTTAGGGGCGCGAATAAGGTAACCGCGGCTCTCGCCGGATGGTACCCCTCAAGGCGCTCGATTGTCGCCGGGCCCCGGTTGCTCTGTTTCGCGACGACGGGAGGCTTATATTCTGCGGCCAGCGACGCCCCGTCCCCCGTCCTGCCGAGCCGCCGAGCCGCTGAGCCGCCGCGCCGACAGACCCAACCCCAGGCCTATGTCCATCAAGTCCGACCGCTGGATCCGCCGCATGGCGAAGGAAACCGGGATGATCGAGCCGTACACCGAGGCGCAGGTGCGCCAGCTGGATGGGTCCGGCCGCCGGGTCATCTCGTACGGCGTCTCCTCCTACGGGTACGACATGCGGGTCGCCCCGGAGTTCAAGATCTTCACCAACGCGCTTTCGGCGATCGTTGACCCGAAGGAATTCGACAGCAAGAGCTTCGTGGAGTTCGAGGGGCCGGTCTGCATCGTCCCGCCCAACAGCTTCGCGCTGGCGCGCTCGGTCGAGTACTTCCGGATCCCCCGCAACGTGCTGACGATCTGTGTGGGAAAGTCCACCTACGCGCGCTGCGGCATCATCACCAACGTGACGCCCTTCGAACCGGAGTGGGAGGGCCACGTCACCCTCGAGATTTCCAACACCACGCCGCTGCCGGCGAAGGTCTACGCCAACGAGGGGATCTGCCAGGTCCTCTTCTTCGAGGCCGACGCGGATGACATCTGCGAGACTTCATATAAGGACAAGGAGGGGAAGTACCAGAAACAGACCGGCGTCACGCTGCCGCGGCTCTAATTGTGATGTGGAAATAGTCTTCCACGCGCGGGCGCACGACGAAGCGAGGGCGGATCCCCGGGATCCGCCCTCGCTGTGTCCCCCACCCCGGGCCCAATGTCGGCTCAACCATTCACCCGCCGCTGGGCCTCCAGCCGGTGCCCCGCGGTGGTGCGACGGCGATGATCGGCGTGGCTGGCGGCGGTCCGCCGAGCCAACCGCCACTCATAGACGGTGAGTACCGGGCCGTAGAAGGCGAGATCCGCCGCGAGCTTTCCGGCCAGCGCACCCAGCGTACCCCCGATCCAGTTGATCCCAACCGCTAGGCAGGCCGGCCTGAAAAGCACCACATCCAGTGCCTCCGCAATCCCGAACTCCATCACCAGGCTGTGGAGTACCGGGATCAGGTCACGGGTGCCATAGGGCCTGCCGACCAGGCCCGCCCTGTGCGCCTCGCGAATGCTCTCCCGCAGGAAGAGGATTCCGTAGAAGACCGTGGTCTCGGCGATGGTCCCCGCATAGGCGGCAATCGCGGTCGAGCCGGTGGCCTCGCGGACCGCCACCGCCGCCCCCACCGCGGCCACCGTCCCGAGAACTTCGGACGGACCATAGCGCCGAATCCAGCCCCAGAGTCGAGCGGGCGAATGCCGAGTCGGTGGCTGGGGCTCGTGCGGCGCCGGGGTGCGTCGTTCCACGTGGAGCAGCGCGCCTCCGACCTCGACCCGATCCCCTTCGGCCAGTACCCAGGGGGCGTTCACCTGTTCGCCATTGATCACCGTGCCGAGCCGACTCCGGTCGACCAGTAGCGGTCCGCTGGGCGTTGGAACGACGTAGGCGTGGATGCGGGAGACCTTCTCGCCGCCCAGGGTGATGTCGCACTCCGGCTGCCGGCCGATCGATACCGGGCGGTGATCGATGGCCCATTGCAGCGGGCCACGGGTGAGATAGAGCCCTGTGCTGTCGGTCACCGTGCGTGACATTCTGTCCGGCCAGATACGAGGGGCAGCCGCTAGTGGCAGCAGCCGCTGGAACCACGGTTACATTCCGTACGTCAGAGACGGCAGTCCAATCCCCAGGTGGGCCCGCGGGCCCGCCCTCTCTGTTCCTTCAGGACGGATCATGCGCGCATTCCTTCTCACTTTGCTGATTGCCACTCCGCTCGCCGCTCAGAATCCCCCGCCGCCACCAACACCCGCCCCGCCGACGATCTCCCGGCCGGCCCCGCCGGCCCAGCGTGAGTTGCGGGCCCCCGCCGCCGACACCGGGATCTTCAGTCCGCTCGCCCTGCCGCCGGCGAATGACCTGCGCCGCGCGAGCGGGGCACCCGGCCCGAAGTACTGGCAGCAGCGAGCCGACTACGATATCAAGGCGACCCTGGATACCGCGGCACCCCGGCTCGACGGCACGGTGACCATCCGCTATACCAATAACTCGCCCGACACGCTGCGTCACGTCTGGATGCAGCTCGATCAGAATCTGTTCAAGAAGGGGAGCGTCGGGTCGCTGCTGAACGCGCAGGAGAGCCGCTTCGGCGGCGCTGGGTTCGATGGCGGCTTCCAGATCAAGAGCTTCACCCAGTCACTGGAGAGCGGTTTGCGGCCGAGCCGCGGCAAGGTTGGCCAGCTGGCACCACGGCCGGTGCCGGTCAAGACCCGGGTGGACGACACCATGATGGAGGTCGAGCTGGCCTTCCCCCTGGCCCCCGGAAGCACCACCATCTTCGACCTCACGTACGGATTCGTCATCCCGGAGCATGGCGCCGACCGGATGGGGCACGATGGCCCGCTGTTCGAGCTGGCGCAGTGGTATCCGCGGATGTGCGTCTACGACGATGTGAATGGCTGGAACACATTGCAGTACCTCGGCCAGGGCGAGTTCTACCTCGAGTATGGCGACTTCAACTACGAAGTCACCCTGCCCGCAGGCTACATCGTGGCCGGCACCGGCATGGTGCAGAACCCCCTCGAGGTCTACACCGCCACCCAACGCGCCCGGCTCGCAGCGGCGGTCAAGTCCGACACCATCACGCCCATCATCACCCGGGCCGAACTTGCCTCCGGCGCGGCCCGGCCCAGGACAACCGGCACCCTCACCTGGCGGTTCAAGGCTCAGAATGTCCGGGACGTGGCCTGGGCGGCGAGTCCGGAGTACCTGTGGGACGCGAGCGGCTGGCAGGGCATCCTTGCCAACGCGTACTACCGCCCCTCCGCGATCGACACCTGGAAGGACGGCGCCGACATGGCCCGCGCCTCGATCCAGGAATACAGCACCCGCTGGCTCCGCTACCCCTATCCGCAGATTTCCGCGGTGGAGGGACCGGTTTCGGGCATGGAGTATCCGATGGTCGCGATGGAGGCGAAGGACAACAGCAAGGAAGGCCTCTACTCCGTCATCACGCACGAGATCGGGCACATGTGGTACCCGATGGTGGTCGGCTCGGACGAGCGGCGCTATGCCTGGATGGATGAGGGCTTCAATACCTTCATCAACATCTATTCCGAAGAAGGCTACTTCAAGCGGGATGACAGCCGGCGCCGGATCGGCGAAGGGCGCTTCGCGATGGCGAACGACCAGGCGCCGACCGCTCAGCCGATCATGACGTACGCCAACCGCTTCCGGACCGAAGGGAACCTCGGCGCCCTGGCCTACATCAAGCCCGGCCTCGGACTCTATGTCCTGCGCAACAAGATCCTGGGTGCGGAGACCTTCGACGCCGCGTTCCGCGAATACACCCGCCGCTGGGCCTTCAAGCACCCCCAGCCCGCCGATTTCTTCCGCACGATGGAGGATGTCTCCGGCCGCGACCTCGACTGGTTCTGGCGTGGCTGGTTCTTCACCACGGCCGCGCTCGATCAGGCCGTCGATTCCGTGGCCCAGCAGCCGGACGAAGGCGGGAAGACGCAGGTCAGGGTCTACCTGCGCAATGCGGGCCAGCAGGTGATGCCGGTGGAGTTGCGGCTCACCTTCGCCGACAACACGACTCAGCTCTACAAGTTCCCGGTCGAGATCTGGTACAAGGGCGACAAGTACACGGCGGTCATCACCGCCGACAAGCAGGTTCTCGCCGCGACGGTGAACCCTGACGGGCAGTTCCCCGACTTCATTCCGGGCAACAACGGCTGGAAGGCGGCGCCGACACCCTGAGGGAGATTCGCCCCTGAGCTGGAACCGACGCCCGGTGGTCGTGCAGCGACCGCCGGGCGTTTCGGGTGGTCGGCGGCCGCGATGCCGCCACTGCGCGCCCCGAAGAGTTGGGGCCGCCACGAGGCGCAGGGTCCGGAGAGGTTCAGGGAGCCAGGGTACCGACCGCCGCGCGCAGAGCGGCGAGGAACGCCCGGCCGGACTCCTCCGGCCGGGCATCGTCGGTGGTGTTTACGCAGGCGATGACGGCCGCGCGGCTCGCCGGGTTGAAATAGATCCACGAGCGGAAACCCGCCTGCTCGCCGGTGTGTCCGATGACCTCGGTCGCGCCCACTCTGCGGATGAAGAAGCCGAGCCCCACCCCCTCGCCAGCGGCTTCACCGGTCGGCACCACGATCCGCCACATCTCCGTCAGGGTAGACCGGGTGAGCACGGTGTCGAAGAGCCGGGCCCGCACGCTGTCTCCCCCGGTCGCGCCCGTGAGAAAGGTCAGCCAGAGCGCCAGATCGCCGACGGGAGCATTCCAGCCCCCGTTCGGAATGGTGATGCCCGGATCGAATTCCCGGCCGTTGTCGACTACCCGCTCCACCCCGCTCGAATCCTTCACGAGGGTGTAATTGTTCGAGCGAAACGCGGCGAGATGGTAGGGTGTGGTGTTGAAATAGCTTTCGTGCAGCCCCAGCGGAGTCCAGATGTTCTTGTAGACGTACGACTGCCAGGGGTCGCCGGTGATCGCCTCGACGACCCGCGCAAGATAGACATAGCCAGGGTTGCTGTAGCTGTACCGGGAACCCGGCGTGAAGCGGATCTCCTGGTACGGCATCATCGCGACCAGCTGCTCCCAGCGCGTCGGCTCGAACGGCTCCCAGCTGGCGTACTGGCGATAGGGCCAGGTCGGGTTCTGGAATCCCGCCGAGTGGGACAGCAGCATCCGCAGGGTGATCGCGTCCATCGAGCCGTACGGGTTGTGTACCTGACGGAGCTCGGGGACCCACCTCGTGATCGGGTCGTCGAGAGTCAGCAGCCCGCGGTCCCGGAGCTGCATGATGGCGACGGCGGTGAGCGTCTTGGTGATCGAACCCCAATGGAAGATCGTGCGTGCACCGGTCGGCGTCCCGGCGGCCCGGTCCTGGAACCCGGCGTCGTGGCGCGCGACGACTCTCCCCTGTCGCAGCGCGACCAGACTGCCACCCACGACGCTGTCAACTCCGAGCAGGGTGTCGAAGGCACGCACCGCCTCATCCCATCCGGCCGGGGGCGGTTCGGCCCGCCGAGACTGGGCGGCGAGAGGGACCGCAATGAGCAGTAACGGGTAGAGTTGCGACAGACGGAGAGCACGCGGCACGGAGACCCCGGGGGAGAGCAGACCGGAGGAATGTCCCGGCACCCTCGTGAAACGTCAACCGCTCAACGATCCCCGATCAGCACGGCGTCGATCCAGACCGGGCCACTGGTCGGGAGCACCACCGAGCCACGCACCACCTCTCCCGGTGCCATGCGGCGAACCAGTCGGTCAAACGGCCCCTCCCTGGACGGCTGGACCCGGTACTGGAAGCTGATCGGGCGGGGGAGCTGAGTCTTGAATTCATACGCCCAGGCGTACAGTTCGCGCTCGCTTTGCCCGTTGATCCGGTTCCGCTTCACCCGAACCTGGATGCCCGCGGTGCTCGGCACCGCATACCATGGCCCCCACGGAGCCCCGTCGGCGCCGTCAGGAGACTCCCCCGAACGCCGGGCGAGAATGATGTCGCTCCATCGGCTCACGATCTCGCCCCCCGCGAATGAGTGGTCCTGAGAGACGCCGGGCACGCCTCCGCCACCCGGCGACAGCCGAAACGCCGCGAATATGCTCGCCTCCCGTCAGACCGGCGTCAGATCCAGGACCGGCGGAGATCGGCAGTGACTCGGCCGCCGGCTGCGGCCCGGGCCGGGCTGATTTCAGCTCGGCGACCCGCGCTCTGCGGTCCGCGGGCATGGGCTGAAGGATGCCAGGGCAAGCAATCGTGCCGGATTGACAGTAGCGCCTGACAGGGGGAAGGGACGGCCCGGTTGGACGAGCTGGTCTGCGGCTGGAACTCCTTCACGCGACAACGGCGGCCCTGGGTGAGCCGCCGTGAGGGTCGTGACGGTTGTGGGGATGCTGCTAGGGAGCGCTGAGCTGCCAGAACCCCGACAGCATGTCGCTGACGTAGAGGGACCCGTTGTAGAGCATGACGCCCCAGACGTAGGTCTGCCCGCCACCCCCGGGCTTGATCTGGGAGATCAGGCGTGATGAGAGATCCCCGCTCAGCGTTCCGGACACGTCGAGCGCGACCACTCCACCATTGTAGTACGCCGCGTACAGGCGTTGGGCCGATTCGTTCATCCAGAAGTTGTGGACGCCTGCGCCCGGGATGTGGAAGCTCGCCACCTCGACGGGGGCGGAGAGATTCGAGACGTCAACCACGTGAATGTCACCGGAGGAGGCGCTGCCGACGGCACCGGGACCCTCCTGCCCGATGAACAGGTATTTCTTCTCACCGTTGGTCGGGTTGTGAAACCACCAGCCATTGTGGGTCTCACCGCCGAAGCCCGTGGTATGACTGATCTGCTTCGGCAACGCCGGGCTGCCACCCGCAGCGCCATTGCCGACATCGAAGACGTAGAGTCCCGAATTCCACGCGAAGACGAAGGCGTAGCCGTCACGGACGAAGCTGTCGTGGATGCAGTAGTTGTCGGGTATCGGCGTCGAGCTGGCCACGGTGATCGTGCCGCTGGCGGCCTGCGAGAGATTGAAGATCCGGAGGGCGCAGCTCGAGGGATCCTTGGCGGTGAAGGCGTAGAGCGTTCCGCCAATCACGGCCAACGTACCGGTGTGGAGGCCTTCCGGGACCAGTGCCTTGGCCTGGAAGACCGGCACGCCCGGGGAAGTCAGTCTATAGGCATAGAGGCCAGCCTGGCTCCCGCCTTCGGTCGTGAAGACCAGCCACTGACCGTCCGAGGATACCTCGATATCGCTGATGTCTGCGACGCCCGGCACGATGATCGAATCGGCGAGGACCGGCGCGCCGGACACGGAGAGTCGCCAGATCTTCACCGCGTTCCCGACCGGGCCGCCCGTGGTCCGGGGGCCGTACCAGGTTCCGGAATAGGCGTAACCGTCGGCGACCCAGAGGTCGGAGCCGTACCGCTCCGGCACGTTCGCACCGCCTCCCAGCACTGAGAACGCGGCAACCGCCGTGGCGGTGAAGGTCACAGCTGGCAATCCGGCGGCGCTGACCGTTATCGTGTTGGTGCCGTTGCTGTCACCGAGCGTCCAGGCCACGCTTGCCTGCCCCGTCGTGCTGGTGACGGTGGTGGGCGATGCCACCGTTCCGCCACCCTGGGTGACGAGCCAGTTGACCGTCACCCCAGGCACTCCGTTGTTGAACTGATCCACCACCCGGACGGTGACGGCCGCAGGAAGAGTGAGCGCTTTCGGCCCCGACTGCCCGTCGCCGGCGAACTTGCTCAATTGCGCCGGGACGTCCGCCGTTCCCGTGCTCAGGAAGGTCACAAGGGAATCGGAGATGCCGGGGGAAACCGCCCGGACGAGTTGCGGGCCCGCCGTGGTCCCCAGCGTTGCGGTGACGCTGGTCAGGCCGGCAGCATCGGTCACTGTGGTCGGTTCGCTGACTGTCCCGCCGCCCGACATCACCGACCACCGTACAGTCGCACCCGGCGTGGGTGCCGCCCCCGGGCCGGTAACCCTGACCTGGTATGCCTGCAGCGCGGAGCCGACCGTCGCGCTCTGCCCGTCGCCAGCGACCTGGGTGATGCTGCCATCGGGCGGTGGCGCCACGGCATTTCCACCCCCGCAGGCGACGACGACAAGCGTCGCCAGACTGAGCTTCGGGAGGAATCGCGGAATTCTCATAGTTCAACGAGTATGGGTGAACTCTGCCGAAAGGCCGTGGCCCGCCTCACATCGGGTGCCCGGGCGCCATTTCAGGCGCCCGGTCGCTGTCCAGCAGCGCGCCGTAGCGCCCCATCCGGTGTCCCCCCATTCGCCATGCGGCGCGGACCCCCACTGCAATGGCGTGGATTCGGCGGGAACCGTAGAGGATCTCCGGTGTGAGAACTCCGCCGTTGAGGTTGCGCGCGGCTCCGAAGGTCGCCTCGACGAACGGTTCCACCGACAACGGGCTCGCCATGGGCCCGATCCTGAACCCGTAGCCCACGGTGTGCAACGAGAACCGGGTGATGCCGAGTATCGAATTTTCGAGATGTGGCCGAACCGAGCGAAAGAGGTCCAGGGTCCGGAGATCCTCCGGCCGATCGCTCCGTTCGAAGCGATAGTAGGGCCGGTGCCGGCCGGTCTGCACCGCGGCCTCGGTCAGGAGACTGGTGAACACGAAGAAGCCCCTCGCCTCTTCCGTCCGGGCCCACTCCGCCAGCCCATAGGTGCGCACTCCGCCAACCGGGCGATTCAGCCGGGCGGCGAGGTGCCACTTCCAGGCATCGGTCCCTGCCCCGGGCCGGTGCTCGGGGGAGTGGACCTTGGCCCGCGATGCCGAAACTTCGATCCCTGACACCGGCAAGATGGTGACTCGTACCGACCAGGAGTCGCCGAACCGCGACCACAGCGGCCACTGGCCCGGCCGCTCCGGCTCATCGCCATTGAAGAGGCTCCCTTCGAGCACCACCGGCCCGGCCCGGACTCCCGCGATGCCAACCGCCCGCTCGAGGATCTGGGCCAGGTGATGGTTCACCGGATATCGGTAGACCGGCCGGCTCATGGGGTCGTCCGAGCCGAAAGGCGCAAAGCCCTTCCCGGCGCTGAGTGACAGCCGCACACCTCCTGCGTATCCCCCCAGCAGGTTGACCCCCGACAGCATCACCTCGTGGGCGTACGTGTGAGGATGCCGCCGGTCGTTGAACCCCTCGCCCCATCCGCCCGGCAACAGCACACCGTGCGGAATGGTGGCCCCCTCGAGGTCAAGCGTGCCGGTGAATCGCAGGTGCCCGCCGAGCGCTCCAGCCTGGAGCATCAGCAGGGGCTGGGTCACCCGGACCTCATCGAGCGTGCCCCCGCCCGGCACCGGGTCTACCCGGTCCAGCGCCACGATGCCCTGCCCCATGAGCACCGCCCAGGGCCTCGCCTGGGCGGTGAGACCTGCTGTGGCACTCGAGAGGAGCAGCAGCAGCGGGCCCGCCCGAGCGAGCGACTTAGTCATGGCGACGTCGACGAGAGCGTTGGAAATGCGGGCGGCCCGGCGTATGTGTGACGACCGGGCCGCGACGGTGCGCACAGACTGCGGATCAGATCGCGACTTCGACGGCGCTCTCCTCGCGCCGGGTCACGCTGGCGGTGATGTAATCCCGGTACAGCCGGGCGATCCAGTCGATGGAGATGCTCTTGGGGCACGCCTCCATACATTCGCCATGCCAGGTGCACCCGCCGAATCCCTCGGCGTCCATGGCGTCGACCATTCCGAGCGCCCGCCGCATCCGCTCCGGCTGCCCCTGGGGCAGCATACCGAGGTGCCCCGCCTTGGCCGAGGTGAAGAGCATGGCGGAGGCGTTGGGGCAGGCGGCGACGCAGGCGCCGCAGCCGATGCACTGCGCCGCATCCATCGCGGCATCGGCGTCGGTCTTGGGTACCGGGATGGCGTTGCCGTCGGGTGCGCTGCCGGTGGACACCCCGACGAAGCCCCCGGCAGCCACGATGCGGTCGAACGCACTGCGATCGACCACGAGGTCCCGCACCACGGGAAAGGCTCGCGCCCGCCAGGGCTCGATGTAGATCGTGTCGCCGTCCTTGAAGCTCCGCATATGGAGCTGGCAGGTGGCGGTTCCCTTCATGGGCCCGTGCGCCACGCCGTTGATCATCATGCCGCAGGATCCGCAGATCCCCTCGCGGCAGTCGTGGTCGAAGGCGATGGGTTGCTCGCCCTTCTGGATCAGCCCTTCGTTGACGACGTCCAGCATCTCCAGGAACGACATGTGGGGGCTGACGTTGGGCGCGTCGTACCGCACCAGCGCGCCGGCCGCTCGGCTCGCCGCCTGGCGCCAGACATAGAGCGTCAGGTTCACTTGTAGCTCCTGGTGCTCAGGTGCACGTTTTCGAATTCGAGCATTTCCTTGTGCATCCGCGGGGCCTGGTCCGCGCCCTGGTATTCCCACGCGGACACATGGCAGAACCGCTCGTCGTCTCGGCGGGCTTCGCCGTCGGGAGTCTGGTACTCCACCCGGAAATGGCCGCCGCAGGACTCCTCCCGCTCGAGCGCATCGCGACACAACAGCTCCGCGAACTCCAGGAAGTCCGCCACCCGGCCTGCTTTCTCGAGCGACTGATTCAGCTCGGACCCGCTGCCCGGCACGTTGACATTCTGCCAGAACTCCTGCCTGAGGGCGGGAATCTTCTGCAGGTTGGTCCGGAGCCCTTCCGCCGAGCGGGCCATGCCGCAGTTCTCCCACATCAACTTGCCCAGCTCACGGTGGAAGGAATCCACCGTCCGCTTGCCCTGGATGCCGAGCAGCTGGCTGGTGCGCGCGGCCACCTCCGCCTCGGCTGCGCGGAAGGCGGGATGGCTGGGGTCGAGCTTGGGGAGTGTGGCAGTGGCGAGGTAGTCGCCGATCGTGTACGGAATCACGAAATACCCGTCCGCCAGCCCCTGCATGAGCGCGCTGGCACCCAGGCGGTTGGCGCCGTGATCGGAGAAGTTCGCTTCGCCCAGCACGTGCAGGCCCGGGATGGTGCTCATCAGGTTGTAGTCCACCCACAGCCCGCCCATCGCATAGTGGACGGCGGGGAAGATTCGCATCGGCGTCTGATACGGATTCTCGTCCGTGATCCGCTGGTACATCTCGAAGAGGTTGCCGTAGCGCTCGCGCACCTTCTGCTCGCCGACCCGCTTGATCGCGTCGGCAAAGTCGAGGTAGACCCCCAGCCCGCCCGGGCCGACTCCATGACCCTCGTCGCACGCCTCCTTGGCGGCGCGGCTCGCGATGTCCCTGGGCGAGAGGTTGCCAAAGCTCGGGTACTTCCGCTCCAGGTAGTAGTCCCGTTCGCTCTCGGGAATCTGGGCCGGCGGGCGCTTGTCGCCCTTCGCCTTGGGAACCCAGATGCGACCGTCGTTGCGCAGGGACTCGCTCATGAGCGTGAGCTTCGACTGATAGTCGCCGCTGACCGGAATGCAGGTCGGATGGATCTGAGTGAAGCAGGGATTGCCGAACGCCGCGCCGCGCTTGTAGGCCCGGTAGGTCGCGGTGACGTTGCACCCCTTCGCGTTGGTCGAGAGGTAGAACACGTTGCCGTAGCCGCCGGTCGCGAGGATGACCGCGTCAGCCGCATGCGATTCGATCTGCCCGGTCACCAGGTTGCGGGTGACGATGCCGCGCGCCACACCATCCACCAGGACCACGTCCAGCATCTCGGTCCGCGGGAACATCGTCACGGTGCCCGCCGCGACCTGGCGTTCCAGCGCCTGGTAGCAGCCGAGCAGCAACTGCTGGCCGGTCTGGCCCCGGGCGTAGAAGGTCCGGGAGACCTGGGCCCCGCCGAAGGAGCGATTGGCCAGGAGGCCACCGTACTCGCGCGCGAACGGCACGCCCTGCGCCACGCACTGATCGATGATGTTGACGCTGATCTGGGCGAGCCGGTAGACGTTCGCCTCGCGGGCGCGGAAGTCGCCGCCCTTGATGGTGTCGTAGAACAGCCGCCAGATGGAGTCGCCATCGTTCTGGTAATTCTTGGCGGCGTTGATCCCGCCCTGCGCCGCGATCGAGTGGGCCCGCCGCGGTGAATCCTGGAAGCAGAAGCACTTCACCTTGTAGCCGAGCTCGCCCAGCGTCGCCGCCGCGGAGCCGCCGGCCAGACCGGACCCCACCACGATGACCGTGTACTTCCGCTTGTTCGCGGGGTTCACCAGCTTCATTTCGAAGCGATGCTTGTCCCACTTCTCCGCGAGGGGCCCCGAAGGGGTCTTGGAATCGAGTTGCATGCCGTGCTCTTTCTCAGGACTTGGGGCGCCGTCCAGCCGGGCGGCACCGCAGCACTCAGCGCACCCAGCCCAGCACCACTGCCACCGGGATGATCGTGAAGCCGAGCCAGACCGCACCGGCGATCACCCGGGCGATCGGCCGGTGCAGCGGATGAGGGGAAGGCCGGGTCGCACCGAGCGATCGCAGGCTGCTCCAGGCCCCGTGATAGAGATGCAGGCCCAGTGCGGCCATCGCCACGATGTACAGCAGCGCGACCAGCGGCTGCGACAGCCCGCTGATCACGTTGTGATAGACGTCCCCCTCGATGAAATCGGGATGCAACTGGCCGGTAGTGAAGTGCAGCAGGTGGAGGATGATGAACGCCAGCAGGACCACGCCGCCCACCCGGAGGGTCATCGATGCGGGAGTCGCGGCCTGCCGCGATTTCCGGGCATAGCCCACCGGCCGCGCCGCCCGGTCCAGCAGGGTGAGCTGCACCGCCGCAACGACATGCAGGACCACCGCAACGAGCAGGATCCCCCGCAGCAGCAGCGTGACCTCGTGCAGCGGACCGTGGAGCATGGCGCCGTAGGCGTCGAACTTCACCGGCCCGATGAAGACCTGCAGGTTCCCG
Source organism: uncultured Gemmatimonadales bacterium (assembly GCA_963825065.1). Classification (GTDB taxonomy): domain Bacteria; phylum Gemmatimonadota; class Gemmatimonadetes; order Gemmatimonadales; family GWC2-71-9; genus JADJOM01. The sequence continues at coordinate 36,469 of CAWGRU010000013.1, forward strand.
AGCATGTGCAGGACCACGAACCCGATCATGATCAGGCCCGTCACGCCCATCACCACCTTCTTGCCGAGCGTCGAACGCCAGAACGACATCACGCGAGCGCCTTCATCGTGTCCGCGACCGCTGCCGCGCTCTTGTGGAGCGCCTCCCGCTCGTCGGCGGTGAGCGTCACCTCGAGCACCTGCTCCAGTCCCCTGCGCCCGAGCTTGGCCGGCACCCCGCAGAACACATCCTTGAGCCCGTACTCGCCCGTGAGCCAGGCGGCACAGGGCAGGATCCGCTTCTTGTCCAGCACGATTGCCTCCGCCATCTGCACGGCGGCGGCGCTCGGGGCGTAGTACGCGGACCCGGTCTTCAGAAAGTTCACGATCTCCGCGCCGCCGTTGCGGGTGCGAGTGACGATCGCGTCGAGCTTGTCCCGGGCCATCAGCTGGGTGACCGGGATGCCCGAGACGGTGGTGTAGGAGATCAGCGGCACCATGGTATCACCGTGGCCGCCAAGCACCATCGCCTGGATATCCTCCACCGAGACGTCGAGCGCCTCCGCCAGAAACGCCCGGTAGCGGGCCGTGTCGAGCACGCCAGCCATGCCCAGCACCCGCTCGCGCGGGAAGCCGCTGGCCTTCATGGCGACGTAGCACATCACGTCGAGCGGATTGGAGACCACGATGATGATGCTCTGCGGCGCGACGCGGGCAATCTCCTTTGCGACCGAGGAGACGATGCCCGCGTTGGTCTTGACCAGGTCATCGCGGCTCATGCCAGGCTTGCGCGCGATTCCCGCGGTGACGATGAACAGCTCCGAGCCCGCCGCCGCCTCGTAGCCGTTGGTACCGACGATTCGGCTGTCGAACCCTTCGATGGGGGCCGACTGCCACTGGTCGAGACCCTTGCCCTGGGGCACGCCGTCGACGACGTCGACCATGACGACGGTCCGCGCGAGGTTCTTCTCAGCGACGCGCTGGGCAGCGGTCGCGCCGACATTGCCTGCGCCGACCACGGTGATCTTGTTGAACATGAGTGCGTGCGGGGTATGGGTTGGTGCCCGCCGCGACCCGTCGAAGGGACCCGCGCTCAGGCGCCGGAAAGCTACTTCGCGCCGGAGCCCCGGCAAAGCCCCGAACCGTGAACCACCTCGCGCGGAATACCGTGCTCACCGCCGGAATTCGGGGCCGAGGTCAGGGGTGGTTCGATCGTCGCGATGCGCCTCGCGGTCAGGGACGCCGGCCGCGGCCCGGACCACCTCGCCCCCTGCCGCCCCGGCCACGCCCGCCACCACCGCCCGGCCCTGCGCCGGGGCGGCCAGAGCGCGGCCTGGGCGATGGCGGCGGAGTCAGCACGTTGCCGTTCACCTCCTCCGGCTCCTCCTCCTCCAAGTCCAGCACCGGCGGTGGCCCATGCGCGATGCCGAGCTGCCGAAGCCCCTCGTACAGGACCACGCTGACGGCGTTGGCCAGGTTCAGGCTGCGCACCTCCCCGGACATCGGAATGCGGAAGCAGCGTTCGGGGTGCTTCTCGAGGATCTTCGCCGGCAACCCGTCGTCCTCGCTGCCGAAGATGAGCACGCTGTTCGCCGAATAGGGGGCGTCGCGGTAATCCTGGGAGGCGTTGGCGGAGAAATAGATGCAGCGATCCCGGCTGATGGCGTCGCGGAAGCGGAACCAGTTGGGATGCACCCAGAGGTCCACCTTGTCCCAGTAGTCGAGCCCCGCGCGCTTCACCTCGCGATGATCGAGACTGAACCCGAGCGGCTCGATCAGATGCAGCGGCGTGTCCGTGGCGACACACACGCGAGCGATGTTGCCGGTGTTTGGCGGGATCTTCGGTTCGATCAGGGCGACGTGGAGAGCCATTTGAGTCCAGGTGTGCGTGAAGGAACTGCTCAGCCGCCGCGGGTGTGCATCTCTTTGCGCGGGTCGGCTCGAAGCGTGGACAGCTGGTAGAGCGCACCCCGCTCCAGCGACGCCGCCCGCTGCTCGGCGCCCCGGTCGGTTCGGCCTTCCCATGCCTCGCGGATCAGGGCGGCGATCTCGAGGTCCGTAGCGCCTCCCCGGAGCGGGGGTCGGAGATCGAGGCCCTGCTCGGCATAGAGGCAGAGCAGGAAGTGGCCATCGGCCGTGAGGCGCGCGCGGTCGCAGGTACGGCAGAACGGCTCGGTCGTCGAAGCAATGATCCCGAACACCGTGCCGTCGGGCAGCCGGAACCGCTCGGCCGGTGCCCAGCTGCTCTGGTTCTCCGGCAGCGCCTCGATGGGACCGTAGTGCGCAGTCAGGCGCTCGAGCATTTCCCGGCGGGACACGACGTCTTCCATGCGCCAGCCGTTCGCGCCGCCGACGTCCATGTACTCGATGTACCGGATCTCGCATCCCCGGGTACGGCCGAACTCGATCAGGTCGACCAGCTCGTCGTCGTTGTAGCCGCGGATCACGACGCAGTTGAGCTTGATCGGGCCGAACCCCGCCGCCTGTGCCGCACGAATCCCCGTCAGCACATCCTCATGCCGGGCCGAGCGGGCGAACTCCTTCATCCGCTCCGGCCGCAGGGTGTCGAGACTGACGGTGACCCGGCGCAGTCCGGCGTGGTGCAGCGCCGCCGCCTGACCCGCGAGCAGGATGCCGTTCGTCGTCAGCGCGAGGTCCGTGACCCCCTCGTGCAGGGCCAGCCGCGACACCAGCACCGGGAGATCCTGCCGCAGCAGCGGCTCGCCTCCGGTGAGGCGGAGCTTGTCGACCCCCAGTGCGGCGAAGATGCCGGCCAGACGATCGATCTCCTCGAAGGTGAGAATCGACCCGCGGGGGAGCCAGACATAGTCCTCCTCCGGCATGCAGTAGCGGCACCGCATGTTGCAGCGGTCGGTCACCGAGATGCGGAGGCTGGTCAGCGGGCGGCCGAGCCGGTCGATCACCGGCTCCGCAGCCGATCCGCGCTTGGAGTCCGGAGTCACGATCGACTGCCTCCGGTGCCGGTCGGCTCCGTGGCGGCGAGGTGACCCGCGGTGGGATCGACCCAGACTACCGTGCCGTCGGCGTAGTACTCCTTCTTCCAGATCGGTACCCGGTGCTTCAACTCCTCGATCACGTAGCGGCAGGCTTCGAACACCTCCGCCCGGTGCGCCCCTGCCGCGGCGATGGCCACGGCGGCGTCTCCGATGGCGAGCTCGCCCAACCGGTGCCGCACCAGCACCCGCACCGGCCAGCGGGCCTCCGCCTCCCGGACGATACGCGCGGTCTCGACCTCGGCCATCGGCTCGTAGGCCGAGTACTCGAGCCGCAGCACCTCCCGGCCCCCATGGTGGTTGCGGACCAGGCCAAGGAACGTGGCGATGCCGCCCCGATCGGGGCCGCTCACCGCGGCCACCAATGCGCCGAGGTCGATGCCGGAGCGGGTAAGCATGCTCGTCATCCCGGTCAGCCCCCCGCCATGGGTGGCAGCAGCGCCACCTCATCCCCGTCTCGAACCGGAGTGTCGAGCCGGGCGTGCACCTGATTCACGGCGACCAGCGGTCGCTCCGGAAGCGCGTCGGCGCCCGGGAGCGCGCTGCGAAGCTGCACCAGCAGATCTCGCACCGTCGACGGCGCCTGAAGCCGCAAATCGACCGCGCCGGTCCCGGCGAGGTCTGCGTAGGAGGCGAAGAGCAGAACCCGAACAGTCATGAGGCCAAAGATAGCGATGCCGACGGGTAAGACACGTCGGGGCGGGTCATCGACCCGCCCCGAAGGGACGTCCAGGCTCGCCTGCAGGAGATTCGTTCAATCGTCGTCGTTGCCCGTGTCGTTGGGATCGGGGACGAAGGGCTCGTCCGCGACGAGTGCCCGCAACTCCTTGCTGGGCTTGAAGACCGGCACCGGACGCGCGGCTACCTCGACCGGATCGCCGGTGCGGGGATTTCGCGCCATCCGGGTCTTCCGCCGCCGGATCTTGAAGGTCCCGAAACCTCGGACCTCGATATTGTGCTGATTCTTCAGGGCTTCCTTGACCGCCTCGAGGAAAGCGTCCACGACTCGGGCGCAGTCCTTCTTGGAGATCATGGGACCGGCGGTACGGGCGATGGATTCGGTCACCCGCTCGACGAGATCGGCCTTGGTCATGCGTTCCCCCGAGGGTCTTCGCGCCCGGCGCCCCAGGGAAGGGGCGCCAGATTGCTTGAGACACTACGACCTTACCCCTTGTCTGTCAAGGGGTTGGGCCACCAACGGGGGGTCAGACCTTCATCAGACGCAGGAATTCGTCGAAGTGCGGGTAGGCATCATGGGGTCCCGGCGACGCTTCTGGGTGGTACTGCACCGCGAACACCGGAAGTTCTTTGTGGCGAACGCCTTCCACGGTTTGGTCGTTCAGATTGATGTGGGTGACCTCGAGAGCCGGCGCTCCAGGAACGCCCTTCTCTTCTCCCGCCACCGCGAATCCGTGGTTCTGTGACGTGATAAGTACATGCCCAGTCGCGAGATCGCGCACCGGCTGGTTGCCCCCTCGATGGCCATAGGGAAGTTTGACCGTTTCTCCCCCGAAGGCGAGTCCGAGCAACTGGTGGCCGAGGCAGATACCGAAGGTCGGCAGGCCGGTCGCCGTGAGCTCCTTGATGGTCTTGATCGCATAGCCGACGGCGGCAGGATCACCCGGGCCGTTAGAGAGAAAGAGTCCATCGGGCTGCAGTTCGCGAACGGCTGCGGCGGGCGTCTGGGCCGGGACTACCGTAACCTGGCACCCGGCAGCGCCGAGCTTCCGGACGATATTGCGCTTGATGCCGTAATCGTACGCCACGACGTGCGGGCCGCCCGGTTTGCCTTCGCTGTACCGCGCGTCCACGGTGGCCCGTGACGCCAGATCGAGGCCCTCCATCGAGGGCGACTCCATCAGTCGGAGTGTCAGCTGCGGTGACGGTTCGCGTCCTTCGGCGATCACCCCGCGCATCGCCCCGCGCTCCCGGATGTGACGGGTGAGCCGGCGGGTGTCGACGCCCTCCAGGATCGGAATCCGGGACTCACTCAGCCAATCATCCAGGGAGCGGGTGGCCCGCCAGTTGGAGTGCCGTCGGGCCAGCTCGCGCACGACTACACCGGCGATCTTCGGCCCGCCCGATTCCATGTCGTCGGGGTTCACGCCGTAGTTGCCGATCATCGGCGCGGTCATCACCACGATCTGGCCCAGGTAGCTGGGATCGCTGAACACCTCCTCGTAACCGCTCAGGTTGGTGGTGAACACCACCTCCCCGTAGGCCGCCTCGAGGGGGCGGGAGGTGGTCCCGGGGTACCAGGTACCGTCCTCCAGCAGCACAAACGCGGGGCGATCGGTCATGCCGATCCCCCGCGTCCGGAACGCTCAGTCATCGGCGTCAGTTGGAGGGCTTGGCCGGGGCCGGCGTGGGCTTGGCCGGGGTCGGTGCCGCGGGAGTACCCTCGACCGGAGTGCCTCCAGGCGTAGCGCCCGCCGCCGGTGCAACCGGCTGGGTCTCGATCGGGAGGTTGGTCGGCTGGGGAGCCGGCTGAGACTGCCGCAGCCGCTCGAGCACCTCGCTGCTCGACCCGCCGCGCGACGGCGCGACCAGCGAAATCAGCAGCGCCAGCAGCAGGAAGAGCGAGCCACAGATCCAGCTCATCTTGGTGAGCAGGGTCGCCGCCTGGCGACCGCCGACGACGAGATCGGTCGTGCCGCCGCCCATGGAGGCGAGACCGCCGCCCTGGCCCGCCTGCAGCAGCACCACCGCCGCGAGTAGGAGCCCGTCGAGAATCAACAGAGTCAGAAGAAATGCGTACATGATCGATCCGTTGGAAGCCGGCAAAGTCTAGCGACCCGCCACCCCTGACGGTAGGGGCCACCACCTGCGGACGCCCGCCGCCTTCAGGACGTCCCGACGATGGCTGCCCAGCCAGCCGGATCGAGGCTGGCCCCGCCCACCAGCACTCCGTCGATCTGGTCCTGCGCGATGAGCGCGGCGACGTTGCCCTGATTCACGCTGCCGCCGTACAGTACTGGAATCCGCCCGGGTGCGCCCAGTCGGGCGAGTTCGGTCCGCACGGCGCGGTGCACCTGGGCCGCATCCTCCGGGGTCGCATTCTTCCCCGTGCCGATCGCCCAGACCGGCTCGTATGCGATCAGCAGCCGCGGCCACCCCTCCGCCTGGATCCCGGCGAGTCCGGCGCGGAGCTGTCGGAGGCACACCGCCTCCGTGTCGCCCGCCTCGCGCTCGGCCAGCTTCTCCCCGACACAGAGCGTGGCCGTCAGCCCGGCGCCGAGCAGCGCGAGCACCTTCCGGCCGGTCTCGGCGTCGGTTTCGCCGAAGACGTGCCGCCGTTCACTGTGCCCCACCAGCGCCCCGGTCGCGCCGGCGCCTCGAGCCAGCGGCACGGAGGTCGCGCCGGTGAACGCACCCTTCGGCTCCCAGTGCACGTCCTGCGCGCCGACGCGGATATCGCCGCGCCCCACAAAGGCGGCCGCGGTCGCCTCCAGCGAGACGGCAGGCGGGAAGAACCAGAGAGAACGGCCGGGCGCCTCGCCGACCAGGCGGAGAAAGTGCTCGGCGTAGGCGCGAGCTTCCGCCGGCGCGACGTGCATCTTCCAGTTGGCGGCGAAAACGAGAGGTCGCATTGGTTGGCCATGCGCCCGCGGCGGGGAGGCGGCTGCCCGCCCGTCACGGGCTGCCGGTCAGGCGTTGTCGAGAGCGGCGACTCCGGGGAGCACTTTCCCTTCGAGGAACTCCAGCGACGCACCGCCGCCGGTCGACACGTGGCTCATGCGGGCGTCCAGGCCGAGTTGGGCCACCGCGGCCGCCGAGTCCCCGCCACCCACGATCGTGATGGTGCCCTTCCCCGTGGCCTCAGCCATCGCTTTGGCAACGGCGAGCGTGCCGTGATCGAAGGGGGGCGTCTCGAAGACGCCCATCGGGCCATTCCACACGACGGTCTTCGCGCCACCGATCCGCGCGGCGAAGTCCCGCTCCGTGTCCTGACAGATGTCGAACATCGCCCAGCCGGCGGGGATCTGGTCGCGCGCAACCATGCGGGTGGGCACGCCGGCCGCCAGCTTCTCCGCGATCACGGCGCCCTTCGGGAGCACCAGCTTGGCGCCGGCCTTTTCCATCAGCGACTTGGCCATCGCGACCCGGTCTTCCTCGACCAGCGAGGTGCCGGTCTCCAGGCCCATTGCGCGAAAGAAGGTGCAGGCCATGGCCCCGCCGACCAGGATCTGGTCGACCCGGGGCAGCAGGTTCTCGATGAGATCGATCTTGCCCGAGACCTTGGCGCCGCCGAGCACCGCGATGAACGGCCGCTTGGGGTTGTCGAGCGCGCCGCCGAGATATTCCAGCTCCTTCTCCATCAGGAACCCCGACACGGCAGGCTTCAGCAGCTTGGCGACCGCCTCGGTGCTGGAGTGGGCCCGGTGGGCCGAACCGAAGGCATCGTTGACGTAGAAATCGCCCAGCCCCGCGAAGATCCGCGCGAGCTCGGGATCGTTCTTTTCCTCACCACCGTGGAAGCGGGTGTTCTCGACCACGGCCACGCCGCCGCGCGCCAGGCGCTTCGTCACCTGGATCGCATCGGGGCTCATCGGATCGTCGATGAAGGTCACCGGGGCACCAAGCAGCGTCTCCAGCTCGAGGGCGCAGGGCTTGAGGCTCTGTTTCGGATCGACCCCCTTGGGTCGCCCGAGGTGGGAAAGCAACACCACGCGGGCGCCCTTCTCCCGCAGGTAGCGGATGGTGGGCAGCGAGGCGCGGATCCGGGTGTTGTCGGACACGACGCCGTCCTTGACCGGGCAGTTGAAGTCCACCCGCACCAGGGCCCGGCGTCCGTCGAGGGCCGCAGACTCGAGCGAGCGCAGTGAGCGTTTCATGACCCTACGCCTGCGCGGCGACGTAGCGGATCAGGTCCACGCAGCGGGCGGAGTACCCCATCTCGTTGTCGTACCACGACGAGACGTGCACCAGCTTGCCATCGATCACATTGGTCAGGGCGATGTCCACGGTGCTGGAGTAGAGGTTTCCGATGTAGTCCACCGACACCAGCGGCTCGTCCGACACGGCGAGCACCCCCTTGAGCGCCCCCTTCGCAGCGGCGCGGAAGGCCTCGTTGACGGTCTCGATGGTCGCGCTCTTCTCCACCGTGCAGGTCAGGTCGACCAGCGAGACGTCCGGCGTCGGAACCCGCAGGGCCACGCCGTCGATCCTGCCCTTCACCTCCGGGATGACCAGGCTGGTGGCCTTGGCGGCCCCGGTGGTCGTCGGGATGATCGACACCGCGGCCGCCCGTGCCCGGCGCAAGTCCTTGTGCGGCAGGTCGAGAATCTGCTGGTCGTTGGTGTAGGAATGGACGGTCGTCATGAAGCCGTTGACGAAGCCGAAGTTGTCCAGGATCACCTTCACCACCGGCACCAGGCAGTTGGTAGTACAACTGGCGTTGGAGATCACGTGGTGCTTGGCCCGGTCGTACCTCAGGTGGTTCACGCCGTAGACGATCGTGATGTCCTCGTTCTTGGCCGGCGCGGAGATGATGACCTTGCGGGCTCCGGCTTCGAGGTGCTTGGCCGCCTTGTCGCGCTCGGTGAAGATGCCGGTGGACTCGAGCACGATATCGACGCCCAGATCCTTCCATGGCAGCGTCCCGGGGTCCTTCTGGGCGAACACCTTGATGGTGTCGCCGTCGACGACGAGGGCATCGCCCTTCGCCTCGACGGTGCCGGGGTAGCGGCCGTGCACCGAGTCGTACTTGAGCAGGTGCGCGAGCGTTCTGGTGTCCGTCAGGTCGTTGACCGCGACGAAGTCGAGTTCTTTCGCTCCAATGGTCTTGGCGGCGCGGAGGACGTTGCGGCCGATGCGGCCGAAACCGTTAATGGCGACTTTGACGGACATGATTTCTCCCATGATGGTGATCGCTACCAGACCGGCGGCAGAGCCCGCGCAAAGGTAACCGCCTCCACCGCTCCCGCTCCAGCCTCCGCGAGCGTTCGTGCGGCCTCGACCAGTGTGGCCCCCGTCGTGAAGACATCGTCAATCAGGACGACCCGGATGTCCCGTGGAACCGGCCCGGCCTGGAACGCCCCGGCCACGTTCGCACGCCGTTGCTCCGGCGCGAGCGCGGTTTGGGTCCGGGTGTCCCGGCAACGCGCCAGCAGATCGGTCCGGAGCGGCATTCCAGCCGCCCCCGCCAGGGCCCGCCCCAGCCGCTCGGCCTGGTTGTAGCCCCGCCGCCGGGCCCGCGCGGCGCCGAGCGGCACCGGAATCAGAACGCCCGCCCCTCCGCACGGTTCGAGCCGGGCCATCAGACGCGCCATCGGCTCGGCCACCCGCCACCAGCCGGCGTATTTCAACTGGTGCACCGCCGATCGCGCGCCCTCGTCGAACCAGACGGCACTGCGGGCTCGGCAGAGTTCGTCCGGCCATGCCGCACAGATGCGACAGCCGCTCGCGACAGCCGAGGCGGGCTGGCCGCAACGCTCGCATTGCGGAAACGGGACTCGGCGCCAGCGGGATTGGCAGGGGGGACAGATTAGCGGGTCGGCGACCCCGACGGGGCCGTGGCAGCAGAGGCATTCGCCGGGGAGCAGCCACTGCTCGGCCGCCCGGGCCATTCGAGTCAGCTCAGCGAAGGGCATCGTTCACGGCGGCGCGCATCACCTCCGCCGGCGGGTCCTCATCGGGGAACCAGCGGCGAAAGGCGGCGGCGCCCTGGGAGACGAGCATCGCCCGGCCATCGCTGGCGCGCAACCCTTCCTGCCGCATGAGGCGGATCCACGGCGTCTCACCGCGATGGTACACCAGGTCGAAGGCGACCAGCGCGAGGGGCGCCTCCTCGTGGGCCAGCGGCAGATGGTCGCCGGCACGGAGCCCGAGGGGAGTGGTGTTGATCAGCACCTCGCACTCCGCGGGGGTGGCGATCGTGACACCCTGCGTGCGGGACCAGGCCTCGAAGCTCTGTCGCCTCGCGGCGTCCCTGGAGCGAATGGCGACCCGCGCGCCACGCGTCGCCGCCGCCGCCACCGTGGCACGGGCCCCACCCCCGGTGCCGGCGATCAGCCAGGCTGTCGCGGGTGCGTCCAGCCGGGCCAGCGAATCGAGGACCCCATCGACGTCGGTGTTGTCGCCCCGGACCGCACCATCGCCGCCCCAGAAGGTGTTGCAGGCGCCGAGGCCGCGCACCCGGTCGCTCGGCTGGTCCACGCTCTGGGCCGCGAGTTCCTTGTAGGGCACCGTGACGTTGCCGCCACCACCGGAGCGGGCCAGCGCGCGCATGAGACCGGGGAGGTCGGCGGAGGAACAGCGCAGCGCCACGTACACCGCATCCAGCCCGAGGGTCCGGAACGCGGCGTTGTGCATCGCGGGCGAGAGCGAGTGGGCGACGGGGTCGCCGAGGATCGCGAGGACCCTGCTCCTACCGCCGATCACCGAGGCGTTCCCGCTCGAGGCGTTGGACGACCGCGTCCAGCATGCCGTCGAGTTCCTCGAAGGTTTCCCGATAGCCCTCGAGGTCACCACCGAAGGGATCACGCACTTCGGCGTCGGCGCCCTGGCGGCCCGCGAACTCGCCCAGCAGGTGGGCCCGTGAGGTGACGCCGAGTTGCTCGACGCGAGCGCGATGGTGCCGCGCCATGGTCAGCACCACATCGGCCGAAACCGCCACGTCGCGGGTCAGCAGCCGGGCGCGATGGGCGGAAAGATCCAGTCCGTGCTCCAGCGCAACCAGGTAGGCACCCTCACTCGCCGGGGCGCCGTCCCAGGCGCCCGTCCCGGCGGAGGAGACCATCACCCCGTCCACGTTCCGCTCCAGCAGCTTTCGCCGGAGGATCGCCTCGGCCAGCGGGCTGCGGCAGGTGTTCCCGGTACAGACCAGCAGGATGTGATTCATCAGACCTGACTCGGTGGTTCGGCGGCCCGGCGACTGGAGTCGAGCATGGCCTCGGCGATCCGGAAGTCGGCCTCCGACGTCACCTTGAAATTAGTGTCGGAGCCGGGAATCAGCCGCACCGGGGCCCCGAGACGCTCGACCAGCATGGCATCGTCGGTGCCCCGCTCCCCCTCATGCCGAGCCCGCGCGTACGCCTCCTCCAGCAGCGCGCGGGGAAACCCCTGCGGCGTCTGGGCCCGCCAGAGACCGGTCCGGGGGATGGTACGCCGCACCAGGGGGTGGCCGGTCGGGCCACCGTCGCGTGCATCGTGGGCCTGTTTCAGCGTGTCGCCGAGCGGCACGGCCGGCACCGCGCCTTCTCCGTGGCGTGCGATCACGATGACGGCATCGATGGTCGCCCGTTCCACGAACGGCCGGGCCGCATCGTGCACCAGCACGATGCGGCAGGCGCCCGGCAGCACGGTCAGGCCGTGGGCCACGGAGTCGCTCCGTTCCACGCCCCCTGCGACGACCGTGAGACTCGCGCCGAGGAATTCGGCAAGCCAGGGGGGCGGGTTGCCGGCGTCGCCGGGAGGGAGGACGACCACCGTGTGGGCCACCTCGGGGTGCGCCACGAAGGGACGGAGCGCTCGCAGCAGCATCGGCACCCCGCTCAGTTCGCGGTACTGCTTGGGCACCGCTCCCCCGAGGCGGGTGCCCTGCCCCGCGGCGACGATCACGACGCCGACATCACGCGGCAAGCGCGCCTGCCAGCTGCTCCACGTGATCGAGCCCGACCATCGTCAGGCCCGCGACCTGCCCCGCCGTGCGTCCGGAGACGAAGATCCGGCGGAAGCCGAGCCGTCCCGCCTCCACCAGCCGGCGCTCCAGGCCCCCGACCGGGCGGATCTCCCCGCCCAGACCGAGTTCGCCCAGGAAGAGTGCGTCGGGCGGAGAGGGGCGATTCAGCACGCTCGAGAGGAGCGCCGCGGCCACCGCGAGATCGGAGGCCGGCTCCGTCAGGCGAACTCCGGCGGTCACCTGCACGAAGACGTCGAGATCCGCGAACGAGGTCCCGCCGCGGCGCTCCAGCACCGCGAGCAGCACGGCGAGCCGCTTCTGATCGAGCCCGGTGGCGACCCGCTGCGGCGTGCCGTAGCCACTCCGGGCGGCGAGCGCCTGGATCTCGACCAGGACGGGACGGGTGCCCTCCATGAGCGCGGTGACCGCGCTGCCGCTGGTACCGGCGGAGCGGGCCGCGAGGAAGAGCGCGGAGGGATTGGGGACCGGCTCCAGCCCGTGGCCGGTCATGGTGAAGACGCCGATCTCGTCCACCGAGCCGAACCGGTTCTTGGTGGCGCGGAGCAGCCGGTGGTCGAGCGTCGCCTCTCCCTCGAAGTAGAGCACGGTATCGACGATGTGCTCCAGCGTCTTCGGCCCGGCGATCCCACCCCCCTTGGTGACGTGGCCGACCACGATCACCGCGGCCCCCGTCTCCTTGGCGAAGCGCATCAGGCGGGCGGCGCATTCGCGCACCTGACCCACGTTGCCGGGCGCCCCCTCGAGCAGATCGGTATACACGGTCTGAATCGAATCGAGGACCAGCAGATCGGCACCGAGCGCCTGTGAGGCATCGAGGATGGCCTCGAGCCGGGTCTCCCCGAGGACATGCACCGGGCCGGCATCCTCGAGCAGACGTTCCGCCCGGAGCCGCACCTGCTCGGGCGATTCCTCGCCGCTGGCGTAGAGCACCCGCTTGCCGGTGGCCTCGAGCCGCGCGGCCGCCTGCAGCAGCAGGGTCGATTTCCCGATCCCCGGTTCACCGCCGACGAGGGTCATGGAACCGGGGACCAGCCCCGACCCGAGCACGAAGTCGAGTTCGGCCATGCCGGTCGTCCAGCGCACCAGCCGGGACTGTTCGATGTCCCGCAGCCGGGCCGGTACCGCCACCGGGCCCCCGGCCCGCCGCGGGGCGCCGCCAGTCGCCCGGTGCGGCGTGGCCAGTACCACCGGCTCCTCGGCGACTGCGTTCCAGGCGCCGCAGGCTTCGCACTTGCCGACCCACTTCGGGTGATCGTGCCCGCACTCGGTGCAGCGATAGACCGATCTGGCCCTGGCCATTGCTAGGCGTACTCCGGTTCCTCCCGATCGCTCATGCTGGCGAAACGGGTGAACTGCTTATGGAAGTAGAGGTCCACGTGACCGGTGGGCCCGTTGCGGTGCTTGGCGACGATCAGCTCGGCCCGGCCCTCGTTGCTGTTGCCGTCCTTGTCCATCGGCTCGTACATCTCTGGCCGGTGGATGAACAGCACGAGATCGGCGTCCTGCTCGATCGCGCCCGAGTCGCGCAGGTCGGAGAGGATCGGCTTGCGGTCCCCGCCGCGCTGCTCGGAGGCGCGGGAGAGCTGCGACAGCGCGATGACCGGGACCTCGAGCTCACGCGCCAGCGCCTTGAGCGAGCGCGAGATGTCCGAGATCTCCTGGACCCGGTTCTCCGCGTAGCTCGGACTCCGCATGAGCTGCAGGTAGTCCACCACGATCAGGGCGACGTCGTTCTCCATCCGCAGCCGGCGGGCCTTGGAGCGCATCTCGAGCAGGGTCAGCGCCGGGGTATCGTCGATCCAGATCGGGCAGCTCGACAACACCCCCGCCGCCCGCGCCAGCATCGTGAAGTCGGTATCGGAGAGCGAGCCGCGCCGCACCCGCTGACTGTCGACCCGCGCCTCGGCGCAGAGCAGCCGCTGCACCAGCGACTCCTTGCTCATCTCCAGCGAGAAGACCGCGACGCCCTTCCCCGTCTCTGCCGCGTGCGCGGCGAGATTCAGGCAGAAGGCGGTCTTCCCCATGGAGGGCCGGGCGGCAACGATGATGAGATCGTTGGGCTGGAAGCCCGTGGTCATCTCATCCAAGTCTTTGAAGCCGCTGGGGACCCCGGTAACCTGTTTACCGGCCTGATGGAGCTTTTCGATGCGCTCCATCGTCGGCCAGAGCATCTCCTTGAGCCGGGAGAACCCCTCCGCCTTCCGGTACTGCGAGATCTGGAAGATCCGGGACTCGGCCTCGTCGAGCAGTTCGCTGGCTGGCAGCGCCCCCTCGTAGGCCTGGGAGACGATCGCCGTCGAGGTCTCGATCAGCTGCCGGAGGGTCGCTTTCTCCCGGACGATGGCCGCATGCGCCTCGAGGTTGGCCGCGGTGACCGCCGCATCCAGCAGCTCGGCGAGGTAGTTCTCGCCGCCCGCCGCCTCGAGTTCATTCTTGCGTTCCAGCTCGTCCCGAAGGGTGATGTGGTCGATGACCACCCGTCGCTCGATGAGTCGACGCATGGCGCGGAACAGCCGACGATGCCCCTCGCGGTAGAAGAGGGCGTCATCCAGCAGCTCCACCCCCCGGAGCGAGGCGTCCTGATCGAGCAGCATGGCGCCGAGCACCGCCTGCTCGGCCTCGTTGCTCCACGGCGCGCCACGCACGTGACCCTCCGGATGGCCGCTGCCGGCGACAATGCTGCCCAGGGAGGGAATGGAGGTCATGGGGCGGATGGCGGGAACAGGGTTCGCGGCGACGGAGAGTGACAGCGAATGCTACGACGCTCGCCGGTCGCGGTCAACGAACGAAGATTTGCACACGTGTTGAGCGTTCGATGTGGACGATTGTGGAAGTTGTTGATATCACTCGTTCGCACCTGTCGCCCGCCGAGCCGCTAGAGATCGAGCAATTGCCGAGCGATCCGCACGTCGTCCCAGGTCGGCTTCTTCCAGTTCGGATTGCGCAGCAGCGCAGCGGGGTGGTAGGTCACCACGAGAGGTATCCCGGCGTAGCGATGGACCTGGCCCCGGAGATCACCAAGGGACCGCCTGACGCCGAGCAAGTGCTCGGCGGCGGTGCCCCCAAGCGCAAGCAGCACCTTGGGGCGCACCAGAGCGATCTGACGGTGGAGATAGGGCAGGCAGGCGACGGCTTCATCGGGAAGCGGCTTGCGGTTCTGGGGCGGCCGGCACTTCACGATGTTCGCGATGTAGACGGTCTCCCGGGGGCAATCGATCGCGGCGAGCATCTTGTCGAGCAGTTGCCCGGCGGCGCCGACGAACGGTCTGCCGGTCTCGTCCTCGGTCGCGCCGGGCCCCTCGCCGATGCACATCAGCTTCGCCGCCGGATTCCCCTCCCCCGGCACCGTGTGGGTCCGGCCCTGGCAGAGGACACACTTCCGGCATCCGCCGATCAGCGCCGCCACGGCTTCCAGCGAGTCGAGCTGCGACACCTCGTCGCCGAGTAGCCCGGGATCGGGCGGCACGATCGTGAGTCCGGGGCCGGGGATAGCCGGCAGGTCCTTCATCCAGCGGGAGGCCCCTGCGGGCAACGGATCATCCCGACGACTCGGCGCAGGCTTCCCTAGCGGCATGGACTCTGGTTCGGGAACGGGAGAGGAAGACCCGGCGCTCGGCGCCGATGCGATGCGTCGCGACAGGTCGGCCAGCGGCTCGTCGAGATAGAGTTCGCCGCCACCCAGCTCTACCTGCTGCCGGAGATAGCGTGCGAGTCTAGCGTCCATACCGCGCCTCGACGGCATCGAGGATCCGCTCGGCCACTTCACGTTTGTCGGCAAGCGGCACGCTGATTTCCCCGCCCTCGCGGGTGAGAATCAGCACCCGGTTGGTCTCGACCTCGAACGCCGCCCCCGCCTCGAGTGCGTCATTCACCACGATGAGGTCGAGGTCCTTGCGGACCAGCTTGGCGCGGCCCCGCGCGGCCGCATCCCCGGTCTCCAATGCAAAGCCGACGATCACGCTGCCGCGCTTGCGAAGCGCCGCGGTGGTGGCCAGGATGTCCGTCGTCGGTTCCATCGGGATGGCCAGCGCGCCCTCTTCACGCGGCCGCTTCCGGTCGGCCGGCCTGGCGGGGCGGAAATCGGCCGGAGCGGCCGCCATGATGAGGACGTCCGCCCCGGGCAGCGCCACCGCAACCGACGCGGTCATCTCGGCGGTGGTGTCCACCCGCTCTACGGTGACGCCGACCGGCACCGCCTCTGCCGAGGGCCCGCTGATGAGGAGCACCTCGGCGCCGCGTTCCCAGGCGGCCTCCGCGAGGCGGTAACCCATCTTTCCGCTCGAGCGGTTGGTCACCACCCGGACGGGATCGATCGGCTCGCGGGTGGGACCGGCGGTGATCACCACCCGGCGGCCCGCGAGCGACCCGCCCGAGCCGAGCAGCCGCGCTCCGTGGGCGAGAATCACCTCGGGTTCGCTCATCCGGCCCGGCCGGTCGGAGGGACCCTCCGCCAGCGAGCCCACCTCGGGGCCCACGAACGCGAACCCCCGTTGCCGGAGCAGCGCGAGGTTCGCGAGGGTGGCGGGGTTGGCGTACATCGCGTCGTTCATCGCCGGAGCAAGGAGTGCCGGCGCCGTCCGGGCGAGGAGCAGCGTGGAGAGCAGGTCGTCACCGAGGCCCTGGGCCACCCGCGCCACCAGGTGCGCCGTGGCCGGTGCGACGATGATCAGGTCGGACTGCTGTGCCAGCCGGACGTGCTGCAGCGCGGCATCCCGGGTCCACAGCGAGCTGAGGACCGGACCGCCGGACAGAGCCTCAAACGTCAGGGGCCGCACGAACTCCGCGGCCCCCTCGGTGAGGATCACGTCGACACGCGCCCCCGCCTCCGCGAGGCGCCGGACGAGGATGCAGCTCTTGTAGCTGGCGATCCCGCCCGACACGCCCACGACGACGTGGCGGCCGGCCCACACGGTCAGGCCTCGGAACGGCGCCGGCGGGAGATCCGATACTGCAGGTCGCCGACCACCAGCGCCTCCAGCGCCTGGGTGGTGAGCTTCATCTGCTTCTCGATGATCCGTTCCTTCGGCAGGTCATTCATGTGCCGCGCGAACTTCGCAGCCACGAGGACACCGAGGTACTTGTTGCCCGCCTGGCGGGCGGCTTCCGTCGGGGTGTAGATCTTCATCGCCTGCTCCTGTTGTTGCCGTCGTCATCTGGAAGATCCGCCCCGCCCCGGGGGAACCCGGTGGACGCGGTCCGGGGGAGAATCCCCCGCCGCGCCCACGATGACACCCTATGCGTCCAGCCGATCCGCCGCCGCCGCAACGTCGCGACGGATGGCGTCTACCTGTCCCTCGAGTCCCTCCTGCCGCGTGACCCGCCGGCTCTCGGCATCGAGGATCGCACCCAGCTCGCGCACCGCATGCTCGAGCTCGTCGTTCACCACCACGTAGTCATAGGCGCCTACTTCGCGCAGCTCGTCCGTCGCGATCTGCAGCCGCTTCCGGAGCGCGGCCGCCGACTCCGTCTGCCTGGACGCGAGCCGTGCCACCAGCGCCTCCCCCGACGGCGGCAGCACGAACACCAGCACCGCGCCCGGGAACTGCAGCCGCACCTGGCGCCCGCCGGCCACTTCGATCACCAGCAGGCTATGCTTGCCGGCCTGGAACAGCCGGTCCACTTCCGCCCGGAGAGTCCCGTAGCGATAGCCGCCGTAGCTGGCCGACTCGAGGAACTCCCCTGCCCGCTCCCGGCGCTCGAACTCCTGCGGCGCGAGGAAGTAGTATTCCCGGCCGTGGACCTCTCCGGGCCGTGGCGCGCGGGTGGTCGCCGAAATCGAGCGCCCGATGTCGGCCCGCGCCGCCAGCAACCGCTCCGCGAGCGTGGTCTTCCCCGCCCCGGACGGCGACGAGAGCACCACGAGGAGCGGCGTCACTCGAGATTCTCGAGCTGCTCCCGGAACTTCTCCAGCTCGCCCTTCATGGCGATCACCTGCTGCAGGATCTCGGCATCGGCGCCCTTGGACCCCATCGTGTTCACCTCTCGGCCAAGCTCCTGCGCCAGAAAGCCGAGCTGCTTGCCGACCGGCTGGTCGCCGGAGAGCGCCTGACGGCAGGCGGCGATGTGGGCCGCGAACCGCACCAGCTCCTCGGTGATGTCGAGCTTGTCGGCGAGGAATGCGATCTCCTGCGCCAGGCGCTGCTCATCCACCGCCTTGCCGTCCAGCAGTTGGGTCACCGACTGCCGCAGCCGGTCCCGTTCCCGCACCAGGCGTTGTGGGGCCCGGGAGCCGATGAGCGTGCCGGCCGCCTCGAGCAGGCTCAGCCGGTGGCGCAGTTCATCGGCGAGCACGCCCCCTTCCCGTTTGCGCATCACCTTGCACTCGACGATCGCCTGCGCCACGATCGGCTCCAGCTCGCTCCAGGCGATCTCCGGCGCCTCCTCGCGGCCGGCCGCGATCACCTCCGGCTGGCGAACCACCATCGCGAGATCGACTTCCCCCGGCACGCCCAGCGCCCGCTGCAGATCGCCGAGTGCCAGCGCCACCGCGCGGGCCCGCTCCAGATTCACGGTGAACCCGGCGGTGTGCCGCTCCGGGGCCTCCGACCAGTACACGCCGACCGCGATGTGACCACGGTCGAAATCCTTGCGCAGCCGCTCGCGCAATTCTCCTTCCAGCCCGGAGAAGTCGTGCGACAGCTTGAGGGCGGGGTTGAAGTGCCGGTGATTCACCGTCCGGATCTCCACCCGGATCCGACCTCCGCCGACCGGGCCTTCCGCGGCCCCGAACCCCGTCATGCTGTAGGGCACCGATTGCTCCATCCAGGGTTGCAGGAAGGGGGCGAAGTATAGCCGCGAATGGAGGTTAGGGGTAGGGACGGCGGACCCGCGAGGAGCGGGTCGGCACTAGTTGCTGAACTCCCACTTCACCCCGAAGGTGGCGCTCGTCCCGCCGTGGAGGAGTGGGAAGCCCGGGACGTAGGTCTTCTTGCTGGCGGCGAGGTTGTAGCGGTCCCAGTAGAGCAGAAAGCTGTCGAGCCGGATCTCGATCTCCGTCCGCCAGAACGAGGCGCCGTCGAGCTTCACGGGCGTTCCCAGACTGTCCCGCCCCAGGATCCCGTCCCCCCAGCTCTCGTAGGCGAGCTGGGCCTTCAGGTCGAAGATACCGCTGCGGAAACGGCGCCAGAACTTCGAGCGGATGGTCGCGGTAGTGAGGGAGTGGGTGGCCGGCACCCCCTCGGGCATGAGCTTGCCCGTCGGGTCGCTGTACCATCCCTCGAAGGTGAGCCACTTCCGGGGCGCAAGCCGCCAGCCGACCGTGAGCCAGTTGGTCGCAGGCGCGGGATCGAACGAGGCGACCACCGGGGTGAACGCCCGATACGCAAGCGACTGGAAGCCGTCGCTGCGGCCGTAGCCCACCTCCAGCAATGCCCAGGGACGCTGCCAGCGCAGAGTCCCCTGCCAGTCGGTCAGCGTCTGTGACTTCTCGGTCAGAATCGTGGGGGCCGACACGAACGACCCGGTCCGGATGGTCGCGGCCAGATCGAATCCGAGCGGCAGCGCCAGCCCTGCCCGCCCGGCCACCCACCGGCTCTGCCGCCCCAGGTCGTGCTTCTGGTAACCCACCTCGCCCGAGGCGCTCAGCGGTCCGACCGGCGTCCACCCCGCCTCGGCACGGAGATCCCAGGGGGTCCAGCGCGACCGGTTGAACGCCCGTGCGTTGATGCCGAACGTGGGGGTCCGCCAGCCGACCACCACCCCGCCCTGACGAATCTGGTCGTCGACCCCGCTGCCCTTCCACGCGGTGCGGCTGACGAGGGCATCCACTCGAAGGCCGAGATCGTCCGGCCGGCGCCGCCAGAAGAGCCGCAGCTGGGCATCGCTCCGCTTGCCGGTCAGCCGTGGTTCCAGTGTGGTCGCGGCTCCCACGACAAAGGGCTTGCGATCGGGGCTGGAGCTGAACAATTCGGTCTGCACGCCGAATCGCTTCCGCACGAAGCCCAGTTGCAGCCAGGCGTTGGTGATGTCGAAATCGCTCGAGGTGCCGGTTGCGGTCGGCGCCACCATCCGCTCGCCGCCAAGCGCGAAGCCCATCCCCGACGGAAATCGGCGCTCGAGGGCCACGATGTAGCGGGCGATGCTCTTGTCGCCGGAGGAGATGCCGATCCGCGAGTCGGGAGACTTCCGGTCGTGGCGCCGGGTGAAGAGATGCACGCGGAGGAGCCCCGGCCATCGCTCGATCTCGATTCGGTCGTACAGACTGAGGGAGAAGAATGAAGGGTCCACCCCGGTGGAGTCGGGGCCGATGGGGAGATACGGCAATCCGTCCACGAGGTATTCAACCGAGCCGGGCCCTCGGCCCCGGTAATTCGGGTACTCGGTCCGGCCCACCCACCCGCCCCGCCACAGGTAGAGTCCCGGGACCCGCTGCAGCACATCGCCCACCGTCTCATTGAGCCCCCACGCCAGTGAGTCTGGCCCGAGCACGATCCGGCTCATGGCCGGCTCGGGACCGGCGACACCGATGAGGGGCAGGACGGGCAGGCGAATGGCGTTGGCCTTCAGCGCCTCGAGGTACTTCTCGGTGGTGTTGATCGTGTCCTTGGTCAGGGTGTCAGGCGGGAGGGTGTCGAACGGGATCTGGGCCAGGAGCGCACGGGGCAGGGCGAGGAGCAGCACCCACAGGGAGAAGAGGGAAAGGGGGAACGGGAATGCGGTGCGCCCCTTCCCCTTTCCCCCCTCCCGTTTCTCCGTCCGCTTCACGCGCTCCGCCCCAGCACGAACTCCGCGAAGAGCCGCATGCAGACGCCCGTCGGTCCCTTCACCCGCGTCGCGTCTTCGCGATCGCTGTAGGCCGTGCCGGCGATGTCGATGTGCACCCAGGGATAGCCGCTGACGAACTCCCGCAGGAACCACCCCGCGGAGATGCTCCCCGCGGGGCGGCCGCCCGAATTCTTCATGTCGGCGATCTCGGACTTGATGAGGTCGCGATACTCGTCCCACATCGGCATGGGCCAGACCCGCTCGCCCGCCCGGTCGCCCGCGCGCCGGACCTCGTCGAGCAGGGCGTCATCGGTGCCCATGATGCCGGACGCCACGTGGCCGAGGGCGACCACGATGGCGCCGGTCAGGGTGGCCGCGTCGAGGACGCAGGCCGGCTCGTACCGCCGGGCATAGGACAGCGCGTCGCACAGGATCAGCCGGCCTTCGGCGTCGGTGTTGATGATCTCGATGGTCTTGCCGAGGTGACTGGTCACCACGTCACCCGGCTTCACCGCGGTGCCGCTCGGCATGTTCTCCGTGGTCGGGATCAGGCCGACCACCCGGATCTTCGGCTTGAGCCGGCCCAGCATCTCGAAGGTGCCGAGTACCGCGGCGGCGCCGGACATGTCGAACTTCATGTCCTCCATCTTGTCGGCCGGCTTGATGGAGATGCCGCCGGTATCGAAGGTCACCCCCTTGCCGACCAGGACCACCGGCGGGCCCGCGGCGCCCTCGTATTCCAGCACGATGAACTTCGGCTCCTCGGCGCTGCCCTGCGCCACACACAGCAGGCCGCCCATCTTCTCCGCCTTGATCGCGGCAAGGTCGAGAACCTTACCCTTGAACCCGTGCCGCCGCACCAGTTCGCCCGCGCAGGTGGCCAGATAGCTCGGCGTGCAGACGTTGCCGGGCAGCACCTGCAAGTCGCGGGTCAGGGCCTGGCCCGCCGCGATCGCCGCACCGATGGTGTGCCCTGCCGTGAACTCGGCCGTGTCGGTCGGGGCGAGCAGCAGGGCGTCGGTGAGCGGCGGCTTCTTTTCGTCAGGCGGTTGCTTCAGCTCCAGAAAGTGCCACTGCCCGAAGGTCAGCCCTTCGGCGAGCACCTGACCCGCGTCCCGCGCGCTTACCCCGCCCCGCCCCTCCGGCACCAGCAGGAAGGCGAGCGACGGGACGCCGAGACTCCGACCCCGCTTGGTCGCGGCCGCGGCGGCCCGGCGCAGCCCGGTACGACCGACCTCTTCCACCTTGCCCAGCCCGATGAGCAGGATCCTGGCGGCGGGACCACCCGGATGCAGCAGCAGCAGCTCGTCCTTCTTGCCGGCAAAGTCGCCCGACCCGTAGACCCGGCCCAGGGCGCCGCCGGTCTGGGCATCGAGCGCGGCCAGTGAGGCCGGCAGCCCCCCCTGCGGAACGGCGACGGCGAGCAGTGGCGTGGCGTGGCCCGCCGGGGCACTCGGGACGACGGAGGTGGAGAAGGGCATGATCGTGTCGGTCAGCGCCGTTGGCGAAGGGAGCGGTAAGCGAGGTCCATGGGACCCACATATTCCGCCCGCGGGCGGAGCAGCTTGTCGTCACCGTACTGCTCGAGGATATGCGCAACCCACCCCGGCATCCGGCTGAGCGCGAAGACGGCGGTGAACAGGTCGGTCGGGATCCCGACCGCCCGGTACAGCGGAGCTAGGTAGAAGTCGACGATGGGATGCTGACCGGTCTCGCGGACCACGGTGAGCTCCAGCTCCCGCGCCGTCCGGTACAGCGGCCAGAGCCCGGCGCGCTGGCATTCGGCCTCCGCCAGCGTGCGCAGGACCGCCGTACGCGGATCCTCGCCCTGATAGACCACGTGGCCGAAGCCCGCGATCTTCTTCCGCTGGGCCAGGCGCTCCCGCACCCACTCGCCGACCGCCTCGGGGGTACCGATCTCCTCGAGCGCGGTCATCACGTTGCGGGTGTGCCAGCCGTGGCGCGGCCCCGCGAGCGCGGACGATCCGGCGAGGACCGATCCGTAGACGTCCGCGCCGGTGGCGGCGGTGACCCGCGCCGCGAAGGTCGAAGGATTGAGTTCGTTGTCGGCCCGCAGGATCAGCGCCGTGTCGAAGGCCCGCTCCGACGCCGGGTCCGGCTGGGTCCCCGTGAGCATCGCGAGGAAGTTCGCGGCGAAGCTAAGGCTCTTCTTGGGAAGCAGCGGCTTCTGCCCGGTCCGCAGCCGATGCCAGGCAGCCACCAGGGTGGGCGTCACTCCGATCAGCCGGATGCCCTGGGCGATGGCGTCCTCGTGGGAGGGAGGCACCTTGACCGGGTGCTCGGCGGCGATCACCGCCAGGCTGACCCGGAGGGCACTCATCGCGTCGCCGCCGGCGGGCATCGACTTCAGCGCCCGGAGGGCGGCGGGCGAGAGCTTCTGCTGCGCCTTGAGCCGGGAGGTGAACAGCCGCAGTTCGGCCCCGGTCGGGAGCGAGCCTTCGATCAGGAGGTAGGCAGTCTCCTCGAGGGTCGACTTCTCGCCCAGCTCACGGACATCGTAGCCGCGGTAGCCGAGGCGTCCATCCTCCGCCGACAGCCGGCAGACCGAGGATTGGAGCGCGATGACGTTGTCGAGACCACGGGTCGGTTCGGGGATCGTACCAGTATTCATGGAGGCGCGGTGAGGTTGGGCCGAAGGTTATCTCCCTCACCGGATGCGGGCAACCATACCCGGACTCAGCTCCGCCGGCGCACCAGGCTCGCCACCAGCATCACCCCGACATTGAGGCCGGCGCAGAACCCCCCGATCAGGATCAGCCACCGGGCCGCCAGGCGCACCAGATCGAAGCCCTCGGCCCCCACCACGACCAGGCCGGCCTTGAGGGCGAGCAGCGCCGCGGCCGCGGAGAACAGGAAGAGCTGCGTCAGCAGCAGGGCGCGGTAGCCGAGACCTGCATACAGCCAGTAGAGCGAGATGGCGACCAGCAGCCAGGCGAGGATCCCGGTCCGCGTGGTCTGTCCGAGCGGCAGCGCGCGCACCCCGATTCCCAGCACCACCAGGAGGACCAGCCAGGCGCCGAGTTTGAAACTGGCGGCGCGCAGCTCCCCGGGGGACGCATCTTCGGCTGAGTATGGCGCCGGCCCGCGCATGACGGCTCTCCCGATCGTTAGGCAGCTTCCTCAGCGCGGGAACAGCCGCGCGCTTCTCGGCTTAACATATACCCGCTCCCCCTGCACCAGTCCAAGCTCCTCGAAATTGCCGCGGGGCACCTCGGCCTCGATCACCTGGCCGTCGTCGACCCGGTCCAGCTCCAGCCGCACCATCGGACCGAACCGGCGCACATGGCGGAGGATCGTCTCGATGGCGGGGGTTCCGTTCGGGCTCCTGGCCAGCTCCACATCGTACGTTCGGACGTACGCCAGCGCCTCCCGATCCGGACCCGCCGCCCACTCCGGCGCCGCCCATTCCGTTCCGGCGACCTCGGCGCGGCCGCCGCTCACCCGCCCGTGGAACAGATTCACGTTGCCCAGGAAGCCGTAGACGAAGGGCGTCGCCGGGCGGTCGTAGACCTCGTCCGGGTGTCCGACCTGCTCGATCCGCCCCTCGTTCATCACCACGACCCGGTCGGCCACCTCCAGCGCCTCGTCCTGGTCGTGGGTGACGAAGACGCTGGTGACGTGGATCTCGTCGTGCAGGCGGCGCAGCCAGCGGCGCAGCTCCTTGCGCACCTTGGCGTCGAGCGCGCCGAACGGCTCGTCCAGCAGCAGCACCTTCGGCTCGATCGCCAGCGCCCGGGCCAGCGCCACCCGCTGCCGCTGACCGCCGGAAAGCTGGACGGGATAGCGATCGGCCAGCATGTCCAGCTGCACCAGCTTGCAGCAGATCCATGCACCGTGGCGCGGATCTCCGCCTCTGGCGGCCGGACCCGCTTCGGGCGCACCCGCAGCCCGAAGGCCACGTTCTCGAACACCGTCATGTGGCGGAACAGGGCGTAGTGCTGGAAGACGAAGCCCACCTGCGCGGCTCGCCGCACGTCCCGCGCCGTGGCATCCTCGCCGTGGAAGTGGACGCTGCCGCTCGTCCGGCACCTCCAGCCCGGCGATGATCCGCAGCAGCGTCGTCTTGCCCGAGCCCGACGGCCCCAGCAGGGCCACCAGTTCCCCGGCCGGCACGTCGAGGCTCACGTCGTCGAGGGCGGCGAAGGTGCCGAACGTCTTGCTGATGCTCGCGGACTTCGATGCTCATGACTGCCTCCGTGGTCTGCAGTCGGCGGCCGGGCCTTCCGCTGCGCCCGCGCCTGCCGCCACTCCACCACGCTCTTGAGCGACCAGCGTCACCAGGGCGAGCAGGGCCAGCAGCGAGGCCACGGCGAACGCGGCCGCGAAGTTGTACTCGTTGTAGAGGATCTCCACGTGCAGCGGCATCGTGTTGGTCTGCGCCGCGGATGTGCCCGGAGACCACCGAGACCGCGCCGAACTCGCCCATCGCGCGGGCGTTGCAGAGGATCACGCCGTACAGCAGGCCCCACTTGATGTTCGGCAGCGTGACGCGCCAGAACGATCTGCCAGCCGCTGGCGCCCAGCACCCGCGCCGCCTCCTCCTCCTCGGTGCCCTGCGCCTGCATCAGCGGAATCAGCTCGCGGGCCACGAAGGGAAAGGTCACGAAGATCGTGGCCAGCACGATGCCCGGCACGGCGAAGATGATCTGGATGTCGTGCGTCGTCGAGCCACGGCCCGAACCAGCCCTGCGGCGCCGAACAGCAGCACGAAGATCAGGCCGGAGATCACCGGCGAGACCGCGAACGGCAGGTCGATCAGCGTGATCAGCAGGCTCTTGCCGAGGAACTCGAACTTGGCGATCGCCCAGGCCGCGGCGAGCGCCGAAGACGACGTTGAGCGGCACGACGATCAGCGCCGTGAGCAGCGTCAGCCGGATCGCCGCCAGCGCGTCCGGCTCGATCAGCGCCGCGGCATAGGCCGCCGCGCCCTTGCGCAAGGCCTCGACGAAGACGGCCGACCAGCGGCAGGAGCAGGAACAGCGCCAGAAAGCCGAGCGCCGCCGCGATCAGCAGCCAGCGCACCGAGCGCGGCTCGGTCAGCGCCGTGGCGCGGATCGGCGCCGCGCTCGCGGCGGGTAGACGGAGTCTGACGGTGCCGGCCATGGTCATCGTCCTAGGCGGTCGCGCCGCCGGCTCCACCACTGCAGCAGGTTGATCACCAGCAGCAGGAGCGAACGAGGCGACCAGCATCACCACCGCGATCGCCGTCGCGCCGGCGTAGTCGAACTGCTCCAGCTTGGTCATGATCAGCAGCGGCGCGATCTCCGTCTTCATCGGCATGTTGCCCGAGATGAACACGACCGAGCCGTACTCGCCCACGGCCCGCGCGAACGCCAGCGCGAACCCGGTGAGCAGCGCCGGCACGATCGTGGGCAGGATCACCCGGCGGAACGTCTGCCACCGGGTCGCCCCGAGGCTCGCGGCCGCCTCTTCGATCTCCGCGTCGAGATCCTCCAGCACCGGCTGCAGCGTCCGCACCACGAACGGCATGCCGATGAACATCAGCGCGACCGTGATGCCGAGCTGCGGTGTACGCCACCTTGATCCCCAGCGGCGCCAGCAGGCTCGCCGATCCAGCCGTGCTCGGCATAGAGGGTGGTCAGCGCGATCCCCGCCACCGCGGTCGGCAGCGCGAACGGCAGGTCGACCATCGCGTCGAGCAGTTTGCGCCCGGGGAAGCGGTACCGGACCAGCACCCACGCCACCAGCAGGCCGAAGACCGCATTGAGCAGCGCCGCAGCGAAGGAGGTCAGCACCGTCACCCTGTAGGCCGCCATCACCCGCGGCGCCGTCGCGGCGGCCCAGAACCCGGCCCAACCCAGACCCATGCTCTTCGCAAAGATCGTGGACAGCGGGATCAGGACCAGCAGGCTCAGGTAGACCAGTGTGAAGCCGAGCGAGAGTCCGAACCCCGGCAGTGTGCGATGGGTGCGAACCTTCATCCTCGCACCTCCACCGGGATCCGATGCCACGCGTTATTGGCGTAGCCCTTCACGTTCCACACGTCAGCCAGCGCCTCCGGCTGGCCCCGACCCTGCAGATCCCAGCATCGCGCCACCAGCGCACGCGTGCCCGGCTTCAGCTCCACTGTGGCCCGCCAGAGTACCCAGGCCCATGCACCGGCACTCGCGTCCAGCAGCGCCTCGACCCAGGTCTGCCCACCATCCCCGGAGACCTCCACCCGGACCGGACGGGCGTGGTCGCCGCCTGCGGCCCAGCCCCGGACTTCCACTCTGCCGGACGCCAGGGTACATCGCGCCTCGGGCGAGAGAATGACCGCGTTGAGCGGGACCTCCGCGAGCGCCTCGCCGGCCGTCACATCGCGCGTGTCGTGCTCCCTCACTTCCCGCTGCACCCGGTACGCCTCGGCCTGGAAGTAGTTGTCCGAGGGCGCCCTGCGCAGCTCGATCTCGCCCACCCACTTCACGCTTCTCGCCCCGATGTATCCAGGCACCACCAGCCGGACCGGGCCGCCATGCACCGGCGACAGCGGCTCGCCATTCATCTCGAAGGCAAGCAGCACCTCCGGGTGGAACGCCTTGGCCAGCGGTATCGACCCTCCAAAGCCGAACTGCCGCCCCTTCCGCTCGACGGTGTCCAGCCCGACCACACCGACGTGCACCGCCCCGTCCCGGACCCCCGCCGCGATCAGCACGTCCCGCAAGCGCACCCCGCTGAAGTGCCCGGTGCTCACCGGCTCAAGCCCCCACGGCAGCTCGCCGGGGATGGGACGCACCGCGAGGAGTTCATCCCGCCGGAGACCGGCGCAGACCAGCGTGGTGGTAACCGTGTGACGCTGGAACTGCCCCGTCAGCGCTTCCAGCGAGAGTTCCAGGGACCGGTCCACCAATCCGCCCACCCTAAGGCGCCAGTTGGGTGGATCGATCTCCGGGACCGTCCCGTGACTCCGCGTGAAGAACAGCTCGGTCGGCGTGACCGCGCACTCCCCCAGCAGGGCCGGCGGCGGCCCTGCGTTGAACAGCGCCTCGTCCAGGACACGAAGGTCCGGATGTTTCTGGTGTGGCATCGGCTCCGGGGGTGCGGGGTGCATGCGCCTGGCCTCAGCGCTGCAGGTAAATCTGGTCGAACACGCCGCCATCAGCGAAGTGTGCAGCCTGCGCCTTCTGCCAGCCGCCGAACGCTTCGTCGATCGTGACGGTGGCGACCTTCGGGAATTGGGCGGCGTACCTGGCCGCGATGGCCTGGTTGCGGGGCCGGTAATAGTGCTTCGCTGCGATTTCCTGGCCCGCGTCGGTGTAGAGGTACTCCAGATAGGCCCTGGCGACGTCGTAGGTTCCGTGTTTCCGCGCGACCTTGTCCACGACCGCCACCGGCGGCTCGGCCAGGATGGTCAGGGACGGCGCCACGATCTCGAACTTGTCGGGACCCAGTTCCTTGATCGCCAGAATCGCCTCGTTCTCCCAGGCGAGCAGGACGTCGCCGATCCCCCGCTCGACGAACGTGGTCGTGGACCCGCGGGCGCCCGCATCGAGCACCGGGACGTTCCGGTAGAGTCTGCCCACGAATTCCTTGGCAGTGGCATCGTTGCCGCCGGGCTGGCGCGCCGCCCAGGCCCAGGCTGCCAGGTAGTTCCAGCGCGCCCCGCCCGAGGTCTTCGGGTTCGGAGTGATTACAGAGAGGCCCGGCCGGATCAGATCGCCCCAATCCCTGAGCTTCTTCGGGTTCCCCTTGCGGACCAGGAAGACGATCGTCGATGTGTAAGGCGAACTGTTATTCGGCAACCTGGTCTGCCAGTCCGGCGGCAGCAGCCGAGCCTTCTGGCCGATCTCATCGATATCGTACGCCAGCGCGAGCGTCACCACGTCTGCACCCAGGCCGTCGATCACCGAGCGGGCCTGCTTGCCGGAGCCGCCGTGCGACTGCCGCACGATCACTTCCTGTCCCGATTTGCCCTTCCAGTAGGTGGCAAAGGCCTGGTTGAAGTCCGCATACAACTCGCGGGTCGGATCATACGACACGTTCAGCAGCGTCACCGCCTTCTGGGCCTGGGCCACCTGGGGCAGGAGCGCCCCGAGACCGGCCACGAGGAGGAGGCGTCGGAAAGTCGGATGCATGGTCCTGGTCCTCAGAAGGAGGTCTGGAAGCGGGTTGCGATGTACTTCTCGGAGGGCCGATCGCCGTTGGAAGCCGCGCCGCCGTTGTACTTCGTCTTCTCGAAGTCGATGGCCAACTTCACGTTGCGGGCGAGGTACCAGTTGACGCCGACGCCCCAGGCCCTGGCCTTGGTCACCGAGTTGGACGGATTGGAGAAGAACGGGAAGGACGCGTCGTCGAAGTCGATCTGCCCGTAGCGCGCCACCAGCTCGAGCGCGCCCCAGCCGCCGGCGAACGGATCGAACTGCTTCTTGGGCGTCACACTGGCGTAGGACGCCTTTTCCCCGGTCAGCAGGAACGAGCCCGTCACCTCGTAGGCCTTGTGCTCGAGGCGCCTGGTCTGGGTCAGGGCGACCGCGGTATCGCGGGTGACGACCTGCCGGGAGATGACGTATTCGCCGAGCAGGCCCAGCGGGCCCACGTTCACGTAGGCCTGCGGGCTGATGCGGCTGCGGCGCCCGTTGGCGATGGTGGTTCCGGCGATCGTGGCGGGGCTGTTCGACTGATAACGGAAGATTGTGGCCTGTGCCGGCGACCGATAACTCGCCAGCGCGCCGTTTGCCGTGGTGCCAAGTTCCTTGCCAGTACTGGCGGCCAGACCGAATCCGAGGTCGACCGGCGCGTTCCCGGGCCGCCTGGCGAACGGCACGACGAACAGTCGACCGACCAGGTCCTTCGAGTCCGACACGTCGTTGAGCCCGCTCGCGAGATCGGGCACCCCGTTGAAGATCGCGGCGGAGTAGCTGACGATCCCGGCCCCCAGGTCGCCGCCGATCTGCAGCCCCACGTCGCGGCTGGGCACCAGGTTGGTCGGGAGGCCACGCTCGACGAACTTGATGTCGGTGGCGCTCTGCAGCCGCTCGATCCCCACCGCCGGCTTGAACTTGCCCGCGCGCACCGCGAATTCGGGCTTGAAGCGGGCCTGGAAGTAGGCATCGAAGATCGTCGGCGTGCTGCCGCCGAAGTCAGGCATGACGCGGAAGTCGTAGTACTTGTAGACCGTGCCTTCGAGGATCGGACGGACCCGGCGCAACAGGAAATCGTTGGTCAGCGCCTTGGCGTTATCGTCCACGAAGAAACGGCCGTCTGCCTGGAAGTAGCCCCGAAGCTTCAGCACGAACTTGCCGTCGGCGGACTTGAGCTGGAACCCACCGGTGCCCGCGGTCACCGAGGGCTTGCCTTTGGCGGCATTGGCCACGCTGTCCTGATAGAGCTCGAACCTGCGAGTCGCGATCCGCGCCCGCTGGTCCACTTCGTCGAGGCGCTGCTCCAGTGCGCCGATGGTGCTGTCCTGCTGCTGGGCCGTGAGTCGTGGCGCAGCCGCAACACTGATGAGGAACCCGGTCAGCACACCGGCCCGACCGACCATGGTGCGAGACATGTGACGCATCTCCACGAAAGAGGGGCCTTCCGGTCGTCCGGTCAGTGCCTCGGGTGACTGACGATGGCCCGGGCGCCCGCCCGGGCCTGTTTGGCTACTTCCGCGGTGGCCCAACCTCGGTTGCCAGCCGCACCTTCTCCCGCCGCTCGATCTGCACGATGCGGCCATCGTGAACCACGATTTCCACCGATCCGTAGCGGATCCCGTTCAGGGCGGCGAGGATCTGTCGTGCCGGTTCGTCGACGGCCATGAACGCCTCTAGACTATCTAGTCTATTTACTCTGTAGGGTATCAAGGCAACTCGCGTGCCACTCGTGCCGACTTCCAGCCCCCGGCCCCGCTGACCCGCTGACCCGCCACTCTGCCCCGAAAGACGCACCCCGGGATCTCCGGATGCCCGGACAGTCCCGTGGGAGAACGTGCCCATTCCGAAGCGCCCGAGATCGAACGGACTATCCGATAGATGGGGCTCCAGGCGTTTTCCGGCGACTTGTAGGAAGTTATTCTATTGTATTAGTAGACTATAAGCGGGGAGCGCGTGACGCAAGGGGCCAGGCGCACCGGGGTCAACGCGCCGACTTGCGGTCGGCCGCCGCCTGCCGCCGCCGGATGGCGGACAGGCTCGTGTGGTCGAGGATCTTGGCCGTCGCATCGCGCACGTCCTTCATGGCGATACGGACCCCGCACGTCACCTCATCCTCGCAGTCGGCGCAGGGGACGTACGCCGTCTGACTCACGCAGGGCACCGGGGCGAGGGGCCCGTCGAACAGCCGCACCACCTGCCCCAGCATGATCCGGTCCGGGGCCTTGGCGAGCAGATAGCCACCCCCCTTCCCCTTCCGGCTCTGGACGACGCCGGCATTCCGCAGATCCAGCAGAATCAACTCGAGGAACTTCTGCGGCAGCGATTCCTGTTCGGCCAGGTCCGCGATCCGCATCGGCTCCTCGGTCCCGTGCTCTGCCAGGGCCAGCAGCGCCTTGATGGCGTACTTCGACTTCTTCGACAGCATCCGATAGCCGATTGAGAAGATGGAGTGGGTGGAAAGATACCTGCCCCTTCGGCGGGTGGCAGGTCCCGCCGCCCGGGCGGGATCAGCGTCGGCGGTATTGCCGCCGCTCAGGACGGGCGGGCCTGAGCCTCCGCCGTCAGATATTCCACCCGGTAGATCCGGATGAGTTCGAAGAAATACGACACGCCGAGCGGGCCGATCAGGATGCCGATCAACCCGAAGTAGCTCACCCCGCCGATCGCGCCGACGAGTGTCACCAGCGGATGGATTTGCGCATACCGACGGAATACTGCCGGCCGGATCAGGACATCGACATTCCCGACGAGGAGCACTCCGACGACGGCGAGAGCGGCCGCCGAGCCGTAGTGGCCATTCAGATACAGCGTCACGGCGCCGGGGACCCAGACCATCCCAGAGCCGACCACAGGCAGGATCGCGAACACCACGGTGACGACACCCCAGAACATCGCGTTGGAGAGTCCCGTGAGCCAGAAGCCCACGGCGACGATCGCGCCCTGAATGCAGGCGATGAGCCCGGTGCCGATGACCGTCGAGATGGTCACGTCCCGGAAACGGTCTCGCAGCACGTCGGCGCTGGCCGGCGAGAAGGGGATATACGGCTTGACCGCACCCCAGATTTCGCCCGGACGCAGCAGCAGGTAGTACAGCACGAAGAGGGAGATCGTCAGGTTGAGGCCCACGCGAGTCGCCGTCCCCAGCAGCCCGAACGCACTGGAGCCGATCCAGGTCACCAGCTTCTCGCCCAGCCCGGCGAGTCGGGGACCGACGGCAATGCCGGCTATTTCGAGCCCGCTGAGCCGCTCCAACAGCGGTCCGTGGGCGACGCCGGAGGCGATGTCGCTTGCCTGGTCGACGAGCAACCCCGCGAAGCTCACGGCAGGAACCACCAGCAGCAGGAGGGCCAGCAGCACCATCAGCGCCGCTCCGATGCGCGGCGGGAATCGTCGGGTGAACCACTCCTGCAGCGGCCGGAAGAGCACGAACAGCACCAGCCCGCCGACCAGGCCGCTGGCGTAGGGTGCCAGCGCGATGAGCAGCCCAGCTCCGAGCACCAGGATCAGGAAGGCCGCGCGCTGATGGGCGGTATCGAAGAAGGCCATGGACGAGAAAGTTAGAGCTCTCCTTCCATTGGCGACAGTCGTGCGCATTCGACTCGTCGCCCCTCACGGAAGCATGCCCGCAACGGCGGGCGCCTGAGCCCGGGATGAGGCCGGTGAGGACATCGGCCCCTTTGCACGGAACTCATGGAGACCTTTAGTCGAACGATGGCCGCCGACAGTCACTGACGTCACCCAGGCCGCCGCCGCTCAGACACCGCCGCGATCCCTCGGCGGCGAGAGTCGACCCGCCGGGAGCCGAGGTCCCGGAAAAGCGAACTGGCCGCCGACGCCTCGGTGACCAGCTCACGTTACAGGTGCGATCCTGTCGCTACATGCCCGAGGCGAGAGTCGAACTCGCACGAGGTTGCCCTCGGCGGATTTTGAGTCCGCTGCGTCTGCCATTCCGCCACTCGGGCCCTGATCGAAGTATCTTACCGCCATGCCAATGAACAGACCACCCCGCGGACTGCATCCCTGGCACGACATCGCCACCGGCCCGACGCCGCCAGACGTTGTCAACGCCATCATCGAGATCCCGACCAACGAGCGCAACAAGTACGAGCTCGACAAGGAGTACGGGATCTTCCGACTCGACCGGGTGCTCGCGAGCGCCGTCCACTACCCCGGCGATTACGGATTCCTCCCCCGCACCCTGGGAGACGACGGCGACCCGCTCGACGTTCTGGTCATCACCACGATCCCGGTCTTCACCGGCTGTCTGATCGAGTGCCGGCCGATCGGGCTGTTCCACCTGATCGACCGCGGCAAGGCGGATGAGAAGGTGCTGGCAGTGCCTGTCAGCGATCCCTACTCCGAAGGGATCAACGAGCTCGCCGATATCCCCCAGCACAGCCTCAAGGAGATCGAGCACTTCTTCCAGGTGTACAAGGACCTGGAGGGCGTGACGACCCGCACCCGGGGCTTCGAGGGTGCAAGTGAAGCGCGCGCGGCGATCACCGAGGCGATCGCGAATTATGCGGAAGCGTTCGGGCAGAAGCAGCCGCCAAGGTCGAAGCCGCGTCCGGTTGCGAGGCCTGCCGCCAAGGTCCGCAGGCGCAAGAAATAGGGCGGCCCCCCCCAAGAGCCGCCCAGCCGGTCCCGCTCACTCGTCCTGCAGCGCCTTCGGGGGCCCCAGGATCTCCCGCCAGATCATCGCCTCTCTGAGATTCGCCAGGGTCGGCCGCTGCCGCGAGGGAGCCGGCTGTTCCGGCTTCCTGATCTCCTGGTCGAACGCCGCGTGGTCCGGGGCCGCGTGCGGTCGATTGCGGGCTTCGGCGAGGTCGATCCGCCGCTGCGCGATCATGGCCGCCGCCTCATCGCGGTCCTCGACAACCCGCCCCGGTCGTTCCTCGAATACCTCGATATTGCGCAACCGGCGCTCCGCGACCAGCGCCCCCTCGTCCTCGAGGGAGGTGCGATCTTCGATCTCCTCCGCGGGGTCGAGGCGCGTCCGCGACGTCCGCCCGAGCGGCCCCCTGTCATCCTGAGCCGCTTCGCGCAACTTCGGCGGGGCGGGCCGGGAGTTGATCTGCGGGGCCGACCGGGCCTGCGGCGGAGGTCGGAGACCAGGTTGGGCACGGCCCTTCTGCTGCTTCACCGCCTCGATCTGCCGGAGAATCGACTCCAGCGAAGCCGCCTCCGACGGCGCCCCCGTCGGGGAGGTGGTCACCCGAGGCTCGGCGGAGGACTCACCGGGCCGGGTGCCCCTCTTCGCCCTGGAGATCAGATTCAGGATGAAATAGATCACCCCGAGGACGATGAGCCCCTCGAACCCCGACGCCGAACGGAGGCCCTCCACCTACGAGGCTCCGCCGGTGGAGGTCTCCGTCTGCCCCGCGATCGACTGGCGCATCGAGGTGTCGGCCTGGATGTTCTTGTAGCGTTGGAAGTCCATCACGCCGAGGTTTCCCTTCCGGAACGCGTCGGCCATGGCAAGCGGAATCTGCGCCTCCGCCGCGATCACGGCGGCCCGCTGCTTCTGGGCCTCCGCCTTGTACTCCTGCTCCATCGCGACCGCCATCGCCCGGCGCTCCTCGGCCTTGGCCTGGGCGATCCGCTTGTCGGCCTCCGCCTGGTCGGTCTGCAACTCGGCCCCGATGTTCTTGCCGACGTCCACGTCCGCGATGTCGATCGACAGGATCTCGAACGCGGTGCCGGCATCGAGCCCCTTGGCGAGCACCGTCTTGGAGATCATGTCGGGATTCTCCAGCACCGCCTTGTGGGTCTCCGCCGAGCCGATGGCCGAGACGATCCCCTCGCCGACGCGGGCCAGAATCGTCTCCTCCCCCGCACCGCCGACCAGGCGGTTGATGTTCGCGCGCACGGTCACCCGGGCGATGGCGAGGAGCTGGATGCCGTTCTTGGCCATCGCGGCGACCTTGGGGGTCGTGATCACCTTGGGATTGACGCTCACCTGCACCGCCTCGAAGACGTCACGGCCGGCGAGGTCGATGGCGGTGGCCTGCTTGAGGGTGAGCGGGATGCCGGCCTTGTCGGCCGAGATGAGCGCCCGCACCACCCGCTCGACGCTACCGCCGGCGAGGTAGTGTCCCTCGAGATCGTTGAGCGGCACGATCAGCCCCGCCTTGTGGGCATTGATCAGCGGGTTGACGATCGCCGAGGGATTGACCTTCCGGAACCGCATGCCGAACAGGGTCAGGAAGGACACCCGCACGCCGGAGGCCCAGGCCGTGACCCAGAGCCCGAGCGGGATGAACCGGAAGATGATGACCAGAGCAATGAAGCCGATGAAGACCAGGGCCAGCAGCAGCCCCGGCGCCAGCGAGCCGACGTCTTCCACGGTGAGTTCTCCTCGTTAGTGCGATGCCTGCCTGACAACGTGCCTGTATCCCTCGGCGCGGACCACCTCGACCCGCGCGCCGCTGCTGATGTACTCCCCCTCCGTCACGACATCGATGCGCTCGCCCGAGACCGTGGCGACCCCCGCCGGTCGCAGGTCGGTCGCGGCGACGCCGATCTGTCCGATCAGATCGCCCCGCGGCAGGGCGGAGACGTAGCCCTCCGCCGACTGGGCGGAGGCCTGGTGGATCAGCCCGGCGAAGCGGCGGCTGTTCGGAAGGTGACGGAGCCACGCGAAGGCCACGGCAAGAGTGATGACGATGCTGGCTCCCAGCACGGCCAGCGCCTGGAACACGTCGCCGCCGGTGGGGGCGTTGCCCAGCAGGGCAAGCACGATGGCCGCGCCGATCAGCAGCGACCCGAGCACGCCCGCGACGCCGAACCCCGGCAGCAGGAATACCTCGACGCCGACCGCGATCACCCCGAGGCCCAGCAGCAGGACCTCTTCGAACCCGGCCAGACCGAGGATGAGACTGGAGCCGAAGAACAGACCGAGACAGGTGAAGCCGATGAGCAGCCCCAGTCCATGCGCCCCCGCCTTGATTTCGGCGAGCAGGGCAAGCACGCCGAGCGACAAGAGCAGCGGCGCAACGATCGGGTTGGTCAGGAAGCGGACCACCATCTCGGCCCAGTTGATCTCCACGGTGGTCACGGCCACACCAGCAAGCCCCACCTGCCCGCAGCAGCTCGGCCTCGGATTCCACCTGGGCGCGCGCGTACTTCACCCGCAGCGCTTCGCTGGTGCTCAGGGTGACCAGCTGGCCACGCTCGGCCAGGCCCGCCACACCGAGGCTCTCGTCGACCATGGCCTCGGCAATCCGGGGATCGAGCCCGCGCGCCTCGGCGAGGGCACGGAACTCCCCCCGCATCGCCGAGACGTACTTCTCCGGCATCTTGGTGCCCTGCCCGTCCACCGGCGTCGCCGCACCGAGGACTGCACCGGTGCGCATGAAGATCCCGTTGCTGGCCAGGGCGATCAGGGCGCCGGCGCTGTACGCGCGAGGATTCACGAAGGCGTAGACAGGCACCCGGGACGCCCGGATCGCATCCGCGATCCGCTCAGCGGCATCCACCCGGCCGCCGGGTGTGTCGAGGTCGATGACGATCGCCGAGGCGTGCGCCGCGTTGGCCTCGCGCAGGCCACGGGCGACGTAAGGCGCCAGGCCGTTCTCGATGGTGCCGTGGATTTCGAGGCGATAGACCGCGCGCGGCGCGTCCTGGGCGGCGGCCGGGCCGGAACAGGCGAGCACCAACGCGAGGCTGAGAGAAGTACCGATGAAGCGCATTCCCCACTCCGACAATTCCCGGGGGAATGGTAGCGCCCGGCGACCGAAAATGCATGGGGCGCCGGCGGCGGCGATGTAGTGCCGCTCAGGGCCTCAGGCGCCGCCTCCGCAGCGGACCGGAATCGTCGTCGGTGGCACGCGCGTTCTGCGCCTCCTTGATCCGATCCAGCAATCGTTCGCGCAGGATCAGGTACTGGGCCCGCTGGACCGGGTTGAGAAAGGCCGACTGGTCCCGCAGCTCGTCCTTGTAACTCTGGACGTAGCGCACCTTGAGGTCGAGCAGCTGGTCGGTGAGCCGGGCCACGTTGTCCTGGTTGGCGGCGACACCCGGCCGCAGTTCGGCCGCCAGCGCCTGCCGCAGCCGGCGCTCTTCCGCCTCCATTGCGCGACGCTTGCCGAAATACTGCCAGACGACCTCCCGCAGCCGGGACGACTGCTGGTCGGTCAGTCCCAGCTCTTCCTGCACCCGTGCAGTGAACCGTTCCTCGATCAGCCGCCGCAGGGCGCCGGCGCGCCCGGTGTCACCCGGCACCGGCTCCTGGGCCTGGAGCGGAGCGGCGAAGAGGAGACCGCAGATCAGGAACGCATGGGTCGCACGCATCAGCCCTCCAGCGAGCGCAGCACGCGCTCCAGTTGTGAGTCGTCCAGATCGCCGAGGTGGGGCGCATCGGGCGCCGCCTGGGAACCGAGCGGCGCATCGAGACCCTCCAGGACCGACTCGAGTTGGGCCGCGTCCAGATTCTCGAGCTCGGCCAGGGGGACCCGGAGTTCCTGCGTCCCGGACGGCGCAACCTGCGCCGTTTCCGGGCCGGGGCGGTGACGGGGTTCCCCGCCCCACACCAGCAGCACCACGGCCGCGGCGGCCGCGAGGCCGGTCAGCCAGCCACCCCGAATCCACCGCGTACTGCGCCGGTCCCTGGCGAGCTGGCTGAGGACCGCAGCACTTATGTGTTCGGGATCGACCCGCCGGGCCGCTGCGTCGCCGAGGCGCGCCGCGGTCTGCACCACTCTCCACCCCGCGGCGCAGTCGGCGCAGGAGGCCAGGTGCGCAGCCTCTGCCTCGGTCCAGGTCGGCCCACCGTGGACAACCAGCGGCATCCGATCCTGCACAGCTTCGCAGTCCATCATGCGACCAGCTCCTTCAGCTTCTTCACGGCGTGGTGGTAGTGGACCCGGGCCGCCCCCGGCGTCGTTCCGAGGCTCTGCGCGATGGCCTCGTACTCCATTCCCTGCTGGGCCCGGAGGAGGAACACCTCGCGCTGCAGCCTCGGCAGAGTTCCCAATCCGGCCTGCATCCGGCGCTCCGCCTCGGCGGCATCCAGAGTGGCGGCGGGGTCATCCGTCGAGGCCAGGTCGCTGTCCTCCAGCGAGACGACGACCCGACCTCGTCGTCGCCGGTACTGGTCCTTCAGCAGGTTGCTGGCGATGCTGAGCAGCCAGCTCCGGAAGGCTGCCTCTCCGCGCCAGCTTTCCAGGGCACGGAAGGCTCGGATGAAGGTCTCCTGCACCAGATCGTCCAGCTCCGAGTGGTCCGCACCGGCGCCGCCGAGGAACCTGGCCAGCGCCACCGCGTGGCGCCCCACGAGTTCCGTTGCGCCGCGCTCGTTCCCGCCGCGGTAGGCGCGAACCAGATCAGCATCGGTTGGGACTGCGGAGGAAGAGTCGGCCGGCACGCTCATCGTTGCGGGGGGGACGGCTCCGGCTCGGGGTTGTTAAGTCGGCGGCCAGACTGAGGATGGGCCGGCCCCCCGCCCGCCGCAAGGCGGGCCCCGCTAGATTCTTCCCCACCCGAACCCTGGAACCTTCCCCGTGCGTGACGCCGTCATTACCGCCGCCGTCCGGACGCCGATCGGCCGGGCCGGCGGCGTGCTGGCCGAGATCCGCGCCGACGACCTCGCGGCCGTGGCGATCAAGGCCCTCGTCGAGCGGGCCGCGCTGCCGCCGGCCCAGATCGAGGACGTGATCCTCGGCTGCAGCAACCAGGCCGGGGAGGACAACCGCAACGTCGCCCGCATGGCCCTCCTGCTGGCCGGCCTGCCGGTCGAAGTCCCGGGGCAGACCGTCAACCGGCTGTGCGGTTCGGGGCTGCAGGCGATCGCGGCGGCCGCCCAGGCGGTGCGCGCCGGGGAGGGAGAGGTGTTCGTGGCGGGCGGTGTCGAGAGCATGACCCGGGCGCCCTATGTGCTGCTCAAAAGCGGCGCCCCGTGGAGCCGGACCCCTCCCCCGATGGCGGACACGACGGTGGGCTGGCGGTTCATCAATCCGAAGATGCCCAAGGACTGGACCATCGCGCTGGGCGAGACGGCGGAGCGGGTCGCCGTCCGTTACGGGATCAGCCGCGCCGAGCAGGATGCCTTCGCCGTGGAGAGCCAGCGCCGGACCCAGGCCGCGCTCGCCCAAGGGGTCTTCGCGGACGAACTGGTGCCCGTGTCGGCGCCGGATGGCAAGGGCGGCACGACCATGATCACCGCGGATGAGCACCCGCGGGCCGGAGTCACGATGGAGGCGCTGGCGAAGATGAAACCGGCGTTCCTCAAAGACGGCACCGTCACAGCCGGTACCTCGAGCGGGATCAACGATGGCGCTGCGGCGGTGAGCGTGTTGAGCACCGAGACCGCGGCGGGGCTGGGGCTCCGGCCTATGGCGAAGATTGTCTCGTGCGCGGTGGCAGGCGTGGATCCCTCGGTCATGGGGATCGGCCCGATCCCGGCCGTCAGGAAGGCCCTCGCCCGGGCGCACATCTCGGTGACCGACCTCGACCTGATCGAGTTGAACGAGGCCTTCGCCGCGCAGTCGATCGCCTGCATCCGCGATCTGGGGCTCGATCCCGCGAAGGTGAATGTGTACGGCGGCGCGATCGCGCTCGGTCACCCCCTCGGCGCCAGCGGCGCCCGCATGGTCGCCACCCTGGTGCATGCGCTGCGTCGCACCGGCGGCAGGTACGGACTCGCGTCGATGTGCATCGGGGTTGGCCAGGGCATTGCAATGGTCGTGGAGCGGCTCGACTGATGCCGCAGGTCATCGCGCACCGGGGGGCGTCAGGGCACGCCTACGAGAGTTCGCCGTCAGCGTTCCGGCGCGCGGTCGAGCTGGGGGCGGACGCCGTCGAGCTCGACATCCACGCCACGGCCGACGGGACGCTGCTGGTGCATCACGATCCCGAGGTCCGGGGCGTCGGGGTGATCGGTGAGCTCCCGCGGGCAGTATTCGAGGCACACCGTCTGCCCAACGGCGAGCCGATCCCCACGCTGGCGGAGGCGCTTCGGCTGGTCGAGGGTCTCGACGTCTGGGTGGAAGTGAAAACGCTCCCCGCGGCCTTCGACCCCGTCCTGCTGGAGACGCTCGATGCCGGTCCCACGCCGGCGCGTTATGCCATCCATGGGTTCGATCACCGCATCGTGGCCCGGCTCGGCGAACTGCAGCCCGATCTGCGCCGGGGCGTGCTGCTGGCCTCCTACCTCCTCCATACTGTTCCGGTCGTCCACGGAACCGGAGCGGACACCCTGTGGATGGAGACCCATCTCATCGATGCGGCGCTGGTGGAGGAGCTCCACGACGAAGGCATACGGGTGATCGCGTGGACAGCGAACGACGAACCAGAGATTCGCCGGCTGATCGGTCTGGATGTGGACGGCATCTGCGGCAACTTCCCGGACCGGATTCGCGCCGCGCTCCGCTGACGGCCGGCCGGGAGTCGCCTTCCCCTTCGCGAGTCGCTACCTTCTGCCGTTCTTCCCGGCGACCGCCGGGGGCGAAACCGCACTTCCGACTCCTTCGTAGGCCCCGCGTGATGCAACGCCCGCTGCTGCCGTCGCCCCGTCTGGCGCGACGTTTCATTCCGATCCTCTCGACACTGCTGGCGTTCGCCGCCGCCTGGCCGGCGGGGGCTCAGGACGTCGGCCGAATCGCGGCCGAACGATTCACCCTGCCCAATGGGCTCGAGGTGGTGCTGTCGCCCGATCACTCCAGCCAGGTGGTCGCGGTCAGCGTCTGGTATAGGGCCGGGTCCCGCGACGACCCTCGCGCCAAGGCCGGACTCGCCCGGCTGTTCGAACGGCTGATGTTCGCCGGCTCGGCCAACGTTCCCGAGGGCGGTCACGCGGCGATCGTCACCGACGCCGGAGGGCGTCTCTCCGCCCAGGTGGATGAGGAGCTGTCGCGCTTCACGGAGACGCTCCCCTCCAACCGCCTGAACCTCGGCCTGTGGCTCGAAGCCGACCGGATGCGCTCGCTCGCCATCAATGACACCACGGTCGGCCGGAGCCAGAGCGCCCTGCTCGCCGATCTCAACAGCCGGGTCGGCGAGGAGGCGTATACCGGCGCCATTCTGGAGTCCATCTCCTCGCTCTACGACTCCATCGCCTGCCCCGGGTATGCTCATCCCTCGGTGGGAACCGTGGCCACGATCGAGGCCATCACGACCGCGGACGCGCAGACTTTCTATCGGGCGCGGTACTCGCCCAACAACGCGCGGCTCGTCGTGACCGGGGATTTCGATCCCGTCGCGACGCGGCGTCAGATCGGCGACTACTTCGGCGGAATCCCGCGCGGCCCCGATGCCCCCGAGGCGGCCTGCCCCATGACCGCCGCGGCCGGCCCGCACCAGACGACGGTCGTCGACCGGGCCGCGCAGCGCGCCGCGGTCGGCCACTTCTTTCAGCTCCCGCCGCACGATCACGCCGACACGCCGGCGCTGGTCCTCCTCGGGATCATCCTGAGCCAGGGGTCGGGCTCCCGCCTGAACGCCGAGGTGATGGGCCGGGCGCACGCCGCCGTGGCCACCCAGGGGGGCATTCTCGGCGACCACCGCGGCCCCGGGGTGTTCGGGCTGTTCGCGGTGGCAGCACAGGGTGTGACCACCGATTCGTTAGGCGCGCTCCTCGCCTCGCAGGCGGCCTGGGCCGCCGGCCCCGGACTGACCGAGGCGGAGCTGGCCCGGGCGCGGAACATCTACCGGGCCACCGAGATCAGCGGCCGGGAGCGCGCCGCGGATATCGCCGATGCCCTGCAACACGCCGCCGGACTGCACGGCGATGTCGAGGCCGTGAATACCGAATCGACCGGCGTGATGCGGGTCTCGCTGGCCGACCTCAAGCGGGTGGCAGCGACCTGGTTGAACCCGCAACGCGCGCTGACGCTGATCGTGCAGACCGGGGGTGCCTCGTGAACCGCCCGCTCCTGCTCCCCCTGCTCGGGGTGCTGTCCACTCCGCTCGCGGCACAACAGGCCGCGGTGGAGCCGCCATCGCCCTCGCCGGTCACCGCCCCTGCACTCCCGCGGGCCCAGGTGGCGGTCCTTCCCAACGGCCTGCGGCTGATCCTGCTCGAACAGCACCGGCAACCGGTCATCTCCCTGACGCTCTCGGTTCCAGCCGGCAGCGCCTTCGATCCCCCGGGGCGTGAGGGAACGGCCGACATGCTCGCCGGCCTGCTGACGCGTGGGGGTGGCGATCGCACAGCCGAGCAGGTCGCATCCGCCATCGAGGGGGTCGGTGGCTCGCTCGGCGCCGTGGCCGATCCCGATTACCTCACCGTGCAGGCGGACGTGGTGTCGTCCCAGGCCCCACTGGCCTTCGAACTCGTGGCCGACGGCCTGCTCCGCCCGCGCCTCGCCCCGGAAGAACTCGAGAACCTCCGCCGCCAGACCGCGGCTTCGCTGCAGAACGGGTTGGAGGATCAGGCCATCCTCGGCGCCCGGATCTTTCTGGTGGGTGCCTACCAGCGCTACGCTTACGCTCGAAGGTCCATGCCTGCCTCGGTCAACGCCATCACCCGCGAGGATCTGCAGGCGTTTCAGCGTGCCCGGGTGCGCCCGGCGGGATCGGTGCTCGTGGTGACGGGGGACATCACGCTGATCGAAGCGCGGCGGCTCGCAACCCGGATGTTTGGAACGTGGAAGGGCACCGCCCCCGCCCCGCTGCCTCCGGCACCGAAGAACCCCCCGCCGCGTGGCATTGTGCTGGTGCATCAGCCGGGTGCCCAGCAGGCAGACCTTCTCGTCGGCTCGACGACCTTCGGCGGAGCGGACACCGCCTATTACGCCGCGGCCGTGCTCAACCGGGTGCTCTCCGCCGATCGCAGTGGGCGGCTGATTCGGGCCCTGGGCCAGCAGCACCCCTGGACTTCCACCACCGACGCGTCCTTCCTGCGAACGACGCGGCTCGGCCTCTTCCAGGCGACCGCGACCGTGCCGGCGGACGTCGGCGATTCCGCGTTGCGGGAGATCTATGCGCAGCTCGAGCTGCTGCGTACCGACCTGGTCCCCGCCCGCGAGCTGGAACGCGCCCGGGAGAACATCGCGGGAGCCTTCGCACTGCGGCTCCAGACGGTGAGCCAGCTCGCCGGCGGGGTGACCGAGGCCAGCCTGCTCGGCCTGCCGCCGAGCTATGTGGCCGGCTACCGCACCCGGGTGATGTCGGTGACGGCCGCGCAGGTCCGGGCGGTGGCGCGCCGAGCCTTCCCCGCAACGTCGCTGGTGACGGTCGTGGTGGGCGACGCAGCCCGGCTCTATGGCCCCCTCAGCCAGGTCGGACCGGTCCAGATCTTCGCCAACGACGGCCGGCCACTCACCCGAGCCGACATCGAGCCGCACGCCGGCAATTTCGTGTTCGATCTACGCGGCATGTCGACTCGAACCGACACCCTGGCGATTCTCGCTCAGGGTCAGACGCTGGGACTGCAGGTCAGCCAGCTCGCGCGCTCCGGGGACAGCCTGATCTATACCGAACACACCCAGCTCGGCCAGGTCCTCAACCAGACCACGACCCTGAGCTTCGACACCGCTGGACGAATGCGCCGGCTGGAG
The DNA here is from genome assembly GCA_963825065.1 of uncultured Gemmatimonadales bacterium. Lineage (GTDB taxonomy): Bacteria > Gemmatimonadota > Gemmatimonadetes > Gemmatimonadales > GWC2-71-9 > JADJOM01. The sequence goes on from CAWGRU010000013.1 coordinate 79,405, forward strand.
CAGACCGGGACGATCCGCGGACAGAACACCCAGATCCGGCTGTCCTATGCGACGGACCGGGTGAAGGGTGAGGTCCAATCGGCCGGCGCGAAAGGACCGGAGCGGCTGGCCGTCGACACCTCGATCGCCCCGGGAACGCTCGACGACAACGCAGTCCAGGCGATTCTTCCGCTGCTCCCGTGGGCGCTGAACACCCGCTGGAGCTTCCCGGTGTTCGTATCGGGCGAGAACGCGATCCGTACCCTTACCCTGACGGCGGCGGACATCAGCCAGGTCATCACCCCCGCCGGTGTGTTCGAATGTTTTCGTGCCGATCTGACCGGAGGCCAGCAGCGGGTGTCGTTCTTCGTCACCACCGCTGCCCCGCACCGGGTGGTACGGGTAGAGCTTGCCAATTCGCCGGTGGCCTTCGTGGCCGTGAGTCCCTGACTCCGAATTCAGCGAGGATTCCGTCCGTGCGTCGCACCCTCCTCTCCCTGCCCCTCGCGCTCGCCGTCGCCGGATGCGCCGCGACCGCGCAGACGACCCAGGCCAGACCTTCCACTACAGGAAATTCCGCCAAGGCGTCGCTGAGCTGGGAGCGCGCCCAATACCCGTCGACCTACCAGCGAAAGCTCAACCCGCCGGTCTTCATCCGGAACGCGCACATCATGACCGCGGCGGGACCTGAGCTCCCTGCGGCCTCGATTCTCTTCCGCGACGGACGGATCGTCGCGGTGGGCGCCAATCTCGAGCCGCCTGCGGATGCGACGATCGTCGATGGCACTGGCAAGTATGTGACTCCCGGACTCATCGATACCCATAGTCACCTCGGCGTGTATGCCGCGCCGGGCACTTTCGCCGAGAGCGATGGTAACGAGGCCACCAGCCCGGTGACCGCCCAGGTCTGGGCCGAGCACAGCTTCTGGCCGCAGGACCCGCAGATCCCCCTCGCGATCGCCGGTGGGGTCACCACGATCCAGGCGCTTCCCGGCTCGGCGAACCTCATCGGCGGCCGCTCCGCCACCCTCCGGTTGATTCCTGCACGGACGGTGCAGGAGATGAAGTTCCCCGGCGCACCGTACGGCCTCAAGATGGCGTGCGGCGAAAACCCCAAGCGCGTCTATCAGAGCCGAGGCCCCTCCACCCGGATGGGCAACATGGCGGGCTATCGCGAGGCGTTCATCCACGCCGAGCAGTACCGCCAGAAGTGGGATGACTGGCTCAAGTCACGGAAGGGGAATCCGCCGGATCGGGACCTGCAACTGGAGACCCTCGCGGAGGTGCTGCGGGGCAATATCCTGGTGCACAACCACTGCTATCGCGCCGACGAGATGGCGCAGATGATCGACCTGTCGCACGAATTCGGGTTCCGGATCCGCTCCTTTCATCACGTGGTCGAGGGGTACAAGATCGCCGACCTGCTGGCCCGCGAGAACATCGCCGCGTCGGTGTGGGCCGACTGGTGCTGCTTCAAGATGGAATCCTTCGATGCGGTGCCCCAGAACGCCGCGCTCATCACCCAGGCGGGGGCCCGCGCGATCATCCACTCGGACGATCCCATCGGGGTCCAGCGGCTGAACCAGGAGGCCGCCAAGGCGATGTACGCCGGACAGCAGGCGGGCATCGGTGTGACCCGGGAGCAGGCCATCCGCTGGGTCACCGCGAACCCTGCGTGGGTGCTGGGGATCGATTCGGTGACGGGCACCCTCGAGCCCGGCAAGGCGGCGGACGTCGTGCTCTGGTCGGGGGATCCGTTCTCCATCTACAGCACCGCCGACCAGGTCTACAACGACGGCTGGCTGGTGTTCGACCGGCACGACCCGAAGCATCAGCCCTCCACCGACTTCAACCTGGGCATCGCGGCCCCGGGGGTGGGACGATGAGCCGCACCGCCTTCCTCGCGGCGACGACCGCGCTGCTGCTGGGTGGGCCCGCCATCGCGGCGGCCCAGACCATCGCCATCACCGGCGGAACCGTGTACCCCGTCTCGGGCCCGAAGCTGGAGCGGGGGACGGTCCTGATCCGGGATGGCCGCATCGTCGCCGTCGGCAGCGACGTGGCGATCCCGGCGGGCGCCACCCGGATTGATGCCGCCGGCAAGTGGGTCACCCCTGGCCTCATCCACGCCGGCTCGTCGCTGGGGCTTCACCAGGTGGGATCGGTCGATGGCACCAACGAGGCCAACCATGCGGGAGATGTGAACGCGGCGTTCAACGTGGCCGAGGGCATCGACCCGGCCACCGCGCTGATTCCCATTGCACGGCTGGAGGGCGTCACGACGGCGGTCACCGGCCCCTCCGACGGACTGGTCGCCGGTCAGGCGGTGCTTATCGATCTGCTCGGCGACCGGATCGAGACCCTGCTGGCCCGATCGCCGGTGGCGATGGTCATCAACCTGAACGAGTCGAGCAAGAGCGCGGGCGGCGGGAGCCGCGCCGGGGAGATGCAGGCGCTGCGCCGGCTGTTTGCCGACGCGGAGGAGTACGATCGGCGCAAAGCGGACTTCCGGAAGAACCAGATGCAGGCCCTGTCGGCGAGCGCCCCGGGCCTCGAGGCGCTGGCTCCCGTCCTGCGCGGGGAATTGCCGGTGTACGTGATCGCCAACCGCGAGAGCGACATCGCGAGCGCCCTCCGGCTGGCGCGGGAATTCCGACTCAAGCTGGTGATCCGCGGGGGCGTCGAGGCGTGGAAGCTGGCGGCGGATCTCGCCAGCGCCAAGATCCCGGTCATCCTCGACCCCATCAACGACATCCCGACCTTCGACGGTCCCGGCGCCCGCTTTGATGCGGCGACGCTGCTAAGAGCCGCGGGCGTCACCGTGGTGATCTCGGAGTCGGAGACCGGCGGCCCCCGCAACCTGCGCTGGGCCGCGGGCCACGCGGTGCGCTTCGGCATGAGCTGGGATGATGCCCTCGCCGCCATCACTCTCGCGCCGGCGCAGGCGCTCGGGTTCGATGACCGCTACGGATCGCTGGATGCCGGAAAGGTGGCGAACGTCGTGGTCTGGTCGGGCGATCCGCTCGACTTCGCCAGCCACGCGGACCACGTCTTCATCCGCGGGGTGGAGATCCCCTACAGCAGCCGGCAGACCGAACTGCTCACCCGATATCGGCACCTGCCGCCGACCTACTAGGCGGAGCGCGGCCACCCGGCTGCCGCGCCCCGGTTCACCCAGACACGACGGCCCTCCGGAAGCGTTCCGGAGGGCCGTTGGTTCCTGCGGCAGCGGACGGCGGCTACTTCACAATCTCCGATTCGCCGGTCTGGGCGCTGGCCGGCGCGGGAGCCTCACTCACCGTGACCGACTCGCCCCTGGTCGCGGCCATCTCACGCTCCACCTTCGCGATGGACGCGTCGTGGGCGTCGATGCGCTGCATCCAGGCGTCCACTTCGAGCGGATCGACAGTGCGGCCCCGGTCCCGGCGGTGAATCAGATAGCCGAGCTTCTTCGCGGCTTCGTCCCGCTCCCGCTGCAGCCGGAAGCGTTCCAATTGAAGCTTTCCTTCGTCCAGCGCCTGCTGGGCCCGCTTGCCGAAGGTTTCGAGTTCCCGGTTCAGTGTATCAAGGATTCCAGCCATCGCTTCCCCCCGGAGTCAGGTCAGGGGAATCTAACGGGGTGGCGCGGGCACATGTTTCATGGTGAGGCGGCGGGGGGAATGCGAACGGGGCCGGGAATCATCCCGGCCCCGATGCGATTGGCGCTGTCGGACTCAGCTGGCGGTGGCCGTCGCCGCTTCGGGATAGACGGAGACCTTCATCCGCTTCTTGTCCTTGTGCTCGAACTTGACGACCCCGTCCACGAGCGCGAAGAGGGTGTGGTCGTTGCCGAGACCCACATTCTTGCCGGCATGGAACTTGGTCCCGCGCTGGCGCACGATGATGTTGCCGGCGATGACCTGCTCGCCGCCGTAGCGCTTCACGCCCAGGTACTGCGGATTGGAATCGCGGCCGTTGCGGCTGGAGCCGACGCCCTTTTTGTGAGCCATGGTATCCTCAGACCTTCACGTCAGTGATGCGGACCGCGGTGTACTTCTGGCGGTGCCCGGTCTTGCGGCGATAGTTCTTCCGGCGCTTGAACTTCCAGACGTAGATCTTGATGCCCTTGGCCAGGCCGATCACTTCGGCGGTGACCTTGGCACCCTTCACCAGCGGGGTCCCGGCCTTGATCGTGGTGCCGTCGGAGGAAAGCAGCACCTCGTCGAAGGTCAGCGTGCTCCCCGGCTCCGCATCGTCCATCAGCGGAAGCTGGAGGGTCATCCCCTTCTCGGCCCGGAACTGTTTCCCGCCTGCGCGGATAATCGCGTACATATCGGACTCGTGGTCGAAAAGACTAGCCTCAAGAGCCCGTAACTCTAGCCGCGGGCAGGGGTTTCGGCAAGGGGGGAGCCCGCCCCTCAGGCCACGGCGTAGAGGTCGGTCACGTCCCGGCCGCCGGGTCGGCTCATCAACCGGAACTCGTCCACCCGCATCATGGGATCGTCCCGGATCTCCAGCTCGAGCCCCGTCATCTTGCCGAGGGTGTGAATCAGCTTCGGCTCCTCCTCGAGGAGGTAGAGCGCGACCTCGGGATGGACCCGGACGGCCAATTGCCGCTCCCGCCGCTCGCGGCCGGCCCGCTTGAGAGTCCGCTCCAGCCGCCGGGCGACCACCTCGGGGGTGAAGACCCGGCCGGTCCCGCCGCAGGCGGGGCATTCGGTGGTCATGGAGTGCCAGAGCGAGGGCCGGACCCGCTGCCGGGTCATCTCGATCAGGCCGAGCTCCGAGACCGCGAAGGCCTTGGTGCGCGCCCGGTCGCGGCCCAGGTGGGCGCGCATCTCCTGCAGCACCCGATCGCGGTTCTGGCGGGTCTCCATGTCGATGAAATCGCAGACGATGATGCCCCCGATATCCCGAAGCCGGATCTGGCGGGCGATCTCCCGCGCCGCTTCGAGGTTCGTCTTCAGGATGGTCTTCTCCGGGTCCTTCTTGCCGGTGTAGCGGCCGGTGTTGACGTCAATCGAGACCAGTGCCTCGGTGGGCTGGATGATGATGTAGCCGCCGGTGGGCAGGTCGCAGCGCGCCTTGAACAGGTCGCGGATCTCGTTCTCGATGTCGAACTTGTCGAAGAGGGGAACGTTCTCGTTGTACTGGTTGACCCGGGATTGCAGCTCCGGATCCACCTGCTTCAGGTAGAGCTCGATCTCGTTGAAGAGTTCCCTGGAGTCGACGTGCAGCGCGTCGACCTTGGCGCTGAAGAGGTCCCGGATGATGCCCCGCGTCAGCGAGGTCTCCCGCTGCACCAGCGCCGGCGCGCGCACGAAGGTCTTCTTGCGGTTGATCTTGCGCCAGAGGTTGAGCAGTCCCTCGACTTCGCGCTGGAAGTGCTCCTCGGTGACGCCTTCCGCGACGGTGCGGACGATCATGCCCCCCGAGTCCTTGGGGAGGTAGGTCGCCACCATTTCGCGGAGTTTGGCGCGGAGTTCCTTGCTCTCGATCTTCCGGCTCACGCCCACCTTGGAGGCGTAGGGCATGTAGACCAGGAAGCGGCCCGGCAGCGAGATCTGGGCGGTCACCCGGCAGCCCTTGGTGGAGATCGGCTCCTTGGTGACCTGTACCAGCAGGGTCTGGCCCTTCTTGACGATGTCGGAGATGTCGGGCAGCGCCCGGCGGGAACGGACTTCCCGTTGCCGCGGTTCGCTGGCTACCGCCGCGTCCCCGCCCCGGCGACCGCGACCTCGACCCTTGGAGTCGCCCTCATCGCCCTCGGTCTCGGCGGCCTCCTCGAAGGCCTCGTCGCCCTCTTCGCCGGTCGGTTCCTCGTCCTCCTCCTCTGGTTCGAGCAGGTCGGAGGCATGCAGGAACGCGCTTTTTTCCAGCCCGATATCAACGAATGCGGCCTGGATTCCCGGCAGAACGGCTTCGACCTTGCCCAGATAGATGTCGCCGACGATCCGGCGATGGTCCGGGCGGTCCACCAGCAGCTCGACGAGCCGGTCGTCCTCGAGGATCGCCACGCGGGTCTCCCGCTGGCTTCCGTTGATCAGAATTTCGCGCTTCACGCTTGCGAACCTCGGCCGGCCGCGCCAAGACCCCGCCGACGCCTCGGCGTCGGGGATCGGCGTGCCCGGTCATGAAAGGCTGGAGCCCGGGGACGGCACAGAGCGGATTCGGTGACCCGCTCGGCCGCAACCGGGACTGCCCCGCGGCCGGGTACCTGGCCGCCTGGGACGTGGGATGAGAGAAGGGTCCTGCGGTGTGCCGGCGGATTACGCGGGAGGATTGGGCGAACCCAATCCGGCCACGACCGCTGCACCTACGACGAAGCTGACTGACAACAGGCGGGACGACCGCCGAAGCGCGCCGTCCCACGATACGCGGCCGGGCTCCGAGCAGCCGTCCCCCAAGCAGGAGGACGGCGGCCACGGGACCGAAATGCTTGCCCAGCCAATGTGAAGGCATGGGCTAAAGATAGGATTGACGGACGCTTAGGGGAAGAAGGGGGGGCCGGGTTGAGCCGGCGGGGGTGCCAGGAACGGCGGCCCCCGCCGGCGGCGGGTTCAGCTGACGATATCCCCGAGTATCTGTCTGGCGATTACGATCCGCTGGATCTCGCTGGTTCCCTCGCCGATTTCGCAGACCTTGGCGTCCCGCATCATTCGCTCGACTGGATACTCGGTTGTGTAGCCATAGCCGCCGAAGATCTGAACCGCCTTGGTGGTGACCCGCATGGCCAGCTCGGAGCAATAGAGCTTGGCCATGGCCGCCTCCTTCTTGAACGGCTTGCCGCTCTGCTTGAGCCACGCGGCGTGATACAACAGGTGGGTGCCGGCCTCGATCTCCAGGGCCATATCGGCCAGCTGGAAATGCACCCCCTGGAAGCTGCCGATGGCCTTGCCGAACTGTTTGCGGATCCCGGCGTAGCGCAGCGCCTCCTCGTAGGCGCCCTCGGCGATCCCCAGCGACAGCGCGGCAATCCCGATCCTGCCGGCGTCGAGGGTCTTGAGGAAATTGGTGAAGCCCTGCCCCGTGCCGCCCAGCATGTTCTCCCGGGGCACGACGGCATCTTCGAAGACCAGCTCGCGGGTATCGCTGGCCCGCCAGCCCATCTTGTCCTCCTTCTTGCCGGAACGGAAACCCTTGATGCGGGGAAGGCTCTCATCGTGGCCCACGCCGGCGGCCCGGCAGGCATCGAGATCGCAGCTCTCCTTGGTCAGGATGAAGCTGGTGATCCCCTTGTTGCCCTTGCCCCCGTCGGTCCTGGCGGTGACGACGAAGATCTCGCCGACGCCGGCATGGGTGATGAACACCTTCGAGCCATTCAGTACGAAATGATCGCCCTTGTCGATCGCGGTCGTGGCCGTGCCGCCGGCGTCGCTGCCGGCGCCCGGCTCGGTCAGCCCGAAGCCACCGAGTACCCTGCCTGAAGCCAGGAGCGGCACGTAGCGCCGCTGCTGCTCGGCGGTGCCGAACTCGACGATCGGCGAGGTGCCGAGATTGGTATGGGCGCTGATGGTCAGGGCGTGGCTGGCGTCGGTCTTGGCCAGCTCGTGGATGGTGATGTAATAGGAGAGCTGATCCATTCCCGCCCCGCCCAGCTCCTCCGGCCACGGCACGCCGAGGAGGCCGAGCTCGCCCATCTTGCGGATGTTCTCCCAGGGGAAGGCGGAGGTCCGGTCGAGCTCGCGGGCGACCGGGGCGACCTCGGTGCGGGCGAACTCGCGCACCATGTCGCGCACCTGGTAGTGCTGCTCGGAAAGGTAGAGCGAAAGATCCATGGCCAAGGCTCGGTCAGAGGGTCGGAAAGCGGCGGGGAGAATATAACCGAACCTCGCCACCGTAAACCGTGCTTATCATTGTGCATCAGACTCCTCGTCGAGGCCCGGTTCATGACCCCTGAGACCCAACCGCACGTTTCGCCGGTGGCGCGTGCCGCCGTCCTGCTGCTCACCGCCCTGATGGCGGCCGGCTGCAGCGACTCCACCACCCCCCACAACGAGTTCCCCGCACTGGCACTGGTGCCGGTCGACAGCGGCTTCGACTTCTCGGTGTTCGTGACCGCGCCGCCGGGCGACCCCTCCCGCCTGCTGGTGGTGGAACGCGGCGGCCGGATCCTGCTCCGCAAGAACGGGGTGCGCCAGGATTCCGCCTTCCTGAATCTCACAGCCCTCACCAATCCTGCGACCGGGGAGTACGGCGTCTACAGCCTGGCATTTCATCCCAACTACGCCAGCAACCATCGGCTGTTCGTCTACTACGCGGATCTGAACGGCAACAGCCAGCTCTCCGAATACCAGGCCGATGCAAGCTTCGATCATGCCCTCCCGGCCAGCGGCACCCCGATCCTCAACCAGGTCCAGGACAGCAACTCGGTGCTGTACGGCGGGCTGGTGACGTTCGGTCCGGACGGCAAGCTGTACCTGGGACTCGGCGATGGCAGCCCCACCGATTCGGTGCTGCCGACGGCGCAGGACAGCGGCTCGCTGCTGGGCAAGATCCTGCGGCTCGACGTCGATGGCAGCCCCCCGTATGCCGTCCCGCCCGACAACCCCTATGTGAGCCGGCCCGGCTGGCGGCCCGAGATCTGGCAACTGGGTGTCCGCAATCCGTGGCGGTGGAGCTTCGATCGTGGCAACGGCGACCTGTGGATCGGCGACGTGGGCGAGGACCTCTGGGAGGAGATCGACTACCGGCCGGCCCCGGTCGTCGGCGGCAACAACTTCGGCTGGCCGTTCATGGAAGCCAGCCACTGCTTCTCCCCCGCGGTGGGGTGTCCGACGGCGGGGCTGGTGATGCCGGTACTGGAATACCACCACGACCCGGCCTGCGCGGTGACCGGCGGCTACGTCTACCGCGGACGAAAGTACCCCGACCTGCGCGGGACCTACTTCTACGGTGACTACTGCACCGGCTTCGTCCGGAGCGTGCGGCTGGCCGGCGGAGCGGTGATCCCGGCGTACACCCCACTCTCGCCCCCGCTCACCAACGACAACGTGGTCTCTTTTGGGCAGGATGCCGACGGCGAGGTGTACGCCGTCATGGCATCGGGCCGGGTGTACCGGATCGCTCTGGCGGGGTGAAGCGGCAGCGGCGGAAGATCAGCGGGAAGCGCCGGAACGGGCCGAGGGATTGGGCAAACGGTTCCGCGCAGGGCGCAAATGGTCTCGCGCAGGGCACAAACGGTTCCGCGCCGGCGACTTTCGGGACCGCGCCGAAAGCAAACAGTCGGGCGCCGGGCACAACCGAACTCGCGCCGGCAACTTTCAGGACGGCGCCGGACACAATCGGGATCTCGTCGCGGACTTTCAGGCTGGCGGCATCACCAGACAGCTCTGCGTCGCGCGGTTTCAGGAGCGCGACGGGGCAAATCGGTCCTTCAGCGACGAACATTCATCGTCGGAAGGCCGCTGCAAGCCAGCGCAGGGAGCTCGGCGCGCTCGAGCAGATGTCACAGTTCCCGCAGGACCGCACCTCCTCACCGAAGTAGGCCAGCAGGGCCTGCCGCCGGCAGCGGGCCATGGTGGCGTAGCGCTCGATGACCTGCAAGCGGTCGAGGGCGGCGGCGCGCCTCCGGTGCACCCGGCGCCAGTCGACCGGACCGTGCTCCGGGCAGAGTTCGGCCGCCAGACGCTCGGCCGACGCGACCACACCCGCCGCATGCCGTGCCCGCCTGGCCGGATCGGCCCACAACTCCTCGAGCACCTTCCGCGGAGGAAAGGTGACGTCGAGCTGGCGGCGGTGGATCTCCGCATCCGCAGGATGATGCAGCAGTACGCACCTGGCCGGCTGACCGTCCCGGCCGGCCCGGCCCGCCTCCTGGTAGTACGCCTCCGGGGTCGGCGGCATCCCCCAGTGCACCACCAGCCGCACCCGTGGCGCGTCGATCCCCATCCCGAACGCCGACGTGGCCACGACGACGTCCAGGTCCTCCGCGGTGAACCGTCGCAGTACCTCTGCCCGGCGCTCCCGCGTCAGTCCGGCGTGATACGATGCCGACCGATGGCCGGCGAACCAGAGCGCCTGCGCCACCGCATCGGCGCTGTTGCGGGTGGGCACGTAGATGATCGCGAGGCCGGGCCGCGGGGCGAGCAGGGCCCGGACCCTCGGTAGCCGCTCCGCGCTGCCACGGATGCGCTGGACGTCAAGCCGGAGATTGGGACGGTCGAAGGAGCCGAGGTGCTGGTCGTGCCTGCCGAGTCCGAGCGAGCGCACGATATCGGCGCGGACTCCAGGGGTGGCGCTCCCGGTGAGCGCGATGGTCGGTGGACAACGCAGCTCCTCCCGGAACAGGGCCAGTTGCCGGTACCCGGGCCGGAAGTCGTGGCCCCACTCGCTGATGCAATGCGCCTCATCGACCGCGATGAGCGCGGGGCGCCGCTCGAGCCGCGCCAGGTCCAGGGCGAGCCGGGGAGCGCGCTCCGGGGAGACGTACAGCAGCCGCATGGAGCCGTCGCCCACCCGGGCGAGCACGGCGGCCTGATCCGCCGGCAGCTTGAGGGAGTTCAGCGTGTCCGCCGCGATGCCTCGTTGCTGCAGCGCCGCCACCTGGTCCTGCATCAGGGCCAGCAGCGGCGAGATGACCACCGTCAACCCGCCGAGGACCAATCCGGGTACTTGGAAACAGATCGACTTGCCACCGCCGGTGGGGAGCACGGCGAGGGTATCGCGACCGGCGAGCACCGACTGGACGACGCGGCGCTGCAGCGGCCGGAAGTCCTGAAAGCCGTAGTGGCCATGAAGGAGGCGGCGGGCCTCGGCGATGCGCTCAGCGAGTGGGGTCACCCGCCGAGCATAGTCGGCGGAACATGGGAAGGCTGGTACGGAACGACGAAGGACGGCGCCGGAAAGGCCGGGAGCTCAGCCCTGACGCTGGAGCCAGAGACGAAGGGCGAGCGCGACGGCGAGCACCCCTATGGCAACCCAGCCGAGGGGGCGGTTGTCGAATACGACGCTGGCGGCGGCCAGCAGGAATCCCAGCACTGCCAGGAAGAGCTTGACGCGCCTCACGCCTTGAGAAAGGCGGCGATCGCCTTCTGGAAATCGGGATGGGCGCGGGCCAGGGCGTTGATCCGGGCGCCCAGCGCGATGCCGTCGTCGAACGATCGTCCGTCGAGTTCGTACAGCAGCCGCTTGGTGAGCGCCAGCGCGGAGGCACTGCTGGACGCGAGATCGCTTGCGATGACCGCGAGCGTGGACTCGAACTCGGCGTCGGGAACGACGCGGGAGACCAGCCCCGCATCGCATGCCTCGCGGGAGGTGAGCAGTCTGCCGGTGGCGACGAGGTCGAAGGCCCGGCGCTCGCCGGTCAGGCGGGTGAGCATCGTCATGACCATCGCCGGGACGAACCCGCGCTGGATCTCCGGATAGCCGAACTTCGCGCTCTCGGCGGCCAGCACCAGGTCGCACCCGGTGGCGAGCCCGGCCCCGCCGGCGAGGGCGCGGCCGCGGACCGCGGCGATCACCGGCTTGGGCAGTTGGCGGATCCGGATGAACAGCTTCCCCAGCCGGAGCGCCGAGCGCTCGTTGTCTTCCATCGGACGGAGGGCGGAGGCGAGCAGCTCCTCGAGGTCGGCGCCGGCGCAGAAGTCCTTCCCCGCCCCGCGGATCACGACCGCCCGGACCTCGGGGTCGAGCTCCGACCGTTCGAGCGCCGCGTGCAGCGCGTCGATCAGCGCCGCGTCGAGCGCGTTGCGCTTCTCGGGACGATCCAGGGTGAGGGTGAGGATGCCACCCTCGAGGACGACGAGCAGGCTCATCTCAACCCTTGGGAATCAGGCGCCGGGCGAGCGCGGCCGGGACCGGGATTTCCATCCGGAGCAGCGCGGTCGAGTAGACCTTGCCCTGGGCGTCGGTCTTGAGCGAGATGGTGCCGCCGCCGTCGAGGGCGCCGTGCAGCAGGAAGTTGAGGGCCCGGAGGTTCGGCAGCTCGAACCGCTCGACGCCCTTGACCATCCCCTTGAAGTGACGCTTCACCCGGGCGAGTGTGACCTGCTTCACGAGGACGGGATAGTAGTCGGCCTCGAGAGCGATCAGCCCGACGTTGGCGGTGTCGCCCTTGTCGCCGGACCGGGCATGCGCGAGGTAGCGGAGCTGGACGGGGCGGCTCGGCGCCGTGGCGCCTCGCCGGCGGAGCGACTTGCTAGGCATCCAGCACCTCCACCTTCACGTGAGGTTCGATCTCGGTGCGGTCGATCAGCGCCGGCCAGTACGCCACCACCTCCTGCACCTCGGGCCGGCCGCCGGCGAATCCGGTGACGCTCGGCGGGCCGGTGAGGACCAGGGGCGCGATCTCGCGGGTGAATCGCTCGACCGCCGCCTTGTCGCGGGCGCGGACCCCGATCCGGAGTTGCACCTCCGGCGCTTCGGGATCAGCCGGTCCGGCGAGCGGCCCGTGAGTCGCGTCGACGCCGACGTACTCGGTCAGGATCTGCTCGAACTCGAGACCGAGGTTCTTCAGGCGCTGGCGGAGGATCCGGTCGGCGGCTTTCGCCTTGTCGTACGCTTCCGGCCAGCTGTAGACCAGGGTCCCGACCGCCTTGTAGCCGTAGAAGTAGGCGATCGAGACCTTGAGCTTGTCGGTCTTCTCCCGGCCGCGGATGCCGCTCACCCGCACCCGGTCCTTCCCCGCCGCCGTGAGCTGGATCGAGGTGAAGTCCGCCACGCCATCGGGGGTGATATAGGTGTGCGGGTCGCCCATCTCGTAGACCAGCTGCTCCGTGACGCTGGCGACGCTCACCACCCCGCCGGTGTGCGGGTGCTTGGTGACCACGAAGCTGCCGTCCGCCGACGCCTCCACGATGGGGAATCCGGGATCGGCGAGTCCCTTCACCCGGCGCCAGCCCTTCATGAGGTTGCCGCCGCTGGACTGCGCGCCGCACTCGATGATGTGCCCCGCGACGGTGCCCGCCGCCACCTTGTCCCAGTCGTTGATGTCCCAGCCGAATTCGTGAAACAGCGGGCCGAGGGTGAGCCCGGTGTCCGTCACCCGTCCGGTGATGACCACCTGGGCGCCGCGCCGGAGCGCTTCGACCATCGGCGCCATGCCGAGATAGGCGTTTGCGGAAAGCACCTTGTCGCGGACGTCGGTGAGCGGGCGGCCGGTGTCGAGGTCGCGCAACTGGTGCCCCCTGGCCAGCAGCTCGTCCAGCCGCGGCAGAATGTCATCGCCGCTCACCAGCCCGATCTTCACCCGGGAGGAGAGCCCCAGCTTCCGCGCCGACTCGCGCACCGCCTCGGCACAGGCCCGCGGATTCACCCCGCCGGCGTTGCTGGTCACCTTGATCCCCTTCGCCGCGATGTCCGGAAGGATGCGCTCCATCAGCGGGACGAAGTCGCGGGCGTAGCCGTAGCGCGCGTCGCGAGACTTCTGCTTCTGCATGATGGACATCGTCACCTCGGCGAGGTAGTCCATCATCAGGTAGTCGATCTGGCCGCCCTGCACCTGGCGCACGGGGGCCTCGAGCCAGTCGCCCCAGAATCCCTGGCCGGCGGCGACGCGAACGGTCTTGGCGGTCATTGAGTGCTCGTCGAGACAGGTGCCGGGAACGGGACTTCCCGGGTCCAGGTGCGATCCTGCTCCGTCACCACCACGATCCCGAGGGGGACGAAGCCCGCGCCCAGCGCGAGCGGGGGCTGACCGACCGGAAGCAGGACGGTCGCCGACCGGTCCGGATCGATGCTGACCCGCTTGCCCGGCAGGGTGGTGACGTCGGCAGAGTCGGCGTATAGCCGGATGGTCACGTTGGCGGTCCAGCGCTGGTCGGGCGCGGCATCGGCCAGTCCCGGAAGGAGCGACAGCTCCACCGACTGCGGGTGCAGGAGGTCCCGTCCGCGCGGCAGGTCGATGCTCATCCGTCCGAAGGCGTAGTTGAGCGGCTCCTTGCCCAGCTGGCGGCCGACGGAGTCGAACAGCGTCACCCCGAAGTCGGTGAACAGCGGCCACTGCTCGGGCGCCATCGTGACGTCGGCGATGGCGTGGGCCGCCCAGCCCGGGAGCTGGAACCGGATCCGCTGGGGGCGGGTGCCCTGGGCCACGACCTTGATCTCGCGCGCTCCCCCGACCAGCCGTGCGTACGGCTCGGTGATCACCGTCTCGGGGCTCAGGTTGCGCAGGGTCAGCCGCACCCCGTTCGAGTCGGGCGCCGCCGCGATGGTCAGCGGCGACTGCACCACGACGACCGTCGCCTTCACGCCCTGCAGCGGCGGGGCGGACGCGACCGCCTCGTACAGGCCCGGCACCACGTCGCTGGCATCGACGACGTAGGTCCCCGCGTCTTCTCCATACCCCGCGAGCAGTCCCTCGCTGATCCGATCCCGGTAGGGCTGTCCTCCCGGCTCGTGCAGCCAGCCGATGAGCTGCTGGCCCGCCTGACGAGTGGTGAAGCCGACCGCGAAGGGCCGGTCGGCCCGCGCCTCGAAAAACACCCGCCCTTCGCCGCCGGGGGGCAGATCGCCGAGGTTGGCGACCACCGGGTCGGTGGTGTCGGTGACGACCAGGGTGCTTACCAGCCGGAAGACCGGGCCCGCCAGCGTGTCGCTGGTCCAACCGGTCACGATCCCGGTGTACACCCCGGGCATTGCGACAGCCGACGGGCCATACGACAGCGCGAGCGCATTGCTCCCCGGCCGCAGCCGGGCCGAGGCCGGCGCATGCAGCCAGCTCTGGTCGGACCGGAGGGTGACCGCGATCTCGGCCGCCGAGGCCGGCAGGGTGAGCGTGTATCCGAGCGTGGTGTCCCGTCGCGCCCCCGGGGCGAGATGCCGGTACGCGGCGGTCACGCCATCACCGGCGCGAACCACGATGTCCGGCAGCGAATGATCGCCGGCGAGCCACTGCCAGGCGGACCCCAGGTCGGGCACCCCCGTGCCGGCATCCAGAAAGGTCTCGGTGCGAACCGGGCGGGCGGTGACCATCAGGGCCTGCCGGATCTGCCGCGCGTCGATACCGCGCTTCTCCTGCGCCAGCCCCGATACCAGCAGGGCCACCAGCCCGGCCGCATGGGGTGACGCCATGCTGGTCCCGCCCTTCTGCTCGTCGCCGGTGTTCCAGCGGGGCACCGTCGAGTAGGCGATGCCAGGGGCGACGATGTCGGGCTTCGCGAGTTCGCCGCCGCGGGAGGAGAAGTAGGCGACGGGGTCGCCGTCGCGGCCGCTCGCGCCGAGGAACACGCTCGGAAAGGTGGCCCCGATGCTGATGGCGCGGCTCGCGGAGCCGGGGAAACCCATGGTCGAGAGTCCCGGTCCGTCGTTGCCGGCGCTGATGGTGAAGATGACGTCGGGATGCGCGGCGAGGATCGAATCGACGAGCTGATCGATCCGGGCGCGACCCTCGCGCTCGTTCCCGACGCCGAAGCTCATGTTGAGCACCAGCGGGAGCCGGCGTTCCCGGGCGAAGCGGATGGCGTAGCCGATCGCGGCCAGCATGCTGCCGGAGGTCGAGATGCCGCCCTGGGCGTCGTTGGCGATCTTGAGCCCCAGCAGCGAGGCGCCGGGCGCCACACCATTGAATCCCTTCACGCCGTAGATATCGTGTCCCGCCGCGATGCCCGCGACGTGGGAGCCGTGCGCACTGGTGTCGAAGTACAGATCGAGACGCGGCTGGCCGTTCTCCTCCCCGAGATTCACGGCGAGGCCCAGGGTCGGCGCCCGGGGGCCGGTGTGCCAGCCGAAGGTCTCCTTCGACACCAGGTAGTCGTGTACCGGGGACTCGTTGGCGAGGGAGCCGTCGCCGTCGGTGTCGGCGAAGAGCACCCAGCCGTCGCTGGCGCGCGCCACCAGAACCGGAAGGGTGTCGCTGTCGTCGTGGTCGCCGTTGAGGTCGGCCTCCGGCATTCCGCCGAGCGGGATCTCGGCGATGCTGCCACCGTAGAGCGCACCCCCCGCGGCGAGGGCGCGCACCCGGGAGACCCCGCGCAGGGTCCGGCCGGCAATGGTGACCTCGTCGCCCACGGGAGTCACCGGCGCCAGCGTCACCTCGCCTTCGCCGGAGAAGTCCCGCAGGTCGAGGATCTTGCGCTCGCCGGTCGTGGTGGTGCCGAGACCCGGAATGCTCGGGTCGATGCCGCTGTCGAGGATCCCGATCAGCACCCCGCGACCGTCGTAGGTCTGATGGGCCGCGAGGAACTCCTCGACTCCGGTGGACTTGAGCGGCATCCACCCGCGGGCGAACGCCTCCCGCGGTGGAATGATCGGTTTCGGCTCCGGGACCGGGGGTGTTGCGGGCGCCACGGCCGCGGCGGCGGGAGCGACCGCAGGCCGGGGATGGGTGCAGGCGGCGAGCAGGCCGGCGGCGCCAGCCACGGCACGATAGAAGGCCCGGCGGGGCCGAGTCAGCGTCATTCGCGGAATCCGTTCACCCGAGCGGGGGAAGCACGAACGGCCCGATGTGGGGGCCGGCATAACAGCTGGTCACGCGCAACAGGAAGGCGAGCTGATCGCGGGTCTCTTCGATGGTCACGATCGCATCGACGTGCCCACGGGCCGCGGCGTGCTTGGCATCGAGCTGCTGCTCGTAATCGGCGCGCATCGCGTCGGCCGCCGCCTTCACCTCGGGGCTCGGGTCGCGCTTCGCGGCCCGGGCCCGGGCGAGTTCGACGCCATGCACCGCCTCGACCGCCGATTCCCCTTCCATTACCGCCATGCGGCCGGTCGGCCAGCTCAGAATGAAATCGGGATCGAACCCCTGCCCCGCCATCGCGTAGTAGCCAGCCCCCGAGGCGTGGTTGAGGGTCAGCACGATCTTCGGCACCACGGCGGTGGCCATCGCCTCGACGAAGCGGGCCCCGGCCCGGATGATCCCCGACTGCTCCGCCTCGGTGCCCACCATGAATCCGCTCACGTCCTGCAGGAAGAGCAGCGGGATCCGTTCGCGGCTGGCCGTCTCGATGAAGTAGGCCGCCTTTTTGGCGCTCTCGGTGTAGATGATTCCGCCGATCCGCGGCATCTGCCCGGACTTCCCCTTGATCACCGAGCGGGCGTTGGCGAGAATCGCCACCGGCCGTCCCTCGATGCGGGCATGACCGCACAGCAGCTCCTTCGCGATATCGGGCTGGAATTCGTCGAGGCGGCCGTCATCGAGGATGCAGGCGAGCAGCGCGTGCATATCGTATGACAGCCGGTGATCGCCGGGCAGGATGTCGTACAGGTCGGTGATCGGGCGGCTGGGCGGTCGGGTCGGCTGCAGCCGGTGGCCGACCTCGTGCACCCGCGGCAGGCGTGCGAGATAGCCGCGGATCATCGTGATGCACTCGCGATCGGTGGCGGCGCGGTAGTGGGCCACCGCGGAGCGCCCGGTATGCATCGTGGCGCCGCCGAGGGTCTCCGCGTCGACGACCTGCCCGGTGGCCCCCTTCACCAGATTGGGGCCGCCGAGCCCCATGAAGCTGGTGCCTTCCACCATGAAGATGACGTCGGAGAGCGCGGGGAGATACGCGCCGCCGGCGATGCAGCTGCCCATGACCGCGCTCACCTGCGGCACGTTCAGGTAGCGCCGCATCAGCGAATTGTAGTAGAAGATCCGGGCTGCTCCGTACTGGCCGGGAAAGACCCCGCCCTGGTACGGCAGGTTGACGCCGGCGGAATCGACGAGGTAGACGATCGGGATCCGCTGGCGCATCGCGACTTCCTGCGCCCGGAGAATCTTGGTGATCGTCTCGGGCCACCAGGAGCCGGCCTTGACCGTCGCGTCGTTGGCGACGACCACGACCTCCCGGTCCTCGACCACTCCCACCCCGGTGATGACGCCGGCGCCGGGCGCCTGGCCGTCGTACTGGTCGTAGGCCACCAGCAGCCCGAGCTCGAGCCACGGCGACCCGGGATCGAGCAGCGCCTGCACCCGTTCGCGGGGCGAAAGCTGACCCTTTTCGTGCATCTTCGCGACGCGCTTGGCGCCGCCCCCTTCCCGGAGCTTCGCGGCGAGCGCGAGATACTCCTCGGTCAGGGTGCGCAGCCGCGGCGGGCGGGTGGAACTCGGCTTGGCAGTCACGTCGCGATCAGCCCTGCAGGCGCTCGGCGGCCCAGACCTCGATGTACTGGATGAGGTCGGAGGTCGGCGTCCCCGGCCCGAAGAGCCGGCCGACGCCCTGCTGCTCGAGTGCGTCCATGTCTTCCTTCGGGATGATGCCCCCGCCGGTGAGCAGGATGTCGGGGCGCCCGGCATCGACCAGCAGCTTGCGCACCCGCGGAAAGAGGGTCATGTGCGCACCGGAGAGGATCGACAGCCCCACCACATCCACATCCTCCTGGACGGCGGCGGAGGCGATCATTTCGGGGGTCTGGTGGAGGCCGGTGTAGATGACCTCCATCCCGGCATCGCGGAGGGCGGCGGCGACCACCTTGGCCCCGCGGTCGTGGCCATCGAGTCCGGGCTTGGCCACCAGGACGCGAATGGGACGGGCGAGCGGCTTCTTTTCGACGGCAGCGACCATGGACCCGACGGAGTTGAAGGGTGGCGGCCCTCACGCGGCGCGGCGTCAGCCGCCTGCGGGGGCCAGGACCAGCTCGGCGACTTCGGTGAGGCTCGAGACGATCCGCACGTCACGGCCGGCGTGATTGCCCAACGGATCGAGAAGCACCACATCCATGCCCGCCCGGCGGGCACCGACGACGTCGACCTCGTAGATGTCGCCGACGTAGAGCGCCTCGTCGGCCGACAGCGCCATGCGACGCAGCGCCGCCTCGAAGATGCGCGGGTCGGGTTTCTCGAACCCGACGAGCTGCGAGTCGATGACCACTTCGAAGTAGCCCCGCAGCCCCGCCGCCTCGAGTCCCTCTTCGGCCCGACCATCGCTGTTGGAGACCACACCCAGCCGGTAGCCGGCCGCGCGGAGGCGGTCGAGTGCCTCCGTGGTGCCGGGGAGGAGCCCCGCCCAGAGATGTTTTTGCCGATGCAGCGCCAGCAGCGTTTCGCGCACCACCGGGGTCTGCGCCTCGGGCACGCCCGCCAGCCGGAACAGCGTCTCCAGGTAGCGCGACGCCCGCTCCCGGTCGGTGGTGTCTCCCCGCTCCAGCGTCAGCGCCGCCGGCCGAGCCTGCCGGGCGAGGTCCTCGGCCGTCAGCGCCACTCCCGTGGCCCGGGCCACCGCCGGCGCCAGCCGCGGGTAATCCAGGAACAGCAGCGTGTTGCCTGCGTCGAACAGGACCGCCTTGTGACTCACCGGAATCGGAACAACCCCGCGATCCCGTTGATGGCCCGCACCGCCTCCGGGTCGTAGAGCACCTCGACCTCGACCCGCTGCCGCAGCGCCTCTTCGATCGCATCGTCGACGACGTCGAGCACCGGATGCACATCACCGTCGGTCTTGAGATCCTTCTCCCAGAGGGCGAGGCGTCCCGTCTTCCCGGAGCGGAAGCCGGGGCCCTGGGCATCGGCATCCACCAGCAGGGTGCGGACCTGGCCCCGACCAAGTGCCCGGAGGGTCGCTTCCATGCCGTCCGCGGCCCACCCCGCCCCCAGCGCATCCTCCAGACCGTGGGCGATAGTGCGCTCGGATTCTCGCTCAAACTCGGCACGGGTCGCCAGCGTGGCCTGGTAGACCACCGTCGGCTTCGCCTCCTTGGGATTCAGGCTGACCACGCCCATGAGACGCTCCGCGAGGTACGGGTGCAGGAAGGCCGCCACCGCGCCGGCGTCGTTCCCCGGCCCGGCGAGCACCACCCCGTGCACCGGCCGCTGCCGATGCAGCACGAAGAGCCGCTCCGCGACGGCGGCGTAATGGCGCTGCTTCTCCTCGCGGATCCGGTTGTTGTGCTGATGTTCCCCGCTGCCTGGCGATCCCTGGCGGTCGCTGTGAAAGCGGCCGCCCCTGGTGCTTTCGGCGCGCAGGTCCTCCAGCTCCACCGCGCCGAAGGCGGTCACCTCGAAGATGCGCGCCGCCGTGCGATCGAGGACCACCGTCAGCAGGGTCCCGATCTCGTCCTCGACGGAGGCCAGCTCCCGGACCAGCGCGGTGCGGTCCACCGCGAGGCGGGAGCGGTGCACGCTCGGCAGGCCCACCAGCTCGAAGAGCCTGAGCGGGCCGCAGGCGAAGATGGCCAGCCCCTGGGTCGCGGGGAGCCGGGCGGCATCCTTGAGCTGATCGTGAATGCGCTTCAGGTCGGCGGAGATCTCCTCGCGGGTGCCCCGCGGCAGTCCCAGCATCTCGAGGCCTTCCTCGACTTCCCGGATCCGGTTCTTCAGCTTGATCAGGTACTTGCCACGGGAGCGATCCCTCGGCTCCACCTTGAGGTAGCAGGTTACGATGCGATGATCGTCGGTGCGAAGCTTGGTGAGCTTCGAGAGCAGTTTCTGTATTTCGTTGGCCATTAGAAGAAGACCGGTTCGCGATAGTTACCGTAGACCACTTCCAGCACGTGCCGGATCTCGAAGAGGGTGCAGTAGGCCCGCGCGCAGTCGAGCATGGCGGGAATGACGTTGCGCCCCTCCGCCGCCGCCCGGCGCAGCTCCTCGAGCCGCTGCTCGACCAGCGGCCGATCCCGCTCGGCGCGAAGCGCGGCCATCCGCTCCCGCTGGGCCCGCTCCGCCTCGTCACCCACCTTCAGGATGTGCACCGGCCCCGCATCATCCTCGACGCACTCGTTGAGCCCGATGATCAGCCGCCGGCGCTGCTCCACCTCCAACTGGAAGCGCGAGGCCGACTCGGCGATCTGGCGCTGGAACCAGCCGCCCTCGATGGCCCGCACCACGCCGCCCTGGGCCTCGATCTCGGCGAACATCCCCGCCGCCTCCCGCTCGAGCCCGTCGGTGAGCGCCTCCACGTAGTACGACCCGCCGAGGGGATCGGCCACGTTGGGCACGCCGGTTTCACAGGCGAGGATCTGCTGGGTGCGCAGCGCGATCCGCACCGACGCCTCGGTCGGCAGTGCCAGCGTCTCGTCGAGCGCGTTGGTGTGCAGCGACTGGGTGCCGCCGAGCACCGCCGCCAGCGCCTGGTAGGCGACCCGGACGATGTTGTTGTAGGGCTGCTGCGCGGTCAGCGAGACGCCGGCGGTCTGGCAGTGGAACCGCATCTGCCAGCTGCGCGGATTGGTCGCGCCGTACTTCTGGCGCATGGTGCGCGCCCAGATGCGCCGGGCCGCGCGCATCTTGGCGATCTCCTCGAAGAAATCGTTGTGCACGTCCCAGAAGAACGACAGCCGCGGCGCAAAGCTGTCCACGTCCAGTCCGCGCGCCAGGCCGTGCTCGACGTAGCAGAAGCCGTTGGCGAGGGTGAACGCCAGCTCCTGCGCCGCCGTCGCGCCCGCCTCGCGGATATGGTAGCCCGAAATGGAGATCGTGTTCCACTTCGGCGTATGCACCGAGCCCCATTCGAACAGGTCGACGATCACCTTGAGCGCCGGCTCCACCGGGAAGATCCAGGCATGCTGGGCCATGTACTCCTTCAGCATGTCGTTCTGGATCGTGCCCTGGAGCCTGGAGATGTCGACCCCCTGGCGCTCCGCCGCGGCCACGTAGAAGCAGAACAGCATCGCCGCCGGACCGTTGATGGTCATGGAAGTGCTGACCTGATCGAGCGGAATCCCGTCGAAGAGGTCCTCCATGTCCCGCAGGCTGGAGATCGCCACCCCGCACTTCCCCACCTCTCCCTCGGAGCGCGGGTGATCGGAGTCGTAGCCCATCAGCGTGGGAAAGTCGAAGGCGACGGAGAGCCCGGTCTGTCCCCGCGCCAGCAGGAACTTGTAGCGCGCATTGGTATCCTGCGCCGTGCCGAAACCGGCGAACTGGCGCATGGTCCACAGCCGGCCCCGGTACATCGTCGGGTGGATGCCGCGGAGGTAGGGATACTCGCCGGGGAGTCCAGCCGCCTCGAACTGGTCGGTTCGGACGTCGAGCGGCGTGTAAACCGGGCCCACGCTGCGGCCGGAGATCGTGGTGAAATCGGTGTCCTCACGGCGGGGCAGCTTGTCCGCCTTCTCCCGCCACGCGGCCACCTCGGCGCGGAGCTTGTCGAGCTCGCGCGCCTGGGCGGCCAGGCGCTCTTCGAGCTCTTGCTCGCCGCGATTCGGCTTCGAGATGGTCATGCGCGTGCTCCCTGCTTGAGTCCGTCCAGCACCTCGGCCGCCACCTCGTAGGGGCTCATCCGGCCAGCGGCGACGTCATCCATGCGATCGCGGATCACCTGTTCTACCGCCGTCTCCTGCCAAACCCACTGCCTGGTCGCGCGGTCGACCACCTCGCGGGTCCGGTCGTACAGTCGGCGGCGGCGACGCGATGCCAGCTCGCCTGCTTCGCTCAGGTGGGCGAAGTGCGCCTCGATTGCCGACACCAGCTCCTCAACCCCGTCGCCCTGCAGCGCGGTGGTGGCGAGCACCGGCTGCTTCCACGCCGCGGCCGTGCTCTCGCCCGCCGGGTGGCCATGCGGGCTCCACGGCCGGACGGCCATGATGCGGCTTCACATGGCGCAGCGCGTTTCCGCTGCGAATGCCGAGCGTGATCTCGATCTCCTGGCGCAGCCGATCGGCACCAGGACGGTCCGCCTTGTTCACGACGAAGATGTCGCCGATCTCCATGATGCCGGACTTGAGGGTCTGGATCCCGTCACCCGACTCCGGCACCAGAATCAGCACGGTGGTGTCGGTGCTACGGGCGACGTCGAGCTCCGACTGCCCCACCCCGACGGTCTCGACCAGGATGCGGTCGTAGCCGCCGGCATCCAGCACGTCGCACACTTCGCGGGTGGTGGTGGCCAGCCCGCCGAGCGAGCCGCGGGTTGCCATGGAGCGGATGAAGACCCCCGGGTCGAGCGCCACCGACTCCATCCGGATGCGGTCGCCGAGCAGGGCACCGCCGGTGAAGGGACTGGTCGGGTCCACGGCAACGACTGCAACGGTCAGGCCCCGCGCCCGGTAGGCCTGTACCAGCCGCTCGGTCAGGGTCGACTTCCCGGCCCCCGGCGGCCCGGTGATCCCGATGCGCTGCGCGTGACCGAGGGCGGGGTGAATCGTGGAGAGGAGTTCCTCAAACCCAGCACGGGCGTTCTCGACCAGCGAGATGGCGCGAGCGATCGCGGGCACATTTCTGGCCCGAAGGTCGGCCACGAGCGAGGCGAGTTGCATGGCTGTAACTTCGCATGGCGGAAGGGGCTACGCAACTTTCAGTTCCCAGTTCCGAGTTCCGGGTTCCGAGTCCTGGGTGGAGGGTTCCGGGCAAGTTCGCACTCTCCGAATCCCCGCACTCGGAACGGGGAACTTGGAACTCGGGACTTCTTCTCAGTCCCCGATCTCCTTTCGCACGATTCGGGTGATCCCCCAGACCAGCAGCCCGCCGACCAGGACCGCTCCGAGCAGCCACTGTTCGACCCGCTTGACTTCGCCGGTGAGGGCGCTGGTACCGTGGCCGACGAGATAGCCGAGTAGCGCGAACCCTGTTGCGGCGCAGATACAGCCGAGCCCGTCGATCAGCAGGAAGCGGCCGAGTCCCAGTCCGTACTGACCCCAGAACACCATGCTGGCGTTTCGGGTGCCGTAGACCACCCGGGCCGCCAGAAGCTGCCACGCTCCCAGTCGTCGAGTGAGCCGCTCGATCCTCGGCCCGACTGCTCGGTACAGCTTCGAGGCCCGGATGCGTTCGCTGTGACGCCGGCCCATCCAGAACCAGACCAGGTCGCCGGCCAGGTTGCCGGCGGCGCCTGCCACGATGACCTCCAGGAGCGGCAGGATGCCGAGGTGGGCGAGGACGCCGCCGACCAGCAGGCTCACGTCGCCTTCGACCGTGGCCAGAAGGAGGAGGGCGACGATACCGTATTCGGCGAGGAACGATTCGAGGGAGGTCACAGCAGCAGCGCCCCGAGCAGCAGCCCGCCGAGGACTACCCAGGCGGGGTTCACGCTCCAGCGATAGAGCACGAGAAAGGCAGCCAGTCCGATCGCGCCAGAGGGGAGCGAAGCCAAGGCAGTCGTGGCGAGCTGGAGGGTCACCGCCGCCATCAGCGCGAGCGCGGCGACGTTGACGGCGTCGAGAAAGGCACGACTCCAGGGCGAACGGCGCAGCCGGACGACCAGCCGGGTCGTCAGCGCCACGAAGATGAACGACGGCATGAAGATCCCGATGGTGGCCACGACGGCGCCGGGCCAGCCGAGCACCAGGTAGCCGACGAAGGTGGCGGTGGAGAGCACCGGCCCGGGGGTGAACTGGCCTGCCGCGATCGCGTCGACCAGTTGCGGCCGGGTGAGCCAGCCGAGCCGCTCGACCAGCCCGCCTTCGAGAAAGGCGACCAGGACGTAGCCGCTGCCGTAGAGGACGCTGCCGATCTTGAGAAAATAGCCGCCGAGCCCGAGCAGGTTCGGCGCGACCGCGCCCAGCGTCCGACCCCGAAAGCCGCCGGGCAGCCCGGCGATCCAGCAGGAGCCCAGCACACCGCCGGCGAACAGGAGCAGCACTTCGTCGCCTCCCAGCAGCGCGGCAGCGAGGACCAGCGCGCCAAGTCCGGCGAGGGTGCGTGTCCTGAGGGCGGTGCGGCCCAGTCGCCAGACCGCCGCGGCAATGATAGCGAGCGCGGCCGAGCGGACGCCGGCGAGCGGCCCCGAGAACGCGGGCAGGCTGCCCAGGTGCACGTAGACCCAGGCGAAGCCCGCCGTGATCAGCACCGCCGGCAGGATGAAGGCGAGGCCTGCCGTCACCAGACCTGCCGCCCCTCCGCGCAGCCAGCCGAGGTGCATTGCGAGTTCGCTCGAGTTGGGTCCCGGGATCAGGTTGGTGACGCCGAGCAGGTCGACGAACTCCTCCCGGCTGAGCCAGCCGCGCCGGGTGACCACCGCGTCCTCCATGAGGGCGATGTGCGCGGCCGGCCCGCCGAAGCTGGTGGCGCCGAGCCGGAGGAAGAGCGCCGCGAGTTCGCCGAGCGGAGTCGGTGAGGTGCGATCGGGGGTCGCAGCGGAGGCCATGCTCGATTGACAGTAGTGAGGGACGCGCGAAGTATACTTCCCCCGTGGCCAACTCTCCCGCGATGGGCCGGCTCGGCCTTCCGCTCCGGCTCGCGATGATCACCGCGCTGCTCGCCATTCTCCTCGTGGCGGGCGCGACCGAGCTGGCGCTCTCGCTGGCCGAACGTTCCCGGCTCGAGGACCTCCGGGCGGAATCGGTCGATCTGGCCAGCACCCTCGCCGCCTATCTCACCCGGATCTCGCCGGCCGGGGAGCCCAGCGCCCTGGCGGTGGGCATCGCCGGGTGGAGCCGACGGCACATCACCGAGACCTCGGCGATCGTGTTCATCGACGAAGCAGGGGTGCTGCTCCCGGCCGCGGCGAGCGACAGCAGCGTGACCCGCGATCCCGACGACCTCGATGCCGAGGCCATGGTCCGCCGCGCGACCGGGGTCCGCTTTCTTCAGAGCCCCGGTCCCGCGTGGCAGGTCGTGGTGCCGCTCGGAGGGCGTCAGATCTACGGGGTGCTGGACGTGCAGGTCTCCACCGGCCGATTGGCCGCGTGGGCGCGGCAGGAGCGGCGCCGGGCCTACACCTTCGCGATTGCGGCGGCACTGCTCCTCTCCATAGGCGTCGGCCTGCTGACCAGCCGGTGGGTCGGGTTGCCACTGAAGTCGCTCACTCAGGCGATGGCGGGGGCGCACCAGGGGGCAACCGGGGCGCCCGAGGCCCCGGAGATCGGCCCGCCGGAATTCCGGGAGCTGGCGCGCCGGTACAACGAGATGCGCCACGCCCTGGCATACCGGGAGCGGGAAAGCGGCTCGCGGGCAGCCCTGCTGTCGCTGGAAGAGCGGGCCAAGGCGTACGACCGACTGGCCCAGGCGGAGGAGATCGCCGCCAGCTTCGCACATGAGATCGGGACGCCGCTCAACACCATGAGCGGCCACCTGCAATTGCTGCGGGAGGACCTGCGGCAATCACACGACGCCGATGCCGAGGAGAGGGTGGCCATGATGCTCTCCCAGCTGGAGCGAGTTGCCAAGATTGTGCGTGGCGGCCTTACCCGCGGCAACTGGCCCGCCCCCCGCCAGGTGGCCAGCGATCTCCGCCAAATCGCGGAACGGATGGTCCGGTTCCTCGAACCCTCGCTGGACGAGACGGGGGTGTCCGCCCAGGTGGGCACGACCAGTCCACAGGCCGTGGCGGTCGCCGATCCCGACCTGGTGGAGCAGATCCTGCTCAATCTCCTCAAGAACGCTATCGAGGCCCTGCCCCGCGGCGGCCGGATCACCCTGTCCACCGGACGTGAGGGGCCGCTCGCCTTCGTGGATGTGGCCGACGACGGACCGGGGCTCTCCGAGGAGGCCCGGAGCCACCTGTTCCAGCCGTTCGTGACGTCGAAGGGCTCCGCCGGAACTGGCCTTGGACTTGCCGTGAGCCGTCGCCTGGCCCGCGCACTGGGCGGGGAACTGGCCTACGTTGCTGCCGAGAAGGGAACCCGATGGCGTCTCACATTGCCTACAGCGAACCCCGGATGACTGCCGGAACTGCGCACGCCCGCCTGCTGCTGGTCGATGACGACGAGGCCGCCTGCCGGATGCTCGGCGAGGTCCTCGAACGCGAATCCTACGAAGTCCACCGCGCGCTCTCGGTGCGGGAGGCACTGGCCCTGTACGATCGCGAAGGGCCCTTCGACGCGGTGCTGACCGACCTCCGGATGCCGGAGGCGAGCGGCTTCGACCTGCTGGCTGCCGTGCGGCAGCGCGAGCCCGAGGCGCTGGTGCTGGTGCTCACCGCCTTCGGCGACGCCAGCGCCGCCGCAGAAGCAATCCGGGCCGGCGCCTACGACTTCATCAGCAAGCCTTATGACCTCACCGAGTTGCGGACGACGCTGGCCCGTGCCCTCGAACGGCGGGAGCTGGCGACCGCGAATCTGGAGAGCGCCGCCGCGCTGGTCCGAAGCCACGGCCCGCCTCCCGTGGTCGAGAAGGGCACCCTGGTCGGACACAGTCCCGGCGTCATCGCGGTCATGAAGCAGGTAGCCCGGGTAGCCTCGACCCAGGCATCGGTGCTCATCCTCGGCGAGACCGGCACGGGCAAGGAGCTGGTGGCGCGGACCATCCATCGCTTCTCCGACCGGGCCGACCGGCGCATGGTCGCCGTCAACTGCTCGGCGCTCGCGGAGGGCCTGCTGGAGAGCGAGCTCTTCGGACACGTGAAGGGGGCATTCACCGGCGCGGTCGGCAGCCGGCCCGGTCTGTTCCGGGAGGCGGACAAGGGCACCGCCTTCCTCGACGAGATCGGCGACATCTCTCCAGGACTGCAGGCCCGGCTGCTCCGGGTGCTGCAGGAGCAGGAGATCGTGCCGGTCGGCGCCGAGAGCCCGATCAAGGTGGATGTGCGGATCATCGCCGCCACCCATCGGGACCTGGACCAGATGGTCAGAGAGAAGAAATTCCGGGAGGATCTCTACTACCGGCTGAATGTGGTGACGGTGACCCTGCCGCCTCTGCGCGAGCGGCGGCAGGACATCCCGCTCCTGATCGATCACTTCCTCACGACGCTGGCAGCCCGGCACGGGCGCGGCCCGGTGGCGCTCGACCCCAAGGCGCAGGCCGCGCTGCTGGCGTGGGACTGGCCCGGAAATGTGCGCGAGCTCGAAAACGTGCTCGAGCGGGCAATGGTGCTGGCGGAGCTGGACGTGATCGGGCCGGAGCACCTGCCCGAGGCGGTCCGCGCCTGCCTCGAGGCTCCGTCGCCAGCGGCCCCGACCGCGCCCTCGGCCCCCGCGGCGAGCGGCGAGACCGAGCTGGTCACCCTCGACGAACTGGACCGCCGTCACGTCTTCCGGGTGCTCGCCGCGATGCGAGGCAACCGCGAAGAGTCGGCCCGGGTACTCGGGATCTCGCGGCGGACGCTGACCCGCATGATCCAGCGCTGGAAGTGGTCGCCCGGGGCGGCATGACAACTCGGCTCGCCACTCTGTCCCCTGGCGAGCCACTCTGTCATCGTCCGCCCCGAATCACCCGCTCCGCTGCACCTTCACTGCCGCATTCCTGTCCGATTCGCGCCCATTCGCCGCTCGCGGACGCGGCACACCGATTGCCTTCCCTCCCGCCAGACGCTGCCGCACCCGCAGGGTCGTACCGCTGGAATTCACCGTTCTGGAGGAAGTCATGAAGCGCACGATCTCGTTCGCCACGCTGGCCGCCCTGGGCCTGCTGAGCATTTCCGCCGCGCAGGCGCAGACCGCCGCGCCGCAGGCGACCGCCGCCAAGAGCAGCAGCCAGCAGCCGGCGACCAAGCCCGCGATGAAGCCGGCCGCGAGCACCACGACCACCGCGACCGTCAAGCCGGCCTCGAGCACGACCGCGGCGAAGCCCGCGGCCAAGGCCGCGCCCCTCGACCTGAACACCGCGACCCGGGACCAGCTGATCGCGCTGCCGGGCATCGGTGAGACCTACGCCGACGCCATCATCAAGGCCCGCCCCTTCCGCACCAAGGATCAGCTGGTCAGCAAGAAGATCGTCCCGGCCGCCACCTACAAGAAGGTGCGCGCGCTGGTCATCGCCAAGCAGTCCAGCTAAGCGGGTACCAGCAGCAACTCCCCGCGGGGCGCACACGGCAACCTACCTCCCAAGTCCCGCGTTTAGCCGCCTGTCGGAGTTCATCCCGGCAGGCGGTTTCCCTTTCGCCACCCCTTCCCTTCTTGACGTGCTGTGATTCGGGGCGTAAGCTCGGCGGAGGCTGTCCCTGCCTGCCGGACCGAACTCACGATCTCAGGAGGGTTGGATGCCACGTACCGTGGTACGAATCATCGCCTTGTGCACCGTACTGGTCGCACTCGCGGCCGCCGGCGCACGCCCGCTTGCCGCGCAGGCCTCGGGTACCATTCAGGGCAAAGTGATGGACAGCACCGGCGCCGTCATCACCAGCGCCGTCGTCACCGTCGACCATACCGGACTCCGGGTGACGCACGTCGTCGAGCGGCAAGTACGTCATCCGCGGGGTGCCCAAGGGCGGCCAGACGCTGCAGGTACGGGCCATCGGCTACACCCAGACCACGATCGGGGTGACGGTTGCCGGCGGCGATGTGGTGGAGCAGGACATCACGATGAGCCGCTCCGCGGTCGAGTTGGCCCCGATCAACGTGGTCATCGGCTCGCGCGCGCGACACACCGCGGCCGAGGAGCTGGCGGTGCCGGTCGACGTGTACACCGCCGAGGACATCCAGCAGCAGGGCACCACCGAGACGAGCCAGATCCTGGCGGCGCTGTCGCCGTCGGTGAACTTCCCGCACCAGACCGTGACCGACGCGACCGACATCGTGCGGCCGTTCACGCTGCGCGGCCTCTCGCCGGATCACACGCTGGTGCTGGTGAACGGCTGGCGCCGCCATCAGACCGCGCTGCTCAACACCTTCCCGCTGGGCTCGCCCGCGGGCTCGAGCGGCGTCGACCTGAATGCGATTCCCGGCAGCGCCATCGAGCGGATCGAAGTGCTGCGCGACGGCGCCTCGTCCCAGTACGGCTCCGACGCGATCGCCGGCGTGGTCAACATCGTCATGAAGGAGGGCCAGTTCTCGCCGTTCGTCAACGCGAGCGCCGGCCGCTACTTCACCGGCAAGGCTACCAGGATGACGGCACGACGACCGACGTCAACGGCGGCGTCGGCATCAAGCTCGGCCGCGGCTCGCTCGGGCTCTTCGGCGAGTTCCAGGACCGACAGCCGACGAACCGCGCGTGGCCCGACGGCAGCTTCCCGGACCTCAACGGGCTCACCGACTCGGTCGACGGGAACACCGGGCAGATCATCATCAAGCACAACGGCATCCCGCAGCCCGTCAACCACTGGGGCGACGGCCTGGAGCGGGACGTGCTCTCCTTCGCCAACTTGCGCATGCCGCTCAACGCCAGCGGCAGCAGCGAGTTCTACGCCTTCGGCGGCTACAGCAACCGCGTCGGCACCGGCAACGGCTACTACCGCAAGCCGTTCGACAACCGCAACTGGCCGGAGATCTACCCGAACGGCTTCCTGCCCGAGTTCCGTCCGAACGTGAACGACTACTCGGCGGCCGGTGGCATCCGCACCAGCTTCTCCGGCTGGGCCTTCGACGTCGGCGCGTCGTACGGTCGCAATACGTTCCAGTATGACTGCGCAACACGCTCAACCCGTCGCTCGGTCCCAGCCTGACGACGCCAACGCGCCCGGTGCCGACGGCATCCTCGGCACCGCGGACGATCCGGGGATCCCCAACCAGACGAGCTTCGATGCCGGCAGCCTCAAGCGGGGCGAGTTCCTGCTCGGCCTCAATCTCTCGAAGCCCATCAAGCTCGGCCTGCCGAATCCGGTGAACGTCGCCGTCGGCGGCGCCTACCGGCGTGAGACCTACGAGATCGACGCGGGCGAGACCGCCGCTGGATCAACGGCGGCACCTCTCCCAGGACAGCGTGGCCACCCCCGGCGACCTGGCCCCGGCCGGCTCGTCGGTCTTCTCCGGCTTCTCGCCGACCGACGCCAGCAAGAACAACCGCACCAACATCGGCGCCTATCTCGAACTCGAGACGGACCTCAGCAAGCAGGTGCTGTTGAACGTCGCCGGCCGGTACGAGCACTACAGCGACTTCGGGTCGCGGGTCACGGGCAAGGTGGCGCTCCGCTTGCAGCCGAGCAAGGCGTTCGTCATCCGTGGCGCGGCCAGCACCGGCTTCCGCGCGCCGGGACTGGCGCAGAGCTGGTTCAGCCACGTCACCACCAACTTCATCGCCGGCAATCTGTTCGAGATCGGCAACTTCCCGGTGAGCAACCGCGCGTCGCGGATCTTCGGCGCCAAGCCGCTGAAGGAGGAGAAGTCGGTGAACCTGAGCGCCGGCATCGTGATCTCGCCGACCGACAACTTCACGCTCACCGTCGACTACTTCCACATCAAGATCAAGGACCGGATCCTCCTCGGCGCGACCTTCGATGCGGGAGACACGGTCGTCGCGCGATCCTGGCCGACTCCGGCCTCACCACGATCGGTGGCGTCCAGTTCCCGACCAACGGACTCGATACGAAGACCGACGGCATCGACATCACCGCCGATCTTCGAGTGCCCGCCGGCAACGGCACGCTGGATCTGAATGCGTCCGCCAACTACACCAAGAACAAGATCACCCACGTCGACGGGCTGCCACCGATCCTCCAGGGCACCGGTACTTCATTCACCGGCGCGCTCGACCTGGTCACCACGCTGGCGATCACCGAGGAGCGCCCAGACTGGCGCGGCACCCTCACCGCCACCTGGTCCACCGGGCGGTTCCACGCCCTGGGCCGCGGGTTGTACTACGGCTCCGGCCGTTCCGCGGAGTTCGGGGGTGTGGTGGGCGAGAAGTTCGTCGCCAAGGCGCTGTTCGACGCCGAGATCGGCTACCGGTTCAATCAGGTGAACCTGTCGATCGGCGCGAAGAACCTGTTCGACACCTATCCGTCGAGGATGAAAGACATCGACAACAACAACGACTACACCTTCCCCTGGGCCGTGGCCTCGCCCTTCGGCTACAACGGGCGCTACCTCTACACCCGCGCGGAGATGGTGCTGGGCTGGTAACGGTCCCCCATCCTCTCCCCGCATGACGGGGACGGGTACCAATGCCACGCGGGACGGCCGAAGGCCGTCCCGCGTGGCATTCGCCTACGGGGCTACACGCCGAGGATCCAGCTCGTCAGCCCGAACAGCAGCAGGAAGCCGCACACGTCGGTGAAGGTGGTGACGAAGATCGAGGACGCCACCGCGGGGTCGATGTCGAACCGCGCCAGCACGAGAGGAATGAACGCCCCCGCGAAACCTGCGACGAAGAGATTGCCGGTCATCGCGAGGAAGACCACCAGCCCGAGCCGTGCCCCGTGCCCCAGCAGCAGGGCCACGACCGTCGCGGCGGCGCCATTCGCCATGCCGTTGACGAGGCCGACCAGCACCT
Organism: uncultured Gemmatimonadales bacterium; assembly: GCA_963825065.1. GTDB lineage: Bacteria > Gemmatimonadota > Gemmatimonadetes > Gemmatimonadales > GWC2-71-9 > JADJOM01. The sequence continues at coordinate 111,179 of CAWGRU010000013.1, forward strand.
CCTTGCCGATGACGCTCATCGCCCGCCCCGCCGGAATGAGGCCGAGGGCCACCCGTCGCACGGTGACGGCGAGCGCCTGGGTGCCGCCGTTGCCGCCCATCCCCGCGATCACCGGCATCCAGAACACCAGCGCCAGGACCTTGCTGACCTCCACCTGAAAGCGCGAGGCGACCCATCCTGCCAGGAAGGCGGTGAGCAGGTTGAGCAGCAGCCAGGGCAGCCGGCTGCGGACGGCGCCGGCCCAGGGCGCTGCCAGCTCTTCGTCGGCGGAGGTGCCGCCGAACTTCAGTAGGTCCTCGGTCTGCTCGGCTTCGACCACGTCGATCACGTCGTCGAACGTCACCTGTCCGAGCAGCCGCCCTCCCCCATCGACCACCGGCACGGCAGGAACATTGTACCGGCTCATCACCCGGGCGACCTCTTCCTGGTCGAGCTCCGGTGGCACCCGGATCTCGGTGTCCTCCATGAAATCCTGGACCGGCCGCCCTGCGGGGCTGGTCACCAGGCGCTTGATCGGCAGTATCCCGACCAGGTGGTCGTCATCGTCGACCACGTACACCTGGGTGAAGTCCTCGATCTCCTCGGCCTGGCGCCGCAGCGATTCGATCGCCTCACCCGCCGTGCTGTCGGAGCGGACGGTGACCACCTGGGCGGTCATCAGCCCGCCGGCGGTCTCCGGGTCGTAGCGGAGCAGGTCGTCGATGTCCTGGCGGTCATCGACCTCGGCGAGGATCCGCTCCTGGTCCTCGGGGTCGAGGCCGCCCACCAGGTCGGCGGCCTCGTCGTCGGGAAGCTCGTCGACGATATCGCCCGCGGCCTCGGGGGCTTCGATGGACAGCGACTCGAGCGTGTCCCCCGCCTGGGACTCGTCCGGCATCTCGACCAGGGCGGCTCCGGAGAGTCGCGCGGGAAGCGCCTTCACCACCTGGAGCCGCTGGTCGTCGTCCAGCGACGAGAGCACATCGCCGAGGTCGGCCGGCTCCGCCTCCTCAGCGAGGGCGAGGAAGCCACGAAGATTGCCGCGCCGGATGAGGTCGAGCATGGCGCGGACAATCGTCGTCGTGCGGCTCATCGCTGGTCCCCACTGGCCAGGGGCGGAGCGAGGGTTACCAGCGGCGGGGTGCCGCGGCGGACCAGCAGCCGATCGACCTTGGCCGGACTCGCCTGCAGCACGTCGAATTCGAGGCCGCGCACCAGGAACCGCTCCCCTGCCTGCGGGATGCGGCCGGCGAGTTCGACCAGCAGCCCGCCGGCCGTGCTGGTCTTGGCGGACGGGAGCGCCAGTCCGAAGTGCTCCTCGATGGCCGCAGATCGGCGTCGCACCGTCGATCTCGAACAGCAGCGGCCCGGACACCGCGCTGGCGGCGCTATCCGACTCGTCGAAGATCTCGCCCACCAGCTCCTCCAGCAGATCCTCGAGGGTGACGATGCCGAGGGTGCCGCCGAATTCATCGAGCACGACGGCGAGGTGCCGCCGCTCCCGCTGCATGTCGAGCAGGAGGTCGCCGCAGGTGCGCCCCGCCGGCGCGTTGGCCACCGGGCGAATCGGGAGCCGGTCCCCGGACCGAAGCTTGAAGAGGTCAAAGGCGTGGAGCATGCCGACGATCTCGTCGAGGGTGCCGCGATACACCGGCAGCCGGCTGTAGCCGCTCTGGGCGAAGACGGCAGCGATGTCCTCCAGCGGGTCGTCCTCCGCTACGGCGACCAGATCGGTCCGCGGTGTCATCGCCTCGCGCACCGGGCGATCGGTGAAGGTCATGACTCCGCCGACCATGATCAGCTCGGCATCGGCGGTGAGTCCGGCCGCAGCCCCCTCGCGCCAGACGGCGCGCAGTTCGCTTGCCCCGGGAGTGGTCCGGGCCGGCAGGACCACCCCGACGATACGGGCCAGCGGGCGGAGCACCGGGACGACCAGATTGCGCAGGGTACTCGCGCGGGGCCGCGCCACCCAGCGCGGAATCAGGTAGCCCGCCAGCAGCACCAGCGGCACCGCCACCAGCACCAGCAGGAGCGCCAACGCTGCCAGGGTGAAGCCCGAGAAGAAGGCCGGAATCGCGGCGCCCACGATGATGACACCGAGGGCGGTGAGGGCGGCGGTGACACCGAGGTACTCCTCCATCTCGGCCAGCCAGGGGAGCGACCCGGTGCTGCCCTTGAGCTGGCCGGCCACCGCGCGGGTGAGCTCCAGCCGGCTCAGCGACACCAGCGCCGTCGCGGCCATCGCGCCGAAGACCGCGAGGGCCAGCCCGATGAGCAGTGCGCCCCAGATCATCCCGCCCCCTCTTCCGCGGACGACTCGGCCCGCGCCGGGCGGCTCACCAGCACCCGGCGCACCCGCCGGCGCACCACCTGTTCCACCAGCAGGTCGATGCCGTCGACCTCGGTACGCTCACCGCTTCGCGGCACCCGGCCAAAGGCGTCGAGCACCAGACCGCCGACGGTGGTCACGTCTTCGCGGTTGAAGCTGTGGCCCAGCAGCGACTCCAGTTCGCTGAGGGGGACGCCGCCTTCGACCGACAGCCTCCCCTGATCATCCTCGACGACAGGTTCGGCCTCTTCGGTGTCGTGCTCATCCTGGATTTCGCCGACGACTTCTTCGAGGATGTCCTCGAGCGTCACGAGTCCCGCCGTCCCGCCGAACTCGTCGACCACCACGGCGAGGTGACTGGGGCCGCGCTGGAAGTCGCGGAGCTGCCGGTCGAGGGTCTTTCCCTCCGGCACGAAGGCCGCCGGCCGAATGAGGGTGTGCCAGTCCTCCGCATCCTCCCTGTGGGGAAGACTCACCAGCATGTCCTTGGCATAGAGCACGCCGACGACCGCGTCGGGATGATCGTCGTACACCAGGATCCGGGCGTGCTCCGAACGCCGCAGCGTCGCGATGACCTCGTCGGCGCTGGAAGCGGTATCGACGGCGATGATGTCGATGCGGGGAGTCATGACCTCGTCCACGGTCATGTCGGCGAGCGAGAAGAGCCCGAGCAGCATGTCGCGCCGGACGTTGCCCCGTTCGCGGTTGAGCGGCGGCTGCGCGGGGCGCAGTCCGCTGTCGGCCCAGGCGATGAGCCGGAAGAGCAGCGAGAATCCGCCCAGGCTCCGCAGCGCGGCCGGCCGCACCAACGGCGGAAGCTCGGGCGCCACCGAGGCGAGCACCCGCGGCAGCACGCTCCCCACTACCCAGACGAGGAGCACCGAGAGGAGCAGCCGGCTGAGCCCGCCCGCCGGGCCCCATGCCCACCAGCTCTCCGCGATCCCGGCCATCGCACCCGCGAGAATCAGCAGCGCAAGGTGCCCGACGTAGAGCGCGCGGGCGGGGGGCAGGCGGCGGGCGTCGCCCTGCTGCTGATCGGTGAGGATGCGGGGCACTTCCGCATCGGCCTCGCCGGCCAGCGAGAGCCACGCGGCCCAGAGCGAGAAGAGCAGCGTGGCCGCGGGAGTGACGAGCAGATGCAGGGTTTCGATCACGCGAGCGCCTTCACGTAGCGTTCCTGCCGGCGCCACATCGCCGAACGGGTGCGGCCCGTCCCCTCGGGATGGTCATGACCGAGGACATGCAGGGTGCCGTGCACCACCAGGCGGACCAGCTCCTCGCGCTCGGGGACGCCGAGGGCCCTGGACTGTTGTCGGGCAACCGAGGGGCAGATGTACACGTCGCCGGTAAGCCGCCCATCGGGCGCCGGCAGCGTGAAGGAGAGGACGTCCGTGGGGCGATCGTGGCGCTTCCACTCGCGATTGAGTGCCTGCATGCGGGTCGCCCCGAGAAAGGTGACCGTGACATCCGCTGACCGTCGCTCCCCGGCCAGCACGGCCCGCACGATCCGGGCAATGGTCCGCGCCGGCAGCGCCGGCCGCCGGGAACTAGCCGTTGGCATCCTCGGCGTAGGCCTTGATGATCTCGCGAACCAGCTTGTGCCGCACGACATCGGATTCGTCGAGATAGCAGAAGGCGATGCCGTCGACTCCTGGCAGGATACGCTCCACCTGCACCAGCCCGGAATCCTCGCGCTTGGGGAGATCGATCTGGGTCTTGTCGCCGGTCACGACCACTTTGCTGTTCACGCCCAGGCGGGTCAGAAACATCTTCATCTGGGCGCCGGTCGCGTTCTGCGCCTCGTCCAGGATGATGAACGCATCGGCCAGGGTCCGGCCGCGCATGTAGGCGAGCGGGGCGATCTCGATCGTCCGGGTCTCCAGTGCCTTCTGCACCCGGTCATGCGGCATCATGTCCTCGAGCGCGTCGTACAGGGGACGCAGGTAGGGATCGACTTTGGCCTGCAGGTCGCCCGGCAGAAATCCGAGCGACTCCCCCGCCTCGACCGCGGGCCGCGCCAGCACGATCCGCTTCACCCGCTTGCGGGCCAGTGCCTCCACCGCCTTGGCGACGGCGAGGTAGGTCTTGCCGGTGCCGGCGGGGCCGATGCCGATCACGATATCGTGGGTCGCGACCGCCTGCAGGTATTCCCGCTGCCCCTGGGTCTTGGGGACGATCACCCGCCTGAGGCCGGGGAGGATGATCTTGTAGTCCACCGCACCGAGCGGCTCCGTCGAGGGACCCGCCGCGACCAGCCGGGACACGTCCTCCGGCGTCACCGTCTCCCCCATGCGGGCCAGCTCCAGCATCCCCTGCACCACCGGTGCGGCGCGTTCCACCTGTTCCAGGGACCCGCCCAGCGTCAGGGTGTCACCTCGGAGGGTCACCCGCACGCCCGTCGCGCGACTGAGCTCGATCAGGTTGCCCTCGCTCACCCCGGCGAGCAGGAGTGGATCGGCGCCCTCGGTGGAGAGGCGATGCTGGATGTCGTCGGTCATGCAGGCTCCACGGTGAGAGGAACGCGGCTCATCACTCATCCCGAACGGCGAGGTGCAGCGCCTTGAGCTCGTCGGCACTCACCAGCGTCGGCGCGCCCTCGAACAGTGCGCGGGCCGCGGTGGTCTTGGGAAAGGCGATGACGTCACGCAGGCTGCCCGCTCCGGCGAGCAGCATGGAAATGCGATCGAAGCCGAGGGCGAAGCCGCCGTGGGGCGGCGCCCCCGCGGCCAGTCCGTCCAGCAGGAAACCGAAACGGCGGCGGATCTCCTCCGGGGCGATGCCGAGCAGCTTGAAGATCGTGCGCTGCACCTCGGGATTGGTGATCCGGATCGAGCCGCTGCCCAGCTCGTTGCCGTTGTACACCGCATCGTAGTGCAGCGCCTTGCAGTGCCACGGATCGGTCTCCAGGCGGCCGAAATCCTCCGGATGCGGCGAGGTGAAGGGGTGATGAACGAAGATCCACTGCCCGGTCCCGGGGTCCTGCTCGAAGAGCGGGAAGTCCACGATCCAGCAGAAGGCGTGCTTTGTCGACGGAACCGTCCCCGGGCGCCTGACAAGCTCGGTACGCACCGCATGCAGCGCGGCATTGGTGACCTCGTCCTTCCCCACCACCGCGAGGAGCAGGTCGCCGGTCTTGGCAGCGAGGGTGGCGAGGCCTTCTGCTCCGAACGCCTTGACCCCCTGGCCCTCCCAGCCTGCAGCAGTACGGCGGGCCCAGATGAGGCCCCCTGCCCTGGCGCTCTTCGCCGCGGCCGTCAGCCCGTCGAGTTCCTTGCGGCTCATCTCCCCCGCACCCGCGGCCAGGATGCCGCGCATCCGGCCGCCGTCCGCCACGCCCGCCTTCACGAATTCCGCCGCATCGGCCCCCAGGGATCCGCTCAGGTCGCGAATCTCGAATCCGAAGCGCAGGTCGGGCTTGTCGATGCCGTACCGCTCCATCGCATCGCGATACGCCAACCGGCGGAAGGGCGCCTGCACCGGCTCCCCCGCCTCGTCCCAGAGCGCCACCAGGACCGCCTCGATGTACCCCTGCACATCCTGCTGGGTCACGAACGAGGCTTCGAGGTCGATCTGGGTGAACTCGGGCTGCCGATCGGCCCGGAGGTCCTCATCCCGGAAGCACCGCGCGATCTGGAAGTAGCGATCGAAGCCCGCCACCATCAGCAGCTGCTTGTAGATCTGGGGCGACTGCGGCAGCGCGTAGAACTCGCCCGGGTGCACCCGGCTCGGCACCAGGTAGTCCCGCGCGCCTTCGGGGGTCGGCTTGGTCAAGATCGGTGTCTCGATCTCGAGGAAACCGAGCTCCGACAGCGTCTTGCGGGCCCGCTGCATCAGCCGGTGCCGCATGATGATGTTCTGCTGCAGCTCCGGTCGCCGCAGGTCCAGCACCCGGTTCTTGAGCCGCAACTCTTCGGCAGGGAGGTCCTCCCCCTCCTTGCGCGCGACCGGAATCGCCGGAGTGACCGCCGGCCCGGCGATCTCGATCCGGGTGACCCGCACCTCGACGTCGCGCGAAGCCAGCGCCGAGTCTCGAGCGGAATCGGGGCGCAGCTCGACCGTGCCTTCGACCAGCAGCACGGTCTCCTGCCCGATGGTCGCCGCCAGCGTCAGCACTTCCCGTGGCGTCCAGCGCGGGTCGAAGGAGAGCTGCACCAGCCCGTCGCGATCGCGCAGGTCCATGAACAGCAGGCCCCCGAGGTCGCGCACCCGGTGCACCCATCCGCCCAGGCGGACGGCGAGGCCGGCGTGCTTGCGGCGCAGGCTGCCGGCGCGGTGCGTGCGAAGGGATGTGGCGGCGGTCATCGCTCCTCGGCCTCGACGAGAATCTGATGGAACTGCTGCGGGTCGGCGGCCTCGATCAGGGCATCACGAACACTCTCCCTGCGCACCAGGCGCGCAATGCGGGACAGCGCCTTCACATGCTGCCCGGCCGCGCTCTCAGGTCCGATGAGCAGGAAGAACAGTCGCACCGGCTCCCCGTCGAGGGCTTCGAAGGCAACTCCCCTCGGCGCGCATCCCGCCACCAGCGCCAGCTCCGTGAGCAGCAGCGACTTGGCGTGAGGGATCGCGATCCCGTGACCGATCCCGGTGGATAGCACATGCTCCCGCTCCAGGACGGCCGCCAGGAGCGGATCGGCCTCGACATTCGCCTGCTCGGCAAGGAGCTGGGTCAGTTCACCCAGGACGCCAGGCTTGTCGGCGGCCGCGAGGGGCACCTTGATGCGTTCGGGGGTGAGTAGCTCGGTGAGCAGCAATCCGGGATCTGGCACGAGGTTGGGCGTAACCTAACCCGCCAGCCGGGAGCGGGCAACCGATTCAGGGGTGAAGAGTTAGCGGTCGCACAGGCGGGAACGCCAGACCGCCGGACCCCGGTCGGGATCCGGCGGCTGGATTGGTGGAGTTCGCGGATTGATCAGGGAACCGTGAAGGTCTTGGTCAGCTTGCCGGTCTTGCCGCCGTTGTCGGTGACCGTCAGCGTCCACTTGAGCGTCTGGGCCCGCTCGAAGGTCCGGGTGAAGGTGGCGAGCGTGGATACAGTCTTGTTGCCCGCGTTGGTCCACTTGTAGGCGACGATGGTGCCGTCCGGATCGCGCGAGCCGGTGCCGTTGAAGGCGCAGACGTGCGCCGGAGCCGGCTGGCAGCTGACCGTCCAGGCCGCGACCGGCGGCTGGTTGGTGCCGCTGGTGAGGGTCACCGAGTGGGTGACCGCGTTGGTGAGCCCACCACCGTCCGTAACCGTCAGCCTGACCTGGTAGGTGCCCGCCGTCGCGTAGGTGTGCGACGGAGTGGCGCCGGTGCCGGTGCCACCATCCCCGAAGGTCCAGGCGTACGACACGATGCCGACGTCGTCGGTGGAGCCGTTGCCGTTGAAGGTGCAGACCCGGGTGGTGTTGTTGCAGCTCGAGGTGAACGCCGCCACCGGTGGCTGGTTGCCGCCGCTGGTGAAGGCCTTGAGGCAGCCGCCGCTGCCCGAGTTGATCCAGTTCTGCTGCACCAGGAAGTCCTTGCCGCCGAGGTTCATGTTGGCGACGCCGGTGCCGTTGTTATACGTCGTGCCCCAGGTCCAGGCGCACTTGTCAGCGTTCTCTTCACCGGTGAGTGCGTCCCACCAGGCATTGAGCTGGGGATCAGTATTCGCCTCTTCGATCTCGTGGGCGAGGACGTTCACGACCGCGTCGGCGGCTGCATTCCCGTTCGGCGGGGCGGTGCCATTGCTGCAGCCGTTGAGGTACTGACCGACGTATGGCTGGGCGGAAAAGATCACCACGTTGCCGTTCCAGTTGAAGAAGCCGTGGTAGGCGCAGTACTGGCTGCCGAAACCGCCGCCGAGGTTGGTATTGCCGATGGTGAACACGGCGTAGATCGTCTGGGGATCGTAGGTCAGGCTGCCGTTGGTGAAGCCCTTGACGATCTCGGCCTGGATGGTCGGATCGCTGACCGTCGTGCCATTGGCGGGTGGTACGTTGGTGTTGTCCGCCCAATACTGGGTGTAGTTCACGCTGTTCGCCACCGTGTGCCCGCCGCCCACCTGATCGAAATACGTGGTATTGATGTTGTAGTACGGCGAGGGGCCGAGATTCCGGAGGAAGTGGCCGACCAGCGAGCCATCCTGCGCGCCAGCCCCCTTGGTCCCCGGCGCCGGGCCGCCCGCGTAGATCGTGGTGTTGGCCCAATAGATCGCCGCGACCTTCATTGACGGGACGATCGGGCCGCCGTGGTAGTTGATCCCCGTCGCCTGGCCGGTCACTCCGCTGGCCGACTGGCTCCCGCGGAGTCCCATGATATGGGTCGGGTTGCCGACAATCGACGCGGGCGTGCGCGAGGCCATCGGCTGAGTGGGTGCCGTCGAGTTGTCCGAGCAGGCCGCGACCGCGATACCGAGACAGGAGAGGACCAGCAACTTCTTCTGCATGCGAGCCTCCAGAGGGGATGGAGAGGAAGCGGCGGCAAGGCATCCGTGGGACGGGGTGCGCCTGCAACCGGTCGGATGACGGCAATTGTTTCAAAATAGGATAGGGCAACATTACAAGCTTTTGACAGGCGGTCAACTAGGGCGATTGTCACACCCCCATGTGGTTCCCGGGCAATAGAGCGTGGCGTTGCCGCCGCGATCCGACCCCTCGTTATCTTCTCGGGCATGTCAGAATCGCCTCGAGGCCCGTCGCTCCTCGACCTGCCGCCCGCCGAGGCAGCCACCCGGCTCGCCGACTGGACGTCGAGCGCGGGCCTGCCCGGCTACCGCGCCCGGCAACTCGTGCCGCGGTTGTGGCAACGCCCCATCAGGACCTGGGACGCGGCCTCCGACCTTCCCGCCGATCTCCGGGCGCGGCTCGAGCGGGAGTGGCCCCTGCCGTCTCTCGAGCTGGCCACGATGCAGACCAGCGCCGATGGCACCCGGAAGTACCTGTGGCGCCTGACAGATGGTGAACTGATCGAATCGGTGCTGATCCCCTCCGGAGACCGTCGCACCCTCTGCATCTCGTCTCAGGCCGGCTGTGCACTGGGCTGCGTCTTCTGCGCCACGGGGCGGATGGGGTTTCGGCGAAACCTGTCCCCCTTCGAGATCGCGGGACAGGTCCGCGAGCTGGTGCTCCGCGACCCGACCGACAAGCCGACCAACATCGTCTTCATGGGGATGGGCGAGCCGCTGCTCAACTGGCCGGCCGTGGACATCGCGCTCACGGTGCTCAACAGCCCGGAGGGGTTCGGGATCGGGGCCCGGCACATAACCGTCTCCACCGTGGGCATCGTTCCCGGGATGGAACGGCTCGCGGCCCGGCCGGAGCAGTTCCGCCTCGCGATCTCGCTGCACTCGCCGGTCGCGGAACGGCGGCTGCCCCTGATGCCGATCGAGAAGAAGTACCACCTCGCCGACGTGCTCAAGGCCGCCGCGGCCTTCCGCAAGCGCATCACCTTCGAGTATGTACTGATCGGGGGAAAGAACGACACCGACCGGGACGCCGACGACCTGGCGAAGCTGGCCCGGAAGACGGGTGCGCTGGTGAACCTCCTGCCGCTCCATCCCGGCGGGGCGCCAGGGCTCACCCCGACCTCGCCCGCCAGGATCCGCGCCTTTGCGGACCGGCTGAAGAATCAGGGAATCGAGGCGGTGGTCCGCCGCAGTCGCGGTCTCGACATCAGCGCGGCCTGCGGCCAGTTGCGGGTCGAGGTGGAGGGGAAACGTCGCCGGGCGGAGATGGGTTCGGAACGCGGGTAGAGCCGGAGCCTCCGCGTCGCCCCTACCCTGTCGCCCCGAACCCGCCGGAGATGCAGTTGATCGACAGCAGCAGGGCCGAGAGATACTGCTGCCGCTCCTGCTCGCTGCCCGAGGCGCGGAAGCGGCGCAGCAGCTCCACCTGCTGCCGGCTCACCTGATTGATGGTTGCCAGGCGGCGCTGCAGCCGCCGCCGGAAGCGCGGGAAGCGCTCCGCCAGCTCCGTCCCCCCCGTCACCTGCAGCACCGCCTGCACCGTCCGCCGGTATTCGCTCTCCACCATCGCCAGGATCTCCTCGCGAGTGGACTCGTCCGGCACCAGGTCGGCGTAGAGTCTCGCCAGGTCGAGATCCACGTAGGACAGGGTCTTCTCCACTTCATCGAGCACCAGCTGGAAGAGCCGCGAATTCTCGTACATCCGCTGCAGCAGCTTCACCCCCCGCGACCCCCGGATCTGCATGAAGGTCTCCAGCCCGCTGCCCATTCCGTACCAGCCGGTGATGAAGTGCCGGTTCTGCGACCAGGCGAAGACCCACGGAATCGCGCGCAGATCGGCGAGGGTGCGCGCGCCCGTCCGTCGGGCCGGGCGGGAGCCGATGTTGAGCAGGGTCAGCTCTTCCAGCGGGCTCGAGGCACCCAGGTAGGTGATGAGGTCGGGCCGCTCCACGAAGCGCCGGTAGGCGGCCTGCGCGGCGCCGGAGAGCGCCTCCATCGCTTCATCGAACTCGCTGCTCGGCGCCAGCGCGGCCTCGTGCTCGGAGCGCAGCGAGTGCTCCATCACGCTCGCAGCGAGCAGTTCCACCTGGTACTGCGCAGTACCCCGGTTCGCGTACTTGAGTGACACGACCTCACCCTGCTCGGTGAGCCGCATCCGGCCCTTGATGGATCCGGCCGGCTGGGCGGCGATCGCGCGCCCGAGCGGAGCACCGCCCCGGCTGACCGAGCCGCCCCTCCCGTGGAAGAAGGAGATCGGCACGCCGAGCTCCTCGCCCAGCCGGGTCAGCCGGGCCTGCGCCTTGAAGAGCTCCCAGTTGGAGGAGAGGAACCCGCCGTCCTTGTTGCTGTCGGAATAGCCGATCATCACTTCCTGCGTGCCGCCGAGCGCCCGGACCGAACGGCGCACAACCGGAACGTTCAGCAGTTCCCGCATGATCTGCGGCGCGCGGTGTAGATCCTCGATGGTCTCGAACAGTGGCACGATCGGCAGGGTACAGCTCTCGGTCCCGGCCTCGTCGGCGAACAGCCCCGCCTCCTTGGCGAGCAGGTAGGCGCCGAGCACGTCGGCCACTTCCCGCGTCATGCTGAGCACGAAGCTGCCGAAGGCCTCGCGATCCAGTTCCGCCCGCATCTCGCGCACCACGCGGAACATCCCGATCGTCTCGCGCACCGCCTCGGGAAAGGCCTCGAGCGGCCGATCGCCCCGCCGGGGCCGCGCCAGCTCGGTGAGGAGCCAGGCTCGCCAGGCCTCCGAGTCCACCGCCGGCGGTTCGCCCGTCTCGCCGGTCGCGATCCGCCACAGCGCGACCAGGGCCTGGGTCAGCCGGCCGGTGTTCTCCCGCAGATCGAGCCGCACGGTGCTGAACCGGAAGGTCTCGACTTCCCGGCGAAACGGGCGCACCAGCGCCTCGGCCAGGTTGCCGCTCCCCCCTTCGCGCAGGGCGTTCTCCACGGTACGCAGATCGGTCAGCAGCTCATCGGCGGAGGCGTAGCCGTCGGACCCCTGGGCGGTGAGTCCCTGCTCCGCCAGCCGAATGGCGCCGTCCAGGCGCTTCGTCATGCAGGCGAGGTACTGGCGGAAGACTTCTCCCGGATTGCGGCTCACGATGCCCGGGCCGTCGCCGGAGAGCGCCAGGGTCCGCTCGAGTGCGCCCCGAAAGGTCGATCTGACCTCGAGGGCCCGCTCCGTGATACTCAGCGTCTTGAGCAGCTCGATCAGCCGCTGCCGGTAGCGGTAGAGACTCGCCAGCCGGTTCTCGCCCAGCGTGCGGCGGGTGACGTCGTTGGTGACGAAAGGGTTGCCATCGCGATCTCCGCCGATCCACGAGCCGAACTGGAAGAAGGGCGGGATCTCGAAGCGCTCGCCGGGCCAGGTCTGGGCCAGTACCCGGTCGAGCTTCTCCAGCATCTCCGTGGTGGCCTCGAACAGCGTTTCGCTGAAGAAGTGGAGTCCCCAGTACACCTCCTGCGGCACCGTGGGCTTCTCCAGCCGGAGTTCCCCGGTCATCCACAGCAGCTCGATGTCGAGGCGCAGCGCATCGGTCAGCTGAGCCCGCTCTCGCGGCGTCCAGCGCGGGGATTCGAGCTCCACCAGCTTGCGGTAGATCCGCCGGTGCTTCTCGAGGACGGTGACGCGCTTGGCTTCGGTGGGATGAGCCGTGATCGTGGGACGGATCCGCAGGTCGCGCAGCAGAGCGCGGACCTCGTCGGGGCCCACGATCTTCTCCCGGTCCATGCGGTGCAGCACCTCGGCGAGGGTGCCGCGTACCTGCTCCTGCCCCCGCTCCGTCTCGGTCTGCCGGCGACGCCGCATGCCGGCGTTCTGTTCCGCGATGGCCAGCAGCTGGAACCAGATTCCCTGCGCCCGCAGGCAGGCCTCCAGCTGCTCCGTGGTCCACGCCGGGTCCATCTCACCGCCCTCGAGCACCGGCTCGAGGTACGGGTGCCGCACCCGCAGCACCTCCACCAGGAGCTGGAACAGATGCTCCGCGACTTCCGTGGCGTACTGCGCGGCGAGCGCCGCGAGTGGATCGGCGGAGGCCGGCAGCGCCTCGGCGGGAAAGGGGGCGGCGGCGTCCTGGGTCACACGACCCGATCGCGAACCGGCTGGCCGGCGAAGAACAGCTTGAGGTTCTCGATTGCGCGCATGCCCATCGCGACGCGCGTCTCCAGAGTGGCGCTGCCGAGATGCGGCAGCAGCACGACGTTCTCCATGCCCAGCAGCTCCGGACTCACCGCGGGCTCCTTCTCGAAGACATCCAGGCCCGCCCCGGCGATCGTCTTCGCCTGGAGCGCCTGCACCAGCGCCGCCTCGTCCACCACGTCGCCCCGGGCGGTGTTGATCAGGAAGGCCTCGGGACGCATCTGCCGGAATCGCTCGGCGTTCATCAGGTGCCGGGTCTCCGGTGTGGCAGGACAGTGCAACGAGACGAACTCCGCTTCCCGCAGAACGTCCTCGACGGCGGCGCGCTGCTCCGCGCCGAGCCCCTTCGCCTCCTCCGCCGTCGGCGGATAGGGGTCGCTGAAGATGATCTTCATGCCGAAGCCGTGGTGCGCCCGGCGTGCCACCGCCTTGGCGATCCGGCCGAACCCGATCAGCCCGAGCGTCTTGCCGCTGACTTTGGCGCCCAGCATGTGCGTCGGCCGCCACCCGGTCCATTGCCTGCTACGGACGTGCCGCTCGCCTTCGCCCGCGCGGCGCGCCACCATCAGCAGCAGGGTGAGCGCGATGTCCGCCGTGTCATCGGTCAGGACGTCGGGGGTGTTGGTCACCGTGAGCCCCTGGCCCTTGGCGGCGGCGATGTCGATGTTGTTGAACCCGACCCCGAAATTGGCGATGATCTTGGCCCGCCTGGGCGAGGCCGAGAGCACCTCGGCGGTGAGCTTGTCGGTCACCGTCGGCAGCAGCGCGTCGGCGCTTCGCAAGGCGTCCTGCAGCTGTGCAGGCGAAAGCGGTGTGTCATCACCGCTGACCACCGCATCGAACAGGTTGCGCGCCTCGGCCTCGCAGGCGGCGGGAATCTTCCGCGTGATGACGATCCGAGGCTTGGCGCTCATCGCGTCACCATCCGCTTCCTCGCCGGCTTCTTGGCGAGCGCCTCCGCCACGGCCTCGCCGAGGTGCGCGGGGCTCTTCGCGACCGTCAGCCCGAGCGACCGCATGATCTCGGCCTTTTCCGCCGCGGTATCGCCGAAGGCAGAGATGATCGCGCCGGCATGTCCCATCCGGCGGCCCTTCGGCGCGGTGAGCCCGGCGACGTATCCGATCACCGGCTTGGTCATGTGCTCCTTGACCCAGAGCGCGGCTTCGGCCTCCTGCGGTCCGCCGATCTCGCCGATCATCATCACCGCTTCGGTCTCCGGGTCCTGCTCGAACAGGGCCAGCACGTCGAGGAAGCTCGAGCCGTTGATCGGGTCGCCCCCGATGCCGATGCTGGAGGAAACGCCGATCCCCAGATCCTTCATCTGACTCGCGGCCTCGTATCCGAGAGTCCCGGACCGGGTCACCAGCCCGACCTTGCCGGGCATGTAAATGTGCCCGGGCATGATGCCGAGCATCGACTTGCCCGGGCTGATGAGACCGGCGCAGTTCGGCCCGATCAGCGTGGTACGCTTCTCCTTCGGGTAGCGGCGCAGGTAGCGCTTCACCATCATCATGTCCTGCGCCGGGATCCCGTCGGTGATGCAGCAGACCAGCTTGATGCCGGCGTCGGCGGCTTCCATGATGGCGTCGGCGCAGAACGCCGCCGGCACGAAGATGAGACTCGCATCCGGATAGACCGCGTCGACCGCCTCCTTCACCGTGTTGAATACCGGCAGGCCGATATGGGTCTGCCCGCCCTTCCCGGGCGTCACGCCGCCGACGACCTTGGAGCCGTACTCGATCATCTTCTGGGAGTGGAACGTCGCCTTCTCGCCGGTGAACCCCTGGATGATGATGCGGCTGAGCTCATTGATCATGATGGCCATGGTCAGTTTCCCTTCGCTTTCTTCCAGGCCGCCACGACCTTCTCGGCCGCGTCCGCCAGTGAATCAGCGGTGATGATGGGAAGGCCCGATTCCGCGATGATCTTGCGGCCTTCCTCGACGTTGGTGCCCGCGAGACGCAGCACGAGGGGGACGTTCACCCCGGCCTCCTTGACCGCCTGCACCACGCCCTTCGCCACCCAGTCGCAGCGGTTGATGCCCGCGAAGATGTTCACCAGCATCGCGCCGACCTTGCGGTCCTGCAGGACCAGCTTGAACGCCATCGCCACCCGTTCGGGGGAGGCGCCGCCACCCACGTCGAGAAAGTTGGCCGGCGAGCCGCCCGCGTGCTTGATCATGTCCATCGTGGCCATCGCGAGGCCGGCGCCGTTGATGATGCAGCCGATCTCCCCGTCGAGCGCGACGTAGTTGAGCCCCGCCTCGTTGGCCTGCGCCTCGCGCGGATCCTCCTCGCCGTGGTCGCGCAGCTCGCTGACATTGGGCCGCCGGAAGAGGGCGTTGTCGTCGAACGCCATCTTGGCGTCGAGCGCCAGCAGCTGGCCATCCTTGGTGAGCACCAGCGGGTTGATCTCCACCATCGTCGCGTCCAGATCGCGAAACGCCCGGTAGCAGCCCAGCAGCACCGTGGCCATCCGATTGACCGAGCCGGACGGAACGCCGAGTCCGAAGGCGATCTCCCGGGCCTGGAAGCCCTGCATGCCGACCGCCGGCTCCATGGTCTGACGCAGGATGGTGTCGGGCTCGCTCTTGGCGATCTCCTCGATCTCCATGCCACCGTGCGGATGGGCGACGAGCATGATGCGTTCGCTCTTGCGGTCCAGCACGAGGCCGATGTACAGCTCGCGTTCGATCGGGACCGCGGCCTCGATGTACAGGCGGTGCACCACCTTTCCCTCGGGCCCCGTCTGGTGCGTCACCAGCCGCCTGCCCAGCAGCTCGGTCGCGGCCTTTCGCACCTCGTCCTCGGTGCTGCACAGCTTGATGCCGCCCGCCTTGCCGCGGGCGCCGGAATGGATCTGAGCCTTGACCGCCCACCGGGTGCCGCCGATCTCCGCCGCCCGATAGACCGCCTGCTCTGCACTGTACGCGACACCGCCCCGGGGGACGGCCACGCCGAAGTTGGCGAGCAGCTCTTTGGCCTGGTATTCGTGAATGTCCACGGGATCTCCGCTCCTGTGTCGATCGGTAGAGTGAGAAGCGAGTCGTGAGTCTGGAATTCGACCGCGCCTACTTCCTGCCTCTCACTGCCTACTTCTTTCCGCTGATCGCCTTGTCCATGTCGACGACGTTCTGCGCCATCCGGGCGCTCGCCGCGTCGATCATCCGTCCGTCGAGCTGCGCGGCGCCCCTGCCCTCTCGCGCCGCCTGCTCCAGCGCCTCCAGGATCCGCTTGGCCCGGCTCACCTCGGCCTCGGGCGGCGTGAACACCTGGTTGGCCAGCTCGATCTGCGACGGGTGAATGGCCCACTTCCCCTCGATGCCGAGCGCCGCGCCGCGGCGGGCGGCGAGAAGGAAGCCATCCGGGTCCTTGAAGTCTCCGAACGGCCCGTCGATCGGCCGCAGCCCGTAGGCCCGGCACGCCACGATCATCCGGGTCAGCGAGGCGTGCCACTGGTCGCCGGGGTAGTCGGGGTTGAGGCCCCCGATGTTGACGGTGCGGGCCCGCATGCTCGCCGCGTAGTCCGCCACACCGAAGTGCATCGCCTCGAGCCGCTTCGAGCTGGTGGCGATCGGCTCGACGTTCGCCATGCCCAGCGCCGTCTCGATCAGGACGTCGATCCCGATCCTGTTGGGCAGCTTCCTGGCGATCTCGATCTGGGTCAGCAGGGCGTCGGTGAGGTACACGTCGCCCGGGACCCCGACCTTGGGCACCAGGATCACGTCGAGCTGGGCGCCCGCCTGCTCCACCACGTCCACCATGTCGCGGTAGTAGTAGTGGGTGTCGATGCCGTTGACCCGGACGCACACCGTCTTGCCGTGGCCGCGCCAGTCGTACTTGTTGAGCGCCTCGATCACATTGAGGCGCGCCTGCTCCTTGTCCGCCGGAGCCACCGCGTCCTCGAGATCCAGGAAGACGTAGTCGGCGGCGCAGGTCAGCGCCTTCTCGAACATTGCCGGGTTTGACCCCGGGACGGCCAGCTCGCTGCGCTGCAGGCGCGGGCGAGCCGGCTCGTAGCGGGTGTGGCTCATGCGACGCCGGCTGGCTTGCCGGCGGGCTTCACCGCGGCCTCGGCCGGCGGCGCACCCTTCTTGGCCGGCAGCGGCTTCTGGGTCTCGATCCAGTACTGCTGGGCCGCGGCGACGCCCTTGCCGAGTTCCACCTTGATGCCCACGTCGCGCATCGCCATCTCGGCGCCGGCGATCCCCGCCAGCAGGGTGATCTCGTTCAGGTCGCCCAGATGACCGATGCGGAAGAGCTTGCCCGCGACCTTATTGAGCCCGGCGCCGAGCGCGAAGTTGTAGCGGCGGTAGGCGACGTCGATGACGTCCGCGCCGTTGAAGCCGGCGGGCACCATGATCGCGCTGACCGTGTCGGAGTACCACTTCGGCGCTTTGGCGCAGAGCGTGAGCCCCCACGCGACCACCGCCCGGCGGCAACCCTCGGCCAGACGATGGTGCCGGGCAAAGACGTTCTCCAGTCCCTCTTCGAACAGCATGTCCACCGCTTCGCGCATCCCGTACAGCATCGGGATTGACGGCGTGTAAGGGAAATAGCCGGTCGCGTTGGCCTTGAGCATGTCCTCATAGCTCCAATAGCAGCGCGACAGCTTCGCCGTCGTGCCCGCTTCGATTGCCCGCGGTCCGGCGGCCACGATGCCGGCGCCCGCCGGCAGCATGAAGCCCTTCTGTGAACCGGTCACGGTGATGTCGACCTTCCACTCATCCATGCGGAAGTCGAGGCTGCCGAGTCCGCTGACGCTGTCCACGAAGAGGAGCGCCGGATGCTTCGCGGCGTCCATCGCCTTGCGTACGGCGCCGATGTCGCTGGTGACCCCGGTGGCGGTCTCGTTGTGGACCACGCAGACAGCCTTGTACTCGTGCCGGGTGTCCTTAGAGAGGATCTCGTTGATCTTCTCCGGCGGAGCGCCCTCGCCCCATTCGACGTCGATGGCGGTCACATCCAGACCGAGCCGCTGCATCATGTCGATCCACAGGTGGCTGAACTGGCCATAGCGGAAGGAGAGCACCTTGTCGCCGGGCGAAAGGGTATTCACCAGCGCCGACTCCCAGCCGCCGGTGCCGGTACCCGGGAAGACGATGACCTGCCCCTGCTCAGTCTTGAAGATCTTGCGCAGGTCCTTGAGCAGCGGGCCGGCGAGATCGGGGAACGACGAGGAACGATGGTCCTCCATCGGCACGTGCATCGCGCGGAGGATGCGATCGGGTGTGTTGGTGGGACCGGGAACGAACAGGAAGTTGCGGCCTGGCATGGCACCATCCTCTACGCTGGAGACATCACGGAGCGGGAGCTCTGGGCTCTCGCGCGAATGCTTGCGGGCGGCTGTATGTTCATACGCGAGCGCCGCCCCTTCGACTCCTGGAACTGTCCCTCATGTCGACTGCCCATCGACCCGCTGACCCGCGGGCACTGCTGACCGACCTGTACTGGGCCGCGGTCCATGCCGCCGCGCCGGGACCGGCGCTGACAGCCGCCCTCACGGCCCACCCCCCCGAGCCGGACGGGGTGGTACACATCCTGGCCCTGGGCAAGGCCGCCGAGCCGATGGCCGCCGCCGCCGTGCAGGCCCTCGCCGCCCTCGGCCGGGAGCCGGCGGGCGGGCTGCTCGTGGTCCCCGAGCCCTCGGCCACGCCCCATCCCCGGCTGCGCGTCGCAGTGGGCGACCATCCGCAGCCCGGTCCCGGATCGCTTGCCGCCGCCGCCGCCCTCGGCGACGCCGTAGCGGCCGTGCGACCCAGCGACGAGGTATGGGTCCTCCTGTCGGGTGGCACGACAAGCCTGATCGGAGCGCCCGTCCCGGGGCTCCGCGCTGAGGATCTCGCCGAACTCTACCGCCTGCTGCTGGGCTCCGGCCTCGATATAACGGCCATGAATCGGATCCGCAAACGCTTCGCGCGCTGGGCCGGGGGACGACTGGCGGCGGCGCTGGCCCCGGCACACGTGAAAAATTTCACAATCTCGGACGTCATCGGGGATGACTTGGGTTCGATCGGCTCTGGTCCCTGCGTTCCGGATATTTCTCGCGCGGCCGATGTCCGAGCGGCGCTCGCCTCGGCCGGCCTATGGGAAAAACTCCCGATCGAGCTCCGTCACCATCTCGAAGCGGTCGAGCGGGGTGAGGCAGCCGAGACGCCCAAGCCCAACCACCCGGCGTTTGGCACAACCGAAACGCACCTCATCGCCAGCAATCGGCTGGCACTGGAGGCTGCGTGTGCCCGGGGTACTGCGCTGGGACTCGAGGCCATGCTGCTGGACAGCGCCCTGGCAGGCGAGGCCGCTGAGACTGGCCGCCGGGTGGCCCACAGGCTGTTGGACTATGATGCCACAAATGTCGCGCAAGCGCAAGCCGGGCGAGTGAATAAAAATGCAATATTGGTCTGGGGAGGGGAAACTACCGTGACTCTCACCCCCGATGCGGGGCTAGGCGGCCGCTCCCAGGAGCTGGCCCTCGCCGCGGCGGAGGTGCTGAGCGGCTCGGCCCGGGGGGTGACCCTGCTCGCGGCCGGGACCGACGGCCGCGACGGGCCCACCGATGCGGCCGGCGGGTTTGCCGACGCGCGGACCTGGGCTGCCATCCGGTCCGCCGGGCGGGACCCGGCTCGAGACCTCGCCACCCACCATGGCTACGAGGCCCTCAGCGCCGGCGGGGCGATCTTCAAGACGGGGATGACCGGCACCAACGTGATGGATCTGGTGCTCGGGCTGCTGCCGCGGGGCTGACGCCCTTCCGCAATTCCCCCGGCTAACCTGCTCGCGACTGGTCATGGCCCGGACGCAGCCGAGGAATCAGGGCCGGCCGTCCTCGTCGGGGCGAAAGTCCGGTCCCAGGATCACGGTGACGTCGACCCGCCGCAGGGTGTCGCGGGCGGAACGGACCCGCCCCACGCCAAGCGCATGCTGGACCCTTGAGGCCCGGTCCTCCTCCCCGCGGCGCAACAGCACCCGGGTCGAATCCACGGTCGAATCGGCATTCCCGAAGTACACCACATCCAGACCCTGACGCCGCAGCCGCCGGGCCCCGAGCCGGGCGAGGCCGGGGCGCCCGCTGCCGTTGAGCACCTCGACGATCACCCGGTCCGCGCCGGTCGGGATATCGAAGGCATGCCCCTCGACCCGATCGCGACGAAGCGAGCGGGCGAGCAGGACGACACTGATTGTCGTGAGGAGGAGGGCGCCGGCGATCAGCCCGCGGCGCGCGCGAGGAGCGAGTTCCACAACCGCACCGTGGGATCGGGTAGAGGCCAACCGGAGGCCACGGCATGTTCGATCCGGGCCCGGGCGACCTCCCTGAGTATGCCGGTCGGATCCCCGGGGAATCGCTTGGCCAGCGCCGCACGCTGATCCCGCAGATGCTCCCGCCCTGGCTCCAGAAAATCAGCGCAGTAAAGCACCCGTCCCACCATGTCCCACTCCGCGAGCCCCACGCTGTGGTAGCGCACGGCGTCGAGGACACCACGGTCTGTTTCACCATCTGCCTTGGCGCGCGCCGCGCTGGCGGGCCCGTGCCGCAGCGAGGCCGGCCCGACGACCGAGGGCGCCCAGCGTTCGAGTTCCTCGACCGGCGCGTCCCGCAGGGCATCGTGGAGCCAGACCGCGCGCAGCCAGCGGTTGCGCTCGCTGTCTGGCACACCCATCTCTTCTGCCCAGTGCGCGACCACCCCAGCGACGCGCTCGATGTGGGCGAGCCGAGCCGGAGAGACGACCGCCCACACCGGCAGCGTTGGGCGAAGCCCCGACGGGGTCGGACGCGCCTCACGAATGACGTTCAACGGAACTCCATGCCGAGGATGTGGTTATCGAGCAACCGAGTCGTACCGACCCGACCCGCTACCGCGACGATCGTGCCATCGGCGACCGTGCTCACCGGCGCCAGATGGACCGGATCGACCACGGCAATATAGTCCATCGTAACTGCTGGAGAGATACGCAATTGCTCCCGAATCGCCCCTTCAATGAGGGCGGGGTCCCGGGTTCCCTGGCGCCAGAGGAGATCGGCAGCCCGGAGGGCCCGGTTCAGAGCCACGGCCTGCTCCCGTTGGGCCGGGGACAGATAAGCGTTGCGGCTGCTCAACGCCAATCCGTCGGATTCCCGCACAGTCGGGACGACGATCAGCTCGAGATTGATGTCGAGGTCCCGCACCATCTGACGGATCAGAGTAACCTGCTGGATGTCCTTCTGGCCGAAGACCGCAAGCTCCGGTTCCACCAGGTGGAACAGCTTCGCCACCACCGTAAGCACCCCGGCGAAGTGGCCGGGGCGCACCGCGCCCTCCCAGTGGTCCGCCGCGGGTCCCGGCACCACACGGATCTCGGAGCCCGGCGGGTACATGACGGCGACGGGCGGCACGAAAAGCGCCGCCACTCCTCTTGCCGCGGCGAGCGCGCGATCGCGCCCGAGATCGCGCGGGTAGCGCTCGAAATCCTCGCCCGGCCCGAACTGGAGCGGATTGACGAAGACGCTCAGCACGACCTCATCCGCCCGACGCCGGCCCTCGTCCACCAGGGCGAGGTGGCCTTCGTGGAGCGCGCCCATTGTGGGTACCAGCCCCACCCGCGCCCCGGCACGGCGCCGCTCCGCACGCCAGGCGCGCAGGGAGGCGATGTCACTGAACTCGCGCATCACTCGAAGCTGTGTTCCCGTCCCGGGTAGCGCCCCGCCCGCACGTCCTCTGCATAGTGCTGCGCCGCACCCCGCACCGCGCCCGCGAGCTCGGCGTACTTGCGCAGGAACTTGGGCGCGAATCCCTCGTTGAGACCGAGCATGTCGTGCAGCACCAGGACCTGGCCGTCGCAGCCGGGACCAGCCCCGATACCGATAGTGGGAATTTCGAGAGAGGTGCTCACTTCCTCCGCCAGCTGGCAGGGAACGAGCTCCAGCACCAGGGCGCAGGCGCCGGCCTCTTCGACGAACTTCGCGTCGGAGCGCAGCCGGTCGGCGGCGGGGCGCTCGCGACCCTGGACCCGGTAGCCGCCGAGCTGGTGCACCGACTGCGGTGTGAGGCCGATGTGGCCCATGACCGGGATGCCTACCGTCACCATGGCCCGGATGGTCTCGGCCATGTGCTCCCCGCCCTCCAGCTTCACGCCGTGGGCCCCCGTCTCCTTCATCACCCGGCCGGCGTTGCGGAGGGCTTCCTCCACCGTCACCTGGTAGGTGAGGAACGGCAGATCGACGAACACCAGCGATTGCCGGGCTCCGCGACGCACCGCGGCGGCGTGATAGATCATCTGGTCGAGGGTCGCGCTCAGCGTCGTGTCATGGCCGGCCAGCACCTGGTTGAGCGAGTCGCCCACCAGGAGCACGTCCACCACGCCGTCGAGCAGCCGTGCGAACAGCGCATCGTAACAGGTCAGCACCGTGACCTTCCGGTGCGCGACCTTCATGTCGCGGAGGTCCGGAATCGTCAGCGGCTTCGGGTTCGTCGGGCATTCGTGTTCCTTGGTAGCGTGGCGGAGCCCACAGACGGTCAGCGCCGTATCCTAGTCCTCATCCCTCTTGGCCGGGACCATGGCATTCAGCTCTTCGATCTCCCGCTGCCACCATTCACGGTTGGGAAGTTCCGGGTGGGGAATCCGGACATCGGGGTCGCGCAGGCGCCGGGTCCCGAACCGGACGATATCGAGGTCGAGCGTCCGCGGCCCCCAGCGCTCGGTCCGCACCCGTCCGTTCTCGTCCTCGATCTTGTGCAGCAGCTTGAGGAAGCGTCCCGGATCGAGGGAGGTCTCCACCAGGACCATCTGGTTCAGGTAGCTCCCCTGCCCCGGCGGACCGACCGGCGCGGTCTCCTCGACCGAGGAGACACCGAGCACGACGGTGAGCGGGATCTTCGCGAGCGCCTCGCGGGCCCGGGCGAGGTAGCCGGCACGGTCACCCTCGTTGCTGCCGAGCGCGACGTAGACCCGTTCGCGAGGATTCATAGTTCGTGGGAGAAGTGCCGGACGATCGTCTCGAGCCGCTCGGCCACGCTGGCGAGTTCCCGGATCGCACGTTCGAGATCGGCGTGACTGCGGGCGGATTCCGAAGCCCGGCGCGCGGTGGCGTTGGCGTCCTCGAGGGTGCGGGCCGACACGGCGGCGACCCGATCCATCTGCTCACGCAGCCGGAGCACCGCGTCCTCCTGCCGGGCCGCGGTCTCCGCAATCCGATGCGCGTGCTCGCCTGCATCGTGCGTGCCGGTGACGATATCGGCGAGCGCGCGCGCGGCGTCGGCGGACAGCTGCTCCACGCCGCGCACCGTCTCGGTGCCGCGGTCCATCTCTTCAGAGATCTGGGACACCTGGCCGAGGATGGCCGCGACCAGCCCGCCTGCCTCACGCGAAGCCTGGCCGCTCTGCGCGGCGAGCTGACGCACCTCTTCCGCGACGACCGCGAAGCCGCGTCCCTGCTGTCCGGCGCGGGCCGCCTCGATCGCGGCGTTGAGCGCGATGAGATTGGTGAGATCGGCGATCTCGCGGATGGTGCCGATGAAACCGATCAGCCGGTTGGTCACCTGGTAGAGGTCGCCGACCTGGCCGGCGGTGGCATCCACGAACTGCTGCAGCTGCACCAGCCGGCCGATCGCGTCCTGGATCGACTCGCGATTGCGGGCGGCGGTCTCACTGGCGATCCCGGAGGCTCGCGCCACCGACGCCCCGTCGGCCGCGACCTCCGTGCCTGGCTGACCAGGCTCGCGGTCGCCTCGCGGCCCTGGGCCACCAGCTGTTCCTGTTCCGCGGCGCCGGCCCGGATGGCCTGCGCGGTCTGCGCCACGGCCCCGGCCGAGGAGCGCAGGCTGTCGGCGGTCGCCACCAGTGCCTTGACCTGCACGCCGACCCGCTCGACCGTGTCCGAGAGCGGACGGCGCAGGTCCGAGATGTGAATCGCGGTGGCGAGCTGGCTGGCGAAGGTGGCCGCGGCAGCGACCTCTTTCTTGCCGTAGACGTGCGGCTTGTGATGGTCCAGCTCGAAGGTGCCGATGATCTCGTTGCCGAAGCGCAGCGGGAGCACCAGCATGCTGACGGCATCGGGGGTCGGCGCCAGGATGCGCTCGTCGCGCCGGGTGTCCGCGATCACGATGGATTCGCCGCCGACCACCGCGCGTTCCCGGAGCTGGACGCTGTCGAACGGAGGATCGCGGCGATCGGGCCAGCCGAGCGCCCCGCGGTACATCAGGCTGCTCTGCCCCCCTGCACCCGGAAGATCCTGAAGTCGCTCCAGTCGAGCACCCGGTTGGCCATCTGCTCGAGCTGCGCAAAGGCGTCGGAGAGCGAGATGTTGCTGGTGATGATCCGCTCGCGGGCGTGGATCTTGTTCAGCTCCTCCGCCCCGATCGCCTCCTCGATGATGCGGGTCGTCAGCATGCCGAGCACGCCGAGGACCGCCAGCACCGCGAGCCAGCCCTCGAGCGGCAGCGTCATGATCGCCGCGGCAGCGATGACGGCGCCGATGAGGGTCAGCAGGTACGAGAGGACCTCGTACCGCAGGATCATCAGGCGCTCGTGCGGTTCCAGCTTGCCGCGGATGAGCAGGGTGAAGTACAACAGCGCCCGGGTGAAGAAGAAGTAGAAGCCGGAGAGGGCGAGCGCCGGGGGCAGGAACTCGAGCGTCATGCCCGCAGGCTCGATCTTCAGGTAGACCGCAGCGTAGACACCGTAGGCGGCCAGGAAGCCGAGTACCTCGCGACCGGCATTGATCCAGGCGGCGCGCAGCAGCTTGCGCAGCCAGAAGGCATCGGCGATGAAGATCCCGAGTCCGAGCGAGAAGACGACGGGGCCGGGCCCGGCGGTGACCGCACCCACCAGGGCCACGACGCCGATCTGCGAGAGCGAGGAGAACTTGGAGAGCTGGATCTGGCCCCGACGGAGCACCGCGACCCAGGCGACCAGTGCGACGGCGAGCCAGGGATGCTCGAGCCAGCGGCGGTCCTGCAGCAGGGCCAGCAGCCCGAGCAGGGTGCCGCCCCACGCGACGGTCCGCGCGTAACCTTCGAGCAGCCTCCGGGAGACGTGGTTCATCGCACCCGCTCCCGGTCGGCGGCGTCCAGCGCGGCGCGCAGTTCACGGAGCATAGCACCGGCGGCCGCGGGACCATCCCGGCCGAGACGCTCGACCAGCGCGCTGCCGACGACCACTCCGTCGGCGAGATGGGCGACGGCACGCGCCTGGTCCGGGGTGCTGATGCCGAAGCCGACCGCAAGCGGCAGCGGGCTCGCGGCACGGACCCGGGCGATGTGGGCCTCGAGGCCGCTGGCCAGCTCGGTGCTCGCCCCGGTTACCCCCAGGCGAGCCACCAGGTAGAGAAACCCCTCCGCATCGTGCACCACCTCCGAGAGGCGTGCCCCCGTCGTGGTGGGCGCGACCAGGCGGATGAGATCGAGCGACGAACTCCGTACCACGCCTTCCAGCGCGGGGTCGCTGCCGGCGGGCAGGTCGGTCAGCAGGAGGCCGGCCACGCCGAGGTCGGCGGCGTCGCGGAGGAAGCGTTCGACGCCGTAGCGCACGACCGGATTGAGATAGCTGAACACTACCACCGGGCGGGACAGCCGCGCCTCGGCGATGAGGTCGAGCGTCCGTGGCAGGGTGATCCCCTGCTGCAACGCCTCGAAGGTGGAGCGCTGAATGGTGGGTCCGTCGGCGAGGGGATCGCTGAAGGCGACGCCGACCTCGATGATGTCCGCATGCTCGTCGGCCCGGTGCAGGGCTTCGAGACTCGCAGCGCGGTTCGGGTGCCCCGCCGTCAGGTAGGGGATCAGCGCGGTGCGGCCCTCGCGCCGGAGGCCGGCCCACGCCGAGTCCAGGATCGACTCAGACAAAATAGTCGCCGACGACGATGCCATACCGGTCCGGGTTGGTGACCTTGACGATCGAACGGAGGAAGGCACCGCTGGCGTCCTGGGCCGAGAGGTTCTCCTCCCGGCCGGGCGGGCCGACCAGCGCGCCATTGTCGTCGATGCAGATCCGCACGATCGGGCGATTCAGCACGCTCTGGTCCGGGTTGGCGGCCGACACCACCGCCACCTCAAAGGTATCGAGGATGACGCAGGTCCCCACCGGGTAGATGCCGATCAGATTGATGAGCGCCTTCACCAGCATCGTGTCGTAGCCGCGACGAGGGTTCTCCCACATCTCGCGCAGCACCTGGTCCGGCTGGATGGGCACGGTCTGGTAGCTGCGCCGGGTGGTGGCGGCGTCGTAACCGTCGGCCACCGCCACGATGCGCGAATAGATGCCCTGTTGCCGCGGCCGGATGGCCTTGGGGTAGCCGGTGAGGTCCATCTTCATGTGATGTTCCTGGGCCACCACGATCTGGCGGTAGGGAATCTCGCCGTAACCCCGCATGTTGAACAGGGTCAGCACCCCCTGCCAGGGATGGCTCTGCATCAGCTTCCACTCGTCCTCGGTGAGGCCGGTGCTCTTGTTGAGGACCTCGACGGGGATCCGGGCCTTGCCGACATCGTGCAGCAGCGCGGCCAGCCCGAGATCATAGAGCTGCAGCCGGGTCAGCCCCAGCTTCTTCCCGATGGCAACCGCCAGGATGCACACGTTCACCGAGTGGGTGAACGTGTACTCGTCATAATCCCGGATGGTGGTGAGGCCGAGCAGCGAGGTCTCGTTGTTGAGCACCTGGTCGACGATGGCCTGCACCGCCCGCTTGACCTTCGCCACCGACGTGGTGCGGCCGAGCCGGACGCTGTTGATGAGGTCCTTGGTGACGGCGACGCCGTGGGAGTAGGTGCGCTTGGCGACTTCCCGCGCCTTCTCGGCATCGGCCACCTTCTCTTCCGATTCGACCGGAGGCTCCACGTCGAGGTGGGTAACCTCCGCGAGGGCCAGCTTGTCGCGCAGCTCGAGCAGCTTCTCGTGATCCGGCTCGCCGGCCACCTTGCCGGAGAGCGACAGCACGAGGCTGATGAAGACCTGCCACTCGCGCCGCTCCACCCCCGAGACCACCCGGATCTCGCCGATGTCGATGGCGCGCAGCGCGGCGAGGGTGTTGGAGAAGGAGGCGTAGTTGTCGAGCTCCAGCCGGAGCCGGGTGCCGTTGACGAACAGGAAGTCGCCGGAGAGCCGCAGCTCGAGTTCGCCCATCGGACCGAGGATCGCGGCGGCCGCGGCCTGCAGGTCGTCGAGGGACTTCTGCGCGGTGGCGTTCTCGATCGGATAGAGCTTGAGGCTGCGCAGCGCGGCGTACATCGCCAGCAGGAAGGCGCGGCCCGCCGAGCGGAGAAAGGCGTCGTCGGCGACCTTCTCATCGCCGGCAGGGCCGTGGGCCTCGGCCTCGCGGTTCACACGCCCGCCTCACGGAGCGCACGGCTGACGGCATTGCGCACCACCAGTTCCTTGTCGTCACGGTATCGCTGCAGCAGCTCGCGCGCCTCGGCGGTCCGGAGCCGGCCGATCGCCAGCGCGGCGCAGGCCCGCACCTCCGGTGTTTCCTTGCGTCGGAAGAGGCCGCCGGGCGACAGCATCGCCGAGAGGATTTCCAGCGAACCGGGTCCGGCGATCATCGCGTAGGCCTCGAAGTATCGCATCCGCTCGGTGAGATCGATCTCCCGGCTCAGCTTTCCCTGCACCACCGGTTCGATCCGCCGCAGCGCCCCCTTGTAGCCACGCTTGCCGAGCGCCTGGACGCCCGCGATCCGCACTTCGCGGTCGGTGTCGTCCAGCGCCTTTTCCAGGGCCTGGAGCGCGGCCGGCGTCCCGACCGCGTCGAGCGCCTGGGCGCCGGCGAGCCGGATCTGCGGCTGCGGGTGACTCAGGGTGTCGGCGAGACCCGGCACCGCGGCCTGCAGCTTCAGGCGGCCGCAGAGAGAGATGACGGAGAAGAGCGCTTCGGACTCCGGCAGCCGCAGGAGTCGCAGGACTTCCGGCGGGCTGTTCTCGGCGAGCCGATCCGCCGCGGAAGCGAGCAGCTTGTACACCGGGGAAGCGGCGGGGAGCTTCGGCAGCCACACCAGCACCGTCTCCAGGCCGGTCGGCCGCAGCTCGCGGAAGAGTTCGCCGAGGTCCTCCTCGGACGGCGGCGTCTGCGACTCGGTGACCGACTGCAGGATCTGCTGGAGCACGCCGGGGTCGGAGAGTCGCCCGGTGAAGGCATCGAGACGCTCTCCTTCCTCGGGCGTGAAGAGTTCCGGCTGCCGCACCAACAGCCGGGTCTCGCGCAGGATCAGCGCCACCGAGCGGAAGTCGCCCGCATTGAGGACGTGCGGAAGGTACGTCTCCATGGTGCCCAGCACGTCGTTGCGGGCCCAGCCCTCGCGGCGCTGCTCCAGGATGTCGAAGACGATGTTCAGCACATTGGCCCGCAGGTCCTGCGCGTACTCGCGCTCGATTGCCTCGGCGATCGAGCGGATCTCGTTCTCCTCGAGCCAGTACAGGGTGGAGTCGAACTCCTCGAGATCGACGACCGCCGGCCTTTTCGGGGCCTCCTCCTGCACCTTGCTGCGGGTCTCCTGGGCCTGCGCCGCGGCGGCGTTCGGATCCGATGGCGGGGCCTGGCTGTAGGCCCCCTCGCCCGACAGGCCGGGTACGCCGCTGTCGGCGACGAATTCGGTGAAATGATACTGGACCAGGGTGAAGTCCTGTTCCCACAGGAGGGTCAGCAGATCGTCCCCGGCATCGGCGGCGAGGGTGCGGGCCCGCTGCACGATTTCCAGGAAGCGGATGATCTCTTCGTCCTCGACCCCCGGAAAGAGCGTGAGGACCCGCATGCCATCCTTGAAGAGGGACCAGGCAAGGCTGTCGCCCTTGGTCGGCTGATGATAGACAACCTGCTCCTCCCACACGATGTCGGTCTCGACGATCTGCAGGACGATGCGATCCAGCCCGCCGGCCCAGATGGGCTGAAAGGAGGTCCGGACGTTCTGGATGGCGCGCTGGTAGACGGGGTTGTTCGGCAGGTACATCTGGAACGCCCGGAGCCCCTTCACGAGGGTCCGCAGCAGTTCCTCGATCTGAGTAGGCGGCAGCAGCACCGCCGCCGGCATCCCCTGGGTCACTTAGACCTTACCGAGCAGTTTGGCCACGTGCGCGACGTCCTTGTCGCCACGACCGCTGAGGCAGACAAGCACCAGCTCGTCCCTGCCCCAGCGCCCGCGATTGCGTTCGATCCAGGCCAGCGCGTGCGCCGTCTCCAGCGCCGGGATGATGCCCTCCAGCCGGCACAGCGTCTGGAAGCCGGCCAGCGCCTCGGCGTCGGTGACCGCCTCGTAACGCACCCGACCGGTGTCCCGCAGCCAGCTGTGTTCGGGGCCCACACCGGGATAGTCCAGGCCAGCGGAGACCGAATGCGCCGGCATGACCTGGCCGTCCGCGTCCTGCAGCAGATAACTGAGACAGCCGTGGAGCACGCCCGGCACCCCGGCGGAGAGGGTCGCGCTGTGATGGCCGGTAGCGATGCCTTCGCCGGCGGCCTCAACCCCGACGAGCTCCACCGCGGCATCGTCGATGAACCCGGAGAAGATCCCGATGGCGTTGGAGCCCCCGCCGACGCAGGCCACCACCGTCCTGGGCAGCTGCCCCGTGCGGGCCAGCACCTGGAGGCGGGCCTCCCGGCCGATCACCGACTGGAAGTCCCGCACCATCCGCGGGAAGGGATCCGGACCGACGACCGAGCCGATGATGTAGTGCGTCGTGGGAACGTTGGTGACCCAGTCGCGCAGCGCCTCGTTGGTGGCGTCCTTGAGGGTGCGGGTGCCGGAGGTGACCGGTACGACGGTCGCCCCGAGCAGTTGCATGCGGTAGACGTTGAGCGCCTGGCGTTCGACGTCCTCCGCGCCCATGTAGACGACGCACTCGAGACCGAAGCGGGCGCAGATCGTGGCCGTGGCCACGCCGTGCTGTCCCGCCCCGGTCTCCGCGATGATACGCCGCTTGCCCATCCGGCGCGCCAGCAGCGCCTGGCCGATGGTGTTGTTGATCTTGTGCGCGCCGGTGTGATTGAGATCCTCGCGCTTGAGCAGCACCTCGGCGCCGACCAGCTCCGAGAAGCGGGGCGCGGGACTCAACAGCGATGGCCGCCCGACGAACTCCTTGAGCAGCAGCTCGTGTTCCGCCCAGAAGCCGGGATCCTGACGGGCGGCATCATAGAGCCCGGCGAGCTCCTCGAGCGCCGCCATCAGCGTCTCCGGCACGTAACGGCCGCCGTAAGCGCCGAAGCGCCCGCCCACCGCGCGCTCGCGCGGCAACGTGACTGTCACCCGACTACCTCCAGGAAGCGAGCCATCCGTCGGTGATCCTTCACGCCCGGAATCTGTTCCACCCCGGACGATACGTCTACCGCATCCGGCCGCACGATTCGTACGGCCTCCGCCACATTTTCGGGGGTCAACCCGCCCGCGAGCCACATGGGATGGCCAGCGAGCGCCTCGCGCGCCCGGATCGCGAGTTCGAGCGGCAACGCCACCCCGGTGCCGCCGAGGCGGCCTTCGACCCGAGGTTCGATGAGCAGGGGACAACCAAGTTCCCGGAGCGCCTGCAACCGGTCGAGATCGTGTTCGCCGGCCAGACGGACGACGGCAAGCACGCGCATCCCTTCCCGCTGCAAACCCGCGACAAGTTCCGGCGTTGCGCCCCCATGCAGCTGGGCCCCGGCCAGGCCCGCCGCATCCCTTACCTCTAATATCTGCGCATGACCCTGCGATCCAAAGACCCCGAAGACGGGAAGCGCGCCGGCCGCCTGCACGATCTCCCGCGCCCGGAGTGCATCCATCGCTCGCGGCCCGCCCGCGAAGATGACGCCGAGATAGCTGGCGCCGAGCCGAACCGCCTCCCGCGCGTCCTCGGCTCGGGTGAGGCCGCAGATCTTCACGGGGACCCGCTGGCCCGGCGGCTGGGCCATGGATCTAACGACCGGCGCGCGGAATGCCGGCCACGGCACGGGCCAGGCCTGATGGATCCGGAGCCCCGGAGAGGGCCGTGCCGATGAGAACCCCGTCCGCGCCCGCCTCGACCGCCCGGCGGACATCCGCTTGGTTCGCCATCCCACTCTCGGCGATGACCACGCGGTCGGCGGGGATGCGTCCGATCAGGGCCCAGGCCGAAGCCACATCGATCTCGAAGGTATCGAGGTTGCGGCTGTTCACGCCGATCACGGGCGCATCGCCGGCCAGTGCGATAGCCAGCTCATCCGCATCGTGGACCTCCACCAGCGTGGCCAGTCCCCAGTCGTGCGCGGCACAGGTCAGCTCCGAGAGTCGTGCGGGTGTGAGAGCGCGGACGATGAGCAGCACCGCCGAGGCGCCGGCGGCACGCGCTTCCGCCACCTGCAGAGGATCGATGATGAAGTCCTTCCGCAGGAGCGGGACCCGTACCCGGGCGGCGATGGCGCGGAGATCATCGAGCGAGCCGCCGAAGTAGGGTCCGTCGGTCAACACCGAGATCGCGCTGGCTCCGGCCGAGGCGTAAGCCGCGGCATGGGTGACGGGGTCCAGATCGGGGTTGATCATGCCTTGGGAAGGGGAGCGGCGCTTGACCTCCGCGATGAGGGCGATCCGCTCCCTGCTCCACCCGCCGAGGAACTCGGGCCGGGCCGGTGCTTCGGCGGCCCACCGTTCGATCACCTCCCGCCGCGCATGCAGCGCGGGCAGGCTGGCCTGCTTGGAAGCGAGAATCTGCTCCAGGGTGGTCGGCATCTTGCTCTTCGGTCGCTATTCGGGTAGCTTGATTCGGAGTCCGTTCGGTCACAACCCCGGAGGCACCATGCCGCTCACGAAGCGCCAGAGCGAAATCCTGAAGTACCTGCAGGAGCATATCCGCGATAGGGGGTATGCGCCAAGCTTCGAGGAGATCGCGGAGCACTTCAGCTTCCAGTCTCTGGCCACGGTGCATGAACACCTGACCAACCTGGAACGCAAAGGCTACATCCACCGGACTCACAATGAGAGCCGGGCCATCGAGGTCCTGCCCCCCAAGGGGATGTCGGGGGCGACGGAGATCCCGCTGCTGGGCAAGGTGGCGGCCGGCTCCCCCATCGAGTCCATCATGGCTGGCGAGACCATCGCCGTTCCGGACCAGTTGCTGCCGCGCCGCGGCCCCAACTACGCTCTCAAGGTGCAGGGAGAGTCCATGATCGACGAACACATCATGGACGGGGACTTCGTGGTGGTGCACGGCAAGCAGGCGGCGGACAACGGGGAAATGGTCATCGCGCTGGTCAATGGCGCCGAAGCCACGGTCAAGCGATTTTACCGGGAGCAGGGTGGCTGGATTCGGCTGCAGCCCGCCAACCCGACGATGCAGCCCATGCGGTTTCAGGAGCGGGATGTCCTCATCCAGGGCGTCGTCGTGGGCGTGATTCGAAAATACTGAGTCGGCTCCCGGTTTCTTTCACTGTTGAGGGCGGACCCTGAGTCTCAAACTACGGTTCGCCCTCTTTCTCGTGGGGCTGGCGCTGGCGACGGTCGTCGTGGTGCAGGTGGGACCGGCTGCCGTCTGGCGGCATCTGCTGGAGACCGGCTGGCTGCTGCTTCCGGTGTCGCTGGTCTGGGGCGTCGTCTATACCCTGAATGCCACCGCGTGGTATTCGATGATGGGCATCGAGCGGGCCCGGCCGGGCCCGCTTCGCACCTGGGCGATCAACGCCTCGAGTTTCGCGCTCAACTACATCGCCCCCGCCGCCGGTCTGGCCGGCGAGGGCTATCGCGCCCTCGCGGTGGCGCCGTGGCTGGGGCGGCAGCGGGCATTCGGTTCGGTGGTACAGTACCGGCTGCTGTTCTCCCTCGCCCACATGCTGTTCGTGATGTTCGCCCTGATCCCGGGCGTCTTCCTCCTGCCACACACCCTTCCCGCCTTTGGCCTGCTCTTCGCCACCGCACTCGGTGTGGCGGGGGTGATCTGGTTCCTGATCCGCCGCCATCACGAGGGTATCCTCGAGGCCAGCCTCGACCTGCTGCTCGTCATTCCGGGGGTGCGCCGCATCGGCCGGCGGCTCGAGAGCAAGCGGGTGAAGCTCCGCGAGCTGGACCTCCAGATCACAACACTCTACCGCGAGCACCCCGGCATCTTCTGGCGCGCGATCGGACTGGAATTTCTGGCCCGCTGCGTCATGCCGTTCGAACTGGTCCTGATCTTCTGGGGACTCGGCCTCGGAATTCGCATCCCGGAGGCGTTTCTGGCCGCAGGGCTGGGCACCGCCCTGATCAACATCTTCTTCTTCCTGCCGTTCGAGCTCGGCGCGCGCGAAGGCGGGCTCTTCCTGATCTTCTCGTTGCTCGGACTCGGCGCTGGGCACGGGGTCTTCGCCGCGGTGGTCATGCGGCTGAGGGAACTGGTGTGGACGGCGATCGGGCTGGCGCTGCTCTGGGGGAGCGGGGAACCACTGGCGGACGCCCCGTCGGAGGTGTGACCCCGCAGCGACTCCGCCGAGGCGGGCGAACTAGGGCGTTACCGCCGCGGACCTGAGCTGGGTCAGCACCCGCCCGGCAGCCTGGGATGCCAGCGCCTCGGCAGCCAGTCGGAGCGCGGCGGGATAGGAGTCTGCGAGCCCGGCGACGTAGAGCGCCGCGCCGGCGTTGAGCAGCACCGCCCGGCGGGCGGGTTCATCCTCTCTGCCCCAGACCAGATTCTCGATCCGCCGGGCGTTCTGCTCCGGCTCGCCGCCCGCGAGGTCTTCCAGTCTCGCCCAGCCGAGCCCGACCGCCTCGGGGTCGATCGCCCAGGTCGTCACCCGCCCCGCGCGCACCTCCCAGACCGCCGTCGAACCGGCCGGGCTGATCTCGTCCATGCCCACCTCGCCATGCACCACCAGCACGTGATCGGCGCCCAGGCGGAGCAGCGCCTCCGCCATGAGGGGCGCGCGGCCCGGGTCGGCGACGCCGATGACCTGCCGGCGCACCCCGGCGGGATTGGCGAGCGGGCCCAGCAGGTTCATGATCGTGGCGACACCGAGCTCCTTGCGGGTGGGACCGACGTGGCGCATCGCGGGGTGATAGTTCGGGGCGAAGAGAAAGACCATCCCATCCTCGTCGAGTCGCCGGGCCGCCACATCCGGCCCGGCGGCGATGTCGATCCCGAGCGCTTCGAGGACATCCGCGCTGCCGCACTTCGAGGTGTAGCTCCGGTTGCCGTGCTTGGCGACCCGGGCGCCGGCGGCGGCCGCGATCAGTGCCGCGGCGGTCGACACATTGAAGGTGCTGACTCCGCCGCCACCGGTCCCGCAGGTGTCCACCAGGGGAGCGCCGGCGGTGGGGCGGACCTCGACCATCGCTTCCCGGAGTGCCGTGGCCGCGCCGGCCACCTCGTCTGCGGTCTCGCCGCGAGCCCGCAGTCCGAGGAGGAGGGCCCCGATCTGGGCCGGGGTAGCCTCGCCCCGCATGATGACGCGGAAGGCGTCGGCGGCCTCCTCGGCGGTGAGCGAGCGGCCCGAAGCGACGGCGTTCAGGGCGAGCTGGAGCGGTGAACTCATGGCCCAAAGCTATGGCTGTGGGGGAGAAGCACAAACCCTTCCCCCCCGGCTATATTTCTGGCCTCATGAGCCGGACCTATCTGGCCCTCCTGCATTACGATGGCGGCGATTTTGCCGGCTGGCAGCGGCAGCCGGAGAGCCGCACCGTCCAGGCGGAGTTCGAGGGGGTGCTGGAACGATTGTGCGGGCGGCGGATCGTGGCCCATGGGGCGGGCCGGACCGACGCGGGAGTTCACGCCATCGGAATGGGGGTCAGCTTCGCCGTACCGGAAAAGTGGACTGCCGACGGGCTCCGGCGGGCGCTCAACGCCCTGCTCCCTCGCGACTGCTGGGTGGAGCGGCTCACGCCGATGGTCCCCGGCTTCCACGCACGGAAGAGCGCCACCGGCCGACGCTACCGGTACGAGGTCGGAACTGACGAGGCGAGCATCTCCCCCTTTCGGCGCCGGACGGAATGGGCGCTGGGGCGACCGCTCGATCCGGTGGCGATTCACTCGGCGGCGGCAATGATCCTGGGCACCCACGAGTTCCGCGGATTCGCGGTCCGCAAGGCAGCGGCCGAGGACAGCGTGCAGGCGACGTCGGGCGCGCATCCGGGTCGGCCGTACGAGTGCACAGTGCGGATGGCACACTGGGAGCCCCGGGACGAAGACCGGGGCTTCCGCTTTCACGTCGCGGCCGACCGATTTCTGCACCACATGGTCCGGTTTCTCGTCGGAACCATGATAGAGATCGGACTCGGCCGGCGCCCCCTCGAGGATATGGCCACGCTGCTCACCAGCACCGACAACCAGACGACGAGTCCCCCCGCACCGCCGCAGGGGTTGTTCTTCGTCGCGGCGGAGTATCCGGCGGCATGCTACGCGGAGGCGGGCGCATGAGAGGCCGACTGCTTCTCCTGCTCGGCATCCTCGGCTGCGGCCGCGCCGACGAGGGCCCGCAGCTGGTCGAGACCCTCGAGGCCCAGCGACCGGTCCGGCCGGCGGCGAGCGAGGCGATCAGCGCCACCCGGCGTACCGCAATCGTGGAGGCGGCAGAGCGGGTTTCACCGGCCGTCGTGTCGATCACGGTGACCAGTACCCGGCAGGCCGAGGCGCAGACTCCCTTCGACTTCTTCTTCGTCCCCCAGTCGCCACGCGAGCAGCAGAGCTTCGGGACCGGATTCATCATCCGGGCTGATGGTGTCATCCTCACCAATCAGCACGTGGTGAACGGGGCCCAGAAGATCATCGTAAGTCTCGCCGATGGCACCGACGAGCCGGCCGAACTGCTGGGCGAGGACGGCGTCACCGACATCGCGGTGATCCGGGTGACCAAGCGGGGCCTGCCAACGGTCACGACCGGCAAGAGCACCGACCTGATGATCGGCGAGTGGGTGGTGGCGCTCGGCAATCCGTTCGCCTATCTGCTGGGCAACGCCGAACCGACGGTGACCGCGGGCGTGATCAGCGCGGTGCACCGCAATATCCTCCCCGGGCGCGAACAGTCGGGTCTCTACCTCGACATGATCCAGACCGACGCCTCCATCAACCCGGGCAACTCGGGGGGCCCGCTGACCAACGCGCTGGGCGAGGTCATCGGGGTGAACAGCTCGATCTTCACCCAGAACGGCGGCTCCATCGGGCTTGGCTTCGCGATCCCGATCGAACGCGCGCTCCGGGTGGCGGACGAGATCATCCGCGCCGGCCAGGTGCGCCGGGCGTGGGTCGGCTTCGATGTGGCCGGCGCGGAAAGCCTGCGCAACTGGAAGTCGCAGGGGGGCGTGCTGGTGACGGCGGTGGCACCGGCCGGCCCGGCTGAAAGGGCGGGGCTCCGCCGCGGAGATGTGCTGACCAGGGCGAACGATCGGGCGCTCCACAACTACCTCGACTGGGAGGCGGTGAAGCTCGACCTCCGCGTCGGGGACATCGCGAGACTCTCGGTGCGGCGCGAAGGCACCGAGCGCGCCCTGGCGGTCACCAGCGGCGACCTGCCCACGGCGACGGCGGAAAAGGTCACGGTCCTCAAGGACCTCCAGCTGGTCACCCTGACGGCGCAGGTGCGGGCGGAGCGCGGCGTCCAGTCGGAGAAGGGCGCGCTGATCTTCCGCATTTCCCGCGACCTCGCCAGCGCCACGGGGCTGCAGGAGGGCGACGTGATCGTGGGCATGAACCGCCGGGTGATCGGCGGGGCGGACGACGTGCGCCAGGTGGTAAGCGGCCTCCGCTCGCGACAGCCGGTGCGAGTGTTCTTCGAACGCGGCGGCTCGATCGCCTACACCGACCTCGAATTCCGATGACCGACGATCGCTACCGCTCGCCCCTCGGCACCCGCTACTCCTCCCCTGCGATGCAGCGGCTGTGGGGGGAGCGCTACCGGATCGGGCTGTGGCGCCGGGTGTGGCTGGCGCTGGCGGAGAGTGAGCGGGAGCTGGGCCTCGACATCCCGGCGGCGGCGCTGGCGGAGATGCGGGCCCATCTCGACGACGCCGACCTCGAGGCCGCGGCTGCCTACGAGAGGAAGTTTCGCCACGACGTCATGGCGCACGTGCACCAGTTCGGGGACCAGGCGCCGGCCGCGCGCGCATTCCTGCATCTGGGCGCCACCAGCGCCTTCGTCACCGACAACGCCGACGTGCTGGTGATGCGGGAGGGGCTCCGCATGCTGCTGGGCCGACTGACGGGGGTGCTCGAGGCGCTGAGCGGTTTCGCGCGGACCCACGCCGCCCTGCCCTGTCTTGCCTACACTCATTTCCAGCCGGCCCAGCTCACCACGGTGGGCAAGCGGGCGACGCTGTGGGCCCAGGACTTCGCGCTCGACGTCGAAGAGCTGGTGCACCGGGTGGAGACGATCCGGCTGCGCGGCTGCAAGGGGACCACCGGGACCCAGGCGAGCTTCCTGGAGCTGTTCAAGGGCGACCACGCGAAGGTGCGGGAGCTGGAACGGAGGATCGCGCAGAAACTCGGGCTGCCGCGGGTATTCCCGGTGACCGGACAGACCTACAGCCGCAAGGCGGACAGCGCGACCGTCGACGCACTTTCCGGCATCGCACAGTCGGCGGCGAAGATGGCGAGCGACCTGCGGCTGCTGCAGCACGAGGGAGAGCTGCTAGAGCCGTTCGAGACGGACCAGATCGGTTCCAGCGCGATGGCCTACAAGCGCAATCCGATGCGGTCCGAGCGGATCTGCGGGCTGGCGCGTTTCGTCATCAGCCTGCAGGCCAACACCGCCAACACCGCCGCGACGCAATGGCTGGAGCGCACCCTCGACGACTCGGCCAACCGGCGGCTCACCCTCCCCGAGGCCTTTCTGGCGACCGATGCGATCCTGATCCTCGCGGGGAACATCGCGGACGGGATCGAGGTCCGGGAACCGGTGATTCGCCGCCATGTGAACGAGCAGATGCCCTTCATGGCCACCGAGCGGTGGATCATGCTCGGCGTGCAATCGGGGGGTGACCGGCAGGCGATTCACGAGGTCATCCGGCAGAACAGCCTGGCCTCGGCGGAGGAGGTGAGCCGGGGCGAACCCAACCGCCTCCTGGAGCGGCTCGCAGCCGACCATACCTTCGCCAAGATTCCGACCGGCCGGCTGCAGGGCGAACTCGATCCCTCGAAGTACACCGGGCGCTCGGAGCAGCAGGTGGCTGAGTTCCTCGACGAGTATCTTGCGCCCCTGCTGGCGCGGGCGCGGCCGCTGATGGTGGAGCCGGGGCGGGCCGATATTGCGGTGTGAGAAGTGAGCAGGGCGCAGGGATGGGGGATGGGGAACGGGGAAAGGGATCGGCCGAGCCATGACCGTACTGACCGAGAGCAAGTTGCCGCTGCCACTGCTGCGCAAGGGGAAAGTCCGCGAGGTCTACGAGGCCGATGCGGATCACCTCATCATGGTGGCGAGCGACCGGGTGAGCGCCTTCGACGTGGTGATGCGCGAGGCGATCCCCCGCAAGGGCGCGGTGCTCACCCAGATCAGCGCCTTCTGGTTCGAGAAGCTGGGCGCCGTCGTGCCCAGTCATTTTCTCACGGCGCGGACCAGCGAGATCCTCCGCCGCTTTCCCCAGTTGCAGGCCCACCGCGAGCAGGTAGCCGGACGGACCATGCTGGTGAGGCGTACCAAGCCGGTCGCCTTTGAATGCGTGGTGCGGGGTTATCTCTCGGGGTCGGCGTGGAAGGAGTACCAGGAGAGCGGGACACTCGCCGGCGAGCCGCTGCCGGGCGGCCTCATCGAGAGCGCGCGGCTGGAGCCGCCGATCTTCTCGCCGGCCACCAAGGCAGAGACCGGCCACGACATCAACGTGCCGTTCAGCGCGATGCAGGAGGCGCTGGGACGGAACGCGGCGGCGCGGCTCCGCGACGCGAGCTTCGCGGTCTACGGCGCAGGGCGCGACCACGCCGCGACCCGCGGGATCATCATCGCGGATACCAAGTTCGAATTCGGCACCGATTCGCAGGGGACCCTCCGACTGATCGACGAGGTGCTGACGCCCGATTCCTCTCGCTTCTGGCCCGCGGATCACTACCAGCCGGGCCGGAGCCAGCCAAGCTTCGACAAGCAGCCGCTCCGTGATTACCTGACCGCGCTCAAGAAGGCCGGCCAGTGGAACGGCGAGGCGCCACCCCCACCCTTCCGGCGGAAGTCGTGGCCGCGACCAGCACGCGCTACCTGGACGCGTTCCGGTTGTTGACGGGGTTCGACCTGCCAGAGGATGCCTGATGCGTATCGCCCCCGAGGGCTGGCCGTTCATCATCGTTGCGTGGGCCATCGCCGCACTGCTCGCCATCTTCGCCCCGCCGTGGGCGGCACTCTCGTGGCTGGTGGTCGCCGTCTGGGTGGTCGCGTTCTTCCGGGACCCGATCCGGCAGGGTCCCCGGGGGGAGAACGTCTGCATTGCGCCTGCGGACGGCGTGGTCGTCAGCGTGGTGAATGTCGATGAACCGTCGTACGTGAAGGACCGCACCGTCCGGGTGTCGATCTTCATGAACGTGTTCAACGTGCACGTGAACCGTTATCCGATGAGCGGGACGATCGAGTACCGGGACTACAACAAGGGCAGCTTCGGGCACGCCGGCACCGAGAAGGCGAGCCTGGAGAACGAACAGAGCAGCGTGGGACTGCTGACCTCGAAGGGGCGGATCCTGGTCCGGCAGATCGCGGGGCTGGTGGCCCGCCGCATCGTGACCGATCACGAGGCAGGCGCGGTCGTCGTGCAGGCGGAGCGAATGGGACTGATCCGGTTCGGTTCGCGGGTGGACATCTTCCTGCCGGTCTCGGCCAGAGTCCTGGTGTACACCGGGGGCAAGACCCAGGCCGGCGCAACGGTGGTGGCCCAATGGGACTGATGCCTTCACGGGGCGGCGGACTCCGCCGGCCCGACATGCGGCAGGTGGTGGTGGTGATCCCGAGCGCCTTCACGCTCGGCAACATGTTCTTCGGGCTCTGGGCAATCGTCAGCGCCTACCGGGGCAACTTCACCTGGGCGGCGTGGTTCATCGTCTTTGCCGGGGTGCTGGACATGCTGGACGGGCGGGTGGCGCGTCTCTCCGGCACCGGCACCAAGTTCGGCGCGGAACTCGACAGCCTGGTGGACGTCATCAGCTTCGGCGTCGCGCCGGCGATGATCATGTTCTTCCTCGAGTTCCAGTCGGCGGGAAAGTTCGGCTGGCTGATCTGCTACATGTACGTCATGGCGGTGGCGATCCGGCTGGCGCGCTACAACGTGCAGCACGGTACCGGCAAGCCGGGCTGGTTCACCGGCATGCCCTCGCCCTCGGCGGGGATGACGCTGGCGGTCTACTACCCGTTCAGCCAGACCGAGTGGTACCGCCGCTCGCTCGCGTATCTCGACTTCCAGCGCGAGGGACTCACCATCCTGATCGTGCTGCTGGCGCTGCTGATGGTGAGCACGGTCAAGTACCCGCGCTTCCCGGCGATGGGGTTCCGCTCGGTCAAGGGAATCGCCGGATTCCTGGTGCACGCCGTCATCCTGGTCTGCAGCCTGTGGGTGCCACAGTACTTCCTGTTCCCCCTGGGGATCACCTACCTGGCCTTCGGGCTGGCGCGGCACGCGGTCATCTCCGGGCTGGAGCGACAGGATGGCAACCTGGCGGTGATCGACAACGCCGATCCGGACGACGACCCGCGGCACACCATGCCACGGCCGACGGTGAAACGGGGCGGTCAGGAGTGACGGGTCATCCTGCTGGCGCTTCACGCCCTCGGGATGACACCGTCGCCACAACGTACTTCGGGAGAGTGTGATGCAATTCAAGGTGCACGTCCGTGTCGTCCCCCGCGCGGGGCTGCTCGATCCGCAGGGCCAGGCGGTGGAGCACGCACTCGCCGCGCTGGGCTTCGGCGAGGCCTCCGGCGTCCGCGTCGGGAAGGCGATCGAGCTGTCGATCAGCGCGAAGTCGGCCGACGATGCGAAGCTGCGAGCGCGCGCCATGTGCGACAAGCTGCTCGCCAATCCGGTCACCGAGGACTACCTCGTCGAGGTGGAGGGCTGATGCTCAAAGTGGCGGTGGTCCGGTTCCCCGGCAGCAACTGCGATCTCGACACCCTGCGCTCCGCACAGCGCGCCGGGACCGAGGCCTGCTTCGTCTGGCACCGCGACACCGACCTGAAGGGGGCCGATGCGGTGCTCCTGCCGGGCGGGTTCAGCTACGGCGACTACCTCCGCTCCGGAGCGATCGCCCGCTTCAGTCCGATCATGCCGGCGGTGCAGCGCTTCGCCCAGGCCGGCGGCCCCGTGCTCGGCATCTGCAACGGCTTCCAGATTCTGTGTGAGGCTGCGCTGCTCCCGGGTGGCCTGATGCGCAACGCCCGGTTGAGCTTCGTCTCCCGACCGGTGGGCCTTCGAGTGGAGCAGCCCGATACCGCCTTCACCAACCGCTACGCGAAGGGCGACCTGCTCCGCATGCCGGTGGCCCACGGCGACGGCCGTTTCGTCGCGGAGGACGCGACGCTCAGGCAGATCGAGGCGGAGAACCGGGTAGTGGTGCGCTACGTGGAGCTCGACGGCTCCCCGCTGGTGGGGGCGGCGATCAACGGATCGCTCAACGACATCGCCGGGATCTGCAATGCCGAGGGGAACGTGGTCGGGTTGATGCCGCACCCCGATCGGGCCGCGGACCCCGCGCTGGGCAACGTCGACGGGATGGGGTTCTTCACTTCGATGCTCACCTGGGCCAAGGTGACCCGATGAGGCTCTGGCTCACGGTCCTGGTCCTCTGCGTCGCGACGGTCCGCGGCGCGGCAGCGCAGGAGGTGAAGACCATCCGGCCCGGGATGTCGGAGGCCCAGGTGCGGAGCGCCTGGGGCGACCCCTTCACCGTCCGCAAGGCGGGGGTGATGAGCTACCTGTACTACCGCAATGACTGTCTCAAGCGCTGCGGCACCTACGACATCGTCTTCCTGGAGCATGGGCAGGTGGTCGATGCCGTGGTCCGCGACCGGGGCCGCCACTACGACGGCATCGTGTCGTCCCCGGCGGATCGGAAGCCGCAGCCGACGATTCGGCAGCCGTAGAACTACGTCACACGGGCGATCCGGGGGATCGCCGCTACCCTTAGAGGAGCCGATGAGCACCACCGACAAGCCCAGCCGCAACGAAGACGAATACTTCGTCAAGCTCGAAGCCGAACGCCTGGAGCGGAAGCGCCTGGAATTGGCGAAGCTCGCCAAGGACGCGGAACGCAAGAGCCACTACATGCGCTGCCCGAAATGCGGCGGGTCCCTGGTGACGGAGCTGTTCACCAATGTCCAGGTGGATCGCTGCCCCGAGTGTCACGGGCTGTGGCTGGACGCGGGCGAGCTCGACGTGGTCATGAAGCACGAGGACAAGGGCATCCTGACCAAGGCGCTGGGCGACTTCATGCACAGCCTGAAGGGCAAGAAGTGACCCAGGCGTTCCCCTTCCCAGGCGAGCGTCCGGTCACGGCCGAGGTCGTCAAGGAACACAACCTCACGCCGTTCGAACACCAGAAGATCGTCGAGTTGCTGGGCCGCGAGCCGACCCTCACCGAGCTGGGCATCTTCAGCGCGCTCTGGTCGGAGCACTGTTCGTACAAGCACTCCAAGCCGATTCTCAGGAAGTTCCCGACCCAGGGACCGCAGGTGGTCCAGGGTCCGGGGGAGAATGCCGGCGTGCTCCGGCTCCCCCAGGGCTGGGCCGTCGCCTTCAAAATCGAATCGCACAACCATCCGTCGGCGGTGGAACCGTATCAGGGCGCCGCGACCGGCGTCGGCGGCATCCTGCGCGACGTCTTCACCATGGGCGCCCGGCCGGTCGCGGTGCTCAACAGCCTTCGCTTCGGCCCGCTCGACACCGCGCGCAACCGCTATCTCTTCGCCGGGGTGGTGAAGGGAGTGGGCGACTACGGCAACTGCGTCGGGGTCCCGACCCTGGGCGGCGAGGTGGATTTCGCACCCGGGTACAGCGGCAACCCGCTGGTCAACGCTATGTGCGTGGGACTGCTCAAGGAGAAGGACCTCACACTCGCCAAGGCCCACGGAGTTGGCAACATCATCCTGGCGATGGGTTCGAGCACCGGCCGCGATGGCATCCACGGGGCCAGCTTCGCCTCCGAAGACCTCTCCGAGAAGAGCGAGGCCCGCCGCCCGCAGGTGCAGGTGGGCGATCCGTTCACCGAAAAGCTGCTGCTCGAGGCCACGCTGGAGCTGATCGAGAAGCAGCTCGTGGTCGCGATCCAGGACATGGGCGCGGCGGGGCTCACCAGCTCCTCGGCGGAAATGGCGGCGCGGGGCGGCGTGGGCGTCGAGATGGAGACCGACAAGGTCCCCACCCGCGAGGCCGGCATGACGCCCTACGAGATCATGCTGAGCGAGACCCAGGAGCGGATGCTGGTGGTGGCGGAGCCGCACCGCGTGAAGGAGATCCAGGCGGTCTGCGAGAAGTGGGAACTCACCGCCACGCCGGTCGGCCGGGTGACCGATGACGGGCTCTTCCGCATCCGGCACAACGGCGTCACGGTGGCGGAGATTCCGGGCCAGCGGCTGGTCGACGACGCGCCGATCTACTATCCCGAGGCCCGTGAGGCCGCCGAGATGCCGGGCCGCCGGGCCGCCGGGCCGACCAGTGAGCCGAAGGCCGACATCCAAGCCAGCCTGCCCCTCCTGCTCGATGAGCCCAGCATCGCGAGCAAGCGCTGGGTATTCGAGCAGTACGACTCCACCGTGCAGGCATCCACCCTGATCGGACCCGGCGGGGATGCGGGCGTTCTCCGTGTCGCCGACACCGACTTCGGGCTCGCGGTCACGGTCGATTGCAACAGCCGGCTGGTCGCCCTCGACCCCTACGAGGGCGGCAAGGCAACGGTAGCCGAGGCGGCGCGCAACATCGCCTGCACCGGGGCCACACCACTCGGCATCACCGACTGCCTCAATTTCGGCAATCCGGAGCGACCGGA
The DNA here is from genome assembly GCA_963825065.1 of uncultured Gemmatimonadales bacterium. Lineage (GTDB taxonomy): Bacteria > Gemmatimonadota > Gemmatimonadetes > Gemmatimonadales > GWC2-71-9 > JADJOM01. Next base: position 154,873 of record CAWGRU010000013.1, read on the forward strand.
GGTCTTCTTCCAGTTCCGCGAGGCGTGCCGCGGCATCTCCGATGCCTGCATCGCCTTCAACACCCCGGTGACCGGGGGCAACGTGAGCTTCTACAACCAGAGCCCGACCGGCGCGATCGACCCGACTCCCACGGTCGGCATGGTCGGCCTGCTGGAGAAGCTCGACCAGAAGGTCGGCAGCCACTTCCAGCGACCCGGGGACCGAATCCTGCTGTTGGGGACCACGGCCGGCGTCCTCGGCGGCTCCGCCTACTGGACGCATGTGCGAGATTTCACGGGCGGGACCCCGGCCCCGGTCGACCTGAAGGCCGAGGCCGCACTGCAGAAGTTCCTGGTCGCGGCGGCGAGACAGAAGCTGCTGCGGTCAGCGCATGACTGTTCCACCGGCGGGCTGGGTGTCGCGCTCGCCGAGGCGGCGATCGGCGGGCCCTACGCGGCGGGCAGCATGGGCGCGGCGATCGGGCTGCAGGAGTACGGCGTGGCGGGGGATGACGTGGCGCTCCTCTACGGCGAGGACCAGGGTCGGGTCGTGGTTTCCTGTGATCCGGGGCATGAGACGCAGCTGGCCGCGCTCGCCGGCGAGTTCGGGGTGCCGATCCACGCGGTGGGCGTGGTGGGAGCGCCGAACCAGGCGCTGGTGATCGCGACGCGGAATACGCGGTACAAATGGTCGACCGAGTCGCTGCGCGAGATCTACTTCACCGCGATCCCGCGGCGGATGAGTCATGTGGATGAGGACCGGGGGGCTTAACCATGTGCGGAGTCTTCGGCGTATCGGGCGTTCCTGACGCGGCGCGCCTCACCTATCTCGGCCTCTACGCCCTGCAGCATCGGGGGCAGGAAAGCGCCGGGATCGTGTCGATCGACGACCAGGGCCAGGCTCGTTCCCACCGGGGGATGGGTCTGGTCTCCGAGAACTTCACCGAGGCCAGCCTCTCGAAGCTGTCCGGTGATGTCGCCGTCGGTCACACCCGCTACTCCACCGCGGGCGGCTCGATCCTGACCAACGCCCAGCCGTTGCTCAAGGACCTGCGCGGGGTGCCGCTGTCGATCGCGCACAACGGGAACCTGACCAACGCCGCCGCGCTCAAGCATGAGCTCGAAGAGGAGGGCGCCCTCTTCGACACCACGGCCGACACCGAAGTCATCCTCCATCTCATCGCCCGCTCCCGCCAGCCGACCCTCGAAGGCCAGATCCGCGAGGCGCTGGAGAAGTGCGAGGGCGCGTTCACCCTGCTGGTGAGCGCCGGCCGGGCCATCTACGCCGTGGTCGACGCCCGCGGCTTCCGGCCGCTGGTGCTGGGGCGGATTGCGGGGGGGGTCATCGTGGCCTCGGAGACCTGCGCCCTCGACCTGGTGGGCGCGTCGATGATGTGCGAGCTGGAGCCGGGCCAGTTCCTGAAGATCGAGGACGGCCACATCACCGACCTGGAAGACCTGAAGCCGCGGCCCCAGAGCCGCTGCATCTTCGAGCTGGTGTACTTCGCCCGGCCGGACAGCCGTGTCTTCGGGGAGTCGGTGGACCGGGTGCGCCGCGAACTGGGGCGCCAGCTCGCCGTCCAGCATCCCGCGCCAGGGGCCCAGGTGGTCTTCAGCGTCCCGGACAGCTCCAACGCCATGGCGCTCGGGTTCGCCGAGACCTCGGGGATCAAGCTGGAAAACGGGCTGATTCGGAACCACTACGTGGGCCGGACGTTCATCAATCCGACTCAGGCGCTCCGGGTCGCCAAGGTGAAGATCAAGTTCAACCCGGTGCGGGGCGTCATCGATGGCAAGTCGGTCGTCATGGTCGACGACAGCCTGGTGCGCGGCACCACCAGCAAGGGCCTGGTACAGATGATCCGCGCCGCCGGCGCGCGTGAGGTGCACCTGCGGCTCGGCAGCCCGCCGATCACCGGACCATGCCACTACGGCATCGATACGCCGACCCGCGAGGAGCTGATCGGTGCCACGCACTCGATCGAGGAGATCCGCCAGTATCTCGGGGTGGACTCGCTGGGGTATCTGTCGCTGGAGGGGATGCTCAAGGCGGCGGGGACCCGCAGCCAGTGGTGCCACGCCTGCTTCTCAGGCCATTACCCCACCGATGTGTCCCACGACCTCGTGACGCTCCGTCACACAGCCCCACCCATGGCCACGATACCATGAGCGGATCGTACTCGCAGCCTTCGGTCTACTTCTTCGGGCAGGGTCGCGCCGACGGCACGGCCACCATGAAGGACACTCTCGGCGGCAAGGGCGCCGGCCTCGCCGAGATGACCAACCTGGGGATCCCGGTGCCGCCGGGGTTCACCATCGCGGCGAATCTCTGCATCACCTACCTCGAGACCCAGCAGTTCCCGCCCTGGCTCCGGTCGCAGGTCGAGACCAGCCTGCAGCGGCTGGAGGCGGCGACCACCCGGCACTTCGGTGGCAAGGAGCGACCGCTCCTGGTCTCGGTGCGCTCGGGTGCCGCGGTCTCGATGCCGGGGATGATGGAGACCATCCTCAACCTCGGGCTCAACGATATCACGGTCGAGGGGCTCACCCGGGAGAGCGGCAACCCACAGTTCGCGTACGATTCCTACCGCCGCTTCGTGCAGATGTACGGTGTGGTGGTCTTCGACCTGCCGAAGGCGCCGTTCGAGGCGCTGCTCGAGGCCCGGAAGCAGAAGGCAAAGGTCGAGCGAGATATCGACCTCCCGGCCGACCAGATGAAAGCCCTGGTCGCCGACTTCAAGGCGCACATCCAGAAGGCGACCGGACGACCGTTCCCCAACGAGCCGATGGAACAGCTCTGGGGCGCAATCGCCGCGGTGTTCGAGAGCTGGAACACCCGCCGGGCAATCGACTACCGGAAGCTCCACGACATCCCGGATTCGATGGGCACCGCCGTCAACGTCGTCACCATGGTCTTCGGCAACCTGGGGGACGATTCGGGGACCGGCGTCGCCTTCACCCGGGATCCGTCCACAGGCGAACGCCGGATCTACGGCGAGTACCTGGTCAACGCCCAGGGCGAGGACGTCGTCTCCGGCACCCGGCATGTCGAGGACATCGCCCGGCTCAAGGAACAGATGCCCGCGGCGTACGCCGAGCTGGACCGGATTGCGCGGGTGCTCGAGCGGCACTTCCGCGACCTGCAAGACATGGAGTTCACCATCGAGCGGGGCAAACTGTACATGCTGCAGACTCGGCGCGGGCAGCGCTCGGGACAGGCCGCGGTGCGGATCGCCTGCGAGATGGTGGACGAGGAGCTGATCGACCGGGACGAGGCGGTGGCGCGGATTCCTCCCAACGACCTCGACCAGCTGCTGCACCCGACCATCGACCAGGACAGCAAGGTCGACCTGCTCACCTCGGGGTTGCCCGCATCGCCGGGCGCGGCCTCGGGCGCGGCGATCTTCGACGCCGACATGGCCGAACAGCTGGCCCGCAAGGGAGAGGCGATCATCCTGGTGCGGCGGGAGACCAGCCCCGAGGACTTCCACGGCATGGTCGCGTCCAAGGGCATCCTGACCGCACGCGGCGGCATGACCAGTCACGCTGCGGTAGTGGCGCGCGGCCTGGGGAAGCCGTGTGTCGCCAGCGCCCAGGCACTGGTGGTGGACGAGGCGACGCACCAATTCTCCGTGAACGGCCGAAACATCAAGCAGGGAGAGTGGATCACGATCGACGGCGGGACCGGCAAGGTCTACGCCGGTCAGGCCAAGCTCAAGGCACCGGAGCTGTCAGGCAACTTCACTCGGCTGATGGAGTGGTCCGACAAAGTGCGCCACCTGCGGGTGCGGGTGAACGCCGATACGCCGGCGGACGCGCACAAGGGTCGCGACTTCGGGGCGGAAGGGATCGGGCTCTGCCGCACCGAGCATATGTTCTTCGAGGGTGACCGGCTGACCGCCATGCGGGAGATGATCCTCGCGCAGGACATCGAAGGCCGGAAGAAGGCGCTGGCCAAGCTGCTGCCGATGCAGCGGGGCGACTTCGAGGCCATCTTCCGCGCAATGGAGGGCTTCCCGGTCACCATCCGCCTCCTCGACCCGCCGCTGCACGAGTTCCTCCCCAAGGAGAAGGGGGAGATCGAACAACTGGCCAAGGCACTCGGCAAGCCGGTCAAGGAGGTGCAGCACATCATCGATGGCATGGCGGAAGCCAATCCCATGCTGGGATTGCGCGGCTGCCGGCTCGGCATCGTCTATCCCGAGATCACCGCCATGCAGGCGCGGGCGATCTTCGAGGCGGCGTGCACCGTCGCGATGCGCAAGGGCCGGGTGCAGCCCGAGGTCATGATTCCCCTGGTGGCAAACGTGGTCGAGTTCCGGAAGCAGGCGCTGATCGTCAGGCAGGTCGCCGAGGAGGTCTTCCGCGAGAAACAGATCACCGTGCCGTATCTGCTCGGGACGATGATCGAGCTGCCGCGCGCGGCGCTCACCGCCGACGAAATTGCCCGGGAGGCGCAGTTCTTCTCATTCGGGACCAACGACCTCACCCAGACGACGATGGGTCTGTCGCGGGACGATGCGGGGCGGTTCCTGCCCTACTACCTGGAGCATGGCATCTTCGAGGACGATCCGTTTCAGGTGCTGGACGTCAACGGGGTCGGCAAACTGATCGAGATGGCCTGCCAGCTCGGCCGCAAGACCCGGCAGGACCTCAAGCTGGGCATCTGCGGCGAGCATGGTGGCGAGCCGAAGTCGGTCGCCTTCTGCGATGCGCTGGGGATGAACTATGTGAGCTGTTCTCCGTACCGGGTGCCGATCGCCAGGCTCGCGGCGGCGCAGTCGGCGCTGGCCGAACGGGGCACGATGGACCGGACCCGGGCGACGGTGTAGCTCGGCAACTCGGCGACACCGAACGGCGGTCATCCCCCCGAGCGCAGCGAGGGACCTCTCGAGACCAGGCACCATGCCCGCCCTCAAGAGGTCCCTCGGCCGTTTCACTCCCTCGGGCTGTCGCGGTGCACCTTTCAGCGCCGCGGTTCTCCCTCGATTCGGACCGAGTCCCCCTCCCCCATCGGCTGGTCGAGCGGATTGCGACAGCCGGAGCGCACGATGGGCATTCCGGAGGAGCCGCCGGGAGGCGCGCTGTCCACGACGGTCCCCCGGCTGAGCGGTGAGCGAGTGCGCTCGGTTGGCATGGGCACCACGTTAGCCGGGTCGGTACGCTCCACTGGCATCGGGCACGCCACGATTGGCGCCCTTATCGGTCGGCGGAGCGATTCGCCGGTGTCAGGCGTGGCTGCCGCTGGTCGGGCCGCGAGCGATGAGAGGCCCGGCGTCGGGTGCATCCCATCCGCGAGGAGGCTCAGCACGACGGGGAGCACAAGCAAGACGGGACGCATCGAAGCTCCGAGAGCCGAGTGAAGGAATCTTGGGAATCTGTGGAATCTGTGAACACAGGCAAGCGATGCACCGCACTATCTTTCCGTCGCAGGTGAAGTGGTGCGGGTTGCAGGTCGTGACGTCATGAGAAGGGAGCCGTGTATGACTCGGAGAATGCGCTGGCTGATCGCGACAGGTGTCGCCGCCGGTGTGATCGGTGGCTGCAGCGACTATTCGAGCACATCAACCGGGAACGGTCAGACGGTGGACCTTCGGATTGCCCAGACCGCCTGGAGTGCTGGCTCGGTGAGGATCAAGGTCGGGTCCAGCTATTCACCCGCGATCCCGCCGGGTGGGGTATCGGGCATCATCAAGGTGCCTGCGGGGGCACAGTCGCTCCAGATCCAGCCCACGGGGGGAACCGCGATCGGCTCGACACGGAGCATGACCTTCGAGGCTGGGAAGCAGTACTTCATCGTGGCCCAGGATTCGTCCGGCGTGGTCGTGCCCACGGTGCTGGCCGATACCAACGCCATTCCGGTCGCCGGCAAGAGCAAGCTGCGGGTCATCCATTCGGCGGCCCTGGCGCCTGCCGTGGACATCTGGCGGCGGCAGCCGGACTACGACACCCTGATCCGGGTCCAGTTCCCGTTCCCCTATCGGGCGGTGTCGCCGTACCTGCTGAGCGATCCAGGCAACTGGCACGTAACGGTGAGTCACGAGAACCTGACGGATACCCTCTACGCCTCACCGACGATCGTTGTCGGCGATGGCAAAGTCGTCACAGTTGTGGTGATCGACAGCTCGGCCGCGGGCGGCATCGGCGCGCTGGTGATTCCGGACAATTAGATGCAGAGCTTGGTTGACTTGATGGGGCGCGCTCCCCAAGACGGCATTCGGGAGGCGGAGTCCGTTCAACCGGTTATGACGAAGGCCGGCCGGCGCCTAGATTCCCGCCCCATGGAGGACGTGAGTAGGTACCGGCTGGAGGTCGAGCTCCGGGACGGCACGCCGGCGGTGGTGCGTGCGATCCGGCCGGAGGATAAGAACGCCCTCCAGTGGGGATTCGATCATCTCTCCCAGCACGCCATCTATCATCGGTTCTTCCAGGCCAAGCGAGAGCTCTCCGAGACGGAGCTCCGGTATCTCACCGAGGTGGATTTCGTCGCGCACGTGGGCCTGGTGGTCGAGGTCGAGGTGGAGGGGGTCTGGAGGGTGATCGGAGTCGGGCGGTTTGTCCGGCTGCCGGATGCTGACGGCGAGCGGGACGGGATCTCCGAAGCGGCTGCAGGGAGCGCGGACGGAGGACGGGATGGGATCGAGCCGAATGATTCGCAGGGGAAGCGGGCCGAGGTCGCCTTCACGGTCGGGGATGAGTATCAGGGGCGTGGGGTGGCCACCATCCTGCTGGAGCATCTGTCGGGGATCGCGTGGGGGCTCGGGTACCGGGCCTTCGAGGCCGAAGTGATGCCGGAGAATCGGCAGATGCGGGACGTCTTTCAGCACAGTGGGCTGGTGGTGAATGAGGTGCTGAAGAACGGTCTGGTACACGTTGAGTTGGCGTTCGGCTGAGGGACGCCCGCCCCTCAGCCGGGCCGGGACTGCCTGGTGTTCTCCTGCCTCGGCGGGAGTATGGACCCGGCGCTGATGGAGTTGGCCAAGGGTGTGACGTAGACTTCGTCGAGCGCCGCCTCATCCAGGAACGGGAGGCACCTCGTTTGCCCGCCTCCACCGGATACCCACTCCGGTGTGAGAGTCGGGGGCGGCCTCAGAAGCGCAGCCACCAGCCGGAGCGCAATCATCACTTCTTCCCCAATCCAGGGACTCGCCGACACGGCGCGATGGGTCGCGATGTATCGCGCCATCGAGACCGAGCGCGCTGACGCCGTCTTCCGTGACCCTTACGCTCGCCGCCTGGCGGGGCCGCGGGGTCAGGAGATCAGTGACGCCATGCGGGGAGCGGCACGCGCAGCGTGGGCCTTCGTGGCGCGCACCTTTCTCTTCGACCAGTTTGTCCAGCAGCAGGTGGACGCGGGCGTTTCACTGGTCGTCAATCTTGCGGCTGGACTGGATACGCGGCCCTACCGCATGGCGCTCCCCCCGCATCTGCATTGGGTGGAGGTCGACCAACCGCAGCTGCTGGCCGAAAAGGCGGCCCTGCTCGTCGACAGCCAGCCCGTGTGCTCCGTCGAGCGGATCGGCATGGACCTCGAAGCCGACGAGCCCCGCCGTGAACTGCTGCGGCGCCTGGCTGGGTCGGCGAACAACGTCCTCGTTCTGACCGAAGGCCTGCTGGCCTACCTCACCGAGGCGCAGGTCGGCCGCCTCGCCGGCGACTTGGCCACACAGCCGACCGTCCGGTCCTGGGTGCTGGACCTGACCTCCCCGCGCCTCATGGCGATCATTCAGAAGGACTGGGGACGGCACCTGAAAGAGGGAGGAGCCCGGTTGTGTTTTGCGCCTGAAAGCGGGCCTGCCTTCTTCTCGCCCTTCGGCTGGCACGCCGTCGACGTGCGGTCCACCCTGACGACCGCTGCGCGTCTCAACCGCCTTCCGCTCTTCCTCCGGTTTTTAGCGCGGCTGCCTGCGGCCGGCCGGTTTCATCCGCGTCGACCCTGGTCGGGTACCTGCCTGATGGGCCGAGCGCCGTCCCCGGCCCCCACCAGCTGACCGCCACGCGTCGCCCGAAACCGTCGCGATCGCTCGGCAACGGGAGCCTTCCCGCCCGAGTGCCGACGCCACCGAACCCGTTACAGAGCCCATGGGCCCGCATTAGTTTCTTGGAGCCAAATGGCGGAGACCGACGGGCGCCTAGGCACCGTGAGCGGTTTGGCGCATCCAGAAATGACGCCCACACCCGGGTACTCTCATACCTTGTGACCGATGGCACCCAACCCCCGCAGCGCATCGCCCATGGTCGCCCACCTGGGACTCAGCGTTCTCGGCCTAGCCTCCCTCACAGCATGCCAGGCGGTCGAGCCCGTTGTGCCGCACGCGACCGTCTCCTTCGTCCTCGACGCGCCGCTCTGCAGCTCCACCCTCCCCGTCCAGTTCTTCATCGATAGCAGTCAAGCGGGAACAGATACCTTCTACGTCGGTCTGACGCCCGCGCACACGATCTCGCGCGGCTTCGGCGTGCCGCCCGGCCAGCATGCCATCGGCGCCCGAGTCGTGGCGGGCTTTGTCTGGCCCGACACCCTCGTCACGCTCGCCGCGGGAGAATTCTTCGCCGACACGCTGCACTTCTATTGTTCGTGACGTCGCACTTGCCAGGGTGGCGGCTCAACCATGGCCGCGCGCACACACGCCCCGGTGCCGTCGTGTGCTGGGCCTGGTCATGAACCCTCAACCACTGACCCACCGTAGCCATGGCTTCCGACACCACCGTCGCGCGCGCCGACCTGACAACCCCCGATGCTCGGGTGCTCATCGATGCCCTCAACGCGGAACTCGCGAGCACCTATGCCGAGCCGGGGGCCAACCACTTTCGCCTGGATCCCGGTGAAGTTTCGGAGGGTCGCGGCGCGTTTCTGATTCTCTATTCGGGTGGCGCGCCCGTTGGCTGTGGTGCGGTGCGCCTCCTCGACCCCGCAATCGCCGAGTTCAAGCGCATGTATGTGGTGCCGGCGTTTCGTGGGCGGGGCCTGGGTCGCCGGCTGGTGGTCGCCCTCGAGGCCGAGGCCGCCGCGCTCGGGGCCCGGGAGCTGGTGTTGGAGACCGGCATCCGGCAGGAGGCCGCGCTCGCGCTCTATCGCGCGACTGGCTTTCGCCCAATACCGCTGTACGGCGAGTATTGTCTCTCCCCCGAAACCAGCATCTGCCTTGGCAAGGAGATCTCGCCTCGCCATCCGTGACCGGTGATCGAACTTGCACGCTCATCCCAAGACACGGACTTCCGCGGGTGGCGGCCGAACGCGACTTCGTGGACTGGCGCCGGGCAAACGACCCCTGCAGGTTATCTCCCCGGCCGACTCGGCGAACCTGCCCGAGGCCTCACCTTGCGTTGCTGGAGATCCGTAGTCATCCGGGTCGGATTCACCCGAAGGAGGCCTCGTGGGCTCTCCCGTACTCATCGGCTGTGGGGTACTCGCCCTCCTCGGGGTGGTTCTTCTCGGGTTCGGTGTCATCCGGCGGGCGCGAATCGCCACCGTGTCGGGAGCAGCGGTGCTACTGGCTCTCGCCGGGAGCTGGATCATCGGCCCGATCGGAATGGCTGCTGGCCTCATCGCCCTGGTCTTTTGGTGAGGCCGGCGCGCCGAACCCATTCCCCCTCACAATTGACACATGCTTTCAGAGACGCTGTCCGCCATCCTGCGCCGTGACCTCGCCGCACTGCGGCGTGAACTTGAAGCCTACCCCGATGAGGCCGCCATCTGGCAGAGCGCTCCGGGGGTTCCCAACTCCGGCGGGGTCCTGACAAGGCACCTATGCGGCAATCTGCAGCACTTCCTCGGTGCCTGCCTTGGAGGCACGGGGTACCAGCGTGACCGAGAGGCCGAATTCGGCGCCCCCCCGACCTCACGAGCGGCACTGCTCGCCGAACTCGCCGCGACGGAAGCGGCGGTCCTCGGCACGCTCCGCCGCCTCACACCCCATGAGCTTGAAGCCCGATTTCCCGAGGTCGTGGCGGGGCTGGAATTCCAGGGAGCCGACCTCCTCGTTCACCTCGCCGTTCACTGCGCCTTTCACCTCGGCCAGATCGACTACCACCGCCGGATCCTCACCGGCGCAGCGATGAGCATAAATCCAATGGGCTTGACCGCCCTGGCTTCGGCACGCGAGGTTGGCGCACAGCCGGGGTGACCCATTCCCTGGAGTGCGTGTCTCTGGCCCCACTTCGGCGCGGCGATCGACATGATCGCGAGGCCATCACGGCACGGCACAGTTGAGACCTCACGCTTCGTGACAATGGCGCCTCCGTGCCGTTCTGGGCGGCCCGCGCGGCCTTGAATCCGCCCTCTGGGTTGCGGTGCTCATCAACCTTCAATGGCTCGCGTTCTCGATTGGAGACCTCCGCTTCCTGCGACTGGGGTATTTCCTGTGGATCGGATCGTTCGTGCTGCTGGCCACCGCTGTCCGATTGGCGGGACGCCCGATCACGAATCCGCCTCAGGCAACCTGAGCCCCTGATTCGCGACCGTGCGCCCGGCCTCTCACGTTGCTCCGCCTGCTCGTGCCCCCTTCCCTGGGCACACACTGCCCGCAATGTCAGTGGTGCTCAGCCGGACGGTAGCGTTCTATCGCGGTGGATTCGGCTTTCCGGCTAATGGCATTTCCTCACCTTCCCATCAGTGGAACAGATGCGCCTGACACATTGCGCCCTCATGCTCGCCGGACTCGCCACCCTGATGTCGCATGCGGCGATGAGCCAGGCACGCCCTCGTCTCATCAACCCGCCCGGACTCTCGGTCCCGAGGGGCTACAGTCACCTGGCCGAGGTCCCGCCGGGGGAGCGCCTCCTCTTCATTTCCGGGCAGGTCCCGCTCGACTCAGCGGGCCGCCTCGTCGGGCCGGGCGACTTCCGGGCCCAGGCGCAGCAGGTCTTCTCGAATCTGCAGACGGTGCTGGAGGCCGCCGGCGCGAACTTCGCAGATGTCGTGAAACTCAATTACTATATCGTGGACATCTCGAATCTTTCGGTGCTGCGGGAAGTCCGCGATGAATACGTCAATACGGCCGCACCACCGGCCAGCACGCTCGCCGAAGTCAAAGGCCTCTTCCGTGAAGGGGTCCTCCTCGAGGTAGAGGCCATTGCGGTCGTGCCAGCCCGGTGAATCGCCGTGCAGGCGGCGTGACGGCACACAGTGGCCGGAAAGTAGAGTGACACCATGTTTGCACGCGGTCTTCATGTCTCCTTTGTAGTCGGCCAACTCCTGCCGGCGGCGCTCTGCGCCCAGACCGCCCCGGAGCGAGCCGACGCCCCCGTCGCCATCCTGAGTACCGCACTCTACAACGACCAGGCAAATCTTCGGGAACCCTCGGACTCCGCCAGGGCCGGCCTCGGCACTCTCGTCCTCCGTACCCGCCTCCAGGAACGACTCGGTGCGCAAGTGCGTTCGTACGCCGCTACGGACTCCGCTGCCGCCGGGCCGGAAGCCCGCGCGCTGACCGGCGGGTTTTCGTGCAACGTGAAGGTGGCCTGCGCCCTCGCGGTGGCACGCGCCCAGAACGCTCGATGGGTCGTGCTCACGAAGGTGAGCAAGACCAGCAATCTGATCTGGCTCCTCTCCGCTCAGCTCATCAGGGTCGCCACCGGCGAGATCGTCCTCGATGACTCCACCGAACTCAAGGGGGATCCGGACGGAATGATCCGCGTCGGCATGCGCATCTTTGCGGATCGGCTGGTCCGCACTGTTCGTGCGGGCGGGCTCACCACAAACTTCCCGCCACCGTCCGAGCCCTCGAGCTAGGCCCTGGGCAAGGCTGTCTGTGACCCTCCGCTGGGTGGCGGGCGTGGCGATCGTGGCCCTCTCGGCCGGGCTCCATCTTTGGGCCGAATACCATGGACCGCGGTGGCAGGTGTACCTGTTCAAGCCGCTCACGACCCTGCTCGTGCTTCTGATAGCCGGGCTGTCGGCCGGGGTTCATGGCCCGCGTTATCAGGTCGCGATCGTCCTCGGTCTGGCGTGTTCCCTGCTCGGCGATGTCCTGCTCATGCTCCCAGGGGACCGGTTCCTGCCCGGACTCGTGAGTTTCCTCGTCGCCCACCTTGCCTACCTGGCAGCGTTCGCCACTGGGGTTCCGCCCGGTGCCGCGCCGGCGATCACTATTCCGCTCGCACTGGTGCTTATCCTCCTGGTGCGATTCCTCTGGGCGGGCGCTGGACGGCTCCGCCTTCCGGTGCTGCTATACGCGGCCACCATCTTCATGATGGTCCTGCAGGCATTGGGCCGGGCCCTGGCACTCTCGACGCCGGGCGCGACGCTGGCAGCCACGGGAGCAACGCTCTTCATGACATCGGATGCCATCCTGGCTGTCAATCGCTTTCGGCGACCTCTACCAATCGCCCAGGTGTTGATCATGGTCAGCTACGTCGCCGCTCAGACCCTGATCGCCCTGTCGGTCTCCATCCCATGAGCGGCCGACGCGGAGCCGCATGCAGTCAGCCACCTGACGGCTCCTGCATTCCCGCTTTCCAGGCGGAACTGGCCGCTGCCGGTCCTCGCGGCGACCGCGTTCCTGCCCGGGCCAGGCTTCGTGCTCGGGGCAATCGCGGTGACCTGGGCGCTGATCTCCGATCGCCCGAAGGCGAGACTCGCGCTGGCGCTCGGTACGACAGGAGCCCTGCTCAATTTGGCTGGGGCCATCTGACTGAACGTCGTCTTGCGCGACACGCTAGTCATCCGGAACGCTCAGCAGCAGGTCGCGCGGCAGTACCTGCTCCAGATCGCATACGAACTCGAACGGTTTCGGGGCTCCCGCGCCCGATATCGCGCCACCCTTCAGTAGCTCGTCGGTCTGCCATTCCCGACGCGCCTGCTCAACATCTACGATCAGACGGCCGGACTGGTGATCCCCGCCGCCTATCAAGACACGCGGGCCGCGGACGGCGAGTCGTACGATCTGTTTGCGGTGGCGCCTGACGGGCGCCCCGGGAATGTCGATGACATCCGGCCTGCCCTGGCCGACTCGCTGCGAGCTGAACCCGGGCACGATCCTCGAGACCAGCTGCTCCCGCCCGGCGCGTCCCGGTACCATCCGCTATCTTTCATCGTCCGCCTGATCTCAGGATCGGGGCGGTCTCCGTTCCCGCCACGAAGCCGGGTCCCATGACTGAACTGCCCTCCACTCCCGATACCTCGGCGACACTGCCGCCGCTTGCCGAGCGCCTCCGTCAGCGGCTGGACGTGGCGGCAATCGCCTTCGATCGTCGCCATAGCGCCTCACGCCCACGGGCACGCCGTCGCACCGAAACCGGCCTCGCGTCCCGGGTCCCGCGCACCGAAGCCGAACTCCTTCAACGGCGTGAGCGCGCCTGCCTGCGAGATGTCTTCCTCGAACTGGGAGATGCCCATCGGCGCTACCGCACGCTCACCGGCCAGGCCGGCACCCCGGCGCTTCGCGCTGCCGCGCAGGCCTTCAAGCTCGACCCGAGTACGATTTCACTGATTCCTGTGGCGGCCCAGCTGGACGAACTGCACCTACTGAACTGGTAGCGCGCTGGAGGCTGACGCCGCGGACATGATCATTACTTCACGAATCGGAGCGCGCGCCCACGCCCCGTATGAAGGACGCATCCGCCTTGTCCTGCCGTTGAGACGGTGCGTACCGGGGCGCCCTGCCCATCCGGGTGCAAGTCGGCGAACCGGCGTCGGCATTGTGCATCGCACCTCCACCGTACTCGCCGGGATAGGTATGTTGTAGCGAGTCCTGGATTCGCACTGACCGCTCGATCGCCGACGCCGATGCGCTCCCTGCCACCTCGTGCGCCTGCCGACCCCACGGTATCTTTGGGGGGTATGGACCTCGGCCCAATCCGCTCGACCACGCCCGTGGACCTCCGCTGCAGTTCACGCCCCACCAACCACTCGGGAAAGAATCTGGCCATGCCCCTGCGCTCCGGTATCTACATCGTCCCCACCGACCGGTGGTATATCGAACGGACCGTCTGGCTGATCGCGGGATGTGTTCTGCTTCTCGCAACAACGCTCGCCGCAGTGGTACATCCGCTGTTCGTCCTCCTGGTCATCGCCACCGCAGCCGCGTCGATCGGAGTGTCGCTTACCGGCTTCTGTATCGTCGGCAACCTCCTCGTCCGCCTGGGATTTACCCCCATGCTCGCCCGGCCCGGCTGGACGCCAGGCAGTCCGTACTTCATGCAGACGGACAGCTGGTACCTCGAGCGCCGTATCTATCTGGCCGTCGGGATCAACCTCACCCTGGCCTCGATCCTGTCCCTGGTACTCAGCCCGTGGTGGCTGGCGTTCACCGGGTTCGTCGGTGGTGCGATGGTCTGGTTCTCCGCGACAGGCTTCTGCATCATGGCCAATGGCCTGTACTGGCTCGGTGCGGAGCCCCGTCTTGCGCCACAGTGCACGCAGGCGAAGCGGGCCGCGGGGTCCGTCAAGGGAGAGGTCACGGCCTGAGCGAGCACCGCGGTTCGCATCCGACCGACAGTTGATCTTCGAAACCACTTGACTCGGTTCGGTGGCGGTGGTCGCCGTCTGGCCCACGAAGCTTTCCCGCCGCGCGCTGCTGGACACCCGGCGGGTGGGGGATGGCGCTCCACCGCGTCCGGGCTCGAGCACGGACATCCGTCACCTCCGGAGTGACCGGCTTCACATGAGAAGACCCCGCCGAGTGAACGACCGTGACGGAATGGGCCTCGCCACGACGGCGTGGGACGCAGAGGCAGCCTGGCAAGGCAAAGGCGATCACCAGCATCCCGGGAGCTGCACGTGGAGCCGCACGAGGCTACCCAGGCGTTCCAGCATCTGCTCGCCGCACAAGACCTCGACGAGGACCAGCTCGACCCATGGCCCGCCTGGAAGGCGTTCAAGTCGTTCCTCCAGCAGGAGGTGACCGGCGCCTATGACGCCGCCTCATTCCAATGCGAACACGACACCACCACCGGAGGCGGGGTGCACTTCTTCGCCTATTTCGTCCGCCAGTTCACGACCCGGTCCGGTGGCGAAGGAACCGACACCGAGGATGCGATGATCGGCCGGCTGGTCGTGGAACTGGAATATCCTCCGCTTCCAGTGCGGGTAGACCTGCCGGCTGAAGCGTGGACCCTCGATTTTCCGAGCGACCACGACTGGGCCTCCGTCGTCGAAGGGCTCCCCGGCTTCCAGGAGGCGATGGCACGAGCCCCGCTCGCCACCTCGGTGTACTACGAGCCGTTCGACGTCTAGTCCGGTGCCAGGCCGGTTAGGCGCCCTCCACCTCCGACAACCGGCGCGGCATGGCCCTGCCCTTCTCCACCGAACAGTTCTTCGAGATCTTTCGCCAGTACAATGACGGCGTCTGGCCGGCTCAGTTCGCGTTGACCGGCGCCGGGCTGTGCGCCAGCTACCTCGCCTTCCGCCCTCGACCGGGCTCGGACCGCCTGGTCAGCGCCGTCCTGGCGATCCTCTGGGCCTGGATGGGCGGTGTGTACCACCTGGGCTACTTCCTCCGTATCAACCGGGGGGCGCTTTTCTTCGGCGTTCTCTTTCTCCTGGAGTCTGTACTGCTGCTCTGGTTCGGGGTCGTTCATCCCCGCCTCGTCTTTCGGGCACCACGCTCTGTCCAGGGTCTCGCAGGCGGCGCGCTTCTGGGATTCGCCTTCATCATCTATCCGCTGCTCGGTCGCAGCTTCGGCCATCTGTACCCTGCCAGTCCCACCTTCGGATTGCCGTGTCCCACCACCATGGCAACCCTCGGCCTGTTCCTCTGGATGAATCCGGCTCCCCCTGTCTTGGTGACGGCCATCCCCCTGCTATGGGCAGGTGTCGGGAGCTCCGCCGCAATGCTTCTCGGTGTGAACGAAGACCTCGGCCTCGGCGTCGCTGGCCTCATCGCCCTGGGGTTCCTCCTGGTCCGGCAACCGGTAGCGGCCGCCGGGCTGCCGAGCTAGACAGGTCGCGTGCGCGTTCTGCTTGTGCACGGCCTGGGACGGACACCCGCCAGCATGGGACGGTTGCGCCACTCGCTGCGGAGGGCGGGCCACCAGCCGCAGTCCTTCGCCTACTTCGCCTTCGCCCAGTCGTACAACGACATCCGCCAGCGCCTCATCGCCGAACTCGGTCGGTGGGCGGCGTCGCCTGAACCGGTCGCGCTCCTTGGCCATTCTCTCGGCGGGCTGCTGCTGCGGCACGCACTGGCAGAGGTCCCGACACTCGTGGTACACCGGCTCATCATGCTGGGAACGCCCAATCGGTCGCCGCGCCGCGCCCAACTCGCGATTCGATGGCCGCCATTCCGCCTCCTGACGCGGAGCTGCGGAACTCTTCTCGCTTCACCTTCCGCCTTCGAACAGATTCCGCCGCTCCGAGTGCCGCACACCCTGATCACCGGAACCGGAGGCCCCCGCTGGCTCGCGCGGCCCTTCAGCGACGAGCCGCACGACGGTTTCGTCGCAGTGAGCGAGACTCTTATCAGTGACGCTGACCGGCCGATCCTCCTGCCCATCGGCCACACCTTCATGATGAACGACCCGGCTCTCCAGCGGGTCATTCTGGAATTGCTGAAGCCTCCGCCACCGGCAACTGGGGGACGCCCGCGTGTCCTGCACCCCGGCGACTGACGATCCAACCGACAGCGGCACTTTGCGCCGTCGACCGGAGACACCTCCCTGCCCTGTTCTGCCGGCCTCGGGTACCTTATCCCAATCCTTCATCCGATCGGCCCCGTCGACGGGATGCCCATGGACCCCGGCGTACTCGAACTCCGCATCCCCATCGTGGCAATCGTGCCGGCGGTTGGTGTGAAGATCGCCAAAGTGCTCGCATCGGCTCGGGCTTCTGCCCTGGACCTGGAGGTCTTCGACCGCATCGCTCGAAGAGGAGGTCGGAACGTTTCGTCGTGACACCTACTCTCCCGGACTTCGTCGACCGATCCGCGCGCCGCAGCGGCTCCATTGTCGCGCAGCTGCCCTCCCACTCACTGTCGCGTGCAACGGCCCCGGCCCTCACCACGACCCAACATGCGCCCCGTTCGCTACAACGTCGCCGCGAGCCTCGATGGCTACATCGCTACAACAGACGGGGCCTACGACTGGATTCCGGACGATCCCGCGGTCGACTTCTCGGCGATCTTTGCCGGGGTCGACACCGTATTACTGGGCCGGAAGAGCTACGAGGTCGCCCTCCACTCGGGCGGGTTTCCCTGGGCCCAGGGCGCCCGGGTGTACGTCTTCTCCACCACCATAAATCCCGCCGAAAACCCCGGTGTCAGCGTGGTCCCCTCGGATGCCATTCGAACGGTCGCCGGCCTGCGCGCCGAATCGGGCACGGGAGAGATCTGGCTCTTCGGAGGAGGTGAACTTTTTCGGACTCTGCTCTCCGCCGGACAGGTCGATCGGGTGGAGGTCACGATCGTCCCGGTACTGCTTGGCGGCGGGATACCGCTGAACCCTCCCGGCGCTCCCCGGATATCGCTTCGGCTGAGCGACACCCATCGCTATCCGAGTGGCATGGTCACGCTGAGCTACAGCGTAGCCGGTTGAAGAAACTCTCGACCCCTTGCCTCCGTCGTATCCGCCCCACCCACCTCATGGCATCCGTCTTCCCCGTCGCGGTGTCACGTTGTCGGCCGTCTGCCACCCGGGACCACCGGGACGGCTGGGCGTGGGTGGATGACCGGCGTCCGCGCACAACCGTCCCGGCCTGCACACCCCCACAGGGAGATCCGATGCGCTCTGCGATCCGCACCACAAGTCTCGGCCTGGCGCTCATCCTGCCGGGAGCGCTTCAGGCCCAGCTGCCGGTGGCCGATCCCGCCGACGTCGGGACGATCCCCGCAATCATTCGGACGTCCTACGAGGTCATCAACGGCCCAGCGGGCACCCCGCGACAGTGGCGGCGTGACAGCACCCTGTATGCTCCCGGCGCGATGTTCGTCTCACTCGACGAGCGCAACGGCCGAGTCCTCGCCGACGAGGATGACGCCGGAGGAGTATCGCCAGAGGACGAATGCGAGCTTCGTGAAGAACGGATTCTTCGAGACGGAGATCGGCTCGCGGATCGAACAGTTCGGGAACATCGCCCAGGTCCGCAGCGTCTACGAAATGCGGCGCACGCCGGATGGCCCGGTGGACGGCCGCGGCGTCAACTACTTCCAGTTGTACTGGGACGGCTCCAGATGGTGGATCGCCGGCATGGTCTGGGACGACGAGCGAACAGCCAATCCCATTCCGGAAAGCTGGCTCGCCGATCACGTTCGCCATTGACCTCGACCGGGCCAGGTGGGCTTGCTGCTCCGAGCGAGCGGAGACAGCTTGTGAGGGTTGTACGCCCGCTCAACCGGCGCCCGGCACCGGACACCTGCGCAGGAGGCACCATGAGATGGATCACCCGGGTGCGACCCAAGATCGACCGCGTCGCGTGCCCATGGCTCATCGCCCGGTTCATCGACACCACTCCCGAGTTCCTGTTCGCGCCGGCCGCCGATGTCGCCCGCCTCGCTGGCGAACTCGGTGCCATCCCGTTCGATACCGACGGTGTCGAATTGAGTCACGACGGCCCGCTCTGCTCCTTCGATGCATTCCTCGCCAAGTACGGTCTGTCGGATCCGGCGCTGGCAGCGCTGGCGACCATCGTCCGCGGCGCCGACACGGCCCGACTGGAACTCGCTCCCCAGGCCGCCGGGCTGCTGGCGATTTCGCTCGGGCTCTCGGCGCTGTTCCAGGACGACCATGAGCAGCTCAGGCATGGCTTCGTGCTCTACGACGCGCTTTACGCCTGGGCGAAGCACGCCCGCGACGAGACCCACACCTGGAATCCACAGCGGGCTGCATGAGCGTACTCCGGCCCGCAACCCGTTTCGGGGGTGCCCGGCCCCGGGCACTGAACCCACCGCAATAGGTGGTGTGCGACCATGGGCGCTACCTATTTCTACCTCTCCGACCCGGCACTACTCGTGACCGGGTACTGGGGCCGGACCGACCCCGCCGCCTCACGGGTCGTCCGCGAGGCGCGCGCCTCGGATCCGAACCGATTTCTCGCCCGAGCCCATCTGATCGACTTGTCCCACTCGGAGGGGACCATCTCGAGCGCCAGCGACGAGGCGGAGCATTTTCGTACCCTCGCCTCGACGTATGCCGCGACCTTCGGGCCCCTTCCCACGGCCATTATCGCCGTGGCACCGCACCTATTCGGCCTTGCCCGGATCTTCGAAATTACCGGCAGCATCCAATCACCTCCGCTGCCGATTCGGGTGGTTCGTTCCTGGGCGGAGGCCGCAAAGTACCTCGAGGTCGATCTCGCGGAGGCGCACACGGAGCTGGAGCGCCGCAGGCGCCTCCCCGCAGAGCGACACTGACTGCAGGGCGCTAACCACCGCCAGATGCGGACCCGCCCTCATCTCCCGAATGACGCCCGCAGCTCCAGTGCTGGAGCGGGCCGCGTACGGGAATGTCCAGGTACCCGTTATGGCCTCCCCCGTCGGTCGGATCACCGCGTGTCGACTCGACCGACGATGCTGCTCCATTCCTTCCGTCATCCCCTCCTCAGGTGCCAATCATGATTGCTCCGATCAACGGCCGCTATCTCCCCGCAACTCAGGCCGCCCTCCGGATCGCCGCTGGCCTGGCCTACTTCTCCCATGGCGGCGCCAAGCTCTTCGGCTGGTTCGGGGGGATGGGGCCCAATGGTGGCACGGCCGACCTCATGACCAGGTTCGGCGCTGCCGGCGTCATCGAATTCGTGTGCGGAGCGTGCCTCATCCTTGGTTGCGCCACCCGCCTCGCGGCGTTCATCGCCTCCGGTGAGATGGCAGTTGCCTACTTCTGGATCCACGTCGGAGGCAGCGGGCAGCTGTGGTGGTGGCAGAACCACGGTGAACTCGTGATGCTCTTTTCGTTCATCTGGCTGGTATTCGCGGCATGGGGCGCAGGCCCGCTGAGCGTCGACAGCTGGTTGGCCGTCCGACGCACGCCTGACTAGCGATGACCGTGCTTTCTCCTCGCCGTCGCCGGGTTGCGCTGCCGCGCCGCACTTCTGCTGCTTGAACGCGGCGGCTGGGGCGCCGGCTCGGTTCCCCTGTTCTGCTGGGCGCGAGACGCGCGCCTCCCCGGAGGCCTTCATGCTCTTCATGATTCTTGAACGCTTCCGTGATGGTGACCCGATTCCGGTGTATCGCCGCTTCCGTGATCGCGGCCGCCTGGCGCCGGCGGGCCTCGCCTACGTCGCGAGCTGGGTGACCGCGGACCTGCGCTCGTGCTACCAGGTGATGGAATGCGAAGACCGCGCGCTCCTCGAGCAGTGGATAGCGAGCTGGGAGGATCTGGTGGACTTCGAGGTGATACCGGTCGTGACATCCTCGGAGGCCGTGGCGTCAGTGGCCCCTCGCCTCTGAGCAGCACCTCCGGTAGCGTCGCCACCGGGGCCGGGCCGATGCTCCGGGAGTCCGCCCGAATCCGGCGCTGCATCGGACGGCCTCGGTGGTGTGACGGAGGTGACCGCGAGTCGTTGGCCCGGGTGCTCGTTCCGGAACTGGCGAAGCCGGTCATGTTCGACGATACTCTTGGGAACGGCTGGCTCCCGGAGATCCACGACCGACTTCGTGCCCGGCGCCCGGGCCGGGGGCCAGGTGTGAAGGCCGGAGGGCGACCGAGGCACCGAGCCGCTGTCGAAAGTCCATGATCTCTCGGCGCCCGGAAGCTTTGGGCAGTACCCCAATTCGAGGACAGGCACCTGCTGGCCGGACGTGGTACCTGACTGCACCGCACCGCAATGGGGAGGTCGGACCGTGGCTGGACAGGGATCTGCGGGAAACGTCATCGCCGCGCTCGCTAGCTTCTTCATCCCTGGTCTCGGGCAACTGCTCCAGGGGCGCGTGCTCAAGGCCGTAATCATGTTCGTCATGGCTGCGGTGCTCTGGTATTTCCTCCTGGGATGGCTGGTGCACCTCTGGTCCATCGTGGATGCAGCGATGTGGAAGCCCGGGGCATGATCCGCCTGGTCACCCGTCTGCTGCGGCGCTAACGGCGTCGTCCACCGTTCCCGCCGGATCACGCGAGGAATCCCCACCATGAGCCCGCAACTCGAGAGCGTTCATCCGGTTCTCATGTCGAGCGACGTCGCGGCTTCGGCACGGTTCTACGTGGAGAGGCTTGGCTTTACGCTGATGTTTCAGGATGCGCCCTCCGCGCCGAAATACGCCGCCGTGCGGCGAGATGGAGTAGAGTTGCACCTGCAGTGGCAGGACGCCGACCAATGGAAGTATGCTATCGATCGACCGACCTACCGGTTTGTGGTACGGGATGTCGATGCGCTATTCGACGAACTTCAGAGTCGTGGCACCCTGTCCCGGGATTCCCGCGTCCGCGACACGCCGTGGGGAACCCGGGAATTCCATGTGCACGATCCGGATCGGAACGGGCTCCAATTCTATCGGCTCCGCTGACTCCGAGCCTCCCTTCCCTCCAAGCCAGAAGCGCTCTAGAATCGGGTCATACCTCGATACCACGACCACCGCCCAGCGGCGAATGGTCTGCCCGGACGTGCGGCTGCGCGGCGCTCTCGTAGTCTCCTCGGCAGATGACTCGGCTGCTCAGCCCGAAACCCGTGCCGTCACTCGCGCGCGGACAGCTGGTGCCACCTGACGGAGTTGCTATGTCCAGACGCGGGATGCTGCTCGTCGTGCTCGCCACCGTGGGATGTGCGCACCATGCCTCGACCGCACTCCCACCGTTGCCACCAATGGACCCCTGCCCGGCTCCGCAGCTGGACCTGGCGGCGTGGCATCCCGCCACCGCGCAGGGGATCCCAGCCACGTTCATGCTTCCGCCGGAATTCCGCGCCGACAAGCGGCCGTCCAAGAAGATGAAATACACCAACTTCTCCTGGCGCCGGAAGGAGCCGGACTCACTCGTCTCGGTGCTCACCGCGGTCGTCGAGCCACCGCGCGCACCGCTCGGCGCCCGCGATCCACGCGATCCCTCTTCCTGCGTTGAGACGCTGGGCGGCCATCCCCTTCTCATCCAGACCAGCTTCGATCCCACCGATTTCTATGCCCGCTACGTCACGATCGCCTACTGGTACATCACACCGACATCCGGAGTTCGCTTCTACGGTTATGCCGCCTCGGCATCCGGGCAGCGCACCGTGCTGGCCGTGCTTCGGACCATCAGCCCGAGCTGAACTGAGGGTCCGTCAATCCGAACTCCGCGTGAGTGCATGGAACGGTGACTTGCTGCCGTCGGGACGGGGCCTGAAGCTGGATCGGTCGCCTTGCCGGGGGCGATGAACCCGGGTGCTACACCCAGAGAAACGCCGCGTGATCCCGTCCCGTGACTCCCGTGATCACCCGCTCATACACCCGGGGCCCATTTTCGCCGTTCGTGAATACGACCACGGCGCGCCCGCTGGCCGGATCTGCCATCATGAAGTTCCGGAAGGCGTTGTTGGCCCCCCATTGCCAGACGAGGGTTCCTTCGCCATCGCGCTCCAGCCCCCAGCCGAGCCCCCAGGAGAGTTCCCGGTTGAGCGCAATCTGGGACGTGAGCATGTCGCTCCTGGTCTCGGCGGCCAGTCCGAGCCCGGCTCCCCCCGTTCCGCCTACCACCTTCTTCAGGAAACACAGGTAATCCTCGACCGTGGTGAGCAGCGAGGTTGCGGCGTTCGGCACCATGTAGAGCGGCAGCACCGGCCACTTCGGATTCACCAGGCTGACGGCTTTCGCGGTCTCCTCGTAACGCCAGTCGAGCAGCGGACAATTCCATTCCTTCGCGAGGGCCTCCACCCGCCGCCCGATGGCTGCCATCACCTCCATCGGGTGTCCGTCGGCGTCGTGCCCCGTCGCCATCCGCTCCGCGAAGCCAGGTTGCCACACGAAGCTCGAATGCTCCATGCCGAGCGGACGCAGCACCTGGTCGCGCATGAACCGGGCGAACGGGACGCGGGTGACCACCTCCATGACGCGCTGCAGGTAGAAGAAGGCCTCTCCAGAGTAGCTGAAGGTCGATCCTGGCTCCGCGGCAGGTTCGAGCGGGCCCGGCTGCTTTCTCCAGTTGGGGAGACCGGTGGTGTGGCTGAGGACGTGGCGAAGCGTCACTCGCCGCATCCGGTCGCTGTCGCCGTCGGGCAGTAGCAGGTCGGCCGACAGCGGCCGGTCGAGGCTGAGTACGCCCGCATCGACCAGGGAGAGGGCGGCATACGCGACCAGCGGTTTGCCAAGC
This sequence comes from uncultured Gemmatimonadales bacterium, assembly GCA_963825065.1. Lineage (GTDB taxonomy): Bacteria > Gemmatimonadota > Gemmatimonadetes > Gemmatimonadales > GWC2-71-9 > JADJOM01. The sequence continues at coordinate 177,994 of CAWGRU010000013.1, forward strand.
GAGGCCGCCTCGAAGATCGTATCCTGCTCCACCGGCGCCACGTCTCCCGATCGGCAGCTGCCGAACCCCCGCTGCCATGTCGAGCCGTCGTTCACGACCCCCATCGCCAGTCCGGGAACCATCGCGAGGTCGAGCAACCGGGGAATGTCGCTGAGCAGGTCACCGCCGGCGCGCCAGTGGGGGACGGGACGGGCGTACGGCTCGATCCATCGCGCCCAGACCGGCGCCACGCCCAAGGCAGCGACCGTGGCTGTCGCTGTTCCATGGATGAAACGTCGCCGGTTGTACAGGCCGCCCATTCTCGAACTCGTCGATGCGAGGAGTTCGTCTATAGACGCGGAATACCCGGGAATGGTTGCTGGTTTGCAGGACGGTCGGCGTTTCACTCCTGCAACATCGGAAGCATCGACCGAGGAGGAGTACTCAGGCCGCGGTAGAGACGGAGGGTGGTGGGTTGGCTCCCCTTCACTGCCTAACCAGCATCAGACCGCCGGTCCTGCGATGGCAGTTCCCCGCCTCCGCTCCGGAGGCCGGCGCCAGCATTGTCGGCCCTATCCGTGGTTGCGGGACCGCCCATCGGACGCAACATTCCCCGTTCGGCGGCAAGGCTCCCCGTCTCTCGCGATCCACCCCGGACTGGACTGACCACCGGGTCAAGCGGGCACGCCTCGGAGACGCCCAGGAGACCGATTCGTGCCCCTTACTCATGGGGTGGTTGCCAGGGTATTGGCGGTCCTGCCATTCGGCCACTTTCTGTCCGCGCGCAGCACGGTCCGCGGTGCGGGAATCTTCCCGACGGGGGGCGCATCTCGCGTTTTGCTGCGGTTCAGCCACCTCTTCGCCGGCGCCGAGGCGACGACTGCTGCAGCTTGAGCCCTCCCGGCCTCCGAGTGACGGCCGGTTGTGTCGCCGACTTCCCGACCGGGCCGGTGGCTGCTCGGCGCAACCGTCAGCGCTGTTCCGTCGCCGGAGCGAGTGGAGTATTGCAGGGCCCGGTACCGAAGGAGTGTCGACGGACGGTGGGTTTCACCGTAACCACTACCCGCCGGCGGGGGGCAGCCGGCGCCGTTCTGGGCGCAGGCGAACCGGTCAGCTACCCATTCTGCGCGCCGAGGGGTGAACTCCGGATGACCGATCCCGGCGGCTGCGCCCGCGGGCTCACGCACACCTGACACCCCGGCGCCAACCCGTATCGCACACGAGGAATCATGCCCACGACCACCCGAAGCGCCGCTCCCTATCTGATCATCGGCCTGCTCTGGCTGGTCACCGCGCTGGTGGCGGCGGGTTCGGGCCGGCTGGCGCTGCTCCGCCCACCTGCCCCGCAACTGCTGCTGGTCGGCCTGACCGTGCTCCTCGTCGTCGCCGGGGCGGCGTGGCCGGGGTTCCGGAGCTGGCTCGCGGGGATCCGGCTTCGGCAACTGGTCGCGCTGCACATCACCCGATTCATCGGCGCCTACTTCCTGGTGTTGTACGGGCGCGGTGAACTCCCCTATGCGTTCGCCGTTCCCGGCGGCTGGGGGGATATCGCGATCGCCGCCGGGGCACTCATCCTGGTGCTTTTCGTCCGGGACCTCGCGGCTTCCCGCTCGTGGCTCCTCGCCTGGAACCTCCTTGGTCTGGCAGACATCCTGTACGTTGTCGGCACCGCAGCGCGACTCGCCTTTGCCGATCCGGAATCGATGAGCGCCCTGCTCAAGCTGCCGCTCGCCCTGCTGCCGACATTCCTGGTGCCATTGATCATCGCCAGTCACCTCTACCTGTTCATCCGGCTCCGGCGGGAACGGATCGCCGGCGACACGCCCCGCCCGTGACCCGCCGCTCACCTGTGTTCTCGCTGCCGACCGGGCGAGCGAAGCCCCCGACCGCCCCCCGGATGCTGCCAGGGGGAGCGGGCGCTCCCTTTCTGCACGCCAACGCTGCCGGGGAATGCTCTGGCAGCCCGGACGAGCCGCGCTGGCACCCGAAGTTGCCCGCCGATGTCGTGTCCGATCGCCCGACCCTGGGACGGTGCCCAGCCGGCCCGACGCTGAAACGCCCTCACCCGACCCCCGTACGGCTCCCATGAACCAGACGCCCTTCCCTGCTCCCCCGCTCGATCCGAATTACGTCTTCACCGAGATCTGGCCGCTGATAGCCGGAGTCACGGTGATCCTCGCAGTCGCTTTGGGGCTGCGATGGATCTTCCGTTCACCAGTCGGTGAGGCCATCGCCGAACGGATCCGCCACGGCCGCAAGGCAGGGGGCCAGCTCGCCGATCGCGACCGAGCCCTGCTCGAGGATCGGGTTGCGGCGCTGCAGGAACAGGTCGGGGAGTTGGCGGAGCGGCTGGAATTCACTGAGCGGTTGCTCGCAGGACAGCGCGAACGACCCCTGTTGCGTGGCGAATAGCGGAGGCACCCGCTTCCGATGCGCCGTAGCGTCTCATCTCCTCCGCCGCTATCTCCGGCGCAGTTGCTGGCGGCCTTCGGGCCGGTCCGCCGGGCCGCGAGAGACCTGGCGGACGTCGAGGAGGGCAGCTCCTACGGGACACCGGCGCTTCGGGTCCGGGGCCGTCTGTTCGCTCGACTGCGGGAAGATGGCGACTCACTGGTGCTTCGGGTCGACTTCGACAGCCGGGATGCGATGCTCCAGTCCCAGCCACGCATCTTCTACATCACCGACCACTATCGCGACTACCCCGCGGTCCTCGTGCGGCTGTCCGCCGTGCGCATTCTCCAGCTGCGCGAACTCCTGGCCGATTCGTGGTGCTACATGGCACCCAAGGCCCGCCTCGCAAAGAGATCCGCGGCTCCGCAGCAAGCCGTCGGGAAACCGAAGGAGCGGTCGGCCGGGCGGCCCCGCCGCGCCTGATCCCCGGCAGTCCGCGCCCCGAATCCCGCAGACTGGCGCGAGTTCCCCGAATGTGGAACATTCATTCGTGTCAGGCCGGGCCGGGCACGTGTGATCCGAACCCTTCGCAGAAAAGTCGTCCATGGGGATGAACATGGTGGTCTACGGGGCGTCGGATCCCGATTTGCGGACCTTCGCCGTCGCTCCGTTGACGCTCAAGGCGTGGTTGCGTCATTCGGAGTCGTTGTCGCCCGTTTCGCTGCGGGGCTACTGGCGCGACCTCGACGCCATCCTGGGGGCAGCGACCTCGGCCGGCTCCGCCTCTCGACTCACTCCGGCGAGGGCGGACTGGACCTTTGCGGGAGCCGCCGACCATGGCGCCTACGCCCTCTCCTCGGTCTCGACGCGCGAGTTGTTGCACTCCATCGACCAGGTCACCCGTGCCGAGGTGGAGGCATATGTCAGGCAGCGCTGGACCATGCAGGAGAGCCGAGCCGGCGACTCCCCGGTACTGACCCCGGTGCAGATGGACACGGCCACCGACGAGTTGCTCGCTTATCTCGCCCGGTTGCGGGGCGCGTGTCTCGCCGCCATCGTGAAGGGACACGGACTGCTGCTGGCGCTGTGGGAGACTCCGTAGGCCGCCCGCCGACACGATTCGTCACGACATCACTCGGCTGGTTCCCCCTGCACCGTCGCACATGTCACGCTTCCGACTCGCCCAGTTCAACATCGCCCGGCTGCTCGCCCCCCTGGATTCTCCCCAGCTCGCCAGCTTCGTTGCGCGACTCGAGGAGATCAACGCCCTCGCCGATCGGGCCCCCGGATTCATCTGGAGATTCCGCTCGGAAGGGGGTGATGCCACCGCCCTGCGACCCTACGCCGATGATCGGATCATCGTCAACTTCTCGGTTTGGACGGATATCGGTCCACTGCGAGACTTCGTCTACCGGACGGCGCACGCCGAGGTGATGCGCCGGCGGCGAGAGTGGTTTGAACGGTTACACGAGCCAGTCACCGTGCTGTGGTGGGTGCCAGAGGGTCACCTTCCGGATATCAATGAAGCGATGGGGCGACTCGCAGCGCTTCGCAACGCCGGGGACGCGCCGCAAGCGTTCAGCTTCGCCCACCTCTTTCCCCCGCCGGATGTGGCGGCGCCACCGACGGAGGCAGCACCATGACCGAGTCGCTCAGCCGGCTCATCGCCCACCTGGGCTGGGCAGACGCCCGGACCCGCGAGGCTCTGGCCGCAGCCACGCCCGAGGCGCCGAGGGAGGCGCTTCGCCTCTACAGCCATATCCTCGGCGCGGAGCAGGTCTGGCTGGCACGGCTCACGGGGACCCGGTCGGCCTTAGAGGTCTGGCCCGCGCTCACCCTGGACGACTGGCGACGGGTCGGCCAGGATGCCCACGCGAGGCTCGCCCGGTTTGTCGACCGGCTGCAGCCCGCGGACCTGACCCGCATGGTGAGCTACGTGAACAGCGCGGGGCTGGCTTTTCAATCGACCATCGAGGACATCGTGGTGCATGTGTGCCTGCATGGTGCGTATCACCGGGGCCAGATCGCCCAACTGCTGCGGATGAACGGGCATCGACCGGCCCCGACCGACTTCATCGCCTACGTCCGGGGCGCACCCGCGGCGACCCGCCTCGGCGACGGGGGCGAGTAACTGGCCAGTCGACCGAGCCGGGTTGCGGCGGACGACATTTGAGGATTCCTTGCATTGCAGGCGCCCAAATCGCGGGTGCGCCCGGAGCGCGTTCCCGCGTGCGCCCCGGCACGCCCGCCCGAGTTCATCCATCCCGGCCCCGACATCCCATGGTTCCCCGTCAGCCCTGGTTCGAACGGCGATTCACCTTTGATCTCCCCGTGAGCGCGGCGCCCGGCCTGATCGAGCGGCTGCGGGGAACCCCCGCCCGGCTGCAGGATCGACTCGTCGGAGTCACCGTCGCTCGCCTGACGGCCCGCTTCCGGGATCATTGGTCGATCCAGGAGAACGTGGGCCATCTCTGGGATCTCGAGCCGCTCTGGAGCGAACGGGTGGACGATCTCGCGGCCGGACGCCGCAGCCTGCATCCCGCCGACCTCGAGAATCGGCGCACCCACGAGGCGCATCACAATGAAAAGGTCCTGGCGGACCTGCTGGCTGGCTTCCGCAGCGCCCGCTGCGAAATGGTGACCCAACTCGAATCCGCGGACGAGGCCGACTGGGAGCGATCCGCGCTGCACCCCCGGCTCCAGAAGAGCATGCGGCTGCTGGATCTGGCGTTCTTCATCTCTGAACACGACGATCACCACCTTGCCACGATCAGCGAACTGTTGCGGTGGCACCCCTGACGCGCCACCGCCATCGTCCGACCGCGGCCCTTCTCGCTCCGTGAGTGCACCCATGTCCGTGCTCTCCGCCTCCGGCCTCCTGGCGCCAGCCGGCGCCGAGGCTTACACCTCGGCCCTGCTGGGGCTGCTCGGTACCCAGAACCCGCTGGTTGTCCTTCGGGAGACACCGGACGCGCTCCGGGCGGCCGTCGAGCGCCTTACTCCCGCCCAGGTCGGGCATCCCGAAGCGCCCGGCAAGTGGTCCACCCGTCAGGTGGTGCAGCATCTGGCCGACGCCGAACTCGTCGGCGGCTTCCGGCTCCGGATGATTCTGGCCCACGAGCGTCCGGCGCTCGCGCCGTACGATCAGGATCTCTGGGCGAACCGGCTCCGGTACGGCGACTCGGACATCCACGAGGCTCTGGAACAGTTCAGCGTCCTTCGCCGTGCCAATCTTCGCCTCTGGGGGGGCGCCTCCCCCGCGGAGCTCGCCCGTGCAGGGATGCACGCCGAACGCGGGGAGGAATCAGTGGAACAGATGCGGCGGCTGTACGCCGGGCACGATCTCGCCCACCGGCATCAACTGGCGCGCATTCGAATTCTGCTGACCGGACTGTGAGCCGCGCTGGCTGGCGGGGGGCGAGTGCCTTCGGACTGTTCTTCGCGGGATTCGGCGGGATGGTCCTGGCTCTCCATCCGGTCTACGAGGTCAGGCACGAACCGCCGGCTCAAGGCCTCGAGGCCACGGAACCGCTGACCGAGTTCCGCCGGATCCCTGACTGGGCCGGGGTGGCGGCCATCGGCGCGGGCGCGCTGATCCTGCTCCTCGACCGGCGATGGCGCTGAATCGGGGTGGGTCCACCGCGGGTGCGGTTGCCAGGCACATACCACCAGCGGCGACCGACGTCGCGGTGACGGCGGAGGAGGGATAGGCCGGATGGCCCGGCGATTCGTGGCATTCCTGCGGGGGATCAACGTCGGCCGCGCCAAGCGGGTGGCGATGGCGGACCTCCGAGCGGTCGCCACCGGACTCGGCTACCTCGAGGCGCGCACCCTCCTGAACAGCGGCAATCTCGTGTTCAGCATTCCCGCCGGCGACCGTCGCGATCCCGCCCCCCGGCTCGAGCAGGCGATCGCCACCCAGCTCAAGGTGGCCTCCCGGGTCACCGTCCTGACCGCGGAGGAGTTGGCGGCAGTTGTTCGGCGCAATCCCCTGCAGGCCGTCGCGAACGATCCGAGCCGCCTGCTGGTTGCCGTCCTTGCTGAGCGGTCCGCCCGGACCCGGCTGGTGCCGCTCGCCCGCGAGGACTGGAGCCCGGATGCGCTCGCACTCGGACCGCGAGTGGCGTACCTCTGGTGCGCGACGGGGCTCCTCGAGAGCAGGCTAGCGGTGGCCGTCGGCCGGCTGCTCGGCGATGCCGCGACCTCCCGCAACTGGGCCACGATGACGAAGCTTCACCTGCTCGCCTCTGGACCACCCTGAGCCGGAGACCGTTCGATCACCCATGCCCGATTTCGACCCCGTCGCCTTTGCAGCCGCCTGGGCTGCCGCCTGGAACCGCCGGGACCTGGATGCGGTGCTGGCGCACTTCGCGGACGATGTCATCTTCTCCTCTCCGAAAGCGGTGGAGGCGGTCGGCCAGCCGACCGTCCGTGGCAAGGCCGAACTCCGCGCCTACTGGCACCGGGCACTCGGAAGGATCACCGATCTGCGCTTCAGCGTCAGGCGCACGGTGTGGGATGCCCGGCTCGGCGAGCTGGCCATCGTGTACGACCGCGAAGTGAACGGCCAGCGTGACCGGGCGCTGGAACTGCTCAGCCTCACCGCCGGCGGGGCGGTGCGGGCCGGCGAGGTCTTCTACGGTGTCGTCCCGGCGGACGTGCCTCGGTAATTCCGTCGTTCGATACCTCCCGACCGGACGCGGCCCGGGCGGGAGTCAGAGCCAACAGATCGGAGACCATGGACCTCTTCAAGCCCGAAGGCAGCGGCGAGACCTGCTGCTTCTGCGGTGAGCGCGGCGACCCCGAGGACGCCCCCGTCCTCCGGCTGTGGCTGGAACTGCCCAGTGCGGGGCGCAACCGGCTCATGCGTGAGCACCGCTGCCACGAACGCTGCTTTCAGGCCGCCCTGGCGCCCCCCTTCCGCGCAGGTTCGGGACGGCCGGTGCAGTGGAGCCCGGATGGCGTGATCCTGAACGCGGCGGACCTGACTCCCGACGATCTGGTGCACCGCCGAGTCCTCTGCCCTGCCTGCGGCGCCATGACCTTCGCGCTCTGGCCCGAGGGATGGGACGCGCATGCGGCACACCGCTGCGCCGGCGTCAGGGGAGATTCCGCCGAATTGCGCAAGGCGGATTTCCGCAGCCGCTTCGGGCGGCTCTTCCGGCACGGGGTGGCCTGACGGGGACGGGCAGAGTCCGCCGGAATCTCTACCTGCTGCCTGACAACGCCCTGCGCTCGCCTCGGGGTCTCCCGCGGCCCGCTTGCGGGGCGATAACGCTTCGCTCAGCTTCCACGGTGCACCCGCGTCGGCGAGTCGGACGACCGCAACCATCGTCGACTCCGCCATACCAGCGCCGGCATCCCGTGATGGATCGTCCCGGCCCCGACGTTCGAGGAGGGGGGATGAACTGGCTCCAGCGGTACTTCGGTCGGGGCGGGAACCCTCATCCCGACGACGGGCAGCAATCCGTCCTGGTCTACCTCCCACTCTCCGACGGCGAATTCGGACACCCCGATGAGCGCGCGGCGATCCACGGGCTGGAGGGCGCCCTCGCCGCGGCGATCGAGGTCGCACAGGCGGGCGAATTGGACGGCGATGAGTTCGGCGCTGGCGAAGCGACGCTGTTCATGTACGGACCGAGCGCCGATCTGCTGTTCGCGGCCATCGAACCGGTGCTCCGCGCCTCACCGCTCGCCCGGAACGCACGAGTCGTCCTTCGCTACGGGCCTCCTGGCACCGCCGAGACCACCAAGTCGATCTGAACCTTGCCCGCCCGCGCCCCTCGCCCCGGCAGGAGCTCAGGACATCCCGCCGATCTGCCCTTAGATTGGGATCCTCCGCTCCCAGGGATGATGAGCCATGCAACTTCGCGTCTTCAACCGTGCGGGCCAGCTCACGGGCCCGCTCGACCTTCCGCGGGTGGTCAAGACGGACGGCGAATGGCAGGCCCAGCTGACGCCGGAACAGTTTGCGGTGGCCCGCGGCAAGGGCACCGAACGGCCGTACTGCGGCACCCTGCTCGACAACAAGCGTGAGGGCGTGTACAGCTGCATCTGCTGCCGACTCCCGCTCTTCTCCTCCGGTGCGAAGTTTCATTCCGGCACCGGCTGGCCCAGCTTCTTCGAGCCCGTCGCCCCGGAGAACGTTGCGACGGTGGAGGACCGCTCCCACGGCCTGCGCCGGATCGAGATCCTCTGCGCACGCTGCGATGCCCACCTCGGCCACGTCTTTCCCGATGGGCCCCGGCCGACGGGACTCCGGTTCTGCGTGAACAGCGAATCGCTGGCCTTCACCGATCGGGCCGACCTGGCCTGGCTGGCCGATCCCGCGGCGGAGCCGGTCTCCTGAGGTCCAGCCGCCGCGGCCCCCGAGTCGCTCCGCGCGGACCCGATGCGAGGCGGCGTTGGCTCGGACCTCTGCTGCTCGTCCTCACGGCCTGCAGTCCGTCGGGCCGAGAGGCCCGGACGGAGACCGGTACTGCCGCCCGCAAGGGGTACACAGCCGCCTGCGACTTTTCGGCGGCGCTCCTCGGCCGCATCGCAGGAAGCCGGCCCGCGGTGGCAGCCACGGACGACGTGTCCGCCGAGGTCGGTGGCGGCCCCCGACCGGGGTGCCGCCTGGCGTTCGATGGCTTCTCCCGCAGCGGGGCCGCGACATTCGACTCGCTGGTCGCCGCCTTCGAGGCGGGGGATTGGCGCCCAGCCTCCGGCATTCGATTGGACGCGATCGGAGCGAGCCTGACCGGCGAGTACCGCGATGGGACGACCTGCATCCTCGAATTGCTCTCCAACATCACCGACGACGAGCAGGGTGCCTACGAGACGACTGATGCGGTCCAGATCCGGATCAGTTGCACCCCTACTGAACCCGGGGATACCCTCCAGGTTGGGCAGGTCCCCCCTCCCTTCGATCCCTCGAGGCACCATGCCGGCGACTGAGAACTGGTTCGCGTGGGCGCTGCTCTCCGCTGTGTTCGCCGCGTTGACCGCCATCCTTGCCAAACTCGGCCTGGAAGGGGTGGACTCCGACTACGCGACGCTGGTCCGGACCTGTGTCATCGCGATCACCCTGGCGGTGATCATCTCCGTCATGGGCAAGTGGCGAAATCCGGGAACGCTGCCTGCGAGGGCGGCCCTCTTTCTGGTGTTGTCGGGGCTCGCGACCGGCGCCTCGTGGCTCTGCTATTTCAGGGCCCTCAAGGTGGGGGATGCCTCCCGGGTCGCGCCGGTGGACAAGCTCAGCGTCGTACTGGTGGCGCTCTTCGCCACCGTCTTCCTCGGCGAACGTCCGACCCTCCGGGAGTGGGCCGGTATCGCGCTGGTTGGAAGTGGTGTGCTGCTACTCAGCCTGCGCCGAGCCTAGCTCACCCCTGTCCCGGCGACTCCCTCAGCCGGAGGACGAGGTCGCTCCGGCCTGGAGATCGCCGGAGGACTGCGCCCGCATGCCATCGATGCCACGCGCATGAACTCGACTCGCCGCGAACGCGAACCGTGAGCACGCCTCTGCGATCACCATTCCCCATTCGGCTCGCCACGCTGGAGGATCTCCCCGCCATCGAACGCCTGATCACGGCTTCGGTGGAGCAATTGAGCGTGGGCTACTACACGCCGGCGCAGATTGCCAGCGGGCTGCGCTACGTCTTCGGTCCGGACACCCAGCTGATCCTTGACGGGACCTACTTCGCGGTGACCGACGGCGCGTGGCTCATCGGCGCCGGCGGCTGGAGCCGGAGGCGTACGCTGTACGGCGGCAACCAGATGAAGAGCCGGGAAGACCCGCTGCTCGACCCCACGCGTGAGGCGGCGCGCATCCGGGCGTACTTCGTGGATCCCGAGTACGCCCGCCGAGGTATCGGCCGCCAACTGCTGGATGCCTGCGCCTGCAGTGCGGCTGCCGCGGGGTTTGGAGAGCTGGTCCTCGTTGCCACCCTGCCCGGTGTTCCATTCTACGCCGCAGCCGGATTCCGGCGGGTCGGGGACGAAGTAGCGACCCTCCCGGACGGCGTCTCACTCCCCTTTGTGCGGATGGGCCGGTCGGCTCGCGTTCCCGACCCGGGTCCGTGATGGGCGAGCGGACGTGGGCTGGCGGCGGGGGCACCGCGCGCGCTACATCTTTCACCGTGGCCGATTCGCCGGGGATCGGCACCGTCCGACCCGGCCCGCTTCCACCCCTTCCTGCCCATCGCCATGCGCTTCCCTCGTAGCTTGCCCCTGGCCATCGCCGTCACCATCGGACTCTGGGGCGCCGCCCCGCTACAAGGGCAGCAGGCGCGCGCAGCCGACATCCTCGGCCGGTGGGAAGGCACATCCACCTGCGTCAAGGCTGCCTGGAAGGCCGCCTGCAACGACGAAACGGTCGTCTACCAGTTCGAGCCCTCGACGCTGCATCCGGGGCAGATCGCGCTGCACGCGTCCAAGGTCATCAACGGCGCACCGGAGCCGATGTACGACCTCGACTTCGTGTTCGACAGCGCGGCACATATGTGGGCCGGCGATTTCGACAATGCGCGAGTGAGTATCCGCTGGTCGTACCAGGTGCTCGGCGATGACCTCTCCGGCAAGGTTGTCTTCCGCAAGACTGGACAAGTCGGCCGTAACGTGACCGCGCACCGGCGTCAGCCCCCCGGCACCTGAGCGCACTACGCGGCGCTCGGCCGCGCCGGCCGGTAGGCGGACTCGGGGATTTCGGCGAGGGTCGACGGGTGGATGACCTCCCCCAGCCCGAAGAACTGACAGAAGCTCATGATCAACGGGCGCCAGCGGGCCGGGTCGATCCGGTCGTCGAACCCAGCGAGCCGGATGTCGTCGTCCACGTGAATGCGCACCACCCGTACCTCGAGGGCCACCAGCCGACCTCGTCGCTCGGGATCGCCCTCCGCCAACGGCAGCGACGACTCCAGCACCGCCTCCAACTGCACCGGACACTCCACCACCCGAGGGGGCGCCACCAGCTCCGCGGGAGCCGGCGTGAGCCCCGCGACCGCAAACTTCTGCTTCTCATGGCGGTAGCCCATCGCCAACTTGTGGGGCGGAACCGGCGAGGACCCCGTGGTCCTTGCCAGCCGGTTCACCGCGGCCACCTGATCCACCGACGGCAGATTCAACACACACTCCCCGGTGCGCAGGATATTCGCGGGGGTCTGCGAGCGGGCGCCGAATCCGAGCAGGCAGCTCCGGCCCAGCCACCACGCGGACGACATCGGAGCCAGGTTCGGTGACCCGTCAGGATTGAGCGAGCTGACGAGGACGACCGGCGTGCCGAAATACAGGATTGCGGGATCGATGGATCGGTGCACGAGCAGTTTCCCGGTTGCGGGTGGACGGATGGCGGTGGACCGCGCCGCCGCGACGCGCGGGGCACAGCGGCCAATCTAGGACCGGGCACTGGTGGGGCGATCCGAATCTTGCGATGATATCCCCATCCGCCGGGAGACCGTCCACACCCAGCCCGGCACTTCCCTCACCGCCCTCGATGCTTACAATCTCCCAAGCCACGCCGGCAGAACTCGGCACCGTCCTCGCCCTCGTCGGGCGACTGCTGGAGGAGCTCTCCGACGATCCGGCGGAGTTCGCCGGCCTGGATCTCGCCGCGGCGCTCCCCGCGATGCGCAGCGCCGGCGTACGATTCACGGCGTTCCTCGCCACCACGGACGCGGGCGAGCCAGTGGGCGTCGCGACGCTCACCGAGGCGGTGGCGATCTACGCCGGCGGCGCCTACGGCATCATCTCCGAGCTGTATGTCGTGCCGGCGCATCGCGGGACGGGCGTGGGGGTGCGCCTGCTCGAGGCGGTCAAGGCCCATGGTCGGGCCCTGGGCTGGCGGCGGGTGGACGTGACCGCACCGCCCGAGCCCCGGTGGCGGCCGACAGTATCTTTCTACGAACGGAACGGCTTCGTCTTCACCGGGCCCAAGCTGCGCTGCCCACTCGGGCAGCCAGGAGGCGGCGACCGGGCAGAGTGATCGGCGTCCCTCGAACCGTTCGAGCCTTCACCAAGGGCGATATGGCTGGCGATGCCGGCGACATGAACGACGACAGCCGGCCAGCGCGCCCCCGCGGACCAACGTCCCTCCGCGCGATCGCCATCCTGAAACTGGCCCAGTCGCTGGTGCTCGCCCTGCTCGCCCTGGCGACGCTGCACCTGCTGCGCCCCGAGGTGACGGCCGATGTGCAGGAGTGGATCGGAAATCTGCCGGTCGATTCCCAGCACGACCTGATCTGGCGGGGGCTGACCTGGCTGCTCGACGTCCCCCGCGGCCACGCCGAAGCGCTGGCGTTCGGCACCCTGCTGTACTCGCTGCTCTTCGGGGTAGAGGGGGTCGGACTATGGTGGGGACAACGCTGGGCGGAATGGCTGACGGTATTCGCGACGACCTCCTTCGTGCCGCTCGAGGTCTGGGAAATCGTGCATCGGCCGAGCCTGATCAAGGCGCTGATCATCGCGCTGAACCTCGCGGTCGTCGGGCTGCTGGTCCGTCACCTGCGGCAGCCACGATCGCCATGAACTGCGGGGGAGCCCGTCACGCTCGCCCACGTGCCCCGACACTGTCAAAGCCATGCTGAACCTCAAGTCATTCGAACAGCAGTGGACCCGGGTGTACCCTCACGCCGCCGCCGTGGGATATCTGCTGCGCGAGGCCTACCCCGCGCGCTGGATGCGGATCCACAGCCTTCCCGGCGGCAAGCGCTATCCGACGACCGATCTGGAGCGGGTCGAGGTGCTCCGGCGCCACAACGATGTGGCGACGTCCCTGCTCGGCGAAGGAGCGGAGTGTGTGGCGGTGGTCCCCTGGGATTGCGGAGCGGGTGGCCTCGGCCGCGTGGCGCGTGCAGCCGGACTGGGCTCCGTGGAGTTTGTGTCGCTCGCTCCCGTGCCCCCGGACCATGCGAGCAACGAGCCGATCTGCCTTTTCGCGACGACCGTGGTCTGGAAGGCTGGCACCCACGATTCGGCGTTGATGCGCGTCGCGGAGGACGAGATCGGGATCCTGTTCTTCTCCTCCGATTCTGGCAGGGTCTACGCCCCGTACGACGGCGGCGCCGACCTGTTCTTCCCGACCGAGGAGGAGCGCGATCTCGCCCGCGCGCGCTATAGGGACTGGCTCTCGGGCAGGCCGGACGGATTGTAGCCAGGCCCGCAATGCATTCCGTCGCCCGTCGGGTATCTCTTCCTCTTGCCCGCCCGCATGCTACACTACAGTTGTGACCAAGTGGGGTCGTCGACGAACCGCGTGACGATGGCGCCGAGGGCCACGGCGCCAGTTGCTCTTCCTGGCGCCCGGAGCGTGATGCGATGAAGCGGGCAAGAATTCTCCTGGCCGACGAGCTGATTCTCGACGTCTCCGTCGGGGAAGTGACATGAGCGCGCCACCGGGCTTTCGCGCCTACCAGCGGGAAGACCGGTCGGCCTGCCTCAAGCTCTTCGATGCGAGTTGCCCGGAGTTCTTCGCGCCCAACGAGCGGGCGGACTACGAGGACTTTCTCGACACCACCGCCGACGGGTATGAGGTCTGCGTCCTGGATGACCGGGTGGTCGGTGCCTTCGGCCTCAAGCCTCATGAACCGGGCGGGATCGCCCTCCGCTGGATCATCGTGGCCGTGGAGCTGCAGGGGCACGGCATTGGTTCCGCGATCATGCAGCGAGCCTTGGAGCGCGCCCGCGCCGCCAACGCCAGCCACCTGTACATGGGCGCGAGCCACAAGTCCGCCCCCTTCTTTGCCCGTTTCGGGGCGCGGGAGACGGCCACCGTGCCGCACGGCTGGGGACCCGGCATGCACCGGGTCGACATGCTCCTCACGCCGTGAGTCGGGGGGAATTCCCCGCCCGCTGCGGCCTGACTCCCCTCGATCGCGGAATCCATCGTGCGGTCTCGCTACGTTCTCGCGGCCTTCCTGCTGGTCCTCGGCATCGGCGCCGGCCTCGGTCTCGCGCGGTTGCGCCACTCCTTCCTCGGAGTCTTCGCCGACCCGGGTCGCACCCGGATCGATCAGGCCACCGTGCTCCAGCGGTTGCAGAGCGCAGCCAGCCTGGTGACGACCGAGGCGACGATCCGGGACGTCGTCACCTATCAGAACACCCGCTTCGGCTCCACCAAGCGCACCCTCGTGGTGGTGACCGGGAAGGCGCTGATGGGCTTTGACCTGAAGGCCCAAGCCACCGCGCGGATCGACGAGCCCGCTCGCCGAGTGCACATCACCCTGCCGCACGCAACCCTGGTCGGGGTGGATGTGGAGCAGCTCAAGACCTACGACGAGAGCCGCGGGCTCTGGAATCCCTTTCATCCGGAAGACCGCGATACGATCTACCTGCTGGCCCGCGACCGGCTGGCCGAGGCCGCGCAGGACCTCGACGTCGTCAGCCACGCCGAGGCAGGAGCGAAGGGGGTGCTGACGGCCCTGTTTGCCTCCTCCGGCTACGCGGTCGAGATCGAGTTCGTCCCCTTTCTGGAGCTTCCGGCCGCGCGCTAGCCTGAGCAAGTCCCCTCACTCCCCGACCATCGAGACGCCACGATGTCCGCCGATCGACCGCAGAACGCAGGGGTCATCGCTCCGCCACCACTCATATATGGGATCCCGCTCGCGGCGGGCCTCGCCCTTGCCCACTGGTTTCCGCGCCCGCTGTTTCCCCCGCCCTGGCCGCACCTGCTTGGGCCTCCGCTGACTGCTGTTGGCCTGATCGGCCTTCCTGCCGTCCTGGCTTTCCGCCGTGCGGGGACCGATCCCCGTCCCTGGAAACCCGCGACGGCGCTGGTGACCAGCGGCCCGTTCCGGTTGAGCAGGAATCCGATGTATCTCGGGATGACGCTGCTCTACCTTGGCATCACCGTGTGGATGAACACCCCCTGGCCGTTGTTTGCCCTGCCTGTCATCCTGATCGCGATGAATCGGGGAGTGATCGCCCGGGAGGAGGCCTATCTGGACCGCACCTTTGGAGAGCCGTACCGGGCGTACCGGGCAAGAGTTCGCCGCTGGCTGTAGCGGCGATCCTCGCGGGGCTCAACATCGAGCGGCCTCGTCCGGCGCAGCCCGGGCGGGCGGGGCATCCACGACCGGACGAGCATCCAGGAGGGGCCCATGCGCCACCCGCAACCATCGGCCCGCGACGACCTGCAGCGCCTGCCCGGCGTCGGGCCGAGCATCGCGCAGGATCTCCGCGATCTCGGCGTGGCCTCGGTGGCGCAACTGCGTCGCCGCAATCCCGAACGGCTTTACGAGGCGCTCAATCAACTGCGCGGCGTGCGCCAGGATCCCTGCGTGCTGTACGTCTTTCGTTGCGCAGTCTACGCCGCTCGTACCCCGCGTCCCGCCCCGCGCCTGCTGCAGTGGTGGCACTGGAAGGACCGGACGCTTCCCGCCTGACGCCCCGAACCGCGACAGCTCCGCCCATCACGAGCGTCATCCATGACGACCGGTGGGAAACCGACGAGGACTTGCCGCACACACCTTCGCAACCAGATTTCCAATCGGTATCCACCGGAGCGTCCGCCTGGCCGGCTACAGCGCGAGATCCCTTCCTGACAAGCTCGGCATCAGGACCGGGCATCGCCTCCAGCTCCGCCATCCGCCCGAAGGGATCCTGGACGATCTCGTCCCCATGCCCGACGGAGTCGTGCTGGTCTCCTCCCGCGCCAACGCGGCGGATTGTATCCTGCTCTTCAGTCGCGCCGCCGCCGATCTGGAAGCCGACCTCTCCGGAACCGTCGCCCGGCTCTCGACGAAGGGCATGCTCTGGGTCGCCTGGCCGAAGCAGGCGGCCAAGGTCCCCACGGACCTGACGGAATCGACCGTCCGCCGGCTGGGGCTCGCGACCGGACTGGTCGAGGTGAAGGTATGCGCCATCACCGAGATCTGGTCCGGCCTCAAGTTCGTGCGCCGGCTCCGCGACCGCTGATCGGCATTCCCGGCCACTCACGCGAGGGACGATGTCCAAGGGACGACTCGAGGCATTCAGCGACGGTGTGATCGCGATCATCATCACGATCATGGTGCTGGAGATGAAGGTGCCGCACGGCACGGACCTGGCGGCACTTCGGCCCCTGCTGCCGGTGTTCCTCAGCTACGTACTCAGCTTCGCCTATCTGGGGATCTACTGGAACAACCACCATCACGTGCTCCACGTGACGAAGCGGGTGACCGGTCCGATTTTGTGGGCCAACCTCCATCTGCTGTTCTGGCTTTCGCTGATCTCGTTCGTCACCGGCTGGATGGGCGAAAACAACTTCGCTCCGATGCCGACGGCGCTCTACGGGGTGGTCCTGATCATGGCGGCCATCGCATACTTCGTCCTCCAACAGTCGATCCTGCGTTCCGAAGGGCCGGAATCCCTGCTGGCCCGGGCGGTCGGCCGCGACTTCAAGGGCAAGGTATCGCCGATCGCCTACCTGATCGCGATTCCCTGCTCATTCGTTCACACGTGGATTGCCGGTGGCGTGTATGTCGCCGTCGCCCTCATGTGGCTGGTGCCGGACCGCCGGATCGAGCTGGTGCTCTCCATGGATCAGGCCGAACCCCGGAACGCCTCCGGGGACGTTTAGCGGCCCACCGGCGCACGGCGCCACACTCATCCGGGGGGATCGCAGTGACCGGAACCATTCTCTGGGCACTACTTACCGGCATGGTCTCGGGCGCGGTCGGGGCGGGCATCCTGCTGCTCCGCCGCCAGCGCCCGCTGATCGGGAGGCAATCCCGGCAGCTCGCGGAGCTGAATCGGCGGCTCGACGATCTCGATGCGGTCGAGCGACGCCTCGTCGAGGTCGAGGAGCGGCTGCAGTTCGCCGAGCGACTGCTGGCCACACACCGCGAAGCGCTGCGGCTGTCGCCGCCCGATGACGGTGCTGCGCCGAGGCGCCACCTTCCACCCTGAGCCCGGTCAGCGCCATGCGGAACGCGAGGGACAGCCTGGATCAGGCCCGACGGCTCTATCGCGAGCTGCTTCGCGCATGGAACGCGAGAGATGCCGCCCGGTTCGCAGCGTTATTCACTGAGTCGGGCAGCATCGTCGGATTCGACGGCAGCCAGGCCGACGGCGCGCAGGCGATCGAAGCCCACCTGCGCCCGGTCTTCGACTCGCACCCAACCGCCGCCTTCGTCGCCGTCATTCGTGAGCTCCGACCGCTCGGACCCGGGGTGGCCCTCATCCGTGGAGTCGCCGGGATGGTGCCGCGAGGCAAGACCCAGGTGAATCCCGCGGTCAACACGGTGCAGAGCCTGCTTGCCGTGGAGCGTGCGGACGGGTGGCGCGTCGCGCTGTTCCAGAGCACGCCGGCGGCCTGGCACGGGCGACCCGAGGATAGTCGCCGGTTGACCGAGGAACTTCAGGGCGTCGCCGACCGCGGAGAGACGCTCTCATAGCCGCTCCGCTGGATTGGAGCACATGGACGATGCCAGCCCCTGCCAGCATTCCCAAAGTCGTCGCTGCGGCCATCGCCGTGCTTGCGGCCGGTCTCGGGCTGCGGACCTATACTCTGCCAATGCATGGTGGACCGACGTACGGCGAGATCCGCGAGCTGCTCGGCCGGGCACTCGGCGACTCCCAGCCCGGGCTTCCGGGCCCGCCTGCCGGTTTGCCGGTACAGACTGTCGGACCCGACACCTCGACTGCCCGGGAGCTGGTCCCGGAAACCTCCACCGTGCCCTCGCAACCGGAGCGTTGGGCGACCGAAGCGGTCCGGCGCGACTCTGCCGCGGTCCGCGCCTGGCTCGGCGAGGCCGTCCTCGTCACCGCGCAGGTAGATGCGGACACCGTCGAAACCAGCTTCTGGCGCCTGGCGCTACACCCCGGCTGCCCCTGGCTCAGCCGGCTCCGCGCCAGGAGCGCGGGGCCGTCGTCCGGATACGCCGCGATGCGACTCGTTTCGCTCGGCGCGGACTGCCCGGGCCCGGGCGGGCGGTGATCCGGTCGTCTCCAACTCGCGCGGACCAGACTCGAGGCTGGTCACTGCGTCGAACCCGCGGGCTACTCCGGGAGGGCGCGGGTGGAGACCGCAGCTGCCTCGGCCTCCCAGGGTCGCGGCGCTCGCCCGCCAAGTCGCGGGTTCAGGGGCGCCGTTCCCACCAGGAGCGGCGATTCGCTTTCGGGCGGGCACCGGGAGCGGTACATTCGCCCGACGTACCGGGCCTGCCCACCTTGGGGAACCTCCGGTCGACCACCTCGATCAGCCGCGGAGGTGACGATGACGATTGCCCATCACGGCATCACCGATCCCGCCGGGGGGCCGTCCGATCATCAGCAAGGTCATCCGGCGCGGGGGGCTGGTCTACCTCTGCGGAATCACTCCGGATCCGGTCGGTGACATCCGCGCCCAGACGGCGCAGGTCCTCGAGAGGATCGATCGTCTCGTTGCACAGGCGGGGTCCCGGAAGTCCAACCAGCTCACGGCGCAGGTATGGCTGAAGGACATGTCCCACTTCAGCGCACTCAACACATGATTCATCTCGAACCGATCGCCCCCGGGCACGCGGCCTCGTTGCAGCCGCTGCTGGAGGATCCCGCCATTTCGGAAACGACACCGTTCCCGTATCCGTACCCTGCCGACGGGGCCCGGCATTACATCGAGGAAGCCATCGCCTTGCGCAGCGCCGGCACCAAGTACGTCTTTGCGGTCTGCGAGGAGGACGGAACCGCGATCGGGATGTCGCTCCTCAAGGATGTGGATCACGCCGCCGCCGCTGGGGAGCTCGGCTATTGGATCGGCCGCCCGTACTGGGGAGGGGGCCGGGCGACGAGCGCCGCGGCCGGCACGCTCGCCTTCGGGTTCGACAGCCTGGGCTTGCAGTCGATACGCGCGGTCTGCCTGGAATCGAACACCGCCTCGCTGCGGGTCCTCGCCAAGCTGGGCTTTGTCGAGACCTGTCGGTTCCAGGAGACGCTGCCCAAATGGCCCGAGCCGCGATGGAACCGTGCCTTGATGCTGGGGCGAGACCGCTGGCCGGGGACCTCGAGCGGAGCCTAACCAGCGTCCTGCACTATCGGGGTCGGACCGAAAGACTATCTTCGGACCGGTGGGCACCGCTTCCCTCTGGTCTCTCGTGCGGGGACCGAGCCCGCTGCCACGCCTTTGAGACAGTCCCATGGCCTACTACATGAGATTCCTGGTCACCGACCCCGGCCCGATCGACCTGGCAGCACTGGGTGCCGCGTTGCGCGCGACGAGCGCCGCCTACGAGCCCCGGTTCAAGCAGTCCGGTGGGACGCTGAACTATTCGGGAGTGGCGATCGCGTCGGTGTCGGTCATGACTCCGGAGGACGAGGGCTTCGAGGATGAGCTGGCGGAGCTCGAGGAAGTGGCTTCCGCCGGTGCGGGGCCGGGCGAGGCCAAGGTGGCCGACACGCTCGCCACGACCCAGGCGATCGTCGTAGTGCAGGTCCTCGCCGCCGCCGCAGACCCCGACGGCGCCCTGGAGTCCCTGGACCCCATGTGGGAGTGGTTCTTCTCCAGCCACCACGGGTTGCTGCAGGCGGATGCGGAAGGGTATTACGACAAGAAGGGGCTCATCTTCGAAGTCGACTGAGGGGCCTGGCCACCGACCGTTCCGGAGATTACGCGCCACCCTCGGAGACCCCATGAGACTGCTCCTGCTCGTCGCGGCCCTCTCGACCCTCGCCGCCCCGCCGCCCGCCGCGCGCGACACTCGCGCCGGTGTCCCCGCCGATCCGTGCCGGTTCGGTCGCGGCAGCCCGGTGCCGGAATCATCGAGCTGGTACGACCAGTTCAAGTGCTACCAGTCCAGCGGACGGCACGTCAGCATCGTCGGGAGCGGAACCTACGAATCGGGCACGGTCTCGGGCGGCATCTGCATCATCGGGGTGACCCGCGATCGGGTGCAGTTCGCGCCGTGCGGATCGTTCAGCGGCGAATGGGCCCTGGTGCTTCCCTACGACGCCATCGCCTACGTCGTCGACGACGCCCGCGCGGAGAACGTGAACATCTACGTCGCTGCGCTTTTCAGGCGGTGAGCATCCTGTCCAGCCGCGCATGAGCCACGAGATCGACAGTGCGGTGCTCCCGACCAGCCCTCTGAAGCTGCTCGCCATCTCGGGCAGCCTGCGTCAACGGTCCCTGAACTCGGTCATCGTCGAGGCTGCCGTGGCGCTCGCTCCACCCGGCGTGCGGCTGGATGTCTATCGTGGCCTGGGCGACCTGCCTCATTTCAATCCCGACCTCGACGGACCCGAGGCCCCTGCGACTGTCCAGGATCTCCGCCGGCAAATGGCCGCGGCCGATGGCCTGATCCTCAGTTGCCCCGAATACGCGCACGGCGTCCCCGGGGTTCTCAAGAACGGGCTCGACTGGCTGGTCAGTGGCATCGAAATCGTGGCGATGCCGGTCGCGATCCTGAACGGCTCGCCGCACGCGACCCATGCGGTCGCATCCCTGGCCGAGACGCTCAGCACCATGTCCGCGAGCGTGGTCCCGGAGGCATGCCGCAGCATCGCGATGGCTGGGCGGCCCCTCACCCCGGATGAGCTGCTCGCCGACCCGACGCTGGTGGCGGTGCTCCGCGCGGCACTCGAGACGCTGTGCCACGCGACAGCATTGTCGCGCGCGGCGGGCCGCCGCCTGGTCCCCCGCTTGTAAGGCGATCGCCAGAATTGTGGTTGACGTTGGCTGACTGGTGGCTTGACTCCCTCCGGGCGGGACCCTTAGCGTGTATCAACTGATGCCAGCTTGATTCGCGTCGCGTCGCGGGCACTGGAATCGTCCCGGGCGGGCACCGCGGTCTGCTCCCCGGAAAAGGCATCTCGCCGCTGAGGAGTCGGTCGCCCCGTGACCCAGATTCGTCCGCATCCCTTTCTGGTTGGGTTCCCGTTCATTCCGCCGGGGGGAGTCCGGCTCGTGGGGAGGGTGCTCGGGCATCCCGACACACCTGGTACCTCCAGGACCTGGACCGACGGATTCACGCCGGTCTTCGAATCCCTGTACGGAGTCACCCTGGCAGCCGGATCGCTCAATCTCCGGATGCGAGCCCCGGTTGAATGGGAGGATCCGATCGTCCTGGACATCGGCGGGCGCCACTGGGAGTTCTGTCCGGTCGTGCTGGAGGAGCGGGAGGTCGGCGTGGCGTTCCGGGCCGATCGGCGGGCGGGTGACCTGCTCGAGATCGCCTCCACAACGCATCTGCGCACTGCGCTCGGCGGACTGGATGACGGCGCTTCCGTGGCGATCCGGCTGCTCCCCGGCTGGGACCTCCGGCCTCCTGCCTGACCGAACCTGGCAGCGGCAGCTGCGAACTCATCCCGATCACGGCACCACCTCGCCGCCGCCTGTCCCTCACGACGACGGAGCGGCCGGCGATCCCGCCCGCGCACTCCGACCCCCCTGTCGCAGGATGTACCCGAGCCGTGCCGACTGACCCCACGCCCGAACGGTTCGAACTCCCCATCGAGGTGGTTCCGGGGGACATCGACGAGCTGAATCACGTCAACAACGTCGTCTACCTCCGCTGGGTCCAGGATGCCGCGGTCGCGCACTGGCGGGCGGCGGCCACCGCCGCGCAGCAGGCAGCGGTCGTCTGGGTGGCCGTGCGCCACGAAATCGACTACAAGCACCCCGCTCGGTTCGGCGACCGGGTGATTGCCCGCACCTGGGTCGGGACCACCAACGGCCGGACCTTCGAGCGGCACACGGAGATTGTCCGGGCCAGCGACGGGCGGGTGTTCGCGCGCGCACTCACGCTGTGGTGCCCCATCGACCGCACCACGGGCCGCCCGATCCAGGTGGACGACGATCTCCGCCACCGGTTCTCGGTGCCCTCCACTCCGGAGGCGCCGCCACGCTGAGCGCGTTCGGCTATGCCGAGTCCTGCGCATTCAGCGCGAGTTCCCAGGTCTCCCCGATGAGGTTCCGTCCGAAGTGGTCGTGCGGTTCCTCCGCGACCAGATGGAACCCCGCCGATTCGTACAGATGGCGTGCCGAGTGGAGGACGCTGTTGGTCCACAGGATGAGCTTCGTGTAACCGGCGTGCCGGGCGAAACCGATGCATTGATGGATCAGCTGGCGGCCGATCCCCAGCCCCCGAGCCGCAGGTTCCACCAGCAGCAGGCGGAGCCTCGCAACCGCGTCGGAGTCTCGCGCCAGGAATACGCTGCCCACCACCTCGCCATCGAGCTCCGCCATCCAGCACCGCTCACGCGCCGAATCGTGTCCGGCGGCGAAGTCCGCGACGACCCGCGACACCAGCGCTTCGAATCGCCGGTCCCAGCCGTACTCCCGCGCGTAGAGCACGCCGTGCCGATGAACCACCCAGCCGAAGTCCCCGGCCTGCGGGTCGCGCAACAGGATGGTGCGCCGCGCCTGGGGAGAACCGCCGCCGAGCAGCCTCTCGATCATCAGCATGGCATCGGCCAGGCGGCGTTGCGCCGGGTCGGAGAGCGGCGCCAGCAGCGCCGCGGCGTGAGTGCTCGCCCTGGCGTCGAGGGCGGCAAAGGCGCGTCCCCCCGCGACCGTGAGCCGAAGGACGCGTCGCCGTGCGTCGTGGGGGGAGGATTGGGTGGCGACCAGTCGTCTGCGCTGGAATCCCCGCAGCAGGCGGCTCAGGTAGCCGGCGTCCAGCCCGAGCTCGCGGCCGAGGTCGGCCGCGGAAGCGTCGGTCCGCTGCGCCAGTTCGTAGAGCACCCGCACTTCAGTGAGCGAGAAAGGCCCGTCGAGCAGCCCTTCCTGGAGGAGGCCGATCTGCCGGGTGTAGTAGCGGTTGAACCGGCGGACCGCCTCCACCCGGGCGTTGCCCGGCTGCTGGCCCATACCGGCTCCGACGCGGGAGGTATCCTGAACGAATTCTGTGAGTGACAAATTCAATCAGATGATTGCTTCTGTCAAGTATCGGGAGACCCCGGGGAGTGCCGGCAGACCCACTCCTGTTACTATTGGCCCGACGCACCCCGGGCCGATCGGGCCCGTGGCCGGTCCGGGGCCCTTCACTCCACCGCGCGTGATTGACGAACTCCGTCGCACCCTCAGCAGCGAGATCCCCGTCACCCGGCAACTCGGGATCGTGCCGCGCTCCGTCGATGCGCGGCAGGTTACCCTGGCCGCGCCGCTGGCGGCCAATCACAACCATACCGGCACCGCCTTCGCCGGGAGTATCAATGCGCTGGCGACCCTTGCCGGCTGGTCGATGATGTGGATGCTGCTCCGCCACCATGAGTTCGCGGGTCACGTGCTGCTGCAGGACAGCACGATCTCCTATCTGCGTCCGGTCAGGTCGGACTTCCACGCCTCTTGCGGAGCCCCTGACGCCCCCGCGGTGGAGCGCTTCCTGGCGGCCCTGCGTCGCCGAGGCCGCGGCCGGCTCGCCCTCCGGGTGACGGTATCTGATGCCCAGGGCCCCGCTGCGAACTTCAGCGGCCGCTACGTCGCCTACCGCGAAACCAACGCCCCGGCGGGGAGCATCCTGCCGTGAGCCGAGCGCCCCTCCCACGCTCAATGCTCCGCCCCCTGCTGGCCGCCCTGCTCCTTGGTGGTTGCGACAGCACCGCCCCGAGGTCAGGCCCGCACGAAACCATCGCAGTTCTCACTGCGATATCGAGCTACCGTGACTCGGCGGCCGGACGTCAGGGATTCTGTCACCTGACCGGGACGTGGAGCCTTCCCGCCTGGCCTGCGACCACGCGCACCGACTCCCCTTCCCTATACCTGAGCCGCCAGCTGCTCGTTCCGGCCGAGTCTGCGCTCTTTCGGGACACGATACTCCCAGGGGTGGCGATAACGCTGACCCGTGTGGACAGCCTTCACCTCCAGTTGGTCCTCGGTGCTCCATTCCACGATTCGATCCTCGCTGGCCTCGAGTCCCCAGGAGGTCGCAGCCTGACCGCACACTGGCAGTGCGGAGCAGATCTCCCGCTCGGAAGCGACTCGGCGCTGCGGTCCCGCGGGTACCTCGCGGACAGCCTCTCACCCGGCCCGCTGACGGTGGTGCGCGTCAATCCGGTCGATTAGCACGCCGCGCCAGCCAGCCCCCCACTCGCGACAGCCATGCATTCACGCGTCCGACAATTGATCGAGCTTCTCGAGCTCCGGCCCCATCCCGATGGCGGTCACTACCGCGAGCTGTTCCGCTCGGGTTTGTCGGTGCAGCCGGCGGACGCCCGCCCGCCGCGAGCGGCACTCACGACGATCTATTTCCTGCTCGAGGCCGGCCAGCACAGCGCCTGGCATCGGGTTCGTTCCGACGAGGTCTGGCACTTCTATGAAGGCGAGCCGCTGGAACTTCATCAGGCGGCGCCGGATCTTGCCCTGCCCTCCGCGCGGACACTGGCACCCGTCAGCACGGCCAGCGCGCCGGTACACACCGTCCCTGCCGGGTGGTGGCAGGCCGCGCGCCCGCTGGGATCCTACGCCCTCGTCGGCTGCACCGTGGGCCCCGGCTTCGAGTTCGAGGATTTCAGTTTCCTCCGTGATGCTCCTGACCAGGAACGGGTCCTGCGCTCCCTGGGCCCGGAACTGGCCCGGCTGCTCTGATGCGACCACTCGCACGGTGCCCGGAAGTCCACACCGAGGCCGGCGTGCTGATCGTCAATCCGGGCAGCGTGGGCCTCCAGACCTTCGCGGATGACGGAGCGCAACCGTACGTGGGCGAATGCGGACCGCCGAGCCAGCGGGCGGGGCTGCCGGCTCATGCCGGGGCTGGCGCCTGACGGCGGAGCAGGAAACATTCCTCGGCACTTTCGGGATGACCGCGCTACTCTCCCTTTGTGGACGACGCCACGGCATGTCAGAGTCAGAATCAGGGTCAGAATCAGAGGAACCTCTGGTCCAGCAGCTCACTGCGCTAGGCGCCCTGCTCGCCGAGGTGGATGCCCGGCTCTCGCGCGCACCCGCGGCGCCGGTTGGCCTCGAGCATCTCAAGCAATCCGTGGACAACGTCCGCACGAGCATGTGGGCCATCCTCTCCGCCGGATACGGGGTAACCGCCCCCTCGCGGGTGGAGCGTCTGAAGCTGCGCCGGGCGATCGAGGCGCTCCGCGCCATCCAGACGGAGCTGGCCGGTCGATCGGAACGCGCCAGATTCCCGGAACACCTCGAGCTCGGCAAGCTGGCCCGCGAGCTTGCGTCCCAGCTCGATCCCCCCTCCGCCTGAGCCGTCACCGGCGACCCTGGCCCCGCACCGCTTCGACTCCGTCAATGGGCTGACCCGCGCCTGCCGGGAGATCGACATTGGCGCGCCTGGGCCGGCGTTCCAGCCGGTGCTGCGACGGCCTTTCTGACTATTCTTCTGCCATGCTGCCACTCGTTCGTCGACTGACGGATCCCCATCGCACCGACAGGGCCAATCGCCGGCTGGGCGCGGCACTCGCCTTTGTCGCGGGGGCGGCGAACGCGGGAGGATTCCTGGCGGTCGGCCGCTATACCTCCCATATGACCGGCATCGTCTCCTCCATGGCCGACGACCTGGTCCTGGGCAACCTCGTCGCGGTTGCCGCCGCCTTTGCCGCGCTGTGCGCGTTCCTCACCGGCGCCTTTACCACCGCCATCGCGATCAACTGGGCTCGGCGGCGGCGGCTGCGAAGCCAGTACGCCCTTCCCCTCCTGCTCGAGGCCCTGTTGCTCCTCGGCTTCGGGCTGATGAGCGCGACTCTCCGCCAGCATTTCACGCTGCTGCCGGCAACCGTAGTGGTGCTCTGTTTCCTGATGGGACTCCAGAACGCCGTGATCACCAAGGTGTCGCGGGCGGAGATCCGCACGACGCACGTCACCGGCCTGGTGACCGACCTCGGGATCGAACTGGGCAAGCTGGTATACGTCAATCGGACGCCGAGTGACGCGCCCGTCCTCGCCAACCGCATCAGGCTGAAGGTGCATCTGCTCCTCATCACCTCGTTCTTCTGTGGCGCGGTGAGCGGTGCGGTGGGCTTCAAGCACTTCGGATACGCCGCCACGATTCCGCTGGCCATCCTGCTCATTCTGCTGGCAGCCCGCCCGCTGTTCGATGATTTCGACCTGCGCATCCGGCTATGGCGTCGGAAGGGCGCGACCGACACGGGATGAGGAGGGGCATCGACCCGCCGGCTGAACAGCCGATCGCCGCGGACCGTCGGGGGGGCCTGCGGTTGGTTCTCGGCCACATCACCGAGCGATTCAGGGATCGCTGCGCATTCAATGCGCTGCGAGGCGATATCCCCAGCACCTTTCCCGGCCTCTTCGTCTTCCGATTCACCCGGCTGGGCGAGGCGCTCGCCGCCCGGCAGGTCGGCGGCGACCCGAGCGGCCTGATCGATGGTTCCCGAATACACTGATCCCGCCGCCGCTGGAACGGGCCGGAGTCGAGAGGCTATCTTTCACTGCATGACAGCCAGCCGTCCGCAATCGCGTGGCGAAGAACTCGCCAACGCGCTGACTCATGGCTCGGGGCTCGCCGCCAGCCTGTTCGGCCTGCCGCCGCTCCTGCTGCTTGCCGCCAACCGTGGCGACCTGCGGCAGTTCGCGGCGGCCTGCGTCTTCGCGGTCACGCTGATCCTGCTATACGCCGCCTCGACCATCTACCACGCCGTGCCCCCGTCCAGAGCCAGAACCAAGGAGGCCCTCCGGGTGCTCGACCACGTGGCGATCTACCTCCTGATCGCGGGGACCTACACGCCGTTCACTCTGGGCGTGCTCCGGGGCACGTGGGGGTGGACCCTCTTCGGGATCGTCTGGGGGCTCGCGCTCGCGGGCATCCTGTACAAGACGGTCTTCCGATTCCGGTTTCCCCGACTGTCCACCGTCCTCTACCTGGCGATGGGATGGCTCGCGATCGTGGCTGTCGGGCCGTTTGCCCGGGTCCTGCCTCCCGCCGCACTGGGCTGGCTCCTCGCAGGGGGACTCTGCTACACCCTGGGGGTCCCGTTCTACATGCGTGACAGTCTTCGCTTTCGGCATGCGCTCTGGCATCTGTTCGTGCTGGCGGGAAGCGCCTGCCACTACACGGCGGTGCTCCGCTACGCCACGAGCCCGATCCACTGAGTGGTTCCCGGCGAACGCTCCCCCCATGGCGATTGATCGCAGTCTCACGTCACGGCGAACTGGCCGGCTGCTCGCGGGAGTGGCCGCCACCGGGGTGCTCGGGATGGCGGTGGCCACGGCCATCGCAGAGGTGGAGCCACTGCTTCATCTCTATGACGGGCTGTGGATGATCGGAGGCGCGGTGCTGGCCTTTGCGGTGGTCGCGCCACTGGTGCGGCGCTGGCCGCGGGATCACGCCATGGCGCTCATCGCCGGAACCGTCGCGGTCGGTGCCTGGAGCCCGCTCGTCTTTCTCGCTCTGCGCGCCAGGATTCCCGTGCTGGCGCGCATCAAGGGCGCCATCTTCCTGAGCAGCGCGGATGTCATCGGAGTGGCGCTCCCGGTGGGTGCCACGCTCGTGTGGCTCGCGCTGCGCGACTACCGACCCTCCGGGCCGGACCGCCTGCCGCCCACCACGTGAGCCGGCCGGCATCGAGGCGCCGTAACCGTCCCGACCGCACGGCGTCGTCGCTCCGCAGCACTCGGCGCCGTGGCGGCATGACGATGGGGTGGGCCGGGCGGCGTGGACCCGGATCGTTCTCGCGCATCGAGGTATCTGATGAGTAGCCTTCCGGAAGTCATGCGTCAGAATGGTGACGCCATCGAGGCCGTCACGCGGGCCGCCCGGTGACCAATCATCCGCTCTTCGGAAAGGTGGCTCTGGCCGAGTACCTCTGCCTGCTGGTGGTTCACACCCACCACCATCGCGGGCAACTGTCGGCGGTCTCGCGCCGATGAACGGGTCCGCCGCCCGCCCGCCGACGGTCACCATCCGTGATGCGACGCTCGACGATGCCGCGCAGCTCGGTGCGCTGCTCGCCGTACTCGGCTATCCGACCGACACCGACACGGTGCGACGGCGGCTCACCACGCTGCTCACCGACGATCCTACCGCGCGCATCCTGGTGGCAGTGAGGGGGCCCACTCTCCTCGGGTTCGTCACGATCCATGCGACGCCCGTACTCCACCGGCCGACCGCGGTGGGGCGGATCACGGCGCTGGCCGTCGCGGCGGGGCAGCAGGGCTCGGGGGTGGGACGTGCGCTCGTCGCGGCGGCTGAAACCCACTGCGCGGCGCAGGGCTGGACCCGCCTTGAGGTCACCAGCGGGCCGACCCATTCCGCCGCACACGCCTTCTACCGGCACCTCGGCTACGAAGACCAGGGCATCCGCTTCGCGAAGGTCCTGGCCCCCCGTCGCTGAGCGCCCGCTGGCGTACGGCCTCCCCTTCGCTATCTTGCGCGTCCCGGGCGCGTCGCAGCCTCCGGTCGCAGCGCACTTCCCATCCACGCGGTTCCTCCGGAGACTCGCCCCGTGCCCAAGAAGCCCAATTACGGATTCGAAAAACGTCGGCGCGAGCTCGACAAGAAGGCCAAGAAGGAAGAGAAGCGGCAGCGCGCGTTGGAGGCGGAGAAGCAGCCTGCCGAGGAGCCCACGGACGGTGCCGATACCCCTCCGCCAGGAGTGAGTCCCCCGTCCCGCAGGTGAGGACCGGGGTGACGCCGCCGCGCCAGCTCACCGTGGCGCAACTGCGGCGCGGCACCGGGGCCCTCTGCCGAATCGACGCCGACCTGGCGGCGATCGTGCGCCGATTCGGAGTCCCACCGCTCTGGGGTCGGCGTCCCGGATTCCCCACCCTGATCCGCATCATCCTCGAACAGCAGGTGTCGCTAGCCTCCGCCCGGACCATGTACCAGCGGCTGCTGGTTCATGCGGGCACGATCAGTCCCGACACAATCAGGCGCGCGGGCGAACCGGGGCTGCGCGGACTCGGCTTTACCAGGCAGAAGGCGGCATACTGCGTGGAGCTCGCCTCCCGAATCGCCTCGGGCGACCTCGATCTTGGCGCCATCGCCCGATCGGCGGACAGTGACGGACGCCGGATGCTGCTTGCCGTGCGCGGACTGGGGCCGTGGAGTGTCGACATCTACTACCTGATGGCGTTGCGACGGCCCGATGTCTGGCCCCATGGTGATCTCGCACTTGCCGAGGCGGCCTGCCGCGTGAAGCGACTTGCCAGGCGGCCCGATGCCGAGGCACTGGCGCGGCTCGCCGCGCCCTGGGCCCCGTGGCGCGCGGTCGCCGCCCGGCTGCTGTGGCACTACTATCTCTCGACGACCCGAGATGGCTCGCCCATCGTCGCGGACGGGTGAACCATCGGGACGGTACTGTTACCTTGCGAGGTCCACGTCGGGCGCCTGACCGGCCGCCCGACCGACCGACCGACTCCGGACGCGGACGGACCCCATGCGCATCGCCACACTCATCAGCCTCGCCGCCGTGCTGGCCTGCTCGGGCAAGGAACCGCGGGCCGCCGCGCCGCCGGCCCCGCCCCCGACCTCGGCCTCTGTGACGCTCCCCCAGTTCCAGAATCTGCGGTGGCTCCAGGGAACCTGGCGCGGCAGCGGAGAAGCCACCACCCCGTTCTACGAGAGTTACCTCTTCCTCGATGACTCGACGATCCGCAGCTTCGCGTACGCCGATTCGACGCTTGCCCTGGCGAATGACAGCGGCATGATCCGGTGGTCCGGCGGAGAAGTCCGGTCGGCCAGCGGTGCCATGGAGTGGCTGGTGAGCGAATTCGACAGCACCCACGTCCGGTTCGAGCCGCTTCGTAATGCGGTCAACAGCTTCACCTGGACGCCCTCCTCGCTCACGGAGTGGCGAGCGACGCTGCAGTTCCGGGACGCCAACGGCGTGGAACGGAGCCGGGTCTACCAGATGCAGCGCGTCGGCAGCTAGCCTCCTTGCGCGCCGCGCGAAGGATGCGTCCGGGGAGGGCGGGCGGGCCGGGCGCCGCCATCCCGCCTCGCGACAACGGGTGCGAGGGTCCCAGCCTGCAACTTCGAATCCTCCCGTTTGGCTGCGGCCCCCCGCCGATCCAGGTTGGATCGGGCCCATGATCCTGCCCGCCCTGGCTCGAACACTGACGGGCGGCCGCTCACCCACTCTCCACCCGGGAAGAAACGAGTCGATCGATGGTGACGAAGGTAGACCTGAAAGAGAAGCTGGCCCGCTTCAGCGATTACTGGAATCCCAAGATCGTCGCGGACCTGAATGATTCGCACGTGAAGGTGGTCAAGGTCCGGGGCGAGTTCGTCTGGCATCACCATGACGCCGAAGACGAGCTGTTCCTCGTACTCCACGGCCGACTTCTCATGGAACTTCGAGACGGCACGCTGAGTCTGGAGCCTGGCGAGTTCGTGGTGGTCCCCAGGGGAGTGGAGCACCGGCCGGTGGCCCCTGAGGAGGTCCACCTGCTGCTCATCGAGCCGAAGGGCATCCGGCATACCGGCAACGTGGTCGAGGCGAGAACCGTCACCGAGTGGGAACGGCTGTAGTGCACACAGGCCATTCCCGGAACCGACTGCCCGCGGCACGCCGGGCCGCGGGGCGCCGGCTGGCCGGGTTCGGCGGCGCCCTCCTCGTCGCGCTCCTGGGCGAGGCGCGGCCGCTCGTCGCCCAGGCGCCGGTCTGGGAATCACGGTTCATCGTGTGGCCCGCTCGCGGCGATGACGCCCGGCCCTGGCGGAACGATCCCCGATTGGCATCCCGGTTCACCGAGAAGGGCTTCCCGGACGACCTCCAGGTGCTGTTTCCGAATCCCGATTCCGCCGGGGGGGCGTTGCACGAGATGATGTGGGTGACGGTCATTGGCTACGACACCCGCAGCGATGCCTTTCTCGGGATTCTGTCGAATGCCCCCGAATACATCCACGCCGTCCAGCAGGGCGACAACGTCGCCTTCCGATGGGATCCGGCCAGGCAGTGGGCCGAGGCCATCGCCCTCCCGTCGGGTTCACTCGCGAGCGGATGGCCGGCACGAAGCAACCGCTCGGGGCCCGACAGCACACTCCGCGAGGGCATCCGCGCCTACCGCACGGGGGCCAACGGACACAACATGCCTGGCATGGCGGCGTGCACGTCGATCCTCACCCCCCTGGCGGCCGGATCACCCACCCCCGATTCCGGCGACCGCACCTTTCTCA
Organism: uncultured Gemmatimonadales bacterium; assembly: GCA_963825065.1. Lineage (GTDB taxonomy): Bacteria > Gemmatimonadota > Gemmatimonadetes > Gemmatimonadales > GWC2-71-9 > JADJOM01. Next base: position 209,328 of record CAWGRU010000013.1, read on the forward strand.
CCCACTTCGTTCTGGGCCGTTGCCTGGCGGAGCAATTCGCCACCACGGAGGCGGTGCGACAGTTCCAGGCTGCAATCGCCGCGGGTCCGGATAGTCTCGATGCCCAGATGGGACTGCTGGCCGAGCTGTCGGTGCTGGTGCATACCAGGCCCGAGGAGCTTCCCGCCGGCTCCGCCTCGACCTGGGAACAGGCATTCCTGGATCAACTCGATCTGGTGCGCCGGAATTTCGCCGCGGACACAGAGGCGATGCATCTCCTCGACCTCATCATGGCACCACGGTCGGCGGCCGACACGGCGGCCCTCTCGCCCGCCGAGTTGGCGAACCGCCGCCGGCTCGGCTTCGCCGTCTTCCGCTGGAAGCAACGGTGACGACCGATCGTCGCGCCCGGGTGGAATTCGACGCCGACTATTTCGCCCGACGCACGCTGAGCGGCGGAGCCCTCCCGCCGGTGGACGCCTTCCGCCACGCCTATCGTACCAACCTCTGGGGTGGCGCCGAATCCCGTTCGGGCCCGGGCTCGAGCCTCGAGCAGACCGCCCGCATCCGCGAGATGCTGCCCGAGCTGTGCCGGCAGCTTGGCGTGCGGACCCTGCTCGATCTGCCCTGCGGCGACCTGCACTGGATGGCCGGCGTCTCCCCTCCCGGCGTGCAGTACATCGGCGCCGATCTCGTGCCGGAGGTGGTCGCCCGAAACGCCGTGCTGTATGCGGCGCCCATGCGGCGCTTCCTGCAACTCGATCTACTCTCGTCCCCCCTGCCCGCTGCCGACCTGCTGCTCTGCCGCGACTGCCTCGTGCACCTGTCGTTCGCTCATCTCCGCATCGCCGTCGAAAATATCCGTTCGTCACCGATCACCTGGCTGCTGACGACGACCTTCACTGCGGAAACGGCCAATCGCGACGTCACCACCGGCGACTGGCGACCGCTCGGGCTGGAACTTCCACCGTTCAACTTCCCCGCCCCCGCGCTGTTGGTGAATGAGGGGTGCACCGAGCAGGACGGCCTGTTCACCGACAAGTGCCTCGCCCTCTGGCGCATCGCCGATCTCCCCACCATGCCGCCGCCATGACGGACATCCTGCATGACTTGCCCATCCGCGCTCCGGTCTCGCGCGTCTACCATGCCGTCAGCACCCCGGAAGGGCTGGACACGTGGTGGACGGCGCGGTCGGCGGGAAAGCCGCAGCCGGGCGCCGAGTACCAGCTCTGGTTCGGCCCGGAATACGACTGGCGTGCGGTGGCGCGCCAGTGCGAGATCGATCGCATCTTCGAACTGGAGCTCACCCGCGCGATGCCTGACTGGGAAGGCACCCGCGTCTCTTTCCGGCTCACTCCGACCGACGAAGGCACCCAGCTCCAATTCACGCATACAGGCTGGCCCGCCACCAGCGAGCATTTCCGGATCTCCTCCTATTGCTGGGCGATGTATCTCCGCATCCTTCGTCGCAGCCTGGAGTTCGGCGAGTCGGTCCCCTTTGAGCAGCGCCTGGAGGTGTGAATCGGGGCCGCGTCGATGGCCAATGGTCTTGCTCGCGGCTGCGGGCTGCCTCTCCCGCACCCCTGACCATGCCCCCCGCACCACTACCGCGAGTCCGGAGACTGTGCCAGGCGCTGCCGGAAGCCGATGAGGCCGTCGCGTGGGGCGAGCCGAGCCGATGCTTCTTCCCGCCGTACGCGGCAGCGAGTGGCTGGATCGGCGTCTGGCTGGACCGGCGGCCGCGCTGGCAGGCTGTGGCCGAGCTGATCCTGGATGGGTACCGACTGACGGCGCCGAGGTGCCCGCTCGCCGCGCTCGAGGGGCGCTGAGCCTCGGCGCAGACCACCGGGGCGGATCGCACCGGGGTATCTTTCGGGGTCCGCCAGCCGAATCAGACCGCGGCGGGCCGGATTCCCCCACGCGGAGAGCGCCATTCCTTCCCAGCATAGCTGCCCGAATTGCCACGGCGAGATGCAGAGCGGTGTCATCGTCGACCGCACGCAGGGCGCCAATACCCGGCCGATCTGGATTCCCGAGCCAGCGACCGAATCGTGGTTCGGCGGCCTGCGCGAACCGATCGGACCCGCGCTGCTGGTCAACACCTTTCGTTGCCTTGTCTGCGGCTATCTGGCCTCCTTCGCCCATCCCCGACCCGCGGCGAAGGATGGCGTTCCTCCTCTCCCTGCCCCGGAAGGTTCGTGATGACCAGGATCCATCGAGAGCAGCACCGGACGAGTCGCGTCGGCTGGCTTCGCGCCTCGGTGCTCGGCGCCAATGACGGCATCGTCTCCACCGCGAGCCTGGTCCTCGGCGTCGCGGCGGCACACGGCGGGCACTCGGAGATCCTGATCGCGGGCGTCGCGGGTCTCGTCGCCGGGGCGATGTCGATGGCGGCGGGTGAGTATGTCTCGGTCAGCTCCCAGTCGGACACCGAACGGGCGGATCTGGCGCGGGAGCGCGCCGAACTCGCCAGCGACGAGCCATCCGAGCGCGCCGAACTCGCCGGGATCTACGTCGCCCGCGGGCTGACGCCCGATCTCGCGGCGCAGGTCGCCCAGCAGCTGATGGCGCACGACGCCCTGGGTGCGCACGCTCGCGACGAGCTGGGTATCTCCGAGACGCTCACCGCCCGGCCGATCCAGGCCGCTCTCGCATCCGCGGCCAGCTTCGCGGTGGGGGCGGTGCTGCCTCTCGTCTCCGTGCTCGCCGCTCCAGCAACGGCGCTGATTCCCGTGGTGGCCGGGAGCGCGTTGCTGTTTCTCATTCTGCTCGGTGCCGTGGCCGCCAAGACCGGCGGTGCTCCGCTCCTGCTCGGCACCTTCCGCGTCGCCTTCTGGGGTGCGTTGGCCATGGGGCTGACCGCGCTGGTCGGCACACTCTTCGGCGCGCCGGTATAGCACGAAGTGATCGGGACACGGCGGCAGCCCGCATGAGCGCGAAGATCGAGGTGCGGAACGCCCTGCACGTCAGCGGCCGTGGCGCAGTGCTCATCGGATTCGTGCGCGCCGGAACCGTGCAGGTCGGCCAGGTTACCGGACTGCTCCAGTTGGGCCGGGGGCCTCAACGGCGACTCGAGGTCGCTGCGATCCAGCAGCTCGCGTCGGCGGAGGTCGGCGGCTCGGCCATCGGCTTGGTCTTCCGGAACCCACCGAACTTCCAGGAGCTCCAGACCGCGCTGCCGAGAGGCGCCCTCCTTACACTGGAAGCGGAGGGTGGAGGCGTCATGGACCCGTCCGCAGGTGGCTGAGTGCCATGGCCCGGATGACCATCAACCCGTCGGCCCAGGTCGGGGCGCTGCCCGACAGGGTTTCACCGACTCATCCCACCCGCGAACCAGTTTCACCCTGCCAGGATCCGGCAAGCCGACGCTCTGTGATGGCTACCTCCTTCTGGCCGGTCGCGCTCCTCGCCGCTTTCGGCTTCAGAACATGAGGCTGGCGCGCGGGCCGACCCTGATCGCGGCGACCGCACCCGCCCCATGCGCCGCCTTGCACTGATGCTGACCGGCGCCATCGGCTATCTCAGCCTTGTCGGCTGAGAATTCCGGACGGACGCTCGTCATCGTACCTGCGGCCGGATGCCGAGAGGTGAACCTGTGGCCGCCGGCATCGCGGACCCCCTGCGGCTGTCCGGGGCAGCGATCGCCAGTTTGCGCGGCCAGTTCGACGCCAGCGGATCGGATGCCCAACAATATCCAAGGCGGTGCGTCCTGAGGATCTGGATTGATGCCGATGCGGCCCCCCGAGACGTGAAGGAGCTGGTGTTTCGTGCCGCGAAGCGGCTGCAGGTCGCGACGGTCATGGTCGCAAATCAGCGCCTGCAGGTCCCGCCCGGAAATCCGATGGTCACCGCCGTGTGGGTCGACGGCGGCCCCGATGTCGCCGACCAGCACATCGCAGAGAACGCGGAAGCGGGGGACCTGGTCGTTACCCAGGACATTCCCCTGGCGGCCCTGCTCGTGCCGAAGCGGGTCGTGGTGCTGGATCCGCGCGGCGAGGAACACACCAGCGAAACGATCGGCGAGCGACTGTCGGTGCGTGATTTCATGGAATCGCTGCGCAGCACGGGCGCTGTCACCGGCGGGCCACCCCCTTACGATGCCCGGGCGAGGCAGGCATTTGCCGCCGCACTGGACCGGGTCCTCACCCGATTGTCGCACGGCCGGTGAACGGCGTCGGGAGAAAGTCCTCCGCCCGATCAGCTAACCAGCAGAGACTCTTCCGCGAACGCGGCCCCGAGAGCATACTTCGTCCCCGGCCGCCCATCGTGGACGACCAGTATCGGAAAGGGTTTCATGCCTCCACATTCCAGAGCCCGCTCACGGCGGGTTGCCAAGCTCAAAGTGCCGCTTCCGCGGCCCCGCCACGGTCGCAAGCTCTCTCCCGGCATCGTCCGACTCGATTACGAGCGCGCCACGGGCTACGTGGTGCGGCTCGGCCATCGGCTGACCAAGGACGGCTATCGTCCCAAATTCCACGCCTATTTCGGCGATGCGAAGTACGGCGGCAAGGCGAAGGCCCTTGCCGCCGCCGAGGAGTGGCTGGAGGTCGTCACCCGGACCGGGAAGGCGCCCCGGCGTGATTGACGGTGCCCGCATGAGTCGGTGCGCCCGGCGTTCGCTGGTGTTGCTCCTCGTGCTGCCTCTGCTTGCGTGTGGCGCCGGCACCAAGACCAGTACCGGTCGTACCGAACGCGAGACCGACAGCGTCATCGGACAGTCGCAGCTGCCGGGGGCACCCGTCGTGAACAAGGCGTTGCAGGTGACCGACAGCGCGCGAGCGCGGGTGGCGACCGAAGACTCGATCGCGACCACGCCGTAATCCGTTGCCATCCCCGAGCCCGCGTTCCCCGACAGCCGCAACTGAGCGATCGCGATCCGGGTGACCCGGCCTCGCCGCCTGATCGCCGCAATGGCGAGCGCATGGCTGGCCACCGGCAGCGGCTGCGGCGCTCCGCTCCACTCGAGCGGCGCCCCTCCATCCGCGGTCGCTGAGGGATGCCACGTGGTGCGACGGGCGCGGCAGACCGGGGGGCCGGAACAGGACTTTCTTTTCCCGACCTTTTTCGCGCTCGACTCGCTTGCCGCGCCGGACGCCGCGGTTCCCGGACGGCAGGTCCGGCTGCCGCGCGACGATCTTTCCCGCCGCGCCGGTTCCTGGTCCTGGGTCCAGATCGCCGACAGCATCGCGGTGCACACCCGCACCGCGACCCAGGGCTGGCGGCTGGGCTTCGTCAGGTCGGGACCGGAGTGGGATGGAAGACTCGACGCCTGGTCGGGAGATACCCTGAGCAGCTGGCTGGTGGGCGGCCGGCGGGTCGCTTGTCCCAATGGCCTGGTTCCGGCTCAACGGTAGCCCGAACTACCGCCTCTCGCGGAGGGAGTAACGCATGGCCAGCGGCAGCGCTACTACCGCGAGCGGCTATTTGTGGGAGCTTCCCACCGAACGCCGCGCGGCGATCGCCGTGGTGCGCCGGGTCATCGAGCGGCATCTCCCTTGCCTCACACGCGCCGACGCGGACTCGGCCAACACCCGGAGCCTCAAGGGCGGCTTCAAGGCAGCGGGCAAGAAGCCGCACATGGGGAGGTCCTGCCTCCGCTTGCCACGACCGGAGGATCCGCCGCTTCAGCTGATCGGGGAGGTCATCGCCAGTAGGCCGGTAGAGCGCTTCAACGTCAGGTCGGAGTCGTCGAGGAGGCGACACTGAGCGACCTCCCGCTGCTCACTCGCGTGCTGCTCCTTCCAGGGCTGTATGACTCGGGACCGGAGCACTGGCAGTCGTATTGGGAGCGTAGCGATCCGGCCTTTCAGCGGGTCGTCCAGCGCGACTGGAACACCCCCGATCGCGCCGAGTGGGTGGCCACGCTCGATCAGGCCGTCTGCCTGGCGGGGCCGGACACGCTGCTGGTCGGTCACAGCACCGCCTGCGCGCTGATCGCCTTCTGGGCCGCCGCGACACCGCGCCCGATCCGGGGTGCGATGCTGGTGGGCCCGAGCGACACCGAGGCCGCATCCTATCCCGCCGGCCCGACGGGATGGCGGCCGATGCCGCTGCACTGCCTCCCCTTTCCCTCCATCGTGGTGGCGAGCAGCAACGACGAGTATGTGACGCTCGAACGGGCCGCCCAATTCGCTGCAGCATGGGGGAGCCGGTTCGTCAATGCCGGTGCCTCCGGACATCTGAATTCCGCCAGCGCACTCGGCGATTGGCCGCTGGGCCGCGCGCTCCTCGAGACCCTGGCACCCCTTCGACATCCGAGCCCCCCGGTGCTAGGTTAGCCCCGTCCCCGCTTCACCCGCTCCGACCACCCGAAAGGAGTCCCCATGCGGCGCCTGTCGTTCGTGGCCGCCCTCGCCGTCCTGAGCCTCGGCGCCACCGTCCGGGCCCATGCCCAGGAGATGTTTCCGGATGTCGAGTACATCGCCGGCAAGGATGGATTTGCCGAAAAGGCAAAGGGCACCCTCGTCCTCGGCGCCGAAGAACTGCGGTTCGTGAACAAGGATGGCAACCTCATCTTCGCCATCCCGGTCGCCTCGATCACGGAAGTGACCCAGGATGTCCAGGTACGCGACGCCAGCGTCGGCAAAAAGCTGCTCTTCGGCGGCCTCGCCGGCTCCCGGAAGCAGGAGTTCGTACAGATCACCTCGGAGTCTGCGAATAGCGCGGAAGGTGTGGTCTTCAAGGTGAAGCAGGGGACATCGGTCAACGTCGTGGCCAAGATCAAGTTTGCCGTCAAACGCGCGGCCGGAGCCTCCAAACAGGCCGAGCCGGGGGACTCGGCGCATCAGTGACGGGCGGCCGTCCGGCCCCAGATCCTGTACCCGCGCCCGTCACAGCCTCGGAGCCGAAGCTCGCGGCTCCTGCGCCGCGCATCCCGCTCGCCCTGCTGGTGATCGGCGTGCTGCTCGTCGGATACGGAATGATCTTCCAGACACCGATGTCGCCGAGTGCCGTGTGGAGTGGTGTCCTCGATTCGACGCTGGTCGTGCCCTCGAGTGCTCCGGCCGGATTCGGGCGCCACTCGCCGACCCGAGCCGTCTCGCTCTTTCTCCGCAAGGTCTCCAGCGAGCGGACCTTCCGGCTGCCACCGGCCTATGCCTCTCTCGCGGATTCCCTGCACGCCGACGACACCGTACAGGCCGTCCTGGGCTGGTACTCGGCGCAGGACACCGCGACCGCGCTGCGCCTAACCCGGAATGGCGCCCTGCTGCTGGATTCCGCGATGGTGCTCAGCGGACAGCGGCGGCAGCGCTCGCGCACTGGTCTCGCGGGCGCCGCGCTCGTGATTATCGGCATCGTCGGTTTCATGCGGCGCTCCAAGACTCCCGCCACCTGACCCCAGGCCGCCAACCCGCCGTCCCTGCCAGCTCGAGCATCGCATGCTGAGCCTGCGCGGGCTCCGGGTGGTCGATGCCCGGCGCCGCGGGAGTTCCTGGCCCGTCATCATCGAAACGGCGCATGGGAACTTCCTCACCAAGCTGCGCGGCACCGGCCAGGGTCTCACGGCGCTGATCGCCGAGATCATCGTGGCCGAACTCGCCGAGACGATCGGTCTGCGGGTGCCGGCACGGGCGGTGATCGCCGTCGACGACACCATTCCCTCCGACAATCAGGATCCGGAGCTGCTCGACCTGCTCCGGAAGAGTGCGGGGAGGAATCTCGGGTTCACCCTGGTCGACGGCGCGCGGGACTTCCGGCGCGAGGACCTCGACTGGGTGAATGTCACCGAGGCCTCCATGGTGGTCTGGCTCGATGCGATCGTCGCGAACCCCGATCGGACCTGGAAGAATCCGAATCTACTGGTGCGCCGGGGCCAACTGTGGCTGATCGATCATGGCGCGGCGCTGGGGTTCCATCACGACTGGTCCGCCGTAACGGAACAATCTCCACGGCGAGCCTACCGTCCGCCGGGGGAGCATGTGCTCGCCACGCGGGCAACCCAGATCGCCGATTGGGATGAGCGACTCGCGGCACTGCTCGATCGCGAGGCCCTCACCCGTGCGGTCGACGGCGTCCCCGACGACTTCCTCCTCCCCCTGCTTCCGCCCGGCGCCCCGCCCGAGGCCCTGGCGCGCCGACGGGCAGCCTACGTCGCCTTCCTCGCCAAGCGGCTGCGGGCGCCGAGACTCGGCCTGCTGGGGCTGCCGGAGCCGGCCTAGCCTCCTGAGCCGGAGGGTGAAACATTCCCGCATGGGAGAATTCGGCCAGTTCGCGCTGATCACGTTCACTTCGGTCCTCTTCATCGTGGACCCGATCGCGGCCATTCCCGCCTACCTCGTCATCACCCAGAACGAGACTTCGGCCGAGCGGCGACGCACCGCGCTCCGCGCGTGCATCGCGATGTCGATCCTGCTCATCGTATTCGCCGCCGGAGGCAAGCTGATCTTTCAGGCATTCGGCATCACCCTGCCGGCGTTTCGCATTGCCGGCGGTCTGATCCTCTGGCTGGTGGCCTTCGACATGCTCCGCGCCCAGCGCTCGACCCACGAGAGCCGCGAAGAGCTCGATGAGGGCCAGGCGAAGGACGATGTGGCACTCACACCATTGGCCATTCCCATTCTGGCCGGCCCGGGCGCGATCTCCACGGCGATGGTGCTCGCCGGTCAGGCCAGCACGCTGAGCCACGGGGCCGTGGTGTACGGCGCGATCCTGCTCACCGGGCTGGTCTCCTACGCCACCCTCCTCCTCAGCGAGCGGCTGGTGAAATTCTTCGGCCAGACCGGCATCCGGGTACTCACCCGCATCATGGGCCTCCTGCTCGCCGCAGTCGCCACCCAGTTCATCCTCACCGGACTGCAGGAAGGCTGGCCGCATTGAGCGCCCCGGTCGCGCCCGGTCCAGGGTCTCCCGCGTGGGCACCCCCGTCCCATTGCGTCACCGCAGAAGATCGATGCTCTGGCTGACGCTGGCGGCGCTCTGCGAGCTGCTCGGCTGCTACGCGGTCTGGCGCTGGGCCCGCGACCACCAGCCGGGCTGGTGGGTGGGTGTCGGGATGGCCCTGCTCTTCGGCTTCGCGTATGCGCTCACCCGCGCGCCGGCGGCTTATGCAGGCCGGACCTTCGCCGCCTATGCCGGGGTCTATCTGGTCGGCGCGCTCGGCTGGTTCGTGCTGCTCGACCGGGGGCGGCCCGATCGCTGGGACCTGATCGGGGCGGCACTCGGCCTCGCCGGTGCTCTCATCATTCTCTACGCGCCTCGCCAGCCATGACGAGCGGACCTCCGGAGTCGTCGGCGCCGTCAGTCACCCTCCGCCCGATGCGGGCGACTGACTGGCCCGAGGTGGCCCGCATCTATGGCGAAGGCATCGCGACTGGCTGCGCGACCTTCGAGACCGAGGTGCCCGCCTGGGCGGTCTGGGATGCCGGACACCTGGGAGAGCACCGGCTGGTGGCGCTCGGCGACGGTGCATTGCTGGGGTGGGCGGCGCTGGCACCGGTGTCACGCCGGCAATGCTACGCCGGGGTCGCGGAGGTCAGCGTCTACATCGCAGCGGCAGCGCGCGGACGGGGCGTGGGGCGCCTGCTGCTGCGGGCGCTGATCGCGAGTGCGGACACCGCGGGGCTCTGGACCCTGCAGGCGGGGATCTTCGCCGAGAACGCAGCGAGCCTGCAGCTGCACCAGGCCTGCGGGTTTCGGATCGTCGGCCGGCGCGAACGCATCGCCCAACTGGCCAGCCGCTGGCGGGACACCGTCCTGCTCGAGCGCCGAAGCACGATGGTCGGAACCGATCCGTCGTGACAGCGATTGCGAGGCGCGGGCCTGCCGGGGATTCTCCACCTTGCGCGGAGGCGGACTGCCTCTGTTGGTCGGCCGCAGGGCCGGCCACCGTCGGGGGCAGTGCCTGTACCTGTTGGGTGGCTGGCTCACGGCGGCTCGGTGCGAACCCCGGCGCCGCGCTCGCCCGCGAGCGCTGACGATTGGGGGTCGGCATCATTCGGGCGTGCGGCTGGCGTCCTGAGGACCAGATCGAGAAATTGAGTTCGAGGAAGGAACCCCATGAGCAAGAAAGCCACTCCCCAAGCGGTTCCGCTGGCGGACCATCGCGCTGCCGTGCGGGAGTATGCGGCGGCAGCGGGTCGGCTCGACACTCAGGCCTGGCTGCGTCCCCTCGGGCAAAATCGCTGGTCCCCCGCGCTGATCACCGAGCATCTCATGTTGTCCATCGGCGCATTCACGGCGGATGCCGCGGGCCGGGCCCACATGGCGGTGATACTGGGTCCCTGGAAGCGATTCGTGGCGCGAACCATTTTTCTCCGCCGGATGCTGAAGACCGGCGAGTTTCCCGCCGGTGCCCGGGCCCCCCGGGAGACCCGTCCCTCCTCTTCGCCCCAGCCACAAGCGGAGGCGCTCGCGGCCCTCGATCGTGCAGTCACCGATCTCGAGATCACCGTCAACGCCCATCCGGATCCGGCGCACTGCCAGATCACCCACCCCTATTTCGGGCGCCTGCCGCTGCCGATGTCCATCCGGCTGCTCGAGCTGCATGCCCGGCATCACCTGGGACAGCTTCCACGACGGACCGTGGCCAAAGGCGACTCCACGCCGACGAACTGAGATGCGAACGTCTCCCGCCATGTTCTACTGCTGGCCGATTCTCGCCCTGACGCTGCTGCCGGTTCGGGCCCGCGGGCAAGCCGCCCCCGCGTGCCCGAACGGACCGGCGGACGAGAAGAGCATCCGCGTCGATGCCACCGTCGCCGCGCCACTCGCCACAGTATATCAGCTCGGGGACAGCGTGCTCCGGGCCCATGGCTACACCTGGACCGCCGCCAGCCCCGTCTCGGAGCGGGTGACGGCTCCCCGCTACACCTGGCCACCGGGGTCTGAAAGTGAGCCATGGCACGGCACCGAGTCACCCGGACTGGTCATCATCTTCTCGGCGTTCACGGCCCACGACTCGACCCGGCTGAGCATTTCCAGCCAGGTGGTCTGCCGGGTGAGTGCACCGGAAGTGGAACCGACCGATTCGAGCGTCGAGAGCCAGTTGCGGGTGCTGGGAGCGGTGGAAGTGGTCTCGGGACTGGCCGACGCGCTCCGGCACCGCGCCCTGCAGGCGGCACAGTAGGGAACTGGGACCTCGTCGGCCCCAACGCCCGCGAGACCGCGCTGCCGTGCTATCTTGCGGATGAGGCAGCATTGCACGACCGATCCAGAAGAGGATTCCTCCATGAGTACCGACCCCCGCGCCGGCCGCCGCCACGAGATCGCGGTACGTGCCCGAGCATACCTTGAGGGACTCATTCCCCGGAGCAGCGTCCTCGAGGACATCGAGGCCGCGGACTACGCGGATCCCAAGTTGCGCCCGCTGCTCGAACTGATCGAGAACATCCCCAAGAAGTCGCGGTTCTCAGGCCTGTGGGGCAAGGCCTACGATGCCTACATCGCCCGGGCGCATGAGTTGATCGCGGCGGCCGACGACTAGGCTCCGCGCGGCATGCACCCCAATCAGGCCCTTCTTGCACGGTTCTACGCTGCCTTCGCCCGGCACGATCATGCCGCGATGGCCGAGTGTTACGGTCCGCAGGCGCACTTCTCCGACCCCGTCTTCACCGACCTCCATGGCGCGCAGGTCGCTGCCATGTGGCGGATGCTGTGCATGCGGGCCACCGACCTGAGGGTCGAAGCCACCAGGTTCGAGGCGAACGAGCAGCAGGGCCAGGCGCACTGGGAGGCGTGGTACACCTACAGCGCCACCGGCCGTCCGGTTCACAATGTCATCGACGCGTCCTTCACCTTCGCAAATGGGCTGATCGCGACCCATCGCGATCGCTTCGACCTTTACGCCTGGGCACGGCAGGCCCTCGGCCTGAAGGGCTTGCTGCTGAGGTGGGCCCCGCCGGTGCATCGGACCATCCGTGCCCAGGCAGGCCGGGCGCTGGCTCGTGCCATGGCGACCTGAGCTCGTGGCCTTCCAGGATCATTTCTCGACCCGCGCCCCGCTCTACGCCAGGGCCCGCCCCACCTATCCGCCGGCGCTGTTCACCGACCTTGCCGCCCTGGCGCCGGGGCGGCACCTCGCGTGGGATTGCGGCACCGGAAACGGGCAGGCGGCGATCGGGCTGGCCGCCGAATTCGAGGCGGTCCTGGCGACGGACCCCAGCGCGGCGCAGCTCGCCGAGGCCGAGCCCCATACGCGGGTGGCCTATCGGCTGGCGGCCG
>CAWGRU010000014.1:0-196571 GCA_963825065.1 uncultured Gemmatimonadales bacterium
GACGGTCGTCGCGGGCGTGGGGGAGAAGACCTATCACGGCAAGCGGGGCTCCTATCCGGTCACCGTCGATGCCCACGTCGACCAGATCGATCGGCGAGCTTCGACGGGCTGGTGATTCCGGCGGTACGCGCCTGACACGCTGCGGCGCTACCCCAAGGTGCTCTCCCTGACCCGGGAGATCTTCGAGGCCGGCAAGCCGGTCGCGTTCATCTGTCATGCGGGGTGGGTGCCGATCTCCGCGGGCATCGTCCGGGGGCGCCGGGGCACCAGCGTCGGCGCCATCCGGGACGACCTGGTCAACGCCGGCATGCAGTGGGAGGACAGCGCGGTCGTGGTGGACGGGAACCTGATCTCCTCCCGCACGCCGGCCGACCTCCCGGCCTTCATGAAAGCCCTGATTGCGGCACTCCGATGAAACTGCTCTACTCCTATCTGCGCCACTACTGGAAGCTGGTGGCGCTCGCACTGGTGCTGGCGGCGATCAACCAGGTCTTCTCGCTGATCGACCCGCTGATCGTGCGCCGGGTGATCGACAACTACGCCCTGCGCCCTTCGAGCTACACCGCGCTCGAATTCGCCAAGGGAATCAGCCTGCTGCTGCTGCTGATGATCGGCGCCGCGTTCGTGTCGCGGGTCGCCAAGAACTTCCAGGACTACTTCATCAACCTCATCACCCAGCAGGTCGGAGCCCGGATGTACTCCGACGGACTGGCCCATTCGCTGGAGCTGCCCTACGCGGTCTTCGAGGACCAGCGGAGCGGGCAGACCCTCGGCGTGCTGCAGAAGGTCCGGTCGGATGTCGAGAAGCTGATCGCCGCCTCGATCAACATCCTCTTCACCACGCTGGTCGGCATCATCTTCGTGACGATCTACGCCATCAGCGTGCACTGGATCATCGCGCCGATCTACTTCGCCACGATCCCCATCATCGGCTGGGTGAGCAGCACCCTCGGCCGCAAGGTCAAGACGGTCCAGAAGACCATCGTGGCGGAGACCACCGCCCTCGCCGGCGCCACCACCGAATCGCTGCGCAATATCGAGCTGGTGAAGAGCCTGGGCCTCTCGCAGCAGGAGATCGCGCGGCTCAACGGCACCACGGCCAAGATCCTCAAGCTCGAGCTCAAGAAGGTGAAGTACATCCGGAGCCTGAGCTTCATCCAGGGGACGGTGGTCAATTTCCTGCGGACCACGATCCTCTTCGTGATGATGTACCTGATCTACGATCAGCAGATCAGCGTGGGCCAGTTCTTCTCGCTGTTCATCTATTCGTTCTTCATCTTCGGCCCGCTGCAGGAGCTGGGCAACATCATCAACGTCTATCGCGAGGCCGAGGTCTCGCTCAACAACTTCGAGGCGATCCTCAAGATTCCCCGGGAGATCCGGCCCACCTCGCCGGTGCCGCTCGAGGGGATCCAGACGCTCGCCTTCGAGCAGGTCGGCTTCCGGCACCGCTCGGCCTCGCGCCACGCGCTGACCGCGATCTCCTTCGAGGTGCGGCGGGGCGAGACTGTCGCCTTCGTCGGGCCGTCCGGCTCGGGCAAGACCACGCTGGTGAAGCTGCTGGTGGGCCTCTACACCCCGATCGAGGGGGAGATTCTGTACAACGGCCACCCGGGAAGCCAGATCGACTTCGAGCAGCTCCGGGAGCAGATCGGCTTCGTCACCCAGGACACCCAGCTCTTCTCCGGCACCATCCGGGAGAACCTGCTGTTCGTCAATCCGCGCGCAACCGATGCCGAGTGCATCGCGGTGCTGCAGCAGGCGGCCTGCGACTCGCTGCTGGCCCGGGCCGACAGGGGACTGGACACCACCATCGGCGAAGGCGGGATGAAGATCTCCGGCGGCGAGAAGCAGCGGCTGTCGATCGCGCGCGCGCTGCTCCGCCATCCGGCGGTCATGGTCTTCGACGAGGCGACCTCGAGCCTCGACTCGCTCACCGAGGAGGAGATCAGCAGCACCATCCGCGACGTCTCGCGGACCCGGCCGCAGATCACCGTCCTGATCGCGCACCGGCTGTCGACGGTGATGCACGCCGACCGCATCTTCGTGCTGGAGCGGGGACGGATCGTGGAGAGCGGCCAGCACGACGACCTGCTGGATCAGAAGGGACTGTACTACGCCATGTGGCGGCAGCAGATCGGGGAGCGCGGCACCGAGGAGGAGCTGGTCAATGCCGGAGCCTGAGCTGACCCTGGCGGAGTGCCAACGCCGGGTGGACGCGTGGATCAGCCAGTTCGAGGAGGGCTACTTCCACCCGCTGACCAACATGGCCCGGCTCACCGAAGAGGTCGGCGAGCTGGCCCGGGAGGTGAACCACCGCTTCGGCCAGAAGACCAAGAAGCCGGACGAGCCCGACGGCGACATGGCGATGGAGATGGCGGACATCATCTTCGTCCTGGTCTGCATGGCCAACCGTGAGGGGATCGATCTCGGCGCCGCCTTCGCCCGGATGCTGGCGAAGGTGGAGCAGCGGGACACCGAACGGTGGACCCGGAAGCCCTCGTGACCGATCTCCGCGCGCGGCTGACCGCCGCTCTGAGCGACCGCTACACCATCGACGGTCTGGCCGGACAGGGCGGCATGGCCACGGTCTTTCGCGCCACCGACCTCAAGCACCGCCGGCCGGTGGCCATCAAGGTGCTCAGGCCCGAACTCTCCGCCGCGATCGGCGGCGAGCGCTTCCTGCAGGAGATCGAGCTCTCGGCCCGGCTGCAGCACCCGCACATCGTGCCGCTCTACGACTCGGGCGACGCCGGCGGCATTCTCTACTACGTCATGCCGTTCATCGAGGGCGAGTCGCTGCGCGACCGGCTCACCCGCGAGGGCAAGCTGCCCTTCGAGCTGGCGGTGACCCTGATCCGCGAAGTCGCGAGCGCCCTGAGCTACGCCCACGAGCGGGGCATCGTCCATCGGGACATCAAGCCGGAGAACATCATGCTCTCCGGCGGGCACGCGGTGGTGGCGGACTTCGGCATCGCCCGGGCGCTCACCGCCGCACAGGAGGGGGCGGGCCAGTTGACCGGCGTCGGGCTCGCGATCGGCACTCCCGCCTACATGAGTCCCGAGCAGGCGACCGCGAGCGACAGTCGACGCCCGCAGCGACCAGTACTCGCTGGCCTGCGTGTTCTGCGAGATGGTGACCGGCAACGCGCCCTTCGCCGGCCACACCGTCCAGGCGGTGCTGAGCAAGAGCCTCACCGGTCCCCGGCCGAGGCTCAGCAGGATCGAGCGCACCACGCCCCCCGAGGCGGATGGCGACCGTGGCCCGGGCGCTCGACCCCGATCCCGCCCGGCGGTTTCCCACGGTGAGCGGCTTCGCCGCGGCGCTGGAGCAGGCGGCGGGCGGCGGGGCCGGCGCGCTTGGCCGAACGTCGCCGGCTCAGGCGGCTCGCCATCGGCCTGCCGCTGGCGGTCGCCCTGGCGGCGCTGGTCTGGATCCTGTTCGGACCGCAGCGGAAGGGCCCGGTGGTGGCGGGCGCCGAGCGCATCGCGGTCATGCCCTTCAGCACCGCGGGCGCGGGCGTGGAGTTGATGGGCGAGGGGATGGTCGACCTGCTCTCGACCAACCTCAACACCGTCGGCGGGATCCAGGCGGCCGATCCGCGCGCCGTGCTGATCCCGCTGGAAGAAGGCCGGCGGCCGAGGCGCCGACCTGGAGACGGCGCTGGGGGTGGCCCGCGCGGTGAACGCCAGCGCGGCGCTGGTCGGCAGCATCGTGGCCACCGGCGGCCGGGTACGAGTGAGTGCGGACCTCTACGCCCAGGACGGAAAGTCGCTGGCGCACGCCCAGGTGGACGGCGCCGCCGACAGCGTGCTCACCCTAGTGGACGAACTGAGCCTCTCCCTGGTCCGCGAGATCTGGCGGTCCAAGGAACCGGTCCCCTCGCTCCGGCTCGGTGCGCTGACCACCACTTCGCTCGCGGCGATGCGCGAGTATCTGACCGGGGAACAACGCTATCGCCGATCCGAATGGGATTCGGCAGCCGCCGCTTTTCAACGGAGCGTCGAACACGATTCAACGTTCGCGCTGGCGCAGTACCGGCTCGCCATGGCGCTGGGCTGGAAGGGCGGCTACGCCCTGCCCCGTGCCCGCGAAGCGAGCGAGGCAGCGCTCCGCTTCAGCGGAAAACTGCCGGCCCGAGAGCGCGAACTCGTGGTTGCCTATCAGATGTTCTCGTACGGCAAACTGGCCGCCATCGACAGCATGCGGAAGTACGTTGCCGCCTACCCGGATGACATCGAAGGCTGGAACCTGCTGGGCGAAACCCAGTTCCACACGCATCAGTTGACCGGCCTCACTCCCAGGGAGCTGGTTGAGCCATTCGATCGGGTGCTGGCCCTGGACTCGACGCTCACTCCCTCAGCGATCCACCCGCTCGAGGTGACCCTTCTCGATGGGGATTCGGTGGGGTTCTTCAAGTACCTCGCCCTGTATCGTCGCTCGGCCTCTTCGTCCGAGGCGAACGCCTACGCCGCGGCGGGGACACTCGTCTGGGGCCACGTCGCCCTTGATTCCGCCACTGCCGCCTCCTTGCAGCAGCACATGGGGGCGACCTCGGCGGCGCTGATGGAGGCGCAGTCGGGAGCCGGAGCCTCCGGGATCCGCGCAGTGGATCGGTTTGAGAACGCAATTGGCGCTGTCGTCGTCACCAGTCCGGGCGACCAGAACCTATTCCAGATGGCGATGGGGCGAGCGCTGCTGTTGTCTAGTGTAGGGAGATTCGATGAGGCGGCGCGAATCGCGGATTCGCTTTCGAAAATCAACCAGCAGCAGGCCGAGGCGCTCTATCTCGCGCCGGTGATTCTCGGTATCGCCCCGGACGGTTACGGAAAGTCGTTCTTCGAGGGTTTCGAGCGCGCCCCGAACGACAACCCCTTTGTCGCCTACTTCCACGCTGCCATCCTGCTCTCACGCGGCGATGCTCAGCGGGCCGGTCGGATTCTGGATAGCGCGGTGCGCGATTCCCTGAAGTTCCCGGAATTCCTGCGCGGCGCGTATCAGGGTGCGCTCGGCTGGCGGGCACTCATGGCGGGTGACACTACCACCGGCATCCGTCTGCTCCAGACCGGAGCCGAACGACTAGGCGGCAACTCTTTCTTCTCTGCACCTCTCCGGCTGCAACTCGGTGCGGCGCTGGCGGCGCGCCCCAACACGCGCGACCAGGGGCTCAAGCTGCTTCACTACGGCTTCGTGAACGATCTCGGGGCGGTACCTCTGGCGTACCTCGCCCTCGGCCGGGCCGCCGAGGCCGCCGGGCGCAGGGACGAAGCCCTCTTCGGCTATGGGCAATTCCTGCGGCTGTGGGACAAGCCCGATTCGGCTGCCATCGGCAGAGTCAAGGACGCGAAGGACGCGCTGAGCCGACTGACGGAGGAGGGGAAGTGAATGTGGCGGGGCCGCGAAGGCGCGCGCGGCCCCGGGGTGAAGGACCTCGCTGGGGTTGCCGGCCTTTGGATGAAACCTAGATTTCCTCGCATGGCTTCGCCCACCGACGGTCCCGGCCCTTCGCCCCGCTCCCCTTGGCCCGTCCGGCTCCTCGCCCAGGGAGAGGCGTCGGGCGACGATCTCTCCGCCAGCACGACCGCCGAAGAACGCATCGCCATGGTCTGGGAGCTCTCCCGGCGCATGTGGCTCCTGACCGGGCGGCCATGGCCCCGCACGTCCCGTGAAGCCCTCCCGATTCAAGTCTCGCATCGCGCGTGAACGACGACTGGCTGGACATCCTGCGCGCGCTGCTCGCGAGCGAGGCACGGTTTCTGGTGATCGGCGCGCACGCGCTGGCCGTCCACGGAGTGCCGCGTGGCACCCAGGACCTGGATGTGTGGGTGGAGCCGTCGCCGGCCAATGCGGAGCGGGTCTGGCGGGCGCTGGCCGAGTTCGGCGCCCCGCTTACCAGTCTTGGCATCACCCGAGCTGACTTCGACCATGCCGGTCCGATCATCCAGCTCGGTCTCCCCCCGAATCGCATCGACGTGCTCACCAGTCTCAGCGGGCTGCCGGACTTCGCCGCGGCCTGGGCTGGGCGGACCGTGCACGACGTACGGGGGCACCGGGTGCCCTTTCTGGGACGTGCCGACCTGATCGCCAACAAGCGCGCGAGCGGGCGACGGAAGGACTTGGCCGATCTCGAAGCGCTCGGCGAACTGCCTCCCTCGCCCTAGGCCGCCCGGGCTCACCCGCACCCCGCGGATATCCACCGCATCCGGGGTGCTGGCGAACCTTCCGCGGAGGGTCCCGATCCGGCGGGGGCCGCTCACCATTTGATTCCGGCGACTCACGATCCTGCGCGGGACGCTGTCGGTTTTGCAGCGGAAGGCCACGGTTTGGCCGGGGAGGCTCACGAAATCTTGCCGTGACTCACCATCCGATCGGGGAAAGTGTCGATTCTTCAGCGGAACATCACGGTCCGGCCGAGGACACTCACGGTTTGATTCCCGCGACTCCCGATCCAATCGGAGAAGGTGCCGATCTTTCAGCGGAGCATCACGGTCCGGGCGAGGACACTCACGGTTTGATTCCCGCGACTCACGATCCGATCAGGGAAGGTGTCGATCTTTCAGCAGAACATCACGGTCCGGGCGGGGAGGCTCCCGAATTCTTCCCGAGACTCACGATTCGATCGGGCATGCTGTCGATTTTTCAGCGGAGGATCACGGTCCGACCGAGGACACTCACGGTTTGATTCCCACGATTCACGATCCGATCGGGGAAGGCACCGACCCCACCCACTCAACCGGCGCCGGGCACCGGTCAGGATAGGCCTGCGGCATGAAGCGGGCCGAGGGAACGACGGGCCGAGGGGACGAGGGGATGCAGGTCGGCTTCACCCCCCGACCCGTCGTCCCGTCGGCCCCCTACTCCCAGTCCTTCGGCATCTCCTGCAGCTCGCCTAACAGCGCCCGATAGCTCTCCACCCGGTCCGCCTGCACCGTGCCGGCCTGCACCCCGCCGAGCACCGCACACCCCGGTTCGTGGGTGTGACTGCAGTCGGCGTACTTGCAGGCGTCGACCAGCGGCCGGAACTCGGGGAAGCAGTTGGCCAGCTCATTCGGCTCCATGCCCCAGAGCCCGACCTCGCTGAATCCCGGCGTGTCGACCAGGTAGCCGCCGCCGCTCAGCGGCACCATGATCGCGCTGACGGTGGTGTGCTTGCCCCGGCTGATCTTCCGGCTGAGCTCGCCGATCCGCAGCTTGAGTCCCGGCTCCAGCGCGTTCAGCAGGCTCGACTTCCCCGCCCCGGAGGGACCGGTGATCACGCTCTCCCGGCCGGCGAGGGCGGCCTTGAGCTCGACGAGCCCCGCCCCCGTCTTCACGCTGGTCCGGTGCACCGGGTAGCCCGCGCGCCGGAACCGCTCGGCCAGGGCATCGGCGGGGTCGAGATCCACCTTGTTGAGCACCACCGCGGCCGGGATGCCGTTCGCCTCCGCCACCACCAGCAGGCGATCGACGAGCTGGGGAACCGGGTCGGGGCTCTTGGTGGCGGTGATCACGAACACCTGGTCGACGTTGGCGGCCACCGGGCGATGGCCCCTGCCCTCGGGGACCCGGCGGGCGAGCAGACTGGTGCGATCCTCGACGCCCGCGATGCCGCGCACGCCCCCCTCGCCCTCTTCATCGAGCCGCACCCGGTCGCCGACGACGACCTTGGGCATCTCGCGCTTCATCTTCCCGCGGAGGATGGCGCGGACTTCGCCCTCGGCGGTGAGCACGCGATAGATCGAGCCGTCGCGCTCGAGCACCGTGCCGGTCACCACTCGCGCGGCGTCCGGCTGATGGCCTCGTCGAGCGCGGCCTTCACGTCGTACAGCGACATGGCCTTGATGCGTTCCTCGGCGTCTTCGGGAGTGCGGCCCCAGGCGAGCACCTGGGATTCGACGTGGCCCACCGGACGGTCCCCGGCGGGCGACCAGCGGACGAACAGCAGCGAGGCGCCATAGCGGCCGAGGTCGTCGGGCTCCTCCTCGACGAAGATGCCGACCGAGTAGGACTGGCCATCGTTGCCGCCGAACGCCGCCGCCCGGTCATGCTTTTCCATGTAGCCGCCGAGCGTCACTTCGGTCATGTCGGGAAGCGTACCGCCTCGCGGACCACGTTGCCCAGGATGAAGGCGATGTTGGCCGGCCGTTCGGCGAGGCGACGCATCAGGTAGGGATACCACTGGGTGCCGAAGGGAACATACACCCGCACGTTGAAGCCGGCGGCGCGGAGCTGGTCCTGCAGGTCGCGGCGGACGCCGTAGAGCATCTGGAACTCGAACCGGGCCGGGTCGATTCCCTTCGCCTTCGAGTAGTCGCGCGCGTGGGCGATGATGGCCTGGTCGTGGGTGGCGAGCGCGGGGTAGTTGCCCCGTTCCATCAGCCGCTCCATCAGCGTGACGTAGGTCCGGTCGACGTCGGCCTTGTCGGGAAAGGCCACCTCCGGCGGCTCGAGGTAGGCGCCCTTGCAGAGCCGCACCCGTGCCTGCATCTCGATGAGCGCGTTGATGTCGGCTTCCGAGCGGCGCAGGCAGGACTGGATGACCACGCCGGTGTGGGCCCGGTAGCTCCCGAAGAGCTTCTGGGAGAAGAAGTCGAGGGTCCGCTGGGTGTAGGCCGAGCTTTCCATGTCCAGGCGGACGAAGGTACCGAGCGCCTTGGCCTTCTCCAGGATCGCGGTCATATTGGCGAGACAGGCCGGCTCGCTGATATCGAAGCCCATCTGGGTGAGCTTGACCGAGACGTTGGAGTCGACTCTGGTCTCCGCGATCCGCTCCAGCATCCGGAGATAGGTGTCCCGGGCCTGGGCGGCCTCGCTCTCCCGGGTGACGCTCTCGCCGAGCAGGTCGAGCGAAGCGGTGATCCGGCGCTTGTTCAGGTCGCGCACGGCGTCGACCGCGGTATCGATCGTCTCCCCCGCCACGAAGCGGGAGGCGAACTTCCGGGCCACGGAATTGCTCCGCACGAACCGAAATACCTGCTGTTGCTCGGACAGCCAGAGAAGGCCGGTGCGCATCATGTCGAAATATTCCTCGGCAGGGTGAAACAGAGGCCCAATCGTAACCGGCGGACGGAGGGGCTACAAGCGATGCATAAACATGCTGGCGACGCGGCTGATGGGGGGCCGCGGGCCGAGCCGCCCACCCGCATCGCGATGTGGTCCGGCCCGCGCAACATCTCCACCGCGATGCTGCGCGCCTGGGAGAATCGGCCCGACACCTGGGTGGTGGACGAGCCGCTGTACGCCCACTACCTCACCCAGGTGACGGTGGCGCATCCGGGCGTCGACGAGGTGATCGCGCATCACGAGAGCGACTGGCGGAAGGTCGTCGCCGACATCACCGGGCCGGTGCCACATGGCCGCGCCATCTATTACCAGAAGCACATGACCCACCATTGGCTGCCGCATCTGAGGGGCGAGTGGCTGCTTCAGCTCCGCAACGGCTTCCTGATCCGGCATCCCGCAGAGGTGCTGGTCTCGCTGGCCGCCAGGATGGGGCCGCCGGTGCTGCGCGACACCGGGTTCCCCCAGCAGGTCGAGATCTTCCGTTTCGTGCGCGACCGGACCGGCACCACGCCGCCGGTGCTGGACGCGGAGGACGTGTTGCGCGACCCCCGCGCCACGCTCACCCGCTTCTGTGCCGCCGTCGGGGTCCCCTTCAGCGAGCGGATGCTGCACTGGCCGCCCGGTCGCCGCCCCACCGACGGGGTCTGGGCCAGGTACTGGTACGATGCCGTGGAGCAGTCGACCGGCTTCGAGCCGTATCGTCCGCGGGAGCGCGCCGTCCCGCCCGAACTCCGCGGGCTGCTCGATGAGTGCCTGCCGTTTTACGAGGAGCTGGCCGCGTTCCGCTCGTAGTCCCCTCTCCGCCGCCGGGAACCCGACATGCTGCAACAGTTCAATCCGCAGAACCGCGACCTCCTGGTCAACATCAACGGGACCCTCGTTCACCGCGACCAGGCCGGGGTGAGCCCGTTCGATTCCGCCGTGCAGGGGGGCGACGCCGTCTGGGAGGGACTCCGACTCTACCACGGCCGGATCTTCCGCCTGACCGAGCATCTCGAACGGCTCCGGCACTCGGCCCAGGCGCTCGCCTTTGCGCAGATTCCCCCGGCCGAACAGATCATCGCGGAAATCCGGAAGACCCTCGCGGCGAACGGCATGAACGATGGGGTGCATATCCGCCTCACCCTCACTCGCGGCGTGAAGGTGACCTCGGGAATGGACCCGCGGCTCAATCAGTCGGGACCGACGCTGATCGTCCTGGCGGAGCACAAGCCTCCGGTCTACTGGACCAGCGGGCTGACCCTGATCACCAGCTCGGTGCGCCGCCCGCCGCCCGACTGCCTCGACCCCAAGATCCATCACTGCAACCTGATCCAGTCGATCCTCGCCAAGATCGAGGCCAACGCCGCCGGCGCCGATGACGCGCTGATGCTCGACACCCGCGGCTTCATCGCCGAGACCAACGCCACCCACCTGTTCTTCGTCGAGAAGCAGGTGGTGCGGACCAGCACCACGGCCGCCTGCCCCGAGGGGATCACCCGGGCGACGGTGCTGGAGCTGATGACCGAGCACGGCATCCCGCACGAGGTGCGCGACCTCTCGCTGGCGGAGGCGTACCGCGCCGACGAGGCCTTCTGCACCGGCACGATGGGCGAACTCGCCGCGGTGACCCGGATCGACGGCCGCACCATCGGCGACGGCAGCGTGGGACCGATGACCCAGCGACTCAGCGCGCTGTTCCGGGAGCTGGCGGGACGGGAGGGGACGGTGGTGGTGTGAACACAAAAAGGGGGAAACGGGAAAAGGGGAAGGGGAATGGGAGCGGCCAGCATCCCTTTTCCCTTTCCCCTTCCCCCTTTCCCCTTTCCCCTTTCCCTTCTCAGGCGAGGAACCGACCCCTCAGCTCCGCGGGCAGGATCGGACAGTCCGTCTTCGGGACCGCGAAGATCCGCTTCCGCACGCTCGCGATCCGGTCGTAGCCCCAGTCGAGCAGCCAGCGGGGCAGCAGGCTCCCCAGCCGGGCGAGGGTTCCCCAGATCCCGCCCAGTCGCTCTCCGATGTGCAGGACCGCGTCGGAGCGGGTCAGGGTGCGGCCGTCGGCGGTGCGGAGGATGATGCTGTCAGGCAGCGACTGTTTCTGGACCGGGGTGAACGCCGACTGGAAGGCCTCGCCACCGATCGGGGCGAAGTGGAAGCGGGTGCCTTCGAGATCGCGTCGCAGGGTGAAGAGCACGGTGCGGTGACAGAGCCCGCAGCCGCCGTCGTAGAACAGGAGATCAGGCGGGGACATTCAGGGGTCGCGGACCCGGACCGGAGTGGCAATCGGCGCCCTGGCGAGCAGCAGGCCGGAAGACCGTCGTGGCATGACCTGAGAGTGCCTCCCGTCCGGTGCCGAGTCAAGGAGCGACTCGACCCGCTATATTGCCGGTGGATGACTTCAGCTCCCCCCTCGGCATTCTGGAACTCAGTGATCGCGGCGCCGGCTTCCTCCGGCGCCGCCAGTTCAGTCTATCTCCCCGAAGACGGCGATCTCTACGTCGCCCCGCGGCTGATCAGCCAGTACGGGCTGCGCAGCGGCGACGAGATCAGCGGCGAGGTGGGCCGTCCCCAGGGCCGCGGCAAGTCCGCACCGCTCGAGAAGGTGACGCTGGTCAACGGCCGCTCGCCTGACGAGGCCCGCCGCCGGCCCAACTTCGCCAGCCTCGGCGCCATCCACCCCGATGCACCACTGCTGCTCGACTGCGGGCTCAAGCGCTTCGGCCAGCCCGACTACACCAACCGGGTGATCGATCTCCTTTGCCCCTTCGGCAAGGGGCAGCGGGCGCTGATCGTGGCGCCGGCCAAGGCCGGCAAGACGATGGTGCTGCAGTCGGTCGCGGAGGGGGTCGCCAAGAACTATCCCGACTCGCTGCTGCTGATCCTGCTGGTGGACGAGCGCCCGGAGGAAGTCACCGAGATGGAGATGGTCGGCTACGGGGAGGTCATCGCCTCCAGCTTCGATTTCCCCGCGGAGCGGCACGTGGCGGTGGCCGAGCTGACCCTGGAGCGGGCCCGGCGCCGGGTGGAGCAGGGCGAGGACGTGATCCTGATTCTCGATTCCATCACCCGTCTGGCCCGGGCCTACAACGCCGTCGAGCGCGGCACCGGCCGTACCATGACCGGCGGGCTCGATTCCTCCGCGCTCGAGAAGCCCAAGAAGTTCCTCGGCAGCGCCCGCCGGATCGACGAATCGAAGGGCGGCGGCTCGTTGACGATCATCGGCACCGCGCTGATCGACACCGGCTCGAAGATGGACCAGGTGATCTACGAGGAGTTCAAGGGGACGGGGAACAGCGAATTGACGCTGAGCCGCGAGCTGGCCGAGCGGCGGATCTTCCCGGCGATCGACCTCAAGGCGAGCGGCACTCGGCGCGAGGAGCTCCTGCTCCCGCCGCCCTTGCTCGCCGTTGCCCAGGCGCTCCGCAACCGCCTCGCGCCGGTCTCCGCGGTCGACGCCATGCAGCAGGTGCTGACGCTGATGAAGCGCTATCCCAGCAATGCGGAGCTCGGCGGCGCGCTGTAGTGCTGCTCCGGGGGAGGTTCCTCCCCTTCTTCCTCCGGTTGCTCCAGCAACTCCGGATCGGGAGCCGGCCCGCTCTCGTACTGCGCGGCAAGCTGGCTCCCCGCCGCCTCCGACTTCACCCGCTGCATCACCAGCTGTCCCGCCCCGAGCGAGAGATAGAACGCCCGCAGGTACTCTCCGACCGCCCGCTCCACCGGCAGATGCCCGTCAAGCAGTTCGGTGAACTGCCTGGCGTTGTTGACGTGCGTCGCGGTGACCGCCTCCTCGGCTCGCGCCCCCACCAGCCGGGCGAGCTCCACGGTCTTCTCCGCATAGTCGCGGCGATAGCGGATCAGCTTGATCAGCAGGTCGATACGCAACAGCCGCCAGCCACGCAGGGCCGGAAAGGGCGTCTGCTGCGGCAGGCAATCCAGATCCAGGGAGCTGAGGGTCCGGGTTCTCACCGGCTCCCGCATCGCCTCCGCGACCGGTACCGTGGCGAGATACAGCTCCAGCGCTTCCAGCGGCTCCACCCGGTTGGAGAACTCGCCGATGAACTGGCGGGCCTGCTCCGAATGAGTGCTGACCAGCGCCTCCCAGGCCACCGCATACGCCACCCGCACCCGTGCCCGAAGGGCGCGAGGGAACTGGCGGGTAGGCATCTCGCTGGGAACGCCCGAGGGCATCAGCCGATCGACCTGTAGTGATTATTGACAGTAATGGACGCAGTCCGCACGTCCAACGTATGGTCGGGGAATTTCGGCGCAAGAGCATGGCGCACAACGACAAAGGGCGGTATTCACCACCCCAGGCCGGCCCGGAAGTCGGCTTGGGCGCTAAGTCGCTCTGTATCGGTTGTTTAGGGTGCCAGTCCGGATCGGAGTCGGGTCGCTGCCAGAGCAACCGCTGCTCGGCGCCGAGGACCTCCTGCACCGCGCCGGCCTCGACCCTGAAGCCGTGCAGCAGCACCTTGCGGGTGCCGAAGTACGGCCGGGTGTCCTCGTCACGGTGTCTGATCGCCGAGTGCATAGGGGATGGTGCGCGCCACCGGGGCGCGGATCTCCCATCCGGTGATCACGACCTGCCCGGTGCGCAGCAGTCCGAAGTCGATCGCGCCCCCCGTGCCATGCTTCGGCACCCAGTCCCAGAGTCCGGAGTAGTGATACTCGAGCCGCCGCAGCGCCGTGGTCTTGGGATCGAGCCACAGCACCCCCTCGATGTCCGGGACCGGTCGCCCCCGGATCGGTTCGTACCCCAGGCCCAGCAGCGGGGGAGACTTCGGGGGGGAGCGGACGAGGCGGAAGCAGTGCGTCTGGAGGAAGCCGTCGGAGAAGAACACCGCGGCATCGGGCCCGTAGTAGGTCGGGCCGAGGATGGTGTCGCCCGGCTGGACGAAGCCGGCGCGCAGCAGACTGTCGGGAGGGAGGGTGACGATGGGCCAGCGGCCCTGGTTGAAGACCTCCCACCGGCGCAGCTCCGCCTGCCGGCCACTGGGGTCGACGAACCACCGGGAGAGGATGGTGCGGAAGGAGAGCGCCTCACTCTCGCTGGCGCGGGCGAGGCTGAGTGACTTGCGCGCCTCGTCCCACAGGAGCGCCATGCGGCGGTCCGCCTCGGGGCTGCCGCGGCAGGGGCTGTTGGCCTCGATGACGATCTCGTCGAGCACCACGGGTGGTGAGGTGACGGCGAGCGTGTCGTCGCGGACTTGTCCCGCGGCGAGGGAGAAGCGCTCGGAGGTCCACGCCAGGTATCCGATGCGGAGTGCCCGCAGGCGGTAGCTCCCCGGGGTGACCGCGGCCGTGGCGAATCGGCCCTGTTCGTTCGAGACCGCGGTGGCGCGGATGGTGTCCCCGTCGGCGAGCAGCTGCATCAGGGCCGCAGCGACCGGCTGGCGCGACCCCGCCTCGACCAGCGTCCCGCGTACCACCTGCGCCGCAATCGGCGCGGGCCCGGCCAGCAGCAGCGCCAGGGCGACGCCCGCGACGCTGCGGCGGGTCACGCCAGCCGCATCCGGCGGCGCAGCTCCGCGAACCGCGGATCGTCGCGCACCGGATCGAACAGCGGATCCACCTTGAGGTAGGCCAGCCAGCCGCGCCGGCCGGCGTACGCCCGGTCCAGCCATTCGAACGCGCTATCCGGTCGCTCCAGGATGAGCGCGAGTCTGGCGAAGTCGGTGGGGGAGACGTAGCGGGTGCGGGTCATCGCCTCCAGTTGTCCCCACGTCGCCTCCGCCTGCGGGTGCCGGCCCTGCAGCCGGTCCACGTGGGCCAGCGACACCAGCCCGTGGCTGTCCTCGGGGGAGAGGTCGAGCGCCGCGTGGATCGCCTCACGGGCGTCTTCCAGCCGGCCCGCCTGGGTGAGCAGGACCCCCAGCATCAGGTGATTGTCAGGCGACTCCGGGTTCATGATCAGCGCCCGCCGGAGGTGCGGAATTCCCAGCTCCGGGGTGCGCGCGTAGTAGTGCAGCCAGCCCATGCTGCGGCGGATCGAGACCGAGGCCTGGTCGAGGTCCACGGCCCGCTCCCCTTCCACCAGCGACTCCCCGATCCGGCCCATCGCGGCGAGATACCACGAATACCACTGCCGGGCGCTGGCGTAGCCGGCATCGAGCTCCAGCGCCCGGCGGAATTCGCGTTCCGCCGCCTGCCAGTCCCAGTCGTAGATGAACAGCACCCACGCGAGCGAGGTGTGGGCCTCGGCGAGGGAGTCGTCCAGCGCGATCGCCCGCTTCGCCTCCTCGCGGGCGCGGCCGAGCCCCTCCGCGACCGGCATGGCGCGATAGTCCACGTACTGGGCGTAGGCGTCGGCCAGCCCGGTGTAGGCCAGCGCGAAGCCGGGATCCTCGGCGATGGCCTGCTCGAAGAAGCGCACCGCCTGCACCATGTCGGCGCCGGTGCGCTTGTTCCAGGCGTGGCGGCCGCGGAGGTAGAAATGATAGGCGCGGTGATTGGTGGTGGAGCGCCGCGGCGCCACCTGGCCGAGCACACCGGGAGTGAGAATGCCGGATCTCAGCGTCGCCACGATGGTGCGGGCGAGCTCGTCCTGCAGCGCGAGGATGTCGCGATCCTCCCGGTCGAACCGCTCCGACCAGAGCAGCCGGCCGTCGGCGGCGTCGGAGAGCTGGGCGGTGATGCGGAAGCGGTCGCCGGCGCGGCGGACGCTCCCCTCGAGCACCACCGAGACGCCGAGCATGGCGCCGACGGCGCGCACATCCTCGTGCCGCCCCTTGAGCGCGAAGACCGAGGTCCGGGGCGCGACCGTCAGCCCCTCCACATGGGCCAGGGCGTGAATCAGCTCGTCGGTGATCCCATCGCTCACGTACTCGTTGTCGGGGTCCGGGCTGGCATTGGTGAAGGGGAGCACCGCGACGCCCCGGCGACGCGGTACCGCGGTAGACTCGGTGAGGCCGGAGAGCGGCGTCACCAGCGCCTCACAGAAGGCCGCCACCGACTCGAACCGCTCGCCCGCCTCCTTGGCCAGCGCCCGCAGCAGCACCCGCTCCAGCGCGACCGGGATCTCGGGACGGCGGATCCGCGGCGACGGGGGGATCTCGGTCGCGTGCCGGGCCATCGTGGCGCGGGCGCCGGTGCCGGTGAAGGGCGGCTCGCCGGCGAGCAGCTCATAGAGCACGCAGGCCAGCGCGTACTGGTCGCTGCGCGCGTCCACCACCGGGTCGCCGCTCGCCTGCTCCGGACTCATGTACGCCGGGGTGCCGATGGCGAGCCCCGGCGCGGTCATCACCTCCCGGTCGCACTCCTCGCTGAGCGCCCGGGCCACTCCGAAGTCCGCCACCACCGGCTCGCCGTCCTGCAGCAGGATGTTCTCGGGCTTGATGTCCCGGTGCACGATGTTGCGGCGGTGGGCGTAGTCGAGCGCGGCCCCCGCGGCGCAGATCAGCCGGATCGCCTGGTCGACCGGCAGCCGCCCCTCGCTGCGGAGCCGCTCCCGGAGCGAGCCATCGGCCACGAAGGGCATCACGTAGAACAGGGTCGGCGGCCCGGTGGGGTCGGGGATCTCCCCCGAGTCGTACAGCGGCAGGATGTGGGGATGGGTGAGCTGGGCCGCGAACCGGATCTCGCGCAGGAAGCGCTCGGAGGACTCGCCCGCCGCGAGCAGGCCGGCGCGCAGCACCTTGATGGCGACCAGCCGGTCGTGGCGGACATCCCGTGCCCGGTAGACCAGCGCCATGCCACCCCGGCCGATCTCGTCCTCCAGCTCGTAGCGGTCGGCGAGCGCGGCGCGCAGCGCGGCAAGGGGATCGGCAGCCGATCCTGCGGGGTGTGGGCTCACACCGTGAAGCTATCCCGAGTTGCGCCGGGTTGTCACCCCGCGACCGCCGGGTCGGGGCACGGGGAGTGGGGAAAGGTCCGGTGCGCTCAGGACGCCGGGTAGAACCGTCCCCCGTTGGCGGCCATGCTGACCAGCGTCTCCGCCGGCGTGAATCGCGCGCCGAACTTGGCCTCCAGGGAGCGCAGCACCTGCACCGCCTTCCCGGCCCCGATATCATCCAGGTAGCGGAGCGGTCCGCCGCGGAACGGCGGGTAGCCGATCCCGAAGATGGCGCCGATGTCGCCGTCCCTGGCCGAGCGGACGACGCCCTCGCCGAAGGCCATCGCCGCCTCGTTGAGCATGGCGTACACCAGCCGCTGCTCGATCAGCTCGGTCGAGGCCGGCTTCAGGGGACGGAGCCCGAGCAGGTCGTAGACGCTCTCGTCGGGACCGGTCTTCTGGTCCTTGTGATAGAGGTAGAAGCCCTTGCCGTTCTTCCGGCCCAGTCGCTGGTCCGCGAGCATCTTGCCGACCAGATCGGACGGCGTGAGCCGGTCGCCGAACGCCGCGTGCATCACCTTGCCGGCCTTGGCGCCGACGTCGAGCCCGACTTCATCCAGCAGCGTGATCGGACCCACCGGAAACCCGAAGCGGGTCATGACCCGATCGAGCACGTCCATCGGCACGCCTTCGGAGAACAGGTAGCCGGCCTCGTTCATGTAGGGCGTGAGAATGCGGTTGACCCAGAAGCCGGGGTGGTCCCGCACCACGATGACGGTCTTGCCGATCTTCCGTCCGAAGTGCACCGCGGTGACGATGGTCTCCGGGCTGGTTCGACGCGGTCGGAATGATCTCGAGCAGCGGCATCCGGTCCACCGGCGAGAAGAAGTGCATGCCGAGGACCCGACCGGGACGGCTCGCCCGGCGGCGATTTCCGCGATCGGAATCGTCGAGGTGTTGGTCGCGAAGATGGCCGCGGCGGCGGTCGCGGCCTCGGTTTCGGCCAGCACCTTGCGCTTCAGCTCGAGATCCTCGAACACCGCCTCGATCACCAGATCGATGCGGGCGAAGCCGCTGAAGTCGGTGCCGCCGGAGAGCAGCGCCGCCAGTCGCTCGAACTCGAACCGGGTGATCCGGCGACGCTTGAGCCGCCCGCTCAGAATGTCGGTCGCGGCCTTGAGCCCCTTGCCCACCCGGGTAACTCGGTGTCCTTCACCCGCACGTCGATCCCTGCGGTACTCACCGCGGTCCCCGCGATGCCCGCCCCCATGAAGCCGGAGCCGATCACCGCGATCCGCTCGACGGGCCGGGCCTTCGCGGTCACCCCTTCGGGGAGACCGTCGTCCTTCTTGAGCGCGGTGGTCGCGAAGAAGATCTCGATCAGCTTGCGCGACACGTCGGTCGCGGCAAGCTCCCCGAACTTCTGGTGCTCGACCCGGTACCCGGCCGCGCGCCCTGCTCCAGCCCCGCCTTGACCACGTCGAGGGCCGCGAGCGGAGCGGGATAGTGGCCGCCGCTCTTCTTGAGGGTGTCCCGCCGGGCCTTCCAGTACACGAACTGGCGTCCAGACCAGCTGCGATCGAGGATCGCTCCGGCGAGCCCGCCCCGCCGGGCCGGGCCGGCACCGGGCGGGCGGGACGCCCGCCCCGACCAGCCGCTCTGCCGCCTGGAGTGCCGTCTCGAGGAGGATGCTCTTCGGTACCAGCTCGTCGACGATGCCTAGCTTGAACGCCTTGAGCCCGGCTTCGGTCTTGCCCGGCATGATGATGCCCAGCGCGGCCGACAGGCCGATGAGCCGGGGCAGCCGCTGGCATCCACCGGCGCCCGGCAGGAGCCCGAGCTGCACCTCGGGGAGGCCGAGCTGGGTCTTCGGGTGGTCGGTGGCGATGCGCCAGTCGCAGGCCAGCGCCAGCTCGAGTCCGCCGCCCAGGCAGGCGCCGTTGATGGCGGCGATGACCGGCTTGGGAAAGTCGTCCAGCCGCTGCAGCATCTCCTGCCCCTCGCGGGAGAGCCGCTCGAACTCCTCCCGGGTGGACAGCCGGGTGAACTCCTCGATGTCCGCGCCCGCAATGAAATTGTCGGACTTGCCCGAGATGATGATCAGCGCCTTCACCGCGGCATCCGACTTGAGCCGCTCCAGCGCGGCCTCGAACTCCGACTTCACCTGGCCGTTCAGCTTGTTGACCGGTTCACCCTGGAGGTCCAGCGTCAGGATGGCCACGGCGCCGTGATTGGCGATCGACAGGGCGGTCATACGCGCTCCAGGACCATGGCGAACCCCATCCCGCCCTGCGCACAGATCGAGATGAGGCCGAATTGCACGTCCCGCTTCACCATTTCGTTGGCCAGGGTGGTGGCGATCCGGGCACCGGTGGCGCCAAAGGGGTGGCCGATCGCGATCGAGCCCCCGTGGACGTTGGTGCGGTCCCAGTCGACCTCGCCCACCGGGGCCGCGCGGCCCAGCTTCTCGGCCCAGGCCTTCGAGGCCCACGCCTCGGTGTTGGAGAGCACCTGGGCGGCGAACGCCTCGTGGATCTCGACCAGGCCCAGCTCCTTCCAGGTGATGCCCGCGCGGTCGAGCGCCTTGGGCACCGCGAAGGCCGGCCCCATCAGGAGCTGCCATCCCGGGTCCACCGCCGCCACGGCGTAGCTCCGCACCGCGGCGAGAGGGCGATACCCGAGGGAGCGCGCCTTCGCTTCCTCCATCATCAGGACCACCGCCGCCCCGTCGGTGAGCGACGACGAGTTGCCGGCGGTGACCGTGCCGTAGCGGCGGTCGAAGACCGGCTTGAGCTTGGCCAGCGCCTCGAGCGAAGTATCCCCGCGGATGAGATTGTCGGTCGTCACCACCTCGTCCATTCCGCGGCCCCCGAACCAGGGCGCGATCTCCTCGGCCAGGCGGCCGCTCGCGGTGGCCGCCGCGGCCCGCTGATGGCTCATGGTCGAGAGCCGGTCCTGCGCCTCGCGGGTGATGCCGTTCTCCTTGGCCATCTTCTCCGCCGACTGCCCCATCGACTGGCCGGTGCACGGCTCGGCGATCGCCGGCGAGACCGGGATGAGATCCTTCGGGCGGACCCGGGCGAAGGCCCCGAGCCGCTGACCGAGCGTCTTGGCCTTGCTGGCGTCGACCAGGATCTGGCTGAAGCGCTTGGAGTGCAGAATCGGGATGTCGGAGAGCGACTCGGTGCCGCCCGCCAGCACCACATCGGCGTGACCGAGCCCGATCTGATCGGCGGCGTAGCTGATCGCCTGGCCAGCCGAGGCGCAGGCGCGGTTCACGCTGAAGGCCGGGATCGTCCTGGGCAGCTGGGGCAGCAGGCTCACCTCGCGCGCCACATTGGGCGACAGGACCGAGGCGACGACCTGGCCGAAGGCGACCTCGTCCACCTCACGGCCGTCGAGCGCGGTGCGCTCGAGCAGCTCCTGGGTCACCCGGCGGGCGAGCTGGACGGCCGTGAGATCACGAAAAACCGTGCCGCTCCGGGCGAAAGGCGTCCGGAGGCCGGCGACGATACAGGCACGACGGGGGTTGGGCATGTCGGGATCGTTGGCGCGTACGACCGTGCGCGCTTACCGTTTCTGGGCGGCGATGGACGCCACCGCGCGGACCTTGGTGCTCTCGATCGGTTCGAAGACCTCGCGGCCATGCAGCAGTTCGAACGGGGACGCGAGGCGGGTGAGTTCGCCGGGGGCGAGCAGATGCTCGTCCTTGCTCGGGCCCCATCCCAGGGCCCGCTGCCACTCGAGGTAGGTCTCCATCAGGAGGAGGCCGCCCGGCGCGACCGCAGCCTTGACGTCGGCCATGCGCGGGCGATCAAGATAGTTGAACAGCAGCACGACGTCGTAGGTGCCGAACTCGGGCCATTCGCCCGCCAGATCCACCGACTGAAAGTCCACCGTGACCCCAAGCCGCTCCGCCGCCTCGCGGCCAGTCTCCAGCTTCGTGTCGTCCTGGTCCACCGCGGTCACCGTGGCTCCCCACTGGGCCGCCTTGAGCGCGTGGCGCCCCTCGCCGCAGGCCAGGTCCAGCACCGTCATGCCGGGCCGGAAGAGGTAGTCATGCCACAGCAGCCAGGTGCTCGGCCGCGGCAGGTACAGGACGGGCGGGGGCGCGCCGCGCGTGAAATCTGGCATCGGTCCTCGGTAGATCAGCTCAGTGCGGCACCCGCCGACCTGCTCGTTATCGGCGGCGGTATCACGGGCGCCGGAATCGCCCGCGATGCCGCGATGCGCGGCCTGCGGACGATTCTGGTTGACCAGCACGACCTCGGCTTCGGAACCAGCTCGCGTTCCAGCCGCCTGATCCATGGCGGCCTGCGCTATCTCGAGGAAGGCGACCTGCCGCTGGTCTTCGAGGCGCTGCGCGAGCGACGCGTCCTGCTGGACATCGCGCCGCATCTGGTCCGACCGCTGCCCTTCGTCTTCCCCGTCCACCGCGGTGACCGGGTCCCGCTGTGGAAGCTGTGGGCGGGCATCTGGCTCTACGACCTGCTGGCAGCCTTCCGCAATGTGCGGTGGCACACCGTGCTCGGCAAGCGCGGGCTCCTGCGTCGGGAACCGATGGTTCGTGAACGCGGGCTCATGGGCGGCATCCGCTACTATGACGCCCAGTGCGACGACGCCCGCATGGTCGTGGCCACCGCGCGCTCGGCGATCCGCCACGGCGCCCTGGTCTCCAACTACATGAAGGTCGACGACCTGCTCCGCGCCGACGGCCGGGTGCAGGGGGCGCGGGTGCGCGACGTACTCAGCGGCCGCGAGGGTACGGTACGCGCCCATCAGGTCGTCAACGCGACCGGCCCGTGGACCGACGCCATCCGCCGGCTCGAGGATCCGGGCTGCGTGCCGGTACTTCGTCCGACCAAGGGTGTCCACGTCATGGTCCGCCGCGAGCGGCTCGGCCACGAGGCCGCGATCACCCTCACCAGTCCCATCGACGGCCGGGTGATGTTCGTGCTGCCCTGGGGTGACTTCTCGTACATCGGCACGACCGACACGGAAACCACGGAGAGCCCGGATGACGTCCGCGCCACGCTCGACGACGTCATCTACCTGCTGCGCTCCGCCAATGCGGCATTCCCGAACGCCCATCTCGGGGAGACCGACGTCCTCGCCACCTGGGCCGGCCTCCGTCCACTGGTGGCGCCGGGTGAGAAGGTCGGCGCCTCGCAGATCTCCCGCGAGCATGTGATCCTCACCGGTTCCGGCGGCATGCTCACGATCGCCGGCGGCAAGCTGACCACCTATCGGTTGATGGCCGAGCAGCTGGTGAACCATGCGGTGGCCGCGCTGCATGCGCTGGACGGACGCCCGAAGCCGCCGGCACCACCGACCGCCGACGAACCGCTCCCCGGCGGTGAGGTCCGCGACCTCGCACCACTCGGCCAACCCGGGCTGGAGCTCGGCCTCTCGTTCGAGACCGTGGACCACATCGTCGGACTCTTCGGCTCGGAGGCCGCCGCGATCTACAACCTGGTGCGCGAGCGCCGGGAGCTGATGACGCCGCTCGCGGCGGGGTACCCGGCCATCGAGGCGGAGGTGGTGCACGTCGCGCGGCGGGAACTGGCACAGCGGGTCGAGGATGTACTGATGAGACGGCTGCATCTCTATTACGAGACGGACGATCGCGGCCTCAGCGCCGCCCGGCGCACCGCCGAATTGATGGGGATGGAACTTGGGTGGGACGAAGCGAAGGTCGCAGAGGAGCTGCAGCGCTACGCCGATGAGCTGAACCGCGGGCGGTAGGCGGCACCGGCCAGAGGCCGTGCACCGCCTTCCGCCCACCACTCCGGCGTGAGTCGTCTACTGCACGACGACCCGGCCCGTCATGGCTGCCAGGTGGACCCCGCAATCATACTGGTAGGTTCCCGCCACGGCGAAGGTCACCGTGTAGAGGTTTCCGGCCACGTTCGATACGGCGCTGCTGGTGAAGCTCGGCGCCCCCGTCGACTCCACGGAGTGCGTGCCACCGGCCCAGCGCCAGAGGACGCCCTGCCCGGCCGCGATCGTATCCACAGCCGGGTTGGTCGTGTTGTTACGGTTGCTCTTGAACAGAATCCCCGTGCCAACCGTGACTTCCCGCACCGCGTTGGCGGTAGTGAGAGTGAAATTTGCCGGAGCGCCAATGCCGGCGACCGTGGCGGTCACACCGCCCGCGCCGGCGGCACCCGCCCCGGTGGCGGTGATCACCGCCTCACCGTTGGCGGCGGTGAGCGCCGTGGCGGCACTCGGCACAACGCCACCGGTGCCGGCGAAGTTCACCGTCACCCCGGCGATGGGATTCGCGAACTGGTCGGTGACCAGCACCCGCAACTGGGTGGCGAACGGTCCGCTGAGGATCGTGGTCTGCCCGTCCCCCGCGACCTTGCCGAGGTTGGTCGCGGGTCCCGGCGTCGCCGTCGCGTGGAAGGTGACCGGCGAGCCAGACGCGCCACTCAGCGATGCCGTTGCAGCCTGAGTGCCCGCGGCCTGACCCAGGGTCCACTCGGTGGCCGCGAGCCCAGCCACGTCGGTCTGGCTGGTCAGTGGCGATACCGCCGCGCCGGTGCCGGTCGTCGCCCAGGTTACCGTCGCACCGGCGAGCGGGGCGCCGTCCTCCTTCACGAGTACCCGGAGCGAATCGGAAGGCTCCGTCGCCACGACAGCGGTCTGGGCATCACCGCTCTTGACCGGATCCTTCGCGATCGTCTGCACCGGATTGTTGCTGCTGCTGTTGCCGCCGCCGCACGCGGCGATCACTGTTAGGGCGACCAGCGCCATGCCCGTCCATTTCACGTACCCACGCATACCTGCCTCCTCGGGGGAACAGCCGCTGTGCCAGGCGGCCCATCCGCCTTGGCGCAGAAACCGAAGCACTGATTTTCAGAAGCATGTTACCGGCTTTGGACGTCCGGGCAAGACTCCGGGCACACTACGTAGGCCGGAGGCCTACACGGTTGTTACCTTTCCATGGCGCCCGGGAGTGCCCGGGTTCGATCCGATTCACGAAAGGCAGTGACAGACCCGTGGAACCGAACGTGTTCGAAACCGCGAACGCCGGCTTTGCCCAGATCATGTACGAGGAGTACCTGCGTGATCCGTCGGCGGTTACGCCGGAATGGCGGCGCTACTTCGAGACCGGCGCGACCGGGCTCGGCCCGGAGGTGGGCGGCAACGGCCATCACCCCTCCGTGACCCAGGCCGATTCCCCGGTGGCTCGCCAGGCGGACGCGGGCTCGGCCGGGTCGCCTGCGGCTCGCGAGGGGCGCTCGGTCGCAGAGCCACCGAGCGGGGCGGTGGCGATCACCGGCCCGGCCTCCAAGCTGGTCGCGAACATGAACGAGAGCCGCTCGATGCCGACGGCCACTTCGTTCCGCGAGATGGCGGTGTCGGTGCTGGAGACCCGGCGGCGCGAGCTGAACTCCGCCCTCCGCGCCGCCGGCCGGGCGGAGAAGGTGTCGTTCACGCACCTGATCGGCTACGCGATCGCCCGGGCCGCGGATCGCCACCCGGCGCTCACCACCGTGTACGCCGAAGTCGGGGGGGCGCCGTACAAGATTCCCGGCGGGGCGGTGAATCTTGGCATCGCCGTCGATGTAGAGCGCAAGGACGGAAGCCGCGGACTGGTCGTTCCGGTGATCCACGACGCCGCCGCCAAGAGCTTTGCCGAGTTCCACACGGTATACGAGGCGCTGGTCGAGAAGGCTCGAGGCAACAAGCTGCTGCCTGACGCATTCGCGGGCGCTACCATGACGCTCACCAATCCGGGCGGTCTCGGGACCGTGGCCTCGGTGCCGCGTCTGATGCCGGGCCAGGGGAGCATCATCGCCGTCGGCGCCATCGACTACCCGCCCGCCTTCACCGACGTCTCCGACGACAAGCTGCGTGAGCTGGGCGTGGCGAAGGTCATGACGATCACCAGCACCTACGATCACCGGGTCATCCAGGGGGCGGAGTCGGGCGAGTTCCTGCGCACCGTCGACAACTTCCTGCAGGGCGCCGACCGCTTCTACGACGAGACCTTTGCCAGCCTCGGCCTGAGCGCCTCGGCGGCTGCTCCGCCGGCCCCCCCGGGCGGACGACCGAGCCGCGCGTGGACCCCGGTCATCGAGTCGCAGGCCGATCTCTATCACGTCGCGGCCGCCATGGCGCTGGTCAAGGCACACCGCACCCACGGTCACCTCGCCGCGCGGTTGGACCCGCTCGGCAGCGAGCCGATCGGCGATCCGGCCCTCGACCCCGCGCCCCTCGGCCTCAACACCGAGGTGATGAGCACCCTCCCCACGGCGGTGCTGCGGATCTCCACGCCCGGCCAGACGCTCGCGGAGGCGCTGCCCCGGCTGCAGGAGGCCTACTGCGGCACGATGGCGTACGAACTGGAACACATCTCCAGCCACGGCGAGCGGGTCTGGCTCAGGCAGATGATCGAGACCGGTCATCACCGGCAGCCGCTGTCCGTCGAGGAGGAGAAGTGGCTCTACCAGCGGCTGATCGACGTCGAGGCGTTCGAGCGGTTCCTGCACAAGGCCTACCTGGGCCAGAAGCGCTTCTCGATCGAGGGCGTCGACATGCTGGTGCCGATGCTCGACCTGATCATCGAGATGGCGGCACAGCAGGGCGCGCGTGAAGTGGTGATCGGCATGGCCCACCGCGGCCGGCTCAACGTGCTGGCCCACACCGTGGGTCGCGCCTACGAGACGATCTTCGCGGAGTTCGAGGGCGCCAAACACACCGATCTCGGCGCCGCCTCGCCCGACGGCGGCACCGGTGACGTGAAGTACCATCACGGCGCCGAAGGCGCCTACAAGACCCGCAGCGGCAAGGTCCTCACCGTCACTCTCTCCCCGAACCCCAGTCACCTGGAGTTCGTGGGGCCGGTGGTCGACGGCCGCGCCCGCGCGGAGCAGACCACCCGGAAGGGCCGCGAAGCCCATCACGATCCGACGGCGGCGCTGCCGGTGATCATCCACGGCGACGCCGCCTTCGCGGGCCAGGGCGTGGTGGCCGAGACCTTCAACCTCGGCGCGCTGAACGGCTATCGCACCGGCGGCACGATCCACCTGATCACCAACAACCAGGTGGGCTTCACCACCGACATGACGGACTCGCGATCCACCCGGCATGCGAGCGACCTGGCGAAGGGCTTCGACGTCCCGATCATCCACGTCAACGCCGACGATGCCGAGGCCTGTCTGGCCGCAGTGCGGCTGGCCATGGCCTACCGGGAGCGGTTCCACGAGGATGTGCTGATCGACCTGGTTGGGTATCGGCGCCACGGGCACAACGAAGCCGACGAGCCCGCCTATACCCAGCCGCAGATGTACGAGCGCATCAAGGCGCTCCCCACCGTGCGGCAGCAGTACGCGGCACTGCTGGCGCAGCGCGGGGTGCTCGCCGGTGCGGAGAGCGAGCAGCTCTACGAAGCGGGGTACCAGCGGCTGGCGAACATCCAGCAGGCCTTCAAGGCGACCATGGCAAAGCCCGTCGCGAGGGAACCGGCCAAGCCGCTGGAGCGCTCCTCCGGCGTCGAGCCGGAGACGGCGCTTTCGGCCGAGACCCTGCAGGCGCTCAACGAACAGTTGCTCGCCTGGCCCGAGGGATTCACGGTCAATACGAAGCTGCAGAAGCAGCTGGAACGCAGGCGGGTGGCGCTGGGACCGGACGGCGACATCGACTGGGCCCACGCCGAGGCGCTGGCCATGGCGGGCCTGCTGGTCGAGGGGATTCCCCTGCGGCTTACCGGCCAGGACTCCGAGCGGGGCACCTTCAGCCAGCGGCACCTGGTCCTGCACGATGCGGTGACCGGGCGGATCCACACACCGATGAAACACCTGCCCGGCGCGCTGGCGAGTCTGGAGCTGCACAACAGCCCGCTCTCCGAGCTGGCGACCCTGGGCTTCGAGTACGGCTACAGCGCGGCGGCGCCGGAGACGCTGGTGATGTGGGAGGCGCAGTTTGGCGACTTCGTCAATGGCGCCCAGGTGATCATCGACCAGTTCATCGTGTCGGGGCTCTCGAAGTGGGGGCTGACCACCCGGCTCACCCTGCTGCTGCCGCATGGGTATGAGGGGCAGGGACCGGAGCACTCGAGCGCCCGCCTGGAGCGGTTCCTCCAGCTCTGCGCCGAGGGAAACATCCGGGTCGCCAACCCCTCGACCCCGGCGCAGTACTTCCACCTCCTTCGCCGCCAGGCCCGACGCACCCGGCAGCGGCCGCTGGTGATCATGACGCCGAAGAGCCTGCTGCGACTGCCGCAGGCCTCCAGCCGGATCGAGGACCTCGCCACGGGCAGCTGGTTCCCGGTGCTCGACGACCAGGTGGCGGCAAGCTATCGCGACCAGGTGAAGCGCGTGGTGCTCTGTGCCGGCAAGCTCTACTACGACCTCCTCACCGGCGCAGCGGGAGCGGATCGCTCGCGCTTCGCACTGGTGCGGCTGGAGCAGCTCTACAGCTTCCCGGAGGAGGAGCTGCGCGCCATGCTCGCGGGGTACGCCAACCTGACGGAGCTGGTGTGGGCCCAGGAGGAGCCGCGGAACATGGGCGCGTGGAGCTACGTCGAGGGGCGACTCCGCGCGATTCTGCCCGCCGGGGTCTCGCTGCGCTACGCCGGTCGCCCCGACCGGGCGAGTCCCGCCGAAGGCTACGGTGCCGCGCACGCCGCCGAACAGAAGCGGATCGTCGAGGAGGCGCTGCGGTAGGCCGTTCGGCGGCTCGAAGCACCAACGACGTCAGAAGGGCCGGCATCCATCGTGGACGCCGGCCCTCGTGTCTTCACACCCCTCGGGGAAGTCTAGTGCTGCCCGTTCCCGTTGCCATTCCCCACGTGCGGCACGAACTTGGGCCGGTTAGGCGGCAGCCAGTCGCGCTCCGAGGCCTGCCGGATCATGTCCTTCACCCAGTCGGAGAGATGCTCTCCGTAGTGGAGGAGGAACACCCCGCGGGCTCGCTTCTGCGCGATGAACGCCACGAAGGGCGTGTCGGCCTTGGCGGAGTTGCAGGGCTGGCAGGCGATGACCAGGTTATCGGGGCGATCGTAGGCCGTCTGACCCTTGCGGGGATAGACGTGGTCCAGCGTGGTACGGTCCTGGTGGATCTCAGTGCCGCAGTAGGCGCAGATGGGACCGTAGCGATCGATGAGCCACTGCCGGTGGGCATCCATCGACCGGCGGCCGAGGCTGCGCGCGCGGGTCGGGGGGGGTGAAGATGTGGGACGACGATTTGCTCGAGACACAACTCTTCCTTCTTCAGTAAATAGGTACAGCAAATGGAGTCAGGGGGTTCCTCCAGGGTTAACGACCCGGATAAATCTAGGCACCAGCCCCCTCTCTAACCAGTCCCCCGGGAGCCTGCCATGTCGGAAGCCGTTCAGCTGCAGCGCCTTACGCCCGTGATCTTCGTCGATCGGGTGGCCCCCTGCCTGCCCTTCTGGACCGAGCGACTCGGCTTTCAGAAGGTCGCGGAGGTCCCCGGACCCGATGGCCAGCCCCAGTTCGCCATGCTGGTCAAGGATGGCATCGAGGTCATGTACCAGACCTGGGCGGCGCTGGTGGAGGAGTTGCCGGCCCTCGCCACCGCACCACGGGGACATTCGGTCTCCCTGTTCATCGAGGTCGCCGATCTCGACGCCGTCGATCGCGCCCTTGCCGGAGTACCGAGGATCGTGGAACGGCACACCACCTTCTACGGCATGGATGAGTTCTCGGTGCGGGAGCCGGGTGGCGCGGTGGCGACCTTCGCGATGCGGGTGCCCTAACGCCGTCGGACGATCGCGGTTGCCACCCGCGCGGCGCTCCAGCCCAGCAGCGCCGCGTAACCCAGGGTCAGCGCTACCACAGCCCACGGCGGCAACTGGAAGATGCCGGCGAGGCGCACGATCAGCCGGCCCAGCGGCGCCGGAGGCAACAGACTCAGCAGCGCCCCCCAGCCCAGCAGGCCGGCGATACCGGCGGTCCAGGCGGGCTCCTCCCGGCGGAGCAGACGCCACAGGCCCGCGACCGCCGGCACGGCCCACCACCCACCCAGCCACGTCCCCGTCGCGATCAGCGCCGCCTGCAGACTGATGCTCCCACCGCGAAGTGTCATCGCGCCGGCTCCAGCAGCAGGTCGCTCACGAGCCGCGTGCCGGCTTCGTCGGCCGTGCGGGGCACGAAGAGCGTGTCGAGCCGGCCGTCGACCCAAGCCGGGAGCCGGTCGAGATAGCGCGAACTCGCCGGATTCCCCGACTGCCCCCCCGGGTAGATGCCCCAGGCCCGCATCTCCGCCCCCAGCTCCACGACCATGCGCCAGCTCGGCCCGAAGGTACCCCGCCCACTCGAGGGGTTCAGCGTCGACATGCCGCCCTGGACCGGAATGTCGAGCGCGGAGAGTGCGGGGAGCCGGAGCAGGTGGTAGATGTTCGCGTGGCGGATCTTGTCCCACCGCCAGCCACCGGCATCGGGCTCACCGTGCAGCCGCACCGTCTCCGTCAGCGCGCCCACCAGCGCCTCGGCAAGGATGGCGTCGCGGTCCTCGACCAGGTCCGGCGTGCTGCGTTTGTCCCACCAGAGGCTGGCAGAATCGGCGAGCAACTCGGCGACGACGGCAAGTCCCGGGGTCGGTGGGGACGCCTCACCCGGGGAGCGGGCCTCGAGTTCGTCCCAGAGCAGCGGCGACAGCTGGCGAATGGCCTCCTCGAACAGCACCGCGCGCTGGTTGCTCTTCACATTGCGCCGATCCCACTGCGCCAGCAGCGCGGCCGCGCGCTGCAGTGAATCGCGCCCCGGGGCTCTGCCGGCGGCGGCGAGGAAGGCGGGGACGAACCGGTCGGCGAGCGCACTGCCCGGATCGGTCTGGAACTGCCGCATCGCGTCCGGCGTGACGGCGCTGTCGGCCCGGAGCAGCGCGTTGATGCGGAGCGCGCGCCAGGGCGAATACCAGTTGGCGCCGAGGTAGCGGGGCTGGATCCGCGGATCGATCGGCTGCTGGTTGGCGGAGGCGAGGTATCCCTGCGCCGGATCGATCGCCTGGGGCAGTTCGGCCAGCGGCCCAGTCGCCGATCCAGTCGCTTGCCGAACTGTCGCCCCGCTGCACCCGGTCGCCGCGGCCGCTGCCGGGCCGGATGGGGAACCGGCCGGTGGAGCGGATCGCAATCGTCCCGCCCCGATCGGCGACGAGCATGTTCTGCGCGGGTGCCTGATAGGCGGCCATCGAATCGAGCCAGGC
Source organism: uncultured Gemmatimonadales bacterium (assembly GCA_963825065.1). Lineage (GTDB taxonomy): Bacteria > Gemmatimonadota > Gemmatimonadetes > Gemmatimonadales > GWC2-71-9 > JADJOM01. Next base: position 29,973 of record CAWGRU010000014.1, read on the forward strand.
CGCGGCACTCCGCGCCCTCGCGGCTGCGGAGAACGCCGCTGGCTCGTGCCCGCCCTCGAGCACGGTCCAGCGCATCGATCGCCAGCGGCCGCGGCTATCGCGCGTGAGCGGCCCGCGGTGGGTGAAGCGCAGTGTGTCGACCGCGATCACTGCTCCGGAAGGATCGCGGTACGTCTCCGGCACTACCCGGAGCGAACGCCAGGCGCCGTCGACCCGGTACCGGGCCGGGTTCGCAGGATCGTCGACCACCTCGTCGTAGCGATCGAGGACGTCGGCTTCGGTGTTGGTGAACGTCCAGGCGACATCGCGGTTGAATCCGATGGCGATGCCCGCGGCTCCGGGAATCGTGACCCCGTAGACGTCGAGCGAGTCGGGCACCACGAGATGGGCCTCATACCAGATCGATGGCAGGCTGAGATCGAGATGCGGGTCTCCCGACAGCAGGGCATGGTGATCCCTGGTGCGTGAAGGCGCCACCGCCCAGTTGTTGCTGCCCAGTGCATCGAGCCGACGGCCCTCGCCGCTGGCGAGCCAGGGCGCGAGCATGGCTCCCTCCGGGGGCAGCCCGCCGGAATCCGCGGCGGCTGGCAGCTCCGTCTGCCGATCAGCATCGGCGAGTTCCGGCCGACCCGGCGGAGGCAGCGGCATGAACTCATCCCGGGGCGCGGTCTGCCCGTTGGGCTGGATCGGTTCCTGGATCGGGCTGTTGACGGGGTACAGCGCATCCGCGGCGGCGTCACCCACCAGCGCGGCCGCGGCCTCGTGGCTCTCCTCGAGATCGCTGAGGGCGAGTGTCCATCCCATCCTGGCTAACAGGTACAGGCTGTTGACCGGCGCCCAGCGCGCCGGATGCCGCCCGAGCAGGTGGTACTCCAATGGAAGGTCTCGGCGGCCGAGCCGGTCGACCCAGCCGTTCACACCGTCGGAGAAGGCCTCGAGCAGCAGCCGCTCCCGGCTCCCCGGTGCGAGCGACGCCCATCGCGCCTCGGCCGCGGACGGGAGCCCGAGTTGCCGGCTCCCGCGATCGACCGGCAGAAGACTCGCACCCGCGAGCTCGGTGAGCCGTCCGGCACCGGCACGCCACTGCAGTTCCATCTGCAGCAACCGGTCGCGGGCGACCGCATACCCGAGACCGCGGATGGCGTCGGTCTCGCTGGTTGCGAAGATGTGGGGAACGCCGCGGTCGTCGAAGCGGATGCGCACCGGAGCCGACAGTCCGGCGATGCCGGCAACGGCCGTCGAAGGCAGTTCAGCCTGACGGCCGACGCTCCAGACACCGGCGACGGGGTCGAGAAACGGACCGACGGCGGGGAGGGGACCGGTCCGCCGCACACTGAGCGCGAGCAGACCGACGAGCACCACCCCGGCCAGGAGGTCGCCGAGGTGGCGGGGCTTCATGGATGGAAGCGGGCCTTGAGCAGACGTCCCCAGCTCCAGGTCAGGGGATAGACGTGGGTGGCCGGCCCGGCCGAATCGACGATCGGATGATTTTCGTTGGCCCAGCGGAAGAGCCCACCCTCGAGATTGGAAACCCGGGTGAATCCTTCCCCGGTAAGCGCGATCACCATCGCGGTACCTTGCGCCCCGGCGGCGTCGTAGACGACGAGCGGCTGATCCTTGGAAATGTGGTACAGCGGCGAGAGATCCGGCGCCGCCGGATCGATCTGCACCGCGCCATCGATGTGACTCATCGCGTACTGCACGGGGGACCGGGCATCGATCAGCATCGGCGGCGGACGATTCGGGTCGCCCATCCAGGCGACAAGCTCGCTGGGCGAGACCTGACGTACGCTCCGGAACTTGAGCCGGATCGCCTCACGGAGCACGAAGCTGCCGAGCGGGCTGCCATCCCACAGCAGGCCGACGAGCACCGCGAGCAGAAGGAGCAGGGCGAGAATCGTGCGCTTGGTGAAGCGCTTGCGTGGTGGTTTGGCTGGCGGCATGCGAGGAGGATGCGGCCGCTCCGCCGGGTTGTCAACGCGCGGCGCGGTGGGCGGGATCGAGCAGGAGGCCGCGAAGCGGCGCGGCCGCGGCGCTCGCCGGCATGAAGTCTCTCCAAACGGATCAGGGGTGGGACGCCGGAAGCCTCCCGGTGCCCCACCCCTTCGCCTGCGATGGCCTGCCGGGTCGCTAGCGGCGGCCGCCTTGTCCCCGGCCGCCCTTGTCGCGGTCGTCCAGCTTCCGGGTCTTGGCCAGTTCCTCCGCCTGCTTGGCCGCGAGCCGGATCATCCGGTCGGGGCTCTCCGACTTCATGATCTGACGGGGTGCACCGGCCGTGAAGGTGACCTTCCCCTCCGCGAGTTCCGCGGTGAGCGGACGGCCGGTGGTCAGTTCGAAGCAGCCGAGCACGTTCTCGCCGGCGCCCTGGGCGGACTTCACCCGGTCGGCGAGCGCCTCGCGGCCGTTGAGCCCTTCGAGAGTCACCGGCGGGCTGCCGAAGGGAGTGATCGGCTGGATCAACAGGGCCACCTTGGCGCCCGTGACGGAGGGCGCCACCCGGACGTCCTTGCCGCCGACTTCACGGGCCCAGCGAATGGCTTCCCGCTCCGCGGGAGAGGGGGGGCCGCTCTTGATGCTGGCGGCGGAACTCTTGGCCTGCGCACCGGACTTCTTCTTCTCCTGGCTGCGCTTGATGGCCTTGATGTATTCGGGCTCGTCGTTCGACACGGCTGGTTCTCCGACAGGCGGCGGTCAACTATTGGGGAGGGACAAGATACACCGTTCACCGCCTCATCACCATTGCCCAGAGCCCGTAGAACAGCAGCAGGGTCGACACCCAGCCCAGCACCGACCAGCGGATGAACACCCGCCGGATCACAGCCCGGTCGGTCGCCCGCTCCAATCGCCACTGATCCGGCAGCAGGAAGACCAGCCAGGAGACTGTCGACAGGGTGAGGGCCACGATCCCCTTGAACAGCCAGGGCGTCGTGTAGAAAGGGAACCCCGACTGCAGGGCCATCATGATACCGGTGATCGTCAGCAGCGCGCCGCCTCCGGTGGTGAAGACCAGGTCGGTCCACAGGATCGCGCGGGCGATCGGTCGAAAGGGGAAGGTCTCCTCCCGCCAGTGCCGGTACAGGTACAGCGACCACGCCCCAGTCACTGTGACATTGCCCAACAGGAGCACCGCTCCGGTCACGTGCAGAGCGCGCAGCATCTGGTAGTCAACCATTGCGGTCGTCGAAGGGGCCCCTCAGCAAGCCGAGGGCGTGACGCACCCGGTCCAACCGCTTGTTGATCGAGAGCCTGCCAGACACCAGCACCCTGAAATCGTCCGGGGCTTCGGTCGCAAGCCGGTCGTCGAGCTGGTCGACGGTCTCCTGCAGGCGGCGCTCCAGCTCGATGGCGAATGCCCGGCGACCCCGCACAGGGCTGACGGGGACCGTGGCCGGCCGGCCCAGCCAGACGAAGGCCTCGGGAAGCTGCTCCCCTCGATAGCCGTAGCGGAATCCCACCGGCCACACGGTGACCGTCCTCTCCGCGCCGAGCGCGAGATGGGCGGCGCCCCGCTCCGTGCCCGCGATCGACTCCCCCGCCGGCCGGCGCGAGCCCTGGGGAAAGACCCAGAGACCGGTGGCGGGGCGCCGCAGCACCTCCGCGGCGCGCGCGAGATCCCGATAGGCGGCGGGTGCCGAGTCACGATGCACCGGGAGCGCGCCGACCCATTTGAACATCCAGTACCGTTCGAGGTGCTGCGCCTCCATGAGGACCTGGAAGTGCAGCCCGAGTCGGGCAGTGACGAGACAGGCGAGAAAGCCGTCCCACCAGTTGGTATGGTTGGCGACGAACAGGACAGTTCCCCGTTCCCAGTTCCGGGTTCCGGGTGTAGCACCGGGGCCGTGGAACTCGGAGCCCGGTACTTCCCCGCCCCACTGCACCGCGGCGAAGTGCTTCGCGGCCAGCCCGCGTACGTACCATTCGAAGGCCCGTGCGATCGCTGGCCGTGGCGGCGGGATGGCGAGGCCGGCCGGCGGGTTGCTCAGGTGGTCGAGAACCCCGGCATGCCGGCGGCCGACCGGGTCCGCTGATGCCAGATGGCGCGTCCGAGAATCACCAGCTTGCGGGCGAATGGGACGTACACGCGGCCGCGGAAGACGTCGTAGCCGGCCCGCTCGATCTGGTCGAGAATGCCAGCGTAGGTCTGCTGGAGCAGACGGACCGTGAGACGCGAGCCATCGTCGGGGAAGAGCGGCACCACCCCATCGGCGGCCCGAAACCACTGCCGTGCCCGGTCCACTTGAGAGGCGAGGAACTCGCGCAGCAGGGGCGTGAGTTCGCCCCGTTCGAGGTCCGCGCGGGACAGGCCCCACGCGGCGAGCTCGTCGGCGGGGAGATACACCCGGTCGGCCTCGAGATCCTCCCGGATGTCGCGCAGCACATTGGTGAGCTGCATCGCCACGCCAAGTTTCAGGCCCATCTCGTCGAAGCGCCGGTCGTCCACGCCGAGGACTGGGCCGAGCATGAGACCGACGCCACCGGCCACGAGGCGGCAATAGCGGTGCAAGGACTGGAAATCGGGGACCTCGACGGGGCCCAGATCCATGGCCACCCCCTCCAGCAGCTCGAGCAGTGGCGCGAGCGGGATCGGATGGCGCCGCAGCGTGTCGTGCAGGGCCAGCCAGCGGGGATCCTCGGGGGCGTCGCCGGCGTGCATCCAGCGGACGAGGTCGGCGAGGCGCGTCAGCTCGCCGCGCACCTCGGTCACCGAGCGGTCGCCGCGGTGGTCCACCAGGTTGTCGGCGTGACGGCAGTAATCGTAGAGCGCGAAGATCGCCCGCTTCTTGGCGACCGGAAGAAACCGACTCGCGAAGTAGAAGCTCTTCGCCCACTCCGCGGTGATCCCCTCCGCCCGCGCATAACTCAACTCAAGCTCACCGATGCTCATCGGGCCGGCGCCTCCGCGAGCACCCGCTCGGCAACGCACTGCGCCGAGATGAGTGCCATCGGCACACCGCAGCCGGGATGGGTGCTCTGGCCGACGAAGTACAGGTTCTCCAGCGTCGCGTGGCGGTTGTGCGGGCGAAGGTAGCCGATCTGCGCGAAATTGTGGGAGAGCCCGAAGGCCTCGCCGCGCAGATTGCCGAAGCGCTGAGTGAAGGTCGCGGGAGTAACGCGCTTGCGGGTCACGATGGACTCGCGGAGCCCGGTCATTCCCAGCTGCCGTTCCATCCGTCCCAGCGTCTGTTCCTCAACCCGCGCGCCCTCGACCTCCCAGTCGATCCACCGGGACCGGTCCCTCGGCTGGCTGGGCGCCAGCACCAGCACGAAGAGGTTCTCGCAGCCGGCGGGCGCCTGGCTCGGATCGGTGCGGGTCGTGGCAACCACGTAGAAAGGCGGGTCCTCCGGCATCCGGTGGTGCACGAAGAGATCCTCGCACGCGGTCTTCATGTCGTTACCGACCACGAAGCTGTGGTGCTGCAGCTGGGGCCACTGCCGGCGCGCGCCGAGGTACAGCAGCACCACCGAGCAGGAGAAACGCTTCGACTCGATGCCGGGGTACGATTCACCGAGCAGCTGGTCGTAGACATAGGGCAGATCGGCGTTCGCGATCACCAGATCGGCGGAGAGTCGCTCCCCGCCCTCCAGGACGACTGCCGTGACCCTGCCGCCCCCCCGTTCCAGACGCTCCACCTTCGCTCCGTATCGGAAACGCACTCCGAGCTCGTGGCCGACCTTCTCGAGCGCCCGCGGGAGCTGGCGCATCCCGCCCATGGGGTAATGCACCCCGCCAGCGATCTCCACGTACGGCAGCAGGGAGTAGATGGCCAGCGACTCGTAGGGGGAAAGTCCGAGGTACAGCGTCTGGAAGCTGAGCGACTGCTGCAGCCGCTCGTCGCGGAAATACTTCTTCACCAGAGTCTGCAGATTGCCCAGCGCCCGGCTGCCCAGCAGGCCGTGCACATCGCCGGTCACCATCGAGAGCGGATTGTGCATGTTGCGACCGATGTACTTGAGGCCGCTCTCGTACATCCGGCCGGTCACTGCGAGGTATTCGAGCAGCCGCGGCGTGCAGCCGGGTTCCATCGCCTCACAATTCGCTATGAGCCGGTTGAGGACGCTGGTGCGGTCGTGCCATGACCCGTCCGCGAAGTGGATGCGGTAGCAGGGATCCACCTGCACCAGATTCACGTAGTCCTCGAACCGCCGGTCGAGATCCCGGAAGAGCCGCTGCCAGTACTCGACCATCATCACCAGGGAAGGACCGGTATCGAAGGTGAATCCCTCCGACTCCCAGACGCCGGCGCGGCCACCGGGAACCGGGTGCCGCTCGAGGACCGTGACCCGGTAGCCGGCATGCGCCAGCCGGGCCGCCGAAGCGAGCCCGCCGAAGCCGGCCCCGATGACCAGCGCCGAGCTGCGCCCGGGGTCGGAAGCCGGAAGGGTCGGATGCTTGGGTGACGTCGGTGAAGCAGTGAGAGTGATCGCGCCCATGTCAGCTCCGCCCCGCGAGGCGTGACACCGGCTCGGATCGGGGTTCGGGAATCCTGTCGGCGCCCACCCTCAGGCCCGCGCGACGAAGCTTGGCGGCGTTGGCCTCCGCTCCCTGGCCGCCGAGGACAACCAGCGTCCCGGGCGGCAGCAGCCGCGGCAGTCGGCGCAGTTCGACCAGCCGCGCCTCGACGTTGGCCGGATCGGCCGCGGACAGGGCGAGCACCTGAGGGACCAGCGTCCAGGTGGCGTCGACGACGTCCTTCGTGGGCAGGTCCGCTCCGAGGTAGTGCACTCGCCACCCGCGGGCCTGCAACCGGGTCAGCGTCACCAGGAAGCCCCACTCATGATGCTCCCCAGACAGGCAGGCTCCGAGCAGCACCGGCCCCGACGCGGGCCTTTCGGCGAGTTCGGTCTTGAGCTGCTGCACGACCACCTCGCTCGCGAGGTGCTCGGCTGCGACGCTCAGCTTCCCCAGCGCCCAGAGGTCACCGATGATCTCGCCGAGCGGCAGCACGATCTCCGCGCCGAACTGCACGACGTCCATCCGCCGGCGGTGCTCCGCCATCAGGGTGGCGAGACGGTCCCGGTCGAGCCGCTTCACCGCATCCAGCAGGGCGGACAGCGGCGAGCCGTCCATCGCCCGCCCCTCGGCGCGGGCGATCACCGATTCTCGCGATTCCCTGACGAGGTCGCCGACCCGCTCGCCTGTCGAGCAGAGCCGCGCGAAGGCCCGCAGCAACGCCACCTGCTCGCCGGTATAGACCCGATAGCGGTTCGGCTGACGGCCCGGCCGAACCAGCTCATATCGTCGCTCCCACGCGCGCAACCGCGCGGTGGCGAGCCCGGTGAGTTCGGCGACTTCATGGATTTCGTAGGTCCGGTTGCCAGTGACCACGGTCATCGGGAGTCCCGGTTGGGGCGCAATGTTGTTCAATGTTGTTGCGTATAACAGTGAACAACTATAATGCCCCCTCACACCCCCCGCCAGCACTCACTATTTTCAGCCGTCCTCACCGGAGATTCGCCCTGACCATCCCGGCCATCGTGTCCCGCTCGACCCCCGACGCCCACATGCCCGAGACTGCCTGGCCGACCATCAATTCCCTGCGTGTCCTCGCCATGGACGCAGTGGAGCAGGCGCAGTCGGGACACCCCGGCACCCCCATGGCGCTCGCCCCCGCGGCGTATGTGCTGTGGGACCGTTTCCTCCGCTTCGACCCCGCCGCACCCGACTGGCCCGATCGTGACCGCTTCGTGCTTTCCTGCGGGCACGCCTCGATGCTGATCTACGGCCTGCTCCATCTCAGTGGATTTGCCGTGAGCCTCGAGGATCTGCGGCAATTCCGCCAATGGGGCTCCAGGACGCCCGGGCACCCCGAGCGCGGCCATACACCGGGCGTCGAGGTCACTACCGGTCCGCTGGGCCAGGGCCTCGGCAACGCGGTGGGGATGGCGATCGCCGAGCGAGTGCTGGCCGCGCGGTTCAACCGGCCGGGGTTCGAGTTGATGCACCACCGGGTGTGGGGCTTCGTCAGCGATGGCGATCTGATGGAAGGGGTGGCGAGCGAGGCCGCCTCCCTCGCAGGGCACCTCCGGCTCGGCAAGCTCAACCTGATCTTCGACGACAATCACATCACCATCGACGGCAGCACCTCGCTCAGCTTCACGGAGGACGTGGGAAAGCGGTTCGAGGCGTATGGCTGGCAGGTGCTCCACGTCGCCGACGGCAACGATCTCGAGGCGATCGCGGCGGCGCTCACCATGGCGCGGGACGAGGTCACCCGTCCGTCCCTGATCTGCCTCAAGACCCGTATCGGCGACCCGGCACCAACGAAGGGCGACAGCGCGGCGGCACACGGCGCCCCGCTCGGGAAGGAGGAGGTCGCCCGGACCAAGGCGATTCTTGGCTGGCCGGAGACGCCGTTCCATGTGGCGCCGGAGGCCGCCGAATGGCGCGAGCGGTGCCGCGGCCGCGGCAGGGAGGCGCGCGCGGCGTGGGAGGAGAAGCTGGCGCGCTATCGCGACGCGCACGGAGCCGAGGCGCGCGAGTTCGACGAGTGGATGTCCGGCGCACTGTCGGCGGGCTGGGAGACGGCGCTCCCCGTCTTCACCCCGGCTGATGGCCAGCTCGCCACCCGGCAGGCCTCGGCGAAGGTGCTGAACGCGCTCGCCACCAGAATCCCGAACCTGATGGGCGGTTCCGCCGATCTCGCCGAGAGCACGGGCGCTGACATCAAGGGCGGCGGCTCCTTCAGCGCCACCGGTGTCGGCCGCAACTTCCACTGGGGAGTTCGCGAGCATGGCATGGCCGCCTGCCTCAACGGGATGGCGGCGCACGGTGGCATTCGACCCTTCGGCAGCACCTTCCTGATCTTCACCGACTACTGCAAACCTTCGATCCGGCTCTCCGGGCTGATGCAGCTCCCGGTGATCTACATCGGCACCCACGATTCCATCGGCCTCGGTGAGGACGGACCCACCCACCAGCCGATCGAACAGCTCGCCATGCTGCGGGCGACTCCCAACGTGCACGTCATCCGGCCGGCCGATGCGACGGAGACGGTGGAGGCGTGGAAGGCGGCCGTCAGCCGGACCGACGGTCCGACGGTGCTCGTGTTCTCCCGCCAGAAGCTTCCCATCCTCGACCGGTCGAAGCTCGCGCCCGCCAGTCAGGCCGTGCGGGGGGGGTATGTCCTGCTGGATGCTCCGGGAGGAGCACCCACCGCGATCGTGATCGCCACCGGCGCGGAAGTGCACCTGGCGCTCGCGGCCGTCGAGCGGCTGCAGGCCGAGGGAGTCCGGGCCCGGCTGGTGTCGCTCCCCTCGTGGGAGCTGTTCGACGCGCAGCCACAGTCCTACCGGGACGAGGTGCTGCCGCCGGCGGTGCGAGTCCGGGTCGCCATCGAGGCGGCCGCCAGCTTCGGCTGGCACCGCTGGGTCGGGGAGCATGGCGCAGTGATCGCCATCGACCACTTCGGCGCCTCGGCGCCGGCGGACCGGCTCTTCAAGGAATTCGGATTCACGGCCGAGCGGATCGTCGCCGACGTCAAGCGCCTCATGGAGACGACCACGTGACCAATTCGCTCGTCCGCCTCGGCGCCCTCGGCCAGAGTCCGTGGTACGATTTCATCACCCGCGACCTGGTGACCTCCGGCGAGCTCGCCCGGCTCATCGCCGAAGACGGCCTCCGCGGAATGACCACCAACCCGACGATCTTCGAAAAGGCGATCGCCGGAAGCGAGCTCTACGACGACGACATCCGCCGCCTCGCGGTGGAAGGGCGCCGGCCGGCGGAGATCTTCGAGGCCCTCGCGATCGAGGATGTGCGGGCCGCCTGCGACCTGTTCCTGCCGATCTACGAGGCGAGCCGCGGGATGGACGGGCTGGTGTCGATCGAGGTGTCGCCGACGCTGGCGAATGACAGCGCCGGCACGATCGTCGAGGCGGAGCGGCTGTGGGGACGGATCGCGCGGCCGAACGTCATGATCAAGATTCCAGGCACCGCCGCCGGGCTGCCGGCGATCACCCACTGCCTGGCGCATGGCATCAACGTCAATGTGACGCTGCTGTTCGCGGTACGGCGCTATCGCGAGGTGGTGGAGGCGTTCTTTACCGGCCTCGAGCAACGGGCCGCGGCGGGCAAGCCGGTGAGCGGGCTCGCATCCGTCGCGAGCTTCTTCGTGAGCCGGGTCGATGCCAAGGTCGACCCCCTGCTCCAGAGGCTCGCGCCGACCGCGGGCCCCGGACTCCCCATGGCCAAGGCCGCGATCGCCAACGCGTGCGCGGCCTACGCCGCCTTCGAGGAGCTGTTCGGCTCTCCCCGGTGGCGCGTGCTCGCCGGGCGGGGCGCGATGGTCCAGCGGCCCCTGTGGGCCTCGACCAGTACCAAGGACCCGAAGCTCCCGGACGTGTACTACGTCGAGGCGCTGATCGCGGAGCAGACGGTGAACACCCTCCCGCCCGCGACGTTCGCGGCGTACCGGGACCACGGCCAGCCCGCCGTCCGGATCCACGAGGGCATGGCCGCGGCAAGCGTGGTGCTGCGCCTGCTGGCCGATCTGGGCATCAGCCTCGACGAGATCACCCGCACCCTCGAGGTGGAGGGGGTGGCCTCATTCGCCGCATCGTTCGAGTCACTGCTGAAGGTGATCGAGCAGAAGGCCGCGGCGCTGGTGTAGGGGCGGGTCTGGCCGGAGCTGCGGCGCTCCGTCCCTACCCCAGGAACAGCCGGTACGCCGGATTCTTCGTTTCATCCACCCAGGGATAGCCCAGGGCGTCCAGGAATTTCCGGAATGCCCGCATCTCTCCCGGCGGCACCTGCATGCCGACCAGCACCCGGCCGTAATCCGCGCCATGGTTCCGGTAGTGGAAGAGACTGATGTTCCAGTCGGAGCGCATCGCGTCGAGGAACCTGAGGAGAGCGCCCGGCCGCTCGGGGAATTCGAAGCGGTAGAGCAGTTCGTGGCTGGCGAGGGCGGCGTGCCCTCCGACGAGGTGCCGCACATGCAGCTTGGCCATCTCGTTGCCCGAGAGGTCCAGGGTCCGGAACCCGCGCCGGCGGAGGGCCTTGAGCACCGTCGCCGTCTCCCGCTGGTCCTGGACCTGGAGCCCGACGAAGACGTGCGCCACGTCCGGATCGGCGATGCGATAGTTGAACTCGGTCACGTTGCGCGGGCCGATGGCGGCGCAGAAGCGCTTGAAGCTGCCGGGGCGCTCCGGGATCGTCACTGCGAGGATCGCCTCCCGGCGCTCACCCACTTCGGCGCGTTCGGCCACGAAGCGGAGCCGGTCGAAGTTGGTGTTGGCGCCGGAGGCGATGGCGACCAGTTCGCGGTCCTTCGCGTGGTGCTTCGCGATCCACGCCTTGGCGCCCGCGATGGCCAGGGCGCCGGCCGGCTCCAGGATGCTCCGGGTGTCCTCGAACACATCCTTGATGGCGGCGCAGATCGCGTCGGTATCGACCAGGACCATTTCGTCCACCACCTGGCGCGCCAGCCGCAAGGTCTCCGCTCCGACCTGCTTCACGGCCACGCCGTCGGCGAACAACCCCACCTGCTCCAGCGTCACCCGGCGCCCGGCACGGAGTGAACGGTCCATCGCATCGGCGTCGACCGGCTCCACGCCGATGATCTTCACCTCGGGGTGCAGCTGCTTGATGCAGGCCCCGACCCCGGCGATGAGTCCGCCGCCTCCCACCGCCACGAAGACGGCATCGATCGGGTGAGGCGCCTGTCGCAGGATCTCGAGCCCGATGGTGCCCTGCCCGGCGATCACGTCCGGATCGTCGTACGGATGCACGAACGCAAGCTTCCGGGTCTTCTCGATTCGCCGGGCCTCGCGGTAGGCTTCGTCGTAGGTGTCGCCGAACAGCATCACCTTCGCGCCGCGGGCGGCGACTGCATCCACCTTGATCCGCGGCGTCGTCACCGGCATCACGATGGTCGCGCGGCAGCCCAGCCGCTGGGCCGCCAGCGCCACCCCCTGGGCGTGATTGCCCGCAGACGCGGCGATCACCCCGTGGCGGAGCACCGCCGGCGCCAGCTGCACCATCTTGTTGTAGGCCCCGCGCAGCTTGAACGAGAAGACCGGCTGCATGTCCTCGCGCTTGAGCAGGACCCGGTTCCCCAGCCTCGCGCTCAGGCTCGGGGCCAGCTCGAGCGGGGTCTCGATGGCCACATCGTAGACCCGGGCGTTGAGGATGCGGCGCAGATAGTCGGCGGGCATGCAGCAACAAAAAGGGGAAGGGGGAAAAGGGAAAGGGGAGTCAGTGTCCTATTCCCCCTTCCCCTTTCCCCTTTCCCCTATTCCCTTATCTCCGTTCCGCTTCCCGTTTCCCCCTTGCCCAGCGAACCATGTTTTCATTCCTGCGTCGCCTCTCGCTCACCCACTGGATCTTCGTCGGCATGGGCAGTGGCATTCTGGTCGGCTGGCTGGCACCGGAATTCGCCATCGGGCTCAAGCCGCTCTCGACGCTGTTCCTGCGCATGATCAAGTCGATCGTAGTCCCGCTCATCTTCGGGACGCTGGTAATGGGCATCGCGGGTCACGGCGACGACATGAAGCGGATCGGACGCCTGGCGGTGAAGGCCATCACCTACTTCTGGGTCATGACATTCGTGGCGCTCGCGATCGGCCTGATCGCGGGCAATCTGAGCCAGCCGGGACTGGGCGTGGTGCTTCCTCCGCCGGATCCGAACGCGGGAATCCCCACCGCGGCACCCACGACCTTCGGCGGGTTTCTCGAGCATATCGTCCCCCGCAGCTTCTTCGAGGCGGCCGCGGCCAACGAGGTGCTGCAGGTGGTCTTCTGGAGCACGCTGTTCGCGATCGGCCTCTCCCAGGTGAAGGGCAAGCCGAAAGAGAGCATCCTCGCCTTCGCGGAGGGCATCGCGGAGGTGATGTTCAAGTTCGTGGCGATCATCATGAAGTACGCGCCGATCGGAATCGGCGCGGCCATGGCCGTGACGGTGAGCCACAGCGGCATCGGCGTCATCCTGAATCTGGGGAAACTGGTATTGACGCTGTACGCGGCGCTGGTCGTCTTCGCGCTGATCGCCCTGGTCCCCGCCGCGCTCCTCACGCGGATCCCGCTTCGGGCCTTCATCCGCCAGGTGAAGGATCCGGCGGTCATCGCCTTCACCACGACCTCCTCCGACGCCGCCCTCCCGCTCGCGATGCAACGAATGATCGAGTTCGGTGTGCCCCGCCGGATCGTCGCCTTCGTGATGCCATTGGGGTACTCGTTCAATCTCGACGGCTCGACGCTGTACCTCGGAGTCGCCTCATTGTTCGTGGCCCAGGCGGCCGGGGTGCACCTGTCGATCGGCCAGCAGTTGTTCATGATGCTCACCCTGCTCATCACCAGTAAGGGAATCGCCGCCGTCCCCCGCGCCTCGCTGGTGGTGCTTGCTGGCACCCTCACCGCATTCGGACTGCCGCTCGAAGGGGTGGCCGTCATTCTCGGCGTAGACGAGCTGATGGACATGGCCCGGACCATGGTGAACCTGGTCGGCAACTGTCTCGCCACCGCGGTGATGGCCCGCTGGGAGGGCGAGTGGGGAAATGAGGGGCAGCCGTCGGTGGTCAGCCCACAGCCGGCAGAGGGCTGACGGCCGCGCCCCGGCACCGCGCGACGGGGCTGCAACCTTTCCCCCCCTCCGGCCGTCTATCCCGGGTCTCTCTCCCAGGATTTCACGGCACATGCTTGCCAGCCTTGCCCTGCTCGCACTGACGGCCGGAGCCGCACCGGCTCCGATTTCGGTCCCCGTCAGCAACATCCGCTACGACATCACCTTCACCCGCGAGACCGCCGCCCGGCGGACCCTCAAGGTCGGCATGACGATGGACGTCAACCGCTCGGGTGATGTGCTTCTCTCGCTGCCGAGCTGGACCCCTGGCGCCTACGAGGTGACCAACTTCGCCCGCTGGGTCTCCGGCTTCACGCCCACGGCAGCCGGCAAGCCGCTCCGGTGGGACAAGCTCGACTACGACACCTGGCGCATCCGCGCGGCCGGGGTGAAGCAGCTCCGGGTCGCCTTCGATTTCCAGGCCGACTCCCTCGACAACGCCATGGCGTGGAGTCAGGCCGACTTCGCCTTCTTCAACGGCACCAATCTCTTTCTCTACCCCGAGGGCCGCAGCCTCGACTTCCCCGCCAGAGTGGAGGTCCACACCGAGTCCGACTGGCGGATCGCCACCGGGATGCACGGCACCCCGGCGACGGGCTACGGCGAGAAGAACTACCACGATCTGGTCGACATGCCGTTCTTCGTGGGGGCGTTCGACCTCGACAGCAACGTGGTGAACGGCCTCACGGTGCGACTGGCGAGCTACCCGGCCGGCAAGTTGGCGGGAGAGGCCCGCGCCACCTTCTGGGGTCAGTATGAGAAGCTGTTCGCGCCCGAGCTGGCGGTGCCCGGTGAGACGCCCTACGACAGCTACACCACGCTGATGGTGTTTTCGGACGGCTACGGAGGATTCTCCGCCCTCGAGCACCAGAACTCCCACCTCGGCATCTACACCCCGCAGGGGATTGGCCAGATGGTGATCCCCTCGGTGACGGCCCACGAGATGTTCCACGCCATCAACGTGAAGCGGATGCGGCCCGCGGAGATGGTGCCCTACCGCTACGACGCGGCGCAACCGACGGTGTGGCTGTGGGTGAGCGAGGGCATCACCGACTACTACGCCGACCTCACCCTGCTCCGCAGCGGAGTGGTCGACTCGGCCGGCTTTCTCGAGTCCACCACCGGCAAGATCGGCAACGTGAACGACACACCGCCGGTGGCGCTGGAGGATGCGTCGCTGTCGACCTGGATCCATCCCACCGACGGGACCGGGTACATCTACTATCCCAAGGGTTCGCTCGCCGGGCTCATGCTGGACATCCTGATCCGGGATGCGAGCGACAACCACCACTCGCTCGACCATGTCATGCGCGAGGTGTACCGGACGACCTACAAGCGCGGCAAGGGCTTCGGCGGCACCGAGTGGTGGGGCGCGGTGAGCCGGGCGGCGGGAGGCAAGAAGTTCGACGACTTCTACAATCGCTATGTGGACGGACGCGATCCCTTCCCCTGGGACAGCATCCTGCCGCTGGCCGGGCTGCACCTCAAGGTTGACACCCTCCGCGAACCGCGGCTCGGCATCAACACCCGCACCGACTCGACCGGGACCTGGATCCTCCAGGTGCAGCCCGGCGGTGCGGCCGACGCGGCGGGTCTCAAGATCGGCGACCAGCTCATCGCGCTGGGCGATGTTGCCGTCACCGGCGAAGAATCCTTCCCGCAATTCCGCACCGCGTACACCGGGAAGGACGGCCAGGAGCTGCCGATTCGGATTCGCCGGGATGGGCAGGAGTTGATGCTGGCCGGCAAGGTCCGCGCGGTGGCACGCACGGAGGGGCATCTCATCCCCGACCCGAATGCCAACCCGAAGGCCGTAAAGGTCCGCCACGGATTGTTCTCAGGCACGACCGATTGAACCAGGACTGACTGCAGCAGGCAGGGTTCGGAAGCAATCGTCGATTGCTCCGAGCCCTGTACGCTGACCGCTGCACGCTGTACCCTCCAGCATGACCGACCCACACCGCCCCCGCCGGCTCCGCCGCACCCCCGCCATCCGCGCGCTGGTCCGCGAAACCCATCTCGCCGTCTCCGACCTGATCCAGCCACTGTTCGTCGTCCATGGGGAGCATGTGGCGCGGGAGATCCCGTCACTGCCGGGCGTCCACCATTACTCAGTGGATGAGTCCCTCGACCTCGAGGCGGACCGGCTGGTCGCCTCCGGGCTCCGCGCCGTTCTGCTGTTCGGGCTGCCGGCCAGGAAGGACGCCATCGGTAGCGAGAACTTTGCCGACGACGGCATCGTCCAGCGGGCGCTCCGGCGGCTGCGGGACCGGCATCCCGGCCTCCTGCTCATCACCGACGTTTGCTGCTGCGAATACACCAGCCACGGACACTGCGGCGTCCTGCGGGGCGAGCAGGTCGACAACGACGCCACACTGGAGCTGCTCGCCCGCGCGGCGGTGAGCCACGCCGCGGCCGGCGCCGACATCGTGGCGCCCAGCGCGATGATGGATGGCCAGGTGCGGGCGATCCGGGCTGCGCTGGATGCGGCGGGGCACCAGGAGATCGCGATCCTCAGCTACGCGGTCAAGTTCGCGTCCGCCTTCTACGGCCCTTTCCGGGACGCCGCGGACAGCGCGCCCGCCTTCGGCGACCGGCGCGGCTATCAGATGGATCCGGCGAACGGCCGGGAGGCGCTGCTCGAAGCCGCGCTCGACGAGGCCGAGGGCGCCGACATGCTGATGGTCAAGCCGGCGCTCGCCTATCTGGATGTGGTGCACGCGGTGCGGGCCCGCACCGCGCTCCCGCTGGTGACCTACAACGTGAGCGGCGAGTACGCGATGGTGAAGGCCGCGGCGGCCCACGGCTGGATCGACGAGCGACGGGTGGTCCTCGAGTCGCTGCTCGGCATGCGCCGCGCCGGAGCGGACCTGATCATCACCTACCACGCAGCCGATGCGGCGCGCTGGCTGGCCGAGGGCAGGGAGGGATGAGCACCCGGTCGGCGGCGCTGTTCGCTCGCGCCCAGAGGGTGATGCCGGGGGGGGTGAACAGCCCGGTGCGCGCCTTCCGGGGCGTCGGCGGTACGCCGCGGTTCATCGCGAGCGGCCAGGGTGCCTGGCTCACCGACGCCGATGGCCGCCGTCTGCTCGACCTGGTGCTCTCCTGGGGTCCGCTGCTGCTCGGCCACGCCCACCCCGAGGTGGTCGCGGCGCTGCACGATGCGATCACCCGCGGCACCAGCTACGGCGCGCCGACGGAGCTGGAGACGCTGCTGGCGGAACGGGTCATCGCGACCTTCCCGTCGATCGAGATGATCCGGTTCGTCAGCTCCGGCACCGAGGCCACGATGAGCGCGATCCGCCTGGCCCGGGCCGCGACGGGCCGCTCCCGAATCGTCAAGTTCGACGGCTGCTACCACGGCCACGCCGACGCGCTCCTCGCCGCCGCCGGCTCGGGCGTGGCGACACTCGGTCTCCCCGATTCGCCAGGCGTCACCGCCGCCACCGTCGCCGACACCCTGGTGGTGCCGTACAACGACCTGCCGGCCCTCGAGGAGCTCTTCGGCCGTCTGGGCGAGGAGATCGCCGCGGTGCTGGTGGAGCCGGTGGCGGGGAACATGGGCGTGGTGCCACCGGCGGCCGGGTTTCTCGCCGGCATGCGCGCCCTCACCACCCGGCACGGCGCGCTGCTGATCTTCGACGAGGTGATGACGGGATGGCGCGTGCATCGCGCCGGCGCGCAGCTGCTGTACGGCATCACCCCGGACCTCACCTGCCTCGGCAAGGTCATCGGCGGCGGGCTTCCCGCGGCGGCGTACGGTGGCCGTCGGGAGCTGATGCAGCGGATCGCGCCGGCGGGTCCGGTCTACCAGGCGGGCACGCTGTCGGGGAACCCGCTCGCGATGACTGCGGGCCTCGTGACCCTGGACGTCGCCGCGCGGGACGACGCCTGGACCCGCGCCGAGGCGTGGGCGATGGGCGCGGAGCGCCTGCTGAGCGCGGAGGCAGCGAGCGCCGGCGTGCCACTGACGGTCCAGCGGGTCGGCACCATGCTCACCCCCTTCTTCTCGGCCGGCGCGGTCACCGATCATGCCTCGGCACGACGCTCCGATCGGGAGGCTTACGCCCGGTTCTTCCACGCCATGCTCGACGCCGGTGTCTACCTCGCCCCCTCGGCGTTCGAGGCGGCGTTCACCTCCTCGGCCCACGGCATGGCGGAACTCGAGCACTTCGCCGAGGCCCTGCCAGGCGCGTTCCGGGCGGCCGGCGGCCGCCCGGCGAGTTGACGGACTACTCGTCCCACCGCATATTCATGCCTCGATGCCGCAGATGACCCTCCTCCGCCAGCCGTCCCTCGCCGTCACCGCGGCGCGGGCTTGTTGCTGTATGCCGGCCTGTATGGGCGTGTCGATGTGTAACTGCATCGCCACCGACGAGGGTATCTCCTGACAACGGCATAGACGGCTTCACAGCATGTCGACCGGTCCGCGGGAGATTCCCGCGGGCCGGTTTTGTTTTTCGGGACTCCCGCAATCCGAGAGCCTGCACAGGGGGGATGGAGCAGCATGGCGGACACCGCGACGATCGCAATATCGGAAACCACGGACACCGCGGACTTCATCGAGTGGACGCTGGAGCGATTCGCCCACCAGCGCATGGTGCTCACCACCCAGTTCGGGATGGAAGGGTGCGCGCTGATCGACATGTACGCCTCGCATGGGCGGCCGCTCACCGTGGTCTATCTCGACACGATGTTCCTCTTCCCCGAGACCTACGCGCTGCGCGACCGGATGATCGCGCGGTACCCGCACCTGACCTTCGAGAACCGCGGCACCCGGCTCAGCGCCGCCGACCAGGCCGCATTGCACGGCGACCAGCTCTGGATGCAGGACCCCGACCGCTGCTGCCAGATCCGCAAGGTCGATCCGATGCGCGAGGCGCTCGCCGGGGTGGAGGTGTGGATCACCGGGATCAACCGGAATCAGTCGGCCGCCCGGGCGGACACTCCGCTCATCGGCTGGGACTGGCAGTATCAGCTGCTCAAGATCAGCCCGCTGGTGCAGTGGGACCGCAAGCGGGTGTGGGAATACGTGCTGTCGCACGACGTGCCCTACAACCCGCTGCACGAACGGGGCTACCCGAGCATCGGGTGCACCCACTGCACCAAGCCGGTCGCGGGTGCCGGCGTCACCGAATACACCCGCCTGGGCCGCTGGAACGGCGCGGACAAGACGGAATGCGGCCTGCACAACAACGGCAGCGGAATCTGAACCGAGAGGACGGGACCGGATGGACCGGACCAGTGAGACGGCGGAGAAGGAATCGAAGGTCGAGGTAGCAAAGCGCGAGGGACGGCAGCTGCGCGGTACGATCGCGGAGACGCTCGCGTCGGAGGCGACCCACTTCGGGCACGACGACCTGCAGCTGCTCAAGTTCCACGGCACCTACCAGCAGGACGACCGCGACCAGCGGAAGGCCCGCGGGGAGGACGAGGAGAAGGCGTACTCGTTCATGGTCCGGGTGGCGCTGCCGGCGGGGCTGCTCACCGCGGCGCAGTACCTCGCCTTCGACGAGCTGGCGGGCACTCACGCCAACGGCACCCTGCGGATCACGACCCGGCAGGGATTCCAGTTCCACGGCGTGCTCAAGGGCGACCTCAAGCCCGCGATAGCGGCCATCAACCACGCGCTCGCCACGACCATCTCCGCCTGCGGCGACGTGCGGCGGAACGTCATGGCCTGTCCGCTGGATCTCGCGCAGCCGGCACATGCTGCGGTGCATCGCGCGGCCGAGCGAATCGCCGAGGAGCTCAGCCCGAAGTCACGGGCTTATTACGAGATCTGGCTCGATGGCGAGCCGCAGGTCGACTCCCGGGAAAGTGAAGAGCCGTTCTACGGAAGCCAGTACCTCCCCCGGAAGTTCAAGGCGGGCGTGGCGCTGTCGACCGACAACTGCATCGACATCTACTCCCAGGACGCCGGACTCCTCGCCGGGGTGCATGGCGACACCATTCGCGGGTTCAACGTGCTGGTGGGCGGCGGGCTGGGGATGACCCACGGGAAGGGCGACACCATCGCCCGGCTGGCGGAGCCGCTCGGCTTCGTCGAGGAGGCGCATGGCGCCGCGGCGATCCGGCATGTGGCCGCAATCTTCCGCGATCACGGCAACCGGGGCGACCGCCGCCACGCCCGGCTCAAGTATCTCATCAACGAATGGGGGATCGAGCGATTCCGCGAGGAGTTTCGCCGCCGCGCCGAGTTTCCGCTGCAGCCAGCGGTGGTGCTGCCGACGCCGGAATTCCACGATCACCTCGGCGCCCACCGCACCACCGACGGAACCTGGGTCTACGGCATCTTCATCCAGAGCGGACGGATCGCGGACACCGAACGGCAGCCGCTGCGCTCCGCGCTCCATGAAGTGATCGACCGATTCCGGCCGGGACTGGCGCTCACCGGCCAGCAGAACCTGCTCCTCACCGGGCTGTCGAAGACGACGGTGCAGAAGATCGAGGCGGCGCTGCGCGCATCGGGGGTGACCCCCGCCGAGGAACTGCCTGCGGCGCGGCGCTACTCGATGGCCTGCCCCGCCCTGCCGACCTGCGGACTCGCGGTGGCCGAGTCGGAACGCGCCATGCCGGCCCTGCTCGACCGCTTCGAGGCGGAACTCACCGAGCTCGGTCTCCGCGACAGGCCGATCACCATCCGGATGACGGGCTGCCCCAACGGCTGCGCCCGGCCGTACACTGCCGATCTCGCATTCGTCGGACGCTCACTCGGCCTGTACCAGATCTACGTCGGCGGTGGACTCGCCGGCGACCGGGTGACCGATCTCTACCTGGCCCAAGTGAAGGAGGCCGACCTCCTCGCGGCGGTGCGGCCCCTGCTCGCCCGCTGGGCGAGTGAAGGCCTGGAGGGCGAAGGACTGGGCGACTTCTACCAGCGCCTGCTCCCCCGCGACGGCCCGCGCCAGTCGGTGACCGGCAGGGAGACCCCGACCGCCCCGCTGGTGCAGTTGGTGGGTGTACGATGAACGCCCGCACCGGCATCCTGCTCGCGGCGCACGGCGCGCGCAATGATCCCGCAGCGAATGCGCGCATTCGTGAACTGGCTTCGACGCTGGCGGCGCGTGGCGTGGCCGATGAGGTCCTCGCGGGGTTCCATCTGGGCGAACCGGGATTCGCCGCCGCCCTCGAGGGGCTCACCGCGTCCCGAGTCCTGATCCTGCCCCT
This sequence comes from uncultured Gemmatimonadales bacterium, assembly GCA_963825065.1. Lineage (GTDB taxonomy): Bacteria > Gemmatimonadota > Gemmatimonadetes > Gemmatimonadales > GWC2-71-9 > JADJOM01. The sequence continues at coordinate 50,702 of CAWGRU010000014.1, forward strand.
CTTCACCAGCGAGGGGTACTACACGGAGCAGGTGCTGCCGGCCGCGACAGGGAGGGTCCGCAAGGATGCCGGCCTCAGGATTCGGCAAGCGGCTCCGCTCGGGGTACACCCCGATCTTCCGGAGCTGATCCTGGCGCGGATCCGACGCGTGGCCGAGGCGCGAGTCCTCGATCTCAACGATACCAGCGTGCTGCTGGTGGGCCACGGCACGGCTCGCAACCCGCGCAGCCGGGAGGCAACCCTTCGCATGGCAGCGGCCCTGGCGGGCGCGGGGGTCGCCGGCGAGGTGAGATGCGGATTCCTCGACGACGAGCCCGACATCGAGACCGCGATCGCGGGGCTTCGGCACCCAGCCACGCTGGTGGTGCCCTTCCTGATCGGTGGCGGGTCGCACGCGCTGGAGGACCTGCCGCGCCGAGTGGGACTGGGCGGCGCCGGCGAGGGACGACGCATTCTCGTCGACCTGCCAGTGGGCGAGTATCCAGAGCTGATCGACCTGTTAGCGGAGGTCGCCCGCCGTGAGCTGCCGACCGTTGCAGCGTCACCGGACTTCCTGCCGGGGACGGTGGCGCTGGTCGGCGCCGGCCCCGGAGATCCCGGGCTCATCACCGTCCGCGGCCTCGCCCTTCTTCGCGCCGCGGATGTAGTACTGCATGACCGGCTCTCCGCGCCGGAGCTGCTGAGCGAAGTGCGGCGCAACGCGCTGGTGCTGGATGTCGGCAAGCTGCCGGGTGCGCGCGGCGCCACGCAGGAATCGATCAATGCGCTGATCGTCGAGCACGCCCTGCAGGGGCGCAGCGTCGTCCGCCTGAAGGGGGGCGACCCGTTCGTCTTCGGTCGCGGGTCGGAGGAGGTCGATGCCTGCGCGGCGTTCGACATTCCCTGCAGCGTCGTCCCGGGCGTCACCAGCGCGATCGGCGTGCCTGCCGCCGCTGGCATTCCGGTGACCGCCCGCGGAGAGTCCCGCTCCTTCGCCGTGGTCACCGCGCATGGGGAAGGCGGAGAACGCCCCGGTGCCATCGCCCGGCTCGCGGCCAATGCGGAGATCGAAACGCTGGTGCTGCTGATGGGCCGCTCTGCGCTGCACGAGCTGTCCGCCGAGCTGATCGCGGCGGGCCGCGATCCGGAGACGCCGGTCGCCTGCATCCAGGAGGGCACCACCCCGCGGCAACGGGTGACCACCGGCACGCTTGCGACCATCGCCGACGCGGCGGATCGCGACGGCCTCGAGGCGCCCATCGTCATCGTGGTGGGCCAGGTCGCCGCCCGCGCCGCGAGGGTGAGCGTACCATGCTGATCGTGCTCTCACTCGATCACCGGCGCACGACCGTCGCCGAGCGGGAGCGCTTCATGCTTCCCGCGGACGCGCAGAATCGGCTCGCCCGGCTCATCCGCCTGGGCTGCGGGGGACAGGTGGCGTTCCTGAACACCTGCAACCGGGTGGAGGTCATCGCCGAGATCGACGCGGATCACCCCGCCGAGGCGGCGATCCGGCTCGGGACGATCGCACGGCAGATCGCTCCGGAGCTGGCGGCGGCGTTTCTCGCCCGCGCGTCCTGCCTGACTGGCGAAGTGGCGGCCCGGCATCTCTTCCGGGTGACGGCTGGACTCGAGTCCCAGATCCCCGGCGATGTACAGATCATCGGTCAGGTCAGGGCATCGTATGCCGGCGCCGCGGAATCCGGCACGGTGGGTGCGGAGCTGCACCGGGCCTTCCAGCACGCGCTCCGCTCCGCCAAGCGGGTGCATGCCGAGACCGAGATCGGACGGCGGAGCGCCTCGGTGGGAGCCGTCGCGGCCGGCCAGGTGGTCGCGCGGCTCACAGAAGAGGGCCGCGGCTCCGGCACCGACCGCACGAACGCGCATCGGGTGCTCGTGATTGGCGCCGGCAAGACTGCGGAGCGCGCGGCCCGGACGCTGGCCGAGCTGGGCTGCTCGCTCTTCGTCAGCAATCGCAACCGGGAGCGGGCCGCTGCGCTCGCGGCCGTCACGGGTGCGGTGGTCGTTCCATTCGAGGAGCGCTACGCCGCCGCCGCGCGAGCCGACGCGACCCTCGTCACCACCGGCGCCGCGGAGCCGACGCTGGTCGCCGGCCCGCTGGCGGAGGCCAGACTCGGCGCAAGCCGGGAGCAGGCGCCACTGCTGGTGCTGGATCTCGGCGTGCCGCGCAACGTCGACCCGGCGGTGGCGCACCTCGGGACCGTCACTCTGCTCGGACTTCAGGAGGTGACGGACCAGGATGGACAGCCAGTCCCCGCTTCCCAATGGCGAGCCGCCGAACGGATCGTCGAGGACGACCTGCGAGTCTTCTGGGCCTGGATCGCGGCGCGCGCGGCCCGCCGGGAGAGGGTCGCCTGAGCATCCCATGATCATCACCGTCACGCTCACCGCCGAGGCGCTGCCCGGACTTCGGCCGGCGCTCACGACGCTGGGGTGGCAGGTGCGAGAACGGCCGCTGCTCCGATATGCGGCGCCCCGGAGCTGGGCCGACCTGGACCGGGCGCTCCTTCGACGGGAGCAGTTCCGTGCCGTCGCCTTCACCTCACCGCGAGGCGCAGCTGCTTTCGCGGGGCGATGCTCCGTGCTCGGCATTCCGGCCGAGACGATTCCGGAGATCTGGGCGCTGGGACCACAGACCGCCGCCGCGTTGCCGGCCGGTATCATCGCACGAACGCCCGCCGCCCCGTCCGGAGGCTCGGCGTTGGCGGAGGCGATGCTCTCCGGCGGAGTCTCCGGGCCGGTGCTGCACTGCTGCAGCAGGGAGCGCCGCGAGGAACTGGGCTTGCGACTTCGGAAGGCAGGCGTGCCGGTAGAGGAGGCGATCTGCTACGAGGTGGCACTGGCGGGGGATGTCGAGGTCGCGGAATCGCTCCGCGCGACCGACCTGATCGTCATCGGGAGCCATCGGCTGATCGAGCGAGCGGCGCGGGTACAGGAGGGCAAGCGTCCCGGGCTCATCTGCCTCGGTCCGGCGACGGCCGCCACGGCGCGTGCAGCGGGATGGGAACCCGCCGCGGTCGCGGCCGCACCAACCGCGGGCGAGGTGGCGCGGGCGATCGGCGCGCTTGTCTCGGCCGCCTGAGCAGCAGAATTCGGGTGACCGGCCTCAACGGATGAGCCCGACGCAGAACTGCTGCGTCGGCAGGCCCACCGCGAAGCTCAGGACCAGCTGCGCGTCGAACGCGCTCACCTTGCCGTCGCAGCTGGCATCTCCATTCGGCAAGGGCACGTACGGGAGGGTGGTATCGCCCACCGTCGCGGCGAGAATCCCCTGGGCATCGAGAGCCGTCACCTGCCCATCGACGGAGATGTCACCGCGCAGGACCCCGGTGGTGGTGAGGGTGTAGGCGAAGGCACCGCGGCCGTGGGTCCCGGCCAGGATCGTGTTCGAGGCGAGGTCGTACACCAGGTCGAAGACGGCCACGTTCGGCAGGCCGCTGACGAGCGGCGTCCAGGTTGTCCCCTGGTCGCCGGAGGTGAACACGCCGAGGTCGCTACCGAGGTACAGCTCCCCACGCGATGGAATCCAGAGGATGCTGTTGAGCGGCACGTCGGGGAGATTGCCGCTGATGTCCTGCCAGCCGGCGCCGCCGCTGGTGGTGCGGAAGACGTGCCCGGTGCCGAAGCCGCTGACAACGAGATAGGCGCGCAGCGGATCTACCGGATCGACCTGGATGTCGGTGACGATCCGGTTGGGGAGGCCGCTGGATGCCGGTTGCCAGGTCGTCCCGAGATTGTTGCTGACTTCGAGATCGATCGAGCTCGCACCCGACGAGGCGAGATAGATGGTGAGACCATCCGACGCGGGGCCGATCGCGTCGACCAGTCCGTTCTGGGCGGCGGGTGGACTGATGACCGCCCAGGCATCGCCGCGGTTGGCGGTGCGGTAGAGCACGTTGGTCCCGAAGTACAGGACCCGCGGATCGACGGGATCCATGATCAGGGGCGGGATGAAATTTCCCGGATCGTTGCCGTTGATCCCCGCGATCACCAGGTTGAACTGCCCTCCCGATACGGCGTCGCGGCGCCGCGGTCCGCTGAACCCGGCACCCGGGGTCCACTGAGTCTCGCCGTACGCCACGCCGGCCGTCTGTGGATCGGTGGCGGTGTAGCCTCCGTCCCCGCCGATCACGGCGTTCCAGCTCGCCGATCCGGAGTACTCGAGCGTGCCGTTGTCCTGGCTGCCACCTAGCACGCCGAGGATCGCTCCCGGCGCGAGCGAGAGGCCGGCGTAGAACTGGGTAAGCGCCAGATCGCTGTTGAGGTTGGACCAGACGAAGTTGCTCGCCCGGTAGACCCCGCCATCGTTGCCGGCGTAGAGGGTGTTGGCGTCGGCAAACACCAGCGCGTGCTGGTCCACGTGCACCCCGCCGCCGGTGGCCACGAACGAGGTCCCGCCATCGGTGGAGAGGAACAGCTGGACCCCCCCGAATACCACCTGCTCTGAATTGGTGGGATTCACCGCGAGCACGATGTCGTACCAGCACTGGGTGGCGCAGGTGGCGTTGGCGGCGGGGAGCTGGCTCCAGCTGGTGGCACCGTCCGTGGTCTTGAAGACTCCGAGCAGCCCGCCGTCGGCGCCGGAACCGTCGAAGTCGTTCTGCACCGCGGCGTAGAGCGTGTCCGGCGCCGACGGCGCGATCGCCAGCGCGATGCGGCCGATGTCGCCGAAGGGGAAGCCGGTGACCGCCGGGTTCCAGGTAAGGCCGTTGTCGACGGACTTGTAGATGCCCCGGGTCAGGTTCGTGAACGTGATGCCGGCGTACCAGGTCGAGGTCGTAATCGGGTCCTGCACCAGCGCCGAGGCGTAGCCGGTCTGCACCCGGGTCCAGCTCTGGCCGCTATTGGTGGAGCGCCAGATGCCGCTATTGGTGGCGACGATGACGACGCTGTTGGCGGCGGTTCCCGCGTTCGCCTTGTCCACGACGACACTGGCGATGAACGCGCCCCCGGTCGGGGTATCGAAGACCGCCGCCCCGAGCTGCGCCCAGCTGGTGCCGCCGTCGATGGAGCGCAGGATGCCGCAACCGTAGTAGCTGTCGGCCGAGAGATTCGCCTCCCCTGTGCCGGCGTAGATGATCGACGGGTTGACCGGGTCGATGGCCAGCGAACCTATCGCAAGCGAACACTGGTCGTCGGTACGCGGGGTCCAGGTCACCCCGGCATCACTGCTCTGCCAGATACCGCCCTGTGCCCCGCCGACGTAGAGAATGTTCGGGTTCGTCGGATGGACGGCCACCGCGGTGACCCGCCCGGTCACGGCACTCACCCCGGAGGAGATCGGCCGGGGTCCGAGCGAGCTCCACGATCCCGGCGCGCCCGCGTTCAGGAACGCCCGGGCGCGCATCGCGGCGGGCCATCGGGAGCGGAGCTGGGCCTCGGCCCGCTGCAGCGAGCCCACCGGGATCCGGTCGAAGGGAAAGGCCCGGCGGCGATAGAAGTATTCCATGCGCGCGCGCACGTTTTCGCCTTCGCGGGCTTCCATCGCGGGGCTGTCGGGAATCTCTTCGCCTTCCATCTCGCCGGCCTCCCGAGCGCGATCCCGGCAGGCGGAGAAGATCGGCAGCATCAGCACTGCCGCGAGCAGCCATCCCGGTCGGTTCGACGTGAGCCGCGCCATGGCCTAGCGGGATGCCGGCGTGAAGCGGGCCACCCGATCGGTGGCGACGCGGGGAAGCGCGGTGCGAAAGTCACGTCCATTAAGCTCGTCGAGCCGCAGTTCCAGCGAGCCGAGCCGCGCCGGATCGGTGACCCGGAACTCGAGCGAGAAGAGCACCCCGTCGGCGAACCCCCTGGTGGAGGCGCCGGCGGCGCGGATCAGACCCGGCTGCGGGTTGATCGCGCGCAGCCCGTCCGCGTGAGTCAGGTCCTGCACGAAGCTCAATCCTGCCCGGTCGTAGCCGAGGCGGGCGAGGTAGCTCGCCGCGGCAATGCCGGAGCCGGGACGCACCAGCGCGCTGACGGTGATGACGGCGCCGGCGGCGGGTGTGGAATCGGAAACGACCAGAACCACGGGCCCGTTGCCGGCCGGTGGCGGCGGCGCGGTGGCGGATCGCGCCGCTTCATCCTCGCAGCCCAGCAGCAGCGCGGCGCCGAGGACGAGCGGCAGGATCCGGATCATCGACATGCGGCCCTCATTGGGTGATCACGGGATGCGACGCGGCAACCGTCCCTGCGAGGAGATTCAGGAACGTGAGCGCCGCCCTGACCTCGGTGGTGGACAGGGTGAGCACCCCCTGCACTCCCGCACCAGGTGCCGCCTGGAAGGTGATCGTGCGGAGCGCCACGGGGCCCGACAGGCCGTTGGCGCTGGCCGCGGCGAGCAGCAGCGTCCCCGTGGCGCTATCGGCGTTGACCGCGGCGCCGAGTCCGTTGCCCGCATCGGCGTCGCCCTGGTAGGCGAGCAGCGCGGGATCCCAGGTGAGTTGCACCGTCGTGGCTCCCAGCCTCTCCCCGCTCGCCCGCATGTCGAGCAGGAGCGTCAGGTTCACCGTCGCGCCCGCGGCAATGCCGAAGTTGCTGAGATCGGTCACCAGCGCCGGCGCGCCGGGGACCGCGACCAGCACATCGACCGAGTCGGTGGCCACCGCCGGCAGGGAGGCCACCACGATGGTGTTGCCCCGCTGCCGGGCCGTCACAACGCCAGTCGACGCGACGGTGACGCCGGCGCCGCGGGCGGTGAAGGTGACGTTGCCCAGCGTCGCGGGATTGCCGAAGGCGTCCTGCGCGACCCACAGCGTCCCGGTGCTGCCGCCCGAGTCGATCACCACCGCGTGGCTGCCGACGGAGAGTGACACTGCAGGGCCGGCGATCGCCGCAATCGAGTACTGCGCCGCCGTGGCCACGCCCGACAGCGCGGCCCGCACCACGCGGGTACCGAGGGAGGTTCCCAGGGTCAGCACGTTCTGGGTCGTGCCCGCGGCGGAGGTGGTGGTCTGCGGAGCGGTGAGGGTGCCAGTGCCGCTGGTGAGCTGCCAGGCGACTGCGGCCCCGGAAATCAGGTTGCCGGCGGCGTCGGTGACCCGCGCAACCAGTGTGTCGGCCGCGGAGTTGACCACCTTGCCGCTCTGCGAGGCGCCTGCGGTGGCGGTGATCCGGCTCGCCGTTCCCGGGGTGACCGTGACCTGCACGACATTGGAGACGAGGGTGCCGGCGTGGGCCGTGATGCCGGCCGCGCCGACGAGAGCCGCAGCGACGTTTCCGGTAGAGGAGACCGCGGCGACGGTGGCCGCATCCGACTGCCAGGTGACGCTTACACCGGGCATCGCTTTCCCGTCTTCGTCGAGAACGGTGGCGGCAAGTTGCCGGGTGGTGCCGGAGCTGAGGGTGAGTGGGCCGCCTGGCGTCACACCGATCGAGGTCGGCACCGGGTTGGGCCCCCCGCCGCCGCTCCCACCGCCGCAGGCGAGGGAGGCGGCGCCGCCGAGCATCAGGGCGACGGCGAATCGGAGAGCGACACTCGGCATGGAGTCCGGCTGACGGAGGTGACCTCCCTCAGTGTACGCCCCCGGAGCGGGAAGGCGCAACCGGACTGCCCAGCACGCAACGACGCTGACACAGCACACCCCTCCGGCGCACAGCACCGGAGGGGCGCACGCATTCCTGGTTCAGAATCCGGCCTCCGGCGTGCAGCCGGCGGCAGGGGTCGGGTTACGCGCCAGGCAGTCGTTCCGCGGGAAGGGGAACCGGCTGAAGATCTTGTGAGTCGGCAGGTCCTTGGGCAGCGTGTTGAGTCTGCCGTAGCGCCGGAGATCGATCCACCGGTGCCCACCTTCGAACAGCAGGGAGTACCGCTTGTTGTAGAGCAATTCGTCGAGCAGGGCCGGCCCGGTCTGCGGGCCGGCATAGGGCGGCAGATTTCCGGACGTGGTGCGGATGAGGTCGAGGTCGGTGACCGCCGGACCGAAATTGTTCAAGGCGATGTTGGCCTCGGCACGGAGCAGGATCAGCTCCTCATTGCGGATGATCGGGATCGGGTCAGTGTTCGAGTGATAGATCGTGAACTTGACCGAGTCGGTGATCCCCTGGACCGACTTGCTCGGCCGGAACACCTCCACCTTGTCGAGCGCCCGCTGGTCCAGCGCACCACCCGCTTGCAGCTGGGCGTCGGTCAGGATCGAGGGGTGGGCCAGCAGCGCCCTCGGCGCCACGGTGTCAGCACTGCTGTTGTCGAACAGCGTATTGACCTGGTCACCGGCGATCGTCGAATACACGAAGTATGCGCCAGTGGATAGCGGTGCACCGGTGTTCAGGAACGAGCCCTGGAGGGCGGTGAGCGCGCCGGTGAAGTCGCCCGTATACACGGCAACCCGGGCCCGGAGCGCACGGTTGAACTGCAGGAAGGTCGCCGGCGTGGTGAACCCGGCAAAGCCGCTGCTGAGCGGGAAGGGCAGAACGGAGCCGCCGGCCTGCAGGTGGGTCTGGGCCGAGTCCAGCAGGTTGGTGATGTGGGTGAACACCTCGGTCTTGGTGACGATCGGTGCCGGCGCGCCGGTAGGATCGATATCCACCGCGACGGGTGCGCCCAGATCGTCACGGGTATTGATCACCTGCAGGAAATCGAGGGCCTGGATGGTTTGGACGAATCCGGTCGTGGTTTCGACCTCTTCGGTGGTCATGGCGGTCGAAGGCAGCCGGGTCAGCGCCCGCAGGAGAATATTGCCGATGCGGATGTCGGCGTAGGGAGCCGCGAACAGATTCCCGCCGAAGGCGCCGCTGCCGCCATCGAGCGGTCCCTGCAGCAGCTCGGTGACGAACCGGGGGTCAGCAGGATCGAAGTTGTACGACTCCCGGCCCAGGATGCCCAGTTCGGACACATAACCGTTCTGAGCCCCGATGCCGGCGCGAGATCCCACCAGCATGCCGGTCGCAGCCGCGAGCACCAGGGCCCGGGTGGGGTTCTTCTCCAGCTGGTCCTGCCCGGGATTGTCGAGGTCGGGCACGTCAAGCGTGTTGCACGCGGAGGCGAGCAGCAGGCCGGTCAGTGCCGTGATGCGTAGCGTTCTCATGGCAAAGGTTCCTCTCAGGCTGCCCACGGTTAGAGGCCCAGGTCGACGGTGAACCAGAAGCTCCGGCTGGGTGGGAACGGAGCGACGTCGATGTTCCGGGTGATCGACTGATTGCCGAAATTGCTGACCTCCGGATCGAGCCCGTCATAGGGCGCGTACAGGAACAGGTTTCGGGCACTCAGGGAGACGCGTGCGTAGCGGGCTCCGCGCCACAGACCATTGACGATTCCCCGGGGCAGATTGTAGGAGAGCGAAAGCTCCCGCAGCTTGATGAAGCTGGCGCTCTCGATCCAGTTCTTCGTCACCAGGCCGAAGCCGGCGATCCGGCGCTCCCCGACCGTCTGGGTGCTCCCCGCAATGGGCTTGTCGTAATCCTTGGTCACCCCGCCGAAATCATAGAGCAGCTTGGTCAGGTTGAGGATGCTGCCGCCCTGTTGCCAGTCCAGCACCGCGTGCAGGGTGAACCCGCTGACGGTCACGTCGTTCACGAAGCCCATTCGGAACTTCGGCGTGGCATCGCCGACCTTGCGGACCACAACCGAGCCGTCGCTGAGGGTATCGTTGCCGACGATCTGGGTGGAACTGGCGCCCTTCTGGATCTTGAAGGCTCCGATCGAAGTGCCGAAGCCGCCGGTCTCGAAGGCCGGAACGTCCAGGCCGGTGATGGTGCTCTTGGTCGTGGAGAACGTGACACGGCTCAGCCAGTTCAGGCTCGGCCGCTGGATCGGCTGCACCGCCACGGCGATCTCGAGGCCCTTGGTCTTCATTTTCCCGCCGTTCAGAAACTCCGTGAGGTACCCGGACGACTCGTGCAGTTGACGGGGGACCAGGAGGTCGCTCATGCTCTTCTGATAGGCGCTGAACTCGATCGTCGCCGTCTGGTTCCACAGGTAGGCGTCGAACCCGCCCTCGATCTCCCGCTCACGCTCCGGGTGCAGGTCCGGTGCGCCGATCGTCCCGAGCACCACGATGCTCGGCAGCCCACCGATGTTCTGGGAGGCATCCAGGCGGGTGAACTTCTGGCCGTAGTCGGGCTCCAGGCCTGACTCCCCGTAGGCGACACGCAGCTTCAACTCGTCGAGGAAACCCGTCGGCTTCAGGAATCGGTAGGAGCCGGAAGTCTTGGGATACCAGAACAGCTTGCCGGCATCCGCGTTGAGGCTGCTCTGATCGGCGCGGATCCCGGCGGTGAGCAGGAGCTTGTCCTGATCCGCCAGGACCTCCTCCTGCAGGAAGTAACCGAGGTTCTTGACGAGCTGCCGGTTGCGGATGACGACCTTGCGGGTCGCGGCGTCGATGTTCTGCTGTCCGCCGACCAGATTGTATCCCTCGTTCTGCAGGACGGCGAGATCCCGGCGCGCATGCTGGATCCCGAGCGAGGTGGTGGCGGTGAAGCCCCGGCTGGCCGGCGTGTAGCTGTGTACCGCGTTGACATCCAGGTTCAAGTTGAGATTGTTGCTTTCCTTGAGCAGCGAGGTGCCCAGCTCGCCATCACTGGGTTCGAACTGCAGGTCGGGCGGGAAGAACAGCGTGTTATCCTGGTTGAAGAAATCCAGCCCGCCCCGTCCGATGAGCTTCAGGGAGTGGCGTTCGCTGGCGAGCAGGTCGAAGTCGACCGTGCCCGAGGAGAGGAACCGCCACACATTTTCGCTGTTCTTCATGAGCGCCGCGGTCTGCAGTGGATTGCTCGGCACGAACGGATTGTCCCGGAACGTGCCGTCACTCCGGCGACCGAGATTGGTGAAATCCGGCGTGAAGGCCAGCACGACACCGAAGCTGGTCGTGGAGTTGTCGTTGTTGGTCAGGCCCCGATCCGCCTTGGTATGCAGCACGTTGGTGGTCAATGCCGCATGAACCCGCGGGCTGATCCGCTGATCGAGATTCAGCCGGACCGACTGTCGCTGAAAGCCGGTATTGTCGATGATGCCGGGGGTGCTCTGCACCTGGCTCGAGATGTAGTACTGGGTTCCCTCGCCACCGCCGCTGATGTTCAGGGCGGTCTCGTTTGCGAGATCCTTGCGGTGGGCGAGCTGACGCTCCAGATCGAACGCCAGCCCCGGCGTGTAGCCCACGCTCGCGGCGGTGCCGGCGCCATACACCGCATCGACCTCCGCGGCCGTCTCGAACTTCCGCGATCCGACCTCCCGCGAAAGTTCGGAGAAGCCGAACCGCTGGTTCAGGGTCACCTGAGGCTTGCCCACCTGCCCCCGCCTGGTGGTGATGATCACCACCCCGTTGGAGGCACGGCCCCCAAAGATCGCGGAGGCCGAGGCGCCCTTCAGGATCGAGATGGTCTCGATGTCGTTCGGATTGAGGTCGGCGATGCGATTGACCTGGGCGTCCTGGTCCGGCGAGGTGTTGCCGCCGGCCGCCGCCTTGGTCACGGCATTCTGGTTGGAGGGGATCGCGATATCGCTCACGATGATGCCATCGACGACATACAACGGCTCGGCGGTTCCGCTGATTGAGGTGACCCCGCGCATCCGCATCTGCAGGCCACCGCCGGGCGCGCCGCCATTGCTCTGGATGTCCGCGCCGGCCACCTTGCCCACCAACTGCTGCTCGATGCTGGCCGACGGCGTGACGTTGATGTCCTCACTGGTCACGGTGGCCACCGCGTTCGCGAGGTTCTTCCGCTCGACCCCCGTGGCCTGGCCGGTGACGACGATCTCCTCCAGCTTGAAGAGGTCCCGGGCCAGAGTAAGCTCCACCATGCTCTGGTCCGCGGGCACCCGAATCTCGCGCTTGTGATACCCGATGTAGCGCACCAGAAGGGTGACCTCTCCCTCGGGAACATTTGGAAGCACGAAGGCACCGTTCTCCCTCGTGTGGATCACCAGCCGAGTCCCCTTGACCGCGAGCGCCACACCGGCGATCGGGGTACCGGTGGCCGAGTCCGTCACGGTTCCCGTGAGGACCCGTTCCTGGGCGGCCAGCGGCGCGATGACGAACGCCAGGCACGCGGCCGCAAGCCAAACCAACCGAGGCTTCATAGGCTCTCCGTTGTTGTGCTGCGAAATTGTGATGCGGAGGGAATCGGGACTGCGGAGGCGGAGTTACGTCGTGGACACCCCTTTGTCAAGCACGACGCGGTGCGCGGGAATCAGCAGCGCTGCACCAGCGCCATCGCCTCCGTCAGGGCACGTGGCCTCGGGTCCGGTACAAGGCCCAGGGCCGCGACCGCACGCCCGAACAGCGTCTCAGGAGAATGGCCCGCCGCCCGCAGCTCACGCACGCTGGTGTCGCGATTGGCCTTGCTCAGCTTGTCGCCGTTCGGCTTGAGGATGAGCGGATGGTGGAGGTACAGCGGCGGGGGCGCGTCGCCCAGCAGACGCGCGAGCGCAAGCTGGCGGCCGGTCGAGTCGAGCAGGTCCTCGCCCCGGACCACGAGATCGACGCCGTGGCGCAGGTCGTCCACCACCACCGCGAACTGGTAGGTCCAGTTGCCCAGGCGATCTCGAAGCAGCAGATCGCCACATTGCCGTGCCGGTTCCTGCGCCTGCGGCCCGAGCCGGAGATCATCGAAGCGTTCGATGCCCGGGGGAATCACCACCCGAAGCCCGAGCCCCGTGCCGGGGCTCAATCCCCGATCCCGGCAGCGGCCGGGGTAGACCCGACTCGCCCCCTCGCCGGGATCGGCGTCGCCGATCGTGCTGCGCGAGCAGTCGCAGGCGTAGACCTGATGGCCCCGCTGCCTCAGCAACTCCACCTGCGCCTCGTACACCGCTGGGTTGTCGCTCTGACGGTAGCTCGACGGCCCGCGCCGGAATTCGTCGGTGGTCCCGAGGTCCGGCCGGAAGCCCAGCCAGTCGAGATCATCCAGCAGCGCGCGCTCGTATTCGGGGCGACACCGCTGGCGATCGTGATCCTCGATCCGGAGCAGCACCCTGGCGCCGCGGGCCCGTGCGGTGTGCCAGACGTACAGCGCGTTGGCGACGTGACCGAGGTGCAGGTAGCCCGTGGGCGCGGGCGCGAAGCGGGTGAGCACGGAGACCGCGGTCAGCGGTTCAGCAGACCCATCATCGCCGCCGGATAGCGCTCCCCCGCCGCCACGCCGCGCGGAGAGAGGGCGTCGATGGCCGCAAGGTCCTCGGCGCTGAGCCGCACGCCGAGCGCGCCGAAGTTGTCCTCCAGCCGGTCCCGCCGCTTGGTGCCCGGGATGGGGACGATATCCTCACCCTGGGCCAGCAGCCAGGCGAGCGCCAGCTTCGCGGCGGAGCAGCGCTTGGCCGTGGCCATCGCTTCGATCCGGGCGACCAGTTCGAGGTTGCGGGTGAAGTTCTCGCCCTGGAACCGCGGAGAGTGCCGGCGATAGTCGTCGGGCTCCAGGTCTTCGAACCGCTTGAGCTGCCCGGTGAGAAAGCCCCGGCCGAGCGGGCTGTAGGCGACCAGGCCGATACCCAGCTCGCGCAGGGTCGGCAGCAGTTCGTCCTCGGGGTCGCGGCTCCACAGCGAGTACTCCCCCTGGAACGCGCTCAGCGGATGGACGGCGTGAGCTCGGCGGACGGTCGCGGTCGCGGCCTCGGAGATGCCGAGGTAGCGGACCTTGCCGGCCCGCACCAGCTCGGCCATGGCGCCGATGGTGTCCTCGATCGGCACCGTGGGGTCGACCCGGTGCTGGTAGTAGAGATCGATGACGTCCACCCCGAGGCGGCGCAGCGAATCCTCGCAGGCCTGGCGCAGGTACTCGGGCCGGCCGCTGATGCCGCGCGCCGCCGGATCGTCCTTCGAGCGGACGATGCCGAACTTGGTGGCGAGTACCACTTCGTGCCGCCGGCCGCGGATCGCCCGGCCCACCAGCTCCTCGTTGGTGAACGGGCCGTACGCGTCCGAGGTGTCGAGGAAGTTCATCCCCAGGTCCAGGGCGCGATGAATCGTGGCCAGCGACTCGGCATCGTCGCGGCCGCCGTAGAACTCGGACATTCCCATGCAACCGAGGCCGAGGGCGGAGACCCGCAGCCCCTGCCGGCCGACAAGGCGCTGTTGCATCGCCGGAACTCCCTACCGCGAGATGGTGATCGGGACGGACGCGACGAGGCTCTGCGCGACCACGCAGTAGCGCTCGGTGAGCTGCAGCAGCTTCGCGAGCTGCTCCGGTGTGGCGTCGCTCTGCAGCTCGAGCCGCAACCGCACCGCCTGCAGGCCCACCGGGACCTCCTTGTTCACGCCCAGCGTGCCGCGCGCGTCCCAGTCTCCCTCGGCACCCACCCGGCCGCTGGTGATCGTGATACCCATCGCCGTGGCGACCGCCTGCAGGGTGACGCCGGCGCAGCCGACCAGCGCCTCGAGCAGCAGGTCGGCAGAGCAGCGCTGGGTCCCGTCGCCGCCGGTGGAGGGATGCAGTCCGACTTCGACGGCGGCGGCGCCGGACCCGATCCGGCAACTGATGGCGCCGGGGGTGAGCTCGGCCGTCGCGCGTGAGGTGACGGCGGCCGAGGCGGGCTCGGTGCGGTAGCGTTGCTTGAGCGGCGCCTGGAGGGCGCGCAGTGCCTCGGGTGTCATGGCCTCGACCGGAAATTGTCGAGGGGAAACGTGGGCGAGCCCGCCAGAAACGCCAAGGGCCTCCGGAGAGGCCCCTGGTCGTTCTCTCATCAGCCGCCGTCCGACTGTCGGCGGAGCCCCACCAGCGAGGCCTGCACCCGGTCGGACATCCGTCGCTCGTCGCGCAGCGCCTCCATCAGCGACTCCACCCGGCGGGTCTCCAGCTGAAGCGCCGTGGCCATCTCGAGGAAGTGATCCACCTGCGCCTTCTGGGCGAGCAGGATCTCGAGCGACGAGCGTACGTCGGTCGCCAGCAGATCGGCGTGGGCCAGCCGCTCTTCGGTGCGATCGAGCTGCCGGCGCCGCTCTTCCAGCGTATGCATGATGCCGTCGGTGTCGCCGAGCCGGGCAAGCAGCTCGTCGAGGTCGGCCCGGGCGCGCGCCATCTGGGGCTGGGCCGTGGTCAGCGCTCGGGCATCGGCCTGGGTCCGCTCCGCCATGTCGAAGAGCGCGCGGATCTCGGCCTGCAGCGAGGTGATCGTCGCCTGCCGGGCGTTGGCCTGGTCCATGGCCTGCGAAAGCTGCTGCTCCGCCCCGCGCCACTCGGCGAGCTTGGCCTCGAAGGCGGTGATCCGCTCCTGCGCGGTGGTGAGCATGCCGATCCGCGACTCCAGCTCGCGGGAGAGCGACTCGCAGGTTGCCAGCCGGTTGTCGGCGTTAACCAGCGAGGCATCGACCTCGCGGGCGCGGTCGGCGAGGGTCTGGGCCGCCACCGCGGCCTCCTGGCGGAGCGTCGCCGCACGATCCAGATGCTCCGTCGCCTTGGCGAGGGCCTTCTGCCGCTGCTCGATCTCGCGCGAAAGGTCCTGCATTCGGCCGGCGAGGGCCTCCAGCCCGCTCGCCCGTTCCTGCACCCCGGTCACCGTCCCCTGCACCGCGCGCAGCCGCTCTTCCATCTCCCGCAGGTCGGCGCCGAGGCTCACCAGCTGATTGCCGGCACGACCCACCTCGTCGAGCCGGGGGACCAGGGTGCCGAGGTGGTCCTCCGCCGCCTCCAGCCGCTCCGCCAGCCCGCGGGCCCGGGCCTCGATTGAGGAGCCCATCGCCGCCGACTCGGTGAGCCGGCGCTGGACATCGTCCACCATTCCCTTGCGGCTCTCCACCAGGTTCATCGCGGTGTTGAGCTGCTCCAGCTCCTGCCGCAGCGAGTCCACCGTCGCCCGCATCCGGTCGAGGCCGGCCACATCGGTACGCAGCGCGGCCACGCTGCGGTCGGTCTCCCCCAGCCAGGTCCGGGTCTGCTGCATCTGGCCGCGGCTCTCGCTCAGCTCCTGCCGGGCGGCGCGGAGGGTCTCCAGCGATTCGTGCAGCGCCTCGCCGGTGGCGCTCAGGCCGGCGAGGTCGCGCACCGTACGATCGAGCAGCGACCGGGACTCCTCCACCCGACAGGTCCGCTCGGTGAGCCCGCCTATGCTGGTCTCGAGCCGCTCCAGGTCGGCGAGGCCGGCACGTACCCGCTGGCCGAACTCGGCGACCCGCTCCAGCTCGCCGCCGATGTCGGCAACCTGGGCCGTGAGGGTGTCCGCCTTGGCGGCCGCCGAGGTGATCGCTTCGGCGCCCGCGGCAAGGGTGGCGAAGCGCGCCTCCCACTCGGCGAGGTTGCGGCGGAGATCGCCGACCCGCTGGCCCATCCCCTCGACGCTCCGGCCGTCGACCGCCAGCCGTTCGGCGCTCTGGTCGAGCCCCTCGCGGAGTCCGCTGAGCGCCCGTTCCGCGGCCATCTGACCCGACTCGATCCGCTCCAGTCGGTCGTGGACCGAACGGCCCCGTTCGTTCAGGGCGATCTGGGTCTCCTGCAGCACCTCGAGTTCGGTGCGCAGCGCAGCCACCATCCGGACCGCCTCGGCCTGGCGTTCGACCCCGGCGTCGGCCCGCTGCACCAGGGTGGTGAGGTGGTCCAGCTTGGCGGTGGCGCGATCGACTTCGTCCCGCTGCTGCTCCAGCAGCGCCACCTTCTGGGCCAGCTGGTCCGCCATCGCGCGGGCGCTGACCAGTTGCCGCTTGGTCTGCGCCACCGACTCGGCCACCGGCGCCATGTCGGCGAGCAGCTGCTCGAGGCCGGAGATCCGGGTTTCGGTCTCGGCGACCGTGCGAGTGATCCGCTGCCAGTCCCCGTCGAAGGACTCGATCCGCCCGGCGGCGGCCTTGTAGGCACCAAGGGTGGTGTCGTGCTGGTCGCGCAGCCGGGCGAAGTCAGTGCGGAAGGTCTCGTTCTGCGCCTGCAGACCGTCCATCTCGGCCCGCAGCTGCGCGAAGGGCCCCTTGAGCGACAGGAAGCCGGACAGCTCGTCCTTGAGCCGGGAGGTGGCCGCGACCGTCTCCGTGAGCAGGGTGACATCCACCCGTGCCTGCTCGATGCCGGTGGCGGACTCCGCCATCTGGGTCTCGAGCCGGGTGTGGGTGCTGGTGAGCCCGGCGAGCTGGCTCTCGGCGGCGCCCAGGCGCGCGGCGAGATGCTCGATGCCGGCGAGCTGCCGCTCCAGCGTGTTCACCCGCTCCCCAAGTGTACCAAGACGCTGCAGCTGGCCGATCGAGCGATCGGCGTGCTGGACCAGCTGTTCCAGGCTGCTGCGCTGACCATCAAGACGGGAGACGAGCTGTTGCAGCTCGGCCAGATCCTCGGCGGATCCGCTCCGGCGCAGGTTGCTCAGGAAGGCGGCCATGTCGTTGAGTCCTCGGTGCAGGCGATACTGGGGATGTGAATGGGCCGAGCTCGTCGGCGGACCAACACTGTATGCCCTAGGCGATGCCGGTGCAGGTGTCCCATGTCACAGGGCGGGGTGTGGCATTCCGGTGTTGCATCGGCACGGCGAAGGAATCGCTCGTTTCGGGACGATTGTGGTGGCCGCGATCGGCCCCGGATAGTTTGGACGGAGGCGAAGACTCCCCTCGACGGCGGTCGTCCGATGCTGCAGGGCTTCGGGGTGCTGGATGGCGGACTCGCGACCGAACTGGAGCGCGCCGGAGCCGACCTCTCCGGCGGGCTCTGGTCGGCGCGCCTGCTGGCGGAGCAGCCCGACCTGATTCGCCGGATCCATGCCGCGTACTACGATGCCGGAGCGGATGTTGCGATCACGGCGAGCTATCAGGCGAGCTACCCCGGATTCGCGGCCATCGGGCTAGATAAGGAAGCGACCGACCGGCTGCTCAGGCGCTCGGTTTCACTCGCCGCCGAGGCGCGGCGGGAGGTGACGGCGCGCCGACCCCGGGGGCGGCCGTTGTGGATCGCGGCCTCGGTCGGCCCCTACGGCGCCATCCGGCACGACGGATCGGAGTACCACGGTGAGTACGGGCTCACTACCGCCGAGCTGACGGAGTTCCATGCGGAACGGCTGGCGGTGCTGGCCGATGCCGGCGCAGACCTGCTGGCCTGCGAGACGATCCCCTCGCGGGACGAGGCGCGGGCGCTGGTGGCGGCGCTTCGGCGGGTGCCGGCGGCGCGGGCGTGGGTGAGCTTCACCTCGCGGGATGAGCGGCACACCGCCCATGGCGAACCGCTGGTGGACTGCGCCCGCGAACTCGACGCCGAGCCGCAGGTGGTCGCGGTGGGCGTCAACTGCGTCCCCCCCGACCGCGCCGGGTCACTGATCCGCGAGCTGCGCAAAGGCACCACCAAGCCCATCGTGGTCTATCCCAACTCCGGCGAGACCTGGGATGGACAGGCACAGTGCTGGCGCGGATCGGCCACCGGGATCCCGCTGGCGTCGCTGGCCGAGGAATGGCTGGGCGCGGGGGCGTCCTGGCTGGGCGGGTGCTGCCGGACGAGGCCGGCGGACATCGGGGTGATTCGGGAGGTGATTGACCGGGTCGGAGCATGAATCCGACCTGAGAGGACCACCGATTCGGCCAGTTCCTCCTCTGGCCCGCCTCGACCATTCACGCGGCGGCGAGGTAACTGGGGTGCGGCCACGGAGCATCGGCATGGGTGACGTTGAGGGCGTCAGCCGGGAGAGGAGTGACTTGCGAGGGATGACGGTCATGGGGACACCGGGAATCTGGCGTTCGGTGCCTTATATGCGTATATTGATAGATAGTTAAAAAGGAGAAGCTACCCCGTGATGGAACTGACCGACACCAACGCCGAGGTGATCGCCGAGCGGTTCGGCGCCCTGGCGGAGCCGATGCGCCTCCGCCTTCTCAATGCCCTCCGGAAGGGCGAGAAGAGCGTGGGCGACCTGGCCGAGGAGAGCGGCGCGAGTCCGGCCAACGCTTCCAAGCACCTGCAGCTCCTGCTGCAGCAGGGGTTCGTCGAACGGCGCAAGGAAGGGACGACCACCTGGTACCGCGTGGCCGACCCTGCCGTGTTCGAGATGTGCTCCCTGATCACCGCCGGCATCGACAAGATCCTCGAACGCCGCCGGAAGCAGCTCCGTCAGCGGGGCTAGGCCGCTGACTCCAATACGACCTCCTCGGCAGCGACCGGCCGCTCCCCGCCGATGGCGTCCTGCCGCCGCCGCAACTCCCAGTACAGCAGCGGCACCACCACGATCGTCAGGACAGTCGCGACCACCGCGCCACTGATCAGCGCCATCGCGAGGCCCTGGAAGATCGGGTCCAGCACCATCACCACTCCACCGACGACCACCGCTGCCGCCGTGAGCGCGATCGGCCGGGCGCGCACCATGCCCGCCTCGATCACCGCCTCCCGGAGCGATCGGCCCCGCGCCTCCTCGAGCTGGATGAAGTCCACCAGCAGGATCGAGTTGCGCACGATGATCCCGGCGAGCGCGATCATCCCGATCATCGACGGGGCGGTGAAGATCGCCCCCGAAATGGCGTGGCCGGGGAAGATGCCGATGAGGGTGAGCGGGATCGGCGCCATGATGACGAGCGGGATGGAGAACGACTGGAACCACCCGACCACCAGGACGTAGATCAGCAGCAGCACCACGGCGAACGCGATCCCCAGGTCGCGGAACATCTCGATGGTCACCTGCCACTCGCCGTCCCACTTGATCGCCGTCTGGTCGAGCCGCTCCGGGAGGACCGCGTTGTAGCGCGCGATCGTCGCCCCCTGCACCCGCACGGTGTCGAGCGCGGCGTTCATCGCGAGGATGGCGTACACCGGCGACTCGATCACCCCGCCGACGTCGGCGGTCACGTAGATCACCGGCCGCAGGTCCTTCCGGAACCGCGTTCCCTCGCGGAGCGTGCTGTCCACCGTGACGAACCGGCCCAGCGGCACGGGGCCGTGCGGCGTACCCATCGGCACCGCCAGCAGCGCCTCGAGCGACGACCGCTGCGACAGATCGAACCGCGGCACGATGGCGACCGGCTCGCGCGCGGTGGGGTTCACCAGCCGGCCGGCCGGCGCCCCGCTCAGCGCGAGCGCCAGCGTCTGGGTCACCTGGGCGACGCTCGCCCCCGCGTCCGCGACCCGGTCGCGATCCACCCGGAGATCGAGCCGGGACTCCGGCGCCTCGATGCTCCAGTCCACATCCACCACACCGGGCGTCGCCTCGAAGACCTTGCGCACCCGCTCCGCCGCGGCCTGCCGCGTCGAGTCGTCGCCGGCGTAGACCTCGGCCACCAGGGTCGCCTGCATCGGAGGTCCCGGGGGGATCTCGGCGATCTTGGCGCGGGCGCCGTAGCGCCGCGCGATCGAGTCCACCGCCGGCCGCACCGCGAGCGCGATGGCGTGGCTTTGCCGATGGCGCTCCCCCTTGGGGAGCAGGTTCACCTGCACGTCCGCCACGTTGGCCCCGCGCCGCAGGAAGTAGTGGCGCACCAGGCCGGTGAAGTTGAACGGCGCCGAGGTGCCGGCATAGGTCTCGGTGCTCAGCACCTCGGGCACCGTGCGGAGCCAGGTCGCCACGTCCTGCGCCGCGGCGTTCGAGGTCTCGAGTGTCGTCCCCTCGGGCAGGTCGAGCACCACCTGGAACTCCGACTTGTTGTCGAACGGCAGCATCTTCACCTGCACCACCCGGAGGCCGACCAGCGCCACCGCCCCCACGAGGAGCAGGGCCACCGCGCCGTAGAACCGACGGCGGGTGCGCGCTTCGTCCATCAGCCGGTCCATCACCCGGCGGTACCAGCGAGCGAACGCGCCGGGAGAGCGCGACCCGTGGATCACCTCGCTCGCCGGTGCAGCGACATGCCCCGCCAGCAGCTTGAGGGCGAAGTAGGGGGTCACCACGAAGGCGACGGCCAGGGACGCAAACATCGCCGCCGAGGCGCCGACGGGAATCGGGCGCATGTAGGGTCCCGCCATTCCCCGCACGAACGCCATCGGGAGGATCGAGGCAATCACCGCCAGGGTGGCGAGGATGGTGGGATTCCCCACTTCGTCGACCCCTTCCACCGCCGCCGCCTCGGGCGATGTGCCGCCGAGCTGCAGGTGACGATAGACGTTCTCGATCACCACGATGGCGTCATCGACCAGGATCCCGATCGAGAAGATCAGCGCGAAGAGGGTGATCCGGTTGAGGGTGTACCCCATCGCGTAGAAGGTGAAGAGCGTGAGCGAGAGGGTCACCGGCACCGCGACCAGCACCACCAGCGCCTCACGCCACCCCAGGAAGATCCCGATGAGGATGGTGACCGAGGCGGTGGCGAGGAGCAGGTGGAGGATGAGCTCGTTCACCTTTTCCCGCGCCGTCTCGCCGTAGTCGCGAGTCACCGAGACGGTGATGCCCGGCGGGACCAGGCGCGCCCGCGCCTGCTCCACCCGTGCGAGCACCGTGCGGGCAAGGATGGTGGCGTTGGCACCGGGGCGCTTCGCGACAGCGAGCGTCACCGCATGCTCCACCGCACCTCCCCGCTCGGCGTGACCGACGTAGTCCGTCACTTCCGCCGGTCCGTCGCGGACCGTGGCCACGTCGCGCAGCCGCACGATGCGGCCCCCGCGCTCGGCCACCGCCACCGACCCCACGTCCTCCGCGCTCCGCAACTCGGCGCCGACCGTCACCAGGACGGTGCGGTCGCGGGCGCTGAACTCGCCGGCCGGCAGCCGCGCATTGGCGCCCTGCAGCGCCATCGTCACCTCGCCCGGAGAGACCCCGGCCGCCACCAGGCGGCCCGGGTCGAGAGTGACGCTCAGCTGCCGCGGCCGCCCTCCCACCAGGTGGGTGGCGGCGACGTCGGGGATGGTGCGGATCTCGTCTTCGAGATGCTCGGCCACCTGGCGCAACAGGTCCGGCCCGTCGCTCGCACTGTGCAGCGTGAGGGCCAGGATCGGGACGTCGTCGATCGAATGCGGCGTCACCAGCGGCGGGAGCAGACCCGGAGGGGCGCGGTCGGCCGCGGAGTTGAGCTTCGCCTGCACCGCGCTCACGCTGCTCCCCTGGTCCTCCCCGACCCTGAAGCGCACCGTCACGAAGCTCCACCCGTCCCCGGTGGTGGCGTAGACGTACTCCACCCCCGGGATCTCCCACATCAGCTTCTCGATCGGCCGCGTCACCAGCTGCTCCACCTCGGCGGGGCGGGCGCCCGGGAGGGCGGCGGTGACGTCGATCATCGGTACCGAGATCTGCGGCTCCTCCTCACGCGGCGTCGCGATGAGCGCGATTCCGCCCACCGCCAGCGATGCGAGCACCACCAGCGGCGTGAGCTTGGAGTGCAGGAATGCCTTGGCAACCCGTCCGGCGATACCCATGATCAGCCCCTTTCGCTCACGCGGTTCACCACCAGCCGCTCCCCGCCCTGCAGCCCGCTCAACACCTCGACCTGGTCACCGAGCGCGGCGCCGAGCCGCACCCAGCGGAGGGTCGGCCCGCCGGCCTCGACCACCCGGACCCCGGTGAGGTCCCCCTGGCGGGCGATGGCGGCCTGCGGCACGAAGACCGCATGCCGGGTCCCCCGCGGGACGAGCAGCACCGCCGCGCCGCCGCTGGCGTAGTGGCCGTCGCGGTCGCTCACCAGCGCATTGATGGTGTAGAGCGCGCCGCCCGGCGCGGGGACCACGCCTTCCACTTTCGCGGTAGCGGGAGCGCCTTCGATCCGGGTCTCGATCATCCGGCCGGGAGCGATGCCCCGGGCCAGGTCAGGCGTCGTGCTCACCGAGATGCGGAGCGTGCGCCCGTCCTGCACCGTGACCAGCGGCGTGCCCGGCGCGGCAAAGGCGCCGGGATCCACAAAACGGCGGGTGACGACCCCGTCGAACGGCGCCCGCACCTCCCCGTAGCCCGCGACCGCGGCGAGTTCGCGCTGCGCGCCACGGGCCTGCGCCAGACCCGCCTGCGCCTGCGCCACCCCCGCCTCGGCACCGTCCAGCAGCGCCTTGGGCGCGGCGCTGTCGGCGTACAGCGCGCGGATCCGGACTGCGTACCGCTCGGCCTCGGCGGCCTGCGATTCGGCGGCGGCGAGGCCCGCCCGCACCTGGTCGTCCTTCGCGGCGAGATCGCGGGTGTCCAGCCGCACCAGCAGCTCGCCGCGGCGAACGGTTTCCCCTTCCCGGACCAGCACGGCGGTGACCGTCCCCATCAGCCGGGTGCTGAGCGTCGCCTGGGCGATCGGCGCGGCGATTCCCGCCGCCTCGACGGTCGCCGCAATGACGGTATCGACGGCGGTCACCGTCTCCAGCGACGAGAGATCGAGGCTCAGGGACGTGGGAGCGGACGCGGGCCGGGTGCAGCCGGCCACCACGAGGGCGACTGCGGTCAGGATCGGCATCGGACGGGACATCATTCCTCCAAGGCGGCGAGGGCCGCGGGATCGGAGCCGCGCGCGAGCTGCCGCGCGGCGAGGGCGGTGATGAGTGCGACACGCGCCTGGGCCAGGCCGAGTCGCGTCTGGGTCTCGGTCGCCTGGGCGCCGAGCAGTTCGGTGATGCCGGTGAGGCCGCCGGCGTACCGGCGCGCCACCAGCCGGTGGGCTTCGCTCCCCTGGTCCACGGACTGTTCCGCGATGGCGAGCCGCGCCAGTGCGACCGTCACGTCGCTTTCACGGGCGGAGACCTCGAGGGCCGCCTGACCCTCGGCCGCCTCGGCCATAGCGCGTGCCGCCGCGGCGCGGGCGCGAGCGCCGCGGACATCGCCGATCTCGCTCAAGCCGCTGAACGGCGTCCACGACGCCATCACGCCGACGGTCCACGAACGCTTCCCATGGAATGGGGTGGTCGGGTCGTTCCAGTCGTATCGGCCGAAGGCATTGAGCCGGGGGAGCAGGCGCCCCGAGGCACGGCGGACATCGCGGCCAGCGGCCTCGGCCGTCGCCTTGGCGGCTTCCACGTCGGCGCGCTCTTCGAGCGCCACGGGGGCGAGCGACTCGGCCACCCCGCGGATCCGTTCGGCGGAGGGGAGCGAGTCGGGCAGAACGAAGGCGGTATCGGTCGGGACTCCGAGCACCAGCGCAAGCTGCCGGCGGGCGAGCCCGGCCTCGGCCCGCGCGCCGATCAACTGCGCCCTGATTTCGCCGGCCCGGAGCTGGGCCAGGAGCAGATCGGAGCGGGTTACCATCCCCTGCTCGAGCAGCGAGTTGGCCTGGTGGACGTGCGCCGCGGCCATCGCTTCGGCGACTTCGAGGGTGAGCACCACCTCGGAGGCAAGACGGGCACCATAGTAGGCCTGCACCACCTGCAGCCGGGTCGTGACGACGGTCCAGTCGGCACTTGCTGCGGCGGCGCGGGCCCCGGCGCGCGCGGCGCTCCGCCCGGCCCACGCATCGGCATTGAAGAGGGGGACCTCGGCCACCACGCCGGCGTTCCAGTTGCTCCGGGCCGCAGGGTCGTTGAGGCCGGCAGGATCGAAGGCGGCCGGGGTCACCGCCCGTTGCCGGAGCAGGAATCCGAAGGCGCCGAGCGGGTCCGTGGTCTTCACCCAGCCGCCCTCCACCCGGAGGGTGGGGAGCGTGCCCTGGAGGGCGCCGAGGGTGCGGGCGTGCTCGGCCGAGGCCTGGGACCGGGCCGCGCGGTTGGCGTAGCCGGTGGCCTCGGCCCGGGCCAGCGCGTCGGCCAGGGTGAGCTGCTGGGCGGCCAGCCCGGCGGGCGCGGCCACAGCGAAGGCCAGGAGCAGGAGGAGGCGTCGAGTATTCATGTGTGCAACTATATAGTTATATATAGACGAAGTCAAGTACCCCCATCCGGCGGCGCCGGATTTCATCCCGGCGCGGTCGGTATGAGGGGGTAGAAAGACCGAAGGGACCCTCGCTCGGGATCCCTTCGGGTCCCTCCAGCGGCAGCCGCCCGGTCCGCGCTACGGCGTCTCCGCGCCGCACTCCGCCCGGGACAGCTTCCGCAGCTCCAGCAAGCGCGGCAGCCGTGCCGTCGCCACCGCAGCGGGCGAGCGCTCCCTGCGGCAGGTGGTGATGACCGCACAGATGGCACGGTCGCCGAGGTCAAAGTGAGGCAGGAGCCAGGGGACGTCGGCGGGAGTCGCCGCGTGAGTCAGCCGCGGCAGGGAGCGGGCGGCGAGCGGAACACCACTATCGCGCCGAGCGTTGCACTTCACCCTTGAATCCACCCGCCATCGGCGACCGTGCTTCGTGGACTCCCGACGACCCCGCCCTCCGGCGCCCCACCGTGCGGTCGCCGGTGCGGGCCGGTATCGAAGCCGACAGTGAGGGAAAACACGGGCGAAAATCAGGCTGGCACAACTGATACCAAAGACGGCGCTTTTGCCACTGCCATCGGGAGGGGTGTAGCCCTATCGTTTGCCGCACCCAATGTCGGGTTCGACACTTTACCAAGGAGGACAAGATGACGGTACACAAGGCACTGCTCGCCCGCCTCGAGGCCAAGCCGGGCAAGGAAGCGGCGGTGAAAGACCTGCTGACCGGCGCGGTGGCGCTGGCCAACCAGGAGGCTCGCACCACGGTGTGGTTCGCGCTGAGGCTGGGCCCTTCGACGTTCGGCGTCTTCGACGCGTTCGCCGACGAGGCCGGCCGCCAGGCCCACCTCAGCGGCCCGATCGCGAAGGCGCTGATGGACAACGCGCCGGAGTTGCTGAGCCAGCCGCCGCAGATCGACCCGGTCGATGTACTGGGGGCAAAGCTCGCGTAGCAGGAACTGGGTGAGGGCACCGCTGGACACGCAGCAGAGTCCCGGCGGTGCCTCGTGCCGGCCACGAACGGAGATGGCGGCGAAGGATCCCGCATAAGCTTCAGGCCGAAGCGAGAGCGCACAACCACCCTGGGCGCCGTCGGGATGTGTATACCCTGAGAAAACCGACGGCCGCAGCCGTGTCAGCTTCATGCGGCGGTTAGACGCCGCAACCAGTATTCTGTGCGAGAGCGCTTGGTTCCACCCTTCCTTGCCCAGTACACAACTAGTATCTTTCTAAAGCGCCGCGACAAGTTTCCAAATGGTGGCATCTAAGACATTATACAACAATTACTTGCGGTGATTGGAAAGATCCTTGGCCAGAAAAGCAGTCAAAAGGCCGCCGGCAGAGCGGATAGAGAAGTTTCTGACGGACCTGATCCAGGCGAAGCGCCTCGACCTGGTGGCTCAAGGCTCGAAGGTCTTCGGCATATCAAGGCAGGCTGTAAACGGCCACCTGCGCAACATGGTTAAGCGCGGGTTGATCGAGGCTGCTGGCACGACCAGAAGCAGACGGTACAAGCTCATCAGGCAGATCCAAGAAAAGAAGTATGAGCTCACCCCCAGGCTAGAAGAGCACGAGGTCTGGGAGTCGTTTATTGCTCCTTTGTTGCATGAGGTCCGTGATACTGTCCGCAGGATTTGTCAGTATGGGTTCACAGAGATGCTTAACAATGCTATTGACCATTCTGGGGGTACCTCTGTCACCGTCTCGGTTGAAAGATCAAGTGACGACATTGTTTTGCGCGTCTCTGACAATGGCGTGGGGATCTTTAGGAAGCTGCGTGACTCGTTGGGACTAGAGGACGAGCAGCATGCAGTCTTCGAACTCTCGAAGGGCAAACTCACTACCGATCCACAGCGCCACACTGGTGAGGGGATCTTCTTTTCCAGTAGAGCGTTTGATCGATTCAGCATTCTCTCTGGTGGCTTGTTCTTCACCCACTCTCAGTTTAGTGACCGAGATTGGCTTTTGGAGACTGGCGAAACCGCGCCAGGGACCGTGGTTAGGATGGAAATCTCGTTGAAGTCCGAACGGATTTTGAAGCAACTATTCGACAGCTTCGGGTCAGATGAGCATCCGTTCAGTTTTGCCGTGACACATGTGCCCGTGGCGTTGGCACAAGTTGGCGCGGACAATCTAGTCTCTCGAAGTCAGGCGCGACGTCTTGTCACTCGGCTGGACCTATTTGACGCAGTTGTTCTCGACTTTGGGGGCGTTCCCGAACTAGGTCAAGCATTCGCTGATGAGATCTTTCGCGTCTTTGCGAATGCGCACCCCAACGTGAACCTGCAATGGATGGGCGCAAATCCCGACGTGGAGGCAATGATCCAGCGGGCGGTTGCTGAACGAACACGGACGGGCAGCGCCTAACGACCGCGCATTACCCTCGGGGCGGCGGCGCGTGTGGAGAACCTACCCATCGACGGCGGGTGGTGCTAGCCCTGCGAAATCCAACGGCCGCGCTCCGACTGGTGCATGCGCTGGTTAGCCAGCAACGATTGGGGCCTACAGCGCGTGATGGCCAGCTTGAGTCATCTGGATGTGTATCGGCGCAGAAGGGTCGGTGGCCGGTGCCATACTCACTGAGTAGCCGAACCCAGTACCGTGGGCGTAGCCGTGGAGGACAGGTGTCTTGCCGTAGTTGCTCGCTGAAAGTGAGACATGCTTTTCTCAGTTGTCACCAAGGCAGTCACCTGAATGCGTGTAAGGTTGTATTGTCGGCGCCGGTCGATGAGAGTCCAGCTCTTGGCGTCGAGGTTGACCTCGCCTCCGAGGGGCTGTCCCGGTTGCTTCGCCTGCAGCGCCTCGAGCTGCGTCCGACCTTCCGGGCTTAGGGCAATGAAATCAAGGACTTGGTTTAGGGTGACCGGGTACTTGAAGCGCGGGCACCGCATTTTGGCCCTCTTGAGTCTCTTGGGGAGATCGGGCGGCGCGGAGCCAGCGATCTCGTAGTTCGCGTGTCTGACCTCCAAGTGTGGGGTGGTGATGCACAGCCCACGGACGGGATTCAGTTGGATAACCCAGTCCTCCACCTCTGCTTGACCGAAGTCGAGGGACCGGATACCGAACGCGGCAGCCTTCTTGAATGCTCCCTTCGTAAACCCGGACTTCGAGACAGCAATGACCTTGTCTATTGGCAAGTCGCGGTACTTTCCCTCCAGTTGCTCGATCCACGTAACATCGCACTTCTGCCCATGATCGCGGCATTCCACGCCAATCCGAATCGGGTGGTCTCCTGAGGAGGTCTCGATGAGAATATCGACCTCACGAGACTGTCCCGTCCGATCCTCAATCATCGCCGATTCAGTAACCGTGGCGCCAGCGGGTTGGAGCTGGCGCTCGATTGCGACAACGAGACGTTGATAGCGGTTAGATCTGGGCGGCATAAGAACCAAGATATTGTGCTGGAGAGTCAGCGGAAGCGGGGCACCTGACCAGGAAGGGGCGGTGGCAGTTGCTGGTCAACTTGTACCTGTGATGCAGGGCTGCCTACCACTGCAAGCTAACTCCATGCGATTGCGACGTCGACATACGCCGTCACCGCAATCAGTCCAACACGACTCCGGACCACAATTCGCTTAGGGGTCGGGAAATGGTGGCCTGAGCTAGCCCAGACCAGCTCGCTCCTGGCACGGACGAAATCGGCGACACCACAGCTTGTCCGGGAATCCGAGGGCTGGTCGAATGCCCCTGCGTACTCGCTGGTGCCCCTACCTGAAGTCGCCGATCCATGTCGCCGCCATGAATGTGCTCGCCCGCCTTGCCACTGAGCGCGCATCCGACCTGGCGTACGTCGACATCGGCCCCAACCGGTATCCCGGAGCCGGGGCAGACCCCGGGCTGCTGCTCGTCGATATGGGAAGGCACGGTCGCGGGAAGGTGGGCGGATTTCTCGGCAGCCGGCGAAAACGGCAAGAGCCGCAATCACTTGCGGCTCTGACAAGAAACCATCACAGAGAGGCGCCGACCGGAGTCGAACCGGTGATGGAGGTTTTGCAGACCTCTGCCTTACCACTTGGCTACGGCGCCGGGGAGGCAAAACCTAGCGGCTGACTGCCCCGGGGGGAAGCTACTCCGCCGAGCGAGTGTGGCTTAGTCTTGAGCCAGCGCCCCATCCGCTCCCCGTCGGGAACCTCGAGGCGCCTCCCGGACTTGATGCAGGGATTCCCATGCCGACTCCCGTCCTCGCCACCTGGCTCGTGCGCCTCGCCGGCGCGTATCTCGCCATCGGGCTCTGCTTCGCCCTGCCCTTCGCCGCGCGCTGGGTGAACCGGATCGACGCCGTGGCCGCGCACGGTACCACCGGGTTCCGCCTGCTGGTGGTGCCGGGTGCCGCGCTGCTCTGGCCCCTGCTGCTGGCGCGTGTGCTGCGCGCCCCCGCCCGATGATTCGCCGGCTGCGCGACCGGCACCGCCGGCTGGTCTGGATCGTCGCCCTGGCGACTGCGGTGGTCTTCCTCTGGTCGGTGCTCGAGTCGTCGCCATGAGCGCGTTCTACCGCGCCGTCAACTGGAACCGGCAGAAGTACATCTACGACGGCCTGCTCGCCGCGGCGGTGATCGGCTACCTCGCGCTGTTCGTCGTCATCACCCCGCTGCGCGACGCCAACGCGACCCTCGAGACCGCGCTGATCCGCGGGCTGGGGACCGCGGCCCTGGTGCTGCTCACCATCATTCTCGCCATCGGTCCGCTGGCCCGGCTCGACCGCCGCTTCCTGCCGATCCTCTACAACCGGCGCCATCTCGGCGTCACCATGTGCCTGCTGGCGCTGGCCCACGCCGCCTTCAGCCTCATCCAGTTCCACGCGCTCGGCGACGTGAACCCGTTCGTCAGCCTGCTCACCGGCGGGGGGGACGCGCGGCGGCCGGACGCCTTTCCCTTCGAGCTGCTCGGGCTCGCCGCGCTGCTGATCCTCGTCGCGATGGCCGCAACCAGCCACGACTTCTGGCTGGCGATCCTCGATGCACCGGTCTGGAAAGCGCTGCACATGCTGGTGTACGTGGCCTACGGACTGCTGGTCGCACATGTGGCGCTGGGGAGCCTGCAGGCAACGACGAGCCCGGTCCCCGCGCTGCTGCTCGCCACCAGCGCCGCGACGGTGTTCGGCCTGCATATCGTGTCGGGGTGGAGGGAGCGGGCACTGGACCGCGCCGAACTCGCGGCCGGTTCGGACGGGTGGATCGACGTCTGCGCGGTCGATGACATCCGCGAGGACCGGGCGAAGATGGCGACGGTCGGCGGCGAACGGATCGCCGTGTTCCGGTATGCCGGCAAGCTGTCCTGTGTCTCCAACGTCTGCCGGCATCAGAACGGGCCGCTCGGCGAAGGGAAGATCGTCGACGGCTGCATCACCTGCCCCTGGCACGGCTACCAGTACCTGCCGGACAGCGGGCAGTCACCACCCCCGTTCACCGAGAAGATCCCGACCTACCAGGTCCGGCTGCAGGGGGGACGGGTCCTGGTCGATCCGCGCGCCAATCCGCCGGGCACCCGGGTGGAGCCGGCCCGGATCGGGGCCGAGGCGGGAATGAATCGACCGAGTCCCGACAGCGAAGATCCATTCTACGTCGGCTACCATTCCGCCGCGCCGGCGCCGATCGGCCAGCGGGTACGCGGGGCGGTCATCGGGCTTCTGGTGATCGCGCTGGCCAGCGGCAGCGCACTCGCGGCCACCCAGGACCGCGCCGACCCCGGCGTCTTCGAGTACGGCCAGCTCCGCACCCTGCGCGGCCAGATCCGCGAATTCCCCTATCCCATGCTGCTGGTACCGGGGCACGGCGCCACCGAACGCGAGGCGGCCTACACCCGCTACCTGCTGGTGGCGACAGGAAAGCATGGCGCGGCCCCGCTGACCGCCGGGCTCGACGGGCAGTGGGCCGATCTGACGGGCACCCGCATCGCGCGTGGCGAGCGGGAGATGCTGGAGGTCGTGGCCAATGGAATCTCCGTGACGCCGCCGGCACCGAATGTCCGGCTCGGCATCCCGGTCCCGCCGCCGGTCTCCCTCGGCCGGCAGACGCTCAGCGGCGAGATCGTGGACAGCAAATGCTGGCTGGGGGTGATGCATCCCTCGACCGGCACCGTCCATCGCGGCTGCGCCACCCGCTGCGTCAGCGGCGGCATCCCGCCGCTGCTGATGACCCGCGATTCGACCGGCGCCGTGGTGCACTACCTGCTGACCGACGCCGGCGGGAAGCCGGCAGGACAGTTCGTCGATCTGCTGGGATTCTCCGTCAGGCTGACGGGCGAAGTGATCCGGGAGGGAGACCTGCTGGAACTGAGAGTGCTGAGTTCCGAGTACCGAGTTCCGAGGAACGAGTAACTCGGCACTCGAACCTCGGTACTCGGTACTCGGCTAGTTCTCCACCGCCGCCACGCTGTCGACGAAGTAGCGGGTATCTCCGAAGAGGGTCGTCGGGATGCCGCGATGTTCGGTGTAGTGGAGCCGCACCGTCTTTCCCACCAGGGAGTCGAGCTGGCGAATCACCCGATCGTCGCGCACCGAGAAGGCCCAGATCTGCGGCGCCACGCTGGCCACCACCGACTGCCACAGCTCCCCCTCGTAGGTCTTCGAGATCCAGCCCTTCTGGGAGAACTTCTGCAGGATCCCGCTCCGATAGCCGTTGCTGTAGTCCCAGTGCAGGGTGAACCAGGTGTACAGCGAGAACAGCAGCAGCGGAATCAGCAGGGCGAGGACCAGGGCCCGCCGCCACGGAAGGCGGCGACGAGGCGCGGCGGCGGGAGCGGCAGTCTCGGGTGTGGTCATGGGGCCAATGTAAGCGCGCCTGACGGCGCGCGCCAAGGCGGAGCCGTTACTGCCTGGGCTGGGTGCTGAAGACCAGGCCGGAGGCGATGACGAAGACCCATCCGGCCCGCTGCTGATCGTTCTTGAACCGGTAGGCGAAGTCCAGGCGCGTCGGGTTGGAGTCCGCCGCACGCGACGGCGAAAGCCGAAGCCCGAAGCCGACATTCGTGCCGGTGCGGCGGTTCTCGTTGTGGTACCACGCGCCGCCGTGATCCACGAAGCCGGCGACGCCGAGATTCAGCGACTTGAACAGATCTTCGCCGAAGATGTAGCGGTACTCGGCGGTCGTGAAGTAGGTCCGGTCGCCGGTGAAGGCGTGAATCGGGAAGCCGCGCGGCCCGACCGCGAAGCCCAGGTCGAACTCGGTCGCCGGCAGCGGATTCTTGATCCAGCCGATGTCGGCGTGGCCGATGAGCAGGTGGCGGTGCGCCGGGATCAGCACCGCGGTGCCGCCGAAGGTCACCGCGCCCGAGTCGAGCCCCGCCGAGGTGTAGACCCCGTTGGCCCGGGCATCGAGCCAGGCGAATCCCCTCCGCGCGCCGGTGCCGATTCGGGCCTGCGCCAGCAGGCCGACGCCGCCCCTGTCGTACCCCAGGAACGACGGCGCCGCGTACACCCCGAATCGGGCGAACCGGCTCACGTCCACGTCCTCGTCCCGGCCCAGGGTCGCGAAGCCGCGGGTGACGACGTACTTGGCACGCTGCCACTCCATGAACGCCCCGACGGTCCCGGTGACGCTCTGGGTGGTCGGCTTGGCGGGCCAGGTCACATAGTCCTCGCGCCGCACCTGGGCATTGAGTCCCACCCGCAGGTAGCCGCCGGTCCCCCGGATCAGCGCCGTCGCCGCCTCGACCTCGCCGATCAGGAACCGCCGCCGCAGCGAGTCGCTCGGCGCGCTCACCCCGTCACGGAACTGGATCACCCGCTCGTTGCGCACGTCGAAGAGGGTGGAGATCCCCGCCTTGTCCGACAGCGAGAAGAACGGCCGCTGGATCGAGATCTGGCCGCGCTTGCCGTCGGAACGTGACTCATAGCGCAGCCCGAGGGACACCGTCCGCTCGATCAGCCGCGGCTGGACGAACTGGAACCCGAGCTGGGAGCGGTCGGGGGTGTGCCGGTAGCGGGTGGCAAAGTAGGTGGCGGTACCGACCAGGTTCCGCTCGATGAGGGAGAGCTGCCAGTCGGTCTGCTTGCCGGCGCTGCGGAACCGGGCATCGGCCTGGGTGGACCAGCCGTCCTGCGCAAAGACGTTGAGGACGAGACCCGAATCGGTAGTGACCGTGTCGAGGACCACCCTCCGGAAGATCCCCAGCGCGCGCAGGTGGCGCGCGGTCTCCGCGATCTTGGCCGAATCGTAGGGTTCGCCCTCGTGCACCAGCAGCTCGCGCGAGACGACTCTCTCGGCGGTCACGACGTGCAGCCCATTCACCAGCCGGGGCAGCCAGCTCTTCGCCTCCGAGGAGTCGAAGATGTCCGCCCGGCGGATGACGAGGTACCTGATGATCGGCCGGCCGAGCGAGTCGGTCTCCGCCAGGTAGCGCGGCGGCGTCTGGCCCGCGGAATCGCGCGGGGCCTCGAGATGGGTGGTGTCGGCGGGGGGAATGCTATCCTGCGCAGCGAGCGGTGCGGCGGTCAGCAGGAGGGCAATGAAGAGCAACCAGCTGCGCAGAACCAGCTCCAGTCAGGGGCGGCAGAATCATAAGCCCGGGCGGCCAACATTAGAATCCCCGCGCCCCTGAGCCCCCGCGGCCAGCGCCATTAGTTTCCCAGCGATGTTACCGACCGTCGCCCTCTTCAACACCCATTTTCTGCCCTACTCGCAGACCTTCGTCTACGAGGAGATCCGGCAGCACCGGCACTACGCGGTGGAGGTGTTCTGCCGGCGCCGCGAGCTGGCCGAGCGCTTCCCCTTCTCGCCGGTTCACATCGGCGGCCCACTGTACGGCGTGACCTGCCGGTCCCGCGCCTTCGACGCCCGGTTCCGCGCCGTGTCCTTCGCCCTGGTGCACGCCCACTTCGGACTCGGCGCGGTCTATGCCCGGCCCTTTGCCCGTCGCCACCGCCTGCCGCTGGTGGTCACCTTTCACGGTTACGACGTCCCGCTCCTGTCCAGTCCCCGCCGCTGGCTGCCCCAGCATCTCCGCTACGCGCTCCGCGGCCCGCGGGTGCTCGGCGAGATGACGCTCGGCCTCTGCGCCTCGACCGAACTCAAGGCGATGCTCGAGCGGCTGGGCGTGCCCGCCGAACGGCTGCGGGTGCACCGGCTCGGCATCGACCTTTCCCGGTTCGTGCCCGGCACCCGGCCCGAGCACGAGTGTCGCGTCCTCATGATCGGCCGCTTCGTCGAGAAGAAGGGGTTCGAATACGGCCTCGCCGCGTTCGCCGAGGTCGCGCGTGAAGAGCCAACGCTGCGGCTCTCGATCGTCGGCGACGGCGAGCGGGAACCCGCGCTCCGCCGCCTGGCGGCGGCCCTCGGGGTGGCCGATCGGGTCAGCTTCACCGGCCCCCTCCCGCCGGCGCAGGTCGCCGCGCTGCTCGGCAGGAGCAACATCCTGCTCGCGCCCAGCATCGTCGATCGCGAAGGCAACCGCGAATCGGGGCTCATCGTAGTGAAGGAGGCGAGCGCCTCGGCCGTGGTGCCGATCGGCACCCTGCACGGCGGGATCCCGGAGATCATCGACGACGGGGTCACCGGATTCCTGGTGCCGGAGCGGGACAGCGCCGCCCTCGCCGACCGGCTCCGCCTCCTGGCCCGCGACCCCGCGCTCCGCGATCGCCTGGGCAGCAACGCGCGCGAGAAGATGCGTCGCGAGTACGACAACAGCGCCCGGGTCGGCGCCCTCGAGGAGCGTTACGACGAGGCCCGCGCACTGTACCCGGCCCAACGATGAAACCGCCGCTGCGCATCTGCCTCTGGAGCAGCGGCTTTCAGGCCGACAGCCAGGCCCTCGCCCACCATCTGGGCGAGCAGCCCGACGTCGCCCTCACCATCGCGATGGATCAGCCGGCGCGCTACGCCGCCGATCCGATCACCCGGATCCTCCCGATCCGGGCCCGCCTGGTCGACCGGGGAGAGAAGGGCGTCGCGCGGCGGCTCCGGCAGGAAGGCTTCGACCTGCTCATCGTCGACAATCACCTGCCCGACGAGGCGATCGCCCCCCGGCTCTTCGTGCTGTGGCACGGGTTCGGGTGGCGGGTGGATGACCTGTCGGCGATGCGGAAGGAACTCAAGGCGCTGGTGGGGGACGCCACCCGGCCGAATCCGCGCTTGCGCTGGCAGGCGTTCGGTCCGTGGGATCGCGACTATCGCATCCGTCACTCCGGCCTCGCGCCGGAGAACGTGGTCGCACTCGGCTCGGCCTACTCGGACCTGCTGCTGCCGGAGAAGGAGGGAGGCCGACCGGTCGGGTTGCACCCCGACCCGAAGCGGAAGACCGTCCTGCTCGGGCTCACCTGGCACCACGGGGCGGCGCTGGCGCAGTGGGGGGACGATGCGGAGCTGCTCGGCCGGCTGTTCGATCACGTCACCGCGGGCGGCGCCGGCGTCACGGTGCGCATGCACGACCGGCACCGGTTCGAGCCCGCCTATCTGACGGCCCTCGACCGGATCGCCGCGGACCGATCCGGCGTCCGCATCACCTTCAGGGACGAGCACCCCGATTCCCTGGCCGACCTCCTGCGGAGCGACGTGATGGTCTCGAACTATTCGTCGCTGCTTAACGCCTTCTACTACACCCGGCGGCCGACGGTGCACCTCGATCCGCACCAGCCGGGGCAGACCGGGTTCGCCTATCGCCGCTGGAAAGGGGGAAAGCTGCGGACCGAACGGGTCGAACGCGCGGAGGAGATCTGGAAGCTCGACCCCGGCGAGATCGGCGGGTTCCGGGCGCGGTCGTTCGACGAGGCCCTCGCCGCCATCGACCGCGGCCTCCAGGAGCCGCGCTGCTGCGAGGCACTCGCGCGCAGCTTCACCGATCAGTACATCACCGGCGCCGACGGCCGCACCTGCGAGCGGATCACGAGTTACCTGCGCGGCTGGCTCCGCTAGCCAATCTGAGCGACGCGGGGCGACGGACCCCGGCCCTCACTCCGTCGCCCGTGCTCCCGGAATCGGCCGCCGCGGCGTCGCGAGCGCCCCCCGCCAAACCTCCAGCAGTACTCGCGGATACACCCGCAGCAGCGACCAGGCTCGCGACAGCGGCGTCGCCTCCGCGCCGAACTCGGCGAGGTGCTGGTAGGCGCGACGGAATCCCAGCCAGAGATAGGCGGGATAGCAGAGGGCGAAGCGCACCGGGAAGTAGCGGCGCACCACCCGGTGCGAATAGCTGAGTTCGGCGCGGAGCGCGCCGTCGGGTGGCACCAGGCGGCGCTCCGAGCCGCCCGCGATGTCGAGCCGCCGCAGGTGCACCGCCAGCGGATCAAAGACGAAATACTCCCCCGGCCTCCGGCAGCGCGCAAAGCGGAAGTCGAGCGAGTGCTCCTCGCCGAAACGCTCGTCGTCCCACCCCCCCGCCCGCTCGATCGTCTCCCGCCGGAGGGAGGCGTTGCCACCTCGCACCGCCTCGACGCCAACGACTCTCCGGGTATGGCGCATCCGGCCGCGCGGCATGCGCAGCCAGGTGTAGCGGAGGCAGAGCCGGTAGTTGGTCTCGCTCTCGTGCGGCGCCGAGTCCTCGTCGAGACTCCAGATCTCGCGCCCGGTCACGGCCATGCAGAGCGGATCGGAAAAGTTCGCGGCATGGGCGGCGAGCCAGCCGGTTCCGACCGGCAGGTCGTCATCGTCCATGAACAGCAGGATCTCGCCGCGCGCCTGGTGCAGCGCCTCGTTGCGGGCACCCGCCGGCCCGAGCGGCCCGTACTCGAGGATGCGCACCCGGGGGTCCATCCGCGCCGCGTCCAGCTCGGCGCGCCAGGCCTCCCGGCCATCGGCGGTCTGTTCGATCACGACGATCTCGAAGTTCGGGTAGTCCTGTGACCGGACTGCCTCGAGCAGCTCGAGCATCTGCGGAATTCGCTTGTAGGAGCGGATGACGACGGTGACGAACGGTCGGGTCATGACGCCCGTCGGGGCAGCAGGTCGGCGGAGCGGAGGTGCAGCACCCGCCGCAGGTAGAGGAGGTAGGTGCCCAGCCCAAGCCCGACCAGCAGGAGCAGCGAGAGCAGCGGCGACGCGCCCGGCGTGCGCAGCCGGTCGGCCGCGGCCAGCACCATGACGACGACCAGGATTCCCAGCGCCGGCTTGGCGAGGGCCCCCAGCAGCCCCGCCGGGGTGATCGGCGCGCAGCGCTTCGCGAGGTGGAAGTGGAACGCCAGCGCCACCGGATAGCTGAGCAGCCAGGCCCAGGCCACCCAGTAGGCGCCGGTCGCGGCCGGGGCGAGCCACAGCGCCAGCCCGAAGCCCGAGACCAGCGTAGTACCGATGACCAGCGCATCGTAGACCGCGTACTCGGGGCGGCCGGTGGCGTGATAGAGCTGGGGAAAGAGCAGCGCCAGGCCGCGCAGCAGACTGGCCCAGGAGAGCACCTGGATGATCGGCACCGCCGCGAGCCACTGCTCGCCGGCGACCACCCGCAGCAGGTCGCCGCTGGCGAAGGTCAGCAGCGCGGCCACCGGACCAAGCACCAGCACCAGGGAGCGGGCACTCTGGGTAAAGGCGTCGCGCAGCTTCTCCCCATGGCCCTGCAACCGGGCGTAGATGGGGAACTGCACCCGGTTGACCAGATTGAGCACCATGTCCAGCGGCGCCATGCCGAGATCGAAGGCCACCCGGTAGATGCCGAGCGCCTCGTTGCCCAGCACCTTGCCGATCAGCATGAAATCGGCGTTGCGATAGACGCTGTAGAGGATCGACGAGGCGGCCACCCGGAGCCCGAACGAGATCGACTGCGCGGTGGACTTGAGCGCCAGCGTCAGCTGCGGCCGGAAAGGCATGAACCAGAGCAGGGCCAGGAAGAGAAAGAGCCCGCGCGCCGCATTCGCGATCACCAGTCCCCAGGCCCCGAACCCCAGCATGATCAGCGTCACCTTGGTGAGCGCCTCACCCAGGGTGGCCAGGGTCTGCGCGGCGCCGGATTCCTTGTAGCGCAGATCGCGGGTGAGGATCTGCAGCGGAACCAGGGCGGCGCCGACGAAGATCAGCTTGGAGGCGCTCACCACGATCATCGGCGCGAGGGCCGGTTCGTGATAGAACCGCGCCAGCCAGGGCGAGGCGAGTCCCACCAGCAGCGTCGCCGCGACGCCGAGCAGCGTGGCGAACCAGAACAATCCGCTGAGTTCGGGATGGGTCAGGTCCCGGCGCCGGGCCACGACGGTTCCCACCCCGAGCCCGTTGAAGGCCTCGAGGAAGGTCGCGATGCTCCAGGAGACCGTCGCGATGCCGACCTCGCCCCGGGCCAGGAGCTTGAGCACCAGATAGGTGCCACCGAGGTCGAGAATGCGCATCGCGACCGTGGCGGCGCCCATCCACCACAGGCCACGCTTCATCTCGAATCGCGGGTCGATCGGGTTGCCGCCCTTGTCGTCAGCTGCCATCGTCGGCTGGCGCGCTCCCGTCGCGCTCTCTACCTTGCTCGCCCGTGCGCATCCTCTACGTCTACGACACGCCGATGCCCGATACCGGGGCCGACACCGAGCAGGTGGTCAACACCGTCTCGGCGCTCGCCCGGCGCGGACTCGAACTGGAGTTGCTGGTGCCCGGGGCCGTCAGCGGACCCGGAGATGCCGCGGCGATCCGCGACTATTACCAGGTCCGGGGCGAGGTCCCGGTGCACCTGCTGCACTGGCATTGTCACAGTGTGCGCGCGCTGGAGAAATGGTCGCACGCCCTGCGGGCCCCGGCCCACCCCGCGGTCGCAACCGCGGATCTGATCTACACCCGGAATCTGCCGGCAGCGTGGAGCTTCCTGCGCGCCGGCCGCCGGGTGGTCTACGAACACTTCCGGCCCTGGGGCGATCAGATCCCGCCGCTGCAGCCCCTGCTGCGACACATCCTCCGGCATCCGAACCTGGCCGGCGCCGTCTTCCATTCCGCCCTCGCGCGTGAAAGCTATCGCCGTCTCGGGGTCCCTGACGAGCGCATGCTGGTCGCGCACAACGGCTGGGACCCCGCCCGCATGGAGCCGCGGCTCTCCCGCGCGGAGGCGCGCGGCGCGCTGGGGCTCGCGCCCGATCACTTCACCGTCGTCTACAGCGGGCGGATGAACGCGCGCAAGGGACTCGACATCATCCTGGCCGCCGCGCGCGGCGCTGCCGAGCTGCAGTTCGTGCTGGTCGGCTCGGAGGGCGAGGGTCCGGTCGAGACCGAGGCCCGGGCGCTGGCGAATGTGCGGGTCGTCCCCTGGCAGCGCTTCCGCGATCTCGCCCCCTGGCTGTACGCCGCCGACGTGCTGATCATCCCGCCCAGCCTCGAGCCGCTCGAGCGCCACGGCAACACAGTGCTGCCGATCAAGCTGTTTCTCTACCTCGCCGCTGGCCGAGTGCTGCTGGCGCCGCAGGCGCCGGACACCGCCGAACTCCTCACCGACGGGCAGAATGCCGCCCTGGTCCCGGCAGGAGACGTCGCCACCACCATCGGCGTGCTGCGGGAGCTCGCCGCCTCGCCGGAGCGCGCCGATCGCCTCGCCGCCGGTGCTCTCGCGACCGCGCGGTCGCTCACCTGGGACGCGCGGGCCGCGACCATCGAGGCGTTCCTCCGGGACCGGCTCGCCGCCCCCCCCTCCCTTCCTGCCATCGATCCCTGGACCGTGACCGGCTGGCTGGTCGAAACCGGCAAATGGCTCCTCGGGATGAGATAGGCGCGGAACCTGCTCTATCACGGCCGAAACTGTGGCCCGGCCGTAACGGGACCGAATGACCATGACGAGGATTTAGGCCGCAAGTCGCTACAGATCAGTGACTTGCGGACACGTTTTGCCCTGCGTCATTGTCACACAACCCTCGAATCGAGAGCGTGATGAAATCACACGCCGCGCTGGACAGCCTGACTCGCCATCGGCGCCCGGAGGTCGAAACTGTCCGGGCCATTTCGTCCCGTCCGGCCGAGGCGGAGGCGGAGCTCACCCTGCTGTGCCCCGGGCCGGTGACGACCTCGCCCCGGGTCAAGCAGGCGCTGGCGCAGGCGGATATCGCCCATCGCGATCGCGCGTTCGTGGAACTGCTGGCGCGGCTGGTGACCCGACTGCGCCGGGTAGCCGGCGCGCAGGAACACGATGTACTCGTCGTCGGTGGCGGCGCCACCGCCGCGACCGAAGCGGCGCTCGCCACCTTCCTCTCGCCCGATGAGCGGTTGCTAGTGGTGTCCAACGGCGCCTTCGGCGAGCGGATCGCCGAGATGGCCCAGTGCCTCGGGCTGCCGATGAGCCACCTGCGGTACGACTGGGGCGAGCCGGTGGTGCTGGAACAGATCCAGGGCATGCTCGACGGCGACTCGCGGATCAAGGCGGTCGCGATGGTGCACCACGAGACCAGCGTGGCCCGGATGAACCCGGTGAACGAACTCGGCCGGCTGCTCGCCCCGCGCCACATCCGCTACTTCGTGGACGTGGTCTCGAGCCTCGGCGCCGAAGACTTCGACATGACGCGGAGCCGGGCCTCGGTCGTCATCGGCAGCGCCAACAAGTGCCTCCACGGCGTCGCCGGCGCGGCCTTCGTGATCACCAAGCGGGAGGTATGGGAGGAGACGGAGCACGTCCGGCCCCGCAGCATGTACCTCGATCTCCGCCGCTACCGCGCCTCGCTCCGCGAGAACGGCCAGACCCCCTTCACTCCGCCGGTGCCGGCCATCGCCGCGCTCGAGGCGGCGCTGCACGAGCTGGAGGACGAAGGTGGCGTGCCCGCGCGCCGCGCCAAGTACCAGATGCTCAACGCCCGGCTCCGCGCGGGCCTCATCGGGATCGGCCTGCGCATCCGCTACGACGGCCCCGGCAGCTCCTCCTCGCTGACCGTCGCGCAGCTTCCGCCTGGCATCTCCTTCGACAGCTTCTACACCGACCTGCGGGCGCGTGGCTTCCTGGTCTACCGCGGCAAGGGCCCGGTGAGCCACGACTCGTTCCTGGTGGCGAACATGGGCTTCGTGGACATCGCCACCGTGGACCGCTTCCTGGAAACCGTCGCGGACATTGCCGGCGTCCCGGCCCACTAGGCGCCCGAGCGACCCGGCCGAGAGGCCGTCTCTGATCGAGGGCGACTCGGCGTGAGCGACAAGGGCGGCCCATTGGGCCGCCCTTTTCTCATCATTACTATTCCAGCCACCTCATGGACCTGACCGCCATCATCCTCGCCGCCGGACTCGGTTCCCGGCTCCGGCCCCTTACCGACTCCACGCCGAAGTGTCTGCTCGACGTGGGCGGGCAGACCATCCTCGCCCGCCAGCTCGAACGGATCGCCGCCGCCGGGATCCGCCGCGCGGTGGTGGTGACCGGCTACCGCGCGGAGGACGTCGAGGTGCACCTGCGGAGCAACCGGCCGCCGATCGAGGTGGTACTGGCGCCCAACGCCGAGTACGCCAGCACCGGCAACTGCATGAGCGTGCTGGCGGCGCGGAGCCGGACCAACGGAGGCGGGATCGTGATCTGCGACGGGGACGTAGTGCTGACCGGCGACGCGCTGCGGCGGCTGGTGACCGAGAGCGGCCCCGCGGCGCTGCTGCTGGACACCGAGACCCCGCTGGCCGACGAGGAGATGAAGGCGCTGCTCGACGCGCAGGGCAACGTCAGGCGACTCTCCAAGCAGCTGGCACCCGCCGAGTGCGCCGGCGAATCGATCGGTATCCAGAAGGTGAGCGGGCTCGCGCTGCCCATCTTCTGGGCCACCCTGGAATCCATGCGCGAGGCGGGCGACACCCAGGGCTACTACGAGGACGCGTTCCAGCGGATGATCAACGCGGGGGTGAGCTTCCGCACGGTTCCGATCGGGCACCACGAGTGGACCGAGATCGATGACCTCGCCGACCTCGAGGATGCCCGCGCCCGGTTTGCACGATGAACGGGGCGGGCGCGACCGGTGAGGCGGTCACTGCACCCGCCGCCTGCGTCCCGTCGAAACCGGGTGAGATCGAGGAATGGGTGGATGAGCGGATTCATCGCCCTCTCGCCCGCCGGGTCGTGGCACGGCTCGTCCTCACCCCCATCACTCCCAACCAGGTCACTCTCCTTTCCGGCGCCATCGGCGTGCTCGGCGGGATGGCGCTCTTCGGCGCCGCCCCGCGGCCCGGATGGCGCATCCTGGCCGGCGTGCTGCTGTTCGTCTCGGTCGTCCTCGACTGCTGCGACGGCCAGCTCGCCAGGGCCAAGCAGATCTCGTCCACGACCGGCGCGATCCTCGACGGCGTCACCGACTACGCGGTGGGTATCTCCTTCGGCGTCGGCGCCTCCCACTATCTGGTCCAGCTCTACCACAGCCCCTGGTACTGGCTCCTCGGCCTGGCGGGGATCGTGAGCTCGGCGGTGCAGTCGGCGCTCTTCGATCACGCCAAGACCCGCTACATCGCCCGGGTCGGTGGAGGGTACTGCGAGCGGGAAGAAGACGTCGACCGGGTCCACAAGGACCGGGTACGCGCCTGGTCGGAAGGTCGCTACGGCGACGCCCTCCTCTTCTGGGTCTACGAGGGCTACTCCCGGGCCCAGCACGCCACGCTGTCGATCGCCCCGGCCGCCGACCCCGCCGCCTACCGGGCCGCGCATGCCGGCCGGATGCGGGCGTGGACCGTGCTGGGCATCGGAACCCATTTCGCGCTCGGATACCTGCTCTGCGTCGCCGCCTTCTGGTGGCCGCCGGCGCTCGCGGCGTACTTCATCGTCTGCGCGACACTGCTCAATCTGTACCTCGGCGCCATGATGGTCCTCGAGCAGCGCCAGGCGGTCGAGTGACTCGCCGCGCCGTCCTGACCGCGCCCGCCGCCGGCGACCCGTTCGCCCGGGTG
The DNA here is from genome assembly GCA_963825065.1 of uncultured Gemmatimonadales bacterium. Taxonomy (GTDB): domain Bacteria; phylum Gemmatimonadota; class Gemmatimonadetes; order Gemmatimonadales; family GWC2-71-9; genus JADJOM01. Next base: position 92,953 of record CAWGRU010000014.1, read on the forward strand.
GCTGGCATGTCCGTGCTGCTTCGCCAGCTGCTCTCGCTGCAGGATGCAGGCATCGAGGAAGTCGTGGTCGAAGGGACTGCGACGGAGCAGCTCCCCTCCGACCCGCGCCTCAGGCTGCGCGTCACCGCGGCGGGCAGGGCCGCGGGACGCGACGGGCTGCTCTACGCGAGACTCGGGCTGGTCTGGCAGCGGCTCCTGCTGAAGCGGCTGGTCAAGGAGCGCTACGCGGGGGACGTGGAATCGGCCCAGCTCACGGGCGACGAGTTCATCATCGCCGCGTCCGATGCGGCGAGCCGCCGGGTGGCCGAAGACCGGCTGCTGCAATCACTCCTCAAGGCGACGGACGGGCTCATCTCCCGGACCATCAACCGGCGGATCTCCCTGCGGGTCACCCGGATGCTGCTGGATACCTCGCTGACGCCCAACCAGATGACGATGATCGCGGCCGTCTTCGGCGTGGCGGCGATCGTGGTCGTGGGCTTCGGTGGCGTCCCCTGGATCATCCTCGGCGCGTGCCTGCTGCAGATGCAGTCGATCCTCGACGGCTGCGACGGAGAGATCTCCCGCCTCAAGTACATCCGCTCCCGGCTCGGCGAGTGGCTCGACCAGATCCTCGACGATCTGGTCAACGTGGGCTTCTTCGCGGTGACGGGGTGGGCGCTGTACAAGAGTGGAGAGCCGCTCATGCTCCCGCTCACCGTCGCGGGGACAGGCCTGCACCTGGTCTACCAGGTGGCGCTGTACATCGCGCTGGTGACGCGGGGCGGCGGGAGCGGCAGTGTGGCGAGCATCCGCTGGCCGGGTCAGCTCGATCCGCACGCCCCCAGGCCCGAGCTGGCGCCTGGCGGCATCCTCCGCCTGGTCAAGGAAACGCTGGAGATGGCCGGGCGCCGCGACTTCTTCACCTTCTTCTACCTTCCCGCAGCGCTCGTCGGCCTGCCCGAGCTCGCGGTGATCCTGTGCGGCATCATCTTCATCCTGTACGGCCTCACCAGCTCGCTGCAGTGGCTTCTGCTGGGAGGACCGCGGCCGGTCCCCAACGCCTGACGGGAACAGCGGTCCTCAACGCAAACGGGCGACCCTCGAGAGGGTCGCCCGTTCGTCCTGCGCCTGCAGCCTGGTTCAGGCCACCGCGGCCTCGCGGTTGGCGGAGCGCCGGCGAATGGCGGAGAGCAGCATTTCGGCCTTGGCGTAGTCCTCGGGCGTGTCCACGTCGGTCCACCGGACGCCGCTGAGCGGCACCGACGCCAGCTCGCCGCGGCCCAGCAGGCGCCGCATGCCCAGCGTCACCGAAGGCGCCTCGGACCGCGCCACCTCGTGCAGAGCGTCGAAGACCCGCGGATCGAGCCGGAAGCAGCCGGTGTCCACCGCGTCGTACGGGAAGATGTCCTTGCCGATCGCCGTGATGTGGCTGCCCGCGACCCGAACCTTGGTCGCATCGTCCTCGTCCAGGTTCACCGGGTGGAAGTCCACCAGCAGCCGGGCGCACTGCGCCGGCGCGGCGTCGGCCCGATCGAGGAAGTGCAGCACCGGATGGGCGAAGACATGGTCGGCCATCTGCAGGTAGAACGCCCCGGTGATGTATGGCTCGGCGCAGAGCAGCGACACGCCGTTGGGATCGTGGTACCGCTCGTTGTAGACCACCGTCAGCTTGAGCGAGGTATCGACGCTCTCGAGGTGGGCGCGCATCTGATCGGCGGCGTTGCCGGTCACGATGATGGCCTCTTCGACCCCCGCCGCGACGGCCTGGTCGAGCGCGTGCTCGATCAGCGCCTGCCCGGCCACCCGGACCAGCGGCTTGGGCAGCTGTCCCCGGGTAGCGGAGAGGCGTGATCCGTTGCCTGCCGCGAGAATGACCGTCTGACGCGTGCCGAGGAGCCGCTCGTGCATGGCCTGCCGTTCGAATTCCAAAGTGAAAGCCGGGGAAGGAGTCGGTTGGTGGTTTGGCAACAAGCAGGCCGGGGGGTGTGATTTCGGCCGGTCCGGCGCGGAGGGCTAGAATCGGCCCATGATTGCCCGGTCAACTTCCTATGCAACAACGACTTGGCGCGATGGCGCCGGACCGGCCGCCTCGCTCGGTCTCTGACGATTCTGTGGGCGGGGGCAGGCCCGGATGGCGATTCGTGTCATTCCACAACGTGTCAGTCAAACTCGCCGGCCGATTGCCCTGACGCCGTGCTCCGGGCGACATTCCGCGCCATGATTTCGCTTCTCCTCACGGCGGCCCTGGCGGCGGCCCCCCTCACTGCGCCGCCCAGCCGTGACTCGCTCAGCCTGATGATCGGGCTGGCGCCGCAGGAGTCGCTGCATGTCACCATCATGGGTCCCGGTCAGGGGCCCGTCGTCGTCATCATTCCCGGACTGGTCAGCCCCGCGTTCGCATTCCGCCATGTGCTTCCTCCGCTGGCCGAGGCGGGCGTGCGGGTCGCGGTGATCGAGCCGCTGGGGGTCGGCGCGTCGTCGCGTCCGGGCAAGGCCGACTACTCCCATACCGCGCAGGCGGAGCGGGTCGCCGCGGTGATGGACACACTTCACCTCACCCAGGCCGTCACCATGGGGCATGCGGTCGGCGCGCCGATCGCGCTCCGGATGGCGCTCGCCCGGCCCGACCTGGTGCACTGCCTGCTGCTGGTGGAGGAAGGCGCCGCGGAGACTGCGGCGGTGCCGGGAGTGAAAAGCGCGCTCAAGTTCGCGTTCATCATCCGGCTCTTCGCCGGGCGGGGACGGGTGAAGAAGGAGCTGCGCAAGGGGCTCATCGCCAGCTCCGGCGACACCACCTGGGTCACCGATGAGGTGATCGACGGCTACACCGAGGGGTCGGCCGGGGACATCGGCGCGGTGCTCCGCGCGCTGAAGGGGATGCAGAACTCCACCGAGCCCGATTCGCTCGCGCCGCGGCTGGGACAGCTGCGGATGCCGGTGCGGCTGCTGGTCGGCGGCGCCGCTCACTCGAGCGGGATATCGCCCTCCCGCATCCGCACGCTGCAGCAGCATCTGCATGATTTCAGCATGCAGACCGTGGTCGGCGCCGGGTTGCACATCCACGAAGAGCAGCCGGAGGTGATCGTACGGGAACTGCTCGCCCTGCTGCCCCCGAAACACCCGTGAGCCGCGACCCGGTCGGCCTGCTGGCGGGGGCGATCCATCCGGCGCGCGGCCGGGCCTGGCACGGCGGGGCCACGCCGACCGGCGCCCTCCGTGGAGTCGGCGCGGCCCAGGCGCGGTGGGTGCCCGGTCCCGGCCGGCACAGCATCTGGTCACTCGCGCTGCACATCGCCTATTGGAAGTATGCGGTACGGCGGCGGCTCGAGGACGGTGCGGGGGAGGGATTCCCGCGGAGCCCCGCGAACTGGCCCGCGCTCCCGAAGCGTCCCGACGAGCGGGCCTGGCGGGCGGATCGGGCCCTGCTCGCGCTCGAGGAGCAGCGCCTGATGGCCGTACTTCGGCGGTTCGACCCGGCGAGACTGCACCACCGCCCGCGAGGCGGCAAGCGGTGGACCTGCGGCGAGATGATCGTCGGCGTGCTGGCGCATGACGCCTATCACGCCGGGCAGATCCAGTTGCTGAAGCGTCTCTGGCGCGGAAAGTGAGAGGCAAGCACCGCCTTCTCACGTCTCACTGGCTCCAAGCTCCGCCACACTGTCGATCACCCGCTCGGGGACGATGCCGCTCTCGCGGAGCCGCTCCTCCCGGAATTTTCCGGTTCGGACCAGCCAGGCCCTGAGCCCGGCCCGCTGGGCACCCTGGATGTCGGACCAGAGATCGTCCCCCACCATGACGACTCCATCGGCGGCGCGACCGAGGCTCGCCAGCGCCGCCTGGTAGAACTCGGCGCTGGGCTTGCCCACGACGGTCGCCGTGCGACCGGTCGCATACTCCAGCCCCGCCACGAACGGGCCCGCATCGAGAGTCAGGCGGCCATGCTCCTGGAAGTAGCGGTCCTTCGACAGGGCCACCATCGCCGCACCATTCAAGACCGCCGTGAACGCCTCCTGCAGCAGCGCAAAGCTCCAGCCCGCCCCGAGATCGCCGAGCACGACGGCATCCGGGGTGCTCTCTTCGGCGCGGACAGCCTCGAGCCCCTCGAGATCGGGCTGTGCGGCCACGGGAATGAGCGCACGCACCCGACGGTACCCACGCGTGCGACAGTGATTCACCGCGGCGCTGACCGGCGTGATGATCCAGTCGACGGGGATGTCGTAGCCGTAACCGCGAGGCGCTCGGCCAGCCCGGCGCGGGAGCGGGTGGTGGTGTTGGTGACGCAACGGAACGGCACCCCGCGCCGGCGAAGCGCAGCGAGCGCTGCGGGCCCTCCCGCGATCGGGCCGGCGTCGGTGTACAGGGTCCCGTCGAGATCGAGGAGAAAGGCGGTCGGCACGCTGGAGATGGCTGTCCGTGGCCGGAGTGGGGCCGGCGCGCCCCCGATCCGCGCGGACCGGGCCGTGAAGTAGCACCCGATCGGCGCGCAGGGTCAAGCAAGCTCGGTCAACCGGGGCGGCGCGGCAGCGGACCGCTCACGGCGGCGACGACCTCGGTCACCAGGGCACGCGGACTCAGGTCGTTATAGGTGCGGTATCCTTCGCCGGGGAGGCGAAGCATCGCGGAACGTCCCTCGGGTGTGATCCCGAGCACGCTGATGCCGGCGCAGTGCGGCTCGGAAAGCAGTACCGGGTCCCCGGTGATGACCAGGTCTGCCGGAGGGGAACCGGGCAGCCATCCTGGGCCGGACGATTCGGCCGCCACGGTGAGGAGATCCGCCCGCCCGAGGAGCGCATCGGCCAGAATCTCCCTGAGCATCTGCGGAAGGTCCACCAGCACCACTCGCATCGTTCGCACCCCGGACCCCTTGCGTCGGTGTCCCCAAAGTGGGCGCAAACGACCGCACCCGGCATGGATTCAAGGATTCAATTCGGGTGGAAAAACGGTCTAGGACGGAGGGACGAACGGCAGCCGTCAGGCCGAGGGCTTTTGGGGGAAATCGCCCAGGATGGCCGGGAATCCCTGCGGGGTCGGCCGCCGCGGATCCCGTCCCCGGAGCCGGGCGGCGGCCTCCGCACGGCGGTGCACACGCAACTTCTCCAGCAAGTTGTGCACGTGGTTCTTCACCGTGGCCACTTCGATGCCCAGCCGCACGGCGATCTCCTTGTTGGAGAGCCCCGCGTCGATCAGCCGGACGATCTCGGCCTCCCGCTGGGTGAGAGGCAGGCGCGGCGGCGACATCGGCGACGCGGAGGCGCGGTGGGCGAGGCGCCGGACCAGCGCGCCAGCCACGCCTGGGGAACAGTGGAATTCGCCGCGGACCGCTGTCTCGACCGTCTGAATCAGCTCTTCCAGAGAGGATTCCCGCGGCACGAAGCCGCCCACCCCGGCCTCCGCCCAGGCCACGAGCGCAGCCTCCTGTGCCGGGACCCCGAGCACCACGACCCGGCAGCGGGGAGCGGCTACGAGGATGGCCCGCAACAGGTCGAGACTCGCCGGCATGGCCTGGTCGAGCAGAACGACCTGCGGCGCGCGCGCCTCGACGGCGCCGAGCACGCTGCCCGGATGACCCGCCGTGCCGACCACGTGGACCCGCTGGGACGCACCCAGGACCTGGGCGATGCCCTCGCTGTAAAGGCGGACGTCGGAGGCGATGAGAACCGAGATGGCCTGCATGCGGTGACCTCTTGCCGGACCGGACAGATGGCTGCCCGGGCGCAGGACCCGCGGGACCGGCATGCTCCGAATATTCGTCCGGGTCCCTGACTGTCAAGCAGGCCTCAGCGACAGAACGGTCGTGCCGCGTTTCACCACGGCAACGACTGCCTCACACGGCGAATCGCCAGTCCCGTTCCGCCAGTCCGGGGCTCAGAAAAGGATCTAGATCGGAAATGATCCTTGACCGGTAATCTCCCATGCCGCACCTGAACGGCGACCCACGCCACATATTCCGGAGTCGCAGTGCCGAGCGCCGGGTCCGGGCCCGCCGAGGCGGGTCGAACCGTCGCTCTGCGGTGGCGACGACGACGGAGGGTGGCGTACCGGTGATGCGGTCGTTCATCCGGGCGATCAGGGCAGCACGCAGTCGAGCGACAGCGACCGTTGGGTGGGGGTCTTCATAAAGGAGCGCGCATCGTGACTGCCATCCCCGCGGCGCCCAGCGCCGAATGCGATCTCATCATGAAAGGCGGGATCACCAGCGGGGTGGTCTATCCGCCGGCGGTGCTCGCCCTCAAGGATACCTACCGGTTTCGGAGCATCGGCGGTACTTCGGCCGGTGCAATTGCGGCGGCACTCACTGCGGCCGCGGAGTTCGGCCGGAATCGGGGCGGCTTCGAGAGCCTGGACCGGGCCTCACGACAGCTCGGGGAAGCGGGCTTCCTGCTCTCCCTCTTCCGGCCCACCGGCGGGACGGGACCGCTGTTCCGGTTCCTGCTGCGGATGGTCGTGCTGCTGTCAGGCAGGCGGAAGCGGATCTTCGAGACCTTCATCGCCGTGCACCGCGGCCTCTTCGAAGCGACCCCGATCGCCTATCTCGTCGGCCTCGGGATCGCCGCGAGCCTCGGCCTGGCGCTGGCCGCGGGGTTTGCCGCCGCCTGGGCCCCCCAACTGCTGGCGGGCAGCCTGGCACTGCACGGCATCCTGGCCCTCTTTCACCTGTCGTGGCTGTGGACCGTCATCGCCGCGGGCTGCCTGCTCCTCGGCGTCGCCCTGATCGCGCCGTTGCCCGGCGTCATCCGACTGCTCTGGATCCTGGCGCGCACCGTGCCGGCGAACTATCTCGGCATCTGCCGGGGCACCCGCACCCGGCCCGCGGAGGACCCGGCGCTGGTCGAATGGCTGCACGAACAACTGCAGCGATGCGCCGGACGAACCGCCAGCGAGCCGCCGCTCACCTTCGGCGACCTGTGGCAGGGACCGCCTGACACACCCACCCCCGGCACCGCCGCGAGGCCGTGCATCGACCTCCGAATGGTCACCAGCTGTCTCAGCCAGCAGCAGCCCTACGCGCTGCCGTTCACGGAGGAGGTCTTCGCGATGCGGGAGACCGACGCGGCGCTGTTCTTCCCGCCCGCGGTTGCGGCATGGCTCGCGGCCAGGGCGCCCGCTGTCCGGGTCGGCGTCAAGCTGCCCGAGGGCTTCCACTACCTGCCGCCGGCGGCTGACCTCCCGGTCCTGGTGGCGGTGCGCATGAGCCTGAGCTTTCCGGTGCTCTTCAGCGCCGTGCCGCTCTACTCGCTCCCGTTGCGGACCCCGCCCGAACGGCCGGGGGCCGCGCCGGTGACGCTCGCCGCCGAGCGGCTCCAGCTGAACTGGTTCAGCGACGGCGGCATCTGCAGCAACTTCCCCATTCACTTCTTCGACCAGTGGCTGCCGCGCCGTCCGACCTTCGGCATCTGCCTCACCTCCCTGCCGGCGGAAGGCTTCGAGGGCGCCGGCCGGGTGTCGAACGACTATCTCGCGATGTCGCGGCCGTCGGGACAGGCGACGGCGATCGACCACGCCGACCTGCCGCACAATCTCTTCAACGAACCGGTCTACCTCCCCCGCGCGGGGGACGAGCAGGCCCCCGAATGGGCTCCCCTCGGCGACCCGGCGGGCGGGGGCCGGCATCACCCCGACCTCTTCCGCTTCCTGGGCGCGGTGTTCACCACCGCACAGAACTATCGGGACAACACCCAGTCGCTGCTCCCCAGCTACCGCGAGCGGGTGGTGCAGATCCGCCTCAAGGAGGACGAAGGCGGACTCAACCTCGACATGCCGACTGCGACGATCGAGCGGATCGTCAGCCACGGACGCAAAGCCGGCGACGTCCTGCGCGAACACTTCAACTTCGCGGAGCACCAGTGGGTCCGGTATCGCGTCCTGCTGGCGGAGCTGGAGAGGAACCTGGGGCAGATGCGCACCGTAATCTCGGAGCGCCGGCGGTTCTGGCTGGATGATCTGGGACCGCTCGCCTGGGGGGCGGACGAGGCGCACCGCTTCGCCTATGCCCGACCCGGGGACTGGTTTCAGGCCTCCTCGAAACGGCTGGAAGAGCTCCTGGCGGTGGCGGAAGGGTGGTCGGGCAGCGCCCACTTCGAGGAGTCGCCGCCGGCGCCACGGCCGGAACTCAGGGTGGTGCCAACGGTGTAGGAACCGCGTGACCCCCAACCGGCGCCGCGTCAGCGGGCATGTCATCACCCCACTGCTTCCCGAAAGGAACCGGACGATGAAGCGACTCACCCGCTTCCGGTACGAGGTCGCCGATGGCGAGACGGTCACGATCCGGGTCACGCCGGTCCAGGTCGGACCCCGAGTCAGCGCCACCAACAATGGAGAGACGCTGAAGAACACCGATGGCCCCGATCAGCCGACCTTCGAGGTGGAGATCGACCAGGTGCCGGGCAACAGCCATTTCGTCATCGTCGAGTGCGACTTCCTCGACTCGGATCCGAATTCGGCGCACTTCGATCTCGAACTGCGCGGCTCCCGGGGCGGCGTCTTCAAGGACATCGCGATCCGCAAGAGCAATCAGATCTGGGACCCGCAGTTCCGTTTCACCGTTGTCTGAGGAGCCGGCACATGTCGACGACTGCCGCTGGCTGGGTGCGGGTCTCGTGGAGTCTCCTGCTGCTGCTGGCTCCGGCGGGGCTCGCGGCCCAGGAGTACCGAGATCCCCCCGAAGTGCTCCGCGACGCCAGCGGCCGGGGCGCGGCGGATATTCGCGCGGAGTTCGATGCCAATCATGACCCTCAGGCCGCGGCCGAAATGCTCGACCAGGTCTGGGATCGGCTGGTGTTTTACACCGTGGCGGACGCCCTCCCCGGCGAGGAGCTGCACGCGGTGCGCGGGCTGCGGGCCTACCGTTATCTGGCGGAGATCGGCCGCACCGACAAGCAGCTGGGTGCCGGCAGCGGCGGCCCGGGAACCACGACCCTGTCCGAGAAGCCGGGGATCGCCGAGCTGATCGCGCTCGCCATGGAGCACGGCGCCATCGAGCGGAGCACCGATGGCACTGGTCTCACGCTCAGTACCTCGCCCTACGCCTTCGTGCGCCTGATCCAGCCGGACAATGCGGTGAACTACGACCGGTTCGGTTTGTGGCGGCGTCTCGGGGTGTCGGCCACGTTCGATCTGCAGGGCCAGGACCCGGCGAGCGCCGGCGCCGTCGACTTCAAGCAGCTGGCCGAGTGGTCGCTTCGCCTGCGCATCCTGGGGGATCGCAGCACCCGCTCACCCGGATTCACCCGGCGGTGGAACGCAGTGGTGCAGCCCAAGGTGCAGGAGCGGATCAACGCGCTCTCCTCCGCGATCAAGATCACCCTCGACAGCACCCCCGCACTCCGCGCCGCGGCCGACGAGGCGGACCGACGGCTGACCGCGGATATCGCCGGGTACCTCACCTCGAGCGCCGGCACTCCGGCCGAGGAGCGGGAGGCGGCGCTGACCGGGATGATCCTCACCGCGCTCCGATCGGGGGTCTACGAGCCGGTGGCCGCCGGCGCGATCCCGCTCTCCCAGCCGGTGCACCAGGAGATCGGGCGCGCAGTCGACCGGTTGGTGGCCGCGCACCAGGAGCTGTTCCAGTCGGAGGAGGATCTGGGGGGGATTCTGGACGAACTGGACAAGTCACTGCTGCTGACGGCGGCGTTCACCCGTCACACGGCGGGGGCCGACTCGGCCTACTCGGACCTGCAGCTTCTGTTCGAGGACCGCGTGGCGCCGTTCAACGCGGTGGCGAATGCCTTCCTCTCGATCTACGACCGGCCCGCGACCAGCGTGGGGCAGACGAAGGTCCGCGACTACGGCGCCAGCGTGGATCTGGAGGGGGAGGTGCACAACCCCTTCGGCCGGAAGGGGGCGGACGGGGTGGTGCAACCGATCACGCTCTCGGTGGGATATCGACTCAGCCGCCTGAAGGCCGCCGACCAGATGGTGCACGTCGCCCAGGCCAGGGCCTCGATCCCGATCTCGACGGGCGTCGAGCTGCCCATCTCGGTCACCTACGCCAGCCGCACCGACCTGGTGGACGAAGACCACGTACGCGGCCACTTCGGGCTGAGCCTGGACCTCGACAAGCTGTATGCGCTCGGACGGGCGCTGTCGGGCAACTGAGCACGGCGGCTAGTACCGCCCCAGATAGTTCCGGATCTCCCACTCCGTCACCTCGCGGTTGAACCGCTCGACTTCCTCGCGCTTGGCCTCGAGGAAGCGCTCCGTGAGGTGCTCGCCCAGCGCCGCCTTGATCACCTCGTCCTTCTCGAACCGGTCGAGCGCCTCATGCAGGTCGCGGGGCAGATCGTCGATCTGGTACTTCCGCCGGTCGCGGTAGCTCATCCGGAAGATGTTCCGGTTCACCGGCTCGCGGCATTCGAGCTTCTGCTCCACCCCGTCCAGCCCGGCCGCGAGCTGGACCGCGAGCGACAGATAGGGATTGGCCGACGGGTCCGGCATTCGCAGTTCGCAGCGGGTGCCGTCCTCGCGGCGTTCGGGGATGCGTACCAGCGGCGAACGATTCCGCACGCTCCAGGCGACGTTCACCGGCGCCTCGTAGCCCGGCACCAGCCGCTTGTAGCTGTTGATCAGCGGATTGGTGATGGCGCAGAAGCCGCGGGCGTGCTGCAGCAGCCCCTCCACGTAGGACATCGCGGTCGCGGAGAGCTGGTTGTCGGTCTTCGGATCGAAGAAGGCGTTCTGCTCTCCCCTGAAGAGGCTCTGGTGGGTGTGCATGCCGCTGCCCGCCTGTCCCTGGATCGGCTTGGGCATGAACGACGCCGTGAAGCCGTGCCGGCTGGCGAGACTGCGCACCACGAACTTGAAGGTGGCGATGTTGTCGGCGGTGGTGAGCGCATCGGCATAGCGGAAATCGACCTCGTGCTGCCCCGGCGCGACCTCGTGGTGGGCCGCCTCGACCTCGAAGCCCATCAGCTCGAGGTCCTTCACGATCAGCCGCCTGAGCTCCTCCCCCCGGTCCACCGGCGTCAGGTCGAAGTAGCTCCCGGCGTCGTGGGTGGCGGTGGAGGGGTTGCCCTGGGCGTCCTTCTCGAACAGGAAGAACTCCACCTCGCAGCCGGCCATCATCGAGTAGCCGAGCGACTTGGCGTGGGTGATCTGCCGCTTGAGGGTCAGCCGCGGGCAGCCGGAGAAGGGCTGATGATCGGGGGTGAAGATGTCGCAGAGCAGCCGCGCCACCCGCCCTCCCTCGTCCTCGATCGGCAGCAGGCGGAAGGTGTCGAGGTCGGGCACGAGGAGCATGTCGCTCTCCTCGATCCGCATGAAGCCCTCGATCGAGGAGCCGTCGAACATGATTTCCCCGTCCAGCGCCTTCTCGAACTGGCTGCGCGGCACCTCGACATTCTTGTTGATGCCGAGAATGTCGCTGAACTGCAGGCGGAGAAAGTCGGCCTGGAATTCATCGGCCAGCCTGAGGATCTCCGGCTTGCGGGCGCCGGCGAAGTGGCGGGGAAAGTCGCGGATCGGAGGGCGGGAAGCGGGCATCGGCATCCTCGGAAATTCAGCGGGCGACCGGTGGAGGTCGCCCGCAGGATGATCGGCATGGAGCCCTCCCTGCCGGCGGGACGGGGCCGGCCCGGTCCCTCGCGCCGGTCAGGCCAGGCTTTCCAGAATCTTCCAGAGTTCGATCGGGCTGAATTCGCCGAAGCGATCGATGATCTCCCGCTCGGTCCACTCGCGGAAGATCCAGCCCGTGCTCTTCTGCCGGGAACCCTCCACGAAGTGGAGCCGGCCCTGCGCCAGCGAGCCGCTGGTGCGCGTCTCGAGGTAGACGCTCCAGCGGGTCTGGCTCCGGGCGAGGTCACCGAGATGCCGGGCCGTCGGTGCTTCGGGAAGGGCGACCGGTGGTGGCTGCTGCGGCTGGGCCATGCATCCTCCGGGTTGCCTTCACGCTAACGACGCCGGGGAGGGACGACAATGGGGCGGCCGTACCAACCCGCGGCCTTCCCCCCTAGATTCCCGGCCCGATGACAACTCCGACCTCGTGCCCCGCCTGCTACGCCCCGCTCGCGGCAGATGCCAGGTACTGCCACCGTTGCGGCCGTGCGGTCACCGCCGGCGGCAGCGCCGAACGCACTCCCTGGCTGCTCGCCTGGGGGGTGGTGGCCCTCTGCCTCGCCGGGATCGTGTACTTCGTGACCCACAAGCCGGGCGAGCAGTCTCGCCCCGACATGGCCAACACCGGCGCCCCCGACGGCGGCGGCCCCCCTGCGGCGGGCCGGCCCCCCGACATCACTCAGATGACGCCGAAGGAGCGCTTCCTGCGGCTCCACGACCGCATCATGACCGCGGCGCGCCAGGGCGATTCCGCCACCGTCACCCGGTTCGCGCCGATGGCGATCGCCGCCTATGGGATGCTCGACACCATCGACGACGACCTCCGCTTTCACGCCGGGGCCATCCATGTCCGGCTGGGCCAGTACCCGGAGGCACTCGCCCTGGCCGACACCATCCAGGCCGATGCGAAAGATCACCTCTTTGCCGACCTGCTCCGCGCCGAGGTGGCCCAGGCGAAGGGTGATCGTGCCGCATTCGATCGCAGCCGCCGGAACTTTCTTTCGCACTACGACGCCGAGCTCGCCCTGAAGCGCCCGGAATACGAGGAGCACAAGGCGATGCTCGAGGAATTCAAGTCGCAGACGACCCCGAAATAGTACCGAGTACCGAGTACCGAGTACCGAGTACCGAGTACTCGGAACTTGGAACTCGGTACTCGGTACTCCCACGCCGTCTTTCATTTCCAGGGTTCCCCGATGCCCCGCACCATCCGCGTCGCCCATTCCCCCGATTCCGACGACGCGTTCATGTTCTACGCGCTCGCCGAAGGGAAGATCGACACCGGCGACCTGCGCTACGTCCACGAGCTCTCTGACATCGAGTCGCTCAACCGCCGGGCGCTCAAGGCCGAGCTCGAAGTCACCGCGGTGTCGATCCACGCCTACGCCTACCTGGCCAACCGCTACGCCCTGCTCAACAGCGGCTCCTCGATGGGCGATCGCTACGGCCCCCGGCTGGTCTCGAAGAGCCCGAGGCCGGCCGACCCCCGGGCCCAGGCCAAGGGCAAGCGGATCGCGGTGCCCGGCAGGCTCACCACGGCCTACCTGGCCCTCAAGCTCTACCAGCCTGACTTCCAGGAAGTGGTGGTCCCCTTCGACCAGATCGAGGATGCGGTGCTGGCCGGCACCGTGGACCTCGGCCTGCTCATCCACGAAGGCCAGCTCACCTTCCAGGATCAGGGTCTGCACCTCTGGGCCGACATGGGAGAGTGGTGGTTCGGCGAGACCGGCCTCCCCCTTCCCCTCGGCGGCAACGTGGTCCGCCGCGACCTGGGACCGGCGGTGGTGGCCCAGGTGGCCCGGGACCTCAAGGCCAGCATCGTCTACGCCCTCGAGCACCGCGCCCCCGCCCTCGAGCATGCCAAGCGGTTCAACCGCGGCATCGGCGACGAGAAGACCGATCGATTCGTCGGGATGTACGTGAACGAATGGACGGTGGACTACACCGACCGGGGCCGCGAGGCGGTCCGTGAGCTGTTGCGCCGCGGGCATGCGGCCGGGGTGATTCCGGAACCGGTCGACGTGGAATTCGTGGGGTAGAGGCGGCGCTTCCGGGCTGGGGGTGGGATGGTGTGGGGTAAGTGCGGAGCCGTGTCTCCACCCTATTCCCCATGGCATCCCGCCCCACATTGTTATAATCTTCCAGCCCATAGGGTTAGCCTGCTAGGCCGTCCCCTCGTCCCCGGAGTCCCGGTGCCGCTGGCCGATGTCCCGATCAGCGTCCTCGTCGTCGACGACGAAGAGCCGATCCGGAATGCGCTCAAGAAGTTCCTCACCCAACAGGGCTACGACGTCATCACCGCACCATCCGGTGACGAGGCCCTGCGGGTGTTGCAGCGCCAGAAGGTGTCGGTCGTCCTGCTGGACGTGCGGATGCCGGGGCGCAGCGGCATCGACCTGGTGCCGCAGGTGCTGGAGCTCGAGCCGAGCATCGCGATCCTCATGCTGACCGCAGTCAACGATGCCACGACCGCGGCGCTGTGCATGCAGCGTGGCGCGATGGACTATCTCACCAAGCCGATCGACCTCTCCGACCTCGCCCGCGCCATCCTGCGCGCCATCCGGCGCCGCGACAGTCAGATCGAACAGGCCAACCTCAATCAGTGGCTCAAGGAAGAGGTCGCCGTCCGCACCGCCGAGCTGCGCCGGGAGCGCGCCAAGCTGGAGCGGCTGTCGGTCGCGACGCTGGAAGCCCTGGTCAACGCCCTCGAGGCGAAGGACCCCTTCATCCGCGGCCACTCCGCCCGGGTGGCCGACCTCGCCGCGATGATCGCCTCCGAGCTGGGCCTCGCCGACGAGCAGGTGGAGCAGGTCCGCATGGCGGGGCGGCTGCACGACATCGGCAAGATCGGCATCCGCGAGGAGATCCTCACGAAGGAAGGGCCGCTGACCACCGAGGAGTACGAGCAGGTGAAGCAGCACGTGGTGATCGGCTCCCAGATCCTCGCTCCGCTGGGCCACCTGGGCGACATCATCGCCTTTGTCCGCAGCCACCACGAACGCTGGGACGGGCAAGGCTACCCCGACAAGCTGCGCGCCGAAGCGATTCCGCTCGGGGCCCGGGTGCTCGGCGCCGCCGAAATCTTCGACGCCCTCACCACCGCCCGGCCCTATCAGGAAAAGATGCCACCCGAAGTCGCCGTGGAACGCATGCGCGACCTCGCCAACTCGGTCCTGGACCCCGACGTGTACCGCGCCCTCGAGGCCGCGGTCCGCCGGCGCCAGGCCCTGGTCTTTCTGGACGATGCCAGGACCTGACCGTCCCGCCGCCCCCCGCCGGACTCTCGGAAAGGCCGCGCCTGACGCGGCCTTGTGTCGTTTTTGTGATGTGGACGACACTCGATCCAAGGGTGGACCCCGATCGGGCGAGGCCCGCCCATGAGCCGCCTCGCCCTGATGATCGAGGATGACCCCGATCAGCGCCGCTTCCTGGAGCGACTGCTGGTCGGCAGCGGCTGGCGGGTGGTGCTCGACACCATGATGCCGAAGCTCAACGGCTATCAGACCTGTCGCCGCCTCAAGGCCGACCCCGCCACCAGCGCGGTGCCGGTCGTCATCGTGAGCACCAAGGATCAGCCCGCCGAAGAGTTCTGGGCCAGGGAGGTCGGAGCCGACGCCTTCCTCGCCAAACCGGTGGATATCCGCGATATGGTGGACCTGCTGAATCGGCTGGCGGAGCGCGCGTGACACTGCTGCATATCATCCTGATCTTCGCCGCCGTCGTCGTCGGCCTGGGACTCCTCGCGGTGGTGTTCTGGCTGTGCTACGCTGCCTGGCTCACCCGGGTGGAGCGCCGCCTGGCGCATCGCAAGGGACTCTACCGGGAGGTGGTCGCCGGCCTGGCCGAGCGGGACCGCGCCCTGCTGGAGCCCGAACTCCACAATCTGCGCACCCTGCGGGACTTCGAGGCCCTTGAGGCGCTGCTCGAAGAGCAGGCGCGCGGCCTGACCGAGCGGCCCAGCTGGCTGATCGACGCCTACGACCGGTTGGGGCTGGTCGACAAGTACGTCGAACGGCTCCGCACCGCAACGCAGTGGCGCGAGCGCGCCTTCGCCGCCGAGCTGCTGGGCCGGGTGGGCAACGCCAAGGCGGTCCCGGCCCTCATCGAGACCATCCAGGCCACCCGTTCCGAGGACGCCGACGTCCGCGAGATCTCCCTCCGCGCCCTGGCCCGCATCGGGGATCCCCGCGCGGTGGAGCCGCTGGTCGCCGCGCTCAAGCAGGCGGAGAACTGGCTGGCCCCGCGCATCGCCGACATCCTGGTGCGTCACGGCGACGCGGTGATCGAACCGATGCTGCGCTTCCTGCAGGAGACCAGCCGGCATCCGGCCCGCGCCTGGGCCGCGAACATCCTGGGCGAACTCAAGGCGGAGCGGGCCTTCCCGGTGCTGGTCACCACGCTCAAGGACCTGGACGACGAGGTCCGGGCCAAGTCTGCCGGCGCGCTCGGCAAGCTGGGCGACCGACGCGCGGTGACGTATCTCCTCGAGCACCTCCTCTCCGACCCCGCGCCCTTCGTGCGGGCCCGGATCGCGAGCGCGCTCGGCCAGTTCGCCGACGGCGAGGTGATCGACCGCCTGGTGCGTGCCCTGGGCGACCCTGCCTGGTGGGTCCGCATGCGGAGCGTCGAGGCGCTGGAGCAGATCGGGCCCACGGCGGAGACGCCGCTGCTGGTCGCCCTGGACGATCCCGATCCGGAGATCCGCATCCGCGCCGCCGTCGCGCTGGAGCGGCTCGGGGTCCCGGCCCGGCTCGTCACCGACATCGAGCGGCAGGGTCGCACCACGGAAACGGACGAGATGCTCACCAAGTTCGGTGTGGCCGGTGCGCGGGAACTCCTCGCCGAGCATCTGCATCACCCGTCGGAGCCGGTGCGCCGCTCGATGATCGCCGCCATCCGCCAGGCCGAGCGCAAGGACCTCTCCACCGAACTCATCGAGCGGACCCGCAAGGACACCGAGCCGGCGGTCCGCGCCGAAGCGCTCGAGGCGCTGCACTCCCTCGGCGCCCGCGATGCCGTCCCCGCGGCCCTCGACGCGCTGGGCGATGCCGACGAGCGGGTGCGCGCCGCCGCCACCGGGCTGCTCGGCGATCTGGGCGGCCGTGAGCTCGCCGGCGTCATCCAGCCGCGTTCCACCGACAAGGAGCCGCTGGTCCGGGCCGCCGCGGCGCGGGCCCTCGGGCTGGTCCACGCCGTCGGCGCGGAGAAGGAGTTCTCCCGCCTGCTGCGCGACCCGGAGCCCGGGGTTCGTGCCGCCGCCGCCGAAGGCGCGGCGGAATCGGGATGGAAGGGCGCCACGCCGCTCCTGCTCGAGCTGCTGACCGACGCCAACGAACCGGTGCGCATCGCCGCGGCGCGCGCCCTCGGCGAGCTGGGCGATGCGGGGGCGCTCGCGCCCCTGGTCCGCGCCTTCCGGGACGCCCGGCCAGCCTTTGCCGATGCGATCACCGGCGCCGTCGCCCGCATCGATCGCGAGGCGCTCGGCGAGATCATCGACGTCCTGCTCGAACGGGGCGATGCCACCAGCCGGGCGCGGCTGGTGCGAACCATCGGCGGGCTCAAGCCGCCGCATCCGATCCGGCTGCTGGAGTCGCTGTTCCGCGACAAGTCGCCCGATGTCCGCATCGCCGCCGCGGAGGTCCTCGGCCGGGTCACCGGCGAGAAGGCCCAGGCCCTGCTCGAGGAGGGGCTGGCCGATCCCGATGAGACGGTGCGCGCGGCCGCGGTGGATGGCCTGGTGCGGGTGGGAGGCGAACGGGAGGCGCCGCGGATCCTGGCGCTGCTGCGTGACGACCCCTCCGCGCTGGTCCGGGAGCGCGCCGCGCTGGCGACCGGTCTGTTCCGCCCGTCGGGCGGCGAGGTGCTGCTGTTAGGTGTCTGCCATCAGCAGCAGTCGATCGCCGTCCGCGCCGCGGCGCTTCTCGCGCTCGGCGCCTACGACCAGGAGAGTCTGGTCGCGCGGGTCGTCGAGATGGCCGATGAAGCCGAGCTGCGCGACCTGCTGCGCGAGCGGCTCAAGACCGACGCCGAGTTCCGGCTGCTCGGCCTCCGGTTGCGGGAGGCCCGGCATGTGGAACTCCGCGCCCTCGGCAGCACCAGCCGGGAGCAGATGGAAGCGACCCTCGCCGAGGGGATGCGCGGAGTGCTCTCGCCCGACCAGCGGGTGCGGCTGGTGGCGGGGCTGCGCGCCTTCCAGGGGGAGCGGAGCCGGAGCGCCCTGCTCTCGGTCGTCCGCAGCGATCCGAGCCCGGAGGTTCGGGCGGCGGCGCTGAC
This sequence comes from uncultured Gemmatimonadales bacterium, assembly GCA_963825065.1. Taxonomy (GTDB): domain Bacteria; phylum Gemmatimonadota; class Gemmatimonadetes; order Gemmatimonadales; family GWC2-71-9; genus JADJOM01. The sequence continues at coordinate 110,758 of CAWGRU010000014.1, forward strand.
CGCCGTCGGCGGCATGCTCGACGCCGCCGAACTGCACCTCACCGCCAGCCGGGCTCTCGCGGATCCGCACAAGGCGGTCCGGCACGCCGCGGTCGCGCTCTTCCAGCGCATCGCGCCGGAGAAGGGGCTGCCCGGACTGGTGCGCCTGCTGCGTTCGGATGAGGACCCGGTGGTGTTGCAGACCGTGGCCCAGCAGGCGGAGGCGGCCTTCCCCGCCTTCCTCGACCTCGCGCTCGGTCTCGATCACGGCGGGCAGGAGGCGGTACTCGTGGCCAGAGTCGCCCGATACATGCATCATCCGGAACTGAAACGGGTGCTGGCGGTGGTCGGCCGCAGCGCGGCTACGCCGGTGCGGGAGGCCGTCGCCGAGCTGTGGGCGGCACGGCCCGATCTGATGGACGAAGTGGGCCTCGAATCGATGACGATCGACCCCTCGGTGGCGGTCCGCCGGTGGTCGGTCGCCGCGTGGGGCGCCGCGCGGCACTTCGACCGCCTGGCCGCGATGCTCGGCGACCCCGATCCGGGAGTGCGCCAGGACATCGCGCGCGCCTATCTCCACGCCCCGGACACCGCGCCGCTCGAGCCGCTCTTCCTCGACCCGGACGAGATGGTGCGGGCGGCGCTGTTTGTGACCCGGCTGCTCCGTGGCGAGTGGAACGAGCCGCCCGCGGCCTTCGGCATCAGCCGCGCGGCCGCGGCCACCGCCGTCCGCGAGGCCGCCAGCGTGGACTCGCTGCGCGACGTGGCCCGCGAGGAACGGGATCCGGACCGCCGCCAAGCCGCCGCGCTCGCGCTGGCGGTGCTCGGCGACGATGCCGCCTTCGCGGTCATGCGGACCGACCCGGTGTGGGCGGTCCGCGACCGGGTGGGCCGCATGCTGGCCGGCTGGGGCGAGCCGCCGGACGCCCGGCACTCCGCATGACTGGAGAACGGGTCGCCGCGATTGCCTCGACCATCGGGCTCGTCCTGCAGCCGCTGTTCCTGGGCTATTTCCTCCTGTACAACGGCTACATGCTGCTGCTGATCCTGCTGTCGGCGCGCCAGGTCCGTCGGCGGGTGGCGGGGCATTTCATCGAGGATCTCGACCTCATCGACGACAGCGACTACACCAAGCCGCTGACGATGATCGTGCCGGCGTACAACGAAGAGGTGACGATCGTCGACAGCGTCACCAATCTCATCCACTGCGACTACCCGCGGTTCGAGGTCGTGGTGGTCAACGACGGCTCCAGCGACCAGACGCTCGATGTGCTCAAGCAGGCGTTCCGGTTGCGCCGCACCGACCTCCCCTACCGCGATGCGATCGGGACCGCGCGGGTCCGGGCCATGTACGAGGCGACCATTCCCCTGCCGAAGAACGTCTCGCAGCTGATCGTCATCGACAAGGAGAACGCCGGCAAGGCCGACGCCCTCAACGCCGGCATCAACACGTCCACCTCGCCCTATTTCGTGAGCCTCGATGCCGACAGCATCCTCGACCTGCGCGCGCTCAAGGAGCTGATGCGCATGGTGCAGGAGGATCCGCGGATCGTGGCGGTCGGCGGGCAGGTGGCGATCGCCAACGGCTGCACCATCCGCGCGGGCCGGGTGGTCAGTGTGGGCCTCCCCTCGCATCCCTGGTCCCGGTTCCAGATGGTGGAGTATCTGCGCTCCTTCACCACCGGACGCACCGGGCTCGACCGGCTGGACTCCATCCTGATCCTCTCCGGCGTGTTCGCGGTCTTCGAGAAGGAGACCGTGATCCGGGCCGGCGGCTATCTCACCCCGCTGGTCCAGCACAAGCTGGTCGGCGAATACGTCGGCCCCCGCGCCGGTACCGTCTGCGAGGACATGGAGATCATCGTCCGGTTGCACCGCTTCATGCGGGACAAGCTCCGGACTCGGCGCATCGCCTTCCTGCCGCATCCGGTGGCCTGGACCGAGGTGCCGGAGAATCTCGAGTCGCTCCGCAAGCAGCGCGGTCGCTGGCAGCGCGGGCTCCGGGAGTCGCTGTTCTATCACCGGGACATGCTGTTCCGCCGCAAGTACGGGCGGATCGGCTGGTTCGCGCTGCCCAGCTTCTGGCTGTTCGAGTACTACGGTCCGATCCTCGAGGCGACCGGCTATCTCTTCGTGGTTGCCTTCCTTGTGATGGAGCGGATCTTCGGCATCCCGATCCTCAACGAGCAGTACGCTGTGGCCTTCCTGCTCGCCTCGCTCGGCTGGGGCACGCTGGTCAATGTCTTCGCGGTCCTGGTGGGCGCGTGGCGGTTCCGCTACGGCCTCGCCGACCGGCTGCAGCGCGGCCTGCTCCCCTTCAACCGCAAACGCGACGTGCTGATTCTGCTGGGCTATGCGGTCCTGGAGAACTTCTTCTGGCGGCCGCTCACGCTGTACTGGCGGCTGCGTGGCCTCTGGGATGCGTGGCGCGGGAAGATCGGTTGGGAAAAATTCGCGCGTCAGGGCTTCCAGAAGCACCCGGAGCCCGTGCGTGCCGCCTGAGGCGCCCCGCGTCCGGATCCTCGTCGTCGACGCCGATCCGGTCTACGCCCGCCTCGTCGCCACCGTGGTCGCGGAGGCGGGGTACGGCATCCCCTCGCTGCTCGCCAGCGGGACAGCGGCCCTCGCGGCCGCGCCGACGGTCGACCTGATCCTGCTCGACCACCATCTCCCCGACGCCACCGGCCTCACCCTCCTCCCCGCACTGCGGGCGACTCCCGGCCAGCCGGGAATCATCCTGGTCACCGCCCACGGCGACGAGGCCCTCGCCGCCCGGGCCCTCCGCGCCGGCGCAGATGACTATCTCATCAAGGACGGCTCGCTGCCGCGGCTGCTGCCGGAGGTGATCGAGCGGGTGCGCCGGCATCGCGCGCTGCGCGAGGCGCTGGCCGCCGCCGAGCGCGATCTGGTCCATGCCGAGCGGCTGGCGGCGATCGGCCAGTTGAACGTCACGCTCCGCCACAACATCAACAATCCGCTCATGGCGGCCTTCGCCGAGACCGAGATGCTGTGGCAGGACCGGAGCCTCACCGAGGAGCAGCGGGCGGCCCTGGGGTCGGTTCGGCAGGCGCTGCAGCGGATCAGCGACATCCTCGAGCGGGTGAGCACGCTGCGGCACGACCAGACGACGGACTACCTCGACGGCATCTCGATGATCGACCTCTCCCGCCGCACCCGGCCGGCGCCGGCGCTTGCGGGCGAGGCGGTGCTCTGGCTGCCCGATGAAGACCTGGCGCGCGTCGCCAGCTCGCTGCTCCGCCACGCCGGCTTCACGGTGGAACGGGTACCGGATCTCACCACGCTCACCGACCGGTCGCGGGGAGCGGGGGTGTCGGTGGTCGTCACCATGGGGAGTGATGCGGCGGGCGCGCATCCCCTGGGGGGATTCGAGCCGGCACCGGGACGGCGATACACTCTGGTCGCCCTGGTCCAGGGCGACGGCGGCCGCGCCCGCGCGGCCGGCGCCGATCACGTCGTCGGCCTGCCCTTCGATCCGGGCACCTTCGCGAACGATCTGCTGGCGGTGATGCTCGGATGAAGCGACTCCTGCTTCTCCTCGCGCTGCCCCACGCCGCGGCCGCGCAGCGTGCGCCGCTCGACGAGGCGCGACAGCTGATCGTCGTCACCACGCCTGACTGGGACAGCGTGGCTGGCAGCCTGCAGCGCTATGCCCGTGACGACCCGCAGGGCGCCTGGCGGATCGTGGGAGCGCCGGTCCGGTCGTGATGGGGCGAAACGGGCTGGGATGGGGACGTGGAGTGAACCCGGCTGGGTCTGCTGCGGGGCCGGTCAAGCACGAAGGAGACGGGCGCTCTCCCGCGGGGATCTTCACCCTCGCCAGCGCCTTCGGCTACGCCCCGGCGGACTCGGCGGGGTGGGTGAGGCTGCCGTATCAGCGCGCCACCAGGAGTTACGAGTGCGTCGACGATTCCCTGTCCCGCTACTACAACCAGACCCTGGAGCGGGCGACCGTGGCGCCCGACTGGTCCAGCTCCGAGATCATGCGCCGGGACGATGCCTTGTATCGCTGGGGGATCATCGTCGCCCACAACATGCCGGCGGTGCCGGGCGCCGGCTCCTGCATCTTCCTCCACATCTGGAGTGGGCCCGCCGATGGCACCGCCGGCTGCACCGCCATGGCCAAGCCGGACCTGCTCGCGGTGATGCGCTGGCTGGATCCCGATCGGCGTCCGCTGCTGGTGCAGCTCACCAGCGGCGAGTACCGGCGGCTGCACGACTCCTGGGCGCTGCCCTGAGCCAGCGCCGCCTCAGCCCTCGGGGGGCTGCCGCAGAAAAGCCAGGTCGCTGCCCGGCGCGATCTCCCGCGCTTGCCGCCCCGCCTCGAAGAGCTTCATGGGATGCGGGCCCTGCAGCGAAAGCTCCTTCCCCTCCTCCCGCAGCCAGCTTCCCTCCCTGAGCCCCACCACCCGCAACGCCGGATTGAGCGACACGAATTCCAGGATCCGGTCCGCGCGGGATTCCCCGCCGTGATCGGGCAGGGTCGCGTCGGTATAGTGCGGATTGATCTGGAAGGGAACCAGCCCGAGCGCCGCGAACGTCGGCGGCTCGATGATGGGCATGTCGTTGGTCGTGCGGATCGTGGGACAGGCGAGATTGGCGCCGGCGCTCCAGCCGATGTACGGCATCCCCTCACGCACCCGGTGCCGCAGCCGCTCGAGGAGGCCCACCGCCACCAGCCGTTCCACCAGCCGGAAGGTGTTCCCACCGCCCACCACCACCCCGTCCGCCTCGCGCAGGATCTCGATGGGGTCGGCATCATGCACCGAGTCGATCGTGTATCCCAGCCCCTCGAACACCGCGGCGACCCTTCCGGCGTACTCGGCGTAGGAGAAGCTCACTGCGGCGTAGGGGACGAAGGCGAGCCTTCGGGGCACCGGCCCCAGCAGGTCGGCGATCGCCGCCCGGGCGTGGGCGAGATAGTCCTGGCCCGGGCAACGCGAGTTGGAGAGCAGGAGCAGGTGTGACACGGCCTACCTCATTCCCTTCTTCACGACCGGCAGCTCGCGGGTCATGATATCCATCTCCTCCCGCGTCGCCAGTCGCGGCAGCGTCGCATCCCCCTCGCCGGCCGGCGAGAAGGTGACCGTCAGGTCCGCGGGCAGCAGGTGCCGGATCGAATTGGCGTAGTACTCGAGCAGCGGCCGGGCCGAGGGCATGATCACCAGGTCAGTCCCCGTGCACCACGACCATCCGCCGCATCGAGAACATCAGCCAGGCCCGATCCCACAGCTCTGTCACCGGCAGCTCGGTCCGCACGATACGGGCGTTGAATGCGGACAGCCGGTCGCGGATCTCGTCCAGCCGCTCCAGCAGTGCCGGCCGCGACACCACGCTGCCGCCGAAGGACAGCAGCGCGGTCGCGGCCAGCGGCACCGGCGTCACCGGGATGACCGCGCCGATCCGCGCCAGCGCCTGCTCCGCCAGGCGCTGGACGTGGGGCAGCCGTTCCGGCTTGGGCAGGGACAGGATGCCGGGTGGCTGTTCCGCGAGCCAGCGCCGCACCGAGATCGGGGTGCCGAAGGCGATCGCCACCCGACCGTAGCGCTTGAGTTGCCCGGTCAGCAGACGGACCGTGTTCCAGCCCAGGTAGCTCAGCACGTTCCCGAGCTGGGTCCAGCGCGAGGGGCGCCTGCCGCCCACGATCCGCTCCCGGATCAGCGAGCGATCCTCCAGCACCCGGTCGTAGTTGATGCCGACCGGCACCAGCCAGATGTCGCGGTCGAAGCCCGGGTCGTCGCATGGTCCGCACGATGTAGTCGAGCAGGCCGATCTTGGCCGGCCGCAGCGCGCCGTCGCGGGTCAGCCCGCCTTCGGGGAAGATCCCCTGGGTGACCCCGTTCCGGGTGATGAGCTGGACGTAGCGCTCGAGGACGGCGTGGTACAGCGGCTCGCGATACTGCCGTCGGATGAAGTAGCTGCCGAAGCTCTTGAAGACGTATTCGAGCGGCCAGGTCCGGGCCCACTCGCCCACCGCGTAGCTGATGCTCACCACCCGCGCCAGCACGTAGGCGACGACGACGTAGTCGGCGTTGCTGCGGTGGTTCATCAGGTAGACTACCACGTCGCGCCGCGGGATCCGGTCGAGCGCCTCGTGATCCCGGTAGTCGATGGACGACTTGTACAACAGGTTGATCAGCAGGCGGGCGAGGTTGTAGCCGAGCTTGTAGTACGAGAGGACGTTGAAGAAGGGGACGATCTCGTCGACGTACTGATTGACCCGGATGCGGACCTGGGACTCCGCGGTCTGATGTGCCGCCGCGTGCTCCGCGATCGCCGCCTCGATGATCGGGTCGTGCAGCAGCGCTTCGCGGATGCGGTCGCGCTCGACCAGCTTGTAGCGGTCGGTGCGCGCCTGGAACTGCCGCAGCGCGTTCCGGGCCCAGCGCCGGAGCCGCGCGCCGGAGCACCGCCGCGGGTGCGGAGCAGGATCCCCGCCGACCCGATCGCCGCCAGCAGGAAGACGCGCCAGCGCGAGCAGTCCACGGCTAGCCGCGGCGTCACCGCGGGGCGTCCGCCTTGGCCTGCTGGTAGGCCATCCCCTTGAGCCGGGTGATCCGCATCGCGATCGGCGGATGACTCGACGAAGACGTCGCCGAGGAATCCCTCCCTCGCCGAGAGGCTGCTGGCGGTCGGGTCCACGATGCAGAGGTGGGCCGCGCCGCGGGTGATCGCCTGGGTCGGCGCCGCCGCGGCGTCGAGCTTCTCGAGCGCGGAGGCGAGCGCCATCGGGTTGCGGGTGAACTGCGCCCCGGTGGCGTCGGCGAGATACTCGCGCTTGCGGCTCACCGCCATCGCGAGAAACCGGGAGATGACCGGGGCGAGGATCAGGGTGATCACCCACAGCACCAGGATCACCAGCGCGAGCGGATTGCCACCCCTGTCGCTGCCGCCGCGGTCGCTGCTGCGCCGTCCGCCGAAGCCGCCGAAGCGGATCATCCGCCCCATGCCATCCGACATGAGGGCGATCGCCCCGACCATCGCGGCCAGCAGCGTCATGAGCCTGGTGTCGAAGTTCTGCACGTGCGCCATCTCGTGCGCCACCACCCCCTGCAGCTCCTCGCGATTCAGCGTCTCCAGCAGCCCCTGGGTCACCGCGATGCAGGCCTTGCCGGGTTCGATGCCGGTGGCAAAGGCATTGGGATCGGCATCGGGAACCACGAAGATCCTCGGACGCGGCAGCCCCGAGGCGATCGCCATCTCCTCGACCACATTGACCAGCCGGCGCTCGAGGTCGCTCTCGGCCTCGACAACTTCCTTCGCGCCCGTCGCCCACAGCACCCGCTCGGCGCCCTTCTTCCAGGAGTACCAGCAGGTCGCACCGGCGATCAGCGTCACGATGATGCCGATCCACGGCACCGTGTGCTGATGTTCGGCGGACAACCCCGCCTCCGGTCCCGAGGCCGGCGACGCCGACATCAGATACCAGGCGACGTCTCCGCCGAATCCGACCCATGCGAAGAACAGCACGAAGCCGGTGACCAGCCAGAACGAGCGCCGGCGGTTGGATTCCTGCTGATCGAACAGGTTGGCAGGGGCAGTCATGCGGGGAGGTTCCGAGTGCCGAGTGCCGAGTGCCTGCGGAGAACTCGGGACTCGGAACTCGGAACTCGGTACTCAGTTCATTTTCAGATCGACGTTCGGCACCGCCCGCTCGGCGACATCCTCGATGGCCCAGAGTTCTGCCGGCGTCGGCCTTGGCGAGCCCGGCCACGAAGTTGGTGGGGAACTGCTGCTGCGCGGTGTTGTACGAGGTCGCGGTATCGTTGTAGAGCTGCCGGGCGAAGCCCACCTTGTTCTCGGTGCTGGTCAGCTCCTCCTGCAACTGCTGGATGTTGCCCGTCGCCTTGAGCTGGGGATAGTTCTCCGACAGCGCGAACAGCCGCCCCAGCGCCTGGGTCAGCTCGCCTTCCGCCTTGGCCACCTGGGCCACACCACCACCCGCGGCGCCGACCGCCTTGTTGCGTGCCGAGATGACGGCCTCGAGCGTGGACTTCTCGAAGTCCATCGCCCCCTTCACCGCGTTGACCAGATTGGGAATGAGGTCGTGCCGCCGCTTGAGCTGCACGTCGATCTGCTTCCAGGCATTGGCCACCTGGTTCTTCAGCGAGATCAGCCGGTTGTACGCGCTCATGACCCAGAGCGCGACCACCACTACGACGACGAGCAGGACGATGCCCATGGGCGATCCTTGGGGAGGAGATGTCTCGAAGTGTAAAGCGGCCAGCGGGTGGGGGCTACAGGCGGTCGCCGAGTCCGTCGAGGGCGCTGCGCAGCGCCTCGACGATGGCCTCGTCCTCGAGCGCGTCGTACAGCGGGTGCCGTTCGTCGAGGAGCAGCTCCGCTCCGGGGCCGAGCGCCACCCGGCGGCAGAGCTGCCCGCGCCCGCGCCGCGCCGGCGCGACGCCCTCCGCAGTGGCCCAGGCCTGCAGCGCTCGGCCGACCTTGCCGCGCGGCGCCCCTTCCGGGACCGTCAGGGGAAGCTGATCCGGTGCCGGCAGCCGGGCCCCCAGCGCCCCCGCGACACGCCGCTCGGTGACGTCCCCCGGCAGCCCGCCCAGTTCCTTCACCAGAGTATCGAGCGTGGCGCCCTCCATCTGCTGCAGCTTGATCGCCAGCACCTGCAGCAGGTGACGGTAACCGTAGGTCGCGGCCGTGCCACGCCCTTCGGGCGGACTCACCAGCTTGCGGGTCACGTAGAACCGGATGGTGCGCTCGCTGGGATGCGCGCTCGCCGCGGCATTCACCGGATAGACCGCGGATGCCTCGAGGATCGCCCCGGCCAGCGCGGAGAGGTCCCGCAGACTCCAGGGCGCCAGCGCGGCGTACTGGCGCAGCGTGGCGAGCGCGTCGGCGGGAGCGGCTGGAAGGGACACGGCGAGAGTCAAAGCCTGGGCTCGGGGATGCAGAGGAGTGGCTAGTATGCCCCGCCGCACGGGCGAGGGCAAGCCCGCCCGCATTTCGTCGCGCCGCTCCGCGTCGGGAGGATGCCGAGTGGGGCCGTCGGCGGTCCTATCCTCGCGTCCATGCGACGCGGGCTCACCCTGGTCGAACTGCTGATCGTCATCCTGATCGCCGGCATGCTGGCGACGATTGCGCTGCCGGGCATCGCCGCCCTGCACGATCGCCTCGCGGTGGATGCCGCCGTTCAGTCGGTCGTGGCCGCCCACACCCGGGCCCGCATCGCCGCGCTGGCCGAACGGCGCACGATGGTCCTTGCCCTGACCGCGGACTCGCTGGTGCTGCGTGCGGTGGAATCGCCGATCGACACGATCGAGCGGTGGCGGGGCGACGGCCCGTCTCAACGCGGAGTGGCGGTCGCTGGCATGCCTCGGCTGGTCAGCTTCGCGCCCAGCGGCGTGACCATGGGCCTCGCCAACGCCACCTACACTCTGACTCGCGGCGTCGCGACCCGGTCGGTTATCGTCTCACGCTATGGCAGGGTGCGGGTGCAATAGGCGCGGCAGGGCATCGCGCGATCTGCCGTCCCCCGCGGTCGCGCCTACCTATTGAACCCGAAATCGACATCGACATGCACCACGATGTCCTCGTGCATCTTGAGCATGCCGAGCATCTTGGTGAGGCCGCCGATGCGGTAGTCCTTGAGATTGAGCGGAAAGGTGCTGCGGATCCGACCGTGGTCGGTTGCGAGGGAGAGGACACGCGGCGGGAATTTCGACCTCCCGGGTGACCCCGTGAATGATCAGCCGGCCGTGGAGAGTGACGGGGAGACTGTCGGGCGAGCCGGCTCCCGGGTCCAGCCCGGTCAGCTCGAAGCGGAGCGCGGGATACTGCTCGGACTCCATCGACTTGTTGAGATCCTTGTCGCGTTTGGCATTGCCGGTCACCAGCGTCCGAACCGGCGCCTCGACCCAGCCACGCACCCCGCCCAGCGACTCGGCCCCTTCGAGCTCCCCCGACACGGTCGTAGTGGTGCCGGTGAAGTCTCCCAGGCTCGCGCGGCCATCGAAGCTCAGCGTGCCCTCCCGGACGGTCCCGCCGGGCACCGGAGTCTGCAGGGCCGCGAGCGGCGTCGCGATGCAGACCCACAGGAGCACCAGCCCGGTGCGAACGGCGCTCACTCCGGGGCCGCGCCGTCGCGTCTCGAGTCCGTACTTGCGGACCTTGGCCAGCAGGGTGGAGCGGGCGATTCCCAGAATCTGTGCCGCCCGCCGCTTGTTGCCGCGCGTGTAGGTCAGAGTTCGCGCGATGTGGCGCCGCTCCACATCCTCCAGCGGCTCCGGCTCCGCCGGGACGCTCGGGGCGATGGCCTCGCGCAGCAGGGTCTGGTCGAGCCCGGGGGTCGAGAGCGAGAGCATGGCCAAGTCCAGCCCCGGCACGGCCAGGGCCCGCGAGACCTCGGCCGGGTCGGCCATCAGGACCGGAAGGTGGCCGGCGCCACGCAGCGCCTGTACCACGCCGTCGCGCCGTGAGGGATCGGCATCGAGAACCAGAATGTGGGAAGACTTCATGGGATCGCTCCCGCCTTGTCGTAACGGTAAAGTAGCGCCGGGTACGGAGGCGTGCGCCCCCGGTGGGGGACGACGGGCCGGGCCCCGCTGACACCATGACGCCCTCCCCCTAAGTTTGGCCCGTCCCGGAGGCGACACCATGGCTCAACCTGTCCTGCCCGAACTCCCCGTCGGCACACGGGTCCAGGACCCGTTTATCGTGCTGGATGTGGATGCCCGTGGCGGTGATTCGCCGCACACGATCATCACCCTGGGCAATGCCACCGGGCGGATGCAGACCGCCCCCTTCTGGCCATCCGACAGTCACAAGGTGGCCGGCGTGGCCCGCGGCGCCGTGGTCCAGGTGATAGGCACCGTCGGCAGCTACCGCGACCGGCGCCAGCTGGCGGTCGATTCCCTTCGTGTACTACCCCGCGAACAGGTGGATTGGCACGCCCTGATGCCGTCCGCAGGCGACGTCTCACGCTACTGGAAGGCCGTCGATCGCTGGCGGGCCGATATCCAGGGTCCCGCGCCTCGCTCGAACGATCGGGCTCTTCTACGACGATCCGGAATTCCGGGAGCGATACGAACGGTGCCCCGCCAGTGTGAGCGGCCACCACGCCGAACTTGGCGGCCTGCTCAAGCACACCTGCGAGGTCGCCCACATCGCCCTGGCCATCAGCAGGCTCTACCCCTCCGCGGATGCCGACTTGGTGCTCGCCGGAGTGCTGCTGCACGATATCGGCAAGCTGGAGAGCTACACCTGGGACGGGCTCTTCGAGGTCACCGTCCCCGGCTCCGTCATCGGCCACGTCGTCCTGGGCGGGTTCATGCTCGACCGGCGGGTCCGGGCCGAATCGCCCATGCCCTGCCGCGAAGAGGAGCTGCTCATCCTCCAGCATCTCGTCCTTGCTCACCACGGCAAGCTGGAATTCGGAGCCCCCGTCCCGCCCATGACCCTCGAGGCCGAGATCATTCACTACGCCGACAACGCGAGTGCCAAGACGGCAAGCATGGCCGGATGCGCTCGCGGATCCGGAGAACTTCCAGGGTACGGCCGAGGTCAGCACCCGCACCATCTGGCAACTCGACAAGCGACGCGCCTGGCGGGGCGAGAGCGATTGGGGCCGGGGGGCCAACGGCGCCTGACGGATCCGAATATGGTGACCGCAGCCGCTTGGCGAGGTCGACAAATTGTCAGGCGCAGCTCGGAAGGGAGCGGGAGGCAGCCTGCCGGGCGGGGTGCCGGAATGCGAAGCGGCCGCCGGGCACGAAGCCCGGCGGCCGCTTCTCACACTGACTGCTGGTGATCCCCAGGCCGGATGGCCATCCACCTGGTTCGTCAGCGCGAGCGCTGCGAGTCAGATCGGGTCGCGGACCGACCCTTCGCACGGCACCCCGAGGCGCTACATCGGGGCGGCTGAGGCGCGCGACTGGCCTCAACGACTTGAACCGGGGCGATCACCAGGATCACAGACCACCTGAGCCCTTGCCGACTTCGGCAGTCTCCCCTGAATTCCCGTTCAAGCACACTGCCGGTCGCCAACAGAACACGGGGTTCTGCCACGTCTCCGTGCAGCGGTGAGGTTAAGATAGGATCGTGGAAAAGGCGCGCAAGCGCCTTTCTTTCTTCGGGTTACGCCATTCGAATGTGGGTGGATGTGGAAACCTAAACGGTGTCGTCATCAGCATCTGGACTCACTGTCCACAGCGATGTGGAATTGTGAATCCACATCCGTCCACATGAAAAACACTGCGGCGAGGTCAGCTTTTTCGCTGGTTCAGGGTTCCAGGCCGACTTCGATGTAGCGGTAGGTGAGTTCACCGTCCGTCGCGGCCATCAGGCAGCCGGCCGCCGACGCGGCGAACCAGCCGCCCACCAGGGTGCGGGGGACGTCGAGTTCGGCAAGGATAGGGCCCAGCCAGCGGCGGAGGTGACGGATCTCCGGCGCCCGACGTCCGAGCAGGGCCAGCAGGGCACCGGACGCCGCTCGTGGCCCGGAGGAAGTGGGCCAGGGCGTGGGCCCGCTGGGAGAACTCGACCGCCTTCACCCCCGGTTCGTCGAACAGGACCTCGCCCTCGAATACGTCCATCGGCGGCGCGTCGAGCCGGGGGCCAAGGTAGACGAACTGGCGCTCGTCCTCGCACCTTCCGCTCGATCACCGCGGCGGCGGTCTCGCTGGTGAGGCGGGCAGCATGGACGTGTCGTCGTCCTGGAGGATTCCCACGACCTTGGTCCACTCGAGCGCGGCCAGGGCGATGTCCATCGGACAGCCGATGGCATCGTCGAACGCGAGAATCCGCGGGGCCTCGCCGGCGCGTAGGATGAAGTGCGCCAGCGCCTCGGCCCGGTCGGTGAAAGTCCGGATGGTCAGGGTTTGGGGGGTTGTCATAGCACCAAATATAGTGGGGTGCGACAGGAGTCGGGTTCCCGGGACGGGGTAAAGCCATACGCCATAAGCCTTAGGCCGTAAGCTGTTATACCCCGCTTGGGCCCAACGGCTTATGGCTTTCGGCTTACGGCCTACGGCTTCCGGCCCTACGGTTGAGCTCCGACTTCGAATCGACCTGCACGATCCACAGCCCCGAATTGATGTCGGGAACGTAGATGTAGCCTTCGCGGTAGATCGCGCCCCAGGCGTTGGGGGCGTTGGGGAGGTTGCCCCGCCTTGTCGCCGGTCACGACGTGGGCGATCTCCCGGCCCTGGCGCAGCAGGTCGCCTCGCAGCTCGCCGGAGATGTCGAGCACCCGCAGGCCACCCTGATAATCACCGAGGTAGAGGGTGTCGCCCGCGACCCAGACGTTGTGGCTGCCGCCGTCCTCGGGCTCGAAGTAGGCGACCTCTTGGGATGCTCGAGATATCGGAGACGTCGATCACGTGCAGCCGGCCGATAGGCACGGCCGAGGCCGACACGCCGCCGCCGTCGGTCGGCCGCGGCTTGGCGGAGAAGACCTCGTCCCCGACGAAGACGTACTTGCCCTGCGCGCCATGCGGTGTGGGTTCCGCGGATGAAGCCCGGTCCGCCGACGGCCTCGACATCGCGATAGAGGGCGTTCAGGTCGTACTTGACTGGGAGACGAGCGATCGGGTTCTCGGGACTGCCCGCCCTTCACGCCCGTTGCCGACGTCGAGGATGACCAGGCCGTCGTTCCAGTAGGACTGAGATAGGCCAGAGCCGTCCTTGACGTCGATGTCGTGCAGCGTCCGCCCGGCCGCCGCGCGCGGCGTCTCCCAACGGGCCACCTGCTTCGGATGGTAGGGGTCGCGGATGTCGATCACCCGCATCGAGCCGGTGGCGTCGTCGGTGAGGATAGACGTAGCCCTTGTAGATGTAGGTGCAGTGCACCCCGCCGGTGACCGTCTCGGTGAAATCGGCGATCGGCTTGGGATGGGCGGGATCCTCGAACGACAGCACCACGATCCCGTTCTTGCGGACCGAGGAACCTTCCCGGGTGAGCACGCCGTACTTGCCGTCCTCGGTGGTCATCACGTCGTTGATGACGCGGGCATCGACCACGACCGAGTCGGTGATGACCGGCTTGGACGGGTCCGACAGATCGATCGCGTACGCCCGGTCGCCAATCGTCGTCAGATAGCCGTGCTTGCCGTCGGGGTGCAGCCAGAACTCAGCCGCCTGCCCCTTGATCGGGAGCCGCCCCACCAGCGTGGTCGGCCGCCGCACATCCCGGGGCCCCACCGTGATGACCGCCTCGGCGACCCGCCCGGCGAAGGTGGCGAACACCCGGTAGGTCCCCGGCACGTCCGCCACGAAGGTGCCGTCATCCTCTACCTGGCCGCTGCCCGGGTTCAGGGCCCATTCCGGCATGGCGTCCGCGAGCGTTCTTGCCCCGGCGCGCGCCACGAACTTGAGCTTTACCACGTCCCCGGTCCGGGCCTGCACTGTGGCCGGCTCCAGCGCGACCGAGGTGACCGGATTCGGCACGACGGCCACGCCGAGCCGCCGGATGGCGCGGCCTGCGGTGGCAGTGATGGTGGCCTGCCCCGGTGCCTTCCCGGTGACCCGTCCGTCGCTGGTCACGGCGACGATCTGGGGCTTATCCGAGGTCCAGGTGACCTCGTCGTAACGCCGGTCGTCATTGGCGGCATAGGCGGCCGCGGAGAGCGCCAGCGATTGCCCGGCGTAGAGCCGGGACGGCGCCGGAGTGATGCTCAGCTTGGCGGCCGGCTGCGGCAGGACGGTGACCCGGCCGAACGCCGGGGTCGCCCGCCCGCCGCTGCGGGGCCGGGCGAGGGCGGTCACCGTGATGGTGCCAGTCGAGCCTCCCACGACCACCCCGTTGGAGTCTACGGACCCTTCGAAGTGCCCCCCCGTCGCGAACCAGCTCACGGACAGATCCGTCAGCTCCCGGCCAGCCGAGTCGTACGCCACTACCCTGAGCCGCAGACTATCCCCCACCAGCACGGCCGCCTCGGCGGGCTGAAGGACCGCCCTTGCGATGGGCGAGGCCTCCGGCTTCGGGGCGGTCGGTGGCGGCGGGGCGGCAGGCTGCTGCAGCAGCGCCAGGACGGCGATCATGAGCATCGGTTTACCTCGTCTGGGAGGACGCGGAATCTCCCCCGCGGCCGCCTTCTTGACAAGTTCCCGCCCGTACTGAACCTTATCGCCATGGTCGTTGCCGTCCGCATCGCCCTCCCCTGACAGCGTCGCTGTTCACTCCGATCCCCCGGGACCGGTGAATGTGCTTTGCCCTGGTCATTCGGGCCGGGGTACTTCCGGAGCCGGTGAGCTCCCCTATCCGAGGTAGAAGCAATGGCGAAGGGTACCGTGAAGTGGTTCAATGACGCGAAGGGTTTCGGATTCATCGCCCAGGAGGGTGGGAAGGACGTGTTCGTCCACCACACCGCCATTGCGATGGATGGGTTCCGCTCGCTGGCCGAAGGCGACCACGTGGAGTTCGACATCGTGGAAGGCCCGAAGGGCCTGCAGGCCGCGAACGTTCGCAAGGCCTGATCCGACTCTCGCGCGGGTCACCCTTCACCGCAGGACCTCCGACCCCGGCGCGCGCCGGCCAGACCGGCGTGCGGCGGGGTTGTCTGCATCTCGCCCCCCGGCTTCACCCCACCCGGGGGAAGCGCGATACTTCCGGCATGTATGCTCCGTGCCGCCTGCTCCCGTTCGCCCTCTCCCTATGCCTGCTGGCGAACCGCGCCATCGGGCAGGAGCCGCCCCCTCCACCGCTGAGCTTCCTGGGCTTTGAAGCCGGCCTCCCTCTGGGAGATCTCGGCCGCCGGGTCGAGTCGCTGGGTGGCAAGCCGATGCACTGCCTCCGCTCCCGCCGCGAACCCTCCGTCCACGAGTGCCGGGCCACGGTCTGGTCGCCGGGCTCGGGGCAGCGGCTGGCGCTCTGGGCATCGGTGATGGACAGCGCCACCGGGGTTCTCACCCTGTCGGGTCCGGTCAGCGGGGTGGAGCTCGATGCCTGGCGCGTCGGGCTGGTGCGCGAGTTCGGCGAGGTAGGCGCGGAGGTTCAGGGGAGCCAGTGGATGATGCAGTGGGTGCGCCAGGGACGGATGATGCGCCTCACCTGGCGCATCGAACGCGGGGCGAAGACGGCCTCCGTAAGTCTGGTCGACGGAAGAGTGCTCGATGCCTGGGGACGGAGCCACTTCCCCTGAGAGTCAGTCCCTGAGCCGGACCAGGAAGCTCCCTTCGGTGTCTTCCAGCACGAAGTCCCGCACGACGCGCCCTTCCTCCTTCAGGCGGCGGAGGAGCGAACGCACCCGGGTCCGAACCGGGGCGGTACCGCCGCCGCGGCCCCGCCCGGTGATCAGCCGGACGGTAGCCCCGCGGCGGACCCGGGCCTGTGCCGCAAGGAATTTCTCTGCGTTGCTGGCCGCTTCCAGCACGGTTTGGCCATGCAGGTCAAACTCCGCCGTCGGCGAGCGGTGCATCCAGTCGAGCATCCCGGAAGATATCGAGCGGGATTGCCCGGCGCGGGGCCGCGCAGTAACCTTGAACGTCTTTTCAGAAATCTCCCGTGGAGCCATTCGTGATTCAATCTCCGCGCCGGTTGGCTGCGGCCGCGCTGCTTCTCTCCTGCACACTACTCCCGGTTTCTGCCTGCGGACCCGCCAACGGCCCGGTTCGAATCGGTCTGGCGGGACCCTTCACCGATTCCGTGGGCGCCCCCATGCGCCGGGCCGCGGAGCTGGCGGTAGAGCAGATCAATCTGACCGGCGGCATCACCGGCCGGCCGGTGGAACTGGTCATTCGCGACGACTTCGGCGACCCGGACTCGGCCGTCAACGTCGCGACTGAGCTGGTGGCGTCCGGGGTGGTCGCCGTGATCGGGCACGTCTATTCCGGGACGACGCTCGCCTCCGCTCCGGTCTACAACGGAGCCGGTGTGCTGGAAATCTCACCGTCCTCATCCGCCCCGTCGGTGACCGACGCCGGCACGTGGACGTTCCGGGTCTGCCCGAGTGACCTGCAGCAGGGCGCGGCCCTCGCCCGCTTCGCCGACAGCCACCTGCATCTGCACCAGGGCACGATTCTCTATCTCAACGACGAGTACGGTCGTGGCCTGCGGCGTACCTTCGACACCGAGTTCAGCCGGGTCGGTGGCGAGATCGACGCGCAGCTCCCCTATCTCACGGCGGAGCCGGATGTGAGTGCCTACCTTGAGCGGCTGATCAAGCACGATCACAGCCAGTTCATCTTTCTTGCAGGCAACAAGGATGAGGCCATCTCGATTCTCCGGCAGGCGCGCGGGCGCAAGCTTGGGATCCCATTCATGGGCGGCGATGCCCTCGAGGGGCTCGAGGAAGCCGGTGCCCTCGCGGAAGGGACCTACATCTCCAACGCCTACCTGGCGAGTTTCGACACCCCGGCCAACCGGCTGTTCGTGCAGGCCTACGCCAGGAAATACCCAACGGTGATTCCGCCCAACCAGCCCGCTGCCGCGACCTACGACATTCTGTTCATGCTGAAGGATGCAATGCGGCGGGCGGGTACCGACCGCGTGAAGCTGCGCGACGCGATCGCCGAAATCGGCCGCGGCGCACCGCCCTATGAGGGCGTCACCGGGGAGATCGCCTTCGACGAGAACGGCGATGTCCCCCGGCAACGGGTGATCATCGGCCGGGTGGAGAGCGGGCAGGTGCGCGCCGTGGAGGGACTGTGAGGTACTTCCGGAGTCTTCGCCGGCTGAATGGCGCGGCCATCGCGTGCATGATCGCGCTGATCCTGGGCATGGCGATCGTCGGGGTCTCCGCGCTGCGAACGGTCACCCGACAGACCAAGGCCGACATCACGGCACTCCAGGAGGGCACCAGCCTGGGCAGTTCCCTGGTCTCCTCGGTGCTCGGCGAGATCCGCGCCGCCGAACAGTACCTGCTCATCCCCAGCCTGGCCGTGAAGGCGCAATTCCTTGCCAGCGGCGATTCAGCCTACGGCTTCCAGAGCCAGCTTCGCGAGCTCCCGCATCTCGACAACAACGATCGACGGATGATCAATCAGGTCGCCAGCAGCCAGGCCGCTCTGGAAGTGGCTTACGCCACCGCGCACGCGCTCGCCGACATCGGCCGCGGTGACGAGGCGCGACTGATCGCGGCCCGCGCCGGCGCGTCCACAGACAGCCTGGTGACGATCGTGCGCGCGCTCAATGCGCAGCAGGCCGCGCACGCACTGCAGCGGGCCCAGTCACTCCAGGACAAGGCCGCGTTCTTCCAGAAGCTGCTGGTGCTGTGTGCGATACTGGCGCTGATCGTCGGTATCGCCGCCGGCGTCGGTCTCATCCGGATCGTCGACCGCCAACTGGCCCGTCTCATCGCCGCCGCGGACCGCTTCGGCGCGGGCGACCTGCGCCCGGTGCAGCTCGGCCAGATGCCCGACGAGCTCGCCCGGCTCGCCAGTGCGATGGACGACATGGCGTCCCGGCTGCGAGAAGTGGTCGCGGCGGTCGTGAAGGAATCCCAGCAGCTCTCGGGCAGCGCCGGCGACTTCTCCGCCATCAGTGAGGAAATCGCCGCGTCAAGCGGAGAGATCTCGGCTGCCATGGTGAAGATCTCGAATGGGGCCGAGCATCAGGTGCGCGGCATGGAGGAAGCCGACCAGCTGCTGATACGGTTGCGCGAGGCCGCGACCTCCAACTCCGAGGCCGCCCAGCGCGCGGTGCGCCTCGCCGAGGAGATTCGCCGGACGGCGCTGCGCTATCGCGGCGACGTGGAGACCGCCCGCACCACCCTGCTGGACGTGCGCGGCGTGGTGCAGACATCGTCCCAGCAGGTGCGGGCGCTGGTCCAGCAGTCCGAGTCGATCAATGATTTCGTGGACCTGATCAAGCAGATCTCGTCGCAGACCAACCTGCTGGCACTCAACGCCGCCATCGAGGCGGCCCGCGCCGGCGAGCATGGCCGGGGTTTCGCCGTGGTGGCGGAAGAGGTCCGCCAGCTCGCGGACTCGAGCGCGAAGGCGGCCGCAGAAGTGACCAAGTCGGTCGAATTCATCCGCAGCCAGGTGCGCGAGGTCGCGGAGACCATGCAGCTCGGCACCGCCAAGGTGGCCGGCATCGAGACCATCGCCCAGGCGGTGGTCCAGGGCCTGGACGCGATCGGCACGGCCATCGGCGAGGTCCAGACCTCCGCCACCGGTCTGGCCGAGCAGGTAGGCGCCAATCGCGAAGTGGTCAGGGAGCTCGCCGAGCGTACGGGGTTGGTGGCGCGCGCCGCGTCGGAGCATGCCTCGTCCAGCGAAGAGGTCTCCGCGGCGGCGGAGGAGCAGAGCGCATCGACCGAGGACATGGCGGCGTCGGCGGGCACTCTGCTGGAGGCCAGCACCCGTCTCTCCAAGATGGTCGGCGGCTTCCACACGTGACAAAGGGCGGGCCCATGGGCCCGCCCTGAGGTGCTCTCAACTCCTACTTCTTCTTCTTGACCGGCTTCCTGGCGACGGCTTTCGGCTTGGCAATCTTGGCGGGCTTCGATTTTGCCTTGGCCGCCTTGTCCTTCTCCTTCTCGGCCGCCTTTTCGGCCCGGCGCAGCGCCGCCTCGCGGACCTCTGCCAGTACCCTGTCGCCCTCGTCGTTGCCAACCAGCCCGCGCCGGGTGGCGTACTTGATCAACTCTTCGGCGTCGGCAAGCTGGAACTCACCCACCCGGGCGGCGGCCCGAATGACATTGAGGAGGGCGTCGGCGACCGGGCTGCGGAGTACATTCGCAATGCCTGGAAGCGCTTCCAGCAGCGTCGAGATCTGGGAGGCGCCAAGTTCCGAGGCCAAACGTACCCTCCTGGTGCACGCCACGTACTACCGCCGTCCGGCATCCGCCGACCCAGCGTATGGGCGCCAACGTACCACCCCCGTCGGGGCCAGTCAAGAATTAGGCACGAAAAACGGCCGAAACCTCGGTGGGTTCGGCCGTTAAGCGGGACGTAGCATATGCAACTAACCCAGCAGAATTCGGCGCCGGTCAGAAGCCGTAACGGACGAGCGCTGAGAGGTCCCAGCTGGTGATCGAGTGGCTGGTGATCGGTGCCGTCGAAGGATTGGCTCCCTTGATGGTGCCGAAGTCCACCCTTCCTCCCGGGACCAGCGCGATGCGCGGACTCAGCTCCAGTCGCAGCGAGGCCCCGGCGCCGAACAGGGTGCCGCTTCCGACCTTTGGCGACCAGATCCTGGCCTCGGCCAGAGGCTCGACGGAGACCTTCGCACCGAGCGGGAAGCTGCCGCTCGAGCCGAGGGTGAGCACGTTCTCCCGATTGCTGGTCGTACTCGAGGTGGAGTTGCTGGCGGTGCGGTAGTAGTCCCAGGCGTAGAAGGAGATCGTGCCGGAACCGGCGGCCGCCTGCAGGCTGGCATCGACCAAAAACCGGTTTCCCGGGTCGTAGACGCCATTGCCGAACCCTCCCCCGCGGAGCTGGTCGTTGCTGAAGGTGCTGAAGGTGAATCCGAGGGAAAACCGGCTGGAGCCGACCAGCCGGTCGGCCCCGGCGCGGATCCGGGTCTCGAGCCCAGGCTTGTAGCTCACCGCGGACTGGTCGCTGAACGGGTTGTACTTGGCGCTCAGCCGAACGCTCCCCGCCAGTCCCAGATTCCAGCTCCCCGCGGTCGTGGCCGCTGCGAGTCCCGGCGTCACCGAGAAACCGGAGCCATACGAATTGACCGGGAAGAGCAGGAAGTTCGAGGATGCCGCCGAGGTGATGCCGAACTTGCTCAGCGTCGTGGTTTCGTTGCCGGTCGGCAGGTTGACCATGACACTCGCCACCAGGGCATCATTTCCGAAGACGTAGGAGCCGCGGATCTGGGCATCGGTGAGCCCCGAAAACGACTGGCTGCCGCCGGCGCTGTCCCTGACGGTGGTGACCGCGTAGCTGCTCCCCACGTCGAACGAGAACCGCTTGCCGATCGGCACGACCGCACCGAGCGGGACTGCGATCTGGCGAATCCGGTCGACGACGAAGTGGCCCCCGGCGCCGCTCCCGAAGGAGTACTGCCGGGCCTCCACCCCACCGACGACCGAGCCTTCCGGATACAGATTCTGCTGGGCCCCGAGCGCCCTGGGGAGGACGCTGAGGAGGGCGGCGAGTGCAGCAGTCGTGGAGGTCCGCATCAGGGCCGCGTGATGATGATGATGATCGTGCTGCTCAGCCCGGGGGGCAGAGTGGGATTGTCACTGCCGAGCGCCTCCGGGAGCGGCGGGCGGACTCCGGGCGGTCGGGAGACCGGCCCGTGCGAACCGCCCACCCGGTTGGTGATGGTCGAACCGGTCGTCGGGATCGTGAACAGCACGCCGGAGCGGAGCACCGATCCGCGGCCACTCAGGGTCGTGCCACCGGCGACGCCCGACTCCGGCCCTGCGGTCCCGAGCGCTCCGGAGGGACCGAGGCCCGCCAGCACGCTGGGGGCGAGCTGGATCGACTGGGCCGCCCGCTGGCTCGAGGCCTGATGTGCCTTGGCCGCCCGGAAGTTGGGGTCACGGGCGAGCGCCGCGGTGAAGTTCGCGGCCGCTCCGGAATAGTCACCCCGATCCTCCGCCTCCAGGCCGCGGCTGAATGCCAGGAAAGCCTGGAGATCGGCGGTGGGGCGTTCGCTGAGAGCCTGCCGCTCGGCCGGCGTCAGCGCGATGCCCATCTGGGTGAGCAGCCGGAACAGCACCACCTTCTCGAGGGCGAATAGCTGCAGGAGCTGGTCGCTCCCGTTGCCGGTAGCGATGACCGTCGCATTGGCGGCATCGACGACCGACGCATCGAACCGCAGATCGGTCTTGCCAACGACATCCTGGATGGTCCCCTGCACCACCCGGGCTGCCCGAAGCATCCGGCCGGAGCGGGCCCCGGTGGCAGGGTCGACCCGGCCGGCCTCGTTCAGGGCCAGCTCGTCGACCAGCGCCTGCACCCGCTCCCGCTCGAGCAGCGTGAGCCGGTTGATTTTGGAGAGGTCGGTGATCATGACCTGGGTGAGGCCGCGGCCGAGCGGTCTGAGCTCGTCATTCGAGCCGAGGTACCGGAAGGGGAATACCGCGACCGCGTTCGGCGTCGGTGGCTGGGCCGAAAGGGTCGCTTCCTGAGCGATCGCGTCGCGCGCGGCCTGGCGGAGCTCCTGGCGGGTCAGCAGGTCGAGGCGATCCTGGACCTCGCTGCGCTGAGCGGCATTCTTGGCCTGCCCCGACGCTCTGGTGAGCGCGGCACGCGCCAGATCGAGCTGGCCGAGCTGTTCGTAGGCCAGGCCGAGGTAGATGTTGGCCGCGTAGTTCTGGGAATTGATCGTGAGGGCGCTCAGCAGGACATCCCTCGACCGGTCGTAGCGCTTGGCCTCGAAGTAGGCGATGCCGAGGCGCGTGATGACGGCGGCATCCCGGGGATTCTGCTCTCCGGCAGCTTCGAGTGCGGGCAGATTCGCGGGCGAGGGTGCGGTCGAGGCCGGCTGCCCGGCACAGGCACCCAGCAGGGCTCCACCGATGACGAGCATCGGGGCCCGGTATCTCATGTGCATACGGTCCCTGGGAGAGCGGGGATGATGCCCCAATGTACCGGCCCCCCCATGGGTCGGGAAGAGGGGCTCAGGGAACCACCAGGACCCCGGACATCTGATAGGCGATATGCGTCACAGCAGCAAAGCGATAGCTGCCTTTCGGCAGCGCGGGCACGGTCAGCTCGAACCGGCTTCCCGGCCGCGGCAGCAGGGGTGAGCGTAGCTCGCCGGTACGATCCGGCATCGCGGCGTCCAACAGGGCCCGCTCGCGGGGGGCGAAGTCGGCGGGCTCGAAACCGATCACGTATGGACCGCCGCCTTCGACCGTGAAGACGAGCCTGTCGCCTGGCCGGGCGGTGATCCGGGCGGGTTCGAAGCGGTAGGCCTCTGCGCTCGGGTGCCGCAGCCGGATCTGGTGGGCCTGCTGGAGCCGCGGCGCGAGTCCGCCGGCAAGCAGCCACAGCGCCGCAAACCCGAACGTTCTTGTCAACATGTTTGCGCCCTCCCAAGGCGGCCTGTACATTGGACATCAGGCGGACTGGCGAGGCCACGCCGATGCTCCCCGCCGGAAGGGCGGTTCGTGGGACGCCGAGGCATCAAAGAGTACCGTGCAGCCGAAGCCCTCGTTCTGATCGCGGCCGACCGCGACCACAAGCCGCTCATGTGCCCCACCTGCAGTACCCCTACCATCGAACGCAGCCCCAAACGTAATGAAGAGCCCGCCGGACGGGTGACCATGACCTGCAAGAGCTGCGGTCGGGTGGCCTCGTACCTGGTGCGTGCCTCGATGAGCACGCCCGAGGAACCAAGGAGGCAATGAGTTAGTTTTCCGCATGCCCTCCCCCAGCCTGCTCATCTTTCTCACGGTCTTCATCGACCTCATCGGTTTCGGCATCGTCCTCCCCCTGCTGCCGAGCTACGCCGCCAGCTTCCAGGTCAGCCCGACCGCGATCGGCTTCCTGGTTGCCAGCTTCTCGCTGATGCAGTTCCTGCTGGCGCAGTGGTGGGGGCGCCTTTCGGACCGGATTGGCCGACGACCGGTGTTGCTGATCGGCCTGCTGGGCAGCGCCCTCAGCTACCTGCTGTTCGGGCTCGCGGGCAGCTTCGCGGTGCTGCTCCTCTCCAGACTGGTGGCGGGAGGGATGGGCGCCACGGTGAACGTCGCACAGGCCTATCTCGCCGACATCACTCCGTTGGAAGATCGCCCCCGCGCCATGGGGCTGATCGGCGCTGCCTTCGGTCTGGGATTCGTGGTCGGCCCCGCCCTCGGCGGGATCAGCAGCCACTGGGGAGGCGCGGCGCCGGGGTTCGTCGCCGCGAGCCTGACCGGCGTCAATCTGCTGCTGACCTGGCGCTGGCTGCCCGAGTCGCGTCCCTCCGCGCCGGCGGCCGGCGCGAAGATCCCGGTGCACTGGTCGCGGTTCACGCTCGCGTTCGGGGCGGTGGCCTTTTCGACGGTCGCGTTCACCGTCATGTACGTGATCTTTCCGCTCGAGCTCCAGCGAGTGCTGGGCTATGACCGCGGACATGCGGCCAATCTGTTCGTGCTGATCGGGGTGGTGAGCGCCGGGGTGCAGGGGGGCCTGGTGGGCCGGTTGGTGCCGCGCTTCGGCGAGCGGGTCCTGATGGCGGTCGGGGGCTTCCTGCTGGCGGGCGGGCTGGTCGCGCTGGCGGGCGCCCTGGGGCCGCTGAAGGACACGGGGCACGGCGCGCTGCTCTACGGCAGCCTGCTGGTCCTCGCATTCGGTTCCGCGATGATCAGTCCCAGCGCCGCAAGCTACGTGAGCCGGCTGGCGCCGAGTGACGAGCAGGGACGGGCGCTGGGCCTCATGCAGAGCGTGTCGGCGATGGCGCGGATCGGCGGGCCGATTCTGGCCGGCGCGGTCGCCAACCACTTCGGCGCCACGACGGCATTCCTGGTGGCTGGGGGGTCGGCGGGGGCGGCCGGTCTCTCCGCCCTGTTCAGTGCGGGTGGGAGAACAGCCGATTCCAGCGGATTGCCGTGATCGGCCGGAGCACCTTCCAGCTGTCAGGATCGTAGCTGTAGTAGATGATCAGCGGCGTGCCCCGCACGCTGCTCCGCGGGAGGAAGCCCCAGTAGCGGCCGTCGTACGAGAGGTCGCGGTTATCCCCCATCATGAACAGCGAATCGCGCGGCACCACGATCGGGCCCCAGTCCTGGAGGTCCGGATGGTAGTCGGCGGTGTCGCCCACCAGATGCCGCACCTGCCAGTCATGCATCTTCTGCCGGTACTCGGGCGATTCGGACTTGGTGGGTGCGTCATGCCGCACGTACGGCTCATCGACCGGGCCCCCGTTCCGATAGAGTGCCCCGGCCTTCATCTGCAGGGTGTCTCCCGTCATGCCGATCAGGCGCTTCACCACCTTCAGCCCTTCCTCTTCGACCGAATCGAAGACCAGCACGTCGCCGCGGACCGGCTCGCGCACCGCCGGAAGGTGCTTGCCGGTGAATGGGATCTCGGCGCCGTAGACGGCCTTGTTGACGAAGAGGAAGTCGCCGATCAGCAGCGTGTTCTCCATGCTGCCGGAAGGAATGCGGAACGCCTCGACGAGGAAGGTCCGCAGGAGCAGCCACACCACCACCGCCACCAGGATCGACTTGGCCCACTCCCAGCTGGCCTCGCGCAGCGTCGGCTCGGACTGCGGGTCCAGCGGAGCGGTCACTTGGGCACCGTGAAGAGGCGGTCCCAGCGGACCGCGGTGAGCAGCGGAAGGAAACGCCAGCTGGCCGGGTCGTAGCTGTAGTAGATCAGCAGGGCGCGACCATGCAGGTGGGAGCGGGGCAGGAAACCCCAGAAGCGGCCGTCGTAGGATTCATCCCGGTTGTCGCCCATGACGAAGAGCGAATCGGCGGGCACCACCACCGGACCCCAGTTGTTCCGGTCCGGGTGATACGCGGCGGGTCTGGCCCCGACGAGCCGGGATTCCTGCCAGGCGCGCATCTGCGCCTCCGTGCCCGGAGCGTCGGCTTCACCGGGACGGGTATGCGAGGCGTATGGCTCCTCGAGGATGCGGCCGTTACGCCAGACGGCACCGTCGTGCATCGCGACCGTATCGCCGGGCAGGCCGATCACCCGCTTCACGATTTCGAGCGCCGGCGTCTCCACGCCTTCGAAGATCACCAGATCGCCGTGCAGGGGCTCGCGGATCGCGGGAAGACGGCTATGGGTGAACGGCACTTCCGCGCCATACAGCGGACGGGCCACGAAGAGCACATCGCCGACGAGGAGGGTGCTCTCCATGCTCTCGGAGGTGATGTGGAACGCCTGCACCACGAAGGTCCGCAGGAGCAGCCAGGCGACCAGGGCGAACGCGAGGCTCTTTCCCCACTCCCGGAGCCGGTTGGTGGGGGGGGCCGGCGGGTCGGTCAATTCACCCAGTCCGCGATGAAGAGGTTGGTGTCCCCGGGCCGCTTGCCGTTCCGGTTCGAGGCCCACACCAGCTGCTTCCCGTCGTAGCTGAACATCGGGAACGAGTCGAAGTCCGGGTGGGTCGTGACCTTCTCCAGTCCGGTGCCGTCGGGGTTGATCAGGAAGAGGTCGAACGCCCCACTCCGCGGGTTTTCGTAGTTGGACGAGAAGATGATCTTCTTGCCGTCGGGCGTGAACACCGGCGCGAAATTGGCCCCGCCGAGATGGGTCACCTGTCGCGGATTGGTGCCATCCGCATTCGCGACCCAGACTTCGACCCGGGCCGGGCGCACCATGTGCTGGCGCAGCAGGTTGAGGTAGTCGGCGGAGTCCGCCGCGGTCACCGGATACGCGGCGCGCCACACGATCTGCTTCCCGTCCGGAGAGAACCAGGCGCCACCGTCGTAGCCGATGCGGCTGGTGATCCGCTTCAGTCCGGTGCCATCGGTGTTCATCGTGTAGAGGTCGATGTCGCCGTCCATCGTGCTGGTGAAGATGATCCGCTTCCCGTCCCAGGACAGCGTCGCCTCGGCGTTGTAGGCGCCGTTGCTGGTGAGCTGGCGCAGGTCGGAGCCGTCAGGCCTGGAGGTGTAGATCTCCAGGAAGCCGATCGGCCAGACGTATCCGTGAGAGCGGTCGGGCGGCGGCGGGCACTCAGGGGCGTGCTTGAAGGTGGAGCTGTACAGCACCCGCGAGTCGTTCGCGTAGAAGAACCCGCAGGTGGTGCGACCGAGCCCGTTCGAGATCCGGCGCATGCCGGATCCGTCCGCGTTCATGACGTATTCCTGGTCGCAGGCGCTGTCCGATTTCTCCTGGCGCTGGAAGATCAGCTGCTTCCCGGAGCGCGAGAAATAGGATTCGGCGTTGTTGCCGCCGAACGTCAGTTGCCGGATGTTCCTGAGGTGCCGCTCACCGGGTTCGGGCTGCAGCACCACCGCCGGGGCGGCGGTGGTGGTCGCGTGGCCGCATGCCGCGACCAGAACCGGGAACAGGACGAAGAGGCCGTAGGGAGTGCGCATAGGGGACGAAGAATAATCGCGAGGGCGGTGGGGGGGAACGTGACGGGCGGGGCCGGGGGATCTCCCCCCGACCCCGCCCGCCCCACGAGGGACCGTGGGCTAGTTCGTCTTGGTCAACTCCACACGCCGGTTCGCGGCGCGGCCTTCCACGCTGGTGTTGTCGGCGATCGGGCGGGTGGAAGCGTACCCCTTGGCCGTGATCCGGCTGCCGGCGACGCCCTTGCTGATCAGATACTGCCGCACCGCCTCGGCCCGCGCGGTGGAGAGCCGCACGTTGGTGGCTCTGCTGCCGGTGGCGTCGGTATGCCCGCCCACTTCCACCCGCACGTCCGGGTTGCCCGCCAGTGATTCCGCCACCCGATCGAGGATGACCTGCGACTCGGGGAGCAGCACCGACTTGCCGGTGCGGAAGTTCACCCCCTGCAGGACCAGCGGCTTGCCTTCCTTGAAGAGCACGTTGCAGCCCACCGCATCGACATTCGCGCCGACGGAGGTGTTGGGGCACTTGTCGAGCGCATCCGGCACCCCGTCGCCGTCGCGATCCCTGGGGCAGCCGGTGGCGTCCACCGCCGTGCCGACCGGGGTGTTCGGGCACTTGTCAGCGGAGTCGAGCACCCCGTCGCGATCCAGATCCTTGGCACAGCCCGTGGCGTCCACTGGCGTCCCCGGAGCGGTGTTCGGGCACTTGTCCAGCGCATCAGCCACGCCATCGGCGTCGGCATCCCTGGTGCATCCGGTCGCATCGACGGCGGTACCGGCCGGGGTGTTGGGGCACTTGTCGCTGGCGTCCAGGACGCCATCACCATCGGCATCCTTCGGTACGGTACAGCCGCTGCCATCTACCCGGTCGCCCGCCGGGGTGTTGGGGCAGCGATCGAGGTTGTCCAGGACGCCGTCACGGTCGGCATCCTTCGGCAGACTGCAGCCCTTGGTATCGACCGCGTCACCTGCCGGCGTGGCGGGACAGGCGTCGATCGAGTTCTTCACACCATCGTGGTCGCGATCGCCATCGCGATTCGCGCCAATGAGCAGCGACAGGCCGGCCTGACCGCCGAGGTGGAAGTTGGACTTCTTCGCCTGGACCCCGGGCAACTGGGGATTGACGCTCTCCGCCGTGGGGATGTAGTCACCGGTCACGTCCAGGCGAAGCGCGAGCACGCTGCCCAGACCCACGCGGGCGCCGAGCAGTCCGGCGACCCCGCTGTTGGTCTCGCGATAGTTCTCGCGGAAGAGATTCCGCACGTAACCCGCACCGATCAGAATCGCGGAACGCTCGGCGACGGGCACGTTATAGACCAGGCGGGCGTGAATCGGGATGTACTTCACGGCCGATCCGCCCTGGCTCAGGGTCTTGGTGTAGGACGCATCGCCCTCGATCGCGAGGTTGCGTGCGAAGAAGATTCCCAGGCGCCCACCGACGCCGATGTGATTGTCGAAATTCAGCTTGCTTTCGAACTTCGTGTAGCGTCCGAAGCCGCCGAGCTCCACCGCTCCCGCCTGCTGGGCGTGCGCCGGCACCACCCCGGCGAGCAGGACCAACCCCGTTAACAGACCAGCCGTCACACGCATGATTCCCCCTATGATGAGCATGCCTATCGCTTCGCCCCGAGAGTACACGGTCGGCTGACCCCCGTGCAATCGCTCGTTGGATGGACGATGATCTATTGTTAGGCTCTGCGCGCCCGACTCCGGTTGACCACCGGGATACACGGGCGGGGGACTCGCAGGAAAAAGGCCGGGGGCCGGACCGATCATGCTGCGTCGATCCCGCCCCCGGCCCCTTCCCGCGGAGGGGCTAGTTGGTCTTGGTCAGCTCCACCCGGCGGTTGGCCGCGCGGCCGGCCGCGCTGGTGTTATCGGCCACCGGCTTGTCCGGCCCGTACCCCTGGGCCGTGATCCGGGCCCCGTCGACCCCCTTGCTGATCAGGTAGTCGCGCACCGTGGTGGCGCGCGCCTGGCTGAGCCGCACGTTGGTCGCCTTGCGCCCGGTGTTGTCGGTGTGCCCGCCCACTTCGACGGTCACCTCCGGGTTGTTGTTCAGCGACTCCGCCACCCGGTCGAGGATCGCCTGCGACTCCGGCAGCAGCACCGCCTTGCCGGTCGCGAAGTTGACCCCCTGCAGCACCAGGCTCGCGCCGCCGCCGAAGAGCGCCGGGCAGCCCACCGCATCGACCGTGGTGCCGGCCGGGGTGTCGGGGCACTTGTCGCTGCTGTTGATCACCCCGTCGTTGTCCGCGTCCGTCGGGCAGCCGCTCGCATCGACCGTGGTCCCGCCCGGGGTGTTGGGGCACTTGTCCAGGCTGTCGATCACCCCGTCCTTGTCCGAATCCTGCGGGCAGCCACTGGCATCCACCGGGGTGCCGGCCGGGGTGTTGGGGCACTTGTCGGCGGCATCGAGCACGCCGTCGCCATCGCTGTCCTTGGGGCAGCCGGCGGCATCCACCGCCGTACCGGCCGGGGTGTTGGGGCACTTGTCCGCCGCATCGAGCACGCCGTCGCCGTCACTGTCGCGGGGGCAGCCGGTGGCGTCCACCGCCGTGCCGGCCGGGGTGTTGGGGCACTTGTCCGCCGCGTCGAGCACGCCGTCGCCATCGCTGTCCTTGGGCAGGGTGCAGCCCGTGGCATCGACCCGGTCGCCGACCGGGGTGTCGGGGCACTGGTCCACCGAGTTGCGCACCCCGTCCTGGTCGCGATCACCGTCCCGCCGGGCGCCGAAGAGCAGGGAGAGCCCGCCCTGGATGCCGAGGTGGAAGTTGGACTTCTTGTAGGAGACCGAAGGGAGCTGCGGATTGACGGTGTTCTTGCTCTCGGCCGTGGGAATGTAGTCGCCGGTCAGATCGACCCGGGCCGACAAGACGTCCCCGGTGCCCAGGCGGAAGCCCACCAGGCCGCCGAAGCCATTGTTGGTCTCGCGGTAGCCCTCACGGAAGAGGTTGCGGACGTAACCGGCACCGAGCAGGAAGGCGGTGTGCTCGCCCAGCGGCGCGTTGTAGAGCAGCCGGCCGTGCAGGGGGATGTAGCGGATGAACTCCCCGCTCTTCGCCGTGGTCGCGGTGTAGGACGCATCGGCTTCCAGCGACAGATTCCGGATCACGAACACGCCCAACCGCCCGCCGATGCCGACGCGGTTATCGAAGTTGAGCTTCTTTTCGAACCTGGTATAGCGGCCGAAGATGCCGAACTCGACCGCTCCCGGCTTCTGGGCGTACCCTGGCGCCGCAGACGCCAGCAGGAACGCACCTGCGAGCAAAACAGACGTAGAACGCATACATCCTCCCAAGGAGTGATTTCGCTGATTCATCTTGGAGCGCCGAGAGTAGCCAGTTGATCGGCGGGCGTCAATCCAAGTGTGTTATGCGGGCCGAAATATGGGCAGCCGATGATGAAAATGGGCTCTTGAATGCGTGAAGCGGATCACATAACGGCCGCACGCAGGGAGGCCAGCACCTCCGCCGCATGCCCCTTGGGCTTCACTTTTTCGAACACGGTCACGATCCGGCCATCCTTCCCGATGATGAAGGTGCTGCGCAGGATACCCTGGTACGTCCTGCCGTACATGCTCTTTTCGCCCCAGGCGCCATAGGCTTCTGCCACGGCGTGATCCGCGTCGGCGAGCAGCGGGAAGGGCAGCTTGAACTTGGCCCGGAACTTCACATGCGAGGCGACTCCGTCGGGCGAGACGCCGAGCACCACCGCGCCCGTGGCCCGGACGGCCTTCCAGTTGTCACGAAACTCGCAGGCCTCGGTGGTGCAGCCGCTGGTATCATCTTTGGGATAGAAGTAGAGGACGACCGGCTTCCCCTTGAAGTCCTTCAGGGCAACCCGGCCTCCAGCGTCCGACGGCAGTGAAAATGCGGGGGCCCTGGAGCCGGCCTTGAGCATGTCGGGAAATCCCGATAATCGAGTTCGTGCAACGGTGGCTGGGAAGCCTTACCCCGGACGCAACTGCAGGTTCCCCGGCCCGTTCCACCAGCATTGTCGGGCTTGTCAGGGGCGCGCGCGCCCGGAGCATCGGCGCCTCCTTTCCACGGCGCAGGTCACGATCGAGACAACTCCGGTTGGCGCGGCTGTCCACCGTGTATCACTTCGCCTCCCCCTCCCATGTCGTTCCCAGCCGATGCGCTCCTTCACCCGAGATCCGGAGCAGCTCGCCGAGATCGGGGTGTTGGAGCGGCCGCAGGCTTGCCGCGAAGCGGCGATGAGCGGGCGAACACCCTGGGCGGGAGATCGGAGCCCCGACACTGCTCGAGGGTGATGCGACACACAGGAGCGCTCCGGGGGCGCGGTTCGTGCTGGCTGCGAGGTAGCCAGACCGCATGCCAGCCGGGCGTGCGGCGCCCCCGCCGAATGGAGGCAAGCACATGCAGGACGGACCCTTGGGCCATCAGCGGCGCCCGTCGTTCCCGCTCATCGACAGGCTCGGCGAGCTGTGCACCAGTGGCCGGGACAGTGCCGCATACCTCTGGCAGGTGCCGATGGATCAGACGGTCCGGGGGGAAATCGCCAAGAAGCTGGGCGAAATCCGCACCGAGTGCGAGCAGCAAAACCGGCGGGAGATGAACCGGATCGTGGACGAGCTGGAGACGGCGCTGGCGGCGAGTCCGAGCCCGCAGCAGGTCGAGATTCTGCAGGACGGATTCGACCGGCTGTGCAAGCTCTGGCAAGCGGCCAAGTCCGGCCTGATGTAGGGCATTGACACTGGTGGCCTACGGCGACCAATTGGGTCCACTCTCTGAAATACCGGAATAAGCCCGCCATGCAGATCCCGCCCCGCACGACGAGCCGTTCGTTCCGTGCCGCGCTCTTCGCCCTCTCCTCACTGCTGCTGGTCACCTGCACCGAGAATCCCGCCGGCCCCGGCGGCGCCGGGCTGGGCACCCTCCGGCTGGCGCCGGTGTTCGATGCCTTCGCCCGGTTCGCGCCGCTCACCCTGGACAACATCAGGGTCTTCGTGGTGCGGCCCGCGACGGACACCGTCGCGAGGATCGCCCGGAACTTCAGCGCGACCAGCCCGCAGCTCAGGCTCGACCTCCCGGTCCCGATCCAGGGGCTGAGCGAGGACCTCGAGGTCACTCTTCAGCTCTTTGCGGGGAGCGCCCTGCTGTTCGACGGGAAGGACACGGTCACGGTCATCGCCGGCGGCAGCACGGGGCCCGATTCGGTCCCGTTGGTGTACCGGGGCCTGGGGGGATCGATCGCCACCCTGACGCTGACCCCGCGGGATACCTCGCTGCAGGTCGGGGACAGCCTCACCTATCTGCTCAATGCGGCCGACACCCAGGGGGTACCGGTCGCGCTGTACTACGTCTCCTGGAGCCTGACGGGCGGTCCCGACCGGAGCACCCGGCTCGACGCCACCGGCCGGCTCCGGGCTCCCTCGAAGCCCGACACCTTCTACGTGAAGGTGGCATCGCCGAACGGCACCGTCGATTCCACCAGCGTCACGATCATCCCGCGCATCGCGCCGGGCACCGTCACCTGGACCGGCGCGGTGGACAGCCAGTGGACCACCGCCGGCAACTGGAACACCGGAGCCCTCCCCTCGGCCGTCGACAGCGTGGTGATTCCGCAGGCGACCCGGCATCCGGTGCTCACCGCGCCCGCGGCCGCGGGCGCGATCAACGTCACCGGTGGCACCCTGGTGCTCAACGGCTTCACGCTCACAGTGGCGCGGAGCTTCGCGACGAGCGGCACGGGCACGCTCACCATGACCAACCAGAGCGACCTGCTGGACGTGAAGGGCAACGCCCGCTTCAACGGCGGCAGCACGGCGGGGCTGCTCACCGCCGGCAACCTGACGGTGGGTGGGAGCTTCACCCAGCTTGCCGGCGGGAGCCCGCAGAGCTTTGCGGCGGACCCTGGGCACTTCACGGAACTGGACGCCGCGCTCCCGGTCATCTCGTTCGCGACGCCCGGGCTTACCGCATCCCATTTCGGCGGGCTGGTGCAGGGATTCAACGGAACGGGATTCAGCTTCGCCACCGATATCGCGGTCTCGGGCTACATCAACAGCCAGCAGGACGGCTTCAACGGCCCACTCACCGGGACCAACGTCGCGCTTACGGTGCCGAGCCTCAGCAGCATGCGGCTCGACGGGGTGCGGCTGGTCATCGAGGACACCAGCACCGCCGGCTTCAGTGGTGTCTTCGGAGTCCAGTTCAGCAACCTGCCGACTTCGGCCACCCAGCTCACCATCCGCAGTCCGGGCTCTGCCGCGGGTCCGTTTGTGGTGAGCGGGGTGACGTTCGTGCCGCTCGCGGGGGGCAACACCGGGAAGTACCTCAACTCGATCGACGCCGACGGCAGCGCGCCTCCCCTGATCGTGTATGTGGACTTCGACGCCAACAACAACGGCCCCACGTTCACCCAGGCGGGCGGCGGGGCGCAGGTGTTCTGGCCCAGCACGCCGTTCGTGTGGACCGGCGCCACGAGCAGCGACTGGGCCACCAACACCAACTGGAACTCGCTCCGGCCGCCGTTCTCGAATCCAGTCATCATCCCGAGTGGTACGCCCAACTCGCCCCAGTTCCTCTCCTTCGGCGCGACGGTGACCGGCTTGACCCTGCAGCCGGGCGCGACCCTCGATCTCGGGGCCCAGACGATCACGGTGAACGGCAACGTCGACAACGACGGCCTGATCACCGGGACCTCGAGTAGCGGCGTCACGGTGACCGGCAACCTGCGCGGCGCCATCGACGCGCCGGTGCTCGAATTCGGCGGGTCGCTGAGCGGCCGCCTCACGATGGGCGGCGGGGCCTCGATGCAGGTCGCGGGACCGTTCGACCTCGCGGGCCACACCGCGGACATCACCGGCGATTTCATCATCACCGGGACCGGCGACCTGCGCATGACCAGCGCCGGCGGCACCGACTCGCTGCTGGTCGGAGGAAACGCGCTCTTCGCCGGAGGCGAGCACCGCGGGGCTGCTGACGACCGGGGTGGTCGAAGGTGGCGGGCAACTTCGCGACCGGATCGTTCACCGCGGCGAACTACGCGCCGAGTGGCACCCACAAGACCGTCCTGGGCGGCAGCAAGCCGACCACGGTGACGCTGCCGACGTTCTCGGGTGCGCCGACCGGGCGGTTCAAGATTCTCGATGTGTCCGGCGCAGTCGCCGGCATCAGCCTGCTCGGTACCGCGACGCACGTCGACAGCCTGTTCATCTCGACGCCGGCGTCGGGAACGCCGGTGATCCTGGGCGGCGGGGACAGTCTCTTCGCCCGACAGGTCCAGGTCACTCGGCTGACGGTAGACCAGGTGCCGATCTCGATCGACGAGCTGGGCGTCATCCTGCCGCAGCAGTTCGACAACGTGACCTTCCAGAACGACACCACCTCGACGCTGCTCGACCTCAAGCTGGTGGGCGCGGCGCTGGCGCCGCGGACGGTGACGTTCAATTCCTCGACCTTCTCGTTCAACGGCAGCAACCTCTACGTCCAGCTGGTGTCCAGCAACGGCCTCGGGGTGACGGTGGTGATCAACGGCTCTAACAACCCCACCGGCGGGCCGTCGCGGAGCAATCCTCCGTTCGGCAACACGGTGGCCGGCGCCAGGATCCTCTGGCAGTAGCCGATACCGTGGGGCTGATCCGGGGGTAGCCGCGCAGAATCGCGGCCACGACAAACGACGCGCCCGGCGAAGGCCAGAGCCCCGCCGGGCACGCCGCTTCGGGGCAAGCTGAGGAACGCGGCCCGTCCCGGTCTGTTCTCACCCGACTCCTCCAGCGAACACTCCCATTGACAGTCGGAGCGTCAGGCTGCCAATTGGGGTATCCCCTTGAGCATCAGGATCATGCCTCAGACTCCGGTCCAGCCTCGCCTGCGCCGAGCCGCCCACCGTGTGGTGCGCTCCGCGGGTGTCGCCCTCGCTGCGCTACTCCTCGTCACCTGCAGCAGTGACAGCCCGGTCGGCCCGGGGCGCCGGGGCATCGGCAGCCTCCGGGTGGCGCCGTCGTTCGACGCGTTCGCGCGGGTGGCGCCGCTGGCGCTGGACAACGTCAAGGTGATCGTGGTGCGGCTGCCGGCGGAGACGCTGACGGTGGTTTCCAGGCCGTTCAGTCTGACGAGCAGCGCAGTTGCAGCTGAACATCCCGGTGTTCCTGCAGTCGGTCACCGAGGATCTCGAGGTCACCCTGCGGCTGTTCGCGGGGACCACCCTGCTGTTCGAAGGCACCCGCACGGTGCGGGTGACCCAGGGGGGATCGACCCCGCCGGATTCGGTGGGGGTCGTGTACAAGGGGCCGGGCGGGGGCGTGGATTCGCTCGACATCTCCCCCCGGGATACCACACTCTCCTTCGGCGCCTCACTGCAGTACCGGGTTACGGCGGACAGCCAGGGAGTGGCGGTCCCGTACTACGTATCGTGGAGAACGGTGGGCGCACCGGCCGGGACGCTGCTCAGCGCCGCGGGCGTGCTCACCGCGCCCTCCGTCCGGGACACCTTCTTCGTGAAGGTCGTCATGCCCAACGGCATGATGGACTCCACCAGCGTGATCATCGCCGCCGCCCCTGCCACGCTGGTGAAGACCGGCGGCGACGGGCAGACCGGCCTGATCGGCACGCGGCTGGCCGCAGCCGCTCGCGGTGCAGGTCAACGGCACCGACGGATTGCCGGTGCCCGGCGCCACCGTGAACTTCGCGGCGGCGACGGGCGGCGGCAGCGTCGACAGCGCCACCGCGACGGCCGATGCCAATGGCGTGGCGCGCACCGGGGCGACCCTCGGCGGCGTGATCGGGGCGCAGACCTTCACGGCGAGCGCGCCGGGCGTGGCCGCGGTGACCTTCACCGCGACCGCCAACAGCGGCAGCGGGGTGAAGGTCTGGACCGGCACGGTGAGCAGCAGCTGGAATACCCCGGGCAACTGGAACCCGGCGGCGGTGCCGGTGGCCGGCGACAGCGTGGAGGTGCCCAAGGTGGCCACCGCGCAGCCGGTGCTCGGAGGCTCGGCGACGATCCGCACCCTGGTCCTCTCGGGCGTCAGCGCGCAGGCGTCGGTGGGCGGCACGCTCACCGTGACCGGCGCGGTGATCCTCAAGGACAGCCTCGACACCCTCACCTTCACGTCAGGCGGGCTGGTCGCCGGCTCGGTGAACCTGGCGGGCGGAGCGGCCGTGCTGAACACCGGCGCCGCCACCATGACGGTGAGCGGTACCACGACGATCGGGGGCGCCAGCGCTTCAATCACCGCGGGCAACGGCAGCAGCTTCGGGCCGGTCACGCTGAGTGGCGGCCAGAGCCTGCTCAGTCTCGCCGGCACTGCCACCCTGGGTCCGGTCGTGGTCTCCGGACCGAACGGATCCGTCACCACCGCTTCCTCGCCGGTGAGCATCACCGGCACGCCGGCGCTGCAGGTGAGCGGCGCCAACGCCGCCGCGCATATCGGGAACGGCTCGACAATCACCGGCGACGTCATCGTGAGCGGCACCCCCGCCAACTTCAGCGCCACCGGCGGCGGCGCGACGATCACCGGCAACCTGACCACCAGCGGTGGCGGCACGGTCACCTCGACGCTGAGCCCCGACACTCTCCGGGTGAGCGGCAACGCGACCTTTGGCGGCGGTGACGAGAGCACCCGGCTGTCGGCCGGCGCCATGTACGTGGGCGGCAACTTCAGCCAGACCGGCGCGGGCACGACGTTCGTGGGGACCGGCAGCTTCACCGTCTTCCTGAACGGCAACGGCGCCCAGACGCTCAACTTCGCGGCCCCCGGCTTCGCCGCCGCCCGGTTCCAGAACGTGATCATCGCCAACTCGGCGGGGCTGGTGCAGGCGACGAGCGACATCTACGCCACCGGAACGGCGGGCGTCACCCCGACGGCGGTGCGCACCCTCTCCGGCAACGGCAGCACCCTGTTCACCACGATCCTCAACGTCAGCAACTTCACCTTCAACAACCTGCTGCTCAATTTCGCGGGCAGCACGGTGGTGACGTTCGACACCGTCACCTTCCAGGGATACGCTCCGACCGCGACTCCGCTCACGATCAGTCATCCGGGCACGGCGGCGGCGCTGTCGTTCCTGAACGTCAGCTTCGGAGTTGTGCCGACGACCGGCTTCTATCTCAAGGCCACCGACAGCAACCCGAGCGACGGCGTGCCGCTGGTCATCGACATGACCAACCCGTCGCCGCTCTCGGGCGGGAGCTTCGTCCAGACAGTGGGCGGCGCGACGGTCAACTGGCCGGCGGGCGTGGCCCCCGGCACCTGGACCGGCGCGGTCGACACCGCCTGGTTCACCGCCGGCAACTGGAGCGACGGCAACGTCCCGACGACCACCACCGACGTGACGATCCCCTCAGGCGCACCCCAGGCGCCGACGATCACCGGGACGATCGCCAACGCGCACAATCTCCTGGTGCAGTCGGGCGCCACGCTGAACATGAACCTGGGCGGCCTCAACCTGAGCGGCTCGCTCGACGCGCAGGGCCCGATCAGCGGGACGACCACCAGCGTGAATCTCACCGGTACCGGCACTGTGCGCGGCACGCTGACGGGAACCAACTTCAGCACGCTGGTGAACGGGACGTACAGCCTCGGCGGGCGGCTGGTGACACCGGGGATGACGATCAACGGCACGCTCACCCTCGCCGGCTTTACCGCCAGCGTCGGCTCCAGCGCGGGCGACGACTTCCAGACCAGCAACAACGGCGTCCTGGTGATGACCGGTGCCGCCGACTCGCTGATCGTCGGGGGCACGGGGCCGAGCCTGGTCTTCGATGGCGGGAGCACGGCGGGCAAGCTCACCGCCGGCGTCATCCTGATGAACAATGCGACGTTCGCCTCGTTCACTCAGGGCAGAACCTTCAGCGACTCGAGCTTCGCCCCCACGGGCAGCCACAAGGTCGTGTTCGCCGGGGCGGGCAGCATCAACCTGACCATGGCGTCGCCGAACGTCGGCTCGCACTTCAACATTCTGGACATCTCCGCCCAGACGGCGGGGATGTCGCTCTCGAGCAACATTCAGGTCAACGGGCTGTTCATTTCCACGCCCAGCAGCGGCTCGCCGGCGATCAACGGGGGCAGCAACAGGTTCTCGGTGGGCGGCGGCACCCAGGTCACCGGACTGACGCTCACCAACGCGCCGCTGATCATCAACGGCGGGAGCAGCTTCCAGTTCGACAACGTCACGTTCCAGAGCATGCCGACGTCGGCGAGCCAGCTCTCCGGCTCGCTGCCCGGCTTCGCCACGCCGCTGGTGTTCAACAACCTGGTCTTCTCGACGGTGCCGACGACGGGCTTCTACGTGGACCTCGCCGACTCCGATGGTCCGTCGCCGAATGCGCTGGTCGTGAACATGGTGAACCCGACGCCGGCGACCCCCAGCGGATTCAGTCCGGGCTACCAACGGCGCCGTGATCAACTGGCCGGCGGCCTCCCCAGCCAAGACCTGGACCGGGGCGGCGAGCACCGACTGGAACACCGCCGGCAACTGGAGCTCGGGAAGCGTTCCCACCAACGCCGATGACGTGGTAATCCCGTCGGCGCCCGCCAATCAGCCGACGGTCACCACCAGCTGCTCGGCCAAGTCGATCCTGGTCAACAGCGGCGCCGTCCTCAATCTCGGCAGCATCAACTGCCAGGTGCTGGGCAACGTCCGGGTCGACGGCACCACCGCCGGCACCGGGGCCTTCCAGATCCAGGCGACCGGTCAGGTACAGGGCAACCTGCGGGGCCTGATCGTGAGCGCGCCGGCGAGCCTGAGCAACACCGCCGCGATCGTCGGCAATCTCACGATCACCGGCGCCGGATCGAGCTTCAGCCTGAACGGATTCTCGGCGGCGGTGACGGGCAACCTCGCCGTCCAGGGCGCTGCCCTGCTGATCATGACCAATCCAGCGGACGTGCTCACGATTCAGGGAAGCGCTGTCTTCGACGGCGGCAACGAACTCAACTCGCTCAGCGCCGGGCTGCTGCAGATCGCCGGCAACTTCACCCAGAGTGCGACCACCAGCGCGGATGCCTTCCACAGCTCGGGCACGCACCTCACCGTCTTCATCGGCGCCTCGCCGACGCTGACTTTCTCGACGCCGGGTAACGTGCCCGGGTCGAGCCACTTCGAACAATTCCGCTGGACCGGCACCGGAACCATGACCCTGGCGAGCGACGTCTTCGCCCACGGCACGATGGACGGGCAGCCCAGGTGTCAGCGGGACGATCGCCAGTGTCAACCACAAGCTGCAGGTGGGGACATTCGTGAGCGGCGGTGCCACCTTCAACGGCACCTCGCTGGTGATCGATCAGCCACTGCCGCTGCCGGTCGCGCTCGCCAACGTGACCTTCGCCGGCATGTCGTCCACCGTGAACCAGCTCACGGTGAACCACACCGGCATCGGCGGGCCGTTCACGCTCAACAACCTGACCTTCAGTTCGGCGCCGACGACCGGGTTCTATATCAGCGCCAACGACCTCGATGGCGCCACCAGCGGGGTTCTGACCCTGGACGTGGCCGGCAGCTCCCCGGCCACCGGCGCGCCGTTCATCCAGCAGCTCAATGGCGCAGTGGTGAACTGGCCGCCGGCGGTGCCGCCGATCACCTGGACCGGAGCGGTCAGCACCGACTGGAGCACCGCCGGCAACTGGTCGCCGGCGCAGGTCCCGACCTCGGCCGACGACGTCGTGATCCCGGTGGCCACACCGATCGCGACAGTCACCAGCAGCTGCGCCGCCAAGTCGCTCACTGTGAATGGGGCAAGCTGAATGTCGGCGCCCTCAACTGCCAGGTCTCCGGCGACGTCATCTCGACCGGGACGATCATTGGCACCACGGGCGCGATCCAGCTCGTGGCCGCCGGGCAGATCCACGGCAACTTCGCCAACCTGGTGATCAGTGCGCCGGTCACCGTGTCGGGGGCCACCGGGCTCGGCGGCGGCAACGGCAATCTGACGATTACGGGCGTGGGCGCCTCGCTCACCATGAACGGCCAGACGCTGGTCGCGCCGGGCAATCTCTCGGTGCAGGGCGCCGGCGTGCTGGTCATGAACAACCCGGCGGACGTCCTCAGCATCTCAGGGCGGAGCCGCCTTCGACGGCGGAAACGAGTCGGGCCTGCTGACCGCCGGCACCCTTACCCTCGCCAGCAACTTCAACCAGGCGGCGACCTCGAGTGCAAACAGCTTCCTCGCGTCGGGCAACCATCGCACAGTGTTCGTTGGGTCGGGGCTGACGGTCGGCTTCGCCACCCCGGGCAGCTCGCGCTTCCAGGAACTGGATGTCACCCAGGTAGCCGGCGCCGTCACCCTCAACTCGAACGTCACGGTGGCTGGGCAGCTCGTCTCGGTGCCAGAGTACGGCCAACGGGCCGACTGTCGACGCCAACGGTGCCTTCACGCTCACCGCCGGCGGCGCCGATGTCGGGGCACCGCAGGGCATCATCCCGCTCACCATGGACGGGGTGCCGCTGGTGCTATCGGGCGGCGCGATCACCAACCTGAGCGGCGTGCTGTTCGCCAACCAGAGCCCGGTCGGTATCGCGCTTACGGTCAACAACGCAGGCACGGCGGCACCGTTCACCTTCGCGGGCCTCAACTTCACCACTTCGCTGACGGCGGGCGGGTTCCACATCCAGGCCAATGACCTGGACGGCATCGCACCCTTCCTCACCGTCGATGTCATCGGGGCCAGCCCGGCCTCGGGCGCGGGCGTCAGTCAGGCGACCAACGGCGCCATCATCAACTGGCCGCCGGTGGGGAGCCTGGTCTGGACCGGTACCACCAGCAGCGACTGGTCCACCGCGAGCAACTGGGACCTGGGCCGAGTACCGACCGCGGTCGACGACGCCACGATTGGGATCGGCACGCCGAACCTGCCGAAGCTCTCGGTCAGCTCGGCGATCAACAACCTCACCATTCAGGCGGGCGCGACGGTCGACCTCGACACCACGATCCTGGTGGTCAACGGAAACCTCGACAATAGCGGCGCGATCAACGGGGTGGCGGGTACTGCGGGCGTCACGCTGGTGGGGTCCGGGAAGACGGTACATGGCCCCATCGGGGTGGATGTGGTCATCCCCGGCAGCTACTCGATGAACGGAAACTTCGATGCACTCAGCCTCTCGATGGCCGGGGCGGCCGGTGTCCTCACCCTGAACGGCCACCAGGCGACGACCACCGCCGGCTTCTCGACGCTCAACAACGGCACCGTGGTCATGACCAATCCGGCCGACGTGCTGGTGGTGGGCGGCCTGGCCCTCTTCGCGGGGGAGATGAGACCGGGAAGCTCACGGCCGGCCTGCTCCAGGTCGCGGGCGACTTCAACCAGGTGGGCGTTACCAGCCCGAGCAGCTTCGTGGCGAGCGGCAGCCATCTGACCCAGTTCAACGGGACCGGGCTGCAGACGATCAGCATGCCGGACACGAGCCTCAGCTTCTTCCAGGACCTGAGCCTCGCCAATTCGGTGGGCGGGATCGACGTCCAGACCCTGCTGCAAGTCCGCGGCAACCTCGACGTCGTCGCCGGCACTACGGTGAATGCGCCGAACACCGGACCGTTCTTCCCGGGCTTCAACGTGCTCAACAACGTGACATTCCAGGGCGGCACCTCGGTGTCCGCCAGCCGGCTGTTCGTCGGCGGCGCACTCAATGCGACCGGCACCTACGACGTCTTCCAGACGATCTTCACCGGCAGCGGCCAGACGGCGCCGTCGGGTCTGGCGTACCAGCAGCTCTGGACCTATGGAACGGTGACGATGGCCCCGGGGCCGCTGGCGGTGACCGACCTGGTGGTTTCCTTGCCGGCGTCATCGCTCACCCTGTCGGGCCCGACCAGCGTCAGCGGGAACATCAGCCTCGGCAACCTGGGCGGCGGAAACCTCAAGCTGAACGGCCAGCAGGTGATCGTGGCCGGGGCGC
The DNA here is from genome assembly GCA_963825065.1 of uncultured Gemmatimonadales bacterium. GTDB lineage: Bacteria > Gemmatimonadota > Gemmatimonadetes > Gemmatimonadales > GWC2-71-9 > JADJOM01. The sequence continues at coordinate 152,435 of CAWGRU010000014.1, forward strand.
TCACGGTCGATCAGGCCGCGACGCTGACGATGCAGCTCCCCACCGATTCGCTGGTGGTCGGCGGCGACGCCAGCTTCAAGGGCGCGAGCGAGGTCGGGCTGCTGACGGATGGCTTCCTGCAGATCGGAGGCAACTTCGATCAGGCCTCAACCAACAGCCCGACCAGCTTCGCGGCCAGCGGAAGGCATCTCACGCTGCTCGGCGCGGCCACGGCCCGTAGCGTGAACTTCGCGTCGCCGGGCAGCGGTGCGGCGGGCTCGCACTTCAACGCCCTGAATCTGAGTGACGCGACCGGTGGCCTGACGATGAACAGCGACGTGGTGGTCGACAGCGCCCTGGTCGATACCGCAAGCGCTTCGCTGCTCAACGCGAATGGCAAGAAGTTCACCGCGAAGCAGTTCCAGGTGACCGGGCTGGTGGTCGACAACGGGCAGATGGTGCTGAACGAACAGGGCACCGCCCGGGCGCAGCAATTCGACAACGTGACCTTCCAGAACAACACCACGTCGACCATGCTCGATGTGACCGCGGTCGGCGCCGCGCTCGCGCCGCGCACCATCCAGTTCAACAACACCACGGTGCCGTTCGGCGGCACGAACCTCTATGTGCAACTCACCTCGAGTAACGGCCTTGGGGTCACCGTGGTGATGAACGGCTCCAACAACCCGACCGGCGGACCGTCGCGCAGCAACCCGCCCTTCGGCACGACCGTAGGCGGGGCGCGGATTCTCTGGCAATAGCGCCGGCACGCGGCAGCCGCCGCCAGCCTCCGAACAGCGGTGTCACGGAAGAGTAGGAGCGACGTACGGATGCGGTGGGAGAAACGGGGAGGGGCGGAGCTATTGCTCCGCCCCTCCCCGTCTTGAGCCTCCTGGGGAGTTGTCTGGTATCGGGAATCGGGGCGGCGCGCAGACACTGGGGGATGTCGCTGCGCGCCCATCGACGCCGCCTGCCCCGCTGGCGTCAGGGTGGGGCGACCGATTTCCTGACCTGCCAGTTGCCCCGGCCGCAGCCGGTAGGGCCGGCCTACTGCTCCGATTCCTTCGGCACCACCGGATTCCGCTCCACCACCGTGGCATTGACCGGCGCGGAGTCGAACAGCCGCTCCTGCCCGCCGACGACCACCTGTTCGCCCGCCTCCACCCCGCTCCTGATCTCGACGAACCCCGGCGATCGCACCCCGATCCCCACCTGACGGCGCACCGCCTTGCCGTCCACCACCGCCCACACGTAGAACGATCCCTGCAGCGGCACCAGCGCATCCTCGGGGACCACGACCGCGTTGGGCCTCACTTCCGTGGCGAGCTTGGCTTCTGCGAACATCCCCGCCTGCAACTCCCGCCGGGGATTGGGCACCAGCGCCTTGATGAGAATCGTGCGGCCGGGGAGCTGCACCACCGGATCCACGAAGTCCACCGTGCCGGTGAACTCCTTGCCCGTGAGCGCTGCCACCCGGAAGGTGACCGTCTGTCCGCGCTTGAGCCGGCTGGCGAACTTCTCGGGAACGGTGAAGGCCACCCGCTGCGGATTGACGCTCTGCAGCGTCATGAGGCGACTGCTGGTCGTGACGTAATCGCCCAGGCTCACGAAGCGCTGTCCCACCGCGCCGCCGAAGGGCGCCCGCACCGCGGTGCGCTCGAGGCGCAGCTGCAGCAGGTCGAGCGCGGCCTGGGTGCCGCGCGCGGTGGCTTCGGCCTTCTCCAGGTCCGATGCCGACGATGCCTTCTGCGCCAGCAGGTCCTTCGTGCGGGCGAGGGCCTGCCGCGCGAGATCCCGATCCGCCTCCGCACGCGCGACCTGGGCCTTCAACTCCTGGTCGTCGATGCGCACCAGCACCGCACCGGCCGCGACCTCGGTGCCTTCAGTCGCCGGGATCTCCACCACCCGCCCTTCGATTTCGGGCCGCAGCTCGATCGCCTGAATCGCCTCGATCTGGCCCGTCGCATCCAGGGCATCCACCACGGTGTCCTTGCGCGCCACCGCGACCTCGGCCGGGCTGGGCGGCATCTGTCCGCCGGGCGGGCCGCCAGCGGCCGTGGCGCCCTTGCTACCCTTGCCACAGGACACGAGAACGAGGGCGCCGAGGATACTCATCCGCGCGAAGCTCACTGACTGCCTCCATAGGTGGTGTCGAATCGGGTGCCGAGAATCGCCTCGAGCTGGGCCCGCGCGAGGCGCGCCACGTAACGCGCCTGGATAAGGCCGGCCTCGGCGTCGCTCAGATTGTTCTGGGCGTTGATGAGATCCACCACCTTGGTGGCGCCGGAGCGGTAGCGGGCGTCCTCCACCCGGTAGTTCTCCATGGCCGCGGCGTTCGCCTCGACGGCGAGGTCCCAGGCCGCCCGCGCGGTTTCGTAGCCGTCGTAGGCCTGGGTGACGTCACGCTGCGCCGACAGCTCCAGGTCGGAGCGGAGCGCGCGCGCCACGTTGCGGTCGGCGCGCGAGCGGATGATGCCCAGCTCGCGCTGACCGTTGTCCCACAGCGGCAGCGATGCCGTCAGCGTGACCGAGGAGACATTGCTCGCCCCGGGGAAGATCTTGATGTCGAACCGGCTGTGCGCGGCGGAAAGGTTGAGGGTGGGCAGGTAGCCGCCGCGGCGGCCGTGCAGCACCGCCTCCGCCTGCCGCTCCGACGCCCGCGCCACCCGATACGCCGGACCCTGTTCCAGCGCCCGGGCGATGGCATCCCGCAGCCCCAGCGGCAGCGGCTCCGGACCCGCGCTGTCGAGCGGCGCCGCGTCCACCGGCCCGTCGGTCCCCACCCTGCGGCCGAGATCGAGCCGCGCCACGCGGAGATCGGCTTCGCGCTGCAGCAGGCTGACGCGCGCCCGGATCAGCTCGAGGCGCACGGTGAGCGAGTCGGACTGCACCGCATCTCCGGTCATCACCCGGGCGCGCGCGACCTGGAGCTGCTGGTCGGCGCGGCTGACCCGGTCCAGGCCCACGCGGACCAGCTCAGAGCCGGTGAGCACGGCGTAGTAGGACGCCTCGGTCTGCAGCGCGGCGATGAAGCGCTGCTGCACCTCGTTGGCCGTCGCCGCGTCCAGCTCGGCCGCGCTCCGCCCCAGCTCGGCGAACTTCCGGGCGCTGAAGATCTCGTAGCTGGCGCCGAGGTTGAACGTCGACGAGGTGCTCGACTGGTTGAAGGTCCCGATGTTGAAGAACGCCTTCGAATACTTGGTGTAGTCGAGACTGACCGACGCCGACGGCACGAAGAAGGCGAGCCGTGCCGCCTTGCGCGACCAGTCCGCTTCCGCCACCGAGCCGAGCGCGCGCACGTAGTCGGGGCGCAGCTTGACCGAGCGCTCGAGCGCATCGGCGAGAGTGACGACGGGAATCGAGTCAAGCCCCCATCCCCCACGTGGGGAGAGGGGCGAAGCGGGGGCAGCGATGGCCAGCTGCAGCAGGAGCCCGATCATCGGACCTCCGCCACCGGCTCGGCCACCGGCTCGGGGAGCTCGAGGTCGTGATGCTCGCGCGCGACCAGCCGGTCAAAGATGGTGTACACCACCGGCACGAGATACAGCGTCAGCAGGGTGGAGACGAACACTCCGCCCACGATGGCGTAGCCCAGCGGCCGCCGGCTGATCGAGCCCGCGCCCAGGCCGAGCGCGACGGGGAGGGCGCTGGTGATGGTGGCCACCGACGTCATCAGGATGGGACGGAGCCGGATCCGGCCGGCCTCCTGCATCGCCTCGAAGGCGGTCCGTCCCTTCTCGCGCAGCTGGTTGGCGTACTCCACCAGCAGAATGGAGTTCTTGGTGACCAGGCCGATCAGCAGGATCATTCCGATCTGACTGTACAGATTGAGCGTAGAGCCCGCGATCCACAGCACCGCGAGGGCGCCGGTGACGGCGAGCGGCACGGCGAGCAGCACCGTGAAGGGGTGCACCAGCGATTCGAACTGCGAGGCCAGCACCATGAAGACGACCAGCAGCGCCAAGCCGAACGCGAAGTAGAGCGAACCGCCGCTCTCTTCCAGTTCGCGCGACTCGCCCGCAAGCGCGGTGGTGCTGCCCTTGGGCAGCACCTCCTTCGCCAGCGCGTTGAGCGAGTCGAGCGCCTCGCCGAGGGTGAACCCGGGCGCGAGGCCGGCGCTGAGGGTGAACGCCGCGATCCGGTTGTAGTGGTTGAGCTGCTTCGGGCTGATCCCCTCATCGATCCGGGTGACCGCGCTCAACTGGACCAGCTGCCGGTCCCGGCCGCGCACATAGAGCCCCGAGAGATCGCCGGGCGTGGCCCGCTCCCGCGGGTCGAGCTGGACCATCACGTTGTACAGCTTGTTGTCGCGGGTGAAGGTGCTCACCTTGCGCCCACCGAGCATGGTCTGCAGCGTGGCCGCGATGTCCCCCACCGGCACGCCGAGGTCCTCGGCGCGATCACGATCGAAGTGCACCGAGAGCTGCGGCTTGTTCACCCGCAGGTCGGTGTCCACGTTTTGCAGTCCCTTGATCTGCCGGGCCCGGGCCACGAAGGTGTCCATCACCCCGCCGAGCAGGGAGAAGTCGGGGTTCTGCACCACGAACTGCACCGGGTTGCCGAACCCTCCGAACGCCGGCGGGTTGCTGGCGAAGGCGAAGATCCCCGGAATGCCGAAGACCTGCCCTTGCACCCCGCCCACGACTTCCGCGGAGGTCCGCTTCCGCTCCTTGTAGTCCTTGAGCAGGGTGAACACGATGCCATTGGTGGGCCCGCCGCCGAAGTTCACCACGCTGAAGTAGCTCTTCACCTCGGGCGTCTTGCCGATGATGCTCTCCACCTGACGCTGGTAGCCGTCGGTGAACGCCAGCGAGGAACCCTCGGGCGCCACGACGAAGGTGAGGAACCAGCCCTGGTCGTCGGCGGGGATGAACTCCCGCTTGAGCCGGGAGAAGAGGAACACCGCGAAGAGGGTCGCGGCGCCGGCGGCGACCAGCACCACGCCCCGGCGTTGCAGCGACCAGCCCAGCGAGCGGGTATAGCCGCGGGTGATCGCGTCGAAGCCCCGCTCCAGCGCCTGGTACAGCACGCCGTGCCTCGGCGGCACCTTGAGGATGCGGCCGCAGAGCATCGGGGTCAGGGTCAGCGCGACGAAGCCGGAGATCAGCACCGAGCCCGCCACCGCGATGCCGAACTCGTTGAAGAGCCGGCCGGTGTTGCCCTGCAGGAAGGCGAGCGGCGTGAAGACCGCCACCAGGGAGATCGTGGTCGCGATCACCGCGAAGGCGATCTCCCGGGTGCCGTTGGTGGCGGCGACGACCGGGGATTCGCCCAGCTCCTCCTGGTGGCGGTAGGCATTCTCCAGCACGATGATCGCGTCGTCCACCACGATGCCGATGGCGAGCGTGAGCGCCAGCAGGGTGAGGTTGTTGATCGAGAAGCCGAGGAAGTACATCACCGCGAAGGTCGCGATGATCGAGGTCGGGATCGCCAGGCCCGGAATGATCGTCGCCCGCAGGTTCCGAAGGAAGATGAAGATGATGATCACCACCAGCACCGCGGCGATGATCAGGGTCTCCTGGGCCTCCTGGATGGAGCGGGTGACGAATTCCGAGCCGTCGAAGGCCGTCGCGATCTCCACGCCGGGCGGGAGCGCGGACTGGATGGCGGGCAGCTCGTCCCGGATCTCCCGCGCCACCTGGATCAGGTTGGCCTTGGACTGCCGCACCACGCCGATGGCCACCGCGGGGCTTCCGTTGAAGCGGAGCATGCTGCGGTCGTCCTCGGGCCCGAGCTCCACCCGGCCGAGGTCGCGCAGCCGGACCGACTGCCCGTTGGCGTTGGTGACGACCAGATCGTCGAACTCCCCAGGCGTCTTGAGCTCGCCGAGCGAGCGCACCGAGAATTCGCGGCGCGACGACTCGATCCGGCCGGCCGGGACCTCGACGTTGCGGCTCTGGATCGCGGCCTCGACGTCCTGCACCGTGAGCGCCCGCGCCGCGAGTTCCTGCGAGGAGAGCCACACCCGCATCGAGAACCGGCGCTCGCCGAAGATCTGCGCACTGCCTACCCCGCTCAGGCTCTGCAGCCGCGCCTTGACCCGGCGGTCGGCGATGTCGGAGAGCTGCAGCAGGTCGTAGTTCGCGCCGGACAGGGCCAGCCAGAAGAAGGGCTGGGCGTCGGCCTCCTGCTTGGCGACGACCGGCTCTTCGATATCGCGGGGAAGCCGGCCCCGGACCCGGGAGACCTTGTCGCGCACGTCCTGCGCGGCGACGTCGACATCCCGGTCGAGGGTGAACTCGAGGGTGATCGTGCTGACCTGTTCGGCGCTGGAGCTGGTCAGTGTCCGAAGACCGGCCACCGTGCTCAGCTCTTCCTCCAGGACGTCGGTGACCGCCGACTCGACTACCTGTGGATCGGCGCCGGGGAGGACGGTGTTGACGGAGATGATCGGCGGGTCGACGTCGGGGTAGTCGCGGACCGGCAGCTTCAGGTAGCCGATCACCCCGAACAGGACCAGTCCGAGACTCAGCATGCTGGCCAGCACGGGCCGGCGGATGGCAACGTCGGACAGCTTCATCGGGGCATCCGAGGAAGATCGGAACGACCCACCGGGAGGGGTACCGGGGGCCGAAGGACATAGTGGGAGACGGGCTCCTGACGGATGGCCCGATCCCGGGTTTCACGGGAGGGCAAAAACTAGCCCCGCCGCGGGAGGTAAGAAAGGGTATGTTACAGGATGGCCCTCAAACTCTCCGCACGGCAGCAGGCGCAGCTGGCGTTTCTCGAACGCCTGCCGCCCAAGATCCAGAAACTCAACGCCACGATCGAGCAGATGGCTGGGGGGCAGGCCGATGACGTCACCATCCGCCAGCTCATCCGGGCCTGCGACGAGATCAAGGCGGGGTCGTCCCAGCTAGGCATCAATGCGCTGGCGGATTCAGCCGGCGGCATGGCGTCGATGGGCCGACGAGGCGGGGCGATGCAGGTGAAGGTGCGGGGATTGCGGGACCTGCTGGCGAGCGTCAAGCACAGCTTCGATGCGGCGATGAAGAAAGCTACGGTACCGGAGGCCGAGGACGGGACGGGAGGGTAGGCCGACGCTCCGTCCCCGCAGCCGGCCGGGGGCGCCGTCGCCGGCCAGAGAAGAGGCCCGGCCTACTTTGCCGATCCCGGCTCGTAGATCTGCTCGCCCTTGCGGCGGAAGTACGCGTCGATCGGCTTGCCCGCCATCAGGATCGCCATCCCGTGGATAAGCACCCCGATCAGGATGGACACGAAGGTCAGGGCACCGAGTGCCGCAGCCGCCCCGATGCCGGCGAAGACACGTCCGAAGAATTCCATGATCTGGTCCCGTAAGGTGGGTTCAGCGACTCGGCAGTAGCTTACTCAATCCCCTGCCCCGGCTCAAGCCGGGCCCCTCCCGGAGAATCCACGCATGTACCCGGTTCGACGCCTCGCCCTTCTGCTCGCCCTGCTCACCCCGGGCGGCCTCCTTGCCCAGGAGCACCAGCACGGGGATCACGACCACGGCTCGGCGCCCAAGATCGAGCACGGCGGCGAGTTTCCCGCGGGCTGGAGCGTTCGCCCGGATGAGGGGGGCAAGCCCACCGAGGTCAGCCTGGCGGTCATGGCGCCGGGATGGCACGTCCTGACGGCCACCTCGGCCATCATGTACCGCGACCAGGATGTGGCCAGCGGGGCCTACCAGGTCGACGCCAAGATCCACCTCTTCCCCGGCGGAGGCGGCCACGAGGAGGCATTCGGCGTCTTCATCGGCGGGAAGGACCTGGCTGGCGCGGGCGAGCGGTACACCTACTTCCTGATTCGCGGCGACGGCACCTTCAAGATCAAGCGCCGCAGCGGCGCCTCCGCCACCGATGTGACCAAGGACTGGACACAGAGCACGGCGATCGTCCGCGTGAAGCCCAGCGGTCCGGTGGCGAACCTGATCTCGCTGGTCGTCGGGAAGGACAGGGTGAGCTTCCGGGTGAACGGGCAGGAGGTCTATTCGGCGCCCGCCGGAAGCATCGATACCGACGGCATCGCCGGATTGCGGGTGAACCACAACCTGTCGGTGCACGTGGAGTCGCTGGAGATCAAGAAGTAGGCGCCGCGATTACTCCGACCGGAGTGCCTCCTCCGCCAGCTTTCTGAACGTCCCCCGACCCCTCCGCCGCGATCCGGGCCAGCGCCTGTTTCGCGGCGGTGGTGTTTGCATCCTTCAGGGCGCGCACCACGCTGAGCTGGCGCTTGAGATCCGCCTTGCCGAAGGACAGGAATCCCCGGCGCTGCAACGCCACCCGCGCGAGAGCCATCGCGGCCTCACCCGACTCGAGCCGAGCCAGCACCTCCAGCAGCTCCTGCCAGACGCCGGGGTCCTTTTCCGACTCGAATGCCGCGAAGAGCGGCATCGCCATCGACCCCGATCCGCGGGCGGCCAGCGCCCGGCCGGCATGCATCCGGGTCGCCGCGGAGTCGTGGGTCAGGGCCTGGCGCAGCGGTTCTACCACGGCGCGCTCCCGAAACCGCCCCATGGCATCGATGACCGCATGGCGAACCCGCTCCTCCGGATGGGCGACCTGCGCGATCAGCAGTGGCACCGCCTCGGACACCCCCATCCTGCCGAGCAACTCGGCCCCGAGCCACAGCTCGGCGGGCCGATCGCTCTTCATCAGAGGCGCCACGATCTGTGCGGCTTCCGGCATCGCGCCCAGCGCCTCGAGCAGAAACGCCCGCGGCCCGAGGGTCTCGCTCCGCTTGAGGATTTCCAGCATCAACTCCGCCGCAGGAAAGCCCCCCGCCCGCAGCACCTCGGCCGTGCGCACCTGCTCTTCGGTCGCCCGGTAGGCCTGCTCGATCAGCGCCTCGAGCACGGGCCGGGAGAGCAACCGCTTGAGGGCGATCCCGTACGTCCGACGCGGATCCTCGGCCAGTCCGGGAAGCATGCGGACCGCGGCCTGCGCGTCGTGCAGAGCCGCGTGCCACTGCTGGCGCCGAACCGCCCGGTCGAGTTCACGGAGGATTCCTTCGATCAGCCCCGCGAGCTGGTCCCCGGTGCGGGCCCGGGGCACCATGGCACTCGCGGGATCGGGGAGAGCGGGACGCTGGCCGGAGAGCGGGAGCGGATCCGGCAGCAGCTTGACCCGCACCGCGGCGGTACTGGGGATCGGAGCCTCATCGTCGGCGAGGGCCCGGGCCAGCGCCAGCAATTCGGCGGAGGGCGCCGGGGCGGCGATCCGGATCGCGTCCACCTGGCGCACCTGGAGCCGCTCCTTCAGCGGATCCCCGTCGACGGCCCAGCTGTTCTCGATACCGGCCTCGATGACGGCGGACTCGGTTGCGGTGCGGGCCGCAAGCAGCCCCAGCGCCTGCTGGATCATCTCGCCCTGCCCGGGCGCGGTCCGGATCAGGTGGATGAGGTGGCTCAGCAGGTCGGCCAGGGGGGCGGTGGAATCGGGCTCGGAATGGGGCATGCGCCAGACCAGTATAGCGTCCCGGGGCTTGCTTGACACGCCTTCCGCCGCACGGTATATACCGTCCAAGCCGCTACCTGAGGCGGTCATGTTTCCAATGGCAAACAGTCCCGATGCTGCTCGAATCCGACGCGAATCGCAATAATCCAAACCGGCCCATCGATGGGGCGGAGCGATAGCGCTGCACTGTAGCTGCACGCGATCGGCCCGCTCCGAGAGGAGCGGGCCGATTGTTTTCCCCACTTCACTTTACCGCCGTTCACTTAATCGAGGAGAGATCATGAAGCGTGTATTCGTGCTTGCGGGCGCTCTGGCCAGCCTGGCCTTCGCCACGCCGGCGTCGGCTCAGGCGACCCTGGGGTGGGACGCTGCCGTGTTCAGCAGCTACGTGTGGCGTGGCATCACCTACACCAACAAGCCGGTGTTCCAGCCGGACCTCTACCTGACCGTTCCGGTCGGCAAGGCCTCCATCACCGCCGGTGGCTGGGCCAACATCGACATCGCCAAGTATGACGGCGCCACCGATATCAGCGAGAGCGGCGGGTCTTCGGCGTTCAACCTCGCCGAGTTCGACTGGTGGGGCGAGATCGGCGTCCCGGTCGGCGTCGCGACCCTGACCGGTGGCGCGACGGGCTACATCTTCCCGAACGACGTCGGCTTCACCAAGGCCGCCAACACCGTCGAAGTCTACGGCAAGATCGCGCTGAGCACCCCGCTCAGCCCAAAGGTCAGCGCCTACTACGACGTCGACAAGGTGAAGGGCCTCTACATCGAGGGCAGCATCTCCCACGGCATCCCGCTCGGCGCCGCGACCCTGAACCTGGGCGCGCTGGCCGGCTGGACCGGTGGCCAGGAAACGAACACGAGCAAGCCGAGCGAACTGTTCAACTTCCAGGACAAGGGCCTGACCCATGTCGACCTGTCGGCGAGCGTCGGCTTCACGGCGGGCCCGGTCAGCATCACGCCATCGATCCACGGCGTGATCGGTAACGACCGCTTCACCAAGTGGACCAAGCGCGACAACAGCACCTTCGGTGCGAACGATGTCGGCTTCAAGACTCTGGGGCGGCGTCACGGTCAGCTGGTCCAAGGCGTTCGGGGCGAAGGAAGAGGAAGCGAAGTAATCAGTAGGACGGTAGAAACGACGAAGGGGTGAGACGCCGCTGTCCGGTGTCTCACCCCTTCTCACTTCCTGCTGCTGGTCTTACATCCCCTTCGCGATCTCCTTGAAGGTGTCCTCCAGCCGGTTCAGCATCTCCCTGACCAGGTCCATCGGGATGCCGAGCGGCGGTTCGATGCGGATGGTGCGCGCCTTGGAGTAGGTCCCCGCCACCAGCACGCCCCTCTTGAACAGCCCCGCCGCACACTGGAAGCCCACTTCGTCGGTGGGGAATTCCATGCCGATCAGGAGTCCCTTGCCGTGCGAGTCGCTGAGGACCTGCGGGTACTTCTTTCCGAGAGCAGCAAGCTCCTGGAGAATGTACTCGCCCTTGGTGGCGGCCTGACCCGGGAGATCCTCCTCGAGGGTGACCTGGATGGCGGCGATGCCCGCGGCGCAGGCGATCGGGTTGCCGCCGAAGGTGGTCGAGTGGATGATCGGGTTCGGAATCATGACCTCCCAGATCTTCGGCGTCGAGATGAAGGCCGAGAGCGGCATCACGCCTCCTCCGACGGACTTGCCGAGGCACATGATGTCGGGTTCGACCCCCGAGTGGTCGACGCCCCACAGCTTTCCGGTCCGGCCCATGCCGGTCTGAATCTCGTCCGCGATGAAGAGGCTGCCATGGCGGGTGCAGATCTCCCGGACGCGCTGGAGATAGCCCTCGGGAGGCACCACGCCGCCGGCTTCGCCCTGCACCGGCTCCAGGACCACCGCCGCCGGGAGCTGTCCGACCGCTTCCAGGATGCACATCTGCTGGTCGAGCGCGTCGGCGTCGCCGTAGGGGACGAAGCGCACGTCCTGCAGCCCGCCTTCAAAGGGAACGCGGAACGAGGCCTTGCCCATCAGGGACAGCGATCCCATCGACTTGCCGTGGAATCCGCCCAGCGCGGAGATGAAGACATTTCGTTTGGTGTAGAGCCGGGCGAGCTTGATCGCCCCTTCGATGGCGTCGGTGCCGTTGTTGATGAAGAAGCAGCAGCCGAGGTCACCAGGGGTCACCGCCGCCAGCAGGCGGGCGAGGCCGGCGCGCCAGGGCTCCAGCAGCTCCTGACTGTTGAGCGCCATCCGGCCCATCTGATCCTGAACCGCCTTGATGATCTTCGGGTGGTTGATGCCGGCGGAGAAGATGCCGTATCCCCCGAGGGCGTCGATGTATTCGCGGCCCAGCAGGTCCCGGAGGATCGCGCCCTGCCCGGACCACTCGAGCGCGGCGAACTGCCCTGCCTGGGTGACGGACTTCCGGTAGGTGAGGAACCCGCGATTGACGTGCTTCTCGTAGGCTTCGACCGTCTCGGTGATGAAGGCTTCCTTTTCGCTGGTCGTCATCACGCGACCGCCGATCAGGTCGAGGTACCGCTGGCTGAGCTTCAGCACATCAGAATTCGGCAAACGCAATTAATCGGCGCTCCTTTCACGGGGACATACCCGGCAGGGGCGGAGTCATCGCTCCGCCCCTAGCCACCATTCCTACGCACTCTTGATCTCGGTCCAGATCTGGTCCCACATCGCGCCCGCCGCGCCCAGGTCCTTCTGATATTCCAGGCGCTGGAATTCCTCGGCGGTCGGGTAGGGAATCGGGCTCTTCATATTGGCCAGCGCCGCCTGGTTAGGCGAGCCGTAGCCGGTGGTGTTCGAGATGCCGGCCGAGACCTCGGGGCGCAGGACGTAGTTGATGAACTCATGGGCCGCGCGCTTGTGAGGCGCGCTCCTGGTCACCACCATGGAATCGGTCCAGATGGTGCAGCCTTCCCTGGGGACCACGTAGCCGATGTTCGGCTGCTCCGCCCTGGCCTGCGCCGTATCGCCATTCCAGAGTTGCGCGATCCACACGTCGCCCGAGATGAGCTGCCCCTTCACCGGCGCCGAGATATAGGCCTTCAGGTACTTCTTGGAGGCGAGCGCATCCGCCTTGGCACCGGCCAGCTCCGTGGGATCGGTCGAGTTCAGCGACTTGCCGCGATAACGCAGCCAGGCGCCGATGACGTCCCGCATGTCGTCCATCTGGGTCATCTTTCCCTTGTACTTCGCGTCCAGGAAGATCGCCCAGCTGTCGGGATTGCCGGGCACCTTGTCGGTGCGCCAGGCGAAGCCGGTGGTGCCCCACTGATAGGGGATGGCGTGCTTGTTGTCGGGGTCGAAGACCGGATTCTGGAAGGTCGGCGCCAGATTCGCGAAGTTGGTCAGGTATTTTCTGTTGAGCTCGGAGGCGAGTCCGGTGGCCACCACCACGGGGACGATGTAGTTCGAGGGCACCACGATGTCGTAGCCCGAGGCGCCGGCCTGGAGCTTGGCGACCATTTCCTCGTTGCTCTCGTAGGTGTCGTAGGTGACCTTGACCCCGAATTCCTTCTCGAAATTCGTGATCGTGTCTTCCGCGATATAGTCCGACCAGTTGTAGATCGCGAGTTCCTTCTCGATCGGGCCCAGATCCTCCGCCCCACCAGCCTCGGCCGGCTTCTCCTGCTTGCCGCAGGCGGTGAGGACCATGCCGATCGTGCTCAGGCCGAGGCCGAGCGCGGTGGCCCGACCGACGAACTCGCGCCGACTGAGCGCGCCGGACCTGAGTTCCTGGACCAGTTGCTCGACGTCGTTCCGCTGGGTCATCGGTGATCTCCGGAGATGGGGCTGTCAGAGTGCGGGTGCCGGATGTCGGAACCGGGCCACCGGGTGTTCAACTGATCCGATCTTTCAGCCCGTAATATGCCCCCGCGAGCGGGAGAAACCACGGTCTGCCGCCGTACAAGGGGATGGCGCGGAACGGGATTGACGCGAGCTCGGGCCACTCGGCCCCGCCGGCCATCGCCCGACCGATCCGGTCGCCGAGCCAGCTCGCGAGGGCCACCCCGTGGCCGCCGTAGCCCAGCGCATACCCCAGCCCCTCGTGACGGCCGGCATGGGGCATCTGGTCGAGGGTGAAGCCGAGCGTCCCGCCCCAGGCGAACTCGATCCTGGCAGCGGACAGCTCGGGATACACCTCGATCATCCCGCGCCGCAGGATCGCACGGCACTCCTCGAGCGCGGTCGGAGAGAACGCTGCTCGGCCGCCGAAGACCATCCGCCCCTCGCCCGACAACCGGAAATAGTACAGCAGGTTCTTGGTATCGCTCAGCATCCGGCCGCGGGGCACCAGCCGCCGCTGCAGGTCGGGTGAGAGCGGCTCCGTGGCAATGATGTAGCTCCCGACGGGGACCACCCTCCGGGAAAGCCAGGGATACAGCCGGTCGGTGTAGCCGTTGGTTGCGACCAGCAGATCGCCGGCCTCGAGTGCGCCGCGCCCGGTTTCGATCCGGAAACCACCGCCGTTGCGACTGAATCCCTGCACCTCGGCGTGCTCGAGCAGCACCGCGCCGGCGCGGGTCGCGGCGGCGGCCAGCCCCGAGACGTAGGCCGCCGGCTGCAGTCCGCCGGCGAGCGGGTCCAGCAGCCCGCCGTGATAGCGGGCGGAACCGATCTCCTCGCCGATGCGCTCCGGGCCGAGCAGCTCGGTGGCGTAGCCGAAGTCCCGCTCCAGCAGCCGCTGAGATTCCTCGAGTCCCGCGAGGTGGGCCGGCTTCGCCGCGAGCGTCACGTGGCCGGTGCGGGCCCAGCCGCAATCGATGTGCTCGTCCCGCACCAGCGACTCCACGAATCCGATCGCGTCCACCGTGTCGCGGAAGAGGGCCCGGGTGCGTTCGAGACCGAGCCGCCGGATGAGCACCGGGAGGTCGGTCTTGTAGCCGGGCAGCACCATGCCGCCGTTGCGGCCGCTTGCTCCCCAGCCGATCGTCTCCCGTTCGAGGACCACGACGCTCGCCCCAACCAGTGCGAGGGCGCGCGCTGCGGCCAGACCGGTGTACCCGCCGCCGATGATCGCGACGTCCGCTCGCTCGGGGAGATCAGCCCGCGCAACGGAGACCGGCGGAACGCCGTTCCACCACAGGCATCCCTCGAGGTTGGCGGTCATGGCGCGCCGACCATTCGCGCGGCTATTTGTCCAGCGCCCATGTCAGGCGGCCGGCCTGCTCCGGCGTGGTGTTGACGCCCAGCAGCGAGAGCGCACGGGCGGGAACCGGATCGCGCCTGTCCGGCAGGTCGGCGCCCGAGGGAAGAATGAGTTCGTCGCCCGCGCTGCGGTCGCCGAGCACCCGGCCGAGGGCAGTGGCGCGCCCGATCCGTGCATGGGCCGTGTCGAACGCCGCAGCGACGTCCACCCCGCCGAAGCGGCTGTCGAAGTAGTTCTTGCGGATGTCGTCCCGCGCTGCGTCGAGCATCATGAAGCCACGCTGCCGGTCGAAGTTGGTGAGCTGACTCGCGGCCGGCGCGGAACGCCACAGGATCGTCAGCAGCAGGAGGGCGGTGCAGCGGCGCATGGGTGCCTCAGACCTGCAGGCGCTTCTCGCGACCCAGCCGGTCGGCGAGATAGACGAGCCCCGCCGTCACGACCAGAATGATCGTGCTGATGGCGTTGATGCTGGGCTCGATATTCTTGCGCACCATGCCGTAGACCACGATCGGCAGCGTGGAGGAGCCGACCCCGGAGACGAACGAGGTGATCACGAAGTCGTCGAACGACATCATGAAGGCGAGCAACGCCCCCGAGATGATGCCGGGCCAGAGCTGCGGTACCGTGATCTTCCAGAAGGTGGTGATCTCGTCGGCGCCGAGCGTGAGGGCAGCCTCCTCGAGGTTCTGGTCCATGCCCTGCAGCCGGGCGAGCACCACCACCACCACGAACGAGATGCAGAACGCGATGTGGGCGATCGTGATCGTGGCCAGCCCGAGCGGAAAGCGCAGCAGCACGAACAGGATCAGGAGCGAGATCCCGGTGACGATTTCGGGCGTTACCAGCGGCACGTAGAGGAACGCCTCGAGCGCGGTGCGGCCGCGGAACCGGTGCCGGGCGAGCGCCAGTGCGATCAGGGTCCCGAACACCGCCGACACGATTGTGGAGGTGACGCCGACGATCATGCTGGCCCGGAGGCCGTTGAGGATGTCGTCCCGCTGCAGCAGGCGCAGGTACCAGTCCCAGGTGAATCCGACCCACTCGACCGAGAATTTCGAGGCGTTGAAGGAAAACAGGACCAGCACCAGGATCGGCACGTGCAGGAAGAGATACACCAGCACCGAGAAGGCGATCAGCCAGCGGGGGAGCCGGGTGCTCATCTCAGGCCGTCCCCGCCGGTGCGCCGTCGCGTACCCGCAGGTACCACATCACCGCGACCAGCACCAGCGCCATCACGATGAATGAGGCTGCGGAACCGAAAGGCCAGTTGCGGGCGGAGGAGAACTGGTTCTGGATCAGGTTGCCGATCATGACCTGCTTGGCGCCGCCGAGCAAATCGGAGGTGAGGAAGCTGCCGAGCGAGGGGATGAACACCAGCAGGCTGCCTGCCACGACACCGGGCACCGACAGCGGAAAGGTCACCTTCCAGAACCGCGCCCCCGGGCGCGCGCCGAGCACCTCGGCCGCCTCGAGCAGGGAGAGGTCCAACTTCTCCAGCGAGGCGTAGATGGGCAGCACCATGAAAGGGAGGAAGCCGTACACCAGGCCGGTCATCACGGCGAAGGGTGTGTACAGCATCGCGATCGGCTGCTCGATGACACCCAGCCGGATCAGCAGGTTGTTGATCAGGCCAGTATCGCGCATGAGGAAGATCATCGCGAAGGTCCGGACCAGGAAACTGGTCCAGAAAGGCAGCACCACGAGAAACATCAGGAAGTTCTTCCAGGTGCCGCTGCGGGCGATCAGATAGGCGAGCGGGTAGCCCATCAGCAGGCAGATGAACGTCGCGCCCACCGACCAGATGAAGGTCCGGCTGAGGATCTGGAGGTAGAGCGGGTCGAAGAAGCGGGCGTAGTGCTCCAGGGTGAAGCCGGCCACCACCCCACCGTACACTCCGCGCGGCATCAGGCTGTAGACGAACATGATCAGCACCGGCACCGTGAAGAACAGCACCAGCCAGAAGGTGCCAGGCGCGAGCAGCGTCCAGGCCCGGGCGGCGGGCCGGGAATGGAAGTAGGCGAGCGCCTGCTGACGGATCCCGGCCATTACTCGTCCTCCAGGATCTGGCAGTCCTCGGGCAACCAGACGACTGCCGCGGCATCACCGCGCTTCCAGGGGAGCGGCTTGATCAGCTGGCCCTCGTTGCGCACCGCCACAGTGCAGTCGGGGCCGTCGGCAAGTGTCACGATGACGTGCATCATCTCGCCGAGGTAGATCACGTCGCGAACCGTGCCGAGCGCCAGGTTTTCCCCAGGCGGGACCTGGCCGGGGATGCAGACGTCCATCCACTCCGGACGCACCGCGATCCGCACGCTGGCGCCCGGGCTGAGCTTCGGGTGATCCGGGACGGCGAAGCTGCCGAACGGACCAGTGACCCGCCAGGTGGCGCCGTCCTTCCGGTCGGCCTTGCCCTCGAAGAAATTCGATTCGCCGATGAACTTGGCCACGAAGGGCGTGCGCGGGTTCTCGTAGATCTCGGCCGGTGTGCCGAGCTGGGCGACCCGCGCGTTGTCCATGACCGCGATGCGGTCGGACATCGTGAGCGCTTCTTCCTGGTCGTGGGTCACGTATACGAAGGTGATGCCGAGACTCTTGTTGAGCTGCTTGAGCTCGAGCTGCATCTCCTTGCGGAGCTTGAGGTCGATCGCACCGAGCGGCTCATCGAGCAGGAGGATCGCGGGGCGAAGCACCAGCGCACGGGCCAGCGCGACCCGCTGCCGCTGCCCGCCGGAGAGCTGGTTCGGCATGCGGCGCGCGAACTTTCCGACGTCCAGCCGCACCATCTCCAGCGCCTTGGCCACCCGATCGGGGATCTCTGCCTTCGGCACCTTGTGCTGCTCCAGGCCAAAGGCCACGTTCCGCTCGACGGAGAGGTGCGGGAAGATGGCGTAGTTCTGGAAGACCATCCCGATCTTCCGCTCGTACGGCCGCCTGCTGTTCACCACCTGCCCTTCGATCTCCACCGTCCCGCCATCCGCATCCGGCTGCTCGAAGCCCGCCAGCAACCGCAGCGTCGTCGTCTTGCCGCAGCCCGACGGTCCCAGCAGCGAGAAGAACTCTCCGCGCCTGATCTCGAGGCTGATGTCCTTGACAGCCTTGAAGTCGCCGAATGACTTGGTGACCCGGGTGAAGCGAACGACGGGGGCGGTGGCGGATGCCGGGGGAGGAGCCACGATCGGGAAGACCCTGTCTCTGGCGACCGGAAGGGGATGAGCGAGCTGGTGCAGGAGAGCAGATGCGGCGAATCGAACCACCGGGCTAACCTAGCCGAGGCTACAGGGAGCCGCCAGTAGCGACCGTCGTAGGCATCGCAATTGTGCGCGGCGCCACCGTCTGGCTCAGCCCAGCAGCACCTGCACCGACTCCGCGAACACCGCCGTGTGCCGGTCGATATCCGTGGCAGTCGTCGCCGGCGCGATGAGCGCCATGTTGTGGAAGGGTGTGAGCAGGATGCCACGATTGAGGGCGAAGAGGTGCATGAACCGGTCGAGCTCGAAGTCCACCGCCGCGGCCGCCTCGCTGCCGTTGCGTGGAGGCGCCGGCCGGAACCAGTACTCCGCCCGGCAGCCCAGCCGCTTCACGATCCACGGCAATCCGTATTCCGCGATCACCTCCTCCACCCCCGCCTGAAACCGCTCCGCCAGGGGAATGGTCTTCGCATAGGCATCGGCGGTGAGCACGTGCTCGAGCGTCGCCCGCATGGCCGCCAGCGAGAGGGCGTTGCCAGCCAGGGTTCCGCCGATGCCGCCGGTATCGCAGTCCGCCAGCGGGATCCGCCCCGCAAGCTGCCGGGCCACCTCCGCCGAGAAACCGTAGACCGCACCCGGAACACCACCTCCGATCGGCTTTCCGATGGTGAGCAGGTCCGGTTCGAGACCATGCGCCGCGGTGTAGCCGCCAGGCCCGGCGCAGATCGTGTGGGTCTCGTCGATGACGAGAAGCGTACCGGTCTTCCGCGTCAACTCGCGGAGGCCCGCGTGGTAGCCGGGATCGGGGTGAATGATCCCGATATTGGTCATCGCCGGCTCGGCCAGGACGCAGGCGACGTCTCGATGCGCGAGCGCCGCCTCGAGGGCCAGCAGGTCATTGAACTCGACGACCCGGGTGGTGAGCGCCGGATCGACCGGCGGGCCGACGTTGCCCGGGCGCGGCCGGACCGCGCCGTCGACCAGCGTCGCGAAGGTCTCGTCGACCGAGCCGTGATAACACCAGTTGTGCACCAGGATCTTGGGCCGCCCGGTCAGCATCCGCGCGATCCGGATGGCAAACCGGTTCGCATCGGTCGCGGTCATCGCGAACTGCCAGGCGGGGAGACCAAACCGCCGGGTGAGTTCCTCCGCCACCCGGAGGTGATCCTCGCCAGGCAACATGAAGGTGAAGCCCTGCCCCGCCTGCCGCCGGACCGCCTCGACCGTGGCCGACGGTGCATGGCCGGTCATCGCCCCGGTATCGCCGAGACAGAGATCGAGATAGCGATGCCCGTCCACGTCGGTGAAGTGTGCGCCTGATCCTTCCCGGACGAACACCGGGAAGCCGCCCGCCCACTTCGCCATCCAATGCATCGGGACACCCTCGAGCAGGCTGCCCTTCGCCTGCTCGAAGAGCGCGTGGGACCTCGGGTGGGTCGTAGCGAAACGGCGCAGTTCGGAAGCGTAGAGCTCCCGGAGGCGGCCGCGATGAATGGTCTTCATAGGAGAGTACCAAGCTAGGCCCGCCTCGACGCGGTGTCGAGGCGGTGGCCTCCAACGCCGACGGGACCCGGGCAGCCTGCCCGGGTCCCGTCGCAACCTCGTTTGCATGAACCCGCGATCAGAATGCAAGCCAGACGAAGGCGAACAGCGTGTTGTTGCCCGAGGCGCTTCGGCCCGAGCCATCGTAGTTCGACTTCCCGCCGTTGAACTTCGAATAGCCCGTGTACTGCAGGCCCACACGGGTGTTCTCCCAGGGATTCACGTCTACCTCGCCGAGGAAGCCGTTGGTATTCGGTTTGCCGCTGGCGCTGCCGTCAACGGGGTTCGGTGCGTAGAGCCCGACGTCGGCGGTGCCTCGGGTGTCGAAGTACCCGCCGCTCAATCCGAGCCACTGCTTCGGATAGTAGCTCGCGTTCAGGTGCAGGCTCTTGAGCGTGTTCTTCTGGTTGGCGGAGCCGCCACCCGCGAATGTCGCGTCCAGAGTCTGCTTCTCCCGGATCCAGCTCCCCCGCACCACCACGTTGCCCGTGCCGACCTTCGACTCGAACTGCCCGTCGATGCCGATATCGGAATAGGTGTCGCGCGGTCCGGAGAGGGTGCCCGGGAAGAGGCTGGTACGCATCCCGAAGGTCCCGATCATCGCCGACTGGTAGTCCCCGTTCTTCGTGAGCGCGACCCGCCAGTACGGCGCCACCCCCTTGATCGCCCCGGTGGCGTCCGACGGAGCCGCCGCGCCCTGCAGCGCCGAGCGGTACACATCGAACTCGGCGTAGACGAGATCGCCGAAGAGTGCGTAGCTGCCGAGGCCAAGCACGTTCTGGGACAGCCCGCCATCGATCATCGTGCTGGCCGCGGGACCGGGTGCCGCGTCCGACCCGATGAAGGGGAAGCCCCATCCGGGCGTCGAATTCCACAGATCCTGAATCGTGGGGTTGTTGTTGAGGGTGAGGCCGTAGATGACCTCGGTGCTTCCACCCAGGTGCCCCTTGTCGGCGAACCGGATGTCGAGATTGTCGATGCCGAATCCACCGTCGGCGCCCGCATAGGTGAACTGGGAGAAGAGGCCCACCTTCGGGGCGATCCTGCCCGACAAGAACACACTGAGCTCCTGCGGCAGTGCCGCCGCGTCGTTTTGCGTGCCGGGCACCTTGTCCTTGGTGTGGGTGACCCCCGCGGTCGCCATGGCGGACAACAGCGAGAAGGGATTCAGCCCCAGCTTGCCACCGTTGGTGGAATCGGTCTCGGTAATGACCGGCCGATTGGTCATGGTGTAGCCGTTCAGCTTGAACTTGCGCCCGAATGGCGTCAGCTGGAGGAACTGATAATGACAGGCACTGCAGGCGAGCCCGGTCTGTCGGGCGAAGCTGGGCACTGCATGACCGGCGACGGTGTGTGCTGCCACATAGGCGCGGGCCATCTCGGTTGGAGTCTCGCTGGCGGCAACTGGTGAGACGGCAAACAGGATCAAGGCGGACGTCAACCAGCGTGTTGCGCACATCGGAGATCTCCGGGTATGGGTATGGCCCAGTTCGCCCCCGGCGTAGACGAGGGCATGGTGGAGTCTCCCTGACAGTGTTAATGAATGGCGCCTCGGGCCAGTGACAATCTGGCTCTTCGAGGAGTGACAAGATGACTCATCGATCTGATTGTGCCCCTCCGGAGGTAGGCGTACTATCCCTCTCCGGCTACTGACCACATCCTCCGGGGTATGACGATGACCCGATCCTCCACGGGCTGGCTGCTGCTCGCACTCCTGGCCATCGGCGCGAGCCGCGCAAGCGCTCAGGCGGGCGCGCAGACGGTGGACACCACCGTCAAGCACACCGAACCGGATTCCGCCCTCCTGACGCCTGCCATGGTCGATGCAGGGCGCAAGGTATTCCACGGGAAGGGAAACTGTTCTGCCTGCCACGGGCAACGACTGCAGGGTGGACCGATCGCCCCGGCGCTGACGGGAAAGAGCTGGCGACACATCAGCGGGACTTTCGATGCGATCGTCGACCGCATCGACAACGGGTTGTCCGGCACCCTCATGGTGCCGCACCCCGGCGGCATCACCGAGACTCAGACTTTTCTGGTCGCGACCTACGTCTATTCGGTGAGCCACGGGCTTGCCGACCCCTGACAGTCGTGTCGGCATTCTCGACCGCCACGGCGGTCGAGCCAACCCATTCCAGGGAGAGCGGATGAACGTCACACGCGCGGCAGCGGCGGGGCTCATCGGCACAGGAGTCATGACGGCCCTCCTGCTCGTCGAGCCGTCGGTCGGCCTGCCGAAGATCGCCATCGGCCAGATCCTCAGCACCTCGCTCGGTCTTGCCTCCGGCCACCTGACGATCGGTCCGGCCATCGGGTGGTTGATCCACTTCCTGGTCGGGATGCTCCTGGCGCTGATCTACGCCGCCGCGGTTCAGCGGCGCCTCCCAGGCCCGCCGCTCCTCCGCGGCGCCATCTACGGGGTGCTCGTGTTCGTGGTGGCGCAGCTCGCCTTCATGCCGCTCGTCGGCGCCGGCGTCTTCTCCAACGGCGACGTCGAACTCATCGCCGGCAGCCTGCTGGGCCATCTGGTTTATGGGGGTGTGATGGGATGGATCTACGGAAGCAGCGCGGCAGCGGCGTGACAGGCGGCAGGCCGACGCGGAGAGCGCCGGCCGTCCACCCAGCGTAGTTCATCGTCCGACCGCGGCCTTGAACGCCTCCTCCATGACGTCGAGCCCCTCCGTCAGCACCGCATCCCCGACGGTGAGCGGCACCAGGACCCGGATCACGTTACCCAGCGTTCCCGCCGACAGCAGGATCAGCCCGCGCTTCAGCGCCTCGGCCTGCAGCTTCCCGGTGAGTTCCTTGGCGGGCTCCTTGGTGGTGCGGTCCTTCACCAGCTCGATGGCCATCATCGCGCCGAGCCCCCGGACATCCCCCACCTCAGGAAACTTCGCCCGCCACTGCTCGAACCGGGCCCGGATCTTCTCGCCGACCTTCGCTCCCTTCTCGACCAGCCTCTCCTCGCGCATCGCATCGATGACCGCGAGCGCCGCCGCACATGCCAGAGGATTCCCGCCGTACGTGCCGCCCAGACCACCGACCTGCGCGGCGTCGAGGATCTCCGCCCGGCCGGTTACCGCCGCGAGCGGCAATCCGCCGGCGAGCGACTTGGCGGTCGTGATAATGTCCGGCACCAGCCCGTAGTGCTCGGAGGCGAACAGCTTGCCGGTCCGCCCGAAGCCGGTCTGGATCTCGTCGGCGATGAAGACGATCCCGTGGTCCTTGCAGAACTGGGCCAGCATGGCGAGGTAGGCCGGCGGCACCGGAATGAACCCGCCCTCGCCGACCTCCAGCTCCATGATCACCGCCGCCACGCTCTTCGGATCGACGTGTGAGGCGAGCAGGTGCTCCAGGTGCGACCGATCGGCCATGCAGCAGACGCCGTTCTTGGGGCCCCCGTCGCAGCGGTAGCAGTACGGGAACGGAATCCGGTAGATCTCGGGCATGAACGGGCCGAAGCCGTTCTTGTAGGGATTGACCTTGGAGGTGAGCGACATCCCGAGGTAGGTGCGGCCGTGGAAGGCGTGCTCGAAGCAGACGATGGCCTGCCGCCCCGTCGCCTTGCGCGCCGCCTTGACCGCGTTCTCCACCGCTTCGGCGCCGCTGTTCACGAAGAAGGTCCGCTTCTCGTGGGTGCCGGGGGTGAGGGCGTTCAGCTTCTCGGCCAGCTCGATGTACGGCTCGTACATCGACACCGGGAAGCACACATGGGTGAAGTGATCGAGCTGCTGCTTCACCGCCTGCACCACCTTCGGGTGCCGGTGGCCGGCGTTGACCACGCCGATGCCGCCACCGAAATCGATCAGCCGATTGCCGTCCGCGTCGGTGACGACCGCGTTGTCGGCCTGGATGATCGCGATGGGGGTGGTCGCGGGGACGCCCTTCGGCACCGCCTTGGCGCGGCGGGCGCCAAGCGCAAGGCTCTTGGGGCCGGGGATGGAAGTCTTGAGGTCGATCGCGCGGGCCATCGGCGGACTCCGGCAGGGGAGAATCGAGAGTTCGCCGAGCTTAGCGCGGGAGGTGGGAAAAGTCGAGGGCGGTCAGCCGGCCGATGGCTCGATCGTCTTGCGGATCAGGGAGACGAGGTCGCTCGCGGCATAGGGCTTCTGGATGAAGCCGGTGAAGCCCCTCGCCTCGAACCAATTGCCGTCCGCTTCGGCGGTATAGCCGCTGCTGAGGATGACCGGGAGCCGGGGCCACTGCTCGCGGATGAGGGCGAAGGTCTCCTCGCCGCTCAGTTCCGGCATGGTCAGATCGAGCAGCACGGCGTGGATCGCGATGCCCGGCTCGGCGAGTATCTGCAGCGCGCGCCGGCCGTCCTCCGCCTGCCGTACCCGGTACCCTCCGCGCTCGAGCGTCCGCCTGGCCACTTCGCGGACGATTGCCTCGTCGTCGACGACCAGGACCGTGAGGCCCGCAACCGAACCGTCGGGTACCAGACCGCCGGCCGGTGCGACCTCGACCTGCGGCGCGACTCCGTCGCGGGCGGGCAGGTACAGCCGGAAGGTGGTTCCCCGGCCCGGTGCCGTCTCCACTCGGATCGCGCCCCGATGGCCGCGCATGATGCCGAGCACCGCCGCCAGCCCCAGTCCGCGCCCATGGAACTTGGTGGTGAAGAACGGATCGAAGATGCGCGGCAGCATCGCCGCCTCCATCCCGGCGCCCGTGTCCTGTACTTCCACGAAGACGTGCGGCCCCGGCGCCGGTTCGCCCGCGTGGAATGCGCCGGCGGCCCATGACGCGTCGAGCCGCTCCAGGCCGGTGGTGACGGTCACCGTTCCGGGTTGATCGCCGAGGGCGTCGGAGGCGTTGGTGAGGAGGTTCATCACCACCTGGCGGAGCTGGGTCGCGTCACCCTCGACCGGTGGCAGCGCCCGCGCGAGGTGATACTGCAGCGTCGCCTTCTTGGAGGTGATCGTGGCCAGCAGCTGCCCCGACTCCTCGACCATGCGCGACAGGTCGAGCCGCTCCACCACGAATCTCCCCTTGCCCGAATAGGCCAGCAGCTGGCGGGTGAGGTCGGCCGCCCGCCGGGCCGCCGTCTCGATGTCGCGGGCCGTGGCGCGCATCGGCGAGTCCTCTGACAGGTCGCCCAGCAGCAGGCTGACGTTGCCGAGCACACCCATCAGCAGGTTGTTGAAATCGTGGGCGATGCCGCCGGCGAGGATGCCGAGGCTCTCCAGCCGCTGGGTTTCGCGGAGCCGCTCGCCCGCAATCCGGCGCTCGTGGATGTCGAGCACGTAGCCGTGGAACTGGAGGACTTCGCCGGCGGAGCCCCGGACCGGGATGCTGAAGTCGTAGACCCAGCGATACTCGCCATCGGCTCGACGCAGCCGGTATTCGGTCTCGTACGAATGCCGCCCTTCCGCGAGGAAGGCATTCTCCTCCTGCACCGCCCGCGCCCGGTCGTCGGGGTGGATCAGGGCCGCATAACTGGCGTGGGCCCCCGCCAGTTCCTCGGGCTGGTAGCCGAACTGGGCGGTGACGTTCGGAGACACGTACTCCACCGCCCAGTCCGGTCCCGGCCGCCATTGGAAGAGGACGGTCGGCCCCCCCACGAACAGCCCCCGCTCCACTTCGAGCAGGTCCACGGCCCGCTGCCGGTCGATCACGAACGCGGTGTGCGCCGCGATGTTGCGGACCAGCTGGACCTCCTCCGGGACGAATTCGTGTGGCGCGTCGTAGTACACCATGAACTTGCCGATCGTCCCGCCGCCGCTGACCAGCGGGATGAACGACATCGCCCGGATCCCCTCCCCGAGAATCGTGGCCTGGTACTCGCCGAGCGAGGCGTCGGCGACGACGTCGCGGACGAGGATCGGCTCCGGATCGGGCTGGCCCGGCACCCAGGGTGTATGGCCCTCGACGGCCGCCCGGTATCGGTCGGAGAGCCCACGCGATCCCTTGAAGCGCATGACGCCGTCGGGATCGAAAAGGAGGATCGAGGCGCGCGAGGTACCGGTGACCCGCACGATGGCGTCGAGCGCCTCACGGTAGATATCGATCAAGGATGGCGCCCGGCTCATCGCGAGGGTCATTTCGCCGATGACCGACAGCCGTTCGAGCACGCGCATGGAGGCGTCCTCGCTCGCGGCGGGTCCGGGGTTGGGGCGGGTGGCGGGCGGGGTGCGGGGCATGGATCTCACGAGGCGGGAGTGGCACAGGGGGGTGCACCCACCCCCCGGGTTCAAATGTAGGAAGGTCGCGGGATTCCGGCAGAGCCGGACGGATTTGCCATCCGGGCGTCCCGATGTAGGTTGTCCCCTCTGGCCGTAGCCCCCGTTCCCCTCCAGCGAGGTCGATTCCCGATGCTTCCCGTCCGTAGCACTGTTCGCGCGGCTGCGCTCCTTTCCTTCGGTGCGCTGACCCTCACCGCCTGCGGTGGCGAGAAGGCCGCCCCGGCCGCCAGCACCACCGCCACCAAGATCACCATCCAGGCCACGAGCGATGCCCGGGCGGACGCGAGCACCTACCTCGCCAAGCTCTGCCCCAAGCCGATCGGCGGCGAACTGAACTTCATGGTCTGGGAGGGCTATACCGACACCCTCTTCACCAAGCCGTTCGAGCAGGCATGCGGGGTGAAGGTCAACGCGACCTACATGGGCTCGAGCGACGACCTGGTGGCCAAGCTGCGGGCCGGCGGCTCGGAGACGATCGACCTGGTGTCGCCCTCCTCGGACGCGGTCACCGCCATCATCGAAGCCGGCCTCGCCCAGCCGCTCGACCTCAAGCGGATTCCCAGCTATGGCGACCTGATGGCCAGCTTCCGGGACCTGAAGGTCGCGCGCAAGGACTCCACCGTCTTCGGGCTCCCCTGGGCCTTCGGTCCCAACCCGATGATCTTCGACACCACCAAGCTGAAGCCGGCGCCGACCAGCTGGGCGCAGCTGTGGGACAAGAAGTACAAGGGCAAGCTCTCCCTGCAGGACGACATCGCCACGCTGTACATGGTCGCCCAGGTCCTCGGCATGGATGATCCCACCGACCCGAGCAAGCTCTACAACCTGTCCGACGAGGATCTGGCCAAGGTCAAGGCGAAGATGCTCGAACTGAAGCCGAATGTCCGCAAGTACTGGGTCACCGCCGGCGACATGACCCAGCTTTTCCAGAGCGGCGAGATCGTGGCGGGCGAGGGCTGGCCGCTCATGACCAGCCAGCTGCGCGCCGCGAAGTTCCCGGCCGGCGAGATCATCCCGACCGAAGGCACCACCGCCTGGGCCGACCACTGGGTGCTGACCAAGGGCGCCCGCAATCTCGATGCGGCCTATGCCTGGCTCGAGTATGCGGCCCAGCCCTTCACCCAGAAGCTGATGTCCGACGTCACCGCGTACAACGTCGCCAATCCGGCCGCGAAGGCCTACATGGCGCCGGAGGCCGCCGCGCTGCAGAAGGACATCGCCGACTACGGCAACAAGGTGAATTTCTGGCAGTGGGGCAGCAAGCGCGACAAGTACCAGGAGATCTGGAACGAAGTGAAGTCGGGGAAGTAATTGCCGCCGATCCTCGAACTGCAGGCCGTCACGAAGCGCTTTGGCGACTTCGTGGCGGTCGATCACCTCGACCTGTCGGTGGCGGCGGGGGAGTTCCTCACCCTCCTCGGCGCCAGCGGGTCGGGCAAGACCACGACGCTCCGGATGATCGCCGGCTTCGAACATCCGACCAGCGGCGAGATTCTCATGGGCGGGACCCGGGTCACCGGGCTCCCGCCCTATCGCCGCGACCTCAATACCGTCTTCCAGCAATACGCCCTCTTCCCGCACATGAGCGTGTGGGACAACGTCGGCTACGGCCTCCGCATGAAGAAGGTGGCCCGGGCCGAGATCGCCGAGCGGGTCACCCAGGCGCTGGAGATGGTCCAGCTCGGCCAGCTCGCCGACCGGGCGCCGCGCCAGCTCTCCGGCGGGCAGCAGCAGCGGGTGGCGCTCGCCCGCGCCCTGGTCAACCGGCCCCGGGTGCTGCTCCTCGACGAGCCCCTCGGCGCGCTCGATCTCAAGCTCCGCAAGGAGATGCAGCTCGAACTCAAGCACCTCAACCGGCAGCTCGGCATCACGTTCATCTACGTGACCCACGACCAGGAAGAGGCGCTGACGATGAGCGACCGCATCGTGCTGATGCGCAACGGCCGGATCGCCCAGCTCGACACCCCGCAGGCGATGTACGAGCGGCCGGCGTCGAGGTACGTGGCGGATTTCATCGGCGAGACCAACCTGCTCACCGGCGCCGTGGTGGGTCTGGTCGACGGCGCCTGGCTGGCCATCCGGCCGGAGTACATCGAGCCGGCCGTATCCAGTAGCGCCGCGACTGATGCCGCTGCCACGGTTGATCGCGGGCCCATCGTCGAGGTCACGGTGAAGGAAGCCATCTTCAGCGGAGCCGTCACCCGGCTGCACACCGCGCTCGCCGACGGCCAGTCACTGGTGATGCACTGGCCGGCCGCCGAGCCCATCCCGGCGGCCGGCGCGGCCCTGCGGGTGACCTGGCCCGCCGAACGGGGAGTCCGGGTCGGTGAATAGACGCTGGAAGACGATCCTCGGCGCCTCGGTGCCGATCGGCTGGGTGGGCATCCTGCTGCTGCTGCCCTATCTCTTCCTCTTTGCCCATTCGTTCTTCCGGCTCAAGAACGGCCAGCTGACCCACGAGCTCACCCTGGAGAACTACGGCCGGCTCTTCGGGACCGATCTCTATCCGAGAACCATCCTGTTCTCCGCCGGGATCGCGGCGCGGGTCACGCTCGCCTCGCTGCTGCTCGCGTACCCGCTCGCCTACCTGCTCGCCTTCAAGGTGACCCGGCACAAGAACCTGCTCTACATGGCGGTCATCATCCCGCTCTGGGTGAGCTACCTGGTCCGCGCCTACGCGTGGAAGATCATCCTGGGTCAGGAAGGCATCCTCAACGGTTTCCTCGGGGCCATCGGCGTGATCCACGAGCCGCTCACCATCCTGCTCTACAGCAAGTGGGCGGTGATGATCGCGCTGGTGCACATCTACGTGCCGTTCACCCTGATGCCGATCTACGCGATCCTCGAGTCGATCCCGCCCGGCCTCAAGGAGGCCAGCCAGGATCTCTACGCCAATCGCTGGAAGACCTTCTGGCACGTGGTGGTGCCGCTGTCGCTGCCGGGCGTGATCGCGGGGTGCACGTTCGCCTTCGTGCTCAGCATGGGCGACTTCATCGCGCCGTCGCTGCTGGGCGGCAACGACAGCGCGCTCATGGTCTCGAACCTGGTCGTCAGTCTCTTCGGCGTGGCCTACAACTGGCCCCTCGGCGCCGCCGTGTCGGTGGTCATGCTGGCCATGACCATCACCCTGCTCACCTTCGCGCGGATGGTCGAAGACCGGATGAACTATGGCGGCGCGAAACCCGGCCAGGCGGGCGCCGGACGGGGCACCCTGCACGCATGAGCACCCGGCCCGCCGATCGCCTAACCCAGGCGCTCTGGGGCGCCGGCATTGCCGTCTTCCTGTTCATCTACCTGCCACTCGGGGTCGTGATCCTGTACGCCTTTCACGACGCCAACATCGTCGCCTGGCCGTTCCACCCCTTCACCCTGCGCTGGTTCGGCGCCCTGGCGGACGATCGTGGCCTGCTGGAGGCGGCCGGCGCGAGCCTCAAGCTCGCCCTGCTCGCCACGCTCCTCGCGCTGGGCGTCGGCGTGCCCGGCGCGTTCGTGCTGGACCGGCTGGAATTCCCCGGCAAGGCAGCCTTCGAGCGGCTGGTGCTCCTGCCGCTCATCCTGCCCGGGGTGATCACCGGCGTGGCACTGCTTACCTTCTTCTCGTTCATCGGCCTGTCGCTCTCGAGCGGCTTTCCCTTGGTCCCCGGCTGGCCGGTCGTGCTGGGCCACGGCGCGGCGCTCACCTCGGTGGTGGTGACCCAGGTCTATGCGCGGTTGCGCCGCTTCGACCGGGTGCTGGAGGAGGCCAGCCAGGACCTCTACGCGACCACCTGGCAGACCTTCTGGAACGTGACGCTGCCGGTGATCCGCTCCGCCGTGCTGGGAAGCGCCCTCCTGGTGTTCACCCTCAGCCTCGATGAGATCGCCGTGTCCTTCTTTCTCATCGGCCGCCAGAACACGCTGCCGCTGCAGATCTGGGGCCTGCTGCGCCGCGGGATCACCCCGGAGGTGAACGCCGCCGCGACCGTCATCTTCATCCTGTCGGTCGCGGTGATCGTGATCTGGGCGCGACTGATGCGGGAAGACACCGCCTGAACTCCGACCCCCGGTCACATTCGCCCGGTTGCGCCGCCGCGTCCCGCCGTTAGGTTGTCTCCGCAATGACTCCCCGCCTGCCACACCCCGCCGCCCGCATTCGGGCGTTCGACCGCTCCCGCACCGTTTCGTGGGATGCGGCTGGTGGTGTTGGTCTTCGCCTCGACAAAGACGAGTGGTGACCGCGGGGCGGGCGGAGCCCCGCCCGCCCCCCGCTGGCCACTATCGTGCGGGCGACCCGTGGGGCCGCCCCGAACCGTGATCCCCTGGTCGCCCCGGCGCGACCGGAGTGATCGCCCGTCACCACCGGAACATCCATGACCACGACCTACGACGCGATCATCATCGGCGCGGGCCACAACGGCCTCGTCACCGCCGCCTATCTCGCCCGTGCCGGACGGAAGGTGCTGGTACTCGAACGCCGCGAACTGGTCGGCGGCTGCGCCGTCACCGAGGAACTCTGGCCCGGCTTCAAAGTGTCCACGGCCAGCTACGTCAACAGCCTGTTCCGTCCCGAGATCATCCGCGACCTCGAGCTCAAGCGGCACGGCTTCGAGATGCTGCCGCGCAGCCCGTCGAGCTTCACCCCCTTCCCCGACGGCCGCTACCTGATGATGGGTCCGGACAAGGAGATGACCCACCGGGAGATCGCCAAGTTCTCCAGGAAAGACGCCGAGAACCTGCCGAAGTACGAGGCCATGCTAGAGCGGGTCGCCGACTTCCTCGAGCCGACCCTGGTGCAGACCCCGCCCAGCCCCTGGTCGATGGCGCCCGGCAATCTGCTCAACCTGCTCAAGCTGGGACTCGGCTTCAGGAGGCTGGGCACCGACGGCCAGAAGGCGATCGAGATCCTCACCGGCGCCGCCAATCCCATCCTCGATCGCTGGTTCGAATCGGAGGAGGTGAAGGCGACGATCGCCACCGATGCCATCATCGGTGCGTTCGCGACGCCGTCGATGCTCGGCACCGCCTACGTCCTGTTCCACCATGTGATGGGTGAGTGCGACGGGGTGCGCGGCGTGTGGGGTTACGTGCGCGGCGGCATGGGCGGGCTCTCCAACGCGATCGCCTCGGCCGCGACGGAGAAGGGCGCCGAGATCAAGGTGAACGCCACGGTGTCGCGGATCATCGTGAAGGACGGCCGGGCGACCGGCGTGGCGCTGGCGGACGGCACCGAGTACCAGGCCAGGAAGGTCATCTCCTGCCTCGATGCCACCGTCACTTTCCTGCGGCTCATGGACGGCAAGGACCTGCCGGCGGAGTTCGTCGACGCGGTGAAGAACCTCGACTATGCCAGCGGCAGCGCCAAGATCAACCTGGCGCTCTCCGAGGTGCCGGACTTCACCTGCCTCCCCGGCAACACTCCGGGCCCGCAGCACCGCGGCACCATCCATCTCTGTCCCGACCGGACCTATATCGAAAAGGCGTTCGACCGGGCGAAGTACGGCTACATCTCCGACAGCCCCATTATCGAGGCGACGATTCCCTCGTCGCTCGACAACAGCGTGGCGCCGGCGGGCAAGCACGTCATGTCGATGTTCACCCAGTACTTCCCCTACAAGCTCGCGCCGGATGCGGGGACCCTGGAGGAGAACAAGAAGCGCTACGCCGAGCGGTGCATCGACATCATGACCGAGTACGCGCCCAACTTCCGGAAATCGGTGCTCAACTACCAGGTGCTTTCCCCGGCGGACCTGGAGCGGGTTTACGGCCTCACCGGCGGCAACATCATGCAGGGGACGATGTCGCTCTCAAGTCTCTCGTTCATGCGGCCGGTGCCGGGCTACGCCGACTACCGTACGCCGGTGAAGGGGATGTACCTGTGCGGCGCCGCAACCCATCCGGGTGGCGGGGTGATGGGGGCCTGCGGCTACAACGCGGCACGGGAGATTCTGAAGGACGGGTGAGCTGCGGAGCGTCACGAACCCGACCGTGCAACGACCCTCCGGGACGGCAGTCCCGGAGGGTCGTTGCACTTCGCGGCCTGACGTCGTACGGGCTCGGGCCTACGGCACCAGCGTTGGCTGAAGCAGGGAGGATCCAAAGCCCTGACCGAGTTGGCCGAGGGCGTTCTGTCCCCAGCAAACCGTGCCACCCGCGACGGTCAGGCCGCAGACATGGTCAGTCCCCAAGCTGACCTGATTCAGTGCCAGCGAACTCGACATCGCGGTGGGCACGTTCCGGAAATTCTGGTCGCCCACGCCGAGTTCACCGTTCCTGTTCAATCCCCAGCAGCTCACTGCGCCCGAACTATCCAGCCCGCAGGTGGCGGTGAGACCGCTTCGGAGCGCGACGAACAACCCGGCGCCTGAGATGGCGGTCGGGGTCATCGCGTCGCCGAGATCGCCACCACCGAGCTGCCCGCCCCCGCCGGACCCCCAGCAGAACGCGGCGCCCGACAGATCGAGCCCGCAGCTGTGAAACCCGCCTGCGCTGATCGCGGAGAAGCTCAGTCCGCCTGCGACCGCGACCGGCGTCGGTGAACCCGTCGAATCCCCCGAGCCGACCGCCTTGCCCTTGCCCCAGCAGTAGGCCTGGTGAGCCGGCGTCAGCGCGCAGGTGTGCTGGTAGCCGAGCGACACACTGGTGAATGCCTGGGTGTCGGCTATCGGTGCCGGTACGGTGCGCGTGAGCAAGGTGCCATCGCCCAGCTGGCCGTCCGCATTCTGTCCCCAGCAGTAGAGCCGATAGGTTTCGGTGATTCCGCAGACGTGATCGCCTGTGCCGTGGCGCAGCAGCACGAACTTGAGCCCGCCGGAGACCGCCGTCGGCACCTGGCGATCAGTCGTGGTGCCGTCACCGACCTGCCCATACTTGTTGCCGCCCCAGCAGTAGGCCAGACTGTCGGTCCCCAGGCCGCAGGTTCCATGTCCGCCCGCATCCAGACTGGTGAACTGGATCCCCCCCGTGACGGCCGCGGCGGCGTAGCGGGGGGCGCCTGTCGTGCCGTCGCCCAACTGGCTCAAGCCGTTCCCACCCCAGCAGTAGGCGGTACCGCCCGAGGTAAGGCCGCAGCTGTGCTCGTCGCCGGAGGTGATGGAGACAAACGCCGGCAGCGCGACCGCGGGAGTCGGCAGCACCAGCACGTCGGTCCGTCCCGTCCCGGTGCGCCCGTTCAGGTTGCCGCCCCAGCAGGCGCTCCCGCCGCCGGCGGTGCGGCCACAGACAAAGTCGAAGCCGGCATGGAGGGTCGTGAAGTTCAGTCCGCCTGAGACCGGCGTCGGGTCTGCCCGGTCGGTCAGGTCGCCCGCTCCCAGCGCGCCGTCACCGTTCCAGCCCCAGCAGTACGCGACGCCGCCGCCGGTCAGCCCGCAGGCGAACACCGAGCCCACCGTGATGTTCGCGAAGCGGTGTCCACCCACGACGGCGACTGGCGCCCGGACCGCCCCGGTTCCGAACTGCCCATTCCCAAGACCCCCGAGCGTACCATCCCCCCAGCACCAGGCATCGCCGGCAAAGGTCGCCGCACAGACGATTCCGTCTCCCACCGAAATCCGCGCGAAGCGATTGGTGGTCGCGACGGGCGACGGGGCGGACTCGTCGGCAGTGCCCCCGTTGCCCAGCATGCCCCAGGCGTTGCTCCCCCAGCAATAGGCTCGTCCCGTGCGGGTCAACCCGCAGGTGACGCCATTCCCTGCACTGATCTGACGGAAACGGAGCGTCGTTGCCACCGGGGTCGGATCCGGAATCCAGCTGGTCTGCGGTGCCACCCCGACCTCGCCATGCGCGTTACCGTGCCAGCAGTAGGCCTGCCCGCCCCGATCGAGCCCGCAGGCGTGGCCCGCCCCGACAGTCAACGACCTGAGACTCACTCCTCCGCCCAGGGGAACCGGGCTCAGCGTCGGACTCGGGATCCCTCCGGGCAGGACCTCGCCCCAGCAGTACGGCACTTCCTGAACGGTCAGCCCGCAGGTGGAAAGGCTGCCTCCGCCGATGCTGCTCCAGGCCAGCCCGCCGCTCACCGGCTGCGGCGTCAAGGCCTCCGCCGTGTCGCCGGTGCCCAGCTCGCCGAAGCTGTTTCCTCCCCAGCACTCGGCGGCCCCGCCCGGCAAGATGCGGCAGCCATGCGCGTAGCCGCCGGTCAGGAGCGCCGAATCGAGGGGGAAGGCGAAGGCAACGGCGCGCGCGGTGTCGGGGCCGGCCACGGCGAGCAGATTGACGACGGCGAAGTCAGTCGGCATGGTCCACGACACGAGCCCCTGCCCCGCGGCGTCGGTCACGACGGTCGGGCCGCTCAGGCTGCCACCAGTCACAGAGAGCACGATCGACGCGCCGCTGACCGGGTTGCCGAAGGCATCCCGGACCTCCAGGCGCACGGCGCTATCGAGTGGAACGCCGACGCTGCCGGCGAGGGTGTCACCCGAGACGATGTGCAGCGCGGTCGGCGCTGAGGCCGTCGCGGTCGCCGTGAAGGTCAGGCTGTCGAGTCCCGCGGCCTTGACGTGGGCTGCGTACGTGCCGGCCGTGGTCGGCAGGCTCCACCGGCTGCGGGCCTGGCCCGAGGCGTCGGTCGTGGTGGCCTGAGTCGACAGCGTCCCGGCCCCGGCCGGCAGCCCGAAGTTCACCAGCACGCCCGCGACCGGCTGGTCAGCGCGGTCGGTGACCATGACCGTCAGCGCGGTGTCGAGCTGACTCCCGACCGTCCCCGTCTGCAGGTCCCCCTGCGCGATACTGATATGTGCCGGCACGGCCCGCGGCTGCAGCCCATTATCGTTGCAGGCCGCCAGGCCGAGCAGGATGAAGAGCCCCATACGCCGCAGGTTGTACCGCGCCGTCAGGTGCATTGCCGTCCGCCGAAAGTGGGATACTATAAGGCCAAGTTGGGCCCCCGTCCGAGCCGCCGCAATACTGGCCGTCGCCGGGGGCCGATTTCCCTTCAGCGTGGAGCCAGGATCGTGAAAGCCTATCAAATGTATATCGACGGGAAGTTCGTCAACTCGGCCAATGGGAAGACGTTCAACGTGTATGACCCCGCCACAGAGGGGGTCATCGCCACCTGCCCCGCCGGCGACGCCAAGGACGTGGCCCGGGCGGTCGAGGCGGCCAAGAAGGCATTCTACGGCGGCTGGAAGGGCACCAGCGCCCAGGAGCGGGGCCGGATCCTGTTCCGGATCGCGGAGCGGATCCGGGCCCGGCGAGACGAACTGGCGCGGCTCGAAACCTTGAATTCCGGCAAGCCGATCGTCGAGTCCGAGTACGACATGGACGATTCGGCGGTCTGCTTCGAGTACTACGGCGGCCTCGCTACCAAGATCAACGGCGAGGTGATCCCGGTCCCCACCAACGCCATGGTCTTGGCGGTGAAGGAACCGATGGGCGTGGCCGGGCAGATCATCCCCTGGAACTACCCGCTCGCCATGGCCGCCTGGAAGCTGGGCCCCGCGATCGCCGCCGGCTGTACCGTGGTCATCAAGCCGGCGGAGCAGACGCCGCTCTCGCTGCTCGCGCTGGCCGCCGACTTCGAAGCCTGCGGGCTCCCGCCCGGGGTCATCAACGTGGTCACCGGCCTCGGCCCCGACGCCGGCGCCCCGCTCGTCTCCCACCCCGACGTCCGCAAGATCGCCTTCACCGGCTCGGCCGAGGTCGGCAAGCTCATCATGCGGAGCGCCTCCGATCAGCTCAAACGGGTCTCCCTCGAGCTGGGCGGCAAGTCGCCCAACATCTTCTTCGCCGACGCCGACTTCGAGGCCTCGGTCGATGGCGCTCTCTTCGGCACCTTCATCAACCAGGGCGAGGTCTGTTCCGCTGGCAGCCGGGTGCTGGTGCAGCAGGAGATCTACAAGAAGTTCGTCGAGGCCTGCGCCGCCAAGGCCAAGACCATCCGGCTCGGCCCGGGCATCGAACGGGAGACCAAGATGGGGCCGCTGGTGAGCGCCGAGCAGCGCGACCGGGTCCGCAAGTACCAGGAGATCGGCAAGAAGGAGGCGAAGGTCGCCGCCGGCGGCGGGGCGCCCAAGTTCGACAAGGGCTGGTACGTGGAACCGACGATCTTCTACGACGTGGACAACAACGCCCGCATCGCGCAGGAGGAGATCTTCGGCCCGGTGATGAGCGTCATCCCCTTCAAGGACGAGGCGCAGGCTCTGGAGATCGCCAATACGACACCCTTCGGCCTCGCCGCCGCGGTGTGGACCCGCGACATCTTCAAGGCGTTCCGGGTGGTGAAGCAGCTCGAGGCGGGGATCGTGTGGGTGAACCACATGCAGCCCACCATGCTCGAGGCGCCGTGGGGCGGCTACAAGATGTCCGGCTTCGGTCGCGAACTCGGCCACTGGGGCGTGGAGGAGTATCTCGAGACCAAGCAGATCTACATCAACCTCGACGAGGCGCCGATCGGCTGGTACTGACGCGCCAAGCGAGAGGCGGGTTCTTCCCCTCACTACCCAACCCTCCCAGGTCGATGACCCGGGAGGGTTGAGTAATTCCTGCCACCTCCCTCGCCTCTCAGCCGTCGATGGGCCCGACCGGCTTTGCCCCAGAGACCGGCGGCTTCTTGCCATCGATCGGACCGATCCCACCCTTCACCCGCTCGGCCTCCTGCTCCGTCATCTCCTTCGCCGTCAGATCCTTCAGCTCCTTCTTCTCGTTTGCGCTCATGGTGTGCTCCGCCTGCGGGGATATGGGGGTGACTCTGCGGTGCCTGCGGCAGGTCAGGAGTCGATGGGCCCGACCGGCTTTGCGCCAGAGACCGGCGGCTTCTTGGCATCGATCGGACCGAACCCACCCTTCACCCGCTCGGCCTCCCGCTCTGTGATCTCCTTCGCCGTCAGATCCTTCAACTCTTTCTTCTCGTTTGCGCTGCCCATGACGTCCTCCAGAAAAGGTTGATCCGCACTTCCGCGATACCCACCTGAGGCTCAATTCAATCGCCTCCCGCGCTGCCCCATTCAGATCTCGTTCTCACTGGTAGCACGACACGCTTCCCCCCTGCGGGACGCTGAGGTAGGAGTCCTGTGCGTTGTTCCCCAGGTAGGTGTCCTCAAGCGGGGTGCCGTTCAACTGGGTATCGAACGCATGCAGCAGGTAGACCGTCTGGAGGAACTTCCCTATGGGGGGTCGGCCGCCAGGATAGAACACCCGGAACCCTCCGATCAGGACCTTCTGCTGCGGGGCCGGAGGTGCCACCGCCTTGGTGGCACTGCAGATCGTGATGGTCTGATAGCGGTCGAAGACCACCAGATTTCCGTACTGGGTGACTTGTCCCGCGCTGCCCGCATTGCCGAGGTACATCTGCACGTTGACCTCCCAACCGCCCGGAATGGCCCGCGGACTCAATTGCGTGGTAGTACCGGGCAGGAGGATGGTCGAGGTGCCCACCTGCATCAGCTGGACGAAGTAGTCCGGTCCCGTTGCCGCAGCGACGACGCTCGCCGGCGTGTCAGGCGGCTTTACCGGTGAAGATTGGGTGAGGTCCACGGCGTCGCCGCAGGCGCTCACGACGAGCGTTACTACACCGTAACCCAGGCTGTTCAGGAAGTGACGACTCCGGGACATGGATTCCTCCGACCAAGCAGTGGTGAGGGATGGGAGGGCGAGCCGTCGTGTTGCACCCCATCTGACCGGGGAGTAGCTTCTGCCGACGTGGGGGCGGCATCGGTGCCGACCCCGCTTCCCCTCGGCCCACCCATGCAACGGGCAGGCTGTCCTACAAGTCGCCGGGCCACGCCGAGCGTTACATGAGCGAGCCCCCGCCGCCGACCGCCCCATCCGAGTCCCCCCCGGTGGAAGCGCCAACCGAGGATGCCCTCGCGCGGCAGTTCTGGGAGCGTATCCGCCTGTTTGCCTCGCGCCGGGTGAATGACGCGTCCTTCGCCGAGGATGTGGCCCAGGAAACCATCCGCCGAGTGGTCGAGGCGCTTCGAGCCGGCCGAGTGGAGAACCTGGCCGCCCTTCCGGGTTTCGTATTTCAGACTGCCCAGCACATCTGCCTCCAGCACCATCGCTCCGCCGGCCGGGAGGACCGGGCCTTCGCCCGCCTGGGCCGGGACCCTCGTCCTTCGGGCGAGAACGACCCGCTGCTGGGACTCATCAGCGAGGACCGGCGCCGGGCGGTGCGGGCGGCGCTGGATCGGCTGCCCGCGGACGATCGGCTGCTGCTGGAGCTGCTCTACTTCAGGCAGGAAGAGACGACGGCGGTCGCGGAACGCCTGGGGATCACCCCCGGCGCACTCCGGGTCCGCAAACACCGGGCGCTCCAGAAGCTCGGCGCGCTGCTGGATCTTCGGGTGGTTTGAAACACTCCGAACGCTTCGGGAACTCAGGGGGTATGAGCGAGATCACGATCACCTGCGAACTGGTCGACGAGCGCGACCTCGATACCCGCTACCTCGCCGGCACGCTCGACGAGGTGGAAGCTGAGGCGTTCGAGGCCCATTACTTCGGCTGCGACCGCTGCTGGGCGCTGGTGCGTGAGGGGCAGGCGATTCGCGCGGCCTTGACCGCGGCCGGTGGCGGCGCGCGCCGCGCTCCTCGGTTGTCTAACACCGCCCTCTGGGGGCTCGCCGCGGGGCTCGGCGTGGTGGCGGCAGGACTCGTGCTACGGGGAACGGCATTCGGTCCCCAGCCAGCCGACACGACCGAGCGCGGCGGGGTGGCGCGGGGCATCACCGTGGCCGCACAGACGAGTGGTGACTCCCTCACCCTGAGTTGGAGCCGGGTGGACCGGGCCGAGCGCTATCGCGTGCGGCTGTTCGACGGGCAGGGAGAACTCGTTCTCGAGCGGGTCTCGGGCGACACCGCGCTCACGGTGGCGCGCTCGGCGCTGCCCGACCGACGAGCCGCAGCCGAGATCACTGCGGAAGATCGGCTGCACCTGCCGCTGCGCCGGTCCGACCTGTTTCCACTTCCCCCAGGTCAACCGTAACTGATGGCCTGGCCGGGGTGTGCGCCGTGAGGCGCATCGGTCTCCTGGCCGCGCTGGCCTTCCTCTCGTTCGGCATGGTCCAGGCCTGTCGCGAGCGGGCGACATCGCCACCCCAAGCTCCGCTGACATTCCGGATCGCCGACAGCCTGCAGGCCGCAGGCGAGGATAGCGCAGCCGCGGCGCTCTTCCTGCACCTCCGTGATTCGCTCACCGCCACCGGGGACAGTGCCGCGCTGTGGCATTCCGCGATCTGGGGCGGCTACAGCCTGATGCACCTGGGGCGGACCGACAGCGCTGGTACGCTCCTCAGACAGTCGCTCGCCATCGCACTCTCGCGGAGTGACTCCGCGAGGGAGGCGTGGAGCCGTTCCATCCTGAGCAACTGGTGGGATCTCCAGGGTGAATTCGACAGCGCCTTCCCCAACGCGACCCGCGCCCGCCAGCTGGCGATCGCCGTCCGGAATGACACCCTGCTTCACTCCACTTCGGTTTCCCTCGGCCGCCTGTACAAGGAGACCGCGCGCTATCGCGCCGCCCTGGCGCTCCACGAGAGTACCTACGTCACGGAACGGGCTCTCGGGCCGGGACACGACAATGCCATCGCCTCCGACCTCAACGAGCTGTGCCTCGATTACCGCAGCCTCGGACGGCTGATTGACGCGATCACCGCCTGCAAACGGGGCCTCGAACTCGATCTCGATCTGCACCGGGTGCAGCACGCCCGTCTGCTCCTCAACCTGGGCATCGTCTACGCCGACGTGGGCGACAACCAGCGGGCAGACTCGCTCTATCGGGCGGCGCTCGCCATCTATCAGGAAAAGAAGGACGCGCGGGGCCTCTCCATCGTTCATAGCGACATGGGGAACCTCTATCTCGCCCTGCACGAAGACTCGCTCGCGCGACGGGAATACGCCCTGGAGGACTCCATCGGTCGGGCGGCCCGGCTTACCTGGGCCGTGCTGGGGAGTCGTCTGGAGCTCGCCAACGTGGAGCTCGAGGACCAGCGACCGGCCCGTGCCCGATCCCTGGCCGAAGCGGCCCGGACGATTGCGGATGGCAAGGGCTACCCGTACGAGCGGGTGAACGCGCGAATCGAGCTGTCGAACGCGGAGGTGGACCTGGGGCATCTCCAGGCGGCGATCCGCTGGGCGGACGAGGCGGTGCGGCTGGCCGATTCGCTGGATGTGCCGGA
Source organism: uncultured Gemmatimonadales bacterium (assembly GCA_963825065.1). Lineage (GTDB taxonomy): Bacteria > Gemmatimonadota > Gemmatimonadetes > Gemmatimonadales > GWC2-71-9 > JADJOM01. The sequence goes on from CAWGRU010000014.1 coordinate 191,973, forward strand.
GCTCGAGATCGACGCCCGGGAGGCTCGCGGGCTCGCGCGGCAAAGGGCCGGTCACCTCGGAGCACTCCGCGATGACCTGGATGCGATCCAGCTCATGGAATCGTGGCGCGGCCGGCTGGTCCAGGGAGATCTCGCCAGCGGAATTGCCGACCTGCATCTCCGACCTTTCGAGAGCGCCATCGGCCTCCTGCTGGCGAAGGGAGACGCGGCCCAGGCCTTCCGCGTCTCGGAGCGAGCTCACGCCCGGATCCTGCGGCAGTTGCTCGCGGAGCGAGGTGCCGTCACAGTTTCGTTGACGCCCCGCGACAGCCTGGTGATGTCGCTCCGCGCGGCCTATGCGGAACGAGCCGACGCCGATCCTGACCGAAGACCGGCGCTGGATGGTGAAATCGCCCGTGTGGTCGAGCTGCTGGAGCGCCTCGACCACCCCGGGACCCCGATCGGTCTGAGCAGCGACGTGTCACTGGCCGACCTCCAGCGTGCGCTGCTGTCAGGCAATCGCGGGCTGCTTGCGTATTTCTGGGGGGACAGCCTGGCGTACGGCTGGTGGATCTCCCGGGGCTCGATCCGAGTGGCCCGCCTGGGGCCGGTGGATTCCCTCGCACCGCTAGTGGACTTCCTCCACGATGCGCTGATGAGCGGTGCGAGCGACAGCGTCTGGGTCCCCGCCGCGCGGAATGCCTATCGGCGCCTGGTGGCGCCGCTCGCGCCCGACACCGGCGAGGTAATCGTCGTCCCCGATGGCCTCCTGGCACGCATTCCGTTCGAAGCCCTGTGGCCCGAGGGGTTGCCCGCGCCGTGGGGGGCGGATCGCAGAGTGGTGTACGGCCCGTCCGCAACAGTTCTGCTGGCGCTCGCGGGGGACTCCAGCCACGCATGGACCAGGACCCTGCTGGCCGTCGCCAATCCGGTACCTCATGGTGGCCCGACTCCGCTCGATCAGGTTGCGTTCAGGGGAGTCTCCGACGCCCTTGCGCCACTTCCTTTCGGGGAGGAAGAGGCGCGCGCCATCGGCCGCATCTTCCAGACCGGGGGGGCCGATCTGCTCATCGGCACGCAGGCGGGCCGCAATCAATGGCTCGGGCTTCATCCGGAGCGATATCGCTACCTGCACTTCGCGACCCATGCCCTCGTCAGCGAAGTCCGTCCGGAGCTGACTCACCTGGTCCTGGCCGACGGTGGGCTCGACTTGAGCGCTATCCAGCGCCTCCGGCTCAAAGCCGACCTGGTGACGCTCTCAGCCTGTGAGACGGGCTTGGGCACCCGCTTTCGAGGGGAAGGAATGATCGGGCTGTCACACGCCTTTCTGGCGGCCGGCAGCCGGCACGTCGTTGTCACGCTGTGGCGGGTCGAAGACCGCGCGACCAGGGACTTCATGGTCGAATTCTATGCCGAGATCCACGCAGGCGCGGACCCGGCAGAGGCTATCCAGGCCGTGCGTCGGCGATGGATGCTTGGCGGTGGCGCGAATGCGCGCCCATCGCGCTGGGCCCCATTCATTCTGGTCGGGGCGCCGGGACCACCGTGAGGCGGGCGGCCAATGGCCCACACCCCGCCGCCGATCTGGCCGTGGGGCAGGACGTGGCTGCTCGGCGGCCAGGGTGCGGTGTGCCGGGCCGTGATGCCATTCGGTAGCGTCGAACAAAGGCCTCCCGGGTCGTGACTCGGGAGGCCTTCGGGCCGGCGGGAAGAGACCTCAGTTCACCTTGACGGTGATCTCCCGCGGCTTGGCCTTCTCCGCCTTCGGCAGCGTGACGCTGAGCACCCCGTTCTCGAACGTCGCCGTGGTCCGGTCGGTATCCACGGAGGTCGGCAGCGTGAACGAGCGCTCGAAGACGCCGTAGCTCCGCTCGTAGCGATGCACCCGGGTGGTCTTCTCCTCCGCTACCTGCTTCTTCTCACCGCGAATGGTCAGGGTGTGATTCTCGATCGTGAGCTTCACATCCTCCGGCTTCAGCCCGGGAAGTTCCACGGCGATCTTCACGCCGTCGCCATCCTCGAAGATGTCGGTGGCGGGGACCAGGGTCGATGATACGCGTTCGGACGGCTCGGGACTGAAGGGCCAGCCGCTGAAAGCAGCATCGAGCGCCTGGTTGATACGGTGGAGATCGGTCAGGGGGGTTCCGGGCCGGCGGATCGTGAGCGTCATGGTGTCCTCCATACTGTGAGCTATGAGTTCAGCGTGGCCGGGTCGCCTCGTCGCCCGGCGCGCGCCTGCACCTCATGCAGCCTGCATGCCGGTCCGGAGGGGGCCGGGTCGGTCATCCTGACAGCGGGGATCTGAGAGGAAGGCAGCCGGCGTGCCGCCCTGACAGTCAGGGGGACCGCGGACCCGGGCCACCACGGTGGCCAGTTCGCGGAGTTCGAACGGCTTCTCGAAGACGGGGCAATTGGAGGAGCTAAGGAGCGCGGTGGTTTCGGGCGAGGCGGTGTCGCTCGAGGCGAAGACCGGCGGGCCTAGTCCTCGTCGTCGATGATCGGCACCCGGCCTGCCTTCACGCCGGCCGGCACCGCGGCCATCGGGCCGCTGCTACGGGTCGCGACCGCCACGGCGCCGGGGGTGACGCCGAGGGGCGGCCAGGCGATGAACCGTGCCCCGGGTCCCGGATCGCGACTCTCAGCGTGCAGCACTCCGCCGTACTGCTGCACGATGCCGAGCGGTACCGAGAGGCCGAGTCCGGTGCCCTCGATGCTACCACGGGTGGTGAAGAAGGGCTCGAAAAGCCGCGACAGGTGGGCCGGTGGAATGCCGGGACCGTCGTCCTCCACCTCGATGGCCAGCCCATCGCGCTCGCGACGGATAACCAGCGACACCTTGCCGCCCACGGCGGCACGTGCCGCGTTGTCGAGCAGGTTGGTCAGTACCTGCTCGATGGCAGGTGGGTCGCAGTTGAGGTGGGGCAATCCATGCTCGATGGTGACGCTGAGGCTGACCGCCTGGCGGGCGAGGTCGGCTTCCAGTGCCCGCACGGTTCGTTCGACCAGCACGCCGATCTCCGCCGACTCGCGGCGTTCTTCGCGGCGCCGCACGAAGGTGAGCAGGTCGCGCACGATGGCGCGCGCCCGTCTCGCCTGTTCCCGGATGGTACCGATCGGGCCGGCGATCTCCCCGTGCGGCTGCTCGCTGAGGCTGCTCGCTGAAGGTGAGAATCGCCGCGAGCGGATTGTTGAGTCTCGGTGCGCCACACCGGAGACCAGCCGCCCCAGCGCCTCCATCCGCACCGACTGCGCCAGGCGCGATTGCAGCTGTTCCCGGTCCGACTCCGCCCGTCGCCGGTCGGTCAGGTCGCGCAGGATGAGGATGTCGAGGATGGTCCCGGCCGGGCCAGGGTGCTGGCCGAGACCTCGAGCGGGATTTCGCGGCCGTTCACGCCGCGGCCGGAGACCTCGAACACCGCCTGGCGCCCCGGGGTGGTACGCCGCATTTCGAGCAGGTGACGTTCCAGCTGGGCCCGCGACGCCTCGGGGAAGTAGTTCGCGATCGGATGCCCGATCATTTCCGACCGCCGCTGCCCCAGAAGCCGGGCCGCACCGCCGTTGACGAACACCAGCCGGCCGTCCCCGTCCGAGGCGACGATGCCGTCGGTCGCCGTCTCGATGACCGCCTTGAGCCGCGCCTCCGATTCCTCGACCGCCCGCAACTGTTCGGCACGGGCCTCTTCTGCCTCGCGGCGAGTGTCCTCCAGCAGGATCACCACCATGCCGAAGACCAGCAGTGCGGAAGTGACCGAGTCGACATACGAGTTCATGGCGAGCAGCCTCCCCAACCATCCCAGGGAGGCCCCGGGCCCGGGCAGGGAATTCATGGCGGCCAGCCAGTACCCCGCCCATAGGCCTGCGTGCAGGCCAAGTGTCGCCGCGGTGAACCGGGTACCCATCGTCCGTCGCGAGGCCGGCAACCGGAGCAGCAGGAGCGAGCCAAGGGCAAAGGTGGCGACGGCGATGGGCCCCTGCACGATCATCGCACGGAGCAGGTTGGACGAGCCGACACCGCCAACTGCGGCGAGGATGACGGACCCGGCCACCCAGACCAGCGGCCGTACCGGAGGCAGCGCACCCCGGGCGAAGAGCCACACACCCGAGATGAACAAACCGAAGTGCAGCAGCTTCCCGAGCAGGTATCCGCTGTGCAGCAGGGAGAGGACCGCGGAGGATGGTGGCTCCGTGTCGGGCGTTCCTCCAGAAGCGACGAGGTAGCGGATGACAACGAGCAGGAGCGCGGGCACCAGGGCGAACCAGGCCCAGGCCCAGCGGACGAAGTAGGGACGGGTGCCGGCGTGCCGGGTCAGCAGGTAGAAGAGCGCAAGCAGCAGCGACGTGGCGCCGACCTGCACCACGACGCCGATGTAGGAGACCAGGCTGAAAACGCTTTGTGGTGTCATTCCGTGCTGGGCGGAAGCAGGGGCGAGCAGTGTCAAGCTAATGCAGTCGAAGGCGAGCCGTCAGCGGGCACAGAGCCGTATTTCGCGCGATCGGCCTCCGCGAGCCGGGCGATCTCGCGCATGACCAGCTCGGTGACTTCCCCATGCGAGCGCGAATCGAGCGGAGGATGTGTCGCGCGAAAGTCCAGCCCGGGACCGAACCGGATGCGGATTGGCT